>CP071065.1:4102500-5302500 GCA_017164015.1 Nostoc sp. UHCC 0702
ACCACTGAGATCAAGTTCTATTGCACCCTCTCGACGTGCTTTTTCAATGCGCTGCTTTACTTCTCGATAACTCTTATCCCGTGCCATGACCAAATCCTTTCTCTAACTACCAAAATTGGAGTAATAGCCAGATTTTTTCTGTGTAAAAGCATATACAGGTGCTTTAAACAGAAAATCTCAGCCTAACATTCCCACAAACAGCAAGCAACGCCAAGGGTGAAAAATGTGTTTTAGATTAGTAAACTATGAGGTTCTGGTGGTAAAGGTGGTTCTGGTGGAACTGGGGGTTGTGCAAGTTCGGAATTAAAGGCAATAGTATTAATAGCAATTCCCGCAGCGGTTAAGCCAGGTTCTAGCCTAGATAAATTACCACCAGATGCATCGGTTGCTGTTAAAATTAGTTGATCTCGCGCACGAGTTAAAGCTACATACAATACTCGCAAAGCTTCTGCTTCTTCCCTGGTTTTCCGCAAATGTTCTAAACATAGATATAGCACTGGCTTTTGTGTTTCACCTTGCTGATCTTCTAGCTTCAAAGCAACACCATATGCAGGGTCAAAGTAAACTGTTTCGCTGGTATGAGGTTGGGAACGAGTTAAATCAGGAATAACCACAACTGACCACTCCAAGCCTTTAGCAGCATGGATAGTCATTAAAGCCACTGCATCATTAGCTGATAAAGGTAAACGGGGTATTTGTATTTCTGCTGCTGCTAGCTGCTTCAGGCGACGTACTGCGGTAAAAACATCATTGCTACCATGTTCTAACTGTCGTACTAACTCTACAAAACCTCGCCAGTCTGTTTCTCGCCTGGCTGCACCTGGTAAGTTAGTAATCACAGCAGTGTAACCAGTGAGATGATTTGCTATTTGTAAAAGGCGAGTTGGGGGTTCTAAATTGCGATCGCCCAACAATTCACCCAATACTTGCACAGGTTGCTGCAATTCAGCAATATCAGTTAATTTTAGCTTTTCCCACCAGTTAGTTTTTGCTTTTTCGTTTTGTTCTGTGGTATAATTATACTGACTTTGCACAAAAGTAAATAAAACTCGATCACTAACTGCAAAAAACGGACTACGCAGCACTGCTACTAAAGCTAAATCATCACTGGGATCTGCCAAAAAACGCAACAATGCCCAACCATCTTTAGCTTCCCTTGTAGCTAGTAAATTACCACCACCAGCCAAAGCAATGGGAATTCCCACACTTGATAAAGCTTCGCCGTAAACTTCTAACGGTTCCCAAGTGCGAGACAAAATTGCAATGTCTCCAGGCTTCATCGGACGCAGAGATTGAGTTTTTTTGTCGTAAACTGGGGTTTGCTCATCTAGCATTTGTTTGAGTAATTGTGCTAGATGATTAGCTTCTACTCTCAAACGCTGGGGTTTATTAATATCTGGCTCTGCTTGTACTGTATAAACTTGTATTGATGGGTGAAAATTAGGAGATTCACGGCGATGGGCATCTAAATTTTGGTGTAAATTATCTAGTAATGGAGCAAATATATTATTGATATTATTCACCAAGAGTCTGTGAGTACGGAAGCTAGTACTTAAAATCTCTTCCTTACCGCCACTACTGATAATGCGATCGCGCCAACTTTGAAACACTTCAACATCAGCACGGCGGAATCCATAAATTGATTGTTTAGCATCACCGACTATAGTCAATAAAGCATTTTTTGTGAGTATTTGTAATATCTCTGACTGCACAGGATTAGTATCCTGAAATTCATCGACTAAAAAAGCTTGCCAACGTTGAGCATAATAAAACTGTACTTGTTCATCTTGTAAAGCTTGCAATGCGCCAACTTCTAAATCTGCAAAGTCCAAAATCCGAGAACGGCGTTTTGCTTGATGAATATGATTTTGCACCGAATTAAACGCTGCTTGCAGTGCTGTCAGCATAGTTTTTAACTGCTCATCAACTGCACCAAACTCTAAACTTACTAAACCATCTTTCAGAGCTTTTTCAATTAAATCTCGCAGTTCTTTGATAGTTTGTTTAACAATTTCTAAGCCTCCCCCTGACCAATTCTTTTTACTGCCCACATTAATTTTTAGTGCAGTAATTACTGATAGCGATTCTGTAATATTTTCTCCCAATTCTATAGCAATCATCGCTTGTAAAGCCGGTTGACGTGTTTCTACTTCCAAGCGATCGCCATTTTTACCCACATAACTTTGTAGAGTCATCTGTGCTTGTTGCCAAGTAGGATGCTGCAACAATTCATTCACAGCTTTTGCTTGTAATAAGAGCGCTAATTGCTGCCATTTTTCAGTATCTTGTGCTAAAGCTTGTTCAGCTGCAATCGGGTCTTTTAGTAATGTCTGCAAAGCTTGGGACATCAAAGAATAAGGAACTTGTGCGTAAAGTTCTACAGGTAAACAATCTAATGCTTCATCTAACCATTGATTAACCCGAACCATTCCCTCTAGTTCATCTAAAACTGTAAAATCAGGTGGTACATCCGCCGCTTGGGGATGTTCCTGACAAATTCGCATAGCTAAAGCGTGGATAGTGCTAATTTGAGCCGCCTCAAGTTCTGCTAATAAATCAGGACGTTCTGGTAATTCCTGGCTAACTGCGATTCTAATACGCGATCGCAACTCCGCCGCTGCTTTATCTGTAAACGTGACTGCAACTATCTCTAATGGTGAAAGTTCATGCGATCGCAGATGATACAAATAACGTTCAGCAAGCATATGGGTTTTACCAGTCCCCGCACCTGCGATGACTGCAACACTACCATTAGCATAAGCTGCTTTTTGCTGTTGTTCAGTCAAACTCATCGGATATACCATTTTAGATTTGAGATTGTGGATTTTGGATTGACTATATAAGCTTTTGAGCTTTGTGGGGAGAGTTTTTTATACTCCCCATCCTGGGTTTTGGCATACAATGTTGCGAGTAGAAACTTCTTCAAACTTGCCTAAGCTGCGATTAGAACGCCATGCTTTTTTTATCTGTTTCCAATATTCAGTTTCTTCATATTTAGCAATTGCTATCAACTCAGAGTCACGTACTCCATTTTGCATACATAAGCCAGCAAATCCAAGTTCCTCTGATTTTCCTAGTTGAGGTAAATTAACTACATCAAGTACTTGAGCAGTTACTTTTCCTTGCCTATCTGGTGCTGAAAGGGTTTGAAACCATAACATTACTTGATTTCCATTTTTAACCCGGCTTACTGCATAGGTAAAATTATCTGTAAATTCTCCTACTACCCATCCTCCTAAATCTTGAAGACCTTTAGGCAAATTGCTCTGGTAGTAGCGTAGACCAATATAACTTGAATTATTTTCTGCTGAATCTGCTAGATTAAATTTGGAGACGAGAGATTCTTCCAACACAATTTTTTGAGGCTTATAACTTAACTTTTGGGAAGAAAGCTGGTATTTTTTACCATCAAATTTGAATACTCTCCAAGCTATTTCTCTTGGTTCATAAGTGAACACGGGAGCAGCAATATTAATCCAACCTTGACTTCGATTTGGAAGTACGGCAACTTCTAGTTCACCGCGTGAAGTAAATACCTCTGAAATGAAGCGGTAATTACTGCCATTTCTTTGAAAAATATAAACAGGACAGTGGCGATTATTACATGGTGAGCCTTGCTGAATGCCGATGAGGATTTCTTGAGTTCCGTCATTATTCAAATCTATCTCAGCAAGATTATATGTAATTTCATTCCAATTAACATTCTGAAAATCTTTACTAATATTAGCTTTGATGGCGTTGATCAAATTTGGATTTGGTCGATTAGGTTTAGTTATTTGGGCTTGAATTGGTAGAAAGTTTACGCCCAAAACTGTTAAACTAACTGCGATACTAAGTAGTATTTTTTCCTTCATCGATTTTTTACCCTTATAATTATAAATACCACACTAGACAAACTGCGATCGCTATCCTCTCAATTCATATACATGTTGCCATTCCTGTTGTAGGCTTTAGCTGACGAATTACAATCAAGTTTTTCAACAAGGGGTTTGTTTTAAGTTTTCCCTCACCAGTCGTTTGTCTAAGAAGTTGGGCTAAAACTGGCGAAGATACTATTTAATATTATGTCCGGGTAATTAGTTATGTTTCCCACAGTCGTTAAACCCCACCCCCAACCCCTCCCCGTCAACGGGGAGGGGATGCAAAGCATAGCTTTGGTGGGGTGGGGTTCTTCGAGTGTCATAAGCAATCAAGCGGACATGATATAGGGGGTTCAAAAAAGGGTAGGATAAGCTTTAAGCATCCAAATCTAACCCTATCAATGGCGATCGCTGCATAACAAGCCCAATATACGGCGATCGTCAAAAAGTTATATTCTGAGCGTTCTTTTTTGTCTACTCAGAGTGATTGAGAACGTTAGGCTGATGCACCATCTTTAAACTTAGTCTCATTTTCAATGAATTCAAAAAATTGCGAAATCTGTTTAGTTGATTGAATGTGATAAACACTTTTGATACTTTGAGCCTGCTTGATATACTCACGATATTTTGGGGTCAAATATTTGTGACATAACCAAAGCACGCGGTAGCTAGTCAGTGAACTCTTCAATATTGGACTGTTTTGCGGCCAGCCTTCTGGCGGTTTAAAATAACCTGTGATGAATCGTTTAGTTACCCACCAGAAATGCACATATAGCGGTAGATCGACAAAAACCAGACTATCCGCCTCGTCAAGTCGTAGCCAGAGGGTTTCCATGCAACCAAACCCGTCAATAATCCATCGGTCAGTAAGTAAAATTTGCTGATGGGCGCACTTATACTCTTCATGCGCTATCTCAGCGCCCCCTGATTGATATTGAATCTTATCCAAGATGTGAAGTGGTAAACCAGTGATTTGGGATAATCTTTTGCTTAGAGTTGATTTACCGCCTCCAGTATTGCCAAACACTGCTACTTTTTTCATCGCCACTCTCCTTCTATTCATATCTTGCACCAGCTTTCCGTCTCGCCAAGAAATAAATTTCACAGGCTTTTAGCTAAAGTCAGATAAATCTGACTATGACAATATTTCAGTTTTTTGAAACGGAATTATGCTGTTAGACATTGAAAGTAGATTTTTTGGTGTACTCCTACCCATCCGCTAATCTTATGGTGGTAAGGGAGTAGTTCCTTTACGGCTTTGGCGAGAACCTTTACGACAAACTAAATCATAAGGGCAATATTGACAGGAATGTTGCTCAACATCCGGCGCAACTGGGTAATATCCTGATTGTAAATAAGATTTGAATTTTTGAGCGATCGCTTGCAGTATTTCTGGACTTGGTTGTTTTTTAGAAAGCTTTTTACCTTTTGTGAGAGAGTAATAATAAGCTTGATGTACTGTTTCCCCTGGGAACAAAATTGTACTAGCAAAATGAATATATACAGGTAGTTGAATATCTATATTAGCTTTCCCAAATTCATCTTTGATACCTCGTGGTGCTTGGGAACTGGTTTTGTAATCTAATAAAACTAAACCTTGGGGAGTGCGGTCTATCCTATCAATTTGACCTTTAATATTTAAGCCATACCATTTTCCGCTAAACTCCGTTTCTACCTGCAAAAATTCTGCCTCTGGTTGACAAAAATCTGGTTGCACACATGCTCTAATTAAAACTTGTAAATGTTCAGTTCTCCTAGCCTCCCAAGCTGGCAACAATGGTAACTGTAAATCTTGTTCTGCTTGCACAAAAGCAGGTTCTAAATTCTCGGTAATTTTGGATAAATCGGAAGTATTTAATAAAGCTAGTTCTAAGCTACGGTGATACAAAGAACCTCTCAAACTGGAATTTACTTCTTCTTCAGCTTCTTCCAACTCTGCCAATTGCAAAACTTTATTAGCAAACCATTTAAAAGGACATTGACCCAAAGCAGTTAGTTGAGATGCACTAAATACCCGTTTATCCCAGTCTAATGGCAAACCAATTACACCGTCATACTCATCATAAGGATTTGCTCCTTCTCTGCGTTTTTCCACATTCCAAGCATGAATCGCCTGTGGTAAAACATCATCGTCTAGTAAAGTTTCACGTCGGAGATAAATTTGTCTTGCTTCTTCTAAACTAGCAACAGGTAAAGGTGGAGGTTGCAGAATTTCCAATCCTAATTTTGATAGATAAGGACTAGGTAAAGTGGCTTCCTTACCAATAATCTGCGGGTAAGAAAAAGTCAAACTTTCAGCCGGAGTTTGTAATAAAGCGTAGAATGAAATTATTTCTCTTCGCGCTGCTTGTGCTGCGTCTTCAAACTCAAATCCTTGTTGCCGTAGTAGTTTACGTTCATAGAAATCTAGTATTAGCTCATCTTGTATTGGTGCTGGTAAAATGCCTTCAACTGCACCCAAGACAAAAACATGCTGAAATTTTGCTCCAAAGATAGAAAGCGGCGTATGTAATTCTACACCTCCTCTACCAGGTTCAGCAGGTACAGTCACCAGTGCTAAACTGCCCATGACATCCGCCGTAAATTCTCCTAAACTGATGACTTCCTCTTCTGGTTTCGACAAGTTTACCAGCACTTGTTGAAATTCATCAAAAGCAACTATTTCCCTAGCCCAACGTCCTGCACCTTGCAGCAAGTTAAACTTATTCAGGACATCTTGCATCCGTTCTACCCAATTAGCGCGAGTATCTTCGTATTGCCAATCAAGGAGTGAGAGGTTAACGCCCAAATTTTGCCAGGCTAAAAGGTCAGATGGATGCTGTTTACGGGCTTCTTGCCAAACTTCGGCAGACAAAGCACAGCACAAAGGATTTGTCAATAATCTGGCAGTGGACTCAAAGGAAAATTTTTCTTGGATAACTTGCAATAGTAACTGCACCCAAGCTCCCACTCTAGTAGCATTTAACGGTACTCCATACAAAGCCTGTACTGGTAAGTTGTACTCGTAAGCTACATCTAACACTGTCGGGCCATAAAATTGATCATCTCTAGCTACCAGCACAATTTCATTGGCTGGCGTTCCAAGGCTGAGAAGATTTTTTACTTGTGCTAAGGTGGCGCGTACCTCTGATTCCAAGTGTGGATAAATGTAGGCTTTGACTTCAGGAGGAACTATTGTTTGGTTCACAAAACAATCTTGCAGTTGTTGCCCAAGTGAAGGGTTAGTTTGTTTAAATACTTGTACTTGCCAACTTTGCTGCTGTAACCAATCCACAGCTTTTTGATTGTCTACAAAACTGCTAGACTCTGGGCAAGGCAATACCATCACACTGTGATTATGTGCGATCGCATTTAAAAAGTGAAGTTGGTCAATGCGGGGATGAAAGTAGCCATAAATCAGAACTGGTTGACGGTTAGTAATCACACCGCTAGCCTGCCAAAGAACTTCAGCAGCATCTACCATGCCTTTTTCTCTCAGCAAACTTACGTAAGTTTGAGTTAAAACAGCTAGTTGTTTGGTACGGTTACTACTCACAGCAGCCAGTGATTGTAGATTGATTCCGGCCCGCAATATCGCTTTGATTCCAGAGGAAAAAGCGCGTGTAGTTCCTTCAACATCAGATGTTTGGATAACTCTACTTACTGCTGTATGCAGCAAACGCAATTCCATTAATATTGGTGCAACTTGAATACCTGCTTCTACCAAACTTTGCTTCGCCAGAGTTTCTAAGCTTTGGTGTGGTACTTTTAATGCTCGTGCTGTTTGTAATGTTGGGGTAATTACTTTAACAGGGTGATGCTTAGCTAACTGCTGGTTTAAGTAGTTATCAGGTAGATTTAAGTAAACAAGTCGCTTCATTTAACTGGGGACTGGGGACTGGGGACTGGGTACTGGGTACTGGGGACTGGGGACTGGGGACTGGGCAATGGGGACTGGGGACTGGGTACTGGGGACTGGGTACTGGGGACTGGGGACTGGGTACTGGGAAAACATTCTAAAATTTGCTGTAGGTAAGAGCAAATTCCATAATTTTTACGATTTCTAACCCAATCCCCAATACCTAATCCCCAGTCACTTTTACCTTTTTTATTAGAGATTGAGCTAAAAATCTGGCAAACTAAGCAGAAATTTGTTCGGCATTTATCTTATAACAAACATAAATTATAGCGATCGCACATCCAGCAAACTCAAGTTACGGAGAGAAAACAGTGCAAATCACCAAGCGCAATATCGAGTTAAGAGTCAATGATAGTTTGATGCGCGTCTATGTAGCGGCTCCTAAAACAGCAGGACTTTACCCAGGTATTGTATTCTATAGTGATATTTATCAGTTAGGTGATCCTATAATTCGTTTGGCTAACTACTTAGCAGGATATGGCTATGTAGTAGCAGCACCAGAAATTTTTCATCGCATTGAGCCAATTGGGCAAGTTATTGAACCAAATGATCTTGGTCGGATGCGTGGTAATGATGATGCTCGTCGAACTGCAACTGCTGATTATGATGCCGATTGCCGTGCTGTAATTGAATTTCTCAAGACAGAAAGTGCAGTTTCTCCAGACAAAATAGGCACTCTGGGCTTTTGTATTGGCGGACATTTAGCTTTTCGTGCAGCATTCAACAGCGAAATTAAGGCTGGCGTTTGCTGCTATCCTACTGGCATTCCCAGTGGCAAGCTGGGGCAGGGAATAGCTGATACAATCCATCGCTTTAGTGAAATCAAAGGCGAAATGTTAATGGTGTTCGGTACACTCGACCCTCACATTCCAGAAGATGACCGACAAACCATAATTAAAGCTCTAGAAAATGCTAATGTATCTCACAAAGTTCTGTTGTATGAAGCAGAGCATACCTTCATGCGCGACGATGGTTATCGCTACGATTCTGCTGCCACTACCTCTGCTTGGTCTGAAATAATACCTTTCTTGGAAGCTGTGTTTGGGAAATAAATGTACTAAGGGATTTCCAAGAAATAAATTATCCGCAATTGTGGGGTGGGCATCCTGCCCGCCCTAAATACAAAGGACGGGTGGGGACACCCCGAAGTTTGCAAGGGCGGGGGGGAACCCCCGCACGCAACTTCTCTCCATCCCACAAGAAAATTTGGGATATTTTTTAGAATGGAAGTCCCTAATTAAACCTGAGTTCGATGAACCTCTCCCCAACCCCTCTCCGACGCGGAGAGGGGCTTAAATATCTTGAACTACCGCGAAAAATTAGGCTTTTGAAGCCTCTCTCCTTGCAGGGGAGAGATTTGGAGAGGGTTTTTTTCAATCCGTCGAACTCACGTTAATTAAAAGTATTTTCGTCGTTTCTCCTTATTCCTACCAAAAGCTATTGTTTGATAAAATACTTTGAGCTTCAATACGTTACATTAATTTATGAATCCCGTCAAAGTATGTACTCTGACAGTTTTACTGTCAGCATTTACATTTGCTCAGTCAACCCGTGCTAGTGCCATTACTGCACCACCACTTGAAACACAGGTCAAGGAAGTAGCACAGTGGTTTACTGGCTTGTTCGATAATTCTCAGCAAGTGGTAACTAACCCTTCTGTACCATTTATTACTCTGTCAAGCTGTGATGTGGAATTGACCGATGCCGTACCTGTAACTGCAACAGAGAATATTTACCTTGAACAAAAAAGTATTAATCGCTTCCGTCTCTATTCGTTCAGCCAGGGAAATTCAGCAGTGAATCTCAGCATCCGTGGCTTTAATGCAGGTTATTCTGTCAGCGGATTATGTAATCGACCAGAATCGGAACATGTTCTGGACTCTAGCAAAGTTTTGGCAACAAGCTGTAACCTGGAACTGTTGTGGCAACCAACTTTCTACATTGGCAATAATGCCCCTAATGGTTGCCCAACAAGTTCTGGTGGTAAGGTGATTTCTAATGTAACTGTCAGGGAAAGTAGTATCGATTCTTTAGATCAGATTTTTGCCGCCAATGGTAATTTGCTTGTCGGTACGCCTATCAAGTTTCGCCGAGTTGACCCTATTCCTGAACCCTCCTTCACATTAGGAATGCTAGCGTTAGGCATCTGGGGTACAGGCAAAACAATTTTAGACAAACATAAACATAAATCGACACATAATGTTAAAGCTTCTGTTTAATTGTAATTAATTTTACCTTGCTCACATCTCGAAGTTAGATTTGGGCATTGGGCATTGGTAAAGAATTTTACTTTAAATTTCCTGTTTCCTGCCTTCTATTTATCAAGTGGGCATTTTATCCCACCTTCCGCACCCTAACTGTCACACATCAACAAAAAGCTGACAGAGTAGTACATAAGAACTAAGTTAAACTTAAAATTCCAGAGACTTAATGAGAATAAATAGTATTAAGTCTCTTGATTTGGTGAGAAGAGGAAGTTTCGTGACGAAGACAGAATAAAGAGAAAACTTCATAGTTCAAAAAAATAATTGATAACAAAAAGATAAATGAGAAAATTGCAACAGAAATCGTGGAGAATAATGTTGTGATGTTGAATGCTGGAGACATTGAAATTCAGAATATAGACCATTTAGGGATAGTAGCAGGAATAATGAATAATAGATAACATGTGCATTTCAGCAGGGAGGTTCGTATGAAAAACTTTGTTCCAACAAGTATCGCATTGGCAGGTCTTGTGCTGCTTGCTGCGTCCGCAGCGCCCATACACGCGCAATGTGCCGCGCCGAAGTATGTTAGCGGAGTTTGGAAGGCGAATGATGGGGGCACATACCACCTTCATGCCATCGGCAGTACCATTTGGTGGGTCGGAATGAGCGGTGACGACGGTCGTTCCTGGACGAACGTGTTCAAAGGTACGCGAAACGGCAATATCATTGATGGGGAGTGGGCCGACGTTCGCGGACAACCGTGGGGACATGGAACGCTCAAGTTACGGATCTCGGGTACAACTTTTATGGAGAAGATCGACGGCACTGGCAGCGGATTCGGCGGGATTCGTTGGGGCCGTGGCGGATGTAACGACACGCAAGGCAACCCAGGGTAGTGTGAAGGTAGCTGCAACCATGGGCAAACTGAACAGTTTAGTTTGTATAAATATTAGCAGCTTTGTTGACATAAGTAATCAACATCCTTGAGCGCAATTCAATCTCATGAGCAATACCTTCGCCAATTTACGAGGGTGAGATGATGATGCTTTAACCATTAACTCCCATTTCTTTGAGAGTTGGCAAAAACAATCAGTCCTCAAAATTCCTTTAAGGTTTCCCACAAGGATTTTTTAACGTATTGACAGCAGGATAAGGGTTTCAGATGACAAACTACATTTTTCTCGAAACGCTTATGTATGCTTGATTTTGCCACTTTTGCCAAAATTTATCTAGGCTCTTATTTTGGCAAAGGTATTGATGAGTAACAAGAATATTTTGAATACTTACTTCTGGTTTTTTTGGTATGCCATCATGCAGTGTTTGTAAATATAGTCTACCAAGAGTTTCACCTAAATCTGTTAGCACATAAAACTGTTCTTTTTCTTTTAAATATAAATCTATTAAACTACGATCTGAGAGAACAAAGGGTGTGGAAATACGAATAAAACTATTTACTTGTTCACAAGTAAATAACCCCTCAATATCTCTACTAATTTTTTTACAAATGCCATTCGTCATCAGATTAACTCTCAAATAATAGGTTGGTGCATAATTCTATTGTCAAACTCTTAAACTATCAAATTCCCATAAATTTCTTGTCGGTAAAAACCTAGCTTTCATGCTGAAATAAGGCAGCTTCGTCAAGTCAAGAGGGGTTATAATGGGATTGTTACTTGGCGAACCAAGAGAATCATTCCATAGCAAAGGTATGTGTATCGCCTTCAAACTTTTTTGACGTTTAAAGGCATTTGGCTTATTTAAAAATTCCTCCTGTGCTTCAAAATAGTTTTTGAAAATAGTCAGACATGGAGTTTTATAACCTGGAATGAATTGCCAAAATCCAGAAAGCAAAAAATCTAAATCCTCCAGTTCTGAAAAGAGATTTATTGGCTCATCATCTGTAGATGACCAAGCAACAATCTGGAATTGGATATTTGGATCTTCTTTGCCTGGGGAATAAATGATATTTGGGTAAACCAACAACCTTAAAGTCTCACTCCCTTTTTTAATTTCTTTTGCGATCGCAGGTAACGCTTTGGTAGGATTTTTAAAAAATACCTGATAGTTTTTATCCAAAACTGTTAAGGTATAAGGTTTTTTGTGAAGTACTAGTTTACCAGAAATAACACCGATCGCTTGAAAAAAAATGTCTGAACTTTCTGTCATTTCAATGAATATACGGTGATTGATACAGGTATTATTACGGCAAAGGCAACATCGTCAGGCTTAAGGCTATAATAACGAACCCGTTTCCCATCTGACCCAGGTCGCCGCGACTCCATAGACAAAGCAAGTTGCAATAGATACTGGCTTAATATCCATACGGGAGATTCATCAAGTGGTATGGTCAGATTGAGGATTCCCTTGATGTGTGTGGTGTTGCGTTTGGAAAACTGGGACAAAGCCTCAATCATTTCCTCGTCCCCCTTTATCTCTTTCCCATTCATGAGATCCACGAGTACCGCCCTCAACCCCAAACGGTGACGCATCAACCAGGACGTAGAATGATTACTCCAGTCAGTACAAATGCGAGTGCGATCGCGCTCCGCCTTATCCCTCTCGACAATAACAGCCGGGGGAAACACAAATTCTCTGCCGTCCTCTGATGCGATCGCTTCCCCTGGTTCTGCCAATATCGCCTCAAGTGCCACAAATTTCCGAATCAACCGCCCCCCATCATCTTTTTCAACCAGTTCGGGAGTCACACTCATCCCATAAGTATCCATGATTCTTAATTTCTCGCACTCCAGCACCTCCTCCGGTTTAAGATAGTCCTGGTGTTGCCTTGTGTTATAAGTCGCTCTGTCAATATCTTTAGCATCGGCGACTTTGCGATAATGTTCTTCATCGATCGCAACACCCGCCGCTTTCATCCATTGAGAGGCCCCCTCGTCAGCACCATCCCCGGCTGGAATGATTGTATTGCCCATCTCTTCTTTTGAGCGATCGCAGAAATTAATTACCTTCGCCTATCTGTGTGGTGAATTTCGTCACTGACACTTAAGCGGTGTTGATACTCCTTAGCACGTATCCTTTGCTCTGAACGGGTTAGGGTCTCCCAGTCACCAAAATAATTAATATATGCTTCTAAGTCATTCGGCGAGAGGGACTTGTAAAAATTTCGCAGAGTACCACCGAAATTTTCAGGGTAGTTGGTTTTCAATTGCCGACGAAAGGATAAATATCCTACCCAATCACGAGCAGTGATCATGGCAGCCATAGCTCTCAGTATCTTTTCTTTTGGTAGTGGGGGGGTTGCTGTCATCATTCGGCGTTGCAATGTTTCATCCACTCTCAAGGATTCTAAGCTATGGTTCGGTTGCTGGTTGGTGGCATTGTCTTCGCTGTTGCTGGGTAATTTTTTACTCATGTGTAGATGGAGAAGTTGCGGCTAGAGTCGTTACAGATTAAGAATAAACAGCAGGGGCAATAGTTGCAGGCGTCAGTCAAATGAGGGCGTTTCAATTCTCCCAAGGACTTCAAAACTGCCTGTGGTGCTTTTAGGTTGCCACTATTACGTAGCTTACTAATGCCGCTCACAGTTTGCATCTGCTGAAATCTGACTGAATCAAAGTAATTCAGTCGTTTTAGGTGGTCTATTCTTACAGTTTACTCTTCCGGCACAATTGACTGACAACTTGTTGTAGTTCCTGTGTCATCCAATGTGTATCTGTTTGCTGATACACTTGCACTAGTGATTGGTAGAACCACAAAGTTTTATCCTTACCACTACTAAACTCAGTCCAGATGACATCCCCATGTTGTCGCCAGTCTGCTAACAGTGATCTAGCATTATGCAATTTATCTGCCAAAGAGACTAATCGAACAGAAGGTGAAGCATGACGGAGTTTGGCAAGATAGCGGGTTTTGCGTTCTTGCCAAGGTGGTTTAGGTGGCGTATCCCACTCTGTACAACCATCAATAATTACTACAACCGTTTCCCCAAACCGTTGATGGATTTCTTCACGGGTAGGTTTGCCACCTTGGTCTTCGATACTATCATGCAATAGAGCTGCCATCGCTTCAGATTCTGTTCCGCCAGCTTCTATTACCAAGGCAGCTACACTCAATAAGTGTGAAATGTAAGGAACGCCGCTAATTTTGCGTGTTTGATTGGCATGAAGGCGAGTTGCGTAGACTAAAGCTTGTTCAAATCGTTCGGTCAGTTTTGATGAGTTCATAGTTGTGTCAACCGATTTTGGATTTTGGATTTACGATTTTGGATTAACCCCATTGGTGGGACTGGGGACTGGGAAAACATTCTAACGTTTCGGCTTCGCTCAACGTTAGCCTGAGCGCAGTCGAAGGCTAAAATTTGCTGTGGGTAAAGCAAGTTCCATAATTTTTCGGCTTTAAAGCCAATACCCAGTCCCTAATCACCAGTCCCCAGTCCCTTTTAATTTTGATAAAGCTGAAATTGAGTGGCGATATCAGCAGCAAAGCTTTGCCGTAAATCCCAAGGTGTCAAGACTTCCACTTTCGGTTGCCATGCTCTTAAACGCATGACTACATTGTTATCTCTGTGCTGATTATCTTGATAGCGGATAAGTGCTTGATAGTAAGCATCTTTTGGGGAACGGTTGGCAAGAACTTTTAGTAAAGCCTGCTGTTGTTGAGGTTGTTTAATTTCACGTTTAATTAAACGCTTTGCTTCCTTGTAAGTAATTTCTTTAAAAGTCTCGTGACGTTCAGTATTTTTAACGTAGCGATCGCAAAATTCCCTTTCAAATCGCAACAACATCAATTGCACAGGTAAGTAGAAATCAAACCCCCAAGCTTTAGACATTTCTAAAGCAATATCATCTGGGCTAGGCAAGGATGGCTTTTGATAGTGCTGTTGTAAATTTGAGGGTAGCTTAGGATTTGTCCAATCGAGAGGAATCATCTTTACAATGCGGTCAAGGCGAAAGTTATACCAGTCACTCTGTTTTTGAGGACTTTCGCCATAGGCACATAGATAAACTGCTCTCTGAACGTAGTAAATACATACTGGGAAAATAATGCAATCAACTTTATCCCCAATCTTGGCACTACTGTAAGTCAGTTTGATTGGTGGAACTGGAGTTTTTGCCCAAAGTTGTCTTAATTCATCTTGCCAATCTTCAACCGCGTCTAAGGTACTACGGGGAATTACATAATCGAGTTTCAAAAAAAAGCGTTGCACGCCATTGATTTTTTGCGAATGATTTTCGGCAATTGTGATCAAATCTTCATGTATGAAGTTCAATTCATAAGCACCGACTTTAGCAGTAGTTCCTTGATCTGTAGTAACTTGAGGATGTGGTGGAAACTCGCGCACCCGATAGTATTTTTGGTTTTTATACACAAGCCAACCTAGTTTTGCTAGAGTTTCCAAGTCAGCTTGCAAAGAACGACGAGTGACACCAAACAATCTTTGTTTTAATATTTCGCTCAATTGAGATTTTTTTATACCAGTGTGAGACAGTAATAATTCTTGCCACTGGCTAGGAACAATTCGTGTTTTTTTATTGAATAACCACTCGGCTGTGGTTTTGGCGCAAAGACAATGAGAGTCATGTATATCAGGGATTTCTTCTCCTTTAGGATGTGTGGGACTGAAGAATGCATTCCGCCAGTCTGCATAAGAGAAACAATCGTCTAAAATTACACGCTCAAGATTGTCACCATAGAGCGATCGCAACCATACCCACAAACGTATTGCTCGCGGTAGGTTTTGCTTGAGCGAACCGCGTGCTAACCACTGCAATAGTCCAACCTGGGGAACATCCTGAAAAACTAGTTCATACACTAGGCGCATCTCGATAAATATATTTCATAAGATACAGCCTTTTGGAAGGCACTTCTTCCAAGTGCTTGTATGATGTAGCAATCAAATGAGGTGAAAAATCATGACTACGTACAAAATTGAGCTAAAAGAGGGAATTTTACGAGTTAATTTTGGCGAACCTGCCCAAAATGACCAAATTGTCAAGGATGCAGCAGCCAGGTTAGAGGAAATGGCGGCATCAGGAGAATTGACGGGAGGGCCGTTACTCAAAATTAACGGCCCGATTTCTATACCTGTAGCATTTGTTCTAGCCCATAAACTTGCTCATATCTACGGAGCAGTTGCTTTTTACGATCCTAAATTAGGTAAATATGTGATTTCTATCACACACAATCCAAGGTATAAACTGGCAGACTTGATTGATTGATATTTGATGGACTAAAGCAGCCAAAGTTTTAAGCCAAGTAATTATCAGGTACTTTAATCCATGAGTATTTATCACATTGATTTAGAAGGTGACATCTTAAAAGTAAGATTTGGCAGTACGCAAGTCACTGGTGACATAATTGTTCGCAATGTAGCAGCAAAGTTAGATGAGATGATTGCTTCAGGGGAATTACCAGGAGGTTCCCTAATTAAAATTAATGGACGTGTATCAATATTAGCTAGTCAAGTATTAGCTGATAAATTATCGAAATTGTATGATGCGATCGCGGTGTTTGATCCGAAGATTGGCGATAAGGGGTTGGATAGGTATGTAATCACCATCAGTAAAGACCCGAAGTATGTAGTAGGCGATACTTTAGATCAAGTGCGATCGCAGCAACCATCAAGCATCAAAGTTGTACTCTGTGGATTCGCCAACACTGGTAAAACTTGCTTTCGCGATGGTTTAAAACAAGCCCTATTGCAGATTCCCCATGCGCCAGAATCATACTTTATTTCTGGTTGTCCTGATGGCGATGGTTCCTGGTACAGCGAAACAGCACGTCGCGATCCTGATTTAGCAACTCAGTTAAAAACACAATACAAAGCTGGATTTACCCCGGAGTTCGCCAAACTAAAGGCGCAAGAGGTCAGAAGTATCAATACATCGATATTTGTCTTTGATGTTGGGGGAAAAATCTCCGACGAGAACCGCTTGATTATGGCGGAAGCTACTCATGCGGTGATTTTAGTTAAAGATGAGGCTGAGATTGCAGCTTGGAAAGAGTTATGTGAATCCTTGATGTTGCAAGTAATAGCAATTATTTTTAGCGACTTGTTAGGGATAGAGGATGTCATCGAGTCAGAAACGCCGATTTTACGCGGTAGGGTGCATAGATTACAACGAGGTGAGGATGTGTCACAGCGATTAATAGTGCAGGCGTTAGCACGGTTGTTGGTGGGGTTGAGTGGAGAGTAAGAGAGGGAGCGATCGCTTTTTACACACCTGTATTTTGATCATCTTGTTCAAATAAATTTCAAACAAATATTCAGGAGTTTTCAAAGATGAATACAACAGATCCTTTTAAAGACCATAAAACTAAACATCTTTTCTTGTTGATAGGTGAAAACCCACTTCCTAATTATGTGGCTGCAATGAAGCTATTAGATAAGGGAGGCACAGCATATCTTGTTTATACTAATCAAACAAAATCTCAAAAAGATAGATTAACACAAGCGTTAAAAAACAAAGGATTTAATGTTAAACCAGTAGCTTTAGATAAAGACCAGACAGAGAATAATAAATCTAACGCCTATAAAATTTATAACGAAGTTCACAAATATGCAAGTTCAATACCACTGTATGAAAGAATTGGACTACATTACACAGGTGGAACAAATACAATGGCTGTTCACGCTTATCGAGCGATATTTGAATTAAATACAAAAAGAAACGATACCGTCTTTAGCTATCTTGACGCAAGCACTTTAGAAATATTTGTAGATACTTCAGAACCAGAACCTTTTCATAGAGGTGTTGAGCTTGAAGTTTCTCTAGAGCAGCTATTTAAGCTTCATAATTATGAGTTTCAAAAAGGTAAACAGCCACTTTCACAGCCAATTTTACCAGATGCAGCAGCCGAATTTGTGAGGATTTATCAAAATGAAGAAATAGCACAAATTTGGAGGAGCTGGTCTAATACACATCTTGATAGAAACTCTGGAGAGCTAAAAAATGCGATAGATTCAAATACAGGTCGGTGGAAATCAGAGGACGACCTTTCAAAATTACACTTAAGTTTATCAAAGTTAGATACAGAATTTATTAATGTTTTAGTTAATTATTTAGATGCTTCTCGTCAACTTAATAAACTTTCAATAAGTGTTACTAAAAATAAAGGATTCAAAAGTTATAAACAAGTTTGTCAGTGGTTAGGTGGTATTTGGTTAGAGCATTATGTGCTTAGTCAAGTTCAAGAGATAACTAAGGATGAAAAATATAGCTATCTAAACATTGGCGAAAGTCAGATGAATTTTGAAATGGTGATAAAAAAAGAAAAAATTTATGAAGATGTCACATTTGAATTTGACGTTGCTTTCATGAGAAATTATCAGTTATTTGCTATTTCCTGCACAACAAGCAAAGACCCTAAAGAGTGTAAATTAAAATTATTTGAAGCATATATTAGAGCAAAACAATTAGGTGGTGATGAAGCTAGAGTAGCTCTAGTTTGCTGTTGTGATAATGATCCAAATAAAGAGCAATCAATAGATAAATATCTTAAAAATCAACTTGAAGGGGCAGTAAGTAATCCTAAAATAGCAGTATTTGTGAGGGAAGATTTACCAGAATTAAAAACGAAAATTGCCAGTTGGGTTAAGAACAATAAAGGTGAATCATGAATAAATTAACTATTACAGTTGTAGATACTACTGGTATTCAGGACTATGTTTTTAGTAGTAACCGATTGAGTGAAAATATCGGTGCATCATATTTAGTATCTCAGGCTACTAAAGAATGGGTTGAAAAAGCTTTACAAATTTTAGAAAAAGAATTCAACCAAAAAGTTCATATTCCTACGTGTAACTCATTGCACGAAGTTCATATTGGTAATCAAAATGTAGCCGCCGAAATAATTTATACAGGAGGTGGTAATGCAGTTTTAATTTTTGCTAATTTTCAATATGCTAAACTCTTTACTGAAATTCTGAGTAAGCAAGTTTTACAAGATGCGCCTGGTTTAAATATTGTGATTGCTCACTATCAAGATTTTGAACTTGGAAAAAGGACTTTCAAAGAAAAACTCAATCATATTCTAGAAAAAGAATTAGCTAAAAAGAAACGACACAGAATTGCTTCTGTACCTTTATTGGGTTTAGGAGTCACAGCTACTTGTCAGTCAACTCAACTACCAGCAGTTGATACTAGCGAGAAATACACCAGAAAAGATGAGGAGGATATCTATTTAATTTCTAGAGAATCTAAAGCGAAGTTAAAAGCAGTTACTCATGCAAATGAAAGATTAATCAAAGAATTTGAAGAAGTTTTTAACGCAGAGATTTACGATTTTCCTTATAGAACAGACTATTTAGGACGTTCAGAAGGTGATTCTAGTTATGTTGCTATTGTTCATGCAGATGGTAACGGAATGGGAAATCGCTTTCAAAAATGCGGGGAAAGTAAATCAGATAAAGAAGCAATTATTGATATGCGTCAATTATCTTGTGATGTTCAAAAAGCCGGGATATCAGCACTCAGGAAAGTTGTAGAAATAGTTTCTAATTCTATAGAAAATGGAGAAGTTATAGGTGCTATTGCTAAATTTGCTTTAAAAAAATCTAAAAATGGTAAATTTTACTTTCCTTTTCGTCCCTTAGTATTTGGTGGTGATGATGTTATTTTTGTATGTGATGGCAGATTAGGACTAGAATTAGCAGCAATTTATCTGAGAGAATTTGAAAATCAACAAGTTTCTGATCCTAAAAAATTAACTGCTCGTGCTGGAGTGTGTATTGTAAAAACTCATTATCCATTCGCTAGAGCCTACCAAATTGTTGAGGATTTATATAAAGAAGCTAAAAAGTTTATTCGTGAAGAAAGAGAAAGATTATGTGAAGAAGATTACTACTGTTCTACCCTTGATTGGCACTTTGCCACTAGTGGTTTGATTGGTTCACTTGCAGATATTCGTAAACGAGAATATCAAGTTGCCGCAGGTGATTTGACCATGCGACCAATACGCCTAAAAGACCATGATATAGATGATGAGCAATGGCGTACTTGGTCTAATTTCATTAATTTAGTTCAGCATTTTAATGGTCAATTTGATCATGTAGAAAGTAACGAATCTTGGAAAGAGCATCGTAATAAAGTAATTGCTTTACGAGAAGTTCTTCGTGAGGGTTCTAATCAAACTAAACAGTTTACGAATGCTTATGGAATCAAAGTTTTGCCACCTCTATCACAATTGGATAATTTAGAAAATTCAGGTTGGTTTGACAATCGTTGTGTTTATTTTGATGCTATTGAAGCACTAAATTTTTATATTGGCTTGAAAGGTAATACTAATGAGTAATGAATTACAACTAAAAATTAAACTATTGAGTGATACAACTTTCGGTAGAGGTGATGGTGTTGCTGGTTTAATTGACCAAGAAGTTGAACATGATGATTGTGGTTTTCCTTATTTAAGAGGACGCACCTTAAAAGGTTTATTAAGTGAAGAGTGTGATAACTTAATTGTATTGTTAAAAGATGATATTTTCAAACATTGGATAGATGTAAGAAATAAACTGTTTGGTGTTCCTGGTAGTGTGTTAGAAACGATGTCAATTATGCACGTTGGTGATGCTTGTCTGCCAGATAAATTACGACAAGTTGTTGCTATTCAAATGCAGAAAGAGAAAGAAGCTAATCAAAAATCAGCTTTAACACCAACAGATATACTAAATTCACTAACAACCATTCGCCGTCAAACAGCAATTAATTCAGAGAGTGGTTCATCTGATAAAGGAAGTTTACGTTCTGCTCGTGTTTTAATACGCGATATTAACACTCAGCCTCGTTTTACTGCTAATTTGTTTTTTGATCAAGAACTAACAGCAGATATGAAATCACTGTTAGTAGTGGGAGTTTTAGCACTACGCCATCTTGGTAGTGGACGTAACCGAGGCCGTGGTCATGTTCAATGTAGTTTATATGATGCTCAAAAAAACAATCTTACTCAAGTTAAAGATATATTACATCGTTTTGGAACTATTGAAGGTGATAAATAAATGAAAGTAATTACTTTTCTATTAAAAGCAAAACAACCAATTTTAGCTACTTCATTTCAAGGCGATCCTAACAGTGATGTATCTTATCCTTATATTCCTGGTAGTATGATTCGTGGTGCGTTAATTAGTCGTTACATTAAACGCCATCCAGAATTACCAGATGATTTTTTATCCGAGGAAATTAACAAAGAAATAAATCAAGAAGTTAAGGAATTATTTTTTGATGGTAGTACCCGTTACTTAAACGCATATTTATTTTGTGAAAAACAAAAAAAACGTACTTTACCTGTCCCTCTTGTCTGGTACAAAAACAAGGATGAAGATAACTCTTCAGTAGATGTCCTAGATTTAAGTCAATCTATCCCAGAAAAATTATCTTTAAAAAGAATTAGTGAAAAATTTTGTGTAGTTAATGAATCTCGAGTTTTATTCTATGAAGAGAAACGACGAATTAATATTCATAACTTACGCGATCGCACTAAAGGACGTTCATCACCAATAAAACGTAATCCAAATAATAACCAAGTCATTCACGAAGGAGAAGGTGCTATTTTTCGTTATGAAGCTTTAGATAGTGGACAAATTTTTCAAGCAATTATTTTATGTGAAGGCAATGATGCAGATACTATTGAGAGCTTATTACAGCCAGAAAATATATGGTTAGGTGGTTCTCAAAGTGCAGGTTATGGACATGCAAAAATAAGTAAAATTTATTCGTACAAAGTTGATAATGATAAAAATAAAGAATGGGCTGAAATAGGTATTGCAGTTCAAAACAGAGTCAATCGTCAAAAGCTAAGAATAACTCTGTTGAGTGATACCATTGTGAGAAATGACTATGGACAAATTTCGGCTGATCCATCAGTACTTAAACAAGCAATTGAAGACAAGTTAGAACATAAATTAAAAATAAAAATACAGTTACCTCAACCAACAGATATATTTATTAGCAGTACGATTGTAGGCGGATTTAATAAAAAATGGGGTTTACCTCTACCTCAAGTTACTGCTGTAAGTGCAGGTAGTGTTTTTGTATTCGATACACAACTTACAGAAGAACAAATTAAAATCTTAGAAACTGAAGGAGTTGGTGAGCGTTGTATAGATGGTTTTGGTAGAGTTGCTATTAATTGGTTAGGAAATTATGAAAAATTCACTGTAACCTCACCAGAAAAAGATTCTGAGCCTGATATTAACCTAGACAAAGAATATCATTATTTAGCAATAGAAATAGCAGAAAATATTTTAAGACAAAGATTAGAGCAATGTCTTATCAAACTAGTTAGCAATATTAATTTAACAGAAAATATCACCAATACTCAATTATCTAGACTAGAAATAGCAGCTAGAGAAGGATTGAATACATCTCATGATTTACAATCTTGTGTTTACCTACCAATTTGTAATTTGTTAAATAACTTAACTTCAAAAGCTCGTGAACAATATAGAAATACCAAAGTATCGGGAACTAAGTTCTCCTTAGAAGAAAAAATTAAAGATTGGTTAGAAAATCCTATTGGTAATGATAAATCATGGCTACTAAATCCTCAAGAGCTAACAGTAAACGTTGCTGGAGTGATCCGAGAAGTTCAACCTAATTCTGATTTAGCTAGAGAATATACTCTGCGTTTTATTATGGCAGTTGCTAAAAAAGCTAAAAAGGAGAAAAATTAATGAAAATGGTACAGAAATTATCTCATCAAGAAACTAAATTTCAGCGTAACCAGCGTCATATTATTAAACGTATTCTTATACGAGGTAATTTAATCCTAGATACACCAACTTGTTTAGGAAGTGGTGATTCTGAAAGTCCAACTGACTTATCATTGTTGAGAGATAGCGTTAGTAACCATGCTCTTTTAACAGGTGCTTCTATTGCTGGTGCTATCAGAAACTATTTACGAGAAAGTGAACATGGATATTTGTCTAGTGAAAAACGTAATGATTTAGCGACTACTTTATTCGGAGTAATATGGACTGATAAAGATAATCAAGAAAATTCTATAATACTTGACGATGGAAACCAAAGTCCTCTAATCATAGATGATTCTATCAGCACTTTTCCTATTCAAACTGAACTGAGAGATGGTGTAAAAATTAATAGTCTTACTCATACAGCAGAAAACAAAGCGAAGTATGACTTAGAACTATTGCAAGCAGGTACAAAATTTCCTCTATGTTTTGAGTTGTTGATAGAAGAAAAACCTGATACTCCTAACTATGAACTTAGTTTACTAAAAGGATTAGCGATCGCACTCCAAGGCTTAGAAAAAGGTGAAATCAGCTTAGGAATGAAAAAACGACGTGGTTTCGGTCGTTGTCAGGTTCATAACTGGCAAGTTTGGAATTTTAACTTAGAAGGTGCAAGCGATCGCATAGCTTGGTTAACTCTAGACCATTCCTGGTCAACTGACCCACCCTGTACTAAATCACCTGCTATTAATCCTTCAATTGTTGCAGCCATGAAACAAGCAGGTCTTGAGTTTTCAGAAGAATGGGATGATAAACGCGATCGCTTCATTATTAAAGCTACATTTACTCTTGCCACACCCTTATTAATTCGTTCTGGTCAAGCTTCCAGTGACAAAGCACCAGACGTAGTACACCTCAAATCTCGACGCGATGGAGAACTTAAGCCTGTTTTATCTGGTACATCCTTGGCAGGAGTTTTACGCCATCGTGCTGAACGCATTATCAATACAATTGGTAAAAATCCCAGCATTATTGAAGATATCTTTGGCTCAGATTTAGGTAAAAATAAAACTCCACAAGCAAGAGCGAGTCGTTTAATTGTTCATGAAAGTATCATTGAAGATACTACAGATTTAATTCAAAACCGTATAGCTATTGACCGTTTTACAGGTGGTGCTTTACATGGTGCATTGTTCAATGAACAGCCAATATTTGCTAATGATAAAACACAACTTCATCTAGAACTTGAATTACGTAAACCAAAAGATAAAGAAATTGGTTTACTCCTGTTATTACTAAAAGATTTGTGGACAAGTGATTTACCAATAGGAGGAACAAGCAGCATTGGTAGAGGTAGATTACAAGGAACAGATACACATATTATTTTGCGAAGGGAACAGGAAAATAAAACTTACCACATTCAGCAATCATCACCAAAAGAAGATTTAGTTGTAAATGATACCGAGTCTTTAGAAAAGTTCGTTGCTACATTGTATGAGGAGGAGGTAACTAAATGAATAAACCATTATGTATACTTTTGGAACTACCAGATATTTTTGAATTAAAAGAATGGTTAGAATTGCAAGCCAAAGAAAACAATTTAAATTATGTCTTAGCTCATGCTGAAGATGGCGTAATTTGGGGTAGATTCCAAGATGGAAATTTAATTACGCAAACTGAGCCTATCGATTTATTTCCCAAATGTAAGTTTGCAGTTTTGAGAAAAGAAACTTTACAACAATGCCGTATTTTCGGTCACAAGTCAGAAGTAATGCTATGGAAAACTGATGGAGGTTTTAAAGCTCGTCTCATTCAAGATGAAGAAAACACAGAATTAATCTCAGAATATCAAATTCTTTGGGGAACGCATGGAGAGAAGCATCAAGAAGGTTTTACTTTACTATGGGATGGTTCTCAAGGATTGAAACACGCCGTACCTTTTACTAAAATTGAATTAGAAGAAGATAGAAAGCTAAAACATCAAGTTCGTTTAACAGTTAATCATTATATTGATTATGATGATTCAGGTGTAGCTCGAATTTATCTAAGTCGTTTAGTTGGTTTAACTAGTTTTAAGGAAATTAAGTAATGAATCCTCAACATAATGATGACATACCGAAATTTATTACAATCAAAGAAAGAGGTAAAAATAAAAATATTCAGCGTCAAGCAATAGCACCCTACAATTTTGTGGAATTACCTGAGAAAGTTGTCGAAGTATCAAAAGAATCTCTGCCAGCACATAACCGATATTATTTTAAAAGTGACAATCGTTATACTGGCAGAATCGAATGTACTTTAACTACTGAATCACCGCTTTATATTCGCTGTGGATTGACTAAAGAAGAATTTGAATGTGGTGCAGAAAGCAAAGATTTACCAGACTTCTTTTATACCGATACTATAGAAAAATATACAAAACCTGTTATTCCTGGTAGTAGTTTAAGAGGAATGTTAAGGAACTTAGTAGAAATTATTACTTTTAGTAAAATACATCAAGTCTCTGATAATCAGCGATTGTTTTTCCGTGCAGTAGCCGTAAGTCCAAACAAAGACTCTTTAGGGAAAGAATATAAAAAATATGTTGACAATTTAAAGGATAAAAAAATTCAAGCTGGCTATCTCAAAAAAGATCGTGAAGGATGGTATATACAACCAGCTAAACAAGAATACTATCCACAACAAGATAAAAAAGAACAGGGTGCAACATTTGCTTGGGTTAAAGAAAATAACTTAAATTTAGAAGAGTTGATAAAATTTGATAATCCTAATTATAAACCCCAATATATTCCTGTTAGTTATAGACAAGTAGGTATTGATCAGAATGATAGAGCTGAAAGGCTGTTTGCACTAGATATTAATAAACCAGATATTTATCCCGATAATAAAGGAGTACTTGTTACTAGCGGTAATATGAAACAAGGTGATAATGATAAGCCTTCACCACGTAGAAATCACTGTATTGTTTTTGATTGTTTAGTATTTGACTCAGATTCAAACAAATTCTGAAAAATTGAGATTAGATGAGAAAGCTGTAGAGCATTATCGTAATGCACTGACTGATTTTCAAAAAGAACCACCTTTTGATAAAAATTGGGGAATGTTAAACGAAAAATGTTCTGTTGTCTTCTACTACCCTCCTGAAAAGGGAAATAAAGTAGTATTTTTCGGTCAAAGTCCTAATTTCCGTATTCCTTACTCTCATAAAGGTGATGGAAAAGCTGCCACTGTTACTGATTTTATTCCATTCAGCTTAAAGAATACCTCAATTATTGACTTAGCTGATGCAATTTTCGGGTGGGTTAAGAAGGATGAAGAGGGAAAATTACCTGAAGATATGCGTCAACGCGCCAGCCGAGTATTTATAACTGATGCTTACTATATATCTCATGAAACATGTATTTGGTATAAAGGTAATTTTCATGACACAATTACACCTCAAATTCTTAGTGAACCTAAACCAACTTGCTTTCAGCATTATTTAGTGCAGCCAAAAAAAGATAATCTCCCAGCTGATAAATCAAAACTAAAACACTATGCTAGTCAACCCAAATCTGAAACAGTTATTCGAGGACATAAACTTTATTGGCATAAAGGCAAAGGAAGAAAGATTGATATTGAACATGCTGAAGGTAATAATGTATCTGGAAATCAAACAACTAAAATTAAACCAATCAATACAGGAGTAAAGTTTAAATTTAATATTCATTTTGAAAATCTCAGCAACATTGAATTAGGAGCATTATTATGGGTACTTGATATTGCACAGAGAGGAGATCACCAATACCGTCTTAAACTAGGTATGGGTAAGCCTTTAGGCATGGGTGCTATTAAAATTGAGTCTAAGTTGTATTTGAGCGATCGCAAATCTCGATACAGCAGTTTATTTAGTAGTAATAATTGGAACAATGGAGAATCACAACAGCAAATTAATAATTTATCACAATATAAAGTGAATTTTGAAGAAGAGTTAATTAAACAACTCCATAAAAAAGGAGTTTATCAAGATTTTAAAGAATTTGATAAAATTCCCAGGATTCAAATGCTTTTAGCAATGCTGACATGGGAAGAGAATCTTTCCAAAGAAAATATTGAACAGAGACGCTACATGGAAATAGAACGCAAAAAATTACCTTGCATAAATGACTGTAATGAATACAAAGAACGTCCTGTACTGCCAACGCCACTTCAAGTAATGGGATGGAATGATAAACGTAGAATCAATATTTCTCCTGTTTCACCTCCGAATTCAGGTAATACTACCAGTATTTCAAAACCAATACCTAGAAGTCAAATAAATACTAATTCAACAAGAAGTCAAATAAATACTAATTCAACAAAACAAGATAAGCAATCTCAAAAAAAGCCAAAAGGAAACTCTGAAGGAGGTAATTCTAATGCTTGGGCTAGACCACCAAAACCACCGAAAAAATGAGCGCGATCGCACCTCTCAATCCCCCTCAAACCCAACCAACTTTAAGCTATCACCAACTGAGTCAACCGTTTGAAAATACGTAACACATCGTATAGCTCATTTCCAGGGTTGCGGATTAAAAAGCCTTTTGATAAAGCATAACGCGGTGGATTTACTTTTACTAATTTGACAAAAATAAATTCACCACCAGTTGTAATCATGCCAAAGCAGGGTTGATCTGGATGAGGATTAGCTAACATATAAACTAAAATTTGTGCTAGTCCTCTTTCAATTGAATACTCCGCCTGCTTTGACTCTATCACCATTACCCAAAATTGGTCTTTTAATACTAAGGTATTAATTTTTCCCTTAATGATTACCCCTTCATCTTCATTGATAATTTCTACTGGTTCTTCTGCCTTAATATATAAAGGAGCAATATAAAAATCACCAATAAAAAGTATGGGGTCTACAATTGCCATTCTCACCACATTCTCTAATAAAGGTGGATAATTTAGCAAATTGAAATAACCTGTTTTAACCTTATCTAAAAGCTGTCTGTCTAAAACTGTGAGTTCTGGTAAATTTTCTTGCCATTCACTGAAGAAATTAGCATCAAAAACTAACTCAACTCCAAAATTTTCAATCAGGTAACGTAGATTGATATCTTTTGCTTGAATTGTCAATGTCATAGTATAGCTTTGGAGGAGAACTTATCTTCAATTATAAACTACAAATATTTCCCAAATATTATCACCTGCTTACTACACCACTTTCAATGAAAAGTGATCATTTTACCCTTCTTCACCCATCTGTCCCCTGGCCCATTCCCTGATTGCTTGCCGAAAAACCCGCCTTCCTACCATGCGATATCTTTCAATTAGTGACGGAATTTCTGGAATTTTCACATTAGGAAAAACTAAACTTGTTTCTATTTCGAGATATTCCTCACCTTGTAACTGGTAAATTTTGATTTCCCCAGAGTCATAACACCAAATTTCCGGCACACCTAAACGCGCATAGATGGGAAAGCGATCTAATGATTTACTAGTGACATCAATTTCTAAAGCTAAATCAGGAGGTGGGTCTTGATTTAAATCAAAGTTTAACTTACCTCGAATTAAAGCTTCATTTTGAAAATAGAAACAATTATCGGCTTCTATCCCTGCCTTTTTTAACTCTCGTTTCCAAGTGCTTGAACCGTAACACTCGTAATCTAATTCTAAAACTTCAGCCGTATCTTTGATGATATCACTAATTATTTCTTTGTAATATTCATGTTCTGGTAATGGTGTCATAATCTCTAACGTGCCATCATCATAAGCTACCCTAGCGGCACGACTTTCACCTAAATCTAATAATAAATTTTCAAATTGTTGCCAACTGATATTGTAAAGAACTACCCGGTCAGCGCGACGTTCAGTTAGCAGCATAACTCCTCGCTAAATCAAGGAATAGGTGACAGTAAACAGTTATCAGTGAAAAATCGAATATAAATCTGAAAATTTCCAACTGATAGCTGAACAGCATCTAAATTTATCTTCTTTTATTGTATCAATGAGAAGCGATCGCGCTTACTCCTCCACTAACTGTACCACCAGGTGCGATCGCTCATCCCCTCGCTTCATTCAGAAATGCCGTACTGTTGTGCCTGCATAGTCCACAACGCGGTATATTCGCCCCCACGCTGCAAAAGTTCCTGATGGGTACCATCCTCAATTAAATGCCCAGATTTCAGGACTAAAATTCGGTCAGCCATCCGCACTGAAGCTAATCTATGGGTAATCAAAATGGTAGTCTTACCCTCAGCTAGCTCAATAAAGCGAAGATAGAGATCATACTCGCTGCGCGGGTCAAGTGCAGCAGTCGGTTCATCCAAAAGTAGTAGTTGAGCTTCTTGGCGGACAAAAGCACGAGCTAGAGCTAACTTTTGCCACTGTCCTCCAGAAAGTTCTGTGCCGCCAAACTGCTTACCCAGTGGTGTATCCTCCCTTGTGGGAAAATGATCGACTAGTTTGACGATAT
Source organism: Nostoc sp. UHCC 0702 (assembly GCA_017164015.1). Taxonomy (GTDB): domain Bacteria; phylum Cyanobacteriota; class Cyanobacteriia; order Cyanobacteriales; family Nostocaceae; genus Amazonocrinis. The sequence goes on from CP071065.1 coordinate 4,131,548, forward strand.
CGGCTTTTTCAATTGCGTATCTGAGAATATCTCGACGCTCCAGAGCAGCTAAGTTTCCTAAAGCGATATTTTCCCCCAGCGTCAGCGCATAGTGCCCAAAGTCTTGAAAAACTCCAGCAATTTGCTGTCGCCACTGCTCTAAATTTAAATTTCTCAGGTCTATACCATCGACTCTAATTCTTCCTATTGTGGGATCGTATAGCCTGGTCAATAGCTTGACTAGAGTAGTTTTACCTGCTCCATTTTCTCCTACTATGGCTACTGTTTGTCCAGGGTAAAGGGTGACAGAAATATCCTTGAGGGCCAATCGACCATCTGGATAAGAAAAGTCAACTTTCTCAAAAGTAATGCCAGAACGAATCGGAGTTGGTATTTTCTCTCCAGGTATGCTTAGTGGCATTGGGGATGAGCTATCGAGAAAATTGAAAAACTGCTGCATATAGAGAATATTCTCAAACAGATCCACCCAATGACCGACAAATCTTTCTAGATTATTCTGGAAGTAAGTTAATGACTGTACAAACAAAAGTACGCTTCCTGGGCTGAACTCTCCTCTAAAAGCCTTTTGTACCACCCAGTAGAAAGAAAAACCATTGCCTGAAGCACTCAAAATAGCTAAGCTAGACGACCAAAATGCTTGCTTACCCCTCAGATGACGCATAGATTGATGTAAAGACTGAAATGCTTGCAAGTAACGCTCCATAAAAAACGAACCTAGCTGAAACAATCTGATTTCTTTGGCATAGGTGTCAGTCAGCATCACCGAAGTATAATAATCCATTCTCCGAGCTTGAGGGCTGTTCTCAAATAAAGTTTGCCAAATAGCTTTTCCATACTGGGAAGACACCACTATCTGGGGTATAGTTGCGATCGTAATCACCAGTGGTATCCAAAAAGCTAGGGGAACTAATAGCCCGACTATCACAATCAAAGTCACAAAAGATCGACCTAATTCAACCAAATTCTCTAGTAAATTCAACGGCTTATAGCTGACTTGTTCAGTGAGAAGCTGTAGCTCATCATAGAACTGAGAATCTTCAAAACGGCTCAGGTCTGAAAAAGTATCAGCTTTCCGCATTAACAATAAGCTAATGTGAGCTGTTAACTTGTCATTGAGATTTCCCTGAAGTGCAAATACCCAAGGATACAGCAGCGATTCTAGTAGCAAAGCTCCAACCCATCCTGCTACCAAAGGAGCAAGAATTGAATAGCTTAATTCTCTACCAGATGTTAAGGCTGTAGCAACAGCATCTACCACTAACTTGGTAATCCAAACACTTATACCAGGAAGAAAACCCTGTAATAAAGTGACAGCAATCAGAAAGACCATTTCCTTAGGCGCTGCTGTCCATAATAAGGGCAGAGAACGAAATAAAGCTCTAGTGTAGTCTTCAAACCAAAATCTTAAATCGCCCATTTTTATTTTGTGTTAAATAAAACACCGCTTATCCCTGAGTTTGAGACTTACATTCTATACTTCATCAACTTAAAATTACTTATCAGAATTATTCAAAAATAAGCCTCATTTTTCCGGGTGCTTTTTATTCTAAAGTTTCTCTTGCTTTTCGGCATCAGTGACATAATGCAACCCGTTACTTGAGACGCTATGTAATGTAAAAATAATCCTACTTCAGATAGAATATAATTAATATCTGTAAGCAAAAAATACTACCACAGAAAGAATAAAAACCTCTAGAAACAGATATTGTTAGAGAAATGAGATGACCGAAAAAAGACAAGATGACTCTAACAGTAGCAAAGATTTTCTCAAAGATAAGGTTTTAGGGAAATAAATCCCCTGTGGGAGTTCCCTGCACTTATAAAAAAGTGATTTTGACCTTTTGTGGACTAGTAAAACTCTCAATAAAAAGCTTGGTGTTTTTTGTTTAACTAGACCTGTATGGGGATGATAGTTAGACATGAATTCTTGTCTTACTTTCTGGTGATTCTTCACACACACTCTCGTTCAAAGACCTATTCTTCTGTGAAAACTGGTTGACGCAAAAACATCATCCCAGCTTTTCATCAACTCGAATGCAGATTTGCAAACAGGCTAATGAATTGAAGTTAAAAGGAGTAAGTGACCATGCTTGCAGAAAAAACACTGACCCAAGCAACCATAGAAATGCGTTTGGCAGACAAAGCAGACAAACTAGAACAATTGCTGTTGTCTGATGAGGAAATAGCAGCTTTAGAAAAATTAGCAATGCCAGGAGCATTTGAATCTGCGACCACCCAAAGATGGTTTGCTAATTGTGGTGGAGGATGTGGAGGATGTGGAGGATGTCGTGGATGTCGTGGATGTTGGGGATGTGGATGTCGTGGATGTCGTGGATGTCGCGGATGTGGTGGATGCCGCGGATGCGGAATTAGCAGCCCCGGAGCAGTATCAGGTGTGATGGAGGACACTGATGAGGTCGGATTTGGATACTAAATAAACCTGGAAATAGAACAGCAATTTAGTAATTCTAGAAACCGAGTTTTTGAGTTTAGATCCACAAAATCTTGCTCTAACAGCCGATAAAAACCCTGTTTTTTACCAAGCCCTGAAGGAGCGGAAATAGGGAATAGGGAAGAAAGCCCCTTGAAGATTTAAAGTTTCGCCCCTAGTGGACGGCGTAGTTTTCCCCTGTTTCCTTTCATTTAATCATTGTTATAGCTGCAAAAACAGGGTTTTTTTTATTTGAGCAATTGCCACTTAATATTCCGTTCATTTTTGGATAAAACCAAATTTTCATACTTTTCTATTTTTTCTGCCTATGAAATTAAACAATGATCAGCGCCTGCGTCTATTAGAACACGTCGTCATTCACGTTATGCCCTCAGATTGTAATGGCGAAGAAACTATGATATTCAATACGACGCGGCGAACGCTGACGGTGAAAGGTCAAGCACTACATGATGTGCAAAATATTGTTTTACCTTTACTAGACGGCTCCCGAACAATAGCAGAAATCCGGGCTGCCATTGGGGAAAAATTGACAGATTCTTCACTCAATCAATGTTTAGAGTTTTTGATGGATAATCGCTTAGTAGCAGAGTATTTAGAGGATACAGTTGATTTAGATAGTCGTGGTTATTTACTTCCTCAAATCAGCCTTTATCATGAGCTAGGTTTTCAGCAAAAAGATGTCCAGCAGCATTTAGCCAACGCTAGGATTGCTGTTTTCGGACTCGCTGGTTCGGGGCTGGTAGCAGCAACAAATTTGGCTAGCGCTGGTATCGGATTTCTGCGCCTGTGCGATGATGGCTGCACACTTGCGTCAGATTCCGTGATGTCGGGCTGGGTATCTAATAAAATCGGTGCTTTTCCAGCTGTGGAAGCGGCTCGACAAATCGAAGCGATCGCAGGAGTAACCCAAACTGAGATTATCACAGATCCTCTCAATGACGACGCAACAGTCAATGCAATGCTAGAGGATGTTGACCTCGTGATTGTCGCAACTGATGCAGTATCAGTAAATCTAGCCTATCGCCTCAACAGACTATGCCTGTTGATGCAGCGCCCATTGCTACCAGGCGGCGCTCATGGTGTTCAGGGAACTGTCGGGCCGCTAGTCTTTTCTATTGATGGCCCTTGTTATCTGTGCTATCGGATGCGGTCTATGGCCTGTGCCAAGCTTCCAGAGGCGGAATTGGCAATTGAACAGTTTCTCAACCGAGAACGCCGTTCTCAACCACGGCTGCGAGAAAATTTGCCCATAGGCCATATGTTGGTTGGTAGTTACCTAGCTCTTGAGGCAATTAAGATGTTGCTCGGTCTGCCTATTGCTACTGATGGGAAATTACTGCATTTAGACTTGCTCGGCACAAAACTAACTCACAACGTTGTGCTGAAAAAACCTGGTTGCCCCCATTGTTCAAGACAGGAGAGAACACAGTGAATGCAGCGATCGCACTTCCACGCTGGCGCGATTTAGTTAGCCCCCATACTGGAATTATCCGAGCCATCGATAGGTTCAATAAGCCTTATACGGAGTTCGATCTGCCAGTTTTGTGGCAGGCTGAATTAGCAAATTTCCAGCTTCGTAAACAGCAGGATGATTTACGTTACGGCGTAGGCAGGGGGATGACTGATGAACAAGCGATTTTCGGTGCTGTTGGCGAAGCTGTAGAGCGTTACTGCGGGGGTATTGTTGATGAGCGGCAAATAATTGTCAGTAGCTACGAAGAATTAAGCGATGCCTACGGCGGGCAAAGCGATCGCGCTGTCCATCCTCCTACTTTTTTCTCGTTTTCTGACAAACAATACTCTGATTCAAGTTTTCCTTTTCCAGCTTTCGATCCGGCAACGCAGACTTCATGGATGCCTGCCCTTTCCCTGGCAAGCAACCAACAGATTTTAGTCCCAGCGTTCTTGGTTTATTTGGACTCGGATAGCGACCTAGCAGGGGATTATATTTTACCTGTGACTTCTAATGGTATGGCTAGTGGCCCAACTCTGGAATTTGCTGCCTACAGTGGTTTGTGTGAGTTGGTTGAGCGTGATGCTTTCATCATTACATGGTTAAATCGCCTACCTGCTCGGCGCATCTATTTTACTCACCGACCAGGAATTGAAACCGAAATTGCACGCCACTACGCCAGATTTGGCATTGAGCTAGTTGCCTTTGATTTCACCACTGATATTAAAGTCCCGGTTGTGATGGCAATGTTAATTGACCGTTCCGGCAAAAGTCCAGCGGTTGCCACTGGTTTGGGATGCCATCTTGATGGGGTAACAGCTTTTCGCAAGGCGATTTTTGAAGTTTGTCAAGCCCGCTTTGGTGACATAGAACGCATGGCTGCTGGCGCTGGGGCTAATCTCAATCAATATAATGATGTTCAGAATTTGGACGATCACAGCGCTTTTTTCTACAACACAGTTCGCCTGGGCGAGTTGGATTTCTTGTTTGACCATGACCAAAGTCTAAAAGTCGAAGATTTACCAACTTACGAGTCATTAGCAGAAGTAGAGAAATTGCAATCAATAGTTGCAAGGTTGCATTCAGTGGGTGCTGAACCTTATTTAGTGGAGATTACAACCCCTGACATCGCGTCGCTTGGTTTCCGAGTAGTGCGGACTTTGGCAAGTGAACTAGTTCCTATATATTTTGGCTATGGACAAGAGCCATTGGGTACTCGGCGGTTATTTGAGGTACCACAAAGGTTGGGTTACGGTGGTTTACGTACTGAAAGTGACCTAAATCCCTGCCCACATCCTATGGCTTAAAACTAATTCGTCATTAGACTTCTTGCATAAATCTTTTTTGTCTCACGCAAAGGCGCAAAGACGCAAAGAAAAGAACGCTAAGAACGACTTTTGCAAGAGGTCTATTGGTCAATGGTCATTTGTAATTGGTAATTCGGGTACAAGATGAGGAAATCAAGCCAATGCACAAAGCCAACGAACCCCTGGAGTTAGCTCTTCTGTATCATTTGAACTCTCCAGTACCTAAAAGTTATGTAAAACCTGTTGCGGCTACTGAAATGCGGTATCTGCCGGACGCTGCTTTTCTGGAACTTCCGCTTTCCCCACGCGATAATCCCTTGACTGAGCTTTTGGTGCGGCGAAGTTCAGTGCGATCGTTTGAAAATACGGTTATGCCGCTGATTTCATTGGCTCAGCTGCTGGATGCAGGATGCGGAATCAATGGGGTGCGTCAAATAGACGATCACATCTATGAAGGTCGCAACTCCCCCTCTGCGGGTGGACTTTATCCAATTGAGATTTTCGTATCCACTCAAGGGGTAGAAGGTCTATCTGCTGGGTTATATCATTATGAACCACGCGGTCACGGGCTACATCGGGTCAATGATGCCACGCCAACAGACTTTATAGAACCTTTATTGCACCAGGATGACATTGCTAACGCCAATGCTCTGTTTTTGTTCACATCTGTGTTTATGCGAACTATGTGCAAATACGGTGCCCGTGGCTACCGCTTTGCGCTTTTGGAAGCTGGTCATCAAGCTGAAAATATATCTTTAATGGCTGTGCAATTAGGTCTTGGCAGTCTTTGTATAGGTGGATTTTATGATATGAGTGTGAACGCCATGTTGGGCATTGACGGGAGTCATCATGCTGCACTTTACTGTGTTGCAGTCGGTACTTGTAAGGGTACAGATAGCGGTGTGATGTAAAAGTTGAACTGGGGACTAGAGACTGGGGATTGCTGTGAAGAAACACAAGACAGGAGGTGAAGCAATAAAATTTTACTTTAACTAAAACCGCGAAATTCCCCATCCCTCTATAAGGTGAGGATGGATAGCGGGGTAAAAACTCAACTCAAGGGCAGTTGAGTTTTTACCAATCTCCTGTGTTGCCAGCAGTAAATATTTAAACTTGCACTTATCTGGTGGATATTATAGTATATATGTACTCAATTGCTCAATTGAGAAAAAATTAAAAAATTATTTCAGAGCGCTTAATCTTAGGGTATGGACTAAGAACAATGAGCGCGATCGTTTGCTGTGGAGAGCGACACTGTAAAACCTTTTATTGAAAAGCTTCTATGCCTGTTGCCACCCGTCAGGAGTAAAACTTCTTGATTACACCAAAGTGTACATAAATAAAAAAGGCTTTTAATCAACAATACCTTCGCCAATTTACGAGGGTGAATTGATGTCTGAACTCCCTTTTTTCTAAGGCTTGGCAAAAACAATAAGTCCTAAAAATTCCTTCAAGGTTGACCAGAAGGCTTTTTTAACGTATCGCCCCCAGTATCAAGGGTCTGACGTTTCCAACTACCTTATAAGCTAAACGTCTATGTACAGGCGATTTTGCCGTTTTTGCCAAAATTTTTTTAGGCTCTTATTTTGGCAAAGGTATTGATCAAATTAAATATTTATTAAAAGCTAAAATTAGCTTTTTAGTTTTTGAGAATATGCAGTATGTGCGGTTGGTTGCTAGCTTACCGGACTGGATGGTACAGCCCGTCTTTTAAGTTAAACCGCCATCCGTGTTTGCCTCTTTCGCGTTCAGATATCCAATGCTTTCCATCATTTGATGGGGTGGTAGAGTCCATCGTCACCATAGCGCCACCCAACAGAACCAGGATCTTTAGACTACACCACCTTTCAAAATCCTTGTCACTGTGATTGTTTTGCTCTCGCTCTCAAGCGGAGTGCTTTGGTGAGGGCTTTGGGGAGTTTGAAGTTAATCAATTCACGTTCCACGTTAGCCATTTCTACACCACATATATACTCTAGTACAGACAGTTTACCGCATTGGCAAGGTGACGAATTTGCTATGAAAGAAAAAAGCAGCTCTGAAACTGGAAAAGGTAACCAAAAAGTGAAAACTGACGCACAGTACAAAATTGAAGCGATAGATAATCATTCCCCACACCTAGCAACAGTCATAAAATTGGGGCGAGCTAACTCAAAAACACTTGGTTACTTTCCCAAAGGAGCATTTGAGGAGCATGCAGCGCTTCGTCACATCCTTGTAGCACTTGATTCTGAAGGTGGCTGTGTTGGGTATTTATTATATCAATATTCACAGGAATGGTTCAAGATCACTCATCTGTGTACCCATCCTTCATGTCGGGATAAGGGAGTAGCCAAACAACTTGTAAATCACCTCAAACCAATAACAAAATCTTCTCGCGGAATTAAGCTAAAGTGCCGTCGGGATTATAATCTACAAGGAATGTGGTCGAGGTTTGGTTTTATTGCTACCTGCGATGTAGAAGCCAAGGCTAAAAATAAGAAACTTACTGTTTGGGTGTTAGAACACAATCCTCTTCCTCTATTTTCTACAATGATTCAGCAGCAACTTGAGTCTAAGTTGTGTGCAATGATTGCTCCTGATATTTTCTTGGACTTATATACAGAGAAAAATAATGAGAGTATTGATAGTGAAGAGGAAAATATATTACTAGCTGATTGGGTGCAGACGGAATTAAATTTGTGCATTAATGATGAAATATTTAATCAAATTAACCGAATTGATAACAGTCGAGAGAGGGAGAGTCAGCATCATTTTGCAGAATCTTTTACTTGCTTACCTTGCGATAATCAGAGATTAGAGGAGAATCTAAATCTTTTTCAAGAACTAATTATTAAACATAAGTTTGTAATTCATGAATATAATTTACGTTATATTGCTAGAAGTATCACATCCGAATCCCATGTATTTTTAAGTAGAAATAAGGAATTGTTGGATTTAGCAGATATAATCTATGAAAATTTTAAGTTGTCTGTTATTCACCCTGAAGAACTTATAAATCGGCTAGATGAACTTCGGAATAAACCTGACTACCAACCTGTACGTTTTTCTGGTACAACCTTAGAACAAATACAGGTAAAAAGGGGACAAGAAGACTTTTTATCTAATTATTTTTATAACTCTAAACTAGGAGAAAACAAAACAGAATTTCAGCAAAAATTACGAAGATATTTGGCTGGACATGACAAATTTGAATGTGTTCTCCTAAGAGAGTCAGATAATAAACCGCTTGCTTTAATTGTCTATGGAAAGCAGAAAAAACATGAGCTAGAAATTCCAATCATTCGAGTTGGTAATCATAATCTTTCGTCTACACTTGCACGCCATATAATTTTTAAATCTATATTAAAATCTGCTAGTGAGCAACGATATTTTACAAGAATAACTGACGATTATTCAGAGAATACTGTTATGGAAGCTATTCAAGAAGATGCCTTTGTTAAAGGTAAAAATGGATGGTTAAAAGCAAATTTATCGGTGGTGAAAACTTTTTCAGAATTATCACAATACCTGACTAATTTAGCCGATAATTTTGGAGATGAATATAATTTTATTCAGGAGCTAGCTAATAATATTAATAACGAAAATATACTTATAAATGCTCAATCGTCAGTAGATATTGAACGATTTATTTTCCCTGCAAAAATTACTGATTCTGAAATCACTACCTTTATTATCCCTATTCAACCTAGATGGGCTTCATATTTATTTTTTGATGAACATTTAGGGAACCAAATGCTTGCTTTACCTGGATTTGGCTCTAAACCGGAATTAGCATTTAATCGTGAAGCAGTTTACTATAGAGCCATAAAAAACTCTAGAGGTTTAAATGCTCCTTGTCGAATTCTTTGGTATGTGAGTCAAACTCAAAATGAAGGTAAAGGTAAAGGTTTTCAGGATGTCGGTTATATTGGTGCTTGTTCTTATGTAGATGAAGTAGTCATAGGTAAATCTAAAGAACTTTATCGACGTTTTCAAAGATTAGGAGTCTATCATGAAAGAAATGTTGAGGACATAGGGAAAGATAAAAATGGTGATATTATGGCAATTCGATTTAGTGATACAGAATTATTTAAAAATCGTGTATATTTTCAAGAATTACAGCAAGTTATCAAGAAAAATAATTTGTCACTTCCCTCACCCTATAAAATTACTAACGAGTTATTTATAAAGTTGTATAATTTAGGAATCAGGTAAGTTTATATGTAAAAAAAATCATGCATTTTCACATACTATTAATCTCAGTTAAACCTGAGTATGCCAGTAAAATCTTTGAAGAAAGAACGAAAAAAGTAGAATTACGTAGGGTACGAACTCGTGTCAAAACAGGAGATATTGTTTTTGTCTATGTATCATCTCCTAAAAAAACTTTTTTAGGCTTTTTTGAAGTTGATTTTATTATTGAGAAATCAGCTTCAAAAAATGAGTTAAAAGAATTATGGAAACAAGTTAAAGACCATGCTGGTATCAAGCGCCAAGAATTTTATAAATATTATGAAGGTGCATCAGTTGCTGTAGGAATTTATTTTATAAATGCAAAAAAATTTGAAACACCGATTGAATTACATCGATTAAAAGATAAAATATCTTACTTGCGCCCGCCCCAAAGCTATCGTTATCTTAATGAACAAGAATATGAAACCATTATGCTTTTAGGTGGGGAAAATCCATCAAAGATGACAAATAACTAATGTTAAGCATTAAGATGGATTATCCCGCGCTATTGTATAACCGAGAACTAGATGAGTACAAAAAAAGTACATAGTGACCGACAGGTTTTTATTTTAGAGAAGAATAACGAATTTATCAAGTTATTTAAAGAATTTATCAAGTCTTATCCTTACACCCCTGATGGGCTGCGTCATCAGAAGGTCTACCACGAGCAGCGTCAAAGAGCAAGGGAGAATTTTCAAGCAATTGTCTTTGCTAATGAGTCTGGAGAAGATATAACCGAGGTAGTCCTGCTACAGCTTCTCCCCTATGCTCTAACAGCTAACAACAGTCAAAGAAACGTCTGGATACATCATGCCCTAGCGATCGACAAAGATATGAAGAAGAGGTTTGAAGATACACTTTGGGCAAAATCAGAAGACTGGCCAAATATAGCTCAAGCTATTTTTAATTTCGTTAGTAAATGTAATCAAAACCCTACTGAGTTGGGAGAAGCTTGTAAGAATTTCTCAAAATTACCTTATACCAAAGGCTTACAAACAGGAAGGCTCACACCTATTTTGAATGCACTCCGACCAGATAACTTTTTACTAATTAATAATAAATCACGAAAAGTTATTAATTATTTTACAGGGAAATCTTATAGTCAGAAGCTAATAGATTATCCAGCAGTTAACGCAACAGGACAAAAATTAATTCAAGAATTAGCTCCTGATATGCGTCAGACTGGTGTACCATCTATGCGAGACGATGACTTATTCGATATGTTCTGTCATTGGCTGGTTGCTGTTAAAAAATATGATTTTTCGGGAAATAAAGCTTCGTCAATGGATGAGTTTAGCGAATTCCCTTTTGATATTGAAACAATAGAAATGCAACCAGAATATTCCCTCACTCAATGTGCATTTGATACTGGAATTGCAGAGGAGACGCTTTTAAATTGGTTAACGGCAATAGAGCGTAAAAAGCAGGCAATCTTTTATGGGCCTCCAGGCACAGGTAAAACATATATTGCCAAAAAACTGGCTAAATATCTGACTGGTGGCAGTGATGGTTTTGTGGATATTGTCCAGTTCCACCCAGCCTATACTTATGAAGACTTCATACAAGGCATTCGCCCACAACGGATAGATGGAGAACTAGATTATCCACTGGTTAATGGACGGTTTCTTAATTTTTGTGAAGAGGCATGTCGTCGTCAGAATATATGCGTACTGATTATAGATGAAATCAACCGTGCCAATGTTGCCCGCGTCTTTGGTGAGTTGATGTATCTGTTGGAGTATCGTGACGAAAAAATGCTTTTGGCAGCAGGTGAGGTGTTCAGCATTCCCAACAATGTACGAATTATTGGCACAATGAACACAGCAGATCGCTCAATTGCATTAGTGGATCATGCCATCCGTCGCCGCTTTGCCTTTATTCCTCTGTACCCAAACTATGAGATTCTCCACCAATATCACTCAGATACTGATTTTCCAGTAGAAAAGTTGATTAAAACGCTGATGAAGTTGAACCAGGCAATTGGTAATCCTCACAACGAAGTGGGTATTAGCTTCTTTCTTTTAGGCAACTTAGCTGACCAGATTGACAGTGTTTGGCAATTGGAGATTGAGCCGTATTTGGAAGAATATTTTTTTGACCAACCCAGTAAAGTAGATCAGTTTCGCTGGAAAGAAGTCAAGAAGCAAATTTACCCATGAGTGTAACACCACCACAGATCATAGAATTAACTGAATATGTTCCCAAATTGTTGCCGCGATCGCAACTTCCCGATGCAGTTGGAGAAATGTTGTGGCGTGACTACGATATTCAAGTGAGTGTGGACTTCCCTTCTCCAAAAACAGGCTCTTGCTGGCGACTAACTGCCCAAGGATGGGTTGGTCACATTCCCTTAACGAGTGATTTTCACATTGCTCTGCGCCCCAAAGTTAAGCTAGGTAATCTTCTGCGAATGCTGGAGTATGTCTATGACCTCAAAAGTTTTCGCTTTTTGTCAGGACTGGTTGATTGTCAAACACTCTTAGAATTTTATGAACGGCTGGCTGATATTTTAGCCCGTCGCATTCTCAACCGAGGTCGCCAGGGTTTCTACTGTGCCCACATCCCCAAGACAGAACATTTGCCTTATGTTCGGGGACGTATTGATGTACGGCTCCTTGGCACTCGACCCTGGGATACTAAAATTCAGTGCCATTATGAAGAACATACCGCAGACGTTGAAGAGAATCAAATTCTTGCTTGGACACTCTGGTGTATTGCCCGTAGCGGTTTGTGTACGGAAAAGGTAATGCCAACACTGCGCCACGCATATCATCTACTACAGGGATTTGTGACATTGCAACCATGCAATCCCAGAACTTGTATAGGACGACAGTACAACCGCCTGAATGAGGATTATCGCCCCCTACACGCGCTTTGCCGCTTCTTTTTGGAACAGATTGCACCTAGTCATGAAACAGGTACAAACGCGACGTTACCCTTTTTGGTTAATATGTCGCAACTCTACGAACGCTTTGTGGCAGAGTGGCTGAAAACTCATCGGGAAACGGCACTGCTAACGCAAGCGTTAGATATCCAGTCCCAAGAAAGAGTATATTTGGTTCAGGATAAAGCATTATACCTTGACATTGACTTGGTACTCTATGATATGGCAACAGGGATAGCCAGATATGTGTTAGATACTAAGTACAAAGCTGCTTCTAAGCCAGCGAATGCTGATATTAACCAAATGGTCGCCTATGCGGAAGCAAAAGGGTGTCAGAAGGCAATTCTAATTTATCCAGCGCCCTTGGCAGAACCGTTGAACATCAAAATTGGTAACATCCAAATTCGCAGTTTGACTTTTTCTCTTGCAGGGGATTTGGAACAGGCAGGTTATCGTTTTTTACAGGATTTACTGGAGACTGAAGTTAGGTAAGCAAGCCCCCTCCGTTTATACGGCGGGGTAGTTCATTACTTCTAATACTTCGACTTCGTGAGCAATGCTTGTAGGTTGAGGAATCGGCAAACCATCTTCTAACATTCCTTCTATATGAAATTCAATAGCTTCTGCAATCATCTGCTTGACTTCTTCTATGGTTTCGCCTGTAGCTACACAACCTGGTAAATCAGGAACATAAGCAGAGTAATTACCTTCAGCTTTTTCAATCACCACTGCGTACCGCATCACTATTCTCCTTATAACTGTGCTTGCCTCCAAATACTACTTAGAGTACCAGGGGCTAGGTCATCAGACAATTTACCTGGAACCGTAACCGTGCCTAATTTATCAGGATGTTTGAACTGCCGATGACTACCTTTAGTTCTAGCAAGATACCAACCATCGGCTTCTATTAGTTTAATAACATCACGTACTTTCATGCTACCCCTATCTGTATAAATAAAATTTATTACAGATAGAGTCGCTAATTGAGAAGTCAAAAGTCAACAACATTTTGTATTTTCGGGCAATTTCCTGATTTCGGGAAATTCCGTAATTTGAGAAAATTCTAAAACTTTAGATGGTATTACCTTGTTTACCTATCATCCAATAGGAAGGTTGCCTGGATTCACTGCATGAATAAATTCACTACCCGATCGCGGTCTTCCTCTTTTATAACGAGCTTCTTCTGGTTTACCCCATCCCAGTTGCAAAATTATTTCTAAAAAGCTAGAATTTTCCCACTTCCATAAACTTGCCCATTCTGTGATTTGAGCAATTCTTTCTACATCAGGCTTGGTAATTTTTTGATGTTGTTTGCTATTATTAAAACTCAAGTATAAGTCCATATCCGCAGTTACTTCATACCAAAATTCTAAAATAGAACTTTTTGCATCTTTTAATATTTCCAAATCACTACTTAATCCAACTAATTCGGCATCTACTTCTGGATAGCGTAAGCTTTTACCTTTAACATTCATCTCACGCCAGACAATCCCTGAAACTTGATTTTCTCTCTGGTAGTCGTGAATAGCAGCTTTAAAATCTTGATATGCTGTGAACTTTTGCAGTCCATCAGTTTTGATAAACTGGTCAATTACAGGATTGCCAGAAACGTTCACCTCTAATTTTAAACGCTCTCCTTTGAGGCAAGCTTGGCGTTCGGCTGCCAAAATTTGGATTAGTTCCTCAGTAGTGTAAACCTTTGACATCAGAAATTATCAGTTGTCAGTTGTTAGTTGTCAGTTGTCAGTTGTCAGTTGTCAGTTGTCAACAAAACTTTGGACTATTGACTTTGGACGATGGATTATTCCCTCACTGGTTAGGGCTGTTATTTTAATATTATCTCTTGGCATCATCGAGAATGCAGTATCAGAGCCAACTAAAAATCAGGGTAGACCAATTTGGTCTACCCCAAAAGTTACTTCGCTAACTCACTACTAAACTCATTGAAGGAACGCCGCTTTAACTCCACTGATTCAGTTCGGGGTAATAAATCAAACACTTCCCGAAATCTATCGTCTATTTCTTCAAAGGGCACTTGTCCCTTCTTATTCAAAACTACCTGACCTGACTGATCAAACACTACAACTTGAGGAACACCTCCAGAGTAGTAATATCCTGGCTGTGTGGGGTCGTAGGTCTTGTTAGGCTCGATGGCATCTACATCAACAGGTATAATCTCTGCTGCCCTTCCATAGAATTCCTGTACTCGTGAAATAGTAATCGCATATTTCTTGCAGTCCCTGCTGTCATCAACATAAAACGCCAACATCGCAGGTTTATGTCTCGCTAAAGTCTGTGCTAGCGTTTCTTTGGAAGGAACCAGCGAACCATTGCCAGCATAAACTACAAAAACGTTACCATCAAAAGTATCATCTTTGATACCTGCTAAGGCAGGCTGCATACTGATAAATAACAGACAAGTTAGTATTAGCAGGCATTTCGATACCACCCGTCGCCAGTCAGCAATTTGTTTATGTAAAAAAAGAAACTTTCTACTACTCATTAAAAGAAACCTTGCAAACTACTAGTTGTCGAAGTTGGTGCTGAATTAGGCAAACTAAGCTGGATATATAATTACACCCGCGCACTATTTTTTAAGATAGCGCTATAAGGTGATGGGGTGATGGGGTGATGGGGTGATGGGGTGATGGGGCGATGGGGTGATGGGAGAGTAGAGATATTATATATCCCTCTATCCCCTATCATCTTGAGGCTGGCATTTTAAGCCAGGATTCGCTAAACTCACGCTTATAAAGGGTAGGTTGAAAACCCCGGAGTAACAGCAACGTAGTTGCGTATTACGTGCTTCAGACCGGGGATGAAAACCACGAAGCAGGTTTTAACCTGCCTTGGCTTTAACTAATCTCTCTGTTGTGCAATATAGTTTTTAACCGCTTCAGTTGAGATATTGCCAGCAGTGGAGACAAAGTAACTAGGTGTCCACAGAGTAGGTAATTTCAGCAATTCGGGGAACTCTTTTCTTAGGTGGTGTGATGCTCTACCTTTAATCAACCTAATGATTTTACTAGGTTCATCATTAGGTTTCGCATTCACAAATAAATGTACATGGTCGGGCATAATTTCCATTGCAATAATTCGCCATCTGTTTTCGTGGCACACCTCACAAATAATCTGTTCTAATCTTTCTGAAATTGCACCGACTAATACTTTTTTACGCCTTTTAGGGATGAAAACAAAATGATAATTCAATAGGGATACTGCATTACCCTCATGTCTGTACTCGTCTGGTTCAAATTTTCCCATACCGATTTTTAAAATACTTGTCTTTTGTCTACAAGTATTGTATTATAGACATTAAACATAAATAAGAGATAAGGAGGTGATTAAGTAGTGTTGGTGTTAGAGTACAAAATCAAAGGCACAAAATTACAGTATCAAGCCATAGACGAAGCTATTAGAACTATACAGTTCATTAGAAATAAGGCGATTAGATACTGGATGGATGCACCAAGAGAGGCGAATATAAATAAAGTCGCTCTTAATAACTATTCAACAGCACTACGGAAAGAGTTTAAATTTGTAGAAGAACTTAATTCAATGGCTTGCCAATCTGCAACCGAAAGAGCATGGTCATCTATTGATAGATTTTACAGTAATTGCAAATCTAAAATTCCAGGTAAAAAAGCGGAAAACGCGGTCTTGGGGTCTCACGCCACTCCCCTCAAGTCGGGAAACCCGCCCACGGGGGTGGCTCCCCAAGTGGAGCGATTTTCCAAGACAGGCTATCCACGTTTTCAAAAAGATAATCGTTCAGTTGAATATAAAACCTCTGGATGGTCACTGCATCCTACTAAACGACGTATTACCTTCACTGATAAAAAAGGCATTAGTGAAGTTAAATTGCTTGGGAAGTGGGACATTCACACTTACCCTGTCAAGTCAATAAAACGAGTAAGGTTAGTCAGAAAAGCCGATGGGTACTATTGCCAATTTGCAATCAAAACTGAACCTTTAAGTGAGTCTAGAATTGCTGATGGTGAAGTAGGTTTGGATGTAGGGTTAGAGTTTTTCTACTCTGATTCTAATGGACACCATGAACCTAATCCCAGGTTTTTAAAAAAAGCTGAAAAAGCAATTAAACACGCTCAACGTCAGATATACAAAAAGGAGAAAGGTAAAAACCAACGACGAAAAGCTAGACAGAGATATGCAAGAGCGCACTTAAAAGTAAGTAGACAACGGAATGAACACGCTCTCTTGATTGCGCGTAACGTATGCAAGGCTAACGCCTTAGTGGTCTATGAAGATTTAAGGGTTAAGAACATGGTAAAAAATCACTGTCTTGCTAAATCGATTAATGATGTTAGCTGGGGTTTGTTTCGTCGTTGGTTAGAATATTTTGCAGGTAAATTCAACACTAAAGTTGTTGCCATTAATCCTAGAATGACATCTCAAAAATGTAGTGATTGTGGTGCAATAGTTAAAAAATCTCTTTCAACTCGTACCCATAAATGTAGTTGTGGGTGTGAGCTACAAAGAGACATAAATGCTGCAATAAATATTCTAAATCGCGGCATCGCTAGGGATGGGCAGTCCCAAAGTAACGCTACTGGACTAGCAACCTCTACTCTACTTGGGGAAACCTTGGTTGAGCAAGTAGCTAGGGTGAAGGTAGAATCCCCGTGTCTTTAGACCGGGGAGTGTCAATAAAATTACAACTTCAGGCTATCAATATAGCAACCGCCAGAAGATTAGGATACGGATGTGGGAAACAAAATAAAATTTATAGATAGACTGCGACTCGGTTTCGCGGTGTTGGTAGCAAAAAGCGTCACGTTTATAGTGCGATCGCTGCGTCTGGGTGCTGCTAGTGTATTACCAGGCTCTATTGCCCGTCGCATTGAACCCCGACTCTTACAGTTATTGAGTCAGCAAGTCAAAAATGGGGTAATTTTAATTGCTGGTACTAACGGCAAAACCACTACATCGCTGCTGATCAAAACGATTCTAGAACGCAATGGCTACCGCATCGCCCATAATTCTACAGGGGCAAATCTGGAAAATGGTTTGATGACAGCGCTGCTAGAAAGCACAAATTTGGTAGGAACGCTGGATGTTGATTATGCGATTTTGGAAGTTGATGAGAATATTGTACCAAAGGTATTAACACCGCTCCAGCCGCGAATCATCCTCTGTTTAAATTTATTCCGCGATCAACTCGATAGGTACGGGGAAGTAGACACAATTAGTAAACGTTGGACAAAGGTAATTTCTACCCTCCCACCAGAAACGGTGGTCATTCCCAATGCTGACGACCCGACTTTATCTTATCTTGGTCAACAGTTACCCCAACGAGTCTTATTCTTTGGTTTGAATGAACCAGAACAATATTTAGAAGCAATTCCTCACGCAGTTGATTCTATTTATTGTCCCAGATGTGGACATTCTTTAGATTACAAAGGTGTTTACTTATCTCATTTGGGAGATTTTACTTGTCCTAGTTGCGGTTTTAGTAAAAGTAAACCATCTTTTGAAAGTAGAGAATGGCAACAAATTCTGGTTGGTTTATACAACAAATATAATACTTTAGCTGCTGTCACAGCCACCAAAGAATTAGGAGTTGATGAAGCAATAATCAAAGATAGTATTAACAACTTCCAAGCAGCTTTTGGTCGGGCGGAAGAATTAGAAATTAACGGCAAACGAGTGAGGATTTTATTATCCAAAAATCCTGTGGGTACGAATGAAACAATTAGAGTAGTAAATCAAAGTAGTGACACAACTACATTACTAGTGTTAAACGATCGCACACCCGATGGTACAGATGTATCCTGGATTTGGGATGTAGATACAGAGAAATTAGTCGAACGCGGAGGAACTTTAGTAGTCAGTGGCGATCGCGTTTATGATATGGCGCTACGTCTGCGCTATAGTGAAAAATCTGGTGAGAGTAGATTAAATTTGATTGTCGAAGAAGATTTACGACAAGCGATCGCTACTGCCTTAGAACATACACCAGATAACGAAACCTTGCACATTCTACCCACCTATTCAGCCATGCTAGAAGTGCGAGAAGTTCTCACTGGACGGAAAATTCTTTAATTTAGGGAGTGGGGAGTAGGGAGTAGGGGGGATGAGGGGGATGAGGGAGATGAGGGAGATGAGGGAGATGAGGGGGAATAACCAATTACCAATTACCAATTACCAATTCCCAATTACCAATTCCCAATTCCCAATTCCCAATTACCAATTACCAATTACCATTTTGCAAAATTATGAGTAATCAAAATTTAGAATTAACAATCGGTTGGTTGTACCCGACGCTGATGAGTACCTATGGCGATCGCGGTAATGTTATTACTATTGAACGTCGCGCTCTGTGGCGGGGATACAATGTTAAGGTGTTGCCTTTGGATCAAAATGCTACGGCGGCTGATATTAAAAGTGTAGACGTGATTGTCGGCGGTGGCGCACAAGACCGCCAGCAAGAAATTGTCATGCGGGATTTGCAAGGTGCAAAGGCTGATGCTATGCGTGATAAAATCGAAAATGGAACACCAGGAGTTTTTACTTGTGGTTCTCCCCAACTGCTGGGTCATTATTATGAACCAGGCTTAGGACAGCGGATTGAAGGTTTGGGAATACTCGATTTAGTCTCTATACATCCTGGTGAAAATACTAGGCGCTGTATTGGTAACTTGGTAATTGAAGTTACAGCTTCCCGTTTGGCGCCAGATTTAGCAGAGATGACGGGAAGCAAACCTTATTTAGTAGGCTTTGAAAATCACGGCGGACGTACCAAGCTGGGGAAGGTGGAAGCTTTGGGGCGTGTGGTGTATGGCTTGGGCAATAATGGTGAAGATGGGACAGAAGGAGCATTTTATCAAAATGCGATCGCTACTTATTCCCACGGCCCTTTGTTACCGAAAAATCCTTTTGTGGCGGACTGGTTAATTCAAACAGCACTGCGGTTGAAATATCAGCAGGCCATCGCCTTGCAACCGTTAGATGATAGCCTGGCACTACAAGCACGGGAAGCCATGTTTAAGCGGTTGAAAGTCAGTTTACCAACTCCAGAAAAAATTTAAAAAGCTAAGATGTATAGAAAGCAGGTAATAGCGATCGCCTGATATGGCAGTTTTCACTAAGAAAGATTGCAAACAATAAATTTAACTCATATATTTAGGATTTAGGAGCGGAACGTGTTTAACTTTGCTCCTAAATCTTCACTTTTTACAATTCTGATGCTGTTTCTGGTGCAATAATTTCTCCAGTACCCAATTCCAATATTAAGTCTTGATCAGTAATCAATTCGCTAAGTTCCTTAACTTGTAAATTCATTGTTTCACAAGCTTGCCGTAGTTCTCGTGCAAAAGTGTTGAGATCATCACCATAGCCACATTGATAAGCAGCAGTTTCAATTCCCTGCTTCGCATTTGCTCTGGCACAATCTACTAGTTCTGTGCCATGCAATGGTTTTGCAGATGCCATAAGCCTTAGTTTTTAGTTATTAAATGTTTGTCGTATCCTAGATTAACAATTCTTCAGCATTAATACATCTCTCTCATGGAAGACAATGCGGATAGACTTAAGAGTTAAAAATTGGGATTGATTAATTAAAAATTCAAATATTATCATAACTCTTGTGGGGGCGGGTTAACTTGCATATCTTGCTACCAATTGAGTAAGATTGCAAAACCTGCCCCTACAATTTTTAACTTTCTTTAACCATTAACTACTTCCGCACCATTGGGATGTAACACTTGACCAGATATATAAGAAGCGTCATCCGAGGCTAAAAATACATAGCTTGGTGCTACTTCTTCAGGTTGTCCGGCTCTTTGCATTGGCACTTGTTTGCCGAAATTTTCAACTTTCTCTTCTGGAAAGGTTGAGGGAATTAAAGGTGTCCATATAGGGCCTGGTGCAACAGCATTCACCCGAATTCCCTTGTCTACCAAATTTTGTGATAAGGAGCGAGTAAAAGCAACGATCGCACCTTTTGTTGAAGAGTAATCAAGTAGTTGTGGACTGCCTTTATAAGCTGTGACTGATGTGGTGTTGATGATAGCACTTCCTTGGTGCAAGTGTTTTACCGCCGCTTTAGTTAAGTAAAACATTGAGAAAATATTAGTACGGAAAGTTCGCTCTAACTGTTCTTTGGTGATATCTTCAATACTTTTTTGTGGATGCTGTTCAGCGGCGTTATTGATGAGAATGTCTAGTTTGCTAAACTCATCTACTGTTTGTTGCACTGCTTGTTGACAAAAAGTTTCATCAGTAATATCGCCTGCTATAGCCAGCGCACGACGCCCTTGTTTTTCTACCAAATGTTTTGTTTCTTTGGCATCTTCATGTTCATTCAGGTAAACAATCGCCACATCTGCGCCTTCTTTGGCAAATGCGATCGCTACAGCACGACCAATACCACTATCTCCACCCGTTATTAACGCTACTTTATTTTTTAACTTGCCAGAACCTTGATACTGAGCATCATCTGCTTTAGGTTTTGGCGTCATTTCTGATTCAATACCTGGTGGTTGCTGTTGCTGTGGTGGCTGTAATGTTTGCTCTTCTGGCATAGAATTCTCCTGCTCACTGAGTAGAAATTGAATATTGACTAATCGAAAGAAATAATTTCTGATTTTTCGCTTTTACCATGTCAAAAATAAACCCTGGATCGATAATTCAACCCAAGGTTTACTGATTGCTTCCACACTACTTGCTAGAACGCAAGTTGCAGTGTTTTCAACCCGGATAATTCGCCAATCGTAGTAATTGCCGACAACTGCACGTCACCGATTTTCTTTCTCCTCACACCTGACACACTCTGAATCTGACCACGAAAAACAAGTCCACAACTCTCTTTTGATGAAGGTTTTTTCCCGTTCATCTACTGTTAAGTAAACTATTTATTTTGCTAGAGTTTATCACTCTGGAGATGGAAACAAAATTGCAGTATCCTCAGTCTTAAGGAATAGACTAAATTAATAATATTTACCACTTATCAAAGTAGTTTGATCATTGTTGAAGGCTGGAAGCTAAAAGAAAAAGCTTCACCAAAACTGTCTTTTGCCTCTTTTTATCTGTCAAGACTACCTAATTGCAAACCAGAGAGAGATTCTATTTAACCTACTTTTAACCGCAAATACTCAATTTTTATACAGGCATCCATTACTACGTTTAGTTGTGCATCTAGGGCTTTTTGTGCTGATGAGGAATCAGAAACACCTAATTGCGCCCACACAGTTTTGGCATTGATAGCAATGGCTTCTTGGATAATTTCCGGTAGGTACTCGGAACGGCGAAAGATATTGACAATATCTACTGGTTGTGTAATTTCCTTGAGAGCAGGATAGCAGGGCTGACCGTCAATTTCTGGAACTAAGGGGTTAACAGGATAAACTGTGTAGCCGACAGTCCGCAAAAATTGGGCAATTTGATAGCTGGTGCGATCGCGTTTATCAGAATGACCGACAACGGCGATGGTTTTAGCTTGGGTCAATACTTGCCGTAGGGCGTTATCATCTTCTTTGAGGTTTGGCATTTTCTAAATATTTTGCTCAATAGGTTTGCAAATCGAGTTGCGATGACTGTTGACTGATGACTGTTGACTGTTGACGGTTGACTGATGACTGTTGACTTTTGATTGATGACTGTTGACTGTTGACTGTTGACTTTTGACTGTTGACTGATGATAAATCAATTCAAAATGCCTGTTTCTCATCTGCGTGGTGCAAAACGTTTTGCAGTAACGGCGAAAGTTGTTTATTTAACCGACCAGATTTGACAAATTCTGCATAAGTATCTGCCTCAATTGCCAGTAGTTCTCCTCGCAACTGTTCAGTTGTAAAGCTTTGGAGATTGGGATATTCATTCTGTAATTTGTCAATTGACTCTTGTAGATTCTCAATTTCACCTTTGATTAGTTTCTCTTGGTAACGGTAGAACTCTTGGTCAATGCCTGGACGTTGATCTGCTTGCAGGTGTTGCAAAACACGTTCTAGGGCTACGTGACGGGCAACTAACTCTAAATACTGCTGACGTATAGGTGCATCACCTAGAAGATTGAGTTTTTGTAACAGGGGTTTAATGGACAATCCCTGAACCAGGAGGGTAAATAAAACTACTCCAAACACTGTAGCGATGATTTTTTCTCGTTCTGGCAGTATTGTCGGCACACTCAATGCCAGGGCAATGGAAACAGAACCGCGTAATCCACCCCACCACAGTATAGTTTGCTCTGGTAAGGCGATCGCTGATTTGGTGAAGGCAGTACTCAAATTGCTGAGAAGATAAATAGCAATTGCCCGCATCAAAATCATTGCTGCTACTGTGACCAAAATGATTGGCAGGTTTTCTGCCAAATTAGCAAACCTGATTTGGTCGCCAATCAGCAAAAACACAATAGAGTTGACAAAAAACGCCAAAAATTCCCAAAATTCAGAAACAATAATCCGAGTGCGGGGATTCATACCTATGCGAGAACCAAAGTTGCCCAGAATCAAGCCTGTGGTGACAACTCCCATCACCCCAGAACCACCTAAATCTTCTGTAATCAGGTAAGTGCCGTAAGCCGATACCAAGGTTAAAGATTGTTCCACCATCGGTAAATCGAAGCGTTGGGTAAGGTAAGAAATCCCAAAGCCAATCAAACCTCCCACGGCTACACCAATACCGACAACTGTGAAAAACTGTACCAAAATTGGTTGAACTTCTAATTGGGCAGTTCCCAAAGACAGCGCCACCAAAAAACCAAAGGCTACCACAGCCATGCCATCATTGAATAAGCTTTCGCCTTCCATCAGAGTGACAAGACGGCTACCTACGCCCAATTCCCGAAACAAAGCAGTGACAGAAACCGGGTCAGTAGCAGACAAACTAGCCCCAATCAGCAAAGCTGTAGTTAACGATAGTCCCGCAAGTTGATTCAAACCAATTGCCACCCCCGCAATGGAAATCACTACCCCCAACACCGCATACAAGCAAATTGGTATTAAATCCCGCTTCAAGTCCGACCATTTCAAATTCCATGCGGCTTCAAACAACAGTGGTGGTAAAAAAATGAACAAAATTAATTCCGGGGAGAGAGTCACCAGACGCACATCAACAAATGCCAACCCTAGTCCCACAATCACTAGTAGTAAGGTGTAAGGTATTTGGCGAAACCAGCTAAATATTTGCGGTAGCGTCGCCACACCTAAAGATACCGAAAGTACCAAGAGAAACTGCTTGAGATTGGTTGAAATAACTTCTTGACCGATTGCCGATTCCAGTACCATAGGGAAATTCCTAGTAGAATTTTGCACTGATCTTTATCAGACCATTTTCAGATGACACGATCTCAGTGTAGTTATTTAATGAGCAAATCATGAAGAATTTCTAAGTGAAAGCGCATTAACAAAGCATAAATAGTCTTAGTGACTGATGACTGTTGACTTGAGTCAATGTGCAATTTTACTGGCTTAGTTAACCAAGTATTTTAGGAGGAAGGTCTTGGGTAAGAGCATTCGAGACCGCTTTAAAAATTTCCGACGCACAGGTTCACAACCAGCGCAAATCCAACAGCTAGAAACAGACTTGCTCGCAGAGTCAAACTTAGACTCATCTTACATAACTTTGATTGTTGGCTCCTGTGCGATCGCTACTTTCGGCTTATTGTCAAATAGTAGTGCTGTGATCATCGGAGCTATGATTATTGCACCCCTAATGTTGCCGATTCGGGGCATGGCTTTTGCTGCTTTGCAAGCCAACATTATTTTATTCCGCAAAGGAGTAATTGCTGTCATCGTCGGCACAGTGCTGGCTGTGGCTATTGCCTTGAGTCTGGGTTTGCTGGTAGCAATCCCCAGTTATGGTAGTGAGGTACTAGCCCGTTCTCAGCCAACATTGTTAGATTTAGGAATTGCGGTGGTGGCTGGTGGTATTAGTGGTTGGGCGAAAGTTGAGCCAAAAATCTCTGGTAGTGTCGCCGGAACAGCGATTGCTGTTGCTTTGATGCCTCCTGTGTGCGTTATTGGCTTAGGTTTAGCACAAGGTAACTGGGGACTTAGTTTGGGGGCAACTCTACTCTACCTCACGAATTTACTGGGTATTTCCCTTTCCTGTATGCTGGCATTTCTAGTAGCAGGATATACTTCTATAGCCCAGGCACGCAAACCACTGATTTTGACTTCGGTTTTAACAGCTATCCTGTTAATCCCATTGGGTGTTAGCTTTGCGCGACTAGTGCGCCAAGCACAACTCGAAGCCAGCTTGCAACGGGCATTATTAAATAGAACTGTCACCTTTCAACGATTGCAGTTACTCAACAGTAATATTAACTGGTTGGCGAATCCTCCAAAAGTCCGTCTGAGCGTTCGGGCAAAGGAACCCGTCACACCCAGACAAGTACAGTTATTAGAAGAATTCATCAGCCGAGAGATGGGCCAAGCATTCACCCTGATTTTTGAAGTTGGTCAGGTTAAGGAAATTCGCAGTTCTGGGGGGGATAGAGGGCAGGGGAGCAAGGAAGCAGGGGAGATGGAAAGATGAGGAGATAGGGGAATAATTCTTTACTCCTAACTCCTAACTCCATGCGCGAGAGTTTATTTCAGGCACTTGAGAACCGCTATATGACAACTTACACACTGGGACTCGAACCACTCCTGTATAACTATTTGCTGTCTGTCTCTTTACGAGAACCAGAAATCTTAACTCAATTGAGGCAGGAAACAGCCCAGTATCCCATAGGTAGGATGCAGATTGCTCCCGAACAGGGACAGCTGATGGCATTGCTGGTGCAGTTAATGAGAGCAAAGAAAACTTTAGATATAGGGGTATTTACGGGGTATAGTTCCTTGGTGGTGGCATTGGCATTACCAAATCAAGGCAAGGTAGTAGCTTGTGATATCAGTGAAGAGTTTACAGCGATCGCTCGTCGTTATTGGCAGCTTGCAGGGGTGGTGGATAAAATTGACCTACACATTGCCCCAGCACTGGAGACTTTAGATCAATTGCTAGCAGCAGGCGAAGCAGAAAGTTTTGATTTCGCCTTTATTGATGCCGACAAAAGTAACTACGACAATTATTATGAGCGATCGCTGCAACTAGTGCGTCGGGGGGGACTAATTGCGATCGATAATGTCCTGTGGTCAGGCAGAGTTGCAGACCCCCAAGTACAAGACAATAGAACTAAAAAGATTCGCGCTTTTAATCAAAAGCTACATCAAGACCAGCGAATCAATCTCAGCTTGATACCGATTGCAGATGGTTTAACTCTGGCGCTAAAGAATTGAGTTAGGGACTGGGGACTGGGGACTGGGCATTACTCCCTTCCCGCTGTAAGATTACCGATGCAAATTTTTCTCCCCTGCTCCCCTGCTCCCCTGCTCCCCTGCTCCCCTGCTCCCCTGCTCCCCTGCTCCCCTGCTCCCCTGCTCCCCTGCTCCCCTGCTGTCTAAACGGTAATCTTGAGGTGGGAAAGGAGTAGTTATTTCTCCCCATCACCCCATCACCCCATCACCTATTCCCTATTCCCTTTTAATTGATACTGTCGCCATTTTTGTTGCTGACGTACTCTTTTTTCCTCAGTGAGGCTATCAAAGCAGTAGGCACAGGAAATACCTTCCTCGTATTTAGGAGACAGCTTATCTTGATCAGAAAGCGGACGCCCACAACAGAAACAACGTTCATGACTTCCTTGCGCCAACCCATGACGCACGGCTACCCGTTCGTCAAAGACAAAACACTCGCCTTGCCATAAACTCTCTTCATTGGGGACTTCCTCCAAATACTTGAGAATGCCACCTTTAAGGTGATAAACTTCAGCAAAGCCTTGGGCAAGCATGAAAGATGAAGCTTTTTCACAGCGAATGCCGCCAGTACAAAACAAGGCAACTTTTTTATGTTTGTTTGGGTCAAGGTGGTGGCGGACATATTCCGGAAATTCCCGAAATGTCTCAGTTTGAGGATTTTGTGCCCCTTTAAAAGTACCGATATTTACCTCATAATCATTGCGGGTATCAATAACTGTCACCTCTGGGTCAGAAATCAGGTCATTCCATTCCAGAGGGCTGACGTATGTACCAACCTGCTGATTCGGGTCAACTTCAGGTAAGCCCAGAGTGACAATTTCTTGCTTCAACCGCACCTTCATCCGCTCAAAGGGCGGAGTGTTAGTATATGACTCTTTGTGTTCTATGTCTACCAAACGGGGGTCAGAACGCAGAAACGAAACAACAGAATCAATTGCCTGACGCGAACCTGCGATCGTACCGTTAATACCTTCTGCTGCTAGCAGAATAGTCCCTTTGACACCTTGCGCTAAGCAGTAAGACAACAAGGGGTCTTGTTTCTCGGCAAAGTCTGGTAGCCTCACAAATTTATAAAGTGTTGCAACAACTTGGGTATTTTCTTGGTTCATTCCTTTGGCAACGGCACAATATTCGGTTACAATAACAGCGGCAGCTAAAATTACATACCTTTTTAATTTTACGGGGGTTTAGCTCAGTTGGTAGAGCGCCTGCTTTGCAAGCAGGATGTCAGCGGTTCGAGTCCGCTAACCTCCATTTTAAAAGGAACTAAAGACTGGAAATTGTGAATTGGAGATTGGGTAAAGAGCGAAAAAATTGTGGAATTTGCTCTCACCCCTACCAAGTTTTTTACAATTTCACAGTCACCAGTCCCTTTTACGATGCTTGGCGAGGGGTTAAGCAATAGCTCCCTTTTGACCCAAGAATCCCCCGTTTTATAAACGGGGGAGTGTCAAAAAGAAATGGTATTAGAGAATTTTTTAAAAGTATTGGGTGAATATATAGCCTTTCCTAAGCAACTGAGGTACACCTTAACCCTCTTTTGTCACTCTAGGCAGAGGAAAAATAGAAATAAGGGATATTGAAGTTTTGAAAAATTGAACGAGTCAGATTATTGACAATCATTTGAAGTCTAAAAAATCCCTCAGATAGCTTAGGGACTGTAAAGACTTTTAGCCAAGGTTTAATTAAGTTAAACAACAAAAATGGTTGAAGTATCAAACGGAGGTTATTAAGAATATTATTCCAACCATT
Organism: Nostoc sp. UHCC 0702; assembly: GCA_017164015.1. Classification (GTDB taxonomy): domain Bacteria; phylum Cyanobacteriota; class Cyanobacteriia; order Cyanobacteriales; family Nostocaceae; genus Amazonocrinis. Next base: position 4,158,867 of record CP071065.1, read on the forward strand.
TCCTTTATCCCACCAAGGATGTGATGAAAAATTAGATTCAGATTGTGGTGGTAATTTAAGCAGTTGCTCGGAATGAAGACTGACCAACAGATAAGCACTACAAACCATTTCCCACCACTTCTCAATTTGTGGATAATGAGTTAAACGAAAATCTGCCCAACCTAATTCATTCTTACTTTCTTTTAAACCATATTCTACCCAAGTTCTTAAACCATAAAAATTTCCAACATCTCTTGGTTTATTTGCTGGATATTTACTCATGACGTACCAAGTAGTGTTTTTTGGAAGAACTTCAATATCAGTGGTGATTTGCCAATATCTCACTTCTCGATTCCCACCACAAACAGCTTCCATTCCAGATCGCTTAATCCTTCAAATCGTCCAGCCATACCTCAATAAAACTTACCGTTATCAACAGCAGATTATCATATTGCTGGTATTAGTGGGATAGATTCATGTCTTGTAAAGTAGGTAATTCATACATTGTTAAAGTAGGAGATACGCTTTTTATCATTGCCCAAAACCACTTGGGTGATGGTAACCGTTGGCATGAAATTCGTAAGCCAGATGGTAGTCCATTCACACATGCTGACGCTAGTAATCTGCAAGTAGGTCAGGAAATTTGCCTTCCTTCTTGACCCACCATCCTTCGATGCCAAATATAGAGGTTATTGATGTAGTACTTGGATACTATCGTTGAAAGTAATATTTCAGCGAACCCTTGTACTACAATAACGTGCTTCAAAAGCTCTAGCTCACGATATTCTTAACCCACATTCCGCACTTCAAGCTGTAATATATTTATATTTCAAATAATATTACTAATAGAAGGAGATTGTTTAAGTATTAATACAGAGAATACATTGGTAAGCGTGCGATCGCTACATAACCAACTTTTCGTGTTTAATTTTGTAGTATATAATGTAGTATAAAGCGTAAATATTTAGCGATTATCTGCCGAGAAATACTTAGACTCACGCGTTTAATTAGCTTTGGAAGTCTCATTAAAATGTATAACCAAATAGTAAGGATTCAGGTCTAAGGTTGTGGAATTAAAGAAGGAGCAAGTTGAGAGGGATGAAGTTGAGCTTGGAGAGCTTGCTCAAAAAAATCAATGACAGACCGACCTTGACGACGACAAGTTTGCACAACGGTCAATAAATTAGCAGTATCTTGGAAACGTTCCATAGACCGAGAGCCGCCACTAACTTTACGCTTAGTAACAGCCAAGCGCAGAGAACGTTCTGCCATAGCTTGCGTCCACTCTTGCTTCTAGCCATAAAAACAATCTCCTACAGATGGAATCATACTCACCCATAGGAGAAATTGTATAACTTTATTATGTATTGTACAACTTTATTATTTATTGTGCAACTTTATTATACCTCCACACATGTGCTACTACCTCTATCAATAGCCTATTCCACAGTTACAGACTTGGCCAAATTTCTTGGCTGGTCAACGTCTAAACCGCGACGGGCGGCGATGTGATAAGCCAACAATTGCAAAGGCACCACCGCAAGAATGGGGGAAAGCAATTCTTCCACATGGGAAACGGGAAGCAAATCATTAAAGATTTCCGCCGCTTCGCCATCGCTGACGGGAGTCACGCCAATTAATCGGGAATCTCTGGCTTTTGCTTCTTGGGCATTGGAAATCACCTTTTCATACACACTACCAGGAACAGCGATCGCTACTACTGGCACTTTGGCATCTAATAAAGCGATGGGGCCGTGTTTCATTTCACCAGCCGGATACCCTTCGGCGTGAATGTAGCTGATTTCTTTTAATTTCAAAGCCCCTTCTAAAGCAATGGGGAAATTAATTCCTCTACCCAAAAAGATGAAATCTTGGGTTTCGGCAAATTCATGTGCTAACTGTTCAGTTAATCTTTCTTGACTTTCTAAAGTTGCTTCAATTTCTTTCGGAATCTGCCGCAAACCGTTAATAATTTCTGCTATTTTATCTGGTGCAACTGTTTGACGACGATCAGCCAAATCTAATGCCAATGCATAAAATGCCATTAATTGAGCAATAAAAGTTTTCGTCGCCGCCACCCCAATTTCAATTCCTGCCAAAGTACTGATGATATGTGGTACCGTATGACCGAGGCTACTTTCTGGACGATTGGTAATCCCTAATAATCGCGCTTGATATTTAGGTTCTTTGCCCTGACGACGTTCTTTTTCCATGGCCAAAGCTGCTAAAGTATCAGCAGTTTCACCTGATTGGGTAACGCCAATAATCAAGGTATTAGCTGTAATGGGTGGTGGTGCGTAGCGATACTCAGAAGCATAATGTACTTGAGTTGAAATTCCTGCTAGTTGTTCAATTAAATATTTTCCGATTAATGCTGCGTGCCAACTGGTACCACAGGCGAGGATATGAATTTGTTCTAAATCAGTGTAAAGTTCTGTAGGTAAGCCGAGATTAATTGGTGATTCCCCTGTATTGACATCACTACGAAAGTATGCTTCTAAATTTGCTCTGACTACCCCAGGTTGTTCGTGAATTTCTTTAAGCATGAAGTGCTTGAAACCCTGCTTTTCCACCATCGTGGGACTGAAATTGAGCAGGCGTGGTTGTTTTTTCAACCTGTCGCCAGCAAAGTTGTAAATTTCAACTCCTAATGGTGTCAAACGGGCAATTTCGCCATTTTCCAGAGGTAGCACCGCACGAGTATGAGCAACGATCGCGGGTGTATCAGAAGCACAGAAAAACTCACCTTGACCAAACCCGATCACCAAAGGCGCTTGTTGACGCACAACAATTAACTCATCAGGATAATCAGCAGAAATAACTGCGATCGCAAATGCGCCTTCTAGGTGGTTAACGGCTTGACGAACTGCTTCTAGGAAGGGAGATGAGGAGGAAGAGTTCTTTAAAAATTCGGCGATGAGGTGGGGAATAACTTCTGTATCTGTATCAGAAACAAACAGATGTCCTTTTTGTTTTAAATCTTCGCGTAAATCGCGGTAATTCTCGACAATGCCATTTTGTACCACCGCTATTCGCTTCGCTGTATCCATGTGGGGATGGGCATTGTACTCCTCTGGCTTACCATGAGTCGCCCAGCGAGTGTGACCAATCCCAATTTGCGCGGGAATTTCGATTTGTTCGAGTTTAGAACGCAGGTTATGTAGTTTACCCTTCGCCCGCACACAATGAGTTTCACCTTCCCAAACAGTAGCGATTCCAGCAGAATCGTACCCCCGATATTCTAATTTTTCTAACCCAGCCAACAAAATTTCTGTTGCAGCTTGAGTGCCTATATACCCAACAATTCCACACATTGCTCACACCACTCCGGTTTGAGGATTATAAAGTCCAGTATAGTTGTCAGCACAAAAGTATTTGGGGGTTGGGCACTGGAAAACAAGCCAAGGGGAACAGGGGAGAAGGGGAGCAGGGGAGCAGGGGGAGATGAGGAAGACAGAAAAATAAAATCCTCCTCATCTCCCTCATCCCCCTCATCTCCGTCATCTCCCTCATCCCCTGTTGGCGATGCTAAAGTAGCTTGCTATGGAGACACTTAACAGTGGGCTAACTGAGAAATCTAGATGAGATTCCTTAGTAAGCCAGACCCATACTGCGAGTCGTTTCAGCCCCCAGATAAACCCGAATGCTCAAGAAATCGGTGGGGCAAGCAGTTTCACAACGCTTACATCCCACACAGTCTTCTGTGCGGGGTGAAGAGGCAATTTGAGCGGCTTTACAGCCATCCCAAGGAACCATCTCCAGCACGTCAGTGGGGCAAGCGCGGACGCATTGGGTGCAACCAATGCAGGTATCGTAGATTTTTACGGTATGAGACATTGAAAAAACGGCTCCTTTCGAGTGTTCTTCTCTGCGAAAGAATCATAATCAAGGCATAGTTTACCGCAGTGGCAGATGCGCCGTACTCAAAAGGCTACATAACTTTAAACAATGTAATAGGCACTCTTAATTATCTACATTTGCGCGATCGCCCCGTTGCCTAGATAAATCAGCAACTTCTGTTTATTTGGGCTAGCCTACTTAGTTCCCTTAAAGTACTTTCCTCACCGTGTTTTTTTGAGGACACAATGAGGAAAGTAGATAGAAAGGGAATTAAAGAACTAGGTATTACTTAATCATCCCAGCATTAGTTCTTAGTAAAGACAACATCGACCCAGTAATTGCTGGAACTGTAAGAGGAGTTGGGGAAGGCAGGATTGGCGCTGTAATTATAAACACCATTACCATTACTAGAGCCATTACTGAGGGCATAGAGTGGTGAATTATCAACACCAGCATTAGCAAAGTAATTTTGGTCTAGGGAGTAATATCCGACATTAGTGTGGTAAGACACCACATAAGTAGTGTTGGCAGTAATAGCCACTGGCGTAGTCAAATTCACCTGCTGCCAACCCGAAGCAGATTCACTGCTGAAAGTAGCAGTAGCCAACTGTGTACCAGTGCTGCTCCACAGAGTACCGACGTGAGTACCAGTATTATTTGCACCCTTATAGAAACGAATGCCAGTGATGTAGCCATTGACATCGGACTGGAACTTAACCCCCAACTCCACAGCATTGGGATCAGGAACTGTCACTACGCTAGGAGTGGTTGCAGCACTCCAGATATTGCATGGACAGGTGGCGAGGGCGACGGTAGTGAAAGAGCGAGTGAAATTGGCTGCTAAGGCATTGCCAGCTAAATCTTTCACCCGTGGGTCACTGCCACCACCAATGACTGTGAGAGTATAACTAGTGGAATTTGCCAATGAGCTAGTTGGTGTGAGTGTGGCTGTGCGATTGACAGTGTTATAGCTAATAGTGGCTGCCACAACAGCATTACTGGAGTCACGTAACTTCACAGTATTGGTATTAATCGTTGCCGAGTCCATTGCCTCATTGAAAGTGACTGTGACAGGTGTGCCAATGCCCACCCCAGTTGCACCGCTATTGGGAGATGCTGATGTCACCGTTGGCGGCGTTGTGTCTGGGCCTGTACTAGTGACAAACACTACGTCTACCCAATAATTACTTGCTTGAAAACTGTTATTGGGGAAGCTACTAGCACCATACTTGTAGACACCATTGCCTCCATTCTCTCCATCGCGTAGCAGACGCAGTGGTGGATTATCAACTCCAGAATTGGCAAAGAATCCACTATCAGTAGCGTAGTTGCCCACATCTGTGTGGTAAGAAGCCACGTAAACTGTGTTGGCAGTTATGGCTACTGGGGAGCTAAAGTTAACCTGTTGCCAACCAGAGGCAGTTTCATTGCTGAAAGTTGCTGTTGCTAGTTGTGTACCATCGCTACTCCACAAGTTGCCGATGTGAGTGCCTGTGTTGCCATTTCCCTTATAGAACCGCACACCAGTGATGAAACCGTCGATGTCTGAAGTGAACTTCACACCCAATTCCACAGCATTAGGATCGGCAGTTGATGGATTTGTGGGAGTTGTGGAATTATTCCAGATGCTCAATGGTGGTAGTGTACTGGCTGTGGTAAACGACAAATTATAGTTATTGGCTAAGGCGTTACCTGCTGGGTCTAATACTCGTGGGTTAATGGTTCCACCAATAATTGTCAGGTTGTAAGTCGTGGAGATTGCTAAGGGGCTAGTGGGTGTGAGTGTGGCGGTGCGGGTTGCTTCGTCATAGGTGACATTAGCGGCAATCAACGTGTTGCTTTGATTTCGCAATTCTAAGGTGCTGCTGTTAATGGTGGCAGGGTTGATGGCTTCGCTGAAGGTGGCTGTGACAGTTGTGACTGTACTCACACCAGTTGCACTGCTGCTGGGAGTTGTGGCTGTAACTGTTGGGGGTGTTGTATCCAGGGTGTATGTGGCGATGTAACTACCAGACTCACCAGGGAAAAAGGCGTATTCAATGCCTTTGATTCCTTGGGCTGTGTAGGTGAGTGCATTGCCATTACGGCTAATACTGTCCAAAACTAAGTTATTGATGCGAGTTGGTAGCATCGCCTGCAAATTGTTTGCCCCTGTGGCTTTGGTGATTGTAAAGTTGAGGCTGTTGTTGCTCCATGACAGTGAGCCAATGGATGAGCTGTTGCGAGCGTCGAGCCATGTCAACATTTGTTTGGCGGAGACTATGGGCACATTCCGGTCTTGGGCGGATTTAACTACTGCATCGGCAACTGTTGAGTTTGTGGAATCTGTATGAGCGTTGACGTTGAAAACTCCATAGTATCCCTCGGTGCCAATTGCTCGGTCTAGTAAAGTATCGATTGAGGCAGGATATGTTTGTCCTGATTCATCGGTTAATTGGGTGGTGGCGTTGTAGACATCAATGATTGTGCCGTTGGTGTTGGCTAGGCGCATGGGCATGCCTGAGCCGGTGAAGAATCCTGGACGGTCAGCTACCCAACTGGGTGGCCAATAGTAGTAGGTGGTGTCGAATCTGATGCCATGATTGAGTTCAACAACTGGTGTACTAAACCAGTCACTCCAGACTAGACAGTGATGGCGTTGGGTGCTGGGAGCAGGTATGCTGCTGTAGTTAGTGGTAAAGGTAGTTAGCTGTTGTGTGTAGAAATCTTCTAGTGTGCTGGCTGTGAAATCTGCACAGTTGGTGTTGACATGTAAGGCGACTTCAAAGCCTTCGGCTTCGTAAGCTGCTGCCTGCTGGCTGGTCATTGGTGAGTTGGGGTAGATATATGATGTGCCGCGAACACAATCCCAATTCTCTACTACGCAGTTGGCTGGACTTTTGGCTTTAAATTGCTCAAACCTACCTGCTGTGCCGCCATTGGCATGGTCGTCTCCTGTCATCAGTACTACTGCTTTTTTGCCGTTGGGGAAGTACCAAAAACGCGGTAGTGGTTTTTTATCGAGGTTGATTTTGATAATTAAGTTGGCTAGCAGGCGTTGTTGTTCGTCGGCCTGGGGAATAGCTACTTTGTTGAGGTCTACCCAATCTTTTTGCAAATCACCACTGGTGTTGCCATAGAATAGGTCGTCGGAGCGTATTGGCGGTTTTGCATCGCGTTCCAGATTGGCCCAGGCGATGTTACCTTGGCGTGTGTAGATGATTGAACGTGCGAGGTCGTAGGTAAAGGCTGCTACTTGCCCGCCGTTATTACCGACGTTACGCACTGTGATGGCTGGATTGCTGGTTGCTGTTGTGGCGTTTGTATATAGGTTGGCGATGCTGGTTGCACCGTTGAGTGTGTAGCGGTCTGCTGTTGAGTGGTATTGGATGGTCTGGTCTACTATGCCGTAGCCGATATCTGTGCTGCTGTCTACTCGCAAATAGCTGTTGTCGAGGCTGGATGATGCATCACTCAGCCCCAACAAGGAAGCTAGTTTCTTGTCGGGACGCATGGCGATTAAATTGCCTCCATCGGCTACCCAGTCGGTGAACATTGCTACAGCATCACTGCTGAGGGCTGTCTCGGACAGGATGACTACGTCGTAGCCTGTTAGTGTATTTGCTGATACTGAGGAGATATCGCTGACGTTGAAGTTGTTGAATCCTTCGTTGAGCAGGATCTCGCTGTAGTAGTTGCTTACGGGGTTGGCTGCGCTAGTTACTACTAAAATTGGCCCTCCCGATGGTGATGGCACTGAACCTATTACTGTTCCACTATTGCCACTTCCAGTGTTTGTACTCACAGAGCCAGTAGATGCTGAGGTCTTGCTGACATCTAGGTTTAGGGATAAGAGGTTAGTAACTGTGTTTAATAAGCTAGTTGTTAATTGGATTATTTGTTTAACTAGTCCAGTTGCGGCATCCCAAATGCTGATATCACCATTTTGGTATGCACTAGTGAAGGTAAGACCGTCTGGACTAACGGTAATGGCTTTGATGGCACTATTTTGTATACTGCGAAGAGTTGAGCGCAATTCTCCACTTTTGACGCCCCACAAGTAGATGTTTTTGTCATCTCCTCCTGTGATCAAGATTGTACCATCGCGGTTGAAGGCAACTGTTCTCAGGGCTTTGGTGGCTTTACGCAGTACTTTTAGTTGTTGCCCTTTGCTGACATCCCACAACCTGACTGTGGTATCTTGGCTGACGCTGGCTAGTTTATCTATGTCATTGGGGTCAGGACTAAAGGCGATCGCTGTAATTGCATCTGCGTGACCTAGTAGAGTTCGCTGTAGTTTCCCTTCTTTAATATCCCACAGGTTGATCCAACCGTTGTCGTCTGCACTGGCTAAGATTGTACCACTGCTGTTAAAAGCGATGCTGTTGACGAAATTTTTGTGTCCCTCCAGCACTTTCACCAGTTTGTTGGTTGTCAAGTCCCAAATTGCCACTTTCGGGTCTTCGCCTGCACTGGCTAACAACTTACCGTCTGGACTGACTGCAATTGCTCTAGGTGGGTTCTCCAACCCTTGCAGGATTGGCAGTTGTTTGCCGTTTACTAAGTCCCACTGCTGCACTACTGTGTCGCGGCTAATGCTTGTCAGTTTACCATCTGCTGTGTAGGCTAATCCCGCTATAGCAGCACCTGAGCCGTTTTTCAGGGTTTGCAGTAGTTTACCAGTACTTACATTTACCAATGCAATTTGCCCATCTTCTGTGCCACTGGCTAAGATGTTTCCTTTGGGGTTATATGCGATCGCATTGACTTTGTTCGACTTCTCGGAACTCACTTGAGCCGTGGTATACCCTTCTATTTTACCCAAGAAAAGTATCAGTAATATTGTGCAGCAAAATAATATTAAATATTTAAAACGTCGATTCATTGCATGATTATCCTTATGAGCAAATCTTGTTTTTCCAACTGACACTCTCCGATCTGGCAATACTTCGCTTCACCAAGGGATATAACACTGAGCTAAAATGTGCAAACGCACATAGTTGAGTTTGAGTCTCAAGTTTTATTGTTGTGTTGCCGACCCTAATTTTTTTGGCACACAGTAGAATTGATTTCCGCAACTTAATGCTGGCTAAGTACTGTTAGCTTAAAGATGATATCAAGCTAGTAATTGCATGGTTTATATGAGTGTGTATTGAACCCACCTCCTATTTAAACCTTGCTATCAAGTGTTATTTGTTAATTTCACCAGTTAATAGCATTCTGATTTTTTGTTTGAAAATTATTCCCATTCAGTATTATTACCAGAAATGTACCAGGTTTGGCAACAAAATTGCTGCTTATTATATTAGTAAGCGGTTATTAAGCTTGTGATTGAAAATTTTTGAGGGAATCAAAATTTTTTAGGTAAGTTGAATTTAGCTAGCAATACTAAATAATTTTGCTTAATTCCTCGAATCTGCTCTTATGAGGATGTTTTAAAAGTCGTCTTGAATACTCAAATCCTGGTTTTAGGTGAGTAGGGAGTCGGAAGTCGGGTAAAACGAAAAATATGGTAGTTTCAGCTTTGTTCAGTGCTGACTATACTTAGATTTTGACCCAAATTGAGGCCGGGAATAAGGCATGGGGTAGCCCTGCGTTGGGTCAACAGACAGCCTTTGCAACTGGGGTCAAGAGTCTCAGTTCTGGAAGTCCCTAAGATATATAATTTCGCTGGCAAGAAGATTGCCAGCGAAAAGTGCTTCTTTGACATGAGCGATCGCTTTGGGTATATTCTGCTCAATTAGTCAAACTAACTATTATTCAGTGCCATTAATGAAATTTTTTCAGTAGAAGAAAGCCATTTCTCAAAATTGGCTTGACAACGCAACCATTCTTTATCTGTCATTGCAAACCAATCAGTATCTCTGTTTCTGCCACGCAGGAACATATGTTGTCGAAAACGACCTTCAAAAATAAATCCCATTCTTGCAGCTGTAGTCCGACTCGCATGGTTTAAAGAATCGCATTTCCATTCAACCCGACGATAACAATGGCGGTTGAAAAGATGTTTAAGCAGTAGAAACTGTGATTCTGTATTGACTTTAGTTTTGTGAACTGCTGGAGTAAACCACACATGTCCAATTTCAGCACGACCGTGATTTGCAACAATCGCCAGCAATGCCACAATCCCTACTTGAGTATTTGTTGAATTTTCAAACACTGTCCAAACAAGAGGATCAGACTTCCCTACCATCTCCTTTTCCATCCAGTCTTTCATAGTGGAAGGGCTATCAAATGGGCCGTAAAATAAGTAGTTCCATACGGCTTCCTTTTGAGGACTGCCATGTGAAGCTGCATATAAAGCTTCTACATCTCTTTCTGGAACAAGAGGTGTGAGTGTCACAAATTGACCGTCGAGTTGAATAAATTCAGGAGGCTGCCAAGTTTGGTGTTTCATGATTTGATTGCTGATGCACAGACAGGTTGCTGACTGTTAGTTGACAGTCAGCAACCTGCAATTCCAATTCAAATTTACTGATTTCGCCAACGACGAGCAAACTCATTGAGGGTTTCTGCTGGAATTTGCTTTTGCAGCCACTCTAATGCAGCCGTTTGATGAGGAAATTGGTTGGGATTGTAGTTGAGAGAGACATCCACTAGACGAATCGGTTGTTGAGTAACCGCTCGTAAGGCTACCCAAGTTTTAGCCCCGACAATTCCATCTGCAACCAGACCGTTGCTTTGCTGAAACTTAACGACTGCTGTCTGAGTGCTAGCACCAAAGATACCATCAGCAACTAGGTTTGCACCTTTTGCATTGAGTAACTTTTGTAATTCCGATACAGCAGAACCAGAGTCGCCTTGGCGGAGTGTAGGATCTGCATTTTTAGCTGTTTGAGTATTAGTCATAGAACAACTCCTCTGGTAATAAATGTTCTTGAGTATATAAAAAGACTACATCAGTTGTCAGATAACTTACGGAATAAATAGCAAATTATTTCTGGATGACTTTTTTGGCTGCAATAGCAGTCAAGCGATCGCAGTTCATCAAAACTTTACCGATTGGATCAGGGCGATCGCGCCATTCATTAGAAGTGCCTTACAGCAATACCTATTTATTTTCTCTATCTTTAGATAGATGTGCTGTTACATAACGCCTTTCACATTCTCCAACTACTAAAACTTTGGATCACAAAGCAACGTAATAACTTCCATATTTAATATTTTCTTTATAAAAAACTCTGAAAAATTACTTAACTGAATGTTAATTCTAAATTTGAATTTAGAAATGTGTACACCTCTGTAAAAGATTATTAATTATGAATGTCAAAGTGAACATCATTTAGCAATTCATTACAAACTGCCTCTTTGACTGGCACTTTCACACTTTATGATTATTACTCAGGCACTTCCAAGACTGCGGACGTAAATTTGACTTGGGCTGGTTCTGGTAATACTTACCGTAGTAACTCCGTCAGCCACTATCAAGGGCCAGGCTACCTATCAAACTATCGCTCTAAAAGTACATCTCGTGACGGAACTGTAACGGGCACTGTTACTATAAACGGAACCAACGTGATTTCTGGGCTGTCCTCTTATGGTTCAATCAGTTCTTCTAACTCTGGTTCACTGAATATTTATAAACCTAACTAGTCAGTAGACTGTAGTTGAATTAGCAAGACTCTTTTGTTGTGAAGTTGTTGTGCATGATTCCCGCAATCATTGCACCCCACCCCTAACCCCTCCCCGTGAACAGGGAGGGGAAACAAAGCATAGCTTTGGTGGGGTGGGGTTCTTTGGTTTTTATAAGTAATCAAGCGGACATGATATTACTCAAAAAATGCAATATATAGTTGCATTAGCTGACCTTTGAACAACAATAGAGTCTTCCCCTTTTGGGAAACATTAAGCTGATTTCCAGGTGCCGTGGAAGCTGTAGGGGATAACGCTGGGTAATCCTAATTTACAAACAGGTTCTTCATCCAGGCGATCGCTATCAAATACCCAAACTTCGCTACTATCAGAATTACCATCGTACACCACTGTCAAAACCCAGCCTTGGTTAGGATTTTGGCTATCTTGGGTGTGGATGGGTTCTGTAACATAGCGATTTTCACCTAAGTCTGCTTCGGTGAGAGTTTCGCTATTGTAGTCAAAACGAGCGATCGCACCAAACCATTCGCTAGCGATATCTGCATTCTGTCCCAGCAATGAAAAATAAGTGTAACGCGAAGGTAGTGTAACTTGGGATTGCGGCACTACGGGAAACTCACACTTGCGGTTGACAACTTGTTGTGTATTGATGACTTTGCCAGTTTGCGGATTGAGACGTACTTGCCACAGTGTGCCATTAGAAATGGTATGCGTTTCACCCGTGGCGAATTCTCTGAGATATTCATTACTTTGTTCAAAGTCGGAATATTTCACCACATCCAGAATTATTGATCCTTGATTATCTTCATAGCCATTGCCAAAATGCCATTGGAACCAAGGATCAGTTTCACCACGACTAACTAAAGATAAGTTTTCGCGGTCAAAGATTAACACTTGCGTTCCTAACTGGGGTTTCCATAACAGAGATTCGCTGAGGGTAGTCAGACCTAATAGTAATGGTAGTGTTTGCAGTGCTAATGGTGGCATGAAAAACACTAGATACTTTTGCGTCAGTACAAAATCATGGATGATGGAGTAGCGGTCTAACTTGAAAGCAGTTTTTTGGATAATTTTGCCAGTGCGATCGCTTCTGTAGAGATTCAACTGTACAGAGCTGCCTATGCTGACTCCAAAGTTAAAAATTTCGCCTGTGTGTGGATCGCGCTTGCAATGAGCAGAATAAGGTAATCCTTTGGTTAACCCACCTAAATTATCTAAACCTCTAGTTTCCAAAGTTTGCAAATCAAGGGCGTAGGGATTGGTTGCTTCCCACAAAGCCAACAGTTTATCAGGTAAAGCTAAAACTGAAGTATTCGCTGCATTCTTAAATTGCGGGTTCCACCGCTTCCAGATAGGGCCTGGTGTGTGCATCCCATAAACACCATAGAGAAAGCGACCCGCTTGGGTTTCTGCTTGGTATTCTGCTGTTTGCACATAGCGATAGACTCCCGTGGCTCCTGCATCGGTAAAATGGACAGCGAGAATTGCCCCATCTCCATCAAACCAGTGTCCCACAGACACACCGCCGCGTTCTAAGCGTCCTGGGCCATTACGATAAAGTGTGCCGCGTAAGCCATCGGGGATTTTGCCTGAGATAATTGGCAGTTGAGTGAGGGGAAATTCCGTTGCAGGTTTTGCGATCGCGCCTGCCCAAGCTTTTTTTGTTGACTTTTTCTCAATTATCTGCATATAAAATTGTGGTTTTATTAAGTTAAGCATGTATATAGCGGTTCTCAAACTAGTGAGGTACAATTTTGACCTCTCTCCAAACCTCTCTCCTAAAAGGAGAGAGCCTTTGAATTGTTCCCCCTTCCCGAAGCGGGAAGGGGGTTAGGGGGTTAGGTCTATTTGCATACCTGTACCTCACCGGATTGAAAATGGCTATACAACACATTTTTACATTTTCATTTGTGTTGCAATTTTTTAACAATGCTTCTGGCTGTCGTTACCACAGAGTTTGCATTGTTGACTCTCACCGGACTAAAGTCATGGTGATTCAAACTGTTGTTCCGAATGAGGCTAAAGCCATCATTCTCCACAGTTATCTTTCAAGGGATTAACCCTGTGGGACAGTCAAAAGTCCCCTACCGTACTTGGCTAAACGCTCCGTGGTTTAGCTGTGACGTTACCTGTTTTTCTTTTGCCTTTCGGAGTCCACATATTTCACAATTTAAGAACGCTCCCAATCCTGCTATTATTTGCCAGTGGTATAGGCGACGATTAACACGGCTGACTTACTGTGCGGGAGTTTCACCCCTACTAGAATTGTTCAACGCGCTGCGGTTATTCTTACTCGTGTTTCTCTAATTTTACCACACACTGGTAGCTTAAAAGCCACCAAATAGTTTTCATCCCTGGACTGAAGTCACAGGGTTTTCAACATATCCCTTATAAGGAAAATAAACCTTGTGGTTATGAATGCATATTCTGTCGTTACCAGAGATGATTCATTCATAAGGAACCTTTAAGCTGTCGTTACCACGACTTAAGCTGTGGTTATGGATGAATATTCTGTCGTTACCACAGATAATTCATTCATAAGGAAGCTTTAAGCTGTCGTTACCACGACTTAAGCTGTGGTTATGGATGAATATTCTGTCGTTACCACAGGGTTTAATTGATAACTTAACTTGAGTTCGACAGACCTCTCCTTCCCGGCCTCCCTCTCCTAAAAGGCGTACTCCTTCGGAGAAGCAAGCTACGCGTTGCGTCTTTGCGTCTGAGAGGGAGGAGGAACGAAAAAATAAGGGTTTTACTCCCCTCTCCTTGTAGGAGAGGGGTTGGGGGAGAGGTCGAAACAGTATTCATCGAACTTACGTTAACTTAAATTAAGTTAGGATAATATCATGTCCGGGTAATTAGTTATGTTTCCCACAGTCGTTAAACCCCACCCCCAACCCCTCCCCGTTGACGGGGAGGGGATGCAAAGCATAGCTTTGGTGGGGTGGGGTTCTTCGAGTGTCATAAGCAATCAAGCGGACATGATATAAATAGTTATTTTCCACAGTCATTGCACCCCACCCCCAACCCCTCCCCGCACGCGGGGAACTCGGGGCCCCCTCTGGGGATTAGGGGCAGGGAGATAAAGCGTAGCTTTAGCGGGGTGGGGTTCTTCGGTTTTAATAAGTAATCAAGCGGACGTGATATTAAATCAAGTCTGTGGTGACAACAGCCAAAGCTATGCTTACATAACACAAGCCTTGGTGTTTAGGACATCAACAGATGATATCTAGACAGGAAAAGACTTTTCACCCAGTCCCCAGCTATATTTGTAGGATGGGCAATGCTTTTAGTAGCATCAAAAAACCAACAACATCCGCGTCTCAATTGCTTCCCAGGTTTGGGGCGACACGCGTACCGCTGCTTGTTTGCACTGGATAATCAGGTAATTGGCAAAGAGATAATTATTCAGTGCTTTCTCCTCTTCTTTAGAAAAATTAACCATATCTTCGCTGAGATGGAAAGCATTGAGTAAGGTTTGTTGCAGGCGTTTCCGAAATGCCTGACGGACTTGTTGTGGCTGTTGATCATCAGGAATTTTAGCTTTTAGGTCTTGGAGTTGGTCAATCAGCATAGTAAAATTAACATCATTGAAGATTTTTGATTCTTCAAGTTGACGAGTGTATTGAATAGCGTTAGCGTTGGCGATGGCGATGGCGTAGGCGTTGGCGTAGGCGTAGGCGTTGGCGATGGCGTTGGCGATGGCGTTGGCGTAGGCGTTGGCGATGGCGTTGGCGTAGGCGTAGGCGTAGGCGTAGGCGTAGGCGATGGCGTAGGCGTAGGCGTTGGCGTTGGCGTTGGCGTTGGCGTTGGTGATCGCGATCGCGATCGCAACTGCACGTTTCCCCACTGGTTTATAATCCCCTTCAGATCCGGCTGTTATTTGTTCTGCCCAGTTTAATAAAGCTTGCAATTTTGGCGTGTTAATATATTTTTGCGCTTCCTTTTCCATTAACAACAGCAACTGATCTGCACCACCGCGCATTAAACCAGCTACTAGCAAAAATACCTCTTTCCAGCGTTGATCTCTCAGATGTTCAGTAACTAATTTCTCAACTTGGCGATGGTCATCAATATATTGTGCTGTTAAATATTCTTGTAGCGTCAGATGAGAGAAAGAATATATTTCCTCTGCTCGTTCTACCAAAATTCCTTGTTGAATAGCAATAGCATCCAAAACTGCCTCACCATTTAAATGTTGAGGTGCATTCAAATTACTCGCTAAAAATGCTTTGATTTGTTGAACAATATCGCGCTGAGAGAAAAATAGCCTGTCAGACTCAAAATATGTATAAGCAATTTCTGATAGTAATATCTCTTCTAATTCTGTATGCAGTCCTTGATAAATTTTGTCTCGGTTGATGTGCTTTTCTGATGCCCATTCTTCTAATAATATCCGCAAAGCTTTACGATAAAGAACACTACGATTATCTGGAAAGTTTTGCGAACGGTCATATACTAAACACAGAAATATCAGCAATAAAGGCGTATGTGCTAACTCTTTAGCAGCAGAATTTTCTGGCTTTTGTAGCAACTCCCAGCATTTATCACCTGTCTTTGTCTCTTTATCTGCTTCTGAGTGAAACCAGTTATCAATAAATTGCTGAATTTGGACATCATCAAAATCTGCCATTGCTACATCGCTAAAGCGGCGAAAAACACTACGATGTGCCGCTGTGCGACAAGAAGCAATAAAGCGATTTTTATCGTATTTGTCAACAAAGTTTTGAACTTGGTTAATTACCTCTGTCAAGTTTTTTGTTGGTACTTCATCCAACCCATCTAGCAAAATTAGTAATTTGCCTTTTTCTAAAGCTTTAGCTGTAAATTCGTCCGGGAATGGAAAGCCACAGATACCAAACTCATGAGCAATTAGTTTTTCAATATCGATATTGCTAGATGTAAACTTTTTTAATTCTAGAAAAACTGGTATACAGTCGTGCTTAAATCCTTGTTTTTTACCTTTGAGTGCTTCTAGTCCCATCTTTCGCAAAAAGGTAGACTTACCTGCACCAGGGCCACCAAGTACCATCAAATATTGATATTTGTTAGCAACTTTAATTCCTGCTTGTTTACCCCTATGTTTAGATTGAAAGCTGCGATTATTAGTTTGGCGATAAAATTCTTCTAACTTTTCGATAGATTCAAAACTAAGGATGGCATCATTATCTAAAAATTGAACTGCTGTATAGACCGATTCTAACTTGACAGGTTCACGCATTCCTAATACTTTGAGAATACCGTGCCGTTCTTCGTAGTTTTGGACATACTGCTTTGATGCAGTGAAAATTAATTGTTGAGTTTTTTCATCTAAGCTTTTGGTAACTGTTCCTAAAAGTTGGCTTCCGCCTCCCCAAAGGATTTGGAAAATCGGAACAGCTAACCTAATCACGGTTTGTTCAGCTAAAGATTCTACTCCTGTCATAAGATTAAACTGTTCCGTATTTAAGTTGCTGGATATTTTTGTGTGGATTGATGACTGATGATTGATGATTGATGACTATAGGACTCATATTTGATTGCGTGAAAAATACGTAGGGTGCGTTATAACGAAGTTTAACGCACCAAAACCTGAATCTGGTGCGCGATTCCTACGGCGTAACACACCCTACACATACTTAGCCAGTAGGGTGCGTTATAACGAAGTTTAACGCACCAAAACCTGAATCTGGTGCGCGATTCCTACGGCGTAACACACCCTACACATACTACCCAACCTACTCATCTACACAGGCAAAATCTGCCTGTACGGGTTGAAAACTTTGATTTGACTAATGTGTTTTAGCTTATTTTTCCCTGTTGGTTCCCCTTCCCCTGTTCAAACTTCTTCCTTAAGATACTGATCGCTCAGGGGCAAAACCTAGTTCAATGAAAGAATGACAGAAATCAAGCAATTTAGTTAATGACTGTAATTCAGTTCCAAAATTCATCTAATACACAGCGATCGCAAACAGGCACTCCACACTTAGGGCTTGTTTGTATTACTTTTTCTAAACAGGTACGCTTTCGGACAATGACGCGCACGCGCTACTTAAAACTCTCTGATGGCGAACGTGAAATAGCACTCACTGAATTATATCAGCATAATTTACAGCGTTTGCATGATGCCCTTGATTTTTGTGAACAAAACAAAATTCAGTTGTATCGCATCACTTGTGCTTTATTTCCACTGAGTGATATGGAAGACGAAATTGGCGCTAACATATTAGAGGGAATGCAGGCGCAATTGAGTGAAATCGGTCGAAAATCCCAAGCATTGGGCATTAGAATGGTACTGCATCCAGACCAATATGTAGTGCTAAGTTCTGACTCTCCCCAAGTGGTGCAAAACAGTATTAAAATTCTAGAACGACATGCACGTACACTTGACTTACTGGGCTTACCGCGTAGACGCGAAGCGGCTTGTCGTCAGACATCGCCTTGGTCATTGATGAATATTCATGGCGGTAAATCTCAGCGCACTGAACAACTAGTAAAGGTAATTTCTGAACTACCAGAAACAGTTAAAAGTCGTTTGACCTTTGAGAATGATGAATACGCTTACAGTGCCGAGGAAATTTTAGCAGTGTGTCAGCAAACAGGGGTACCAATGGTATTTGATGCCCATCATCATATTTGCCACGAAAACTTAGATAGTTACGATCATCCCAGTGTAGCATCGATGTTTTACGCAGCGCGAGCAACTTGGGCAAACCCAGATTGGCAATTGGTGCATATTTCCAACGGCGAAGAAGCTTTTAATGACAGAAAACACAGCGAGTTAATCGTGGCTATGCCCGATGTCTATCACCAAGCACCGTGGATAGAAGTTGAAGCTAAAAACAAAGAAGAAGCGATCGCCCATTTGCGATCGTGGTGGTTAAATGGGGAAGGGGTGCAGGGGAGTAGGGGTGCTTTCGGTGCAGGGGTGCAGCGGAGTTTCAAATAAAAAAATATCCTACTACAGTCATCAGTCAATAGTCAACGTAGGGGCGCACAGCTGTCATTGGTGTCAATTTAACAAAAAAGTGATATCCCGCAAGGAACTGAAGTTCCTTGCTAATAGCAAAAGTCATCTGAAGATGACTAAATAACCCCAAAAATCTTTAGTCTACTTCAGTAGACTTTAGCTATTAGCCTTGAACTTTAGTTCTAGGCGGGCGAGGAAGCCGACAGTTAAGCGATTTTTAACTTAAGTTGACACCAATGACAGCTGTGCGCCCGTACATCAGTCATCAATCATCAATCATCAGTCAACATAATCAGATATATTATTTGCATCACAACTGTCTTGGTGGGAAATAATTATAGATAAAGTATGGCGATCGCAATCGATTTTGGTACTAGCAACACAGTTATTGCCCGCTGGAATCCTGTCACCCAGCAGCCGGAAACCATTAGTGTACCTGGTTTATCAATTCAGCAAAGTTTAAATCCGCCATTGATTCCCAGCTTGGTTTATGTAGAATCAGCAACACAAGGTAAAATTATACTGGGGCAAGAAGTACGCGATCGCGGTCTTGACCTCAAGGGGGAAGCACGATTTTTTCGCAGCTTTAAACGCGGTATTGGTGCAGATATCCAAGGTTTCTTACCTGAACTAGATGGGCAAATCATCACCTTTGAACAAGTAGGGCAATGGTTCCTCAAGGAAGTGATTGCACAACTAGCACCCCAAGAAGGCGGGTTAGATTCGTTGGTGTTAACGGTACCTGTAGACAGCTTTGAAGCTTATCGTCACTGGCTGGGAACAGTTTGTCAAGACCTCAACGTTGAACAGGTGCGGATGCTGGATGAACCCACAGCCGCAGCTTTGGGTTATGGCTTGGCAGATCAAGAAATGATTTTGGTAATTGACTTTGGCGGCGGTACTTTAGATTTATCTTTAGTGCAGTTGCATCAAGGCGCACAAGGAAGCACAAAGCCTGTAGGTTTTCTGCTGAAGTGGGGTAATAAATCCTTGGCGGAAAACTCCAAACAAAAGGTAAAAACTGCCCGTGTACTGGCGAAAGCTGGGCAAAATTTGGGCGGTACTGATATTGATAATTGGTTGGTAGATTATTTTGTCAAAACTCAAGGGTTGACGGTGAGTCCTGTGATCACTAGGTTAGCTGAAAAGTTGAAAATTCAGCTATCCACCCAAAACCAAGCCAGTGAAGTTTATTTTGATGATGAAACTTTTGATAGCTATGAACTAGAACTCAACCGTGATGGCTTGGAAAATATTCTCACTGAACATGGGTTTTTTGAGTTACTCGATGAGTCCATGACAACATTGTTGCAGCAAGCGCGACGGCAAGGGGTAGAGATTGCAGATATCAATGCCGTTTTGTTAGTTGGTGGTACTGTGCAATTGCCAGCAGTGCAGACATGGGTAAAGCAGTATTTTGCACCGGAAAAAATTCGTTGCGAACGTCCCTTTGAAGCGATCGCTCAAGGTGCATTACAATTAGCCCAAGGCGTGGAAATCAAAGATTTTCTCTACCATAGTTATGGTGTCCGTTATTGGAACCGCCGCCAACAACGCCACAACTGGCATCCAATTATCAAAGCGGGACAACCATACCCCATGAGTCAGCCAGTGGAATTAGTTTTAGGTGCTTCCTTAGAAAATCAACCCAGTATTGAATTAATTATGGGAGAATTGGGAGTAGAGACAGGCGGCGTTGAAGTTTATTTTGATGGCGATCGCTTAATTACTCGTCGTCTTGATAGCACTGAAACCAGCGTTAAACCGCTCAACGATAAAGATGGTGCTAGAAGTATAGCACAACTGACACCACCAGGATATCCTGGGAGCGATCGCATTAAAATTTTCTTTCAAGTTGATGAAAAACGCTTTTTGCGAATCACCGTTGAAGACTTGTTGACTAATGACAGGCTATTA
Organism: Nostoc sp. UHCC 0702; assembly: GCA_017164015.1. Taxonomy (GTDB): domain Bacteria; phylum Cyanobacteriota; class Cyanobacteriia; order Cyanobacteriales; family Nostocaceae; genus Amazonocrinis. Next base: position 4,179,124 of record CP071065.1, read on the forward strand.
GAAAATCAACTCGTAGCACAGTTGAGTTAGAGTTGAATCTTGATATAATATCAAGTCTGGTTAATTAGTTATGATTCTCACGTCCCAAAGCTAAAAGATAATCATTGTCTTTTGGGATAATTTATTTTCTGAAAATTCCTAAGCAATATTCAAATTGACTTGCACAATTACATGGTTATCCACTGTACTCAATTGGGAGCGATCGCTCAAGGGGTAATTAAGCAGACTTCATATCACATCTGCTTAATACCATTTCCATATGAAGATGCATAGAAAGAACCCCACCGCCTGCGGCACCTCCCGTTACCAAGGGGAGGTTGGGAGGGGTTAAAAGAATGTGCAGCTTCACAGAGAATTGGTATAAAGACTTATCATTACAGCACTTTTAAAACCCTTATCTTTATATTTTGCAGGTCAAGAGATCCAAATACTTCTTTGCAATATTGGAAAGGCTGTATTGAGAAGCCCTTAGAATACAATTATTCCGTAGTTGATTATACAAATCATCATCCTGCTGCAAACGAATTACCAAATTCTTACAGTCTTCACTGCTTTTCGCAAAAATTGTACACTCTGGCCCAATCTCAAGATAAGCTGGTTCTGAACTAGATATTGATGGCACTCCAAAACCGATACTATTTATCAATTTAATGCCAGGATTAATTCTGATATGTTCAGATACAGATTCTGATGTTATTGAAGTTAAAGCTCGAATATTAAGCAAGATGGTTGAGTTACGGTAAACATCAATTACGTCTTCAGTGGCCATTTCCTTGCTGTTATATATTTCAACGTCAAAATTTAAATCACTTGGAACCCATTCTGGTGAACCAATCCAAATAGGTCTTCCCCTCAACCTACTAGGATTCGGAAACCCTGAAAAATTGCAATGATGGTGAGGTATTATATACGTCTGACCATAGGATCGAAACTTCTGGTAAGCGCCTTTACTACTCACAAGATAATAATCAATAAAATTGCGAGGACAGTAGTTATCGTGAATATCCCAAATAACAACTCCACGCTTTTGCAACTCTTCTAAATCTTCCTTATTAAATAGAGGCTTAACGCAAATAAAAATATCTTTATGTTTCGGAATATCTGAAACTGAACTCACGTCAGTTATATAATCACATCCAATTGCATTAGCTACTTCAATACATCGGACACGAACGCTAGGAAAATGAGATCGACCGCCTACAAATATAACTTTTTGAAGAATGGAGGCACCACGTTTTTGAAAAATTCTTTGTATTAAGGGTCTCTTCATGGTCTTTATATAGTAAATTGAATTTCAAATTGATTTATTACCCTGCTTATGGAATTGAGTAAAGTAAATAGATAAAGAACTATCTTGCATTTGTAATCTTACTCACAGGATGTCAACCTAACTATTTAGTATACAGAAACTTTCGCTATACTCTTAAGAAACACAGGAAACGATGTACGCCCCTACAGGCTATTCATATCATGTCCGCCTAATGACGATATGTCCGCAGCGATTGCTTCGTTGCACTCGCTGCGGACTTTGGGATTGCTTCATATCATGTCTGTTTAAACACTTATGATATCTGTGGAGGTCGGTAATTGGGAATTGGTTTTGAGTATTACCTATTACCCATTACCCATTACCTATTACCAAGCAAACCGACTAGATCGTAAGTAATTAGCCGAACTTGATATAATTTATTTTCTGGAAATCCCTAAGCAATACTCAAATTGACATGGACAATCACATCGTTGAAATCTTTGTCACCACCATTGATGATGTCCTCAAAGCCAAAAATGTTATTTCCTAACAGACTAATGTGATCTACCTGCTGATAATTAGCTCCTAAAAATGGGAAGTAAACAGGTTTATCATTGTTAGGATTAGCATCTAATATTGCATCTGGTGTGCCGTTTGCAATAATCAATGGTGCAAAGATAGAACCAGGTTGGAAAGTAGCAGTGTAAGTTGCTGTACCGTTATTTGGCACTGTCAAGTCGATACCTGCAACACGTGCATTCACGGCTGCTTTGGCATAACCTGCTTCTGTGGGTAGAATATCTGCTTGACCATCATTATCGGTGTCAATGCCTCCATTTTCATCAACTACCTGATAGAAGCTGATGTAATTGTTATAACCAGCTTCTCTATAAACAACAAACTCGGCTTTGACTAATTCTGTTTCGCTGCGTAAATCAATCAGTTCTGCTTGCAATTCACCTTGCAAATTTGTACCTAAAGGTAAAGATTGGTCAGTAGACTGAATTTTTACTACCAAATCTTGAAAGTCTTTATTGCTAGATTTCAGCTTCCAAGCGAGAGAGTATTCATCATTGCCTAAACTAGTAATTTTTTGGGTCGAAGCATTAGCAAATACGACATCGGTGATGGGGCTGACACCAGCGCGGACGGCATCAGTAGTACCATTTTTCACTACGTAAAATCTTAAATTATCACCAGAGCTAAACTCTAGCAATCGTGATAAATTGTCACTATCAAATCCTTTTGGCAGTCTGTTAATAGCAGAAAAAATCGCTTTTCCTCTCTCTAAAGCTGCTTGGGCATAACCTGCTGCATCAGGTGCAATGCCATTAATTCTACCTTCTGCATCATCAACAGTAAATACACCCAGTTCATTGACTGTTTTGGAACCGCTGAGCGTGAGAGTGATTTGGAGATTTGATTTGACACCGACACCGGAGATAGTAAATATATCATCTCCATTTTTAGTCAGGTTGGGTGCAGCTAGGTTAAGCGGCTTTGCTAAATCTAGGATAATGATTTCGTTGTTATCAATTCCCCCTGGCCGCCCCGTTGAAAATGGATAATTGTTATCGTTGGCGACTAAGATTGTATTGGCATCTAACACCACCACATCTTCGATAGTTTGAAAGGGGAAGGTGAACTGAGTGCTACCATCTTGATTCAAATCATTGGGGTCTTGAATATTCAGCAAGTCTGCAATTTCTTCTTTGGCTACAAAGCCATTGGCATCTTTTTGGGAGAAGTCAACTTTGAAGATTTTTTTGAACTTGGCGTTAGCTCCTTGATTATTATCCCGCTCGATGACCAAATATTCATGGTCGTTAATCACGGTGAAGTCGCCAATGGCGTTGTTAGCATCTGACAATTGGTAATAACCAACTAAACCCTGAAACTGCTGCGATGCTACATCAAATTTGTAAATTCTCAGTGAACCTACGGGGTCGCCTGCAACGGTTCCTTCTAGCAATGGATATAAGGTCTTTTTGTCAGGGCTAATTGCCAATCCCTCGAATCCCTTAGAACGACCAAGGTTAGAGACTGCTGACTCACCTACGAATTGGTCGCGTACCAAGTCACCAATATCAGGAAAGTCAGTAAAGTAGCCATCGACACCTAAATTGATGAACTGTTGCAGTTCTTTTTTCAAGTCGCCATTGTAATCCCGCGCCAGGAAAACCCCTTCTTTACGGAAGGTGTAAGGGTGTACCAGCAAGCCTGCATCATGGGCATCGTCAACTAGAGATGTGGGAGTTTTTGTGATTCTATCGGCATCATTAACTACACCATCGCCAGTGATATCATCATCTTTGCCATCGCCATTGAGGTCAAAACCTTGTACTGGCACAATTAGGCGTTTGTCTGGGCCGATTGCCGCCGCGTAGGTAGCGATCGCCTGCAATCCTGCCGGTTTGATAAGATCGCCATAGGTGCGAGTGTCACCACTGACAACAAAATCATAAGGACGGCTTGTCGCCCCACCTAATAGTTGCACTAAAGGTAAATCAATCCCCGCTGCGGGCAAGATTTCCTGTTTCAATTCCTGGAGGTTGCTGACCTCAAAGGACTGAATGAATATTCTATCGGGGTCTGTGAAATCCTTAGCAACCAATGTGTCAACTAATTTTTGACCAAGGTTGATACCCAAATCTGCAAAGTAGGTGGGGTGCTTGGTTTCTGGATAAATGCCGATTTTGCGACCCGTTTCGGTTTCTACCTGCTTCACCAAATCGATGATTTCTTCTAAGGTTGGAATCTTCAAGCCATCATCATCGTATTCGGTTCCTCGCAGCTGGGGCAGACGTTCTCTAGCATTGAGGGTTTTCAGTTCTGCTAAAGTAAAGTCTTCAGTAAACCAACTTGTAACGGGATTACCATCGATAATTTTGGTAGTTTTGCGGCTAGCAAATTCTGGGTGGTTTGCAACGTCGGTGGTTCCCGAAATGTCGTTTTCGTGACGGGCTACTAAATAACCATCCTTGGTGGCTACCAAATCAGGTTCAATAAAATCAGCACCATCTGCGATCGCTAGTTTATACGATTCCAAGGTATGTTCTGGACGTGAACCACTAGCACCACGATGACCAATTACTAAAGGTGCATCACCATCTAAGGTGTTAAACTCTGTTTGATTTAGCACATCGGGGTTGTCGGGCGATCTGACAAATTGCCCAGTTAATTGGTCGCGTACTAAGTCGCCAGTACCAGGAAAATCGGTGAAGTAGCCATCTACACCTAAATTGATGAACTGTCTAAATTCAGCTTCCGGGTTGCCGTTATAGTCGGAGGCTAAATATTGCCCTTCGTTGCGGAAGGTGTAAGGATGTACCAACAAGCCTGCGTCATGGGCATCTGTCACCAAAGAAGTGGGTGCAGTCAAGGTTTTATCAGCATCGTTGATAGTACCATCACCATTGACATCATCCGCTTGCCCATCCCCATCAGCATCAACACCTTTGACAGAAACAATCATCCGCTTCCAAGGGCCAATACCATCGGCATAGGTGGCGATTTCCTGCAAACCTTGGGGTGTGCGTAAGTCTGCATAGGTGCGGGAGTCACCACTGACGACGAAATCGTAAGGTTGCGTCTCAATTAGTGAACCATCGAGGTTAACATCAACAGCATCTAATAGCTGAACTAGAGGCAAATCAATGTTGGCAGCAGGCATGATTGTCTCATTCAGTTCCTTGAGATTGCTGACCTCAAAGGACTGAATATATACTCTATCTGGGTCTGTAAAGTTGTTGGCAACTAACGTGTCAATCAACTTCTGACTCAAATCGATGCCTTGATCTTCAAAGTATGTAGGATGCTTGGTTTCTGGATAAATACCGATTTTCCGCCCTGTATCGGCTTCTTCTTGCTTCACCAAAGCAATGATTTCTTCTAAAGTCGGAATTTCGTACAAATCGTTAAATACTTGCGGGCGGAAACTTTGTGGCATTTTTGCCCGCAGGGTCTTGATTTCTGCTAAAGTAAAGTCTTCGGCAAAGAAGCCTTCTTGAGCTACTCCATCTACTATTTTTGTTGTTTTGCGACCAGCAAATTCTGGATGATCTGCGACATCGGTAGTATCAATCAAATTTGGTTCATGACGGGCAATTAATACGCCATCTTTCGTAGAAACTAAATCAGGTTCGATGAAATCAGCACCGCGTTCAATAGCCCGTTTGTAAGCACCTAAAGTATGTTCTGGTAGTTCCCCACTAGCACCACGGTGTCCGATAACAATTGGTGCTTCGCCGTCTAAGGTGTTGAGATTAATGATATTTGGTGTAGCGATGGGAGCATCTAATAATTTCCCATTGGCATCAAAATGTAGGAGGTAAGGGCCAAATTCATCGCCTACCCAAATTGTACCATCTGCTGTAAATACAAAAGATTCTACATCAAAGTCTGCACCAGTTAGTAACCGTTCTGTAGTGTTTTCATTGACAATATTGAAAGGAACTTTGTTGTCTGGGTCTGATAATTGGATCAAGTCCAACACCTTGACGCTACCATCACCATCAACTTCTGTACCTCTAAAACTGGGGTCAAGGCGATATAACCGCAACAAAAAATCAGCACTATTGCTTTTACTACCAAAACCGTTGTCAGAGAGGAACCAAAAAGAGTTATCGTCAGCAATTTGTACGCCACTAAACCCTTGAATAGGTTGTTTCTCAAATGGGACATCTCGGCCGTTGGTGTTACCGGTGATAGCACTACCCGATGGCGGCCCTTCTGCAAAGGTATCGGCTGGAAGAGAAGCGAAACCTTTTAATGTCACCTTGGGTGCAACATTTAAACTAACTGTAGCTTGGTCATCCTCAGCTGCATTTTGATTCCCTGGTGTAGAATCAGGGTCATTCTGAAACACAGTTGTGACTTCTGCGGTGTTTTCCACCACACCTTTAGTATTCGCTTTGGCGGTTAGCTTTAAAATGCTGCTAACATTAGCGGCGACAATACCAACATCCCACACACCGGTTTGACTGTCATAAGTTCCTTGTTCAGGTGTTGCAGAGATCAAACTGAATACTTCAGGCAATAAATCTGTAACTTTGATGCTGCTGGCAAAACCAGAACCTTTGTTACTGAGTGTCAAAGTAAAAGTTACTTCGTCTCCTACTTGGGGACTGGCATTATCTACAGTTTGACTCAATTCTAAATCTGCCTCGGCGTTGGGAGTGCGAGGATTGTAACTAGTGGTGTCAATATTTAAAGGATTGGAAAATGCATGAGCAATATTTTCCCAAGGCACAAGTTTAAAGTTAGAGTTGATATTCTCACCATCGGCTATTGTGGCTGGTAGATTATCACCATCTTGAGTGACAAACAAACCAAATGGGAAATTAGCACCCAAGGGGACGTTAATCACATCTGCACCATCGGACTCTTGGACGCTATCAATACTCCCATTGTTACCCACAGCAAAGTTACCCACATATGCGTTGTCACCTTCACGGGTGTAAGCAACAAAGGTGTTGTCACCTTGACTAGATGCTAAAAGATAGCCGCTACCGTTTGCACCATAATATATAGTGAGTCCTTCTACGTCGTTGGTGAGGTGAGTTCCACCTAAATCTTTGACTTGATCAATTAGCTGACCGATGTTGCTACCATCCGGTTCTGCTGGAAATTTCCAGATACCCACATCTTCTTGTCCGATGTAGAGAAAGCCTGTTTCTTGGTCTACTACCATGCCTTCAGTTTGCGGGTCACGTCCCTCAGTTGTGGGTATGGTAAATTCCCGGACTCTTTCATATCCGATTTTACCATTGCCTTTGTCAATTAGTTTGACTTGCGCCACATCTCCAGTTTCGCGGCGACTGACAAAGACGTAGTAATTGCTGGTTTTGGGACTACGGTATATAGTCAGTCCGTAGGCGCTGCGAGATGATGTAGAATATGGTTCACTAAAAGGTGATGCTTGGAAAAGAGTAGCAATACTGCTATCGGTGATGTCTTCTAGATATGCACCTGGGGTGCTGGGATTAATCTTGAAAATTGCTAGTTTATCATTGCCGCGATCGCTAGCTACTGCAATATCAACAGATTCCCCGTCCAATTGAAAACCGTATTGCAAATCAATATTGTTGTAGCGAATACCACCGGGATTCACTTCTTGCAACAACTCACCAGCCAAGTTATAAACTCGCAGTCCGGCATTTTTCACCGAAGTCAAAATCAAGCTGTCGGCGGAGTTTTCCGCATTCAGATAAATTGCAGGATCATCAGCATCGGCACGCTGATCTCTGGGTAATGTCTCATCATCCAACAAATCAGGACGAGTTTCTACTGTGGGTGTGGCGGTACTCACAATGTCTGCACTCAAGGTAAGAATTTGGGTAAATTGGGACTCGCTGAAGTTGTTGTCACTTACCAGCACAATGGACTGGCTGCCATCTGGTAATTTAGGGCCGAAGCCAATACCCTCAATATTATCTGTACCATTGGGCAAGTCGAGGTCATTTAAATTTAACAGTAATCGTTTTTGTACTGGTTGGATAGCCTCTAGTTGAGTTTCATTCAAACTATCAATACTGCTGATGTCGGTTGCACCTTGTAGGGTAACTTCGTAGATTTTAATCGTGTTACCTACACCTTGGGCAAAAGCACGTTCCAACGCCAATAAGGTACCACGATTATCAATTGCCAGTAAATCCACCAAGCCATTATCACTAGAACCTGTAGGCGGGTTTGGTTCCACCGCTGCATCGGTAATGTAGAGATATTCCTTTTCTGGTTGCCCACTCAGCAAGTTGTATTGTAAAATCCGGGAACGGCTACCTGTGGTGGTGGTGACTCTAGGGCCATCTTGGAATAGAGCCTCTTCACTGCCAGTAAATAAAGTCTTTTGGTCTGGTGTGATGGTGAGGCTTTCAAACGCCAAGTTATTGCGAACGCCTGATGTTTGCGTATCACCTGCATCGACAACATTGTTGCCGTTAGTGTCTTCTACCTGGGGGAGGAATTTTTTAGGTAGAGTTAGCGATCGCAATTCAAGCCCTGTTGTCAAAGAAAACTCTTTGATGAAAGGATTGGTAACACGACCTGCACCCAGATTGACTTCACCCTCGGAAGAGACAAAAACAGTATTATTGTTAGTCAGGGCAATGCCTTCCGGGTCGAGGCTAAAGGTGGTAAAAAAGTTGCCAGCGGTATCTTTGAGGGGAGTGACATTGGTAAAAGTTACCCCATTAGAGTCACTGGTGAAGGTATAGAAGCGGGCGGGGGCGAACTGCGAGCGATCGTCTGAGATAGTATAGAAGCGATCGCTCTTCGCATCGTAAGTAACACCAGACAATCCCCCTAATCGAGTTACCGTCCCATTGACTATTCCCGCCGCACCAGGGGGTATAAAGCTGGTGGTGAAGGTAGTTTCTCCTGCAAATGTGATGCTAGGTATAGTTTTGCCTGCTTCTGTAGCCCCAACCTCCACATCTACCCACACCAGACGATGGTCAGAACTGGGGAAAGGAAAAGTACCTACCAAAGGAAACGTTGCATCAGTATTCACAGGCCAAAAAACTGCTGAATCATCAATTTGCAAGTCTGCTGAAGGTAGGACGTAATCTGTCCGCAGGTTTCCGGGAGTTCCATCAGCAAAGTCTGCGGTATCAAAATAAGCATTGCCTTTTTGGTTAGCGTTTGCACGACCCTGCAATTCTGCTTGTTGGGCAGCGCCGCCACTGGTGGGGATTACATTAGTATTAATCCCTGGATTTTGTAACAATTGCTGAATAGCATCGTCATAACTATCACCATCTACAGGGTCAGCATTTTGATCGCCCATAATCACAAAGCTGGAGCCAGCAGCCAGTCCACCCTTGTCACCATTGTCATCGTAGATGTAATCACCTTTACCAGGGGTAATATAGTCTGCCCAAAAGCGAATTTCATCATGGTTGCGTTTACCGTTGCGGTCTTCAGAACCATCAAAGGTTGGCGGGGTGGGATGGCTGGCGAGGACGTGAATTGTCTCCCCGTTCACCTGAATGGGTACATCCCAATGACTCTTGGAGGAAAGGCGCAGGGCGTTTTGTTCTTCAGATGAGTACCAAGGTGTGTTAGTGGTAGGATCAATTATGGTAGACAGCAAAGAATCCGGCATATCTTGCCAAAGGAAGTTTTGGAAAGTGCGGACATTAGCTGTATCGATGGGATATTTAGATAACAATAATATCCCGTACTGGCCGGGAAAATTGCCAAATCCCCAAGCATCATCACCGTATCCCGGCGCGCCTAGAGTTGTAACTACTGTGCCGTCGTTGTTCAAGTCAAACCCAGAGGCAACACCGGTGTTGGAAGGTGCAATATAAATGTAGGGATAGTTAACGGTAGTTGCACCGTTCTGGCTGACTGCAAGGTAATTCTCTTGGAATAGTTGAACAGCTGCTGGGGAATAGTCGAACTCATTGATGAGTAGTATATCTGGGTTGCTGCGCTGAATGATTTCCGCAACGGCTTTTGCCTGGGCATTGTTGGGGGTAGACAAATCAGTTACTAACTGACCATCACTGTTGCGATTTAGAGAAGCGTTGAACTGAGAAAAGCGGATTGTGGTTGTAGTTACCATAGTTATTTCTGAGGTAGATTCCAGACCAGCAAAATAGGTATTTACTTAACTTCTGGCAAAAGCCTTAATTCAAAACTCTTGGTCTGCGTCACTTCCTTTTTGATTTCTCAAAAGGCGATCGCTCAAACTAGTATTAATTTGGATTTAGCGCCCCTAAATTACCCCAGCTAGATTAAGAAACAGCTAGCGCAAGGTTAAAATCAGTAAAAAACCTTAGTGTCTGAGTGCTAAGACTCTAAAACGCTAAAACGCTAAAACGCTAACACTCTAAGGTGAAAAGCCCAAAGTTCGGTAAATTGTTTGAGGATTTTTACCTACGTGAAAAGGGCTAGTCCTATAAAAGTAAGCTAATTGCAAAAGTATTAAATTTATATGAAAAAATACATGTTATTAAGTATATTGCCTTAAATCTTTATCTAATCAAAAAGTTGTGATAGTTTTGTTGTCAGTAACAGCCCTTAGTTGTACATGACACCACATTTAAGAGGTGGATTTATGATGATGTATTCGGAAGATGTTAAGTTTTTATTAGGAAAAACATATTTATCAACCAAGCGATCGCACAAATTCAGTGTATTTCGCTACAAGACCAAGTGTGCCTGAATTTAATGGTTCAGTATAATTACAGTGTATTCAACCCAACAAAGAGCTAAAATATAATCTACCAGTCAATCACAGCAGGTTTGACCAGCAACTCAACTAGAGATTGGGTGTTATCGTTCCCTATAAAAATTGCTACAAGTTCAGAGTATAGAGATTCTAACCCCTCTTGATTAAAAGCCGCCCCTAGAGGTGGGGGTTTTAAACTCGAAAATTACAAGTTACAAATTATATTTGACTGAAGCAAGCATGACTTATATCAAGAATACCTTTCAAGAATTCGTATCTACCTTAGAGGGGTTTAACGAGTTACCATCTGAGGTGATTGCTAATTTATCAAACCAACTACAAGCTTGGCGCTATCGTATAGGTCAGAAGATTATTGGTAAAGAAGCAATCCCCGAACGAGTCACAATTCTTTTTGAGGGTCAAGTACGGCTGTTGGGATTCGATCCCCAAACGCAAATCCCGACTACCTTAATGTTGCTGCAACCAGGGGCAATTATCGGCGAAATAAGTTTATTGCGTGGTGTTGCTTGCGAAACAGCGATCGCTTCTAACGAAGTGGTATGTCTAACCTTGAGTACAGCTGAATATTTACGTCTTTTTTCTTCTTACCCAGCATTTGCCAATACTCGACAAAATATCACTCATGTGGTAGAAGTCTTCGACATCCTGGGTTTACAGCTGCAAAAACAAGCTAACGCCGCTACTAATCTCCAAGAACTGACACAAAAAGCTTTACCTGGTGCAAAGGTACATTACCTAAATCCCGGAAAAACTCAATTTACCCAACTAAATAGTGACAGCATTTGGTTTGTCAGTGGCGGTGGTACGGTAACGGATTTTCCCCCAGGTTCTTGCTTAGAGTTGAGTGATGGCAAAAATGTAATTGAGGTTAAAGGCACAAATCCGGCTCGTTTAATTGGTTTACTTCCTTCAGATTTATTATCCATAGATAATAGTCATCAGTTGCAACCGGTAGAAGTAATTGTCAACGACGCTCAACCAACTGTTATAGATGAAGTAGAAATTCCCTATGCATCTGATGAAGAAGTTGTGCAATCAACATATTCATCACAAGGTAGACAAAAACACCAAAATTATCCATTTTTCCGGGGGAAAGGCGAATTAAATACCACTTTTGCCTGTTTCCAAATGGTAGCGAAGCACTTACAAATGCCGTTTCGTCGGGAAGTGGTGCGTCGCATCTTAAATGAACAACTCAAACGCCAAGGTAATGTATCGTTCCAAGCTTGTGCTTACCTAGCAGAATTAATCGGACTGAAGGCGCAGTTAATAGATTTACCACAAGCTGCAATCACACGCATTCCCACACCGGCACTAATTCGCTATGGTGACAGTTTTGCTGTTTTATATGCAGTGGATGCCAATAAAGTTGTTGTGGCTGTACCATCCCAAGGAATTGTCCGTTGCAAACCTGCTCAACTACTTGAACAATTGGATGCTGATGAAGTTAATTTTCCGCCTCAAGTCCGGGTATTACTGCTAGCAGCTACCAAGCAAACACCCCAAGAACGCTTCGGTTTGCGGTGGTTTCTCCCCTATTTGTCAAGCCATCGCCGAGTTCTGATAGAAGTCTTTATTGCTTCTTTCTTTGTGCAGTTGGCAGCCCTAGCCAACCCTTTGGTGATTCAATTAATTATCGATAAAGTTATCGTTCAAAATAGTATCAATACCCTGAATGTTTTGGGAATATTACTATTAGTAGTAGGCATCTTTGAAGCAATCCTCACTACATTACGAACTTACTTATTTGTCGATACTACCAACCGTATTGATATGGGTTTGGGGTCGCAAATTATCGACCACATGCTACGGCTACCGCTACGCTATTTTGAACGCCGACCTGTAGGGGAACTAGCCACTCGCATCAACGAATTAGAAAATATCCGTCAGTTTCTCACTGGGACAGCACTAACAGTAGTGTTGGATGCGCTGTTTTCCGTGGTGTATATTATCGTGATGGTGTTTTACAGTTGGCAACTCACCCTAGTAGGTTTAGGAACCATCCCAATTTTTATCATTATTACTTTAATTGCTTCTCCTACTGTTAGCAGACAGTTACGTAGTAAAGCCGAACGCAACTCCGAAACTCAATCTTATTTAGTTGAGGTGATGTCAGGAATTCAAACCGTAAAAGCGCAAAACATCGAATTGCGATCGCGCTTTTCTTGGCAAGAGCGTTATGCACGGTATGTAGCTGCTGGCTTTAAAACTGTTGTGACTTCTACCCTCGCCAATTCTACAAGTAGCTTTCTCAACAAACTCAGCAGTTTATTAGTTTTGTGGGTAGGCGCTTATTTAGTACTCCAAGGCGAATTAACTTTAGGGGAATTAATCGCTTTTAGAATTATCTCAGGTTACGTCACCAGTCCCATATTGCGCTTAGCTCAACTTTGGCAAAGCTTTCAAGAAACAGCTTTGTCTCTAGAGCGTTTAAGTGATATTGTCGATACACCACAAGAAGGTGAAGTAGACCGCAGCAATATTCCTTTACCTGCTATTGTCGGTGCAGTGAAATATGAAAATGTTTCGTTCCGGTTTGCAGCTAGTGGCCCCATGCAACTTAGCAATGTGAGTATTGATTTTGCTGCGGGGAATTTTATCGGCATTGTCGGACAAAGTGGTTCGGGTAAAAGTACGATGATGAAATTACTGCTGAGGCTATACGATGTAGAGTCTGGCAGGATTTTAATTGATGGTTACGATATTTCTAAAGTGGAACTTTATTCACTGCGGCGACAAGTTGGTGTAGTTCCCCAAGAGCCGTTGTTGTTTGATGGTACAGTTCAAGAAAATATTGGCTTGACGAATCCTGAAGCCACAACAGAAGAAATTATCGAAGCGGCTCGCGTTGCAGCTGCCCACGAGTTTATCATGAGCTTGCCCAACGGTTATAATACACGGGTAGGAGAACGTGGTGCTGGACTTTCCGGTGGACAAAGACAGAGAATTGCGATCGCTCGTTCTGTTTTACAACGACCAAAACTGTTAGTTTTAGACGAAGCAACCAGCGCTTTGGACTATCCCACAGAAAGACAAGTTTGCCTGAATTTAGCTAGAGCATTTCAAGGAGACACAGTATTTTTTATTACCCACCGTCTCAACACAGTCAGCCATGCTGATGTTATCGTTGTCATGGATGGTGGAAGAATTATAGAACAAGGAAGCCATCAAGAACTAATGGCTGCAAAAGGTCATTATTATTACCTATATCAGCAACAAGAAGTAAATTTGTAGGTAGTTTGATGACTGATGACTGATGACTGATGACTGATGACTGATGACTGCTGACTGATGACTATTGACTATTGACTATTGACTGATGACTATTGACTGATGACTGCTGACTATTGACTATTGACTATTGACTATTGACTATTGACTGACAACTAACTAATCCCACATGCAAAAGATGAAATCGCTATGACTCAAGTTAATGGTAATCGTCTGAATGACGATAATGGCAACGGCAAGCGCATAAAAACAGAATCTTCGCTAGTTCCATCTAAAAATCAGCCAGCTAACAAAGCTTTAGTTAACCCAAACGATAGTATTTTTGAGCAATCTGTTGTACTACGCCAATCTCCAATTTGGTCACGCACAATTATGATGACTCTGATAGGGTTAGCCTGTGCTGGAATTACTTGGGCTTGTTTGGCCAAAATTGAGCAAGTAGTGCCTGCTACTGGTCAATTAAAGCCTGAAGGAACAGTTAAAGATGTTCAAGCTCCTGTTAGTGGAGTAGTCAAAGAAATTTATGTCAAAGATGGACAAAGTGTCAAACAAGGTGATCTACTGTTAACTTTTGAAAGTGTTGCCACTGTTGCACAATTAAATTCATTAAAGAAGATTCGTGCTGCCTTAATTCAAGAAAACCAGCTTTATCGCCGTCTGATGGGAGCTAGTTCTGCCATTGCATCAGAAGCTGAATTTTTACGCAATAAATTACCAAGTGATGCCGCTTTTTTATTGAAAAGTAGGGCAGCATTAGTTGCAGAAAATGAATTACTGCGTACTGAATTGAAAAACTCCACTACAGGTGCAGGGCTAGGAGTTGATGAACAACAACGTCTACAAGTTTCTCAAGCAGAATTAAATTCTCGCGCTGCTGCGGCGCAGTTGGAAGTAGAAAAAATTAAAAAACAGTTTGCTCAAACTGAATATAAACTGGCAGATACTAAATCTGGTTTGGCTCTTCAGCAGAAGATTTTAGATAGACTGAAAATTCTATCACAAGAGGGTGGCATATCTCAGCTTCAGTATCTTAACCAACAACAACAAGTACAAACCCTATCCGCAGAAGTAGCACAATTAATTGAAGAAAAGAAACGCCTCCAGTTTGATATTGAAAAAGGACGGCAGGAGTTAAACAATACTGTGGCTGTTTCTGGTAAAAACATTTTAGAAAAGATAGGCGATAATAAAAAACGCATTGCAGAAATCGATAGCCAATTTATGAAAATTGTGCTAGATAATGAACAAAATTTGGCAGATGTCAATAGCAAAATTTCTCAAGCTGAATTAAATTTCAAATATCAAGTAATTTATGCTCCTGTATCAGGAACAATTTTTGATTCGCAAGCCAAAAATCCAGGCTTCGTAGTCAATTCATCTGAAAAACTGATGCAAATCGTACCTAATGATAAATATATAGGTGAGGTTTTTATCACTAACAAAGACATTGGTTTTGTACGTAAAGGTATGAAGGTTGATGTGAGAATTTCCACCTTTCCCTTTAGTGAGTTTGGCGATATCAAAGGAGAAGTTCTTGGGATAGCATCAGATGCATTACCACCAGACCAAACACACAATTTCTATCGATTTCCAGCTAAAATTAGTTTAGACAAGCAGTTTCTTGATGTTAAAGGTAAAACAATAACCTTGCAGTCAGGAATGGAGATTAGTGCCAATATTAAAGTACGTGAAGAACGGACTGTTATGAGTCTGTTTACCGAACTGTTTACCAAGCAAGTTGAGAGTCTTAAAGAAGTGCGTTAATAGTTGTGAGTTGTCAGAAGTAGGTTGGGTTTCCTTACGTCAACCCAACTTTTACGAGGCTTTGTTGGGTTGCGCTATGCTTAACCCAACCTACTTTTTTAGTTTGAAAACAGACCCTAAACAATTTAGTCCCCTCCCCTTATAAAGACTACGGTGTACACATAAATGATCTAATCACCCCAAATCTTGTTTTGTAGGGTGTGTTACGCCGCAGGCTAACGCACCGCCAAAGATTTGTGGTGCGTTACGCAAGCGCGATAACGCACCCTACCAGACTCAAAGCTTTTGTGGTAATGGTTTTTTTGACTTGTGTGTACACCGTAGCCTTATAAAGGGGAGGGTTAGGGTGGGGTAAACCAATATTTACAGCACTTCCCAGTGTCATGAGGTACAAGAACCCCACCCCCAACCCCCTCCCCGCAAGCGATGAGGGGGCTATGATGTACCTTATAACAAAGGAATCCGCTGTAATACACTACTACAGACTTTTCAAACAACCTCTCATATGATGTCCGGCAAATTGCCCATAATAAAAACACCCCACCCCCAACCCCTCCCCTTAGTAAGGGGAACTCGGGGCCCCCACGACCGCAGGGAGTGGGGATTAGGGGCAAGGGAGACAAAGCATCGCTTTGGCGGGGTGGGGTAAGCGCGGATATTAAGGGTAATTGAGCGGACATCATATCATAGACATTTGTATAGCGAAAGTCATTAAGTTGACTTTCGCTATGCAGGTACTATGGGAAGGCTAATGTATACACCGTTAGGAGCAAGCTAAACAACAAAGTTACTAGTCCCCAGTGTGCCTGTTAATCCAGTTAGCTCAATGATGGCATCGGTTTGGGCATTAAACCCTGCTGTAGCATCATTGATAGCTACAAAGGTACGGCTACCAAAGGAGAATTGAGCAGCAGAGTTAGCTCCAAAATTAGCAGTGGTTAATTTGGATGCAATGCTAGTTGTATCAAGTGTTGCCACAGCTCCCCTATCAGAGAATCCAGTGCGTGCAGTGGAAACAAGGAATAGATCATTACCAACGTTAGCATTGAAATCAGTAATCACATCAAAGTTACTGAGAAGAGAATCACCTAAGTTGCGGTAGTCAAAACGGTCTGCTCCCATTCCCCCAGTTAGAATATCTTTTCCTAGACTACCATTGAGGGTATCATTTCCTGCACCACCATTCAGGGTATCATTAAAGTCTGCTTCATAGTTTATTTCAACAATGCCTCTACTAGTAAAGCTACCGGGCATATCATTCCATTTTCCACCAGAGTACATTTCTACATAATCCTCGTCCCCGACATTATTTGGTTCACCCGGAGACCAGTTATTGTAAGTAAAAGGTGTAAAAGGTTCACCACTCACCCACTTGAATGTTCCTTCTGTCTGCTTATCTGTCAACCCAATCCACAATCTTTCAGTATTACCGAAGGTCGTGACTAACCAATCTTGCTCGGCTTGATCGTTGATAGTGACCAGATTTCCCCCTAAACTCTGGGCTTGAGCTTGGGCTTGTTCCCATGTTCCAACACTTGTTAATAAATATGTTTTGCCGTTGTACTTAAACGAGGTCGAACCGACATTGTCCACAACATCGCCATACAGTCTATCGTCACCATCGCCACCGTTGAGGGCATCACTTCCTGCACCACCATTGAGAGTGTTGTTAGCACTGTTACCTATGATGACGTTATTACCAGCATTTCCAGTGCCGTTGATCGCGGCTGTGCCTGTCAAAGTTAGGTTTTCAATGTTAGGAAGGTTGGCTAGGCTAAAGGTGACACTGGACTCAATTGTATCTGTACCTTCATAGGCACTCTCAATAATGATATCAGTGGTACTATCAACAATGTAAGTATCGTTACCTGCACCACCATAGAGATCGTCATATCCTGCACCACCATTGAGAGTATCGTTACCTTCATCACCAGAGAGCCAGTCATTTCCTGCACCACCATTGAGAGTATCATCTCCTGCACCACCAGCCAAGAGAGCATCATCTCCTTCACCACCATTGAGAGTATCGTTACCTTCACCACCATTGAGCCAGTCAATTCCTTCATCACCATTGAGAGAATCATCTCCTGCACCACCATCGAGCCAGTCATTTTCTGCACCACCATTGAGAGTATCGTTACCCTCATCACCATCGAGCCAGTCATTTCCTACTTCACCATAGAGATTGTCATTTCCTGCACCAGCAAAGAGATTGTCATATCCTGCACCACCAAGAAGAGCGTTGTTAGCACTGTTGCCTATGATGACGTTATTACCAGCATTTCCAGTGCCGTTAATCGCGGCTGTGCCTGTCAAAGTTAGGTTTTCAATGTTAGGAAGGTAGGCTAGGGTAAAGCTGACACTGGACTTAATTGTATCTGTACCTTCATTAGCATTCTCATTAATGGTATCAGTGGTACCATCAAGAATGTAAGTATCGTTACCTGCACCACCATAGAGATTGTCATTTCCTGCACCACCATAGAGATTGTCATTTCCTTCACCACCATAGAGATTGTCAATTCCTTCATCACCATTAAGAGAATCATCTCCTTCACCACCATTGAGATTGTCATTTCCTGCACCACCACGGAGATCGTCATATCCTGCACCACCAAGAAGAGCGTTGTTAGCACTGTTGCCTATGATGACGTTATTACCAGCATTTCCAGTGCCGTTAATCGCGGCTGTGCCTGTCAAAGTTAGGTTTTCAATGTTAGAAAGGTTGGCTAGGCTAAAGCTGACACTAGACTCAATTGTATCTGTACCTTCATTAGCATTCTCAATAATGCTATCAGTGGTACTATCAACAATGTAAGTATCGTTACCTGCACCACCATAGAGATCGTCATATCCTGCACCACCATTGAGAGTATCATTTCCTTGACCACCAATGAGCCAGTCATATCCTGCACCACCATTGAGAGTATCGTTACCTTCAAGACCAATAAGAGTGTTGTCAGCACTGTTGCCTATGATGACGTTATTACCAGCATTTCCACTGCCGTTAATTGTGGCTGTACCTGTCAAAGTTAGGTTTTCAATGTTAGGAAGGTAGGCTAGGCTAAAGGTGACACTGGACTCAATCGTATCTGTACCTTCATTAGCATTCTCAGTAATGGTATCAGAGTCGTTATCAACAATGTAGATATCATCGCCATCTCCACCAGTGAGGTCATCTACACCCGCACCACCATCAATAAGATCGTTATATTTACTACCTTTTAGTGTATCATCTCCATCATTTCCGCTTAGAGAGATAAGTCCCGTAATTTTGTAATCTGAGTCAGTTACTGTTAAACTACTGAAATCGATGGTATCATCGAGCCTAGTACCTATAATACCTTCTATGGATGTAAATTCAGGGAAGCTTTTATCTTCTATGGATATAAATGCAGAGGACTTTTTATTTATCCCTGTTGTGAGGTTGGAATAATCAACCCGATCATATCCAGCACCACCATTGATAATATCTGAACCTCCACCAGGCGCTATGTAATCATTTCCCTCACCACCATGTAATTCATCATTTCCATTTACTCTTCCTGCTAGTAAATCATCACCAAGCCCACCAGAGAGCGTGACTAGTGAATGAGTGTTTGTTTCAGAAATGTAAAGTGCGTCATTCGCAATAGTTCCAATGACGGTCGGCCCTATTTGGCTTTGGGGTTCCTTAATAGTTTTACCGATAATCCAACCTGGTTTTGATGTGGTAGCCGAACCTGATGTTGATTTAATTAATAAATCCAGAATTAATTTCTCTTTGTTGTTGATTTGACTTGATAGCTTGTCGTTAAAGCCAATCCTTAGAATTTCTCTAGAAACATTACTGCCATTTTCAAAACTTAATGAAACATAATTCTTGCTAGTATCACCAAATACACCTGAACCGATTCCCCAAGTCCAATTTTCTGGTAGTTGAGGAAGTATGATTGTATCTACTCCTGGTTCAAAATCCCTGATTTCAACGACTGTTCTGGTATCCAATATCTGAACACTTCCCCAATCACTATTGTTTTGATCAGCAAAGAAGTCGTCTATGCCTTGCAAGTCGTTGTTATATTCTTCTATATCTAAACGAGCATGAGCATCAATAGTGGCTAGTTCAATTGATAACTGTGCTGTAGCTGTCGCTACATTAGTAGCAGCGCTGAAAAAACCACCTAGAACGGGAATCGAGGATAGCATCCCTTCGGAAGCACCTCCTACTACGCCAAGTGCAAATTGTCCATAAGCATTTACTTTATCGATTTTAATACGTCTATCCCGAACGTCCCAATCAGGTTCTACTAGCATCTGAGCCAGCTTCTTTAAATTACCAGCGTTAAAATCTATTCCTACTCTGCCATCACCGGCAGGTTCAAAAGCTACATTGAATATATCAGCACCGCCATAACCCCAAACTTTTTGTACGAGTCCTGCTTCTGTAGTCTTATAAGACTGAAGTTGGAGAATATCTTCTTGGTTACTTCCATCATCGATAATAGCTTTAACTTCAGTAGTGGGTCTATTTATTGTTTTAAATTGAGACGTAGCTTGAGGATTATTTCCCTGTTCAATTCTCTTTATTTGTACGGAAGAAGTTAAATCGTTAAAATCATCATCTACGAAATAAATTTCGCCGTTATTAAAATCCTTATATTTACCTTGAAACCCACCGTGTTCGTAAATTCTCACAGACAATCCAGTAGGAATTTTTAGCGAACTGAGATTATCATTGCCCACAGAACCAAGTTGATCAAAATTATAGTTCCCAGGTGTTAACCTGAAACTGTTACCTTTATAGTCACGATCCTGAAAAATTTCCACGTATGGTATGACTTGTATCGAAGAAGTTAAATCGTTAAAATCATCACCTACGAAAGAAATTTCGCCATAAAAATCTTTATATTTCCCTTGAAACCCACTATTTTCGTAAAGTCTCACAGACAATCCAGTAGGAATTTTTAGCGAACTAAGATTATCATTGCCCACAACACCCAGTTGATTGAAATCATAGTTACCAGGTGCTAGGCTGACACTGTTACCTCCATAGTTAATATGTTGAAAGATTTGAACTGATGAGGTATTTTGCTCAATCTCAATAACCTGATTATCAACCGTTACAGTCGCTTTATCATCCTCAGCCTGCAAAACTGCTAATTCTGACTGACTTACGCTTTTTCCTTGCACCAATCTCGCAAAAACATCACCTTCATCCCCGGCTGCATCCACTAAATTAATTTGTGTATCAATATAATGCCCTGTTTCTTCTAGCAATACAGCCACAATAGCATCAAGATTCTGAGCATTTTGGCTCACAAATTCAGCCGCTAAATAAATCTTGCCTGTGGTGATAGAAAAAGCCCCATTTGCATTATTGATATCATTACCATTGATAATCTCGATGGATGGAATATTACTAAAATCTTCCACAGCAAAGGCATCAAATAATTGATTAGCTGCTTCCCTATCAAAACCAGTACCAAACGCAGTTTCCAAGTTCTCAATATACCCTGCATCATTTCGGAAGCTGCTGAGATAAGCATAGGCATTGCTTCGCGCTAAATCCACGATTTCAGAAATCTTAAGAAAATCGAGTTGAGTAATGAGGTTGTTAACAAATAATTTGCTTTTCATGGTTTTCTCCTTAATTGGTGATTGCATCGATAAATAAACACAAAAAATGTTTGCATTCCTAAAGCAAGCTTAGAAATCACACTCTTGTAAAAGAGATATGTGAAGCAAAACAGATCAGGTTTAAATCATTAAAAACTTTACATCCAAAATCATAGTATTTTGTTAATGAATAATTTCCAACCTAGAAATTACTGATTTATTATGACTGACAACTTTGTTCGGAGCTAAACAACAATAATTTGAGACTTTTCTCATAGCTCTATGAGAAAAGTCTCAAAGCAGGCAGGCATAGCAACCCATATCGAAAGCTGAAATAGTTGAGGTAATCAAAACAAAGCATGAATGTTTTTCTCCATAACCAACGCTTTAAAAATTAAAGTCATGCTAGAAGAAAAGCATTATGCTACAGGTATTGAAGTTAGCCATGAAAAGTTGATGCCATAGCAATTTATTGGCACACTTTTCCTTGTGAATGGAACTATCAGAACAAGCCTAAAAAACAGATTAATTAATTGTTCAATTTATTTTTTTCTAAATTTTTAGAGCAAACATCTTTAAATATTGAAGATTTATGATTAAGGTGGAATTCAAAGTTACCTACTCAAATGATTTTGGCAGGTTTATCTTATATACTGAAGTTGAATTTTCAACTTTGTGTTTTGTAGCTACCAGTTTAACCTCTATCTAAAGAGGGATGTCAATACTGGTACAGTAGCGATATCAAACTTTTACGTTTCAGGTTCAGTTACGACAGTTTAAATTCAGGTCAAACCTAAGCTCATTAAAGGATAGGGTTTATTTTAATTGTTTTTAAAGAATATAAAGGAGTTATTAAGAGCTTAGAGGATGTTTTAAAAGTCATGATTGATGTATCAAATGTTTTTTACCCCTCCCTAACCCTCGCCTTAATGGAGAGGGAGAGGTTCATCGAACTCAGGTTTAACTTGAATACTGAGAGGATTAACCGCAGGACACCATATTTATCGGTGCGTTAAGCGTTGCTATAACGCACCCTACAATTTCAGGTTTACTGATTAGAGTTGTCATCAGTCATCAGTTATCAGTCATCAGTCATCTTTACTCTCGCAATACATACCCCACACCTCGCACTGTATGAATCAAGCGTTTTTCATTATTTTCTTCCAGCTTGAGACGCAGGTAGCGAATGTAAACTTCGATAATATTAGAATCACCCATGAAATCATAACCCCAAACTTTCTCTAGAATTTGGTCTCTAGTAAACACTTGACGGGGATGGGAGAGTATATACTCTAATAAATCAAACTCTTTTGCTGTTAACTCAATTGCCCGCTTACCTCGATAAACCTCGCGAGTACGGTGATTTAAACTCAAGTCTTCAAACTGCAAAATATCTTGATCGGGTTCTTGAGTGCGGCGTAGATGTGCGCGGATTCTAGCTAGCAGTTCCTCAATACTAAATGGTTTGACCACATAATCATCAGCTCCCGCATCTAAACCAGCCACGCGATCGCAAACTTCATCTTTTGCTGTCAGTAAAATCACTGGTATAGTAATATTGGTAGCGCGTAATCGGCGACAAATTTCTAAGCCTGATAATTCTGGCAACATCCAATCAAGAATGGCTAAATCCGGTGATAACTCCCTTGCTAGGGTCAAACCAGCAATTCCACTATGTGCTATGCTAATCTTGTAACCTTCGCTACTGAGTTCCAATTCCAGAAATCGCGCCAATTTGACTTCATCTTCAACCAAGAGGATATGTGCTGTCATAGCTAATCAATTAACTCTTTTACAATCCAAAATCCAAAATCCAAAATGGTATAACTATGCCTGTAAAGTGATTGTAAACACACTTCCTTCCCCTAACTTTGATTGCACAGATACATTACCTCCCATACCCTCTACAAGTGTTTTGACAATCGATAAACCCAAACCACTACCTCCAGTAGTATGGCTGCGGGATTCATCTACACGGTAAAATCGCTCAAAAATACGTGTTTGATGTTGTAAAGGAATGCCATAACCTTGATCGCAAACTTGAATAACTGCTTGTTCAGGAAACTGATTTAACCTTAAAATTACAGGGATATTAGCTTCAGAATAATTAACAGCATTATCAATCAAATTTAGTAATACTTGTTTCAGACGATTGTAGTCTGCTTTTGCCTGAATTGGATAAGTTGCTGACTCAATTGTAATCGAGCGATCGCAATATTTATTTGCCATCATCACGACTTCTTCAACCAAGTCATTTAGCACGCAAGATTTCATCTGAAAGTGTAAACTACCATTATCTGCCCTTGCTAAATCAAGTAAATCTTGTAGCAGCCGGATGGTATGTTCGGTTTGTGATGCAGCAGTTTCTAAAGCTTCTAATTGAACTTCTGTTAAATTATTCTGCCGCCGCAAAACGCTTTGCAAGTAACCGTGTACAATCGTCAACGGTGTACGTAACTCGTGAGAAACATTACTGACAAATTCTCGCTCTTGCTGCCAAGATTGGGAGAGACGCGACAACAGCATAGTTAAAGTTTGAGCTAATTCTTTGACTTCGCTGGGTGCGTTATCAAGATATAGTTGTGCTTTTCCTAAATCTTCTATAGAAATGACAGAAGTCATCTGATTCAGCCGCAGCAGTGGTTGTAGAGAACGCCTAATATAAAGTGCGATTGTAATTACTAGTACAATAATTGCCAAAAAACTGACAATACTCAAACTCTGTACCATTGCTACAAACGTAGTTTGTTCACGAGTAATATCTTGCACTACAAATAGCTTCCCCAACAACTTATCTTGCACTTGCAAAGAAGTACTACTCAAAATAAAGTAGCTTTGATTAACTTGATAAACTTGCGGTTTAATCTGCATCTGAGTCAATGACATTAACTCTATCACCGTAGAATTAGGTAACAAATCTAAAGTTGCAGATTTTATCAATATTTTATTATCATTACTTTTTACCCATAATAATGTATTGGTATTTGCCAAGTTATTAATAGCCTTTTGCAATCCAGTTTCAGGTTGCATCATTTCACTATAAAGTTGCACATCGTGCGGCAAGCGCTCAGCGATTTGTTCTATATTACGTTTATGACTATCAATCAAAATTTGCTGCATTTTCCAACTAGTCCATGCAGCGAGGCTACCTAATATTAAAGCTGAAAATGTACCAATCCCAATTGTCAGGCGTAACTGCAATGAAAAGAAGTCTAGATTTATCCAATTTTTTCTACTTTGCTTCATTATTTTAGTTATAACTAATTTGGCAAAAATCAAATTAACCAGGACTTACGCAACTGGCACACAGATTTACTGTGATGGCAGTCAATAGTCCAGAGTCAAGAGGAGGCAGTGCGTTGGGGAGCCAGCGCCGTGGGCGGGTTTCCCGACAGTCTTTGCGACTGGCGTCCGGCGAGCCGCTCAAGTTGCAACTGCCGTTCAATAATCTTGATTTTTTGGACTATTGACTTTTGACCCAGTACTGCCCAGACGAAAAAAATATGACAATGCGCGTAAGTCCTATTAACTTGTGTAATTTGTCATTTGTGATTGTTTTAATATATAGAATTCCTATTTGATTTTTGAAAAAACTGAGTAGAGGCGGGTTCACCCAGTTCATCATTAATAATTGATAATATTTTTAAACCCGCCCCTACCAGACTTCTTTCTTCCCTGTTCTCTATCATCAATAATTTAAGGTGTGTTATAACAAATGTTAACACACCCTAATAAATACAAATGGCTAATGACTAATGACAAAGAAAGTCAGATGAAGTAATTATGGAATTTACATATATTTTAGCTTATTCATTAATCGTTTTTGGTTGAAGAAAGTGGCTGAATTGTACAGGATTTAGTAGCGCAATTTTGCTCATAAAGCATCTTGATATAGGGTTCTTGCCAAGAGAGGGGAACTTCCAACAATGCCTGAGTTCCTGTGATTCCTTGCCCTATAAATAGTAAAAGAGCAATACAATTAAGAATAATATGAACCTGACGCCAGCGATTGGTTTTATCTTTATAGATGTCTGGCAAAATCGCTAGTGAAAAAATCATTAGCAAAGCAGCAACTAGTCCGTAATAATAGTGGGAAACATACCATTGTTCAGTTTTACGATAGATTCCATCTTGACAGCCAAGTACCACTAACACCATCCCCGTCAGCGTTGCAAATATCCCACGCCTGTTTTTTTCCTTCGCCTGATAGAGTAAATATAAACAAGCGATCGCCGCTGCAAACAATAGTCCGATAAAAATTACCTGAAATGGTGCTGTTCTCCAAATTTGCTTGTCTAAAATATTACCCACAATATCGTTAGCCAGCGCGATTAAAACAATACCTACAACTGCGGCTGTTAGCCAACGGCCTAAAGAGACATGCTCCTGTCCCACAATGGCGGGAACTTTACTCTTACCTGTTGCTAAAATTTGCAATCGGCGTTCACGGACTTGCCAAGCGCGGTTAACAACGATACCAATTATTGGGAAAACTACTATTACAGCCAGCACTGGATGTAACACCAAGATCAAATCTTTCAATTCCATATCTTATACCCTTTCACTAAATAGACAAGCTCTTCTCTTGAGCAGGGGTGCAGGGGGGATAGGGGGATAGGGGGATGGGGAGATGGTGAAGAAATAACTAATGCCCCATTTCCAATTCCCAATTCCCAATACTTCGGCTTCGCTCAGTACAAGTTCCCCATTTCCTATTCCCCATTCCCCATTCCCTTACTTGACTTCACTGGCAGGAAATGATGTTACTTTACCCTTTTTAACGGCAACTATCACATCGTAAGTTGAACAGTAAGCAAACGTGACATTATTAGCTTTGTTATAAAGATTAACCACCATACCTGCGCCACCAGGTTGGACAGCAAGCGGTTCTAGATCACCAAAAAAGTAACGACGTAGCTCGTCACCACTACCAAACTGACCCTTATGCTTGATCAACAAATCAATTTTTTGTTGAGTAGTTAAACCTGTAACATCTTTCATTTCTGCTGCTGATGCTTGCACCAGTGAAGGATTCACAGCTTTAAGTGGAACATCCCAAACCGTTAACATACCAGCCAAAGCAACACTTGTAAGCACAGAAGAAGCAATTTTCATTTTTTTTTCTGAAATTTTCAGTTTTTCGACTAACCACAGCATCTCACCTGCTACTGAAGCTGAAATTAAACCAGTCTATGAATTGTCTGAATTTATCCTTGAGAAAAATTCAGTTTCAACTCAGCATATTCTCAGAATCTTTTGTAGTGTTTTCTCAGATTCATTTAACCTTAAATTAACCAACAAAGTTGAAAATAGTAAACATTATTTCTTTGCTGTGGTGTTATTGTGACCAGACCGAGACAATGGTATTCTCTCATCGATAAAATTCCAGGTCAAACCTATCTCTGGCTAGCAATCTTGATTTTTGGAGCTTCTAGTGCAGTTACTCGCAAGTTGACACAAATCGGTGCCCAACACTTCATAAATGGTGAAAATCCGATTTCTCTGTGTAATGTTTTATTCATAGGTAATCTGTGTTCCTTGATAATTATGATACCTATATATAGGCGCCAGTGGAACAAAAAGACTTTGAGACAATTGTCAAGGAAAGATTGGTTTGCACTGACAGTAGTAACTATTTTATCTGGAGCGCTTGCGCCTGGCTTAATTTTCCAGGCATTAGCAATAACAGAGGTTAATAATATTATTTTAGTTGGACGCTTAGAGCCGCCACTGGCTATAGCTTTATCAGTCTGGTTACTCACTGAACGAGTAAATCGTTGGCAAGTTGTGGGAGCGATCGCTGCATTTGTCGGTGTTACCCTCACTATTTTCCTCCATACTTCAGACATGCCTATGATCAACATGGGGGGTTTAAGAGTGGGTAAGGGGGAAATTTTCACAGCGATCGCAACCGTGGCTTCGGTAGTTTCAACAATTATTGTCAAAGAATATCTTTCTCATATCCCTTTAGGAATTTTTAGTATATTTCGTACTGCTTTAGGAACTGTAATATTTTTCTTTATGGCTTTAGTTCTCTATGGCAGCGGCCATTTTGCAGGTGCTTTTTCACCTTTTTTATGGCAGTGGATGCTTGTTTATAGTGCTGTAATTATTGTGCTAGGTCAGTCATTTTGGCTCAAAGGCTTAAGACATTCTACCGTGTCAGTGGCTTCCTTAGCTGGCTCTTTTACCCCAATAGTGGGCATCCTAGCAGCGTATTTAATATTAGGTGAAGCCCCTACCCAAGCTCAATATATCGGTAGTAGCTTCATTTTATTTGGTATATTCCTCAGCCAAGTTGGTATTCAACTTCAAACTTCTCGCACAGTTGCGCTTGATCAGGTAAGTTCTACTCAAATAGAACAAGGTATGGGATTTAAGGGAATTTGAAAATTAGCTGACTGTTGACTGATGACTGATCCCGCATTTCTCACAAGCAAGAGCGATCGCACTTTACATAATCCTTACCCAGAATCCCCATACACGTAGTATGTGTAGTAGAGCAATACGAGTCGCGATCGCAATCACGAGTGTTAACCAGTTATAACTAAATTTCCTCAATCTTGATTTTTTTAGGTGAGGGAGGCTCCTCTTCCCGCACGCGCACCACAAAGCCATCCTTTTTAAGAAAGCTTTGCAAATCTTTGATTTGTTCCCAACAACGGTAAAATCTGTGATTTACCTGATAGTACAAATCGCTAAGGGATTGAGTGACGTTAAGTTAAGCGTCGGTTATACTTATTGACAAACGCAAAATAAGTACAAAGTTCAAAGTGCGATGGCGGCGAGAGAAAACGCGATCGCTATTTTCTTCAAGCCTTATTACAACTTCTTCTCAATCCAAAATCTAAATTTTTCCAGTTTCGAGTAGTTTTTACATGAAAAATCAGCCATTGATTTTCTGGTAATGGCTGAGCTAAAAAATAAAATACTGA
This sequence comes from Nostoc sp. UHCC 0702, assembly GCA_017164015.1. Taxonomy (GTDB): domain Bacteria; phylum Cyanobacteriota; class Cyanobacteriia; order Cyanobacteriales; family Nostocaceae; genus Amazonocrinis. Next base: position 4,207,100 of record CP071065.1, read on the forward strand.
TTTAACAATGCTTTCAGCCCCTACGAGAGACCCTCGCACCACCGGAAGCTGTGCAGAAATGACGATCGCTCCAGGAGGCCCCCAGTGCTGATTTCATTATTGAGAATGCTTGAGAATATGGGAGTAGGGAGTAGGGAGTAGGGAGTAGGGAGTAGGGAGTAGGGGCTAACGTGACGAGTGAATCAACTTTTCAATCTCACTTGGGGTTTGACCATCTGCTAGAGCAAACTCAACAGCTGCTTTTCGCTGTTGCACTAGGGCTGATTTTACGTTACCGCCGCCAATGTGGCAGCGCCGGATCTTCCGTCCCTCCATCCAGCAGTAGCGAAAGTATTTATGCTTTTTGGCGCCGCGCTGCACCCAGTACTCCTCAACCCAATGAGTGTGTTCGGGAGCAACTTGAATAACTGGTTTTTGCTCCCGAACACAAGGTGTAACAGGTGTAGCTGATTTTACTTGCTCCCGAACATAATAATTATGTTCGGGAGCATCGACGGTATCAGTTTGCTCCCGAACAAAAAAGCCGCATCTGTGTGGGAATTGTTCGGGAGCAGTTGGGTTGTTATCAACCTGTTCAACACGCAGCCGAATCAATTCATCGACCATTTCACAAAAATCCTGCTCTACATCTGCAATGGAGTAAGCAGCTATTTCGCATAAAGTAACGTGGCTAATCTATTCGTGGCTTTTTGGTTTTTTTACGTAGTCGTCTATTTTGATGACGAGAAACTTTTAAACAAGATTGTACAAATCACAATCAGTCCGATCGCTTGCAGAATGTCGAGGGAGCCGAACTGTTGGGAATATACTGGGTATTACTGCATTCCAGATAAGCATCAGTGGTAGTCCACTAGCTAAAGCTACAAGTAATGCGGTTGCAACGATTAGCAATGCAGAGAGTAGAAAATTTTTCATCGTGGTTAGTGGTCAGTGAAGAGTTGCTTACGCTGTTCAGTTAGCTAGTGGGCATGGGAAATAGGTATTCCCAATATTCTCCATTCGAGGAATGGACAAACATTCTGTAATTCCAAAAAATTGTTTGAGGGTATTCTTCATAAAAGGAAATTTCCCCTTGTAAGATAAATTCGCCTGCGGCTGTTTTTAAAGTGATTTCCATTATTGGCAATGGGGACTGGGGACTGGGAACAACGATCGCACTTTCTCCCCAAAATCTAAAATCTAAATTGGGCATTGGGAGCAGGGGGGAGTCAGTTGTCAGTTGTCAGTTGTCAGTCAACTGTGATCTGTTAGACGCCCGTCATTTGCGACCAGCTGAAGAGCTACAGCACCTCAAAGCATTGGAAGAAGCGGCGGCGGCTGGGTGGTTGTTGTCCTCTGCGCTTATTGGAGCAACTGACGGGGTGCAAGCCGAGAAAGCAGCAGTTTACTCGTGGAGCGTTCAGTTTTGTGAGGGCCGGGAAGATTGGGAATCAGTTAGGGTGGAAGGTAGTGAGGGTGAATGAGGGATAAGCGGCTGTTGCTCCCTAGAGCGATCGCGTGTACAACCAAGCACCCTATGCCAGTAAGGGACAACACAGGACTAAAAACGCTGATGATGGGATTTTTGCTGGTGGTGGTGAACAAATGTTGCTCAAGCTGACTGAGAATGGACTTGGTTATGCAGCAGGCTTTGATGTTGGGCTTAGGATGGCATGATTTGAAAGGTGGTAAGAGTTAGGGCTGTACTAACCTTTTTTTGAACAGCGATCGCTCGTACTGAGCAACCAGCCAAAGAGCTACAGCACCTCAAGTCCCTGGAAGAAGCGGCGGCGGCTGGATGGTTGCTGTCTTCTACTGAAGTCGAGGGGCTTTTGGGGTGTAAGCCGAGGGTGAACAAGGGGGAGCAGCAGTTTACTAGGGGGTCGTTCAGTTTTATGAGGTCGGGGAAGATTGGGAATCAGTCGGCGTGGAGGGTAGTGAGGGTGAGTGAGGGGTAAGCGAGTAGTGCGGGTAAGGGCGATCGCTCAGTAAATTCAATGCAATCTCTTGTGTTGTTTTTTAAGCGCCTTTTGTTGCCGATTGGTTACAATCTGCGTAATTTGCTTTTGTTCAACTTGTTCAGGTAAAAGTACTGACAAGAGATTGCTAGATACCATAGTGAGTTGCTGAGAACTTACGTATAGATAAGGTTGTCAAAAGTACAATTAACTAGCCATTATGCAGTAGGGTAATAGTAACAGTGCAAAACAATAATCCACCCAAGCTGTAAGTAAGCTTGTTTTTTGTAGTTATGACTCACATCGAATTTGGCAACCAGACAATTACTGCCGCAGAAGCGTTGACGCTGCTGGCTGGTTACCAAATGCTACCGCAGTTATGTCGCAATTTGATTATTGACCGAGCCATTGCTTGTGTGGAACTGACTGCTCAACAGAAAGCAAATGCCTTAGAGCAATATAAACAGATTAATCAACTAACTACACCACAAGCAATCACCTCAACCTTAAAACATTACGGCATGAGCTTTTCACAGCTGGAAGCGAGTGCCACACGAGAACTGCGAATAGAAAAATTCAAGCAAGCAACTTGGGGACAAAAGTTAGAATCATACTTTCTACAGTACAAATCACAGTTAGACAAAGTAATTTATTCGCTAATTCGGACATCAGATGCAGAAGTAGCCCAAGAACTTTACTTTCGTATCAAAGCAGAAGAACAAAGCTTTGCAGAAGTTGCCAAGGAATATTCGCAAGGACAAGAAGCCGAAACCGGAGGATTGCTAGGCCCAGTACCGCTGGGTCAACTGCACAGTGCGATCGCGCAAAAACTAGTGATTTCTCAACCAGGACAGTTGTGGCCACCGATGCAATTAGAGAACTGGGTTGTAATTGTGCGATTGGAAAAGCTAATTCCTGCTCAGTTAGATGAGGCAATGCGCTCTAGCTAGCTTCAACTTGTCTGGCATCAGTGACGGCTTTGTAACTGCACCCACAAAAATTAACGCCAATATTTCTGACCCGTTGATTGGGTATCAGTCGGCGTTTAAGGATGGAACACGGGTTTATATTACTTTACCTGGGGGTAAGCGCGAGTCCTTTACGTTCCGTCCTACTGTAGACCCGATATTTGGTTTGGCAAGTGCGATCGGTGGTGTCAGCAGTACAGTGTATAGACCCGCTTTCGTTGGTGATAAAGGGGTGACAAGTACCCTCACAGTCAAGGATGCGCGGATTCTGCACAAGGATGGGACGGATGAGTACGTCGGGCTGAACGGAGGCGTAAATTACAACCCTGCTGATGTCAATTTCGGTAATGTGTACGTGCTGACGACCAAGGAAGGCATTGTTTATGAAATCGACGCGGCTACGGGCGACTTGTTGACTGTAACGGATACTAACGGCAATCAGCTTACGTATACTGATGATGGAATATACAGTTCAGCCGGGAAGCAAGTTACTTTTGAACGAGATGCACAGGGGCGGATTGCGTCAGTGAAAGACCCGATGGGTGAGTTGATCAGATATGGGTATAACGCGAATGTGGATTTAGTAAGTGTTACCGACCGTGAAGGTAATACTACCAGAATGGAGTACAACCAAGAGCGATCGCCTCGTTAAACGCACTGATAATATTGATGGGGTAAGTCGTGATATTAGCTACACTTACGATGCTCTGCCGTTTTTATCTTCTCCATCCTCCAGGGTCGTGCCTTAGATCGAAGGGCGATCGCTTCACTCGACCATTTTTCAGGCAGTGGCACAGGCGCGGCGGAACAGTAACCCTCATGATCAACTTGCACTGCTTCACCCGAAACTGAGTTTTCAGTCTTCAACGAAGCGGGTTGATTTTGTTCTACTTGCCCTTGGGCTTGCGTTGAGGAGTTTTCATTTTGGTCAACGGCCGCGGCAGAACCTATGTCCTCATGAAAAATCCCCGGCTCAACACCCAAATCCTGCTTTTCCCTAGACGACGAAGCAGATTGACTTGGTACAGCATCCACGAGCGTAAGCGAGGTGCAGTCAGTCGCCGTAGGCGAGTCTTCCTCCTGTTCTGATGCGCTTTCGATACGCCGAGGCGACGCATCCAAAAGGGATGCGATCGCCGTCTCCTCCTCATGCAATTTTTCGTTTTGCGCGTCAGAACCAACTACCATACCACCCACTAAGGTGGTTGGTAGGTAGTTAAAGAATTGTTAGAAACGTTGTTAGGTTTGTGGAACCCTTGAAATCCTCACTTTTTTGACCATTCTTTTGGAATTGTTCCAAACCAGGGGGAATCTGTTCCACGCGGGGATGCTTTTGATTTGCTTCGGGTTGGTCGATTTTCTCCCCGGCTTGGGCGGCTTTCTGGCCACAAGAATCTGTTTCCTCTGACGTGGAGGATTCCCAGTAAAAGCGATTGTAGTATCCGTGAAGGTTGCGAACACGATAACCAATCAGTCCAGGTCTACCAGAGGGCAATCGACCAAAAACTTCTTCAAACTGGAATAAGCCTTGAGCCGTCAAAGCCGCACCCGCTTTTTGTAACGATTTGTAAGTAAGGTTAGTTTCCAGCTTGTGGGCATTTCCTCCAAATTGTTCAGCTGCAATTGAGTCCAACCACAACTGTTGTACACAAGGGGGCTGTTGACGAACCCAGTTGATGTCCTCAATCGAGACTTTACAAGACTTTCCGATAGGCGCAAAACCCTGTGTCTTTAGACCAGGGATGTAGCGCCAACGGTGAATTTATTCACCGTGATATTTTCTATTTGTGGTGAGGATCTTCAATATATTTCTTGATTACTGCCGCGCTAACATTTCCAGCAGTTGAATAAAAATAACTATTTGTCCACATACTAGGCATCTTTTTTAAATCTGGAAACTCGCTTCTAAGCAGATAAGATGACCTGCCTTTAAAGAATTTAACTATTTGATTAATCGCGTAAGTTGGTTGATATTCCACAAATAAATGTATGTGGTCTGGTGCTATTTCCAGAGCCAGAATATCCCAATCTTTATATGAAGCTAAATCATAAAATATCTGTCTTACTCGTTTAGCTACTTCATTCACTAACACCTTACGTCTACGCTTGGGTATCCATACCAGATGAACGACAGCGTTACCTATAGAGTGATTGTTGTGTCTAGGTTCTAACGAATTAGTCATGTTTTTTATTCGGAGCTATTGACACTTAAATAATAACTCGCTACTATATTTACAGTCAATGAATTAACCCAAGGAGGTGATTAAGTAATGCTAGTTTTAGAGTACAAAGTTAAAGCTAAGAAGCATCAATATGATGCAATTAACGAAGCTATCCGTACAACTAAATTCATCAGAAATAAAGCTATACGCTACTGGATGGATGCACCAAAAGAAGCCAAAGTTAATAAAATTGCTTTGAATAATTACTCAACAGCATTACGGAAGGAATTTAAATTTGTTGAGAAATTAAATTCAATGGCTTGTCAATCTGCCACTGAAAGAGCGTGGCTAGCCATTGATAGGTTTTACCAGAATTGTCAGAAAAAAGTATCAGGTAAAAAGGGATATCCCAGATTTCAGAAAGATAACCGTTCGGTTGAGTATAAAACGTCAGGATGGGCTTTAAACGCTATCAAAAGACGTATTACCTTTACCGACAAAAAAGCTATAGGTGAGGTTAAATTACTTGGTAAATGGGATATTCAAACTTACCCAGTCAAACAGATTAAGCGTGTTAGATTACTCAAAAAAGCTGATGGTTACTATTGCCAATTCTGCATTGATGTAGACGTTAAATCTGAATCCAGAATTGCTAATGGTGAAATCGGGCTAGATGTGGGTCTTGAATATTTTTACTCAGATTCCAAAGGTAATCATGAGGAAAATCCTAGATTTTTGAGTCAAGCTGAGAAAGCAATTAAACACGCTCAACGTCAAATTTACAAAAAAGAGAAAGGCAAAAACAAACGACGGATAGCCAGACAGAGATATCAAAGGAAGCATTTAAAAGTAAGTAGGCAACGGAAAGAACACGCCATGAGATTGGCGCGTAACGTATGCAAGGCTAACGCCTTAGTAGCCTATGAAGATTTAAATGTTAAAGGTATGGTGAAAAATCACGCTCTTGCCAAGAGTATTAATGATGCTTCTTGGTCAATGTTCCGTCGTTGGTTAGAATATTTTGCGGCTATATTTAACAGTACAGTTGTTGCTGTCAATCCGAGAATGACATCTCAAAAATGCTCAGATTGTGGTGCAATTGTGAAAAAATCCCTCTCAACTCGTAGCCATGTATGCAGTTGTGGCTGTAGTTTACAGAGGGATGTTAATGCTGCAAAAAATATTTTGAATCGCGGCATCGCTAGCTTGGGGCACAAGCGAAGTAACGCTTCAGGAGTCGGAACCTCTACGCTAATTGGCGTAAGCCTGTTAGAGCAAGTTCTGACGGTGAATGAAGAATCCCCCAACTTTACGACTAAGTGAGCGAAGCGATACTTAGTCGTAAAGTTGGGGGAGTGTCAACTCTTCTTCCAGTCGAATCGTTAAACGAGATTCTATAGCCACAAAAGTAATTCCTTCGTTTTTAGACATTACAGGTTGTTAGTACGATTTATTTTATCAGCAAATATTTTGAATACAAAAAACCGTACTAACTATATTGACAATAATCCTAACTTGTACTAACACAAGAATATAGGGTAAAGGAACAACAAACCACTTTCCCCTTAAACACTAAAAGACTTACCAATTAGTTCACTCAATTCATAAAACAAAGGCGACCGCCTGTGTCTGGAAAACTTACGCGATCGCCTTTCCCCTAGAACGGAGATTTTCATTATGAACCATCTTGCATATACACAGCAAGCAGTTGTTTCTCCTATTGACGAGCAAGCGCTAGCCCAAGCAGAACTCGAAAGCCACCTTGAGTCCCAAGCGCAAGCCGTAGCCCCAGCCAAAGATCCCCTCACCCAGCGCGATCGCCGCTCCCACCGCGATCGCTCTATTTGTGCGACGGCTATCCCCTTTCCTCAGCATCTCCCCATTGTTCTGTAGCCCAATTCTGGAGGTCTGTGAAATTTTCCAACTTCATACCCTGACTCTACTACACCGCTTCTTCACTTGAAAATATCTTGGTAATGACAAGGGCTTAAGGCAAGGGTATTGCAGCTAGATAAAAATAAAGGTTTCGGCTATTGTTTGCGTCAGTCCTGTCCCTCTATGTGGGACAACTGAAGATTGGATTAAGTTGCTCGTCATCATCGCCAGCCACATGCTCAGAGAATTGATGTATTTTTGTTGGACTTTTACCTTCTATTTCATAGCTAGGTTTGACTAAATTCATATAAATAGCTTTGGAGTTAGGATTGAGGGTAGCTAGTGTTCTATCATTTAAAAGCGGTTTATACCTTAGTCGGTATATTTGGTTGAGAAGTTTCCATTGATAATTTTGCAAACTTGGATTTTTAAAAGGTAACTTGCAATAGTGGTAATAAGCCGCACAGATATCATATCTATTCCAGTACATAAATTTTTAAACTCCATGTTATACAGCTAATCAAAAATGTCTTAGCTTTAGTAATTATCTGTAAAAAACAAGCTTCTACCATTTGGGATTTTACTTAAACTTTACTATGGAAAATTTCAACGACGCCCAACCCAACACAAATCCTAGCATTACTTCACATCTGGTTTCATCTGGAAAAAAATATCTATACTCACGCCATTATGCATTGAGAGTGTCAAACATATAGTTTTATCGTAGGGGACATTGCCGTGTTGCTATCAATATATTTGTATTATTTATGAATAACGCAAAACTACACGCTGATTTCGGCAATTGATCAATTACCGCTAGGTGAAAACAAGGGTTTCGGCTATTGTTTCCCTAAGTGATGATTAAAGTGAATTACGAAAACGATAGCCAACCCCCCGCACGCTCTCAATCCAACTCAACCCACCAATCGAGTCAATCTTTTTGCGAATTCGTTGAATACACACATCAACCACATTGGTACTGGGGTTGAAATCATAGCCCCAGACATGTTCTAGGATTTGGGTGCGGGTAAAAACCCTTCCAGGAGAGCGCATCAAGTATTCCATCAGATTAAACTCACGGGTGGTAAGTTCCACAACCTGCCCATCACAAGTAACTTCTCGCGTGATCCGATCCAGCTTCAGGGGGCCGACGCAAAGCATATTTTGGCGATCGCTAAAACTTCGACGCATCACAGCATGAATGCGGGCAACTAATTCTTCCACAAAAAAAGGTTTGGCGATATAGTCATCTGCCCCAAGATTTAAACCTTCGAGCCGATCATCAAGTTCATTGCGAGCGGTTAACAAAATCACTGGCACATTCCGTCCTGCCTGTCGCAAACTTTTAAGGATAGCCAAACCATCCTTCCCCGGTATCATGATATCCAGTACGATGGCGTCGTATTCATTTTCCATCGCTTGAATGTATGCATCATTGCCGTTGTCGCAGTAATCAACGACAAATCCCTGCTCTTTTAACCCAGCTTGAACGAAGTTAGCAATTTTTGTTTCGTCTTCAACAAACAGGACGTGCATGATTATTTACTGATTGGTAAACTACCTACACCGATTTGGAGTACCAAATGCGGAGTAGGCTTTGTCCCAGATTTCACCACCAGTCGGAAACAATCTAAGTTGTCCTACGCCAGTTCCTACAACGGAGGGAACCTCCGCAACGGACTGGCTCTCCAACAAGCAAGCAATCCCCGGAACTTCAGGGTTGTTTACGGAAGCCCCCAAAGCTGCAATGTTTAGTGCAGCATTAATATCAGCGTCATGCTCAAAGCCACAATGCCCACACTTGAAAGACTTGTTAGAACGATAGGATTTACCTTTGACGGGGTGTACATGGTGACACCGCGAACAAGTCTGACTGGTATACGCTGGTGGAACAAATACGACTGGAACACCAGCAATATTCGCTTTGTAGTCAACAAATATCCGCAATTGGTAGAATGCCCAATTATTAGTTCTACGGCGTTCAGTCTTGCTTCTAGGGTGCTGGTTGAGCGATTGTCTGATATTGGTCAAGTCTTCAAATGCCAAAGCAGAATTACTTCCTTTGGCAGATTGAACCAACTGTTTAGAGATATTGTGATTCAGCCACTTTTGGAACCTTTGTTCTCTCCCAGAGAGCCTTCTCAACAGTTTTCTGGAACTGCGAGTGCGTTTGGATTGAACATTAGCCCTGACTTTACTGTATCGGTCACGAGTGGATTGAATCTGTTTGCCACTCCAAGAGTCACCGTTGGAAGTAGTGGCAATGTCGCGCCGACCAAGATCGACCCCAATCACACTTCGGCTACGCTCAGTGCTAGCCTTAGGCGTTTTACCCGTGGGATTGGTAGGCAGGTCAACACAAATATTGATGTAGTAGTCGCCGTGTTTGGTTTTATCCAACGTTGCTGCTGTCGGTACTTGTCCTTTCAGCAACGCCAACTGGTAATTACCAATCAACAACTTAAACTTTTTACGGCCACACATCAAAGTAACGCCCACGGTTTGCAGTTCTTCCAAGTACTGAAATGTTCGAGCATCCAAGCTCAAAGATGTTGGTCTAAACTTGTGAGCCACTTGCCGTCTTGGCGGTTTCCGTCGATGGCAAAGTGGCGTTAGCGTAGCGGTAGCGAGCTTGCGAGCGTCACCCGAAGTGTGGATTTGTTTAACTGCCTTGGCGTTACCAATCACGCGGCGAATAGCTTGGCAGACATGGTTTGCCTTAATGCCCGTAGCTTCACGAATTGGCTTGTAAACCAAGTGGTGAAGCTTGGTAGTATTCCAGCATTTTTCACGCTTTGCGACTTCCAATATCTGATTGCAAGCATCAGCAAATCCCTGCAAAGTGCGGTCTATTTCAGAACGCAACTCTATAGGGACTTGAAGTTTGCATTTTACAGATATTGTTTGCATTGCACTTGCACTAGAATTCATCCAATTGTATCAGAAAACACAATGCACAGACTAGTGGCTAGCAAAATATTTGCTAATTGTGAGGCAGCGCGTTGGGCGGGTTCCCCGACTTGTAGCGACTGCCAAATCCGCAAGGACTCAACTGTCCCCATCATTGTTTGTGCTGACGCACAAACAATGATGGGGACGTTTCGCAATTAGCCCTCCATTCCTCCCGCCACCAATCTGAGTACAGATTTGGTGGGGGTCTCCTGGAGGTTTGAGATGAAATTTATTTTCCCACCAAGTTGATTTCATAGTCTGGATGCTACCCGTCAAAAACTGCCAAAATGTAATGTATATTGCAGAGGTATACTAGCAGCCAAGAGGATGTCTGAAAAGTTTTTAGTTACAAAAAATCATGCTAATCGCCTTACCATAATGGAGATCGTGGCAAGATAAAAAACTCCACGCCTTCATAGCGCTCCTGGAGTTTTTGGGCATGGGGAAGAAGCTACCAATGCCCCAAGCGACTATTTCAGGCTATAACTGCGTTAACAGATTTAATTTGAAGTTTTAAATTATACTATTATGTCGCTTCCTGTTCTTTCTCAGCGCTTTCGCAGCTGGTTGCAACCTAGAAGAGGTCTAGCGATCGCAGAAGCTTCTATTATTGGTCTGGTGGCGGCTTTGTCTGCGGTATTCCTAAAAGTGGGATCGGGATGGCTGGGGACATGGCGAGTCCATACTTCCCACGTTTTACCAGCATGGTTTGCTTTGCCAGTGGTGGGTTTAGTCTTTGGCTTTTTGGCTGGTGCTTTAGTGCAAAGGTTGGCACCGGAGGCATCGGGAAGCGGTATCCCCCAAGTGAAAGCCACTCTTGCCAATGTTGCCAATGCATTATCATTGCGGGTGGCAATTGTCAAGCTATTGAGTGCCATGATTGCTTTAGGTTCAGGCATAACTCTAGGAAGGCAAGGCCCCACTGTGCAAGTAGGGGCAAGTTTGGCAGCGGGAATGAGTCGTTGGGTTCCCACTTCCCCAGATCATCGACGGCAGATGATTGCTGCTGGTGCTGGTGCAGGCTTGGCAGCAGCTTTCAATGCCCCCCTGGCGGGTGTATTATTTATCGTGGAGGAGTTACTTCAAGATTTATCTGGAATAACCCTAGGCACTGCCATCATCGCTTCCTTCATTGGTGGGGTAGTATCTCGGCTGTTGGGTGGCGGTAGTCTGGAACTCAATCTACAGTTACTCAACTACTCGAGCAAGTTCTCTCTGCCAGAAATTCCTTTATTCCTGCTGTTGGGCATCTTAGCTGGGTTACTAGGTGCTTTGTTTAATCATGGCATCGTTAAAAGTATAAAATTTTATAAACGATTACATGTGAGTTTGCCGCTAAGAGTGGCTTTAGCTGGATTTATTTCCGGCATTGTAGTAGCAATACTTCCTGAGTATTTTCGTGATAATTCTGGTTTACGCGAATATATAATTACTGGTAACGCAAATCCATCCTTGGCAGTGATGGTATTTGTGGCTCAGTTTATTCTCACCCTCATAGCATTTGGTTCCGGGGCACCAGGAGGTTTATTCGCCCCTAGTCTAATCTTGGGTTCTTGTTTAGGGCACTTGGTTGGTGTGTGCGAGTCCCAGTTATTGGGGGTGGGTTCTCCTACTACCTATGCTTTAGCGGGAATGGGGGGTTTTTTTAGCGCTGTTTCCAAAGTGCCAATCACGGCAATTGTGATTGTCTTTGAAATGACTACAGATTTCAATTTAGTGCTGCCTTTGATGATTGTGTCTGTAGTAGCTTACTTGGTTGCCGATAAAGTAGCACCAGGATCGCTTTACGATAAACTTTTACAATTGAACGGCATTGTAATCACTAAAGCAGCACCTAGCGATGGCATACTGAGAAATTTAACTGCTAAAGATGTCATGCAGCAACAGGTAGAGACTCTAGACGCAGACATGACCTTGGATGAAGCAAAGCAGGCATTTTCTCGTTCTCATCATCGTGGCTTCCCAGTGGTTGAGGACTCCAAGTTAGTAGGGATTGTAACGCAATCGGATTTAACCAAGATACACAATCGCAACCTGCCTAATGATACTCCCTTGGGGGAGATTATGAGTTCCAGCCCGGTGACGGTGACACCCTTACACAATCTGAGGAATGTACTGTATTTACTAGATCGCTATCAAATTAGTCGCTTACCCGTGGTAGAAGGAAGAAAATTAATTGGCATTATTACTCGTGCAGACATCATTCGCGCCGAAGTAGAGCATCTCAATTGTGAAGCTCCTAGCCCAAAACTACAAGCAGAACCTTCTTATGTAGTTTATCAAACGCGATCGCCCAGCATTGGTAGAGGTAGATTATTAGTACCAGTAGCGAATCCCGAAACCGCAGCCACCCTGTTACAAATGGCAGCAGCCATTGCCCGCGATCGCCATTATGAAATAGAGTGTGTGCAAGTGATGTTGATATCACGTCACAGTTCTCCAACAGAAACACAAGTCAGAACAGCAAAAAGTCGCCGCTTGCTCAGACAGGCAGAAGTTTTGGCAAAAAAGTGGCGAATTCCCGTGCATACACAGATTCGAGTTGCCCACGATGCCGCCCAAGCAATCTTAGAGACAATCAACGAACGACACATAGATTTAATTTTGATGGGATGGAAAGGTAACACATCTACCCCTGGTAGGATTTTTGGTAGTGTCGTAGATACTTTAATTCGCCAAGCCACTTGCGATGTCGTATTGGTAAAGTTAGGCAGGGGAGCTATTGAGCAGGGGGGCAGGGGGGCAGAGGGGCAGGGGGGCAGGGGGGCAGGGGTGCAGGGGGGCAGGGGAGAAAATTCTACCTCATCCCCCTTATCTCCCTCATCCCCCTCATCTCCCTCATCCCCCCCCACTCCCCAATTCAACCGCTGGCTATTACCAATGGCTGGTGGCCCCAATTCTAGGGTGGCACTGAAGTTGTTACCTGCTTTGGTGACATTAGGTGATGAAGCAGAAATCCGCTTAACACAGGTGTTCAAGCCATCTGAAATTAAGCCAGATATGACAGTTTTAGAACAAGCCATCCGCCAACTCATCCGTCGCCGCAAACTGTCTGGTACAGTAGTTGCTGTGCCAGTACAAGCCAATTCAGTTGCCGAAGGCGTGATTAACTTAGTGAAAACTGAAGGTTATGATGTTGTTGTTTTAGGAGCTTCGCGTGAGGGATTATTGCAGCAGGCAATTCAAGGTAATATTCCGGAAGCGATCGCCTCTGGTGTGGAAAGTACGGTTATATTGGTCAGGGGCGCGATTAATGATTAAAAAGTGGGGACTGGGGACTGGGGACTGGGGACTGGGGACTGGGGACTGGGGACTGGGGACTGGGGACTGGGGACTGGGGACTAGGGACTAGGGACTAGGGACTGGGGACTGGGGACTGGGGACTGGGGACTGGGGACTAGGGACTGGGAAAAAATTCCAAAATTTGGGATGGTTCAGAGCAAATTCCATAATTTTTCCTTTCCTCTTACCCAATCTCCAATCCCTAATCCCTAATCCCCAGTCCCTTTTAGTTTTCTTGTTCTAGCATATGCTTTGCCTGCACAAGTCTCTGCTTATCTTCATCACTGACTGTGGGATATTTTAATTTGAGTGATTCTAACTTTGTGCAGATGATATCGGCAACTACAAGGCGTGTAAACCATTTGCGATCGGCAGGAATAATATGCCAAGGTGCCCAAGAACTGCTAGTATTATTAAATACCTCTTCATAAGCATCCATATAATCATCCCAAAAAGCTCTTTCCTTAACATCATTTACTGAAAACTTCCAGTTTTTATCTGGTGAGTCAATGCGAGCAAGAAAGCGCTTCTTCTGTTCCAATTTAGAAACATTGAGAAAAAATTTCAGTACAATAATCCCATTATTTACCAAATATTTTTCAAAATTATTTATTTCTTCAAAGCGCTGTTTCCAAATTTTATTTCCTGGAGGATATTCAGGCAGTTGTTGCTTTTTGAGAATTTCTGGATGAACACGAGCCACCAGCACTTCTTCATAGTATGAACGGTTGAAGATGCCAATACGACCGCGTTCTGGCAAAGCCTTCATATTCCGCCACAAATAGTCATGGTCTAATTCTTCCGTACTTGGTGCTTTAAAACTAAATACCTGAAATCCTTGGGGATTCACACCAGACATGACATGTTTAATTGTACTGTCTTTGCCAGCAGCATCCATAGCCTGGAAAATAATTAGTAATGCATAAGTATTTTGAGCATAGAGAATATCTTGATAGTTTGCTATTTGTTCAATATCTCTCTGTAATTTTATTCCGCCATCATTCTTTTCTGAAAAATCTATTTTATATGCCGGATCATAGTTTTTTTTCAGAGAAATCTTTGCACCTGGTGGAACAATAAAAGCATCATGATTCATAGAAAATTATACCAAATTTGAAAAAATTAAGTAGAAAAGGCAAAAAACGGGTAAATTTTATGCTATCAAATATCAAATGTAGCGCTGATTCATGAAAACTTACGGTTTCTTAATTTTGGCTGTTTTGGGATAGGACGCATCGCTTCTCGACCCAAAATAAACATCCCCGCCACACCCAAACAGACAAACCAAACATATTGATACCAAAAATGCCGAATCTGTTCAACTGTACTTAATTCTGCATGTAATGTGTGTAAATAAAGCAACAGCACAAGTATCATCAATGCTGCAAAACCAACAAAACTTAAACCAACACAAATTCTTGCAGGTCGTAGTTCAAAATCGCTAATTTGCTCAATATCAATTTCTGCAAGTTCGTTTAAGGAATTATCTGCTAGTGTTGAAGCTACTTGCAATTTTTGGCGTAGCTCTGGCGGTAAAATTGGCGTCAGTGTTGCTACGGTGGGGCGGCGTAGCAAAGCTTCTGTATTTCGCAATAATTCCAGTGGCTTACGAACAGTGGCTGGCTGAGCAAATTCTATCTGATCTGTAGCAGTCGGGGCGGTAGCTTCGCTTTTAAAATCCATAGCACGCCTTACAAAAAGCAGGATATCAATAGCCTAGCGAATCAGTTAGGGGCTATGCAAATATCAAAATTGGGAATTGGGAATTGGGAATTAGTTACTCTTCCTCATCCCCCTCATCCCCCCATCTCCCTCATCCCCCTCATCCCCCCATCTCCCCCTAGGAGGCTGAAGACTGTAACTTTTCCAGTTGTGCTAGTACTTCTGTGCTGTGGATGGATGGGTTAACCTTGACAAAAGTCTCGCGTAGGATGCCTTGGGGGTCGATAATAAAACTGTGGCGCATAGATACGAAACCGATCCAAGAACCGTAAGTTTTACTAACTGCACCGGTAGTATCAGCCAATAGAGGAAATTTTAGCCCCTCCGAATCGCAAAATTCAGCATGAGAGTCAACATCATCGGCACTAACGCCAATAATCTGAGTGTTTTTCTCTATATATTTGGGTAAATCTTGCTGAAAACGACGAGCTTCAATGGTGCAACCAGAGGTAAAGTCTTTGGGATAAAAGTAGAGGACTACCCACTTACCGCGCAAATCAGATAAGGATATTCTGCCATTACCTGTATTGGTTGGCAAGCTAAACTCTGGTGCGGGTTGATTAATTGCAGGAAGTTTACCACCCAAAGCAATAGCATCGGGGGCAAAATTCAACCAACTCATCACAGCAAAACAACTGGCAAATAATATGCTCAAAAAAGTGCGACGGTAAATCATTGTATAGACCAAAAATACAACTTTTACATAAGTTTACAATTATTGAGTACCGTGGGGCACATGGGGACGTACCCATGACTGATTTTTGGTGCGTTATGGACTATCGTCCATAACGCACCCTACTGGCGTGGCAAGGCTAAAATACGGTCATGATATCAAAGCATTTTTTTACCAATTACCTATTTTGGTCTCATCCCAGACCTCTAGTTCTAATTCATGGAGATAAGTTAATCCATTCTGAATTTGTTCTTTTGTTCCTTGCAATTCCAGGTCAAACCAACCATCTCCGACAGCATTTGCTCCCAGAATTGCCGCAGTGATATTCACAGTTAAATTGTAGTCGGACACCAAGCGAGAAATCACAGGCTCTTGGTGATAGTCCTTGGGAATTCTAACTCGAATCCGTTTATGGATCAGCGTATTGTCACTAGCCATATTGGGAATTGGGAATTGGTAATTGGGAATTGGGAATTGGTAATTGGGAATTGGGAATTGGGAATTGGTAATTGGGAATTGGGAATTGGGAATTGGGAATTGGTAATTGGGAATTGGGAATTGGGAATTGGGAATTGGTAATTGGTAATTGGGAATTGGGAATTGGGAATTGGGAATTGGTAATTGGGAATTGGGAATTGGGAATTGGGAATTGGGAATTGGTAATTGGTAATTGGGAAAAAATTTCTCCCTCATCTCCCCTGCTCCCCTGCTCCCCTGCAATCACTTATTCAACATCTTTAATACGGGTTTTGCGTTCTAAAATCTCTTTGAGTACTAAGGTTACTACTGCTAACAGTGCCAACAGGACAGCCGCAGAAAAGGCAGCTTCGGTTTCATATTGTTTGTAAGCGTCCTCTACAAACAGTGGTAGGCTTTGGGTTTGATCGGCAATGTTGCCAGATACTACTGAAACCGCGCCAAATTCACCCATTGCTCTGGCATTTGTCAAAATTATGCCGTATAGTAAGCCCCAACGAATACTGGGTAGGGTAACGCGCCAAAATACCTGCCAATCGTTTGCACCGAGAATTCTAGCAGCTTCTTCTTGATCCTTACCGAACTCTTCTAAAACTGGAATAACTTCGCGGGCGACAAAGGGCATACTCACGAACGCTGTAGCTAGCACCATGCCTGGAAAGGCAAAGATAATTTTGATATCGTGTGCTTGCAGCCAAGGCCCAAACCACCCATTTCGCCCGTAGAGTAGGACAATCATCAATCCTGCAACCACGGGTGAAATTGAAAAGGGCAGGTCAATAATACTTAATACTACGGCGCGTCCGGGGAATTTGTACCGAGCGATCGCCCAAGCTGCACAGAGTCCAAATACTGTATTCAAAGGCACAGCAATCACAGCTAATATCAGTGTCAGCCAAGCTGCATGGAGAAAGGCAGGTTTGCTAAGGTTGGACAAAAACGGCCCTACTCCCTTAGCAAAAGCTTGGACAAAAACGTTGAGGGCTGGTATATATTGAACCAGGGCTAAATAGGCGATCGCTATCCCAATCAAAAGTGCTGGTACCCAACTCTTTTGCTGTTTCGGTTTGGCTGTATCTGTATCAGATGCAGTTGAGTGAAAACTAGGCTTATCTACTGTCATAACGTCTTGCCCACGCTTGTAAGAAGTTAATTGCTAAAAGCAGCACCAAAGAAATTGACAGTAGAACTATGCCAATTACAGTCGCGCCAGAATAGTCATACTGCTCCAAACGTTGAAAAATCAGCACAGGTGCGATTAAATCTTGGTAAGGTGTATTGGAAGAAATAATCACAGTCGAGCCATACTCGCCCACTGCACGAGAGAAGCCCAAGGCAATACCTGTCAAAATTGTGGGAAACAAAGGCGGCAAAATCACTTTCCAAAAGGTCTGCCACTGAGAAGCACCCAAACACCAGGCGGCTTCTTCTATTTCATGTTCCATTTCTTGCAGCACCGGTTGCACAGTCCTGACCACAAAAGGCAAGGAGATAAATATCATTGCCACCGCTACGCCCACACGCGTAAAAGATACCTTAATTCCTAAAGGTGCTAGTAGTGAACCAATCCAACCGTTATCGCTGTAAACTGTTGCCAGTGTTAACCCTGCCACTGAAGTTGGTAGGGCAAAGGGTAAATCGACTGTGGCATCAACCAACCGTTTTAAGGGAAAGTCGTAGCGAACTAAAACCCAAGCAATCAGAGTACCAAAAACGCCATTGAGCAGAGCCGCAAATATTGAAGTAACAAATGTGACATTATAAGTCGCCAAAGCAAGGGGACTAGTAGCGATCGCCCAAAACCTAGCTGGAGGTTCCGTACTTGCTTTCAGGAACATAGCAGTTATGGGTATAAACAACATCACTGTTAGGTATATTAAAGTAATTCGCCAAGTCCAAGGAAGCCGTACCAACTGCTGCAAGAACGCTTTACCTGCCGGAGTTTTACCTTCACCTTCTACAGTAGGAGATAGAGTCATAATTAGCAATTCAAAATTTCAAAGAGGGTTTGTTAGTTGTTAGTTGTCAGTTGTCAGTTGTTAGTTGTTTTTTCTTTACCACTGACCACTGACCACTGACCACCGACCACTGACCACCGACCACTGACCACTGACGACTAACTAATTACCACTAACTAATTACCGTTTGATTTTGGCTTGAACTTGGTCAAAAACACCGCCATCTGCGAAGAACTTTTTATCAATTTCACTCCATCCGCCGAAGTCTTCTGCTGTACCGAGAGTTTTCACTTTGGGAAATTTGTCTGTAACTTCCTTGGTTTGGGATAATTTTTCATCCACAGGTCGGAATCCCAATTTGACAAACTCCTGCTGTGCTTCTGGACTGTAGAGGTATTTGACAAATCCTTCAGCAACTTCGCGGGTACCATGCTTATCAACGTTTTTATCTACCACGGCGATGGGATTGTCGATGGATATGTTCACATCAGGAACAACATACTCAACTTTCTCGCCCTTTTGTTGTGCCAAAATAACTTCGTTTTCATAGTTGATTAAAGCATCCCCCTGACCTTGCTTGGCAAATGTGTCAGTGGCTTCCCGTGCATCTTTAGTCAGAATTGGTACATTTTGATAAACCTTGGTGATAAATTCAGTAGCTTTAGCGTCATCGCCACCAGTTTTGATTACGGAGTTCCACAGTGCTAAGAAATTCCAGCGAGCAATACCTGATGTTTTCGGGTCAGCAGTAATCAGTTTTACACCATCTTTTTCTAAGTCTGCCCAGGTTTTGATACCTTTGGGGTTGCCTGGACGTGTAACTAAGGCTGCCACTGATTTGGAGACAATGCCATTGTTGGGAACTTCTTTCTCCCATCCTGGTTGAATCAGTCCGGCTTTCTCAATCTTAGACGTGTCTCCAGCTAATGCTAAATGCACAACATCTGCCTCCAAACCGTCGATGACGGCACGAGTTTGGGAACCAGATCCGCCATAGCTTTGCTTAAAGGTGACAGTTTGGTTATGTTCTTTCTTCCACTGTTCCACAAATTTGGGAATGATGGCTTCGTGAGCCGCTTTGGTAACGGCAAAGGAAACCAGGGTTAATTCTACGTTCTGTTTGCTAGCAGCAACAGGACTGGCATTAGGGGTTTCAATAGCAGAATTAGTTCCATTATTACCAGAACAGGCGGCGATCGCTACACTCAAAATCGCCCCTAGCATTGCCAGCGATACAAAGCCTTTGAACGATTTTACCCTGAATCTGTATGTTCTCTGTTGGGCGTAGACGCGTTCGCCTTTGGCGTTGCCGCAGGCTAGCGGCTTGTCGTAAGACATCGCTTGTAATTTTCTCAGTGCATGTTGCCACAAAGTCATTCCATTTACTCCTTTTAATCTACTTTTCATTGATCGGAATATAGTTATATACAGTCTAAAATAATAGATGATTGCTGGTATCGAATTGCAAAAAAAACAATAACTTCACATCCTCTATCGAGAATATGGAGATTCTAGCAGTTTACTGAGCAATTAAAAATACTTTTGCTCTCAAGTCTCAAATTCTCATCACAATCGGCTACTGCGTGTCTGGTGAAGTTTGTGAGAGAATGGCTGATTTTCGAGTCAAGTCGATTTTTACTGGAATATCTGTATATCAAGCTTGTTTTAACAACATATTTGCCTTGTGGAGCGATCGTTCATCCAAATTGCGTACAGGCAAAAATGTCAATTAATTTTTATTTTATGCAGACATGTTATTCATAGCTAAACTGCATGAATAACTCACGAAATTTTGAACATAAATAGGGGTGTTGCTGAATTGAAGTATGAAATTAAAAAATCGAGGATTGAAAACTCTTATCTTTGCGTCTTGGCGCGGCAGTCGCTCATGGGGAGCCAGTCCGTTGCGGAGGTTCCCTCCGTTGTAGGAACTGGCGTGGAAACCCCCATCGCCAACGTATACCAAAGTTTTTTAATGGAATTTTTATCAATAGTGTTTTTTTACTAAAAAAAATATAAATTAATTCAAATACTAAAGTCAAAAATTCTAGAAATAGACACTATTTCATATGACTTTTAACCAAACACTTTTATAGTAAATTAGTCTGTTTTCAATAAAACCTGATCTTGGTAAATTAAGTATTGTTAGACAAATTAAACTACCAATAGCGGTGATTTTTACCAACTTATTTGTTACCAATTATTACTAATAAATACCAACTAAATTAGTAATAAATATTAGTTTGACATTGAATTGAATTTGTATTAATGTAATTATAAATTTACAGTAATGCTGGTAAATAAAAGCTTGAAGTTATCTATTAGCTATTGCAATAATCTTCAAAAATTGTATTAGTAATTATATGAAAAACAATATTTTTTATGTTAGATATTCATTTGAGCATCCTGATTATAGTGTTTTTCATCACAAGTATAATCAGTGTAGTAACTGGTAGTACTTCCCTAATTACTGTACCAGTGATGCTGCAATTAGGTATTGAACCGCGCACGGCTCTAGCTACCAATATGCTGGCATTAACCTTCATGAGTATCGGTGGCACTTTGCCTTTTATTGGCAAAAAAACCATTGACCATAATCGCTTGGCACTACTGATTGTTTTGACGCTTGCAGGCTCAATATTAGGTGCTGTAATTGTGCTGACCGTGCCATCAAAATTGATGCCATTGATTATTTCTGTTTTGATGATTGCAGTTGCGATATTCTCAATTATCAATAGTAATGCTGGAGTAATTCCGGCAACAGGTAGTCCATCACAAGTAGCAGAATTTGGGGGATATGCAGCAACTTTTGTGCTTGGTATTTATGGAGGTTTCTTTAGTGGTGGCTACGTCACTTTATTGACAGCTGCCTACGTTAGCTTATTTCGTATGACGTTTATTAAGGCAGTTGCGAATACAAAGTTAATCAATATTTTTTCTTCACTGATTGCCACTATCATCTTTATTTCGCGTGGGATAGTAGATTACAAACTGGGAATTATTCTGAGTGCTACCATGTTCATTGGCGGAGTCATTGGTTCACGCATTGCCATTAAACTCAGTAATATTTGGTTGCGCCGGATTTTTCTAATGACAGTCATAGCGCTTGGATTCAAAACATTATTAGATTTAAGGTGAAGATAAAAAAGTGTAGGTTGGATGAAAAATTTCTAGCCAAACTACATTAATTTTTAACTACATGCATATTTTAGGGAAAAACCATCTTGGAACAGTCAACAGTCATCTGTCAACAACTTCAATCAGGATAATTTATTTTTTGGAGTTCCCTAAGGGGTTTAAAGCTGAAAACCCAGTCAACCCAAAATACTTTGTAATAGCAACCAAACATTTAGCCCAACGATTACAGTAGCAACTCCCCAAGCTAAAAATTTGAGCCATAACGGATTTACAAACTCACCCATTAAGCGGCGATTACTTGTAAACATCACCAGAGGAATCACTGCAAACGGTAACTGCAAACTGAGGATAACTTGACTTAGAATTATCAGGCGGCTTGTACTATGTTCCCCAAAGATAATAATCGTAATTAACGCTGGAACGATCGCAAGCAAACGGGTAACTAAACGGCGTAACCAAGATGGAAGACGAAATTGTAAAAACCCTTCCATCACAATTTGCCCAGCCAGGGTTGCAGTTAGTGTTGAACTTTGACCGGAAGCAAGTAAGGCAATCCCAAAGATGGCACTAGCAGCACTCACACCTAACAATGGTGAAAGCAGTTTGTAAGCCGATTGTATTTCTGCCACATTCAGATTACCAGAAAAATGAAATGTTGCAGCAGATACAATTAAAATTGCTGAGTTGATAAACAATGCCAACGACAGAGCAAAAGTTGAATCAATTGTGCCAAACTTAATCGCTTCCCATTTTTTTTCTGTACTCGATTGCCAATCACGGGTTTGCACAATAGAAGAATGTAAATATAAGTTGTGAGGCATGACTGTTGCGCCTAAAATGCCAATAGCAATGTAGAGCATTTCTGGGTTTTGTAAAATTTCTCCCTTGGGCAGATATCCAAACATTATCCCTCCTATATCAGGTCGGGAGAACAGAATTTCCGCGATGAAACAGATGCCTACGGTTGCTACCAGGATTATTACTAAGGCTTCTGTATAGCGAAAGCCTTTATGTTGCATAAATAATAATACCAGGACATCCAGCGCAGTGATACACACACCCCATACTAAGGGAATACCAAATAAAAGTTGTAGAGCGATCGCACTTCCTAATAGTTCCGCCAAGTCACAAGCGGCAATAGCAATCTCACACAGTACCCACAAACAAAAGCTAACCCTTGCATTATAATAGTCCCGGCAAGCCTGTGCCAAATCTCGCCCTGTAGCAACACCCAAACGCACACATAGCGATTGCAACAATATCGCCATCAGGTTTGACAGCAGAATTACTGTCAACAGGGTATAACCAAACTTAGACCCTCCAGCGATATCTGTGGCCCAGTTTCCAGGGTCTATATATCCCACTGAAACCAGATACCCTGGCCCTGCATAAGCCAACATCTTGCGCCAAAAGCTTTTAGTGTTGGGAATTACAATACTGCGGTGAACTTCAGGAAGACTGGGGTGGTTTTCAAAGTGAGGCATTTGTTTTACATGGAATATTTTCATATTCTTCTCATAATGTCAGAAAATCAGGGATAAACATCAACCTCTAGGTGCATACATCATAATTAATACCCCCAACAATACAATCCCCCAATTCTAATTAATGAAATTTGTCAAGAGCTAATTCATCTCTCTACTGTTTTGAGCTAACCTGCTGAATATTGGATGGAGTTTGGTAAACCGTATTTAACAGTTGGGAAATCACTTCTCCACTATTAGAATCCACTAGACTCAAATTTAAGGGTGCTTGACTGATAAATTGAGCATAAGAAGCGGTCAGGTAAGGACGGTATTCTTGTTGATTGGAAAGATAGGTTTTGAAAAAGGCAACTCCCAAGGCTTTCATGTAAGAATGGACACTTGTTCTATCGGGCCCAAGCAATTCTTGCGGTACAGGGATAGCTTTTGGGCTGAGTGGTGAATCTGATTCTACGGAAAAGTGAGTAGCATTTTCAATGAGAGCCAAGTATTTATCTTTGCTGGGTAATTCGGTAAAAGGTCGAATTTGTTCGGGAACTGCGGGGGTAAATATATCCTGACTCCCAGCCACCATCATCACCGGAACTTGTATTTTACTGATTCCTTTTTCCCCCAACAAAGTGCTATTCAAAGGATTCATCACCATAATCGCTTTAATGCGATCGTCTTTGATAGGATAGTTGCTAGGTTTGAGGTCGTTAGCGCGACATTGCAGAAAAGTTGAGAGATTTAAAGAGCGATTGGGATTGCAATCTTTGTGAATTTTCTCAAAATCAAAGGTTCCTCCAGCCAACGCTAAAGATGTATAACCACCAAGTGAATGTCCAATTAAACCAACTTGTTGCAGATTTAATTTATTTTTAAATCTGGAGTCAGTTTCAGAAAGATGTTGGAGTTCATCTAAGAGGTATTTCACATCCAAAGGACGGTCAATTAATTCTGTAGCTTGGGGAGGCGCAGCAAACCCTGCTAAAAATTGTTGAAATTGTTTGGAGTCAGTCACAGGATGGTCAAGAACAGCAACGACAAAGCCGTATGATGCCAAATGTTGAGCTATGTAAACAAAACTATTACGGTCTTCTGCCAAACCGTGAGAAATCACGATTACCGGATAAGGTTGTGATGTTGTTGCTGATTTTGGCTGGGGTAAGTAAACATCAACATCATATTTCCGTTCTAAAACAGTTCTTGACTGTTGATCACGAGAATGATCGTGTAAGGTTAAGATAACTTTTTCGATGTTAAATTCACCAGATTTCTGAATATCTGGTTTTTGGACAAAATCTACTGGCTGCAAATTAGTAGCTTGTTGGTTTGCTATTTGTTGTATTTTGCCAACAACTAAATCTCTTTTTTGCAGCAGTTCTGATAACTGTCCCATTGTCTGTAGAGTTTCTGATACATTCAGGTGAATACTGGGACTGGAATACCTTTTCACGATATTAACGAAAGTCAATCCTTCCGGACTAGCTGCTGATAAGATTAGCGCAGAACGCAGGGCATAAAAACCATTTTGTCTACTTGACGTTTGCAGGAATTGACCCAAGCGTTGCAACATCGCTTCACCGATAGGAGAATAAGTGAATTGCGACACAAGAATGGGAGAAACTTGGAATTTTGTTCTAAGAAACTCTCGCATCTGAGCTAATTCTTCTGGGTTAGCTCGATTGGTATAAAAGGCAAAGTCTTTAGTAATTTTGCCTTCGTTAATAAATAATTCTAAATCTTTTGTGGCAATATCAAACTCGCCAAAGGGCGAATAATTGAATTCAATCCGGTCTGCTCCTAATGCGGGGGTAGTAATGGCAATACTGGAGATAATGCCTAAGAAGTAGCCGACAGTTTTTTTCAACATAAGGAATTTACGGTATGGGATTTATCAGATTGTAGATATAGTAATCCTATTGGAGTTGCAAAAATTGAAAGTTTCCGAATCCAGGTATCTTGAAGATACCTGGATTCTCCTTGTTCACAAATGATTTAGCAATGCTATGAATGGTTTGAAAAAAGCAATTATCGATGTATTTGCTGCTTCACAAAGCTAAGTCTGGGGATATTTGGGCTGAGAAGATTTCAAAGTTCTACTACTGTTGCTTAACTGGTCAGGAATCGAGCATACTTTGATGCTGCGACACTGACTTTTTCGAGGTCGGCGGAATTCACAACGCCCAAAAGACTACCCTTTTCTTCTTGTGTCATTGGTAATTTCACTGATTGACCAACTTCTGCAAAAAACTGCTCAGATCCTCCTGGTGTAAGCAAATACAGGATTTTTGCAGGCTTTGTCCCGATATTCTTAAAACCATGATACTCACCTTTGGGAAGGCGTATAAAAGTTCCGGAAGTTGCAACCATAGTTTGCTGATCAAGTTGATACTCAATCTCTCCCTCAAGAATATAGTGAGCTTCGTCCATTTGGTCATGAATGTGAAGTGCTACACTACTTTGCGGTTGCATTAAAGCCTCGACTAGCCCATAGGTTCCGCCTGTATCTTTCCCCTCAGCGAGAAGGGTGTATAAGTCACCCAGCACCAAATATGTAGAACTCGGACTAGGCAGTACTACCGTAGTTTCGATATTCGTCGTCATAATAATTACTCTCCTATACTTGTGGTTATCTAGCAAGAATAAGGTATTACTACTGGTCTGCCACAGCAACTTTGCTGGATTAAGGGAAAATAACATAGTCATGTTTATTTTCACTCAGCACTTTTTGGTCAGACAACAAGCCTTGATTGATCGTTGCCAAGCATAAGATTGAGTATGTTGTCCTGTGTTTGATTGGTTGCACCCAGATTTGTGATTAGTTCCGCTACTGTGGAAGTTCTTTGTCCGGCTAGGGTCAACTTACTGTTATCGACAAAAGTGTAAGTACCCTCTTCTAAAAAAGTAGCAAATTGCTTTATATACTTACCCTGGTCTTGTAGTAGAGAAGTATATGGTTCTGAATTAAAGAAAGTTTTCATGTCTATCTGATTTTTAAAGGCAATTTCAAACGCTGCTTGATATTGCTTTTCTAATGGTTCGTAATGAGAAACTCCAGGTGCTGGTGGAAGTGAATTATCATGTTCCTCAAGTAGATGCAGTCTAAACTTAAGAACTAAATCACTTTTCACAAAAGATTGAGCAAATCTATCTTCCATAAATTCCCGAAACTGATCAACAGTGATAGTATTTGCCTTTTTGGCCATAACATGGAATTTGATTACATCTAAATTGCCGATTGGATAAGAATTTTCTATGCTATTAACATATGTTTTAGAGTTACTATTATTTGTTACATATATAACAGCTTTGCTGACAAAATTCTGCTGATCAGAATCGAGAATGGCAGCACTATTAATCCAGGTTTGAAAGTTCTCTTCTGATACAAACGTTAATTCTGCTATTCCATCCAATTGGTCTTCTTCTGAAATTTTGTATTCTACGCCATCAATACTTGGCCAAATATTATCCGAATTATGAGTCAAGTGATACTGCCAATACTGGTATTGACCTGGTAGTCTTGCACTTACTGGCCCATGAACATTTTTCCAGTAGCTATAGAATGTTTGCCTATCTATTTCTTCTCTCTTTTTAAGAAGTATATATAATACTGTTGTCACATTTTGATCATGTGCTGAATAATTGATCTTTGCCATAGTTAATCTCCTAGTAAGATGAAGTTTTACCTGAATGAGAGGTACAATATTGCTGTTAAATTGCCGCCAGACTTTTTTGTTTAGATCACATTTTCATACAGTTCAGTAAAGAAAACCACCGCTAGTTAAGTAGATGAAAAAAATATTTACAGCCATTGCGAGCTTTGCGTCTACATTTCGCTTCGCTCCATTCGCAATGACATTGTGTAATTAATTCTGTTTACCTACCTATTGACCACTTAGGTGGATTAGCTATTGACCATTTAGGAGCAAATCCAGTTTCTACTCTTTGTCTACCTTCAGGATGTTCAGCGAAGTGGTTCTTCATAGTGTTGGGCGGAATTAGTCTTTTACCTTCACTGACAGTAAACACAGAGGCTGAATTCGGGACAGTAATTGTGGGATCAAATACAGGATTCACATCCATAAAAATTCGCAATTCTGAGAATTTATCCCCTTCTACGCGGAAGATATCGGAACAAGGAAGTGTAACAACTGAGCCATCTTTACGCCAGTAGGTAACATCCATTTCCACAAACACTACGTCACCAACTTCCCAGATCATTTTGATGTCGTGGTAGACAGCAGAGATACCACTAAAGAAAGCGTCCGCAGATTTCTTAATTGCTGCTTTATCTAAACAGACATCAAAATTGCCAAACTGATAAACTGGTGTGTCGGTAAAAAAGTTGATGAATCCTTCCGAATCAAACGCCTCACCTCTAGAGAACAAACGCTTAACCAAGTCTGTTGTCGCACCTGGAAATTTTTCGGAAGTAGATTTGTTGGAATTAGCTGCTACTTTACCATTCAAAGCCGTAGTTTGTAATCTATTTTCTTGCTGTTCAGCAACAGTTTTTAAGTTTAGAACAATCTGCTTAACTGCTTCGGCAATATTTTCTTGAATTTTTTGAGCAACTTTTCGACCTTCTTGATTGTAAGGTTCCCAGTCCCAGGTGTAGCTAATTACTAGGGGTTCATGAGGATTGTTACTAGCAGGGCGGACAACTGCATTAACTCCCTGACCAATGAACAGGGGATTATTGACTAAGGTGTGTCTGATTTTTCCAGTTTTTTCATTCCAAGTGATTTTTTCCTCAACTGTGATGTTGAGAATTTTCGTTTCACGCAGTACGCCATTGTTATATCTCTCCAGAATTTTGTAATTGTAAGCTTCTGGATTATAACGTCCTGGGTTTTCAATGTTGTCCAGCAATACATTCCAAACAGTCGATAATGAAGCATTTACAGAACTGCTAAATGTAGCATAAACTCTTTCTGATGTTTCTATCTCTTGATAAGAGTTAGAATTTAAAGCAGCGAAATGTGTATTATTTGCCATATCATATTCCTTTTGCGCTTTTGCAAAATGTTCTTTAACTGTGCGAGTGACTTGGTTGAATTCTAATTGTTCTCCATTTGGGCCTTTACAGTAGAACAATGCCCAACCTTCTAATTCACCAAAGTCTGACTCCGGCTGATCATCTGCATTGAATGAATCTGGCTCTTGCCAAAATTTAGAAGAATTATATTTGAGTGCAACTTTTCTTCTTTCTTCTTCAGATTTTACTCTAATTACGCGATTACAAACAACATTTTTCATCCCGCGTATTTGGCACTCTTCCTCTAAGAGTTTGGCGAAAACATTTAAATCCACATCATCTTTTACGTGAAAAGAGAGGTGCATGGCATTGACATGACCAACATGGGAAGGAATGCGAACAACGGCTGAATTATGGGGATTTTGTGTTGCCGCATCTCGAAAATAAATGAGTTCAATGCAGGTATTTCCAAAGGAAATGAATTTAATATCTAAGGCTTCTTTAGCATCCCTAAGATTGGGAATACCAAAAGTTTTGGTGTCAACTCCTTGGGCTAATGCATCCAACTCTTCTTTTTGAAAGAGAGTGTTTTGCATCGCATCACCCATAAGATTATTTTCTACAACAACTATTTTCCCTCCTAACACCTCTGTGTAAAATTCGAGGGATTGTTCCATGTCTTCAACTGTAACTCCGACGTGTTGTACCCCTTGGAGATAATGACCTAATCCTGGCTTAACAGCTTCTTTACCGTTCATTAGAGAAACTATGTCTGACTTTAATTGATTGGTTGCTCCTACTTTCACAATCAAATCTGCAACATTAGAACTCCACTGACCTGCTAGGGTCAATTTGCCGTTATATACAAAGGTGTAAGCACTGCGTTCTCGCAATGGTAAAATCTGCTTCACATATTTAGCTAAGTCTTTGAAAGCAGCAGCGTACTCTGGGGAGGCAAAGAATGCTTCCATTTCTAGAGGATTGTCAAAGGCAATTTCAAACGCCGCTTGATACTGCTTCTCTGGTGGTTCCCAATGAGATACCCCAGCAACATCTGGGCGGGAATTGTCTGTTTCATCAAACAAATGCAGTCGGAACTTGAGGACTGCATCACTCTGGACGATCGCACGAGCAAAGCAATCTGTCAAATGTTGGCGAAAGGCTGCTACATTGACACCATCAGCTTTCTTAAGCAAGACATGGAATTTCAACCCGTCCACCTTACCGTTTGGTTCTCCTGTGGGGATACCATCAATGAAGGTTTGGGAATTACCATAGTTGGTGTTGTAGCCAACTGCTTTACTGAATAAGTTATGTTCGTCAGCCATCAGAGGATCTGACGATTGAAAAAAGGCGTCGCGATCGCTTTGTGTTGCAAAAGTTAATTCTGCAATGCCATCAAATTGATCTTCTGTCTGATATGTGTAATCAATCCCTGGAACCCTTGGCCACAAACTACCCTCCTGATTATGATCCAGGTGAAATTGCCAGTATTGGTGCTGACCTGGTAATCGGGCGCAGAGAGGCCCATGCACATTTCTCCAGTAATCGTCAAAAAGCTCTAAGGAAATACCCTTTCTTTTCCACAAGAGAACATAGAAAGCTAGTTTGCCACTTTGATCTCGCATTGCATAATTGGCTTTTTTTGTTGCTGCTTTCATTGCAGATCTCCTTAATTCAACACTACTCTGGTTAAAAATATTATTTAGCGTGCTGAAGCAGCCTGTCTGAATTTTCACGGTAAGTCCTCAAACCACGAAACAGCGTGGTTTTTCCCACAACCTGATTGTCAATAATTATGAATTAATGAACATGACCAACGGAAAAATCAGGGCTGGGGAAATCCTTAAGATCACCTTTTTCATATGCCGTGAAAAGTCAGCTAGAGTTGGGTTGCTCGTTCTTGCTCAACAGACCAAGGCTTGCGATCGCCACCATCGGATACAGGCTGTAATCGCCAATTTTTTGGGCTGACCACGAGATATAGGGTTGGGTTGAGTAAGGAAACCTAATATATATTATATCATGTCCGTTTAAACACTTATGATACCTGTGGGGGTTGGTAATGGGTAATGGGTAATATAGCAATCCGATTTGATTTCTGAATCACTCGTAGAGGTAAGGGACTGGGGACTGGGGACTGGGGACTGGGAAGAAGGAATAAAGGTGTACTGAGTTTTGTTCAAAAATCAAATATGAGTCCTATAGTAAAAAACAATCACCAATTACCAATTACCTATTACCAGGCAAACCGACTATATCGTAAGTAATTAGCCGAACTTGATATTACTAAGGTATTTGTTGAGTTTCGCGATCGCTCTACCCAACCTAGAATTCTTCTTCACTGAACGGTGTTGCAATATAATTCGCTACTACACAATCAAAGTCCGTCTATATGGACTATAATGATAATCTAAAGTTTTACAGCCCATGTAGCTAGATTTCGACTGTGTAGAAGCGACTTCTAGTCAATAGCATCTCACTTGTTCCCAAAATCTGGGATGCTCTTGTTATAGTTGCTATATCAAGTGCGAAAACTATAGTATTTCAACACCATATTTTGGGCCTACTTCACGCATTTTTTTGATTTGGTCTTCGAGCGCGATCGGTACGGGCGTATCTTTGTCTTTCACTAGATAGCCTACTTCTTCAAAAAAGTTTTCCAGCCCCGCAGGAATAGCTGTTGTGAAAGTTCTTGCTGGTGTAGTACCGACATTTTGAAAGGAATGAGGAATACCTTTAGGTGCATGAACAAAGCTACCAGCTGACAAGACTATCTTTTGATCTCCAACCTGGAACAATAACTCTCCCTCTAGGATGTAGAATGTCTCGTCTTCCCGATGATGAATGTGAGGTGGAGACCCATGACCGGATGGAATATAAAACTCAAATGTTGAGTAAGCTCCGCCAGTATCTTCACTAACTGCTTTAAAAGTGTATGTGTCTCCCACAACTGAGTAAACAAGACCTTCGCCTGTTGGTGACACTACTGGGCTAGTTTTGCTTGCCAATGTATTTCTCCTTATATCTGCTAGGATTTTTCAACGGGTCGCGCCCAGGATTCCCCAATTTCATGCGATCGCAAGTTGGGGAGAAATGGGCGCTCCTCTCCCTCGGTACTGAGGAAGAAATTTTTTTAAGATTTGGTTAGGGTCTCAATCTTCCCAATCCCCAGCCCCCAGTTCAAAATGTAAACTGCTCGCAAGTGCTACGCATACTTGCGAGTATCTGTTCACAAGTAGTTTATGAACCTCGACTGCAAGCTAAATTATCACTGCTCTATGCAGAGGTCACAAACCTAGAATTAGGATTTATAATCCTCACCAAAGAACTGGAGCAGCTGTTCAACCAGGAATTCTGGACGTTCTTCAGGAATAAAATGTCCACAGCCTTCAATGACTGTACCGCGAACATCAAGAGCAACTGCCTCCATCGCCTTAATTGGGCGATCGCCTAAACCATGAGAAGCTCCCAGAACTAGTACAGGCATTTTGAGTTTTGTTTTGGCATTTTCCTTATTTTGTTGCACCGACTCGTAAATAGCGCGGTAAAGTCCCAGAGAAGCGCGTACTGCTCCTGGTGCAGAATACCATCGAACATACTCGTCAATTTCAGCCTCAGAGATTCCAGTGGGGTTGTAAGAAAATTTATTGAAAAAGTAAGAAATGAATATGCGTTCTCTACCTGCAATCAGTGCTTCTGGCAGGTCAGGTACAGCATTAAAGTTAAAATGCCAAATTCCGCCACCTTGGCGTGAGGTTTCTGAGGAATATCCGGCTAGGTCTTCCCAGCCAAACCCTGGAAGCGTTGCATCAAGGTTGACAAATCTACGTACATCTTCTGGATGAGCAGACGCATAGGCGTAGTTAACTGGCGCACCCCAATCAGAACCAACTAAGAAAACGCGATCAAAACCTAGAGAATGGACTAATTGGTAAATATCTTCAGCTTCGGTGCGGCTATCATAGCCTACAGCAGGCTTGGAAGAGTCACCAAAGCCACGAATATCAACCGCAATCACTGTATAGTGTTCTGCTAAGGCTGGCATCACTTTATGCCACTGATACCAAGTATGCGGCCAACCGTGCAACAGAACTATTGCATCGCCTTTGCCACCGATTACGTAGTGCAGGCGTATGCCGTTAACAAAAGCATATTGATGGGTAAATTTTGCTTCGAGAGTTGTTTTGATATCTGCCAAATAACTGGTCATGATTGTACCTTTGCCTAAAAGTGCGTTGATGTTTTGTTCACGAGACTTTGGTTATACTTTTTAGAGCTTCCCTGAGTTTTTTGGTTGCTCTGATTGATACAACCTTGTGTCAGAAATATAGGTGAGCAAATTAGTTAATTGCTCCTACACCTCCACCGTCCACCCGAATATTTGCGCCGTTAATGTAATCTGCTAGCGGACTAGCTAAATATGCAATCATGTTTGCTATTTCCTCAGGTCGTCCCAGACGACCAGTTGGGTTAGGCCAATACTCTTGCATAGCGTGCTTTTCAATGTCTACCCACTCTTTACCCCATCCTTTGCTAAGAGCAATTTGATGAAAAATATTCTTTGCTCCTTCAGTTGCAATCAGACCAGGACTCACCGTGTTGACTGTAATGCCTGTTTGGAATAACTCCTTTGCAAGACTCACAGTCATATTTAAAATTGCGGCTTTTGTAGCTTGATAGTCAGGTAAGGAAGCATTGGGTTGAGTAGCTAATCCACTAGCAATCTGGATGATACGTCCCCAACCTAGCTGCTTCATTTGGGGTACAAGAAGCTGAATTAGCCGTACCATAGAAATCACGTTAGCGTTATAGACTTCAGCCCATTCCTCTGGTTGGCTAGTAGTCCAGCTCCGGTCTTCGTATGAGCCAGCATTATTGACCAAAATTTCCACACCATCAAAAATTGATAGTATTTTTTCAGCGACTTGCTTTGCGCCTTCGTTGGTTGTCAAATCTCCAGTAACAACAACAGCTTTTCCGCCATCAAGATTAATCTCTTGAGCCACTTTATTGGCTTGCTCTTGCCTGCGTCCGTGTATGATAACGATCGCACCTTCTTTTGCTAAAGCTTTAGCGATCGCTGCACCAAGCCCACTACTACTACCAGTAATAAGAACTCGTTTATCACGTAAATGTAAATCCATGAACTTACCTCATGGTTATATTTTTGTAGACTCTGTAACTTTGTTTGGCGATATGTAACAAACAACACGAAACCTAGCTCGGCTAATAGTTTAATGAACCGATGATAGGTCTGTATTCAACTTTGTGGTAATTCTCATCGGTGAGAAGATAGATTTAGTTTGTCTATTCCGAGAAATAATCACCAGCAAAGTTCAGTATTTTAAGAATAAACTTATGATGTTTTATGACAAAGTGTTTAAATAAAGTTTAAGTTTATCTTCAATTTTTGCTACCTAATGGTTAGAAAACAAGGATATAAAAAAGACTACAGTCTAAATAAAATATTTTTTAAGTGTGATGAAACTGAAGTTAGTAAGTTTTACTATTAGTAGCAATTTTTACTTACTATTTTAACAATGTTGAACTTATGGCGATCGTTCCCGCAGCGTCTCGTAGAGGAGGGAGCAAAGGTTTAGGCAACTCCAAGAAATAAATTATCCCGGTTGAAGTTGTTGACTGATAAATGATGAACGCCAGTTGCGCGAATGTCGGCACGCGATAGCCCACTGGCTCCTGTTGACTGTGAACAATAGGATATTTTTTTACTTAGAAGTCCCTTAAGTCGCCCACTAAAATCTCCGATTTGGTAGCTGGGAATAAGATGGGGTTGAAGCCCCATCTAAATTTTTACCTTTCTGTAGCGATTGCTTCGTTCATCGCTTCGGACACATTACATTTAATTATGACTACTTACTTGATAGAAAAATTACTATCAGCTACTAACTTAAGTAATTTGCTCCAAAAATTAATTGTATTAAGTGACTTTTTACACACCAAGATAAGTTTTCCTTAAAATCATTAACTTGACTTGTTAAATTTGTGAAAAATAGGCAAGTTAAATTTACATCTTAATTATGAGAATTTCAATGTCCAACTTAGCTGCTACATCAACTAAAACACAAATAATTAAAAACCTGTTTGAAGTACTAGAATCTGGGCCGAATGCTCCCATTCAGTCCTCAGAAAGATATGTTACATTCCTCACCGAAAGCGCACAATTTCGGTTTGGAAACTTAGATACTTTGGTTGGGCACAAAGCCATTAAAGACTCTCTAGTTGATTTTTGCCAACAAGTAAAGAGTATATATCACGACATCAAGCGAGAGTGGGAGATTGGAGATGTAGTGTTTCTGGATATGGAAGTCACTTACTACCGTCTTGATGGCATTGCCGTGACACTTCCTGTGATGGATTTCTTTCAATTTAAAGGTAACTTAATCCAAGAACTGGGAATTTACATGGACATTAGTCCAGTATTTGCTTGATTGGGTAAAGGCTAAAAGTTCAAGAGTGGAGAGAAAGTCCTGAGTTGAATCGCACGAAGTAAAGGTCAAACCTTTGCCTGGACTGATTTTTTTACCTTAAAAAGAACAAGAAAATGTTGAATTGGTATCATTTGGTTGAAAAAAAAACTAACAAATTAAAATTATTGTTGATATCTTTACTGTCTCTGGGTTTAACAGTCGTAGTACCTATGCTGGTGTCTGGGGTGTTAATACCAACTGTAAATGCACAGGAAAGCCTTGCGTCTACCAACTCACAAGTAAAGATCAGCATAGTTGCTAGAAACCTTAATAGTCCACGCGGACTTGCCTTCAGGACGGCGCACTTCACATTACAGAGGCTGGTATAAATGGGCAAGGAACACAAATTCCAGGGCCAGCACCGGGTGTGATTTTTAATTTTGGCTTGATGGCTTGAATGGTTCAGTGACTCGCGTTTATAAAGGAGTGCAAGAACGTATCATCACTGATTTGCCATCCACAACGGTAGATCCGGAAAGTACTCAGCTAACGCCGTCTGTCAATGGTAGCAGCCAAACTTTTGGCTGCTACCGACATAGCATTTGATCAAAAGGGAGATGCTTATATCATCCTTGGTTATGCCTGACTTTTCACGGTATCTGGAAAACCCCGCTTCCATTCCTCTCCCCTACAAGGAGAGAGGCTTTGATTTCTCCCCCTTCCCTCGTAGGGAAGGGGGCTGGGGGTTAGGTCTAGCGTTAGCTTTTCCACATGACGTGAAAAGTCAGTTGGTTATGCCACTGATCCATTCTATAAAAGCAGCCTGGATTACACTGGGGCAAATCTAGCGTCACTTCTCAAGATAAATTTAACCCCAAAGGGTAAAGTCGTGTCGATCAAAAAAATCGCCGACTTCGCACAGTACGAATCACAAAAAAATCCATCTTATGACGATCTGGTTAGCGATCCCTACTCTGTTTTAATCGAGGGCAATGACACTTTGGTTGTTGATGGAGGTGCTAACGATCTTCTAAGGGTTGATAAACATGGCAAAATTTCTACGGAGGCTGTTTTTTATCAGCGTTACTTTCCTGACGTAGAAATCCCCGTGCAAACCGTACCTACAAGTATCACAGTTGGTTCAGACGGAGCTTACTACATAGGCGAATTATCTGGATTTCCTTTCTTAGAAGGTGTTGCGCGTATCTTCCGCTTGATACCAGGTCAAGTGCCACAAGTCTATGCTGAGGGTTTCACTCAAATCATAGATATTGCTGCCGCCCCTGACGGTGGTCTATATGTTCTCGAATACGCCTCCCACTCTCTGTTGTCAAGTGACCCGACCGGAGCGCTTATCTATCTGTCACCTTCTGGGCAACGTAGGACTCTGGTAAGCAATGGACTGGTTTTCCCAACCGCTATGACAGTTGATACAGATGGAGACATCTATGTTTCAAACTACGGCTCATATGCAGGAATTGGGCAAGTAGTCAGAATTCAGATTAAAAATTAAATTTTGTGATTGATCAAAGGAGATTGCATGAATATTGGAATTATTGGTTCGGGAAATATGGGCAAAGCCTTGGGAAGAATCTGGAGCAACAAAGGTCACAAAGTGCTATTCAGTTACTCGCGTGAGCCAAACAATCTGCGTGCTGTTATTGATTCCATCGCTCCAAGTGCTTTAGTTGGTACACCTGCTGAAGCAGCACAGTTCGGGGAAGTAATTTTGATTGCAGTACCTTGGGTGGCGCTAAAAGACGCGCTCAACGCTGCCGGATCACTTGATGGCAAAGTACTGATTACATGTGTCAGCCCTCTGAAACCGGACTTTGAGGGACTGACCACAGGTTTACAAGCATTTTCGGAAATTTCTGCTGCGGAAACAATTGCCCAGTTTGCTCCAACAGCCAAAGTAGTAGAAGCGTTTAACCTGACATTTGCAGAGATATTGCAATCTGAATCCCGGCAGTTCAGTTCCGAGCAGGCCAGTGTTTTCTACTGTGGTGATGATGAACAAGCTAAGCAGGTGACTGCGGAACTAATCAAGGAAACCGGGTATGAAGCGATCGATGCCGGGCCACTTGTCACAGCACGCACTTTAGAGTCTTTGGCAACTATTTGGGTGCAGATGGCTGTTGTAGGAGGCATGTTCCCAAACGTCGGGTTAAAAGTCTTACGCCGTTAATAAAATAGGACTTACGCACACTCTACGAATTCTCAGCGTTATTGGCGGTTCGATAAATTAAGCTTTTTGGCAATTTTTGCGTAAGTCCTATAGAACTATCAGGTAAGGCAAAGAGGATTTTAAACAAAGCGATCGCCATGACCATCAACTTCAAAAAGCTTTTGACCAGATACAGCACTTTTCATGTAGATTAAGTACACTACCCCGCCTGGTATCGGACACCCTCCCCTGGTTTGGGGAGGGTTAGGGAGGCTAGACAAGTACTCGGCTGGGAATCGGAGCTAATTCATCAGAGTAAATATCCATAATTGCAGTTAGTAGCCGTAGTGCATCTGGTTTAAAACGTTGGAATGAATTGCGCCCGATGATAGAGCCAAATCCGCCGCCCTTGTGGATAGCACGAATTTCATCAAGTAACACATCATCACTTTCAGTGGGGCCACCTGAAAAAATCACGACCCGCCGACCATTGAATGTACATTGCACAACATGCCGTACTCGCTCATCCAGGGTGGCAATTGGAATTTGCTCTTTTTCATAGACCTTACGGGCTGCCTCTTGCTCGATATGGGCGCTTGGTAGCTTCACCTTGATAATGTGGGCACCAAGTTGGGCAGCAATGTGGGCAGCATAGCTCGTCACGTCAATTGCAGTTTCTCCCAATTTGCTCAGACCAGAGCCACGCGGATAAGACCAGATAATTACTACTAAGCCTTGACGCTTCGCTTCTTCAGCATAGGCGCGGATTTGCTCATACAACTCTAATCGATGACTTGAGCCAGGATAGATAGTGAAACCAATTCCCACACAACCCAGTCTTAAGGCATCTTGAACACTCCCGGTCAAGGCTTGGTTGGGGTCTTTTTCATCTATCAGCACATCATGGTCGTTAACTTTCAAAATCAGAGGAATGTCACCCGCGAACTCTCTTGCACCCGCCTCTAGGAATCCTAAAGGTGCTGCATAGGCGTTGCAGCCTGATTCGATCGCTAACTCAAAATGATAATGAGGATTGTAAGCAAGTGGGTTAGCAGCAAAACTACGGGCAGGCCCGTGTTCAAACCCTTGATCTACGGGCAGAATAACTAGTTTACCAGTGCCTGCTAATTTCCCATGATTGAGTAGTCGTGCCAGGTTGGTTAGGGTTCCTGGATTATCGCTGCCATACCAACTAAGAATTTCTTTAACTTGTTGGGTCATTTTAATTCTCCAAAATAAATCAGTTTTTTCTTTTAATTAATGACTTGTTGACAACAGAAGCTGAGAATGAGTTATGGGTTTTTACATCTAGCAACGGCATTTCCTGCCAACATCTGCGGCAGAACCAGTACATATGCTTATTCCGAATATGTTGCAGCATTCTATGAGAACAGTAAGGACAATTTTTCTCCTCAAGGGTTGGTCTGGATTTAACTAGTAGCTGCTGACTGCCTTGAGCTTTGATCGAGTACTCGCTTTGAGCCGTTACTACCCAAAATGAACTGTTCCACTGCATTAGCAAATCCTTCCTCTTCATAGGAAGTTGTGACATACTGTGCTTGGCGTTGTACTTGCACACTGGCGTTGCCCATAGCAATGCTCAGACCGCTTTGTTCAAACATTGGTACATCGTTAGGCATGTCACCAATGGTGGCAATCTCGTGAGCAGGAATTGTCAGGAGTTCACAGAGGCGCTGTATCACTGCTCCCTTGTTAGCACGGGGGTGTGTGACATCTAAATAGTAGGGCTGGGAGCGTGCAGCAGAGACTTGCTGACCATCACGGGAACTCGCGCCCGTCTGACAGCAGACTTGTCCACTGAACTTTTGCTGCACATCAACCTCGCATCGTGCTACTGCTTCCAAGTCATCACTGACGCCGACTATTTTGGCAACGTTGTTTAGCAGTCCATCAAAGTTGGATACAACGGTTGGTGAGAATTGAACCGTCTTTTCTTCGCGATCAACATGAGAACCGTGCCGTTGACGTACAAACCAATCCTTGCCTTGATAGATCCAAACATCCAGACCGTGAGCAGTGATGATTTCGACGACCTGCTGAGCGATCGCTTGAGTCAGTACATTCTGATCAATAATGGAGAGGTCAGAATTAAAGAACACTGCACCATTAAAGCCAGCGATCGGGGCAGTCAAATTAAGTGCATCCACAATCATCTTCATGCCCAAAGGCGGACGACCACTAGTGATGGTGAAGATAATACCAGCCTCATTCAGCTTTTGGACAGCTGTACGGGTGCGATTTGTCAATATCTTCTCACGAGTAACCAAAGTGCCGTCTACATCGGCAACGAGCAAAGAAATTTTAGATTGTTTGAACTCAATCGTTTGATTCATAATACTGTCACTCTTATTTTTTAGAGGTTCGCATTTACTCAATGCTTGACTGGGGGAGTCAGATCGGCACTTGTTCTCCACTGCCGACCATCACGTTGCAACAACTCATCTGCATCTTTTGGGCCCCAAGTGCCTGCGGCATAGTTGGGAAAGTTACGTGGTGGCAAAGCTTTCCAGACATCCAGAATCGGACTGACGACCTTCCAGCCCAATTCCACATTATCTGCCCTCTGAAACAGAGTAGCGTCACCAATCATGCAGTCATAGAGTAAGGTTTCATAGCCTGTACTGGGCGCACTATTAAAGTAGTCAGTGTAAGCAAAATCCATATCCACCGCCCCCATTCGCACCGTCGGCCCAGGAACTTTGGCCCCAAATTGCAAACTAATTCCCTCGTTGGGTTGGATACGAATTACCAGGAAGTTAGGAACTAGCTGGTCAACGGAGGTTTCGTGAAAAAGCAAGGATGGTACTCGCTTGAATTGGATGGCAATTTCAGTGACTCGCTGTGGTAGGCACTTACCTGTACGTAAGTAAAAAGGTACATCTGCCCAACGCCAGTTATCAATCATCAACTTCAAGGCAGTAAAGGTTTCCGTCCCAGAGTCAGGAGCAACGCGAGGCTCTAAACGGTAATTAGGTAGATGTTGTCCCTTTACTATCCCTTCACCGTACTGCCCGCGCACAGTATGAGTCAGCACATCCTGGGGTGTCAGGGGTTGAATTGCCTTGAGTACTTTTGACTTTTCATCCCGCACTGCATCTGCTTCAAACGAAACAGGCGGCTCCATTGCCATCATCGCCAGCAGTTGAAATATATGGTTCTGAACCATATCGCGGATTGCCCCCGCTCCTTCATAGTAGCCACCTCTGCCTTCTACCCCGACAGTTTCAGCAACTGTAATTTGTACATGATCGATATAACGGTGATTCCAAATCGGCTCAAACAGTCCGTTGCCGAAGCGGAAAACCAGAATGTTCTGTACCGTCTCCTTACCCAGGTAGTGGTCAATCCGGTATATTTGACTTTCTTTGAGAATTGTGCTAATGTTTTTGTTCAAAGCACGAGCAGATTCCAAATCGTGTCCAAAAGGTTTTTCAATAATCACACGCCGCCAGTAACCGTCTTCTTGGGTAAGTCCAACAGAGCCTAGTTGCCAGATGATGTCGCAGAAGAAATCAGGTGCAGTTGCTAGGTAATAGAGATAGTTGCCTTGGGTGCTACACTCTTGATCAACCTGCATGAGCAATTCTTTGAGCCGACTGTAGGTGTCGGTATCTTGGAAATCACCTGCTAGGTAATAGAGCCGTTTCTCAAACCACTGCCACAGTTGGGGGTCAATGTCGTTAGTGGAGAATTTTTCGATATCCCGACTCATTTGGGTACGAAAATCTTCGCTACTCATGGGGGCACGAGTAACGCCCACAATGGCAAACTCTTCAGGCAGCAAGTTGCTGCGTGCCAAATTATAGAGGGCAGGGATCAGCTTGCGCTTAGTTAAGTCTCCAGCTGCACCGAAAATCACTACCACACAGGGATTTGCTGGTCGGTCTAGCAATTGAGTTAGGTTATTTGCTTTTGCAAAAGTCATAATTTTATCAGTAATATAGCAATAGCCAAGGTGGTTAGGACATCAACAGATGATAAAACCTAGACACAAAGCGAAAAGTCGGAGCGGCGGCTTCCGCCGATCTGAACTTTTCAAGACAAAGGCTTTTCACCCAGTCCCCAGTCCCCAGCTATACTTTAGCTGTGTTGTTCAACGTGTCCGCCAAACTTGTAGCGCATGGCAGACAGCATTTTTTCCGCAAAAGTATGCTCTTGTCGAGAGCGGAAACGAGTATATAAGGCAGCCGATAGTACATCAGTAGGAACGGCTTCTTCAATGGCCGCCATAATTGTCCAGCGTCCTTCGCCTGAGTCCTGCACATACCCACTGTAGTTAGAAAGTGTGGGATTCTCTGCCAGCGCCATTGCAGTCAAGTCTAGCAGCCACGACCCCACTACACTACCCCGCCGCCAAACTTCGGAAATGTCTGCCACATTCAGGTCATAACGGTAATCTTCTGCCAGTTCCTGAGAGTCGGCATTACGGAAAATGTCAAACCCTTCGGCGTATGCCTGCATTAGCGCATACTCAATGCCATTATGCACCATTTTGACGAAGTGTCCTGCTCCATAAGAACCACAGTGTAAGTAGCCCATTTCAGCAGTGCTTGTGAGGTGTTCTCTTCCGGGTGTCTTGGGAATATCTCCTGTTCCCGGAGCGAGGGATTTGAAAATGGCATCAAGGTGGTTGACAACCTCTGGTTTGCCGCCAATCATCAGGCAGTAACCCCGCTCTAACCCCCATACACCACCGCTCGTACCGACATCAATGTAGTTGATGCCTTTTGCGTTCATTAATTTAGCACGACGGACATCATCTTTATAGTAGGAATTGCCACCATCGATGACTATATCACCTGGTTCCAGCTTTTGGGCTAAAGCCGCGATCGCACTCTCAGTTGCATCCCCAGCAGGTAACATCACCCAAATAACTCTTGGTTTTGTGAGTAGATGTACAAATTCATCGAGTGAGGAGGCTGCTGTTGCACCTTCACCTTCTAGCTGCCGAACTTTGTCGGGAGTGCGGTTGAAGACTACACACTCATGTTCATCGCGCATTAAGCGTCTAACGATATTGGCACCCATGCGCCCAAGACCAAATACACCAATTTGCATGATTTTTCTCCTGTGTTTTAAATATTTGCTGTGAAATCCATTGGCTAAAATGCATTTTAAAGATGTAAACGCCAAGCAGTTGCAGGCAGGGTACACAGGGAAAGATTGATAAGGGGCTTCCAAATAAAAAATATACAATTTTTCTTGTGGGGTGGACATCTTGTCCGCCCCTAGCCTTGGGCGGGCGAGACGCCCACCCCACAAGATTGGTTGATTTATTTCTTGATCATCCCTAAAGTAGAATCCCTATATACCCTGCAACTTAGACCAAAACTTGCTTAATAACTGTGTGTAACAGTTCTAAACCTGCTTGCACATCTTTACCTAAATGTAATCTGAGAACTCGGCGATTTCGCTCTGCCAATACCTGGAAATCACCCCTTGCTTGGGCTGCTTTGACAACTCCAAAGCTGTATCTGTGACCAGTTACAGGTAAATCAACGGCATCATCACAAGTAATTTGCAGAAAAACGCCACTGTTTGGCCCACCTTTGTATGCTTGTCCTGTGGAGTGTAAAAAGCGGGGACCAAAGCCCAAACAAGTTGCAACTCGCTTTGAGTCACGAATTAACTGCCGAATAACTTGCAATTGCGCTTGGTGGGATTCGTTCATTTCAATATAAGCTAGCAATGCAAAGTAATCTCCAACTTGGAGTCGATTCAGATGAGCGCGTAAATAACCAACTAGAGATTGCTCGCGCTTCGTTGCTTCAGACAGGAATAGAGCATTTTTGGGGTCAGTGAATAACTTAATGCCTGCTTCTGTGAAAATTGGCGTTTCAGCTGGCAATGCCCCAGTTTTTTCATATTTAGTGGTCAATTGACGAGTAGCGATTTTGCTAGCTTCCACATCCGGTTGGTTAAAGGCATTGATGCCGATAATTGACCCAGCAACCGCAGTCGCAATCTGCCAACGGAAAAACTCTTGTCCTAGCTGGTATGGATGAGCAACAGAAATGCGGACGGTGGGCTGTCCTGCCTGTTCTAGCGCAGCGAAGGCAGCATCTTGAGTGGGATCAGGGGCAGATTCCAGACGAATGTATACGAACAGGCGATCGCTGCCGTATACTTTTGGTTCTCCTAATGGTTCGCGGTCAATTGGAATCAATCCCAAGTTATCTTTACCTGTAGACTCCGCCAGCAATTGCTCTAGCCATGCACCCAAATCTGCAATTAAGGGCGAGGTAATCAGCGTCACTTTATCTCGTCCTTGGTTTGCCAATACACCTAGAATGGTTCCGAGAACCACACCAGGATTATCCTCTGCTGGAACCGAAGGAGCGCAGGAATGTACCATCTCTTCAGCAGAGTCTAACAACTTGGCAACATCAACACCCATTGCCGCAGCTGGCACCATCCCAAAGTTAGATAAAGCAGAATAACGACCACCAATACTAGATACACCAAAGAAGATATGGCGGAAGTCGTCACCCTCTGCAATGTGTTGCAGATGAGAACCAGGGTCTGTGATGGCGATGAAACGGTTTCCTGCTGATTCTGCCCCCAGAATTTGCTGCACTTGATCAAAGAAATATTGCTTGAAGATGTTTGGTTCTAGGGTGCTGCCAGATTTACTAGAGACAATGAACAAAGTTGTGGTCAGGTTGATTTGATTTAAAAGCGTCTGAATCTGAGCAGGGTCAGTTGAATCTAGCACTAACAGTTCTGGATAACCTGCTATTTTGCCAAAAGTCAGCTTCATGACTTCTGGACAGAGTGATGACCCACCCATACCCAGCAGCACAACGTGAGAGAAGCGCAAGTCTTTAACTTCTTGTGCTAGCTGTTTGAGGTGGTCAATTTGCGCTAGCTGATCTTCAGTGATGCCAAGCCAACCTAACCAGCGATTTTCATCCGCCCCTGTCCACAGAGAAGCATCATGTGACCACAGTCTGCGGATTTTGCCATTCACGCGCCAGTCTTCTAGGTGTGCTTGAACGCTAGTAGTTAGGTCTTCTGGCAGTTTGTAGGACAAGGAGTCAAGTTTTGCCCCCAAAACTATTTCTCGCTTTTTCTCTACTGAACCCAACAATTGGTCAAAGGCATCGGAAAATAAATCCAATCCTTCAACCAGCAATTTGTCGGTGACGCTTTTAAAGGAAATACCTGCCCTTTGCAGTTTCAGCATCATCTCCTTAGCAAGGTCAAGGTTCTCTAACAAACTAGGGCGTGGCTGTCCGTGGTCGGCAAAAGCTGCCAAAGTCGTAGGAGGAACTGTATTCACGGTGTCTTGACCAATTAGTCCTTCCACATACAAAACATCACTGTATTGGGGATTTTTAGTAGCTGTGCTTGCCCATAGAAGTCGTTGGGGTTTAGCACCTAATTGAGCAAGTTTTTTCCAGCGATCGCTTTGATAAATCTCTTGGTAGCGCTGATAAGTTAGTTTAGCATTGGCGATCGCAATTCTCCCCAGCATCACCTCTAGTAATCCCCGCTCATCCTTGTTGCTTGTTGTTTTGAGTCGAGTAATGATCAGATTATCAATGGCAGTATCAATCCGGCTAATGAAGAAACTGGCAACACTATTGACTTGACTGACATCTCCACCTTTGGCAGCAAGCGCCTCTAACCCTGCAATGTAAGCATTCGCAACTTGCTCATAGACTTCTTGGGAGAACAGCAGCGTCACATTGACATTAATACCATCGCTGATCAGTTCTTGAATGGCAGGGATACCAGCAGGTGTAGCGGGAACCTTAATCATCAGGTTGGGTCTTTTTATCGCTTGCCAAAGCCGATGCCCTTCTGAAATAGTTTGCTCAGTGTCGTGAGCCAAATAAGGTGAGACTTCCAGGCTGACGTAACCATCTTGTCTTTTAGTTTGTTGGTAAATAGGTTGCAATATATCAGCTGCGGCTTGGATGTCTTCAATTGCTAACTGTTCATAGAGCGAAATAGCATCTTGATCCTGACTATCCTCAATTGTCTTGATGGCATCATCGTAGTCAGTACTACCTGCAATGGCTTTCTGAAAAATTGCTGGGTTAGATGTAACTCCTCGTACCCCATCTTCATCAATTAGGCGTTGTAGTTCACCACTAGTAATCAGGCTACGCCGGATATAGTCTAGCCATATCGACTGTCCATAATTTTGTAATGCTTGCAAAGGGTTCGCTATAGTTTCTGAAACGGTCATGATTTGGTCTCCTTAAGCTTTTGCTAATTGCGCCTTGACTGGGGAAAAGATGTTCTCAGGGATGAAGCCAAATTTATTTTGCAATTTCATTAGAGGCGTTCAAGCCTTCACAGAGCGGCTTGCTATGATCCAATACGGTTCAGTTAGTGAAATTTAAACATTGAAGATCCCCCTAAATCCCCCTTCAAAAGGGGGACTTTAAGAGTATAATTCCCCCCTTTTTAAGGGGAGCCAGCGCCGTGGGCGGGTTTCCCGACTTGAGGCGACTGGCGT
This sequence comes from Nostoc sp. UHCC 0702, assembly GCA_017164015.1. GTDB lineage: Bacteria > Cyanobacteriota > Cyanobacteriia > Cyanobacteriales > Nostocaceae > Amazonocrinis. The sequence continues at coordinate 4,251,780 of CP071065.1, forward strand.
GGGCTAGGGGGATCAAAACCTTAACTGAACCGTATTGTGCTATAATCAAGATATTGAATTGCTGAATACAGCTAGACGTAAAATCCTAGCATTTTAAAACGCAGAGGGATACAGAGTCTGGGCAAATTTAATTCGCTATTAATTAAAGAAATTCTGTATTTAGTACTAATTAATTTACACAATACAAAACTCTTAACTATTGCAGCCATTGACTTCACTATGCAAGAGGTCTACTGAATTGACTGATTGGATTGCATCTATTGAAAAAGTAGGAGTCAAACCAATTCGCAATTATGAATTCGCTGCTTTTTGCAGTTTCCTTACCTACGCATAAATGCGCTTGCCCTGAATATTGATACTGTGTGGTTTGTTTTTTCATAATTTAAATTAGTTACTCTGTAAAGAGTCAATGAATAAATTGACAATTTTGTCCGTAATTGCGAATTGTTCGGTCAATTTGATGCACAAATCATTAAGTTGCAAAGTGAAGACGAGGATTTTCTTTGATGAGATCAGGAGCAAAAAAAAGAGAATAAGAATTGAGGAATATGGAAAAAGCGAAAAGAGAATAAAAAGTTAACTTTTCGCCTCTGTGTTTTTACTGTGGTATATGGCATTCAAGAAGAGAAACGGTATAGTTATTATTATTTCGTTCCAAGCCTGTTTTCACCAGCAAAGATCTATACGTTATGAATGAAGTTAAGCCTATTAATGGGACTTCCAAAAATTCAGGTACTTCCAAAGAATAAATTAATCAAAAAAACTCCAAACTCCCCACCTAAAAAATAATGACATAGATAGCAAAATGCTGAGTGTTGGATTTATACTCAGCACTCAGCACTTTGCTATAACTTGAACTAGGGACGATTAAACAGCGATAGTTCTAGTGCAACTAGAAAGAGAAGACCGTCCGCAGAGTCCCTGTAATGATCGTACCATTGCTATTCTGGTTGGAAGAATTAGTAATTACCTGAATCAAAGGAGTAACTTGGATGTTATCACTGACTCTAAAGTTGTAGAATCCTTCAAAGTTGGTTTGAGTGGTATTACCAATTTCACTAGCAATAAAGGGTTGACCAACTGCAATACCAGCCAAAGCACCAGGGGAAAACAAGTCTGGGAACGCTACTCCCGCCATCCAGTAGTTGGGTTTGATGTCACCAAAGCTAGTGTTATCGTAATTACCATAGCCATAACGACCAAATACGGCTAGTTTCGGTGAAAAAGCTAACTCAAAATTTGCGCCGAACACGTCATACTGGTTATTGAATAATTTTCCACCACTGTATTGGAGGCGTATAGCAAAAACTCTCGATGGCGCATACTCTAGTTCAACAGTACCCTGATATGTGTCGCCAAATAAACCGTTTTCACCACTACCAGTAGGATACAACAACCGAGTGAATGGTGCTACACCTCTGACAAATCCATTATTACCTGGATTGCCTGCTTCTGCTGCTGCATACAAAGCCCGTACTGTCAATGCTCCTCCTCCTGGCTTCCAATCAATTGCTGCACCTGCACTTGGCCCATTGACAGGGAAAAGAAGTTGGTTATTTATAAATGCGAAAGTGCTAAAGTCTCGAAAGCTCAGGTAAGCGTAGCTGTTGTAGTCAACATAATCTGTAGTACGAATCTCAGGGCCCACAGACACGGTGAAATCTTGGAATGGCTTAAAAGTGTAGTATAGCCGTGACACACCAAGGTTGTTATTAGTGGGTGGTTTAATTGAAAAGTCTAGAACACTACCAAAGTTCGGCTCTAACAATCCTGGCGCATTATTGACACCATTATTGTTGCCTGTATCAAGACGGATTTTTAACTGGTCTGTGCCAAAAAAGCTTGTATCTAAGTCTATAGCAGCTCGATAAACCACCGTAGTATTTGGGTCAGAACTAGCAATTTCTTCACCTGTGGGGCCGATGATGCGTTCTCCAGTAAATGCTCCTGAATTCACCGCTATAATTACTTGACCACTGAGCTTGGTAGTTGTGGAGAACTGATTTGCCTCTAGTTCTGCTGTACGAGCTTCTAAAGTATCTACACGGCCCCGCAGCGTGGCTAGTTCTGCCGCAAATTCTTCTTGCAGGCGCTTAATTGTGGCTAAATCTTCTGTCTGAACTAAGTCAGAAGTTGCCGTGGTAATTAGTTCGTTGACTCGCTCTAAACAAGCATTTAATCCGGCTGCAAACTCATATCTTGTTAAGGCTCGATTGCCCCTGTAGAGATTATCTGGATACCCTGCAATGCAACCATATCGCTCAACTAAAGACTGTAACGCACCAAAAGCCCAATCTGTTGGTTGTACATCTTTTAGCTGAGACACAGAAGTGACTTGTGCCATTGGGGCATCATTATCTGTGTTTGTTTGGGCGTTTTGAGCAAGAATAAAAGAAAGTGGTAGACTATGACTTTGATCAGCAGGCCTTGTCGTTATGTCAAACCCAGACTGGTTGTTAGAAGTAGTCAACAGAGCAGCCTGATTTTGAGAACTACTGACTGGGGCTAGCTGGGACAGTTGAGTCACACTAGCCGGAATTGTTTCGGTTGCTTTAGAAGTTGTAGAGATGGCAGCAGAAATACTATCGTTAATGATAGCCCCTTCAAGCCCGATGTTCATAGGTTCTGATATTTCAGCTAAAGCAGGAACACCTAGCACAATCAAATGGAGGATACTCATCCCACTGACCAGATTTAAACGCATCTTCAAGGTTCGCATCATGAGATTTAAGGCTGAAATACCAAATTCTTTTCGTATTTTGAATATGAGCAAGTACTGATTTTGTAGAAGCGAAATATACCGCAACCGAATGAGTATACTTGACCTGATTTTTTGATTAAAGTGACAGCAAAAAGATGAAATCAGCTTTAATCGACTACTTGCAGGACAATTTTACCCCGGATTTGACCTTTTTGACCTAAATTATGGGCTTTGTCTACGTCTGCCATAGGCAAGACTGTCTCAACATCTGGAAGCATTTTTGATCTTGAATTTAGATTTTGAGTATAGCTTTCACTTTCAAAAAGCTTTTGACCAGATAAGATCCTGATCTTAAGAACAAATTTAACATGAGTTCGACGAAACCTATAGCAATCCTAAATCATTCGTGAAAATCAAAGCCATACAGTTCAATCGCCACCCAACTATCCGCCCCACATATCACCGCACAAATGGCAATAGTCAAAATATCAATTAACTTGTGTCGCTTCGTGCGATCTATTCGTGGGTCTGACATTTGTGCGAAGTGGTCGGCAATGGTGATTTTGGGCTTGAGTTTCACACTTTTCTAGGGCTTTACTCTATTTTTACTATGACTTTACCATCAATACCCGATCGCAAGCACCTTCACACCACACGCGATCGCTGTCCTTGTTCCTTGCTTAGTACATATGTCCTATATGTAGATGCGTTTGCCCTGGGATATACCCCAGGTTGGTTGCATTTAATCCTGGTTTGAAAATGTCTGGATTGCAGGTTTGAGCAATTAGTATTGCAGGTTGCTACAAGTAAACTTACAATGAAAAATTGCTCAACATAATCAGGAAATTAAGAAAATCATGATTTGTCACAAACATAACAAACTAATGTACGACAAATATGGTGAGCGATATCATTTGAAAAGAAACAATGAAGAAGATAATCTTTGGAATGAATACCTAGATATTCCATCAATGACTAAGTTGATTGAGAAGAATGTTAATCAACGCAATGTGTTAGACCTGGGCTGTGGCTCTGGAAAATTTGCTGCGAAAGTAAAATCGTGGGGAGGAAACGTTATTGGTCTAGATCAGTCAAGCACAATGATTGAGATAGCTCGAAAAGAACATCCCGAAATAGACTTTTATGTTGGTATTGCCGAAGAACTGCCATTCGGTGATAAAAGTTTTGAGCTAATTTATAGCTGTTTAATGGTTCACTACGTTAAAGAGCTAAGTCCGTTATTTGCTGAAGTTGCAAGGGTAATCCGAAGCTTTGGTAAATTCATCTTTTCGTTTCATCATCCGTTTGATGAAGTGACTAATAAATTTTGGAATGGTAGTACTTATGACGTAACGATGCGCCCATATTTTCATAATGACGAATATCGATGGAATATGTTTGATGACATGGAATTAGTAAGTTACCATCACACTTTTGAGACAATATTCACTTCTTTAAATGAAAATGGCTTCGTAGTGGAACGTCTAATTGAACCAACCCCAAATCATTCAACAAGGGATAAACATCCAATATTTTATGAAAGAACTTCCAATTATCCATCGTTCTGCGCCATAAGTGCAATCTATCTACCTAACTAGGGGTAAAAAAATCAGCTTGGTGTCGTCGAGAAAGTTCATAGCCACAACACTATCCCAGTAGCTAGGGGTAGTGTTAGGGTTGGTGTCATCAAGTGCCAACTTACGGTATAAAGTCCCCGGATGATACCCTACTATAGCAATCCTATTTTAGATCCGAACAGGGTTCATACTGATGCAGTTTAGGATTCCTATATAGGACTCATATTTGATTTCTGAAAAACCAAATTGGCAGAAGCTTGCCATATAAAAGTTTGTTTTTCAGTATACTTAGCAAGATTTAAGTACGATTCCTATATTAGGTTAGCTGACACGAATGTAGCCATTATCAAATCGCTGAAAATATCTTGTTCAAACAAGAGTAACAATTTTTCCAATAGCGATAAATGTGCCATACAATTTTACCAAATTGGCACGATGACCCCAAGAATTGGTTCCGAAAAGAGGAATCAAGAATTATATTAATCCACTGACTCTGAAGAATTCAATTTTAGAAATATGTACAAAATCAGTAACCTTTTGTAAATCCTTAAAACCTTCATAATTCTTTACTCCAGAGTTAACGTTACGGTATACACATAAGTCTTGAAATTCTTGCCTAGCCTGAGTAGGGTGCGTTAGGACGTTCCGTCTATAACACACCGAAAATCTAGGATGGTGCGCGATTCCTACGGCATAACACACCCTACTGTGACAGAACAAAAGTTCGTTGCTTTTGATCAAGAGTAATTGAGATGCGATCGCTCTGGCTACCGAGGGCAGCTTTTCCAACTCTTTATAAAAAGTTGGATATTTTATTTTTTGGAAATCCCTCAGCGTAGTCTAGTTTTTCTATGTTGCTCGACTCCTCGAAAAATTAGCACGAAGCCGAACCAACCGAGAATAATACTCAAGATTGCCGTAACGAAGTTTAGCTCAATAGATATCCCGAATACAATCGGTGGCTTCAAATTGGTGAGGTTGGGATCATTCAGAAAACCGTAAGATGTACCTGGCAAAGTACCTGCAAGGACTAGACCTACCCAGAAAGTAGTTGAGAGAAAGGTAGCGATCGCTGCACTGATGCGATCCATAACTGGACGGGTTATGAGTACAGCAAGAGAACTCACCCCAAGACTGATTGCTGCGAAGAAGGACATTGCACAGTGTAATTTCGCATGTGGTAACCAAAGCGGATTTGCCATGTGTGCCTTTGCGAGTAGAAAACCATCTATACCAATTGGCACAATGATGGTAAGAATAGCCGTGACAATAATCAATTTACGTCCCAGTAAGATTCTGTTCATACATTTGTTTGAAGCTGTGGTATTGACTGTAAACTCAATTCGCTTGAATGAAATACTCAGTACAGTGAAATAATTAAATCGTTCATAGTTGCAATGCCTTTAGTGTAGCGAACTGCATTAGGGGCAATGGAGACTAGGAAGATTGGGATGGCGCAGCACCTAACTAAATATTAAAAGAATTTCTTCCCAGCAACCAGTCCCCGGAGCGCCCATACAGTCGGCAGTGTGCGTAGTTCACATCTATATTCTTAAATTTATCCTTAATTTATCGATCTTGTATACCCCAAAATGGAAAAAAAGTAAATAATTATTTATGTAAGCACAAAACACTGATTAGCAAATATCTATTTGTGGCTTTATTGCTGCTTATATCGACGATATTATTCAACACACAAAGAAACTTTCTAATCAATAACTCCTAAATAAGGACAATACAATGAGCGAAACAGAATTGGTCAATCAACAACCAAAACAACCTGTGATCATTGACAAGAAACCAATAGTAATGGAACTGGAAACTGGCACATATTTATGGTGTAGCTGCGGTTATTCCAGCAATCAACCCTTCTGCAATGGCGCTCACAAAGGGACTGAATTCAAACCAATTAAATTTGAAATTACTGAAAAAAAACCTGTTGCCCTTTGTCAGTGTAAATACACAAATAACGCTCCATTTTGTGATGGTTATCACAAGAATCTATAACCAGTTGGATTCAAGACATTATTAGATTCCAGGTGAAGAGAAGAAAGCGTAGGTTGGATGAAAAAATTCTCGCCAACCTACACTAATTTTTAACTAGATGCATATTTCAGGGGCAAACCATCTTTAAACACTAACAGTTCACCTGGTTCAATATGTGTCCAAACTTCGTTGTCAGTCAGAGGCGTGGTTGCAATCACAGCGACGCGATCGCGTTCAGTAGTCACTTCTCGAAAATCTACAGTCATGTCTTGGTCAATCAAATGGGCAGCAGCAAAGGGTGCTTGACGTACAATGTAGCTGAGTTTGGTTGAGCAATAGGCAAAAAAGTATTCTCCATCGGAAAGTAAGTAATTAAAAATACCTTTGGATGCAAGTTTATCAGTTACTTTACGCAATACAGAATACAGTTTTTCTAGCGTAGGCTTACCGTCAGGAAAGTGTTCTCGCAGAGTTTCTAGCATCATGCAGAATGCTTTTTCACTATCGGTGTCACCCACAGCTTGATAAAAACCCATATTTTCGGGAACAAAATCTGGTAAATTACCGTTGTGGGCAAACACCCAATACCTTCCCCATAGTTCTCTGCGGAATGGATGGCAATTGTGTAGGGCGACTTCGCCTTGAGTAGCTTTGCGGATATGAGCAATCACATGAGTAGAGTGGATGGGATAGCATCGCACTAACTCTGCGATGGGAGAAGTAATAGAGGGTTTTTCATCTAAAAATAGCCGACATCCCTTTCCTTCAAAGAAAGCAATGCCCCAACCATCACTATGATGATCGGTTTTTCCTCCCCGTGCAGAAAAGCCTTCAAAAGAAAAGCAAATATCTGTTGGAACATTGCAATTCATTCCCAGTAATTGGCACATGGATGTTGCATCTGTTGAATTTCGATTAATCGCTGAGGATTAACATACTTCAGATTGCCGCATCAATTCTGGAGCGATCGCTTCAATCTTGAGATTTTACCGCTGTTGATATTTGAGCTGATCCCCAACACGAGGAAACTGCTTCAGCTAGCCAAGTTTGTAAATTTTGCACTATACCAAAAGATAATAGCGCCGGATGTCCGGTGCAGCAGCTACTAAGCCTTCGAGTTTAGCAGCTGCGGCTTGTAAATGGGGTGATTGCAGATGAGCATTAAGGGCTTCATCAGAACTCCATTCTTCCACAAAAGTAAAATCTGTCGGGTCAGACTCGTTTTGCAAAAGTTCATACTTAATTGCACCTGCTTCCTGTAGAGTTGGCTCAATGAGTTCCAACAGTACAGCTTTCAGTTCTTCTACTTTATCAGGAAAAGCAATTACACGGGCTATTACACGAATAGTTTGGTTAGTCATTTGTTAGTTGTTAGTTGTCAGTTGTCAGTTGTTATTCCCCTTGTCCCCCCATCTCCCTCATCTCCCGGTTGGTGAGCGAAGTCGAACCACATCCCCCCATCCCCCCATCTCCCCCAAATGCCACGGGCAGCTACCATGTAGCGGAAGATGTATTCTACCAACTCAATGTAGTTACGAGCCGCTTCGGGAGAAGATGCCCAAACTGTAACACCGTGGTCACGGATGAGTAAAGCTGGTACTTGTGGCAAATTAATTGTAAAGCGTTCTTGAATCTCAGTTGCAATGCGAGAAACTTGTAAATGATTGGCAAAGATGGGAAGCACACAACAAGGATTCTCTTCCCAAATTCCTAAACCTTTGAGCATCTCTAAAGGCGGTAAGGGTAAAAAATCTCCAAGAACAAAGCGAGAAACCAAATTTGCCTCAATTGAGTGGACGTGATAACAAGCTTGTGCTTGGGGAAAGAGGGTATAAATTACTTGGTGAATAACAGTTTCAGCCGATGGTTTTAAATCTGCTGACGACTCCTGCTTACCATCTGGATAAATGCGAACTAAATCACTGAGTAACAATTCTCCTTTAGACCGACCACTAGCTGTAATCCAGAAACTAGCATCTGGTAAACGCGCTGAAAGATTGCCCGCAGTTCCCACCATCCAACCTTGGTGATAAAATTGACGGGCGGCGGCGATGAGTTCAAGACGGCGATCGCTTGGAGTTTGGCTAGTCATGGTATTAAGCTTTTACACAATCAGACGGTAGGTGCAGGGGTGCAGGGGTGCAGGGGTGCAGGGGTGCAGGGGTGCAGGGGTGCAAGGGAGAAGGATTGACGCTTTTTCTCGAAAATAACTAAACTGTTCCAGATAAAGATTGCATATCTAAATTGTGTTGACTGATGACAGTCATCATTCATGAGTCATGAGTCATCAGTCAACGGCCTTGTTGAGTGATTATGCAATTTAGATGTCTTTACCTTACTTCCATAACTGAGCTAGATGGTTACGCACTTCCAAGAAATCATTCCAGGGAATGTAGGGTTTTTGGTATTCATTTAGATATTTAGCTAAGCTTGAACGAGCAAACACTACAGAAGCTTCAAGCGCCATATTTAGATCAGTCAGGGAATCACCGATCGCAATTTTTTGCTCGGCTGGATACTCTGCCATTACCTGCACCTTCGCCACCATTTCTGTACCACCCTCGTAATCAGAGTGTACTTTTAGGTGAGAACTACTGGTATCTACATCAATAGCATAGATGCCATGAACCCGCTGAACTAAACTATCTAGGACAACTTCCACCATTCCCCGCAGTCCTCCAGAAACTACCACTAAAGGCACTTTCTGAAACTCCAGAAAATCTAATAGTTCTAAAAATCCTGGGCGGATTGGCTGGGGTTGAGTAAATTCCAAAATTTCGCCATAGCTTGAAGATGGAATTGATTCCAATATTTTCCTGACTCCTTCTCGCAGTGTCAACCGTCGTGCATACATTTCGGGCAGTAATTGTGCAGAAAGTTCAGGTGAAAATTTTTTGAAAACCGCAACAAATGTTTCCTCAACTGTGATGGTGCCGTCAAAGTCGCAAAAAACAATCTGCTTGTTCACTCCTAACTCCTAACTCCTAACTCCTAACTCCTAACTTTTAACTGCTTTCTCTCTACCCGTATACTGGGGTACCCAACCCTCAGTACTGATGAAATAGCGTACTGCTTTAACTCGCCGTGCTGGGGTTAGATAAAACCAGTGTTCGGTTCCCGCAGGCACGTTAATATACTCTTCTGGTTGGACGGTGAGTTCTACCTGAGTGCGATCGCGACGCACAAAGCCAAAAATCGCTTCTCCATCAATGATGTAGCGGACTTCATCATCTGCATGGGTGTGGATCTGGTCAAACTTTGCCAGTAACCCCTCGAGGTTCGCAACCCCTGGATGCAGAACAATCAGATCGCGGGATTGATAACCTGCTGTTTGTTGCAGTTGCTCAAAATAGCTATCTAGGGCTTTTAGTACTTGTTCTTTTTCATCTTCGTCGAGGCTATCTTGTGCCAGCAACCGATGTAAATCGGGATTATCCCCCACAGTCCAGCGATTCAGTTGAATGTTAAGGGATGCCAATTCTGGGGCAATGTCCTGGATATCCGTGAGGATTGTGCCATTTTCTAGTTTGAGAATTGCCATAATTTACTCTAATAAAAAAATAACTAATTGCTTTTCTAGCAGAGGTAAATTTATTGCTTTGCTATTTGATGACTGTAATTATTTTACCTTATTAATATTTATTAATTTTGGTATCTGATAATTAATTTTTTACTAGCTAAATCAAGTAATTGTATAACAGATCACTTTTTCATAGTTAAATATAGCACTAATATCACAAGTTGAAGATTGATATTGTCAGTTTCCTATAACTTAGCTGATTCATCAAGAGGAAAATTCATAAAAAGATGAGTAAACGATTTAATCGACGTAATTTTTTGATTTACAGTTCTGCCACTCTCGGTAGCAGCCTTTTTCTCAAGGCTTGCGTGAATAATTCCCCAAGCGCTACAGAAAATACTGCCGCCTCTTCTAATACGTCTCCTGTGGCTGCTACTGATAGTAAGACCATAAAAGTTGGTATTTTACACTCTCTCAGCGGCACAATGTCTATTAGTGAGAAAAGCGTTGTGGATGCTGAAAAATTAGCAATCAAAGAAATTAACGCTGCTGGTGGTATTTTAGGAAAACAAATTGAACCAATTGTGGAAGATGGTGCTTCTAATTGGGATACTTTTAGGGAAAAAGCAACGAAGCTAATTGATCAGGATAAAGTTGCTGTAGTTTTTGGTTGTTGGACTTCTGCTAGCCGCAAGAATGTTAAGCCAGTATTTGAAAGCAAAGATCACATGCTCTGGTATCCAGTGCAATACGAAGGTCAAGAGTGTTCTAAAAATATTTTTTACACTGGTGCCGCCCCAAATCAACAAATTGAACCATCTGTTGATTGGCTGTTGAAAAATAAGGGCAAACAATTCTTCTTAGTTGGCTCTGACTACGTTTTTCCGCGCACTGCTAACACAATTATTAAAGCACAATTAGCAGCACTTGGTGGTACAACTGTTGGTGAGGATTACTTACCGCTAGGTAACACAGAAGTGACACCAATAATCACTAAAATCAAGCAAGCTTTGCCTAATGGTGGTGTGATTTATAACACTTTGAATGGTGATAGCAATGTTGCTTTTTTCAAACAATTGAAAGGGGCTGGCTTAACAGCACAAAAATATCCCTCTATGTCTGTAAGTATTGCTGAAGAAGAAGTTAAAGCAATTGGTGTAGAGTATCTCAAAGGTCACTACGCTGCTTGGAACTACTTTCAAACGGTAGATACACCTGCTAATAAAAAGTTTGTTGCAGCTTTCAAAAAAGAGTATGGGGAGAATCGGGTGACAAATGACCCAATGGAAGCAGCATACATTGCAGTTTATTTGTGGAAGCAAGCAGTAGAAAAAGCTGGTACTACTGACTTAGCTAAGGTGCGTGCAGCAGCATATGGGCAAACTCTAGATGCACCTGAAGGAAAAGTGACAATGGATGCTAATCATCACATATCTAAAATTGTGCGGATTGGTCAAGTTAGGCTAGATGGTTTGTTTGATATTGTTTATGCTACGCCTGCACCAGTTGATCCAGTTCCCTGGAATCAGTTTGTGAAAGAGACTAAGGGTTTTGCTTGTGATTGGTCTGATCCAAATAAGGGTGGTAAGTATAAGAAAGCGTAAGTCAATAGTCAATAGTCAGTAGTCAGTGGTCAGTGGTCAGTGGTCAGTGGTGAAGAAAAAAACAACTGACAACTGACAACTAACTATTAACATTTAGGAGAAAAAGTGTTAACTGTTTTTTTAGAGGCTGTATTTAATGGTATTAGTATTGGCGCTGTATTATTAATTGCTGCGTTGGGACTTGCCATTATATTTGGATTGATGGGTGTCATCAATATGGCACATGGCGAATTGATGATGTTCGGTGCTTACACGACATTTGTTGTCCAAAATGGCTGTAAACAATTGGGTGGTTTATGGTTTGAAATTTATATATTTTGGGCTTTGATTATTGCTTTTATTTTCACTGCTGCTGTGGGGTTAATTCTCGAAAGAGGTGTGATTCGTTATCTTTATGGACGACCTCTAGAAACTCTCTTAGCAACTTGGGGAGTGAGTTTGATTTTTCAGCAGTTTGTTCGCAGTGTAAATTTAGTTTTGGTAATTGGTATAGCACTGTTTTGTCTATTGTTTTTTGGAGGTTTATGGATTTTAAATTCGCGTACAAATTTAGCAAAAATTCGTAACTGGGTTGTGATGGTGTTGTTATTTCTATCGCTGGGGGTGACAATCACAACGTGCAACTTCTTGAGCCAAACTTATCAGTTAGCAGTGACTCAACCTTGGTTTGGCGCTCAAAATGTGGATGTAACAGCGCCTACTTGGTTACAAGATGGAATATCTTTGGCTGGTGTGCAATTCCCATTTGCTAGGTTATTTATTATCGGTTTAACGATAATTTGTGTGACTGGAATTTATCTATTTTTGCAAGGTTCTAAATGGGGTTTAAGAATTAGGTCTGTTACGCAAAACCGCAGTATGAGCGCTTGTTTAGGTATCCCAACTGCAAAAGTCGATGCGATGACTTTTGCACTGGGTTCAGGATTAGCTGGTGTGGCTGGATGTGCTATTAGTTTACTCGGTTCTGTAGGGCCAAATACTGGACAAAATTACATTATCGATACTTTTATGGTGGTTGTTGTGGGTGGTGTGGGGAATTTAGCTGGTACTATTGTGGCAGCTTTGGCAATTGGTACGGCTAATTTTTTAATTGGTTCTAGCACTCTGGCTTCGTTGTTGACTCCTGTTAAACCTTTAGCAGATTTCTTTGCGTTTTTTGCAACGACGAGTATGGCTAAAGTGATGGTATTTGCGCTGATTATTGTGTTTTTACAGTGGAAGCCTGGGGGGATTTTCCCACAGAAGGGTCGTAGTGTTGATGTTTAAATCTCACGCAAAGACGCAGAGGCGCAGAGAATGAGGAAGAAAGGAGAAAGATTAATTGAAGTGGGGGTGGTGGTGGCGATCGCACTCATCCTCATATTGATTATGCCAGTGATGTTGACGGAGTTTCGTCTGAATTTGTTGGGCAGGTTTTTATCGCTGGCTATTGTGGCTTTGGGTATTGATTTGATTTGGGGTTATACTGGTTTACTGAGTTTGGGGCATGGAATTTTTTTTGGTTTGGGTGGATATGCGATCGCTATGTACCTCAAACTGCAAGTTCCAACTGGTGAGTTACCCGATTTTATGGGATTGTATGGGGTTACGGAACTTCCCTGGTTTTGGCAACCTTTCTATTCGTTTCCGGTGGCTGTAGCTGCTGTGGTCATTATCCCAGGTTTATTAGCGGGATTGTTGGGATATTTAGTATTTCGTAATCGCATCAAAGGTGTTTATTTTTCTATTTTGACTCAAGCTGCAATTATTGTATTTTTCAATTTCTTTAATGGTCAACAACAACTTTTTAATGGTACCAATGGATTGATAGATTTTACAACTTTCTTTGGGGCAACGGTGAGTGATGCCAAAACACAATTTATTTTTTATGTTTTGACGGTGGTGTTTCTTGCTGTCACCTATGGAGTTTGTCGTTGGTTGACAAGTGGACGCTTTGGTAGATTGTTGATCGCGATTCGTGATGATGAAAATCGAGTCCGATTTTCAGGCTATGATCCTACAGATTTTAAAGTGTTGGTGTTTGCAGTTTCCGGCGCGATCGCTGGCATAGCAGGAGCATTTTACACCCTCCAAAGTGGTTCTGTATCACCCAGAGCAATGGATATTGCTTTTTCCATTGAAATGGTGATTTGGGTAGCGGTGGGGGGACGTGCTACTTTAATTGGGGCAATTGTCGGCACTTTGTTAGTTAATTATGCCCGTACTTTTTTAAGTGAACAATTTGCAGAAATTTGGTTATTTTTCCAAGGCGCACTATTTTTGATAGTTGTGACAGTGCTTCCTGATGGCATAGTAGGATGGTTGCGTAATCAGAATCTTTCTATTTTCAAACGTCGTCAAGAAATTGCTACATATCCCACCTTAGAAGAAGACGCCGAAGTGCAACATGAACGCGAAAATATTAGAAACTGAAAACGTAACTGTGAGTTTTGATGGTTTTAAAGCTTTAAACCAACTAAACTTTAGCATGGATGTGGGTGAGTTGCGGGTAGTCATTGGCCCCAATGGTGCAGGGAAGACAACCTTTCTAGATGTGATTACCGGGAAAGTGCAACCAACTATCGGGCGAGTTTTATTCAAGGGGAAAAACCTACGTTCTTTACCTGAACATCAAATTGCCAGATTGGGAATTGGACGTAAATTTCAAACACCCAGAATCTACTTGAATTTAACACCGCGTGAAAATCTAGAAATTACCAGCAACCGCAATAAAAATGTCTTGTCTACCTTGTTTGGTCGTCCTCATGCTGCGGAAAAGAATAGTATTAAAAGGTTATTAGAAACAATTGGTTTAGCTGCTAAAGCAGATGTCAAAGCTGGGTTACTTTCCCACGGAGAAAAGCAACGTTTAGAAATTGGCATGTTAGTAGCACAGTCCCCTGATTTATTACTCGTTGATGAACCAGTTGCAGGTTTAACAGATGAAGAAACCTATAATATAGGCGAATTACTTTTAGCTTTAGCGCAAAGTCATTCAATTTTAGTTATTGAACATGATATGGAATTTGTGAGTCAAATTGCCCGGAAAGTAACAGTACTACATGAAGGTTCGGTGCTGTGCGAAGGGAATTTTGAGGAAGTCCAAAATGACTCTCGTGTAATTGAAGTGTATTTAGGACAACAGCAAGAATGAAAGAATGGGGCATGGGGCATGAGGCATGAAGTTCAATGAAAAGCTTGTTCTTAATATCTTGCACCAGTTCCCACAACTGCCTCAGAATTCATTCTGAGGCTAATAGCTCAAGTAAGCTTTAGCTTACTAAAAAAACGTTTTATAGCCTTTCCTAAGCAAGTGAGGTACACCTTAACCTCACCCCAATAAAGCTGTGCTTTATCTCCCCTCTCCTTACTAAGGAGAGGGGTCGGGGGTGAGGTTATTAGATGTACTTGGCGCTTACTGGGAAATACTATAGTCCACTTCAGTGGAGTTAAGCTATTAGCCAAGAAATTTATTTCTTGGCGGGAAATTGGGCATCTACAAAATATGATACTCACACTTTTTAAAGACTTCCAAATAAAAAATATCCCACTGTTCACAGTCATCAGTCAACAGTCATCTATTTACTTGTTAATTCTGGTCGGTTTGCGCTATTAAACACCTGTTCTACTGTTAGCGCCCAATCAGCAATTACCACTGATTCCATGCAAGTCGCAGCTGTAAATACTTTATCCTCATACTGTCCTTCCACCCACTGACAAATCGTAATTTGTTGCATTTGTGGGTCAATAATCCAATACTCTAATATTTCCCTAGCAGCATACTCCGTCCGCTTGTAGCGATAATCACGAACACGGTTCGCCGTTCCCGGTGAAACAATTTCAATCACTAGCGCAGGCGGTGGCATATCACGGGTGATGGTAGCACGAGTAGCACCTACAAGGGCAGCATAAGATTCTTCTGTGTGAACCATTAAATCAGGTAAACGACATCTCGCCCGTCGCCCCGCCACTTCAATTTCTGTATCTTTGTGAGCAACTAAATAAAAAGGAAAATGTTTTAGTAGTTCAATGAATAGAAATCTTGCCAGATTGCTATTTTCCTGACTTTCTGGTGGCATTTCAACTAATTCTCCATCCACCAACTCATAGCGCGTATCTGTACCATCATCATAGGCAAGATACTCCTCAAAGGTCAGCAATTTTTGGGTTTTCGTCGTTTGGGTCATTTGCTTTGCTTTCTTACCCTACACAGACTACCACTGAATATTATTGCTATTCTAATTTGGTAGGGAAAATACATCAAACCCACATTCCGCACCGCTAAATTAAGATGGTGCGTTAAGACTAAAGTCCATAACACACCCTACTGGCTTTGGTTTGCGACTCGTAAACCTATTTTTGCAACTTGTAAACCTGTTTTTGCGACTCGTAAACCTGTTTTTGCGACTCGTAAACCTATTTTTGCGACTCGTAAACCTATTTTTGCGACTCGTAAACCTATTTTTGCAACTTGTAAACCTATTTTTGCGACTCGTAAACCTGTTTTTGTCAAAAAAATTCAGTAAATTCACTACAGATCCAGATGTTGATTTTCTCATGGCAGATGCTTTTCAACGCACTCTAAAAGACTTTCATCGTGGAGTGCTTGGGGCAGACTAAAACGGGAGTGTAGCGTAGGTAAGCGAGATTATCTGAATGAGCAAATCACTTCAGAATAATTGTCAGAAAAGCTATAATTGCCCTAGCTTTAATTAAAATGGTTTATTCCTATGAGCCAACTGCTAACACTGGAATTAAGTGATGAAGTCTATGCAGCCTTGCAGCAGCAAGCTGATGCTGTCGGGCTTTCGGTAGCAGAATTGATTGTTACATCTGTTAATCAACAGCATGGTATTGTGACTGGTGCTAAGCCACAACCAGAAGCAAAACCAGAAGAAACACTTCAAAAACTACTTAATTATGCAGGTGCAATTAGCTTAGGTTATCCCACAGGTATAGACAATGAAAGTATTGATGCTGACTTGGCAAAAGCTTACGCCAATGAATTCTAAGCATTGGAATGTAGATTATGCTGCTTGATACGTCAGGATTACTCTGCTTTCTCCATAAAGATGAGCCACAACATGAAAAGGCAGTTCAACTAATTGCTAGTACAAGCAGAATTCGGCTGATACACAACTATATTTTAGCCGAATTAGTGGCTCTAGCATTGGTTCGAGGCTTTTCCCGTTCAACTGTACTGTCATATAGCCTTGAATTAATCAACAATTCAAACGTTCAAATTGTATGGGTTGATGAATTGCTACATCGAGAAGCAATAGACTTATTGTTAGCAAGACAGGATAAAACTTATTCTTTATGTGATGCTGTAAGCTTTGTGTTGATGCGTAGGCAAGGAATAATTGAGGCATTAACAACTGATAAACACTTTGAGCAAGAAGGTTTTACTCGTTTGCTGCGGTCAACAGGTTAACAGTTGAATTATTCTATATTGTACAAAAGTATAAAAACTCAATCATCCTCTCTGCGCCTTTGCGCCTCTGCGTGAACTAATGCTAAAAATCTCTAACCTTAACGTTTACTACGGCGAAAGCCACATTCTCCGTAATGTAGATTTAACTGTACCATCCAGTCAAATGGTCTGCCTAATTGGACGCAATGGTGTAGGAAAAAGCACCCTACTCAAAACCATCATGGGTTTACTCAAACCCCGCAGCGGTACAATTAACTTAGCTGAACAATTAATCAACTCCAAATCTCCAGACCAAAGAGCAAAATTAGGAATTGGTTATGTCCCCCAAGGACGAGAAATTATTCCCCGTTTAACAGTCAAAGAAAATCTGTTGTTGGGGTTAGAAGCCAGACGCAAACCAGTAAAAAAAGCAGAAATACCCGAAGAAATTTTTAGCTTATTTCCAGTGTTAAAAACCATGCTTTCGCGCATGGGTGGTGATTTGAGTGGGGGACAGCAGCAACAGTTGGCGATCGCTCGTGCTTTAATGGGACAACCCCAATTACTCGTATTAGATGAACCCACCGAAGGTATTCAACCCTCAATCATCCTAGAAATTGAAGCAGCAGTCCGTCGTATCGTTGAAACCACAGGCATTTCTGTATTATTAGTAGAGCAACACTTACACTTTGTCCGTCAAGCCGATTACTATTACGCTATGCAAAAAGGCGGTATTGTCGCCTCTGGTTCAACTGACGAACTCAGTCAAGATGTGATTAAAAGGTTTTTGGCAGTTTAATTTTTGAGATGAATCAAAGTAATTTATTGAGTAGGCTAAAGAGTTCAAAAAGATTAGGTATGGTTTTGAATCCCTGTCCATAATCCTCAAAGCTTTTCTGAGCCAGAAAAACGCTATCATGCGTTTCCTAATCACATAAGGTACATCAGAGCCAACTCCTTGCTTGCGCTTAGGGGGTCGGGGGTGGGGTTCTTGTACCTCACTCAACTGAGAATCGCCATAACATAGTATAGCTGGGGACTGGGGACTAGGGACTGGGTAAAAAGTCTTTTTGTGTCTAGGTTTTATCATCTGTTGATGTCCTAACCTATGTTTTGACTGCTATAAAAAGTAGACTTCTTGCATAAATCTTTTTTTGTCTCACGCAAAGGCGAGGCAGCGCGTTGCGGGGGTTCCCCCCGTTGAAGCGACTGCCGTCGCAAAGACGCAAAGAAAAGATCGCAAAGAACGACTTTTGCAAGAGGTCTAGTGTTGATATAAGATATTCTGGCTCTATGGCTTGATCTTGGTCATAAGTCTGCAAACTTATCTGTTGCTTCAATCAAAGCACTACGAATCCCTGGTTCCATCATGGAGTGTCCAGCATCACCAACAACAATAAATTCTGCTTCTGGCCAGGCACAATGTAATTCCCAAGCTGATATCATCGGACAAACTACATCATAGCGTCCCTGTACAATCACAGCCGGAATGTGGCGAATGCGGTCAACATTTAACAGCAATTGGTCTTCTGTTTCAAAAAATCCCTTATTAATGAAATAATGGCATTCAATACGAGCAAAAGCTGTGGCAAACTCATGATTACCAAACTTTTGCATTAGTTCTGTGTCTGGAAATAGCTTACTAGTGCTACCTTCCCAAATTGACCAAGCACGCGCAGCTTCTAATCGAGTTTGGGCATCTGCACTAGTTAAACGTTGATAATAAGCTGTGAGCAGATCATCACGTTCTTCTATAGGAATTGGTTTCACATATTCTGACCAAGCATCGGGAAAAATATAGCTAGCACCTTCTTGATAAAACCAACGCAATTCTTTTTGTCTTAACATGAAAATGCCACGGAGAATTAACCCTGTGCAACGAGAGGGGTGGGTTTGACTGTAAGCTAATGACAAAGTACTTCCCCAACTACCACCGAAGACTACCCACTTTTCGATATTTAAATGCTGACGCAGTTTTTCAATATCATTAACTAAATCCCAAGTTGTATTTTCTTGCAGTTCCGCATGGGGTGTACTTTGACCACAACCGCGTTGGTCAAACATGACTAACCGCCATTTTTCTGGGTTGAAATATTGCCGATAAATAGGTATATAACCACCACCAGGGCCACCATGCAACAAAACAATCGGCTTGCCTTGTGGATTGCCAGACTCTTCAAAATGAATTGTGTGCAGGTCAGAAACCTGTAATTTTCCTTCTCGGTAAGGTTCGATGGGTGGGTAAAGTTCTGGCATTTTGATGATTTTAAGTAGAAGGCAGAAGTCAGGAAGGAAAAGTCTCAACAGAACGCGGGTTTCTCTGTTTGGCTTTTTACATTTAATTATATTCACCTATTTACAAATTTTGATTAATTTATCTATAGGACTTGAGTTTGATTTCTAAAAAGTTTTTACAATAAAACTATTGGTGGATAAATATTTTTGATATGACTACAAGGCAGGTACTCTTAACTAGTGATCCTGCACCTCCAATATGGGCAAGTAATGCTGTATCTGCCTATGATTTAACCCGAATGATTGCGATTGTGGGTTGGCATAATTATATTAGTGAAACATCATAATTACCTCAAGCCCAGTGGCATAGCCTGAAAACCTAAAAAGCCATAACCCAGGCTAACATTTCTAGGTTATGGCGGTAAATATTTGTATCTTGCGTCATGCAGATTTACCTAGTGTAATACTGCATCTCAATCCAAACTCGCATTTCGGCTTCAGAACCAAAACAAGCAGAATGGCCTGTCATGGGGTCGTAGGCGTGCCAAGCAGAATCACCATTGTTTAGGTGGGTTTGCCAAACTTGCAATTCAGAATTGTTTGTGAGTGCGGTAACTAAGTTCTGCCAGAATATTTGGAATTTTGATTCTACTAACGACCATACATCAACTATGTTCATAAAAATTCTCTCCTGGCTCAACTGAAGCCCTAGATAAACGCAATGTGCATCTAATTTGCATATTCATTACCATGCCCCATGCCCAAAAATAACTTTTGCAAGAAGTCAGGGTCTTTTGTATTGACAAAGGACTAATAACAAATCACTGTTTAACCTGGAAATTATGCAATTTAGATATGTATTACATACTTTCTAGATTCGCTTAGCAATAACTGAATGAGAAGGTACAGATTCATACAATTTGGACTGGTACAGTAGTAAAAATTTCAACTGTTCTAGTCAAATTACACTCAACTGTACTGGTTCAGACACAGAAAAATCCCTTATATTGCCTGTAGTCCCTGCTGTTATCCTGAAGGAAGGGTTGCACTGTGAATATTCTCCTAGACCGGCACTCACCAAACCCTATTTATTTGCAAATTCGTGATTATCTCAGCCGTCTGATTCAATCTGGCAAAATACCAGCCGGACAAAAACTTCCTTCGATTCGGACTTTATCAGAGAGTATTCAAGTTAATAAGTTGACTGTGATTGAGGCGTACAGTCTCCTAGAAGCCGATGGACTCATCCATGCTCGCCAAGGTTCAGGATATTTTGTCAATCGTACAGTTACTTCTGGTTTTACCAAACACTCAAATTTTGCCCCAGCCCAAGAGGTAATCATTTCAGAAGGGGAAGGGTCATTTTTTCACCAATATACAACTTCAATTCAGGCTCGACGGCAGCAAAATATTATTGATTTCAGTTCGGGTTTTCCCTCTGCTTCTAGCTCAGATTATCTTCAAAAAATTGCCAAACGGGCACTAGCGAAAACAGGGGATAACCTCTTTAAAGAGGATTTACCCCAAGGACAATTGGTCTTGCGGCAATTGATTGCTCAGATGTTAGTGCAGCAAGGTTTAGAATTTTCTCCTGAAGAAATTATTATTACTAGTGGTTCACAGCAAGCGCTATCGCTGGCAATGCAATACTACCTGCAAAAAGGCGATTGGGTGATTGTGGAAACACCAACCTATCATGGTGGATTGGGAATTCTCGAAAATTTGGGAGCTAAGGTAATAGGAATTCCCATGACTGCGGAGGGGATGAATTTAGAATTGCTGGAACAGTATCTCAAAAGTCATCGACCCAAATTAATTTATACCATCAGTACTTTACATAATCCCACGGGGATCACAACTTCCCAAGAGCATCGGCAAGCTTTATTGGCGTTGGCACAACAGTATGAGTGTCCTATTTTAGAAGATAATGCTTATGAAGGGTTAAATTTTGAACCTGTTCCTGCTCCCATTAAAGCACTCGATCGCGACAATTGGGTGACTTATATCAGTACATTTTCAAAAACCCTGATGCCTGGACTACGAGTTGGTTACATGGTGGTGACGGGTGAACATCGCCAACCGCTGGTGAAGCAGAAATTACTCAATGATTTGCACGTTTCTACGGTGTCTCAGGCAATTGTGAGTGAGTTGTTAGCGTCGGGACATTACCGCCGTCACTTAAATCGTTTACGGACTATTAACCTGCAAAATCGTCATGTGATGCTGCAAGCATTGGAGAGGTATTTTCCTGATGCGATCGCTTGGACTATTCCCAAAGGTGGTTTATTTCTGTGGACTCATCTGCCAAACCATTTACCCATTCAAGCAATTTGCCGAGATGCCTTATCTGAAAATGTCCTGGTTGCTAATGGTGCAGCATTTTTCCCAGGAGGAGGCTATCCCGCCATGCGCCTGAATTTTTGTCACACACCAGAAGATATTGAACAAGGTATTAAAATTGTCGGTCGTATACTCAAAACCTATTTAACTCCCAGTTTTATCACCTTGGGTTTACCATCTCAAGGCAACAGGCAAGAGTTACTCCTTTCCCACCTCAAGATTACCGTTTAGACAGCAGGGGAGCAGGGGAGCAGGGGAGAAAAATTTGCATCGGTAATCTTACAGCGGGAAGGGGTTAGGAGTTTGGAGTTTGGAGTTTGAAGGTTTATCCCCAATGCCCCATTTTCCAGCTATTGTCAAAATTTGATAACAAATTTAGTGGTCAATTTCCGCCTTGGTAACTGGTTATTATACTGTTGATTTAAAAATACGGTAATTCTATCGGTTTTTGAAAAAATCAACGCATAATTTAGAGATAAAAAGTTCTCAAGGCTGCTAGAGTCTGGGTTCTAGCTTTTGTGGTTTTGCGATCCCCGCGTTCTCGATTTGAAGAATTGCACAGTTAATTTCAATTCCCACTTTTTTACGTGCATTTGTGGTTTTTTGATTTAATTCATACCTTTGTTGAGGTCAAACAGGCGTAATTTCACAAGTAGTCTGGGATAACTTTGTGAGTATAAAGTAGCAACCACGTCTCACACATCCCATGAACAGCAACATTCTTAACCTCAAGATTTCTCCTATTACGTTTGCCATCATTGGCGGTGGTTTTAGTGGTTCTCTGGTTGCCGCAAATCTTTTGCGAAAGGCTACTATGCCACTTTCCATCAAGTTGATTGAACGTAGTTCGCAAGTAGGTAGAGGAGTTGCTTACGGTACGCAAGTAGACTGTCACTTGCTAAATGTTCCGGCAGGTAAGATGAGTGCGTTTCCTGATGAACCAAATCATTTCTTAAACTGGCTGCATCAAAACGGACATCAAGAAGTCACAGCATCTACTTTTGTACCACGTAAAGTTTATGGAGATTATGTACAGGCAACCTTGAAATCAGCAGAGGTAAATGCACCCGCTGATGTCTGCCTGGAAAGAATTGTAGATGAAGCGATCGCCATTGAAACTACAACCAATAGTACAACAGTATACCTCAGCAGCGGTCAGCCTTTATATGTGGAAAAAGTTGTACTAGCTTTAGGTAATTTCGCGGCTACTTTGCCTGCACCCTTGGCTTCTGTGGCGAATGGTGGTTATGTTAAAGATGCATGGGTGAGTGATGCGATCGCAGACTTAAATCCAGAGGATGCGATTCTGTTGGTAGGCACTGGGCTAACAATGGCAGATGCAGTTGTAGCCTTGCATCAACAAGGGTTCCAGGGACAAATCCATGCTGTCTCCCGTCACGGATTGATGCCACAGCGTCACAAACCAACTACGCCTGATCAAGCATTTATTGATGTAGAGACTGCACCAAAAACAGCACGGGGACTACTGCATCTAGTACGTCAAGAACTGCAACAAGCACAAGACTGGCGTGCAGTCATAGATGCCATCCGTCCAATCACACAACAACTTTGGCAGGCATTACCATTCAACGAACAAAAGCGCTTTCTCCGTCACGTCAAAGCTTACTGGGAAGTTCACCGCCATCGCATTGCCGCAGGAATTGCTGACATCCTAGATGCTGCAATCAACTCTGGACAACTGATTCATTATGCAGGTCGAGTGCAAAGCTGCCGAGAGTTGGAAAATCAAGTAGAAGTGAGAATTCAGGAACGAGGAACACACAAAGATATCGCTTTGCCAGTCAAGCGGATTATTAACTGCACTGGTGCAAATTGCAACTATCGCCGATTACAACATCCATTAATCGCCAGCCTGCAAGAACAACGCTTGATTCGTCCCAATGTTTTGGGAATGGGAATTGACACAGCCGACAATGGTGCCCTCATCGATGCCGACGGCAATGCATCGCCAATGCTGTATACCTTGGGGACACCGCGTAAAGGCAATCTTTGGGAAACCACCGCAGTTCCCGAAATTCGAGTTCAAGCAGCGAATCTGGCACAAGAGCTACTGAAATCCTTGCAGCCCAAGACTTATGCTGCTGTTGGAGGGGACTGGTTCACGGAAAATTCATTGTTCACGTTGAGGAAACCCCCGATGCTATTTCGTCAACTGTTCGATAAAGAATCGAGTACCTATACTTACTTGATTGCCGATTCAGAAACCAAAACAGCCATTTTAGTTGATCCTGTGTTGGAACAAGTAGAACGTGACCTCCAGATATTGCACGAATTGGGATTGACCCTGCGCTACTGTTTGGAAACCCATATTCATGCCGACCACATCACGGGCACAGACAGATTAAGATTGCATACTGGTTGTTTGGGTATTGTCCCTGAGAAGACAGAAGCTAATGGTGTAGACCGTTACATTGCAGATGGTGAGATATTGCAACTAGGGAGCGTGGAGATGAAAGCGATCGCTACTCCTGGTCATACTAACAGCCACATGGCTTATCTGGTCAATTACACTCATCTATTAACCGGAGATGCCCTATTCATTCGGGGTTGTGGTCGTACCGACTTTCAGTTTGGTGATGCTGGATTACTGTATGATGCAGTCACCCAGAAGTTATTTACGTTACCAGATGACACATTGGTATATCCAGGTCACGACTATCAAGGACGAACAGTATCTACCATTGGCGAAGAAAAACGTTGGAATCCCCGGTTTGCCGGACGTAGCCGCAGCCAGTTCATTGAGTTAATGAACAACCTCGACCTACCCATGCCTAAGAAGATGCTGTCAGCTGTACCCGCAAATCAACATTGTGGCAAAGTTTTAGTGGCGTTGGACTTTCAAATTTGAAGTTGGCATTGGGGAGCCTGATTATCTCGCGCAAAGGCGCAAAGGCGCAAAGAAAAACAACGTATTTAGGACTTAAGGCGCAAAAATTTTTTACCAAAATTGTGCGCTTGCCCTAAATTTTAATCTCTTTGACCCTTGCAATTTTAACCATTTTAGGGAACGAAACAGCCCTGCCTTGGCAAGGGGGGACAGAGGGGGGTTTCCGCAGGCGGTGGGGTTCTTTCTATGGGTCTTCATACGGAATTGGTATAACTCCTAACTTCTGTACGGGCGGGTTTAGTCCACATATCTTGCTACTAATTGAATTTTTTGCAAAACCCGCCCCTACAACTTACAACTGACTCCTGCTCTCTTCACAAGTTCCTCAAATTGTTACTTTATAAATATAGGTGTAGGACAAAGATTGCTTGAGAGTTTAGACAGGCTAGCTACTAGAAAAATTTTATGAATCATTGCCAAAAGTAGATACGAAATTGGTAATTAGTGCCTATGCTGCATTGAAAAACTAAATAACTCAACTGGTCGCGGCAAAGCACGAAGCCGTAGCGAGGTACGAGCGTCAGTCCCCCGCTACACCTTCGGTGTAGCGGTGTCCAGAACGCCGCTTTGGGACTGGGGACTGGGGACTGGGAAAGATTTTTCCTAATACCCAGTACCCAATACCGAATCCCCAGTCCCTTTTACTTACCAATAAATGCCAGAGGTCTATATGCTGAAAAAGATTTTAGTTGCATTGGATCGCTCGGAAATGGGGAAGCAGGTTTTTGAGCAAGGGTTGGCTTTAGCGCAGGCGACACAAGCTAACTTAATGCTGCTGCATGTTTTATCCCCAGAAGAAGAGGGCAGTCCCTACTTTCCGATGTTATCCAATGTGGAATACTATCCAGGATTGAGTGGTCAAAGCTTTGAGTTATACCAAAAGCAGTGGGATAACTTTAAGGATGAAGGTGTAGAGATGCTGCGATCCTTCAGCGCCCAAGCAAACACAGCAGGAATCTCTACAGAATTTTCACAAATGCTTGGTAGTCCTGGGCGAATAATTTGTAAATTAGCAACGACTTGGGGCGCTGATTTAATTATTATGGGACATCGGGGTCGCTCTGGGTTAGCGGAAATGTTCCTAGGGAGTGTAAGTAACTACGTGGTTCACCATGCTGCTTGTTCAGTCTATATTGTGCATCACCCAGTTAGTGTTCAAAACCCTGAGACCGTTGTCAAATAATCTACAAACATTGTCGGTTCAACTCAGTAAAGAGGCGATCGCAAATCAGCTACGTTAAGTTAACACCAGGAGGTAAATCTGATGTTACGCCACAGCCAACAAACATTGAAAGATGGGAAGGGGTTAAAGAGCAAAAACAAAAGAAAAGTTTTATCCCTGATCCGCAATTATGGTAAAAGTTTCTTTTGGTGGCTGCTATGGCTGGGAATATTGACAATATCAATATACATATTTCTGAGTTCAGTAAATCTCACATCAACGATGGTAATCGCTGATGTCAACAAGTTAGAAGCAGCACCAGGAGAAATACTTTATCGCTCGCAGAAAAAATTAGATGATCAATCAGGAAATGTTTGGCAAGTTGTCCTGTTTAAGCAAGTTTATCCCGGCCAAGGTCAGACTATAAATCTACGGCTCGTGGGCTTTCCTGATTCTGCGGAACTTTTCCATCCCCAACCTTTAAAAATCACTACCGCTAATGGTAAAATTTTCACTGCTGCCGATATTTTCTTAGATGATGCACCAGCACCGACAATCGCTCAGTATAACTTGAAGGAGATATTGCCACAATTGCCAACCGAACCCCTGATACTTAGTATACCTCTGCCTGGCGATCGCTTTATCAATATCTCAGTTCCTAAATCTGTGGTGCAGGAATGGCAATTGGTAATGGAGAGTTAGTTGTTAGTTGTCAGTTGTCAGCGATGCACTGAGCTTGTCGAAGTGTTGTCAGTGGTCAGTGGTCAGTTGTTAGTTGTCCCCCCTGCTCCCCTGCTCCCCTGCTCCCCTGCTCCCCCGCTCCCCCGCTCCCCACTCAAAGAGGATCTCATGCACAAGCAAAATCAACACAAGGGCTTGTTTTTATGGGAAAACTGGGTAATGGCTACCGCCGCAGGCTCTGTTGTGGGTTTTGGTGCGATCGCAGCCTTCAATGCAATAACATCTAGGGTAGAAAATGTCAATATCTACACCATCTTGCTGGTAGTCGGGATTGTTGAAGGGGTAGTTTTGGGATTTTCGCAATTTTTAGCACTACGGCGCTATATTCAAAAACCACTTGGCTGGGTAATTTTCACCACTGTCACAGCACTTTTAGCGTGGTTGATTGGCTTAGCACTGAGTTATCTGATGGCTGTGACTTTCAGTTTTGTAGGAGATGGAATGAAATTTTTGGCACTGCTACCGGCAATGGTTTTACTGGGAGGTGGTGTCGGAGCAGTGCTGGGATCTGCCCAATGGCTTGTTCTGCAAACATATGTGAGAATATACATCCGCCAAGCAGGCTGGTGGGTGGGAGCTAATGCCTTAGCTTGGTCGTTGGGTTTCCTTATAGCCTTTATGGATGTAGGTTTTGAGCAGTTGGGTGAATTGAGTATCCACAATGCTCTCAACGCTGCGGCGACCGGCGCTGCAATGGGGACTGTGTTGGGAGGAAGCACAGGAATTTTCTTGGTTTGGCTGATGAACCTCTCAAGAGGGGCGAATTAAAAATTAAAGTTGACTGATGACCGATGACTGATGGCTGTTGGAAGTCATTCAGTTTTCAAGTGTGGAGACTGTCCTTACTCATGTTTAATCTGCAAACCTGCTTTCACTAAATCAAAATCTGGGGGAAAATTGGTACTGCGATCGCAGTCTGCTTTTTCCAGGTTTGCTCCTTGGAGATCGGCTTGACGGAGATTGGCTGACATCAACAATGCTCCTCTAAGATCAGCATTCCTCAGATTGGCTTGACTCAGGTCGGCGAAGCTGAGGTCGGTTCCCCTGAGATTTGCACCACTGAGGTTAGCTTCACTCAAATCAGCATAACTCAGGTCAGATCCTTTGAGGTTTACGCCTTGCAAATCAGCATTGCCTAGTTCTGCTCTACTAAAAGCCCGTTTCCCAGCAGCATACTCATCTATCAGAGTCCCTACTGCATTGATGGGCTGTTGAGAATTTACTTCAGACATAACTTTTAACTATAGTGATTTTGCTTAAGACTTGAGTCTATTTTATTAGCTACGACACCGACGCAACGCCGCCAGATCACTTGACATTTGGGCATCTGCTTTAACTTGACACCAATGGTATACTGTCCGCCCTAAATACAAAGGACGGGTGGGGACACCCATCCTACAAGAAAATTTGGGATATTTTTGATTTGCGACTTACTCAAGGCTTAAATTCAGTAATTCAAATGTATTTTATTACATACCTAAAGAAGGCTGATCCTGAGTATTTTTTGACCTAGTAAGAGCAACTGCTGCTGCAAAAGCAATCTCTGCTGCTATTTGATAAGCAAGTTTAATATTAGATGCAGCTTCCTTATTATTGGAAGAAAGGGAAGCTTTTCGGGTGCGTGACTCTTGCTTAACATCGCCAGCAGCAACAGCTCGCTGCAAAATAATATAGGCATCTAGGTCTTCTGAGTCATAACTAGTTTGAAGTAGCACTTGCAACTGGTTTTGGTCTGCAACACTCAAGTAGCCAGTGGTTAAAGCTTGTTGAACAATTTCTTTAATTAAAACCATAATTTTAACCAAGTGTGTGAGTTAACGGTGATACCTTAGTTTGCAAGTTTAGCCTTGTTGTATTAAGTGTTGTAGACGCAAGAAATATTTGGCTTATCTTCAAAATTTATAACAGACGGTGTTCAGTACGCATCACCCATTTGGATCACCTGATCGGGTGATTTACAATTTTTGAAATATATGTTTATAAAAGAAAACTCTTTGGTTTTTTGACCCATTTTAGAATTTAAGTTGTAAAAAGTATCGCAGATATCATTTTGGGTATAACACAGTCACATAGCAAATAAATCATTTAGGGACTTCCAAGTAAAAAAATGCACTAAATTAGTATCAGTTATAATTATCATTTATTTCCTCAGCGTTCGTTCCAGACCTTACCGTTCACAGAGCGTTTACCACAAAAGAAGGTATCGCTTGCTCAAATGTTTGTATTTTATGTCTGAAATTAGCTTGACACAAATTTGATTACTTGTATATTTTTATAACTATAAAAATATCGTATGATGATTATAACTCAAGCCATGATGTTAACTGAATATCAAATTATACAAAGATTAGCAAATGTCAAGCCAACTTCTTTCTTAAGAGTGAGCCATTCAAATTAAAATGTGTTATTCTTAAAAAGCAAATATTTTTATAAACCATTCATGTAACTATAATCGTGATTTGGTTGACCTGTAGCTCATCGGTGTGCAACATGATTAGAGCAGCATACTCTAGAAGTTCGTTGCAAGAAAGTCGTCATCGTAGTCGTGGAAGTGCTTACTTGTTTGCACCGATGGTGAACTTTAATGTGATGGCCGAAGTTGGGGATAATCCACCCTAATTTATCTTTGCTTTGGTAATAAAATCAAGAAAAATTCCACAATTACATTTTCGTCGTGTGGGCAAAACTATTCGCAAAATTTCAGTGAGCCACATACATATGTATTTGTGTTAAATAAATTTTGTTGAATTGGGTTGTTTAAAAAATCAAAACCTTCTGACAGGAAGCAACTGAAACACCAACAGCTGTATCGACAGATGTTTATTAGGTAATAGGACTTACGCGCATTGTCATATTTTTTTCTTTGTGGGTTGTCAATAGTGAGCCAGCGCGGCCAAGAGGGGGTTTCCCCCATGAGCGACTGGCGATCTTCGAAGCGGTAGCGACGAAGGAGCGTCACCCCCAAGGGGTCAAAAGTCAATAGTCCAAAAAAGCTTGATTAAAGACCATTGACCCTTGACTATTAACTGCCATATACTTTTTGGCAAAAATCGTCAAAAGTCAAAAGTCCAAAAACCTTGACTTTTGACCCTTGACTATTTACTCAGTATTGCCATCGCAGAAAATATGTGTGCCAGTTGCGTAAGTCTTGAATTGAAGAGTCTGGCATGGAATGCTGTAAATCATCTAGCTGTATCTTAGCTTGAGAATTTAGTCTGGTAAAACAGCAGCATTTTTGCTCGCTGTGATCTTGAACTATTGCCAGAGAATTTTTTGTCAACTAACACAATTGATGTGCAGGCTAATCGAGCAGCTTTCATGCATATGAGTTGCAAAATGCAATTTGAGAATTGCTGATTTTTTCAAATCCAGACTTGAGTTTTTCCAAAAATTGGAAAATTTGCGTATCACTGTAAATCAAATTCATAGTCCTATAAATATCAGGATAATTGCTACTACCAAAAGACAGGATACAGTCCCAGAATACCTTCGATACTGTCAACAATAAATTATCTGAGAGATATTTAGCCATGAATCACAAGCGATACTCTTCAAAATTGCAGCGCTTACAAGAATTAGTGTTAATCACTTTGTTAGGAGATATCCCGACGATCGCTTTCGGCCCAAAATTAAGAAATTTAGGATATCGGATGATTTTTGCCCAGATCAATAGCCCGATTTATATTCAAAATGGCGTGGAATTTTTGGGGGCTGACTGTATTGAAATCGGCAAAGGAGTATATATTTTCAAAGGTGTGCGTATCGATGCCAAAGGTCACGAAAATAATCGGATTTATCTAGGCAATGGAGTAGCGATCGAGCGCAACGTTGATATAGGCTGTTTGGAAGACACATACATACATATTGATGAAGAAACCTTCATCGGCCCCAATGTCTGTATTGCTGGGCCTGGAGACATCAAAATTGGTAAAAACTGTATGATAGCAGCCCACTCAGGAATCTATGCCAACAATCACAATTTTGCAGATCCGATGCAGTTAATCAAACATCAAGGTATTACTCGTAAAGGAATTGTAATTGAGGATGACTGTTGGCTAGGACATGGAGTAACAGTATTAGATGGTGTCACTATTGGTAGGGGTAGCGTGATTGGTGCAGGAGCAGTTGTCAATAAAGATATTCCCCCATTCTCTGTTGCCGTCGGTACGCCAGCGCGAGTCATTAAAAGCCGAATAGCCAAGGATCTGGTGACATCTGTTGAGTGATGGGGTGCAGGGGAGCAGGGGAGCGGGGGAGCAAAGGAGCAAAGGAGCAGGGGTGCAGGGGTGATAAAGAAATTCCACCTTGTCCCCCCATCTCCCTATCTCCCCATCCCCCTATCTCCCCATCCCCCTATCTCCCCATCCTTTCAAGGGTAGGTATTTAAAAATCAGGCAGTTGAGAGGGTGATTTGAGAGACATTCAGTTGTGGAGTGAAGCTAGGCTAACGCTCAGGGAAAAAACCACCTTGAGGTAATGGAAAGCGATTAAGTACAGCAGCCTTAATCACTAAAAACCCACGACGGAAACAACTAAGCCATCGATGGGGGATACTATTTTTAAAATTGCGTCGTGCAATATGAGTTTGTGGTAACTCATCTAAACTACTAATGGGCATATTGGCATCAACAGAACCACCAACACTCACTTGCCACAAAGTAGCGCGCGCTATAGCTAACCAATGCCTTTCGGCACGTTTTGGGTGAATAATTTTGGTTTGATGCCAACAAAAACCGCCCCGTTTGCCATCTTTAAACACACACTCAATCCAAGAGCGCATGGAATACCAGCAAGCATCCGCAACTTCCGGTTGTAAATCGGTGAGAATTAACCTTGCATCAGTGTCAGGGCAAACGCATCTAAAGTACTCTTGATCATGACCAAGATTAAGACCCAACGAAAAAATCAGTATTTCTGGCTTGATTTATTTTCCAAGGCTCAAAGCGATTGCTAAAATCTTTGTCAATAAGCAGGGTTTAATGAGATTATTTTTCAGTCTATTCTCAATAGACTAGTCTTATTGACATGATGCGTTCGCCCTGCCTTTGTTATCGAGTTCCTCAGCGATTCTGATTTCAGCTTTGGAACGAAAATACATACCACCCCATTCATATTGAGGGTTAACATCAGTCCTAACTTCTCTTTGAGAGTCAGTGTCATTGTGTGGTGTATCTTTTCCTGGTATAGCTAAAGCAGTTCCACGAGTAAATTGTTCGACTTGTTGTTTATAATAATTATCAAAAAATAATCGCCACCAGTGCTGAGTACCATGTCCATCACGCTGGTTTGCATAGGCTAGGTGCAAATGTTCGTTAATTTCTAAATAATATCCAGGTCTAGTTCTGGAATATAAATATTTATTAATTTTCGCTCTTAAATCTTTAGCTCACCGTCAAAGCCCCCATCAACGAGCGAGGGTTGTCAAACGAGATACCTGTTCGCTAGTGTGCTTGACCCTTATGAGAACTCGTTTGCCCCCTTCGCGCTCACCCACACTAGCAGCAGTGACCAACACCCGCAAGACTAACCCCAAGGTATCGACACTCATGAACCGCTTACGGCCTTTGATTTTTTTGGCCGCATCGTAGCCCACGGCTTCATGCACCATTGCAGCAGTTTTCACACTTTGACTATCGATGATTGCCTCGGATGGACTTGAATGGCGCTCCTGCTCAATCCGAACCCACTGCCGGAGACTATCGTGAATGTTCAACCACGTACCGTTTTTGTGCCAGTCGCGAAAATATGTGTACACTGTCTGCCATGCGGGGAAGTCGCCCGGTAGCGATCGCCATCTAACTCCAACTACTGCGTATATAGAAAATTGCGTTAAGGACTTCCCACATATCAACTTCACGCTTTCGACCACCGGGTTTTGGTTCTGGAATCATGTCACTCAGAAATTCATATTGAGCGCGGGTCAGATTGCTAGGGTATGCTTTACTCATGTTGCTCTCTCGGTGCTGTCTACTATCTATTCACAGCGTATACCTAGAGAGATTTTTTACAACCTATTCGACTTTTCAAACAGCCTCTTAACTAAAGCTCCGTAATTCGAGTTATTGATAATAGCTTTGACTTTCTTACGGAATGCTAAGAAGTTATCCTCTGAGGGCTTACATATAAACTTTCCGTTTTCCTGAACTTTAAGGTTCCATCCTAAAAAGTCAAATCCATCTGTCGCTGATACAAACCGGGTCTTTGCAACCTTAATACTTAGACCTCTGACGCGCAAAAACTCTATTATTTCATCAACGACTCTACACGGCTCATCACCTTTCTTAAAAATGAAAACCATATCGTCTGCATATCTTACAGAATTGCTCACGGTCTAAAGTTTGTAAAGAAGAGAAAAGTTGATTTTTGAGTGGTTTCTTGAGGAGCTGCCAAAGCCTTTCAATGGGATTGAGTTCAGGGGCTGAAGCTGGTTGAAACAGAGGAATAATAAATTCTTACCAACGAATTGCGGAACTTGTATGAGCAGGTGCTTGGTCAACCTGTAAAATAGCATAATCACCACCTAATTGTTGAGATAGCCAGTCCAAGAACTGTTGAAAACACTCGCCATTCAATTTTGGATACTCATAAAAGAAGTGGTCTCCAGTCAATGGTTCAAATTGCACCATAAATCCAAAAATTTTCCCGTGGCCATTTCACCTCAACAGTAGGCTTGACTCCAGAGGCAGTAATCACTTTTCCTGTGAGAGTTTTCAGTCCCACCCTCGTTTCATCCTGGCACAGGTAGCGAACACACTTGCCGGGCGCTAGATGAACTTCATGACAATTAAGAGTGATTCCGAGTTTTTTTTAAATTCAGATACCAATTTTTCGTCTTGTTTCTGGCTTTGAGGACGAGGTACTTTTAGCTTTGCTCTTAATCGATATCGAACCCAAGCATAAACCGTTGCATACTCGATATTTAATCCATGTTCAAGTTTCAACCACTCAACGATTGCACCATAGCTACTAAAGCCTTTTCCTGTTGTTAACTCTTCTTTGAGTGCTGCGATCAGTCATCAGCCAACAACTTCAACCGAAATAATTTATTTTCTGGCAGTATCTAACATAATGGCAATAAACCAAGAACTATCATCGCCAGTTTCTGCTGCTCAAAAGTTAGGTGGGGAGGAACATTTACGCTGCTTTTCGCCTCCCCTAAATTTTGTGGAAAAATAGCCTCTAAGGCACAAAATTAGTTAGTTTTAGCTGTCTTGCTAAAAATTCGATAGTACAACCACGTACTAGTTTCTTTCAGGGGAAAAAGCACGTAGGTGAGAGGATTAATGGTGACAATAATATTTCGGTAGTCTCGTCGTGCTAAAAACAGGATGGCACGAGCCACTTGCTGTGCTGACATTACTCCATAAGGGTTTAGTTGACTTTTAAAAGGCCCAAGGATTAACTTGCGAATTATACAATCCCCGTCCAACCGCTTTAAAGTCACAATATTTCCTAATGTCCGTTTGCTAAGTTCATATAGCGGACTCAAAGCAGGGGAAACCTCAGCCTCGGAAGTATTGACCCAAATTTCCTTGGTTGCTTTTGCCTGCGGCCCTGTGATAGTTGTCAAAAATATATCGATCAACCGCAATGCTGAAAAGGTATTCACCTCATAAGAAGAGTTAATTGCTTCTTGTGTGCGGCTAGTATAGACATTAACCCCGTGATTGATAATCAAAATATCAATTTTCTCCAAACTATCTCTGAGTTCGGCTTCTTCACCTAATTGCCAGGAAACCACCTTCAACTCAGGATGCATTGCTAATTTTTCGGGATTAGTAGTTAATGCTACAACTTTAGCATTCTGCTTGACAAGTTCAGCCGCCAATGCCTGCCCCAAAGCACCCGATGCTCCGGTTAAAGCGACGGTTTTACCCTTCAACGACAGTCCTGTGCCAAGTATTTTATCCACTAATGGAAATACACCACTGTAATAAGCGTTCACATCATCAAAATGATGTCGCCAATGGTAAGACCGATTTACCCACCAAACGGATGGAATTGTCACTAAAGGCCCGGGTAGGTGGTTGTAATCTGTATCAATTTTACCTTGAAAATATCTACTCGATGCACCAAACAAGAAGCTACAGGCATAGGCTACTCCCAGCCAAATCCCTATTTGCTGGACAACTAAGGCAATTACCGTCAACAATACCACCAATAGACCAGACTCTAAAATGTCGTGGTATAGCTGGGAATCTTGATAGGCTTTGAGGGAAACTACTGATAAATCGCGGCGATATGCCATATGATGCTTGTTGTGCCATTTAGCAAGCCAATTGACTTGATGACACAAAGCATGGTAGCTGTCTCTTAATATCTCAGCCAGCACAACAGAGAACAATCCCCAAATTGCAAACTGCAAGCAGGCATTTACAAAAATCCAATCTATCTGTAACCTTGCTTCAATCCCAGTCAAGCTTTGAGTTAGTATCTTAATCATGTTTTTCTGTATGCTAGTTATTCACTATCTTTGACCTCATCCGGCTCCTCGGTGATTTCAGGGCGGCCGCATCATGTCAATAAAGCTATTTTATTATCAATAGAGTCTAAAAAGAAAATATCACTTTGATGAATAACAATATGCACAATATGACCAGCAATTCCATAGGCTTTGTTTTATTAACCCATACGAAACCTCTACAAATTTATAGGCTAATAAATACGTTAAATAACAAATTCAATTATCCTCTCATTGTGTGCCATCATGATTTTTCCAAATGTGATTTATCTGTAGATACTCTACCAAAAAATGTTTTAGTAGTACGCCCTCACGTACAAACAGAGTGGGGAAGGTTTTCTTTAATAGAAGCTACAGTAAAGGCACTCCGGCTGATGTATGAGGTTCCAGATGCACCCGATTGGTTTGTATTACTTAGTGGAGCAGACTATCCAATTAAAAGTGCAAAGCAAATATTGGATGAACTAGCCTCGAGCTTATACGATGCCTATATTCAGTATGAGGAAATTACATACGAGATTTATCAGCAAGATCTAAAACCAAACATGTTATGGTTGAAAAATTCCTATCAACGATATTGTACGAAGTCGTTTTCTTTGAATTATTTAAAAAAATACTATGCTCAACTGAATCTGGAAATCCGCTTAGAACATCCGGTATTAACTAAACCTTTCCTTCCTTTTTCCAAAAAAATTGCTTGCTTTAGTGGCAGTCAATGGTTTTGTGCCAATCGCAAAGCTGCTGAGTACATTATCGATTTCCACAGCAAGGAAAATCCCATAACCTTGCACTACAGTAAACTCATGTATGCAGACGAATCGTATTTTCAAACCATACTTGCTAATGCATCTCATCTCAAGCTTAAAAATGACCGTCTACGTTATATTGATTGGTCAACTGGAGGCCCTCATCCCAAGATATTGCTGATGGAAGATTTGCCTAATCTGCTTGCATCATCTGCTCACTTCGCTCGAAAATTTGACATTGCTATAGATAGCACTATTCTCGATGAACTTGATAAAATTATTCTGTGAAATCGCTGCAATGTGATGAAAACTGATATCGATGGGTCTACCTGTAAAAAAAATACCGAATTTACAAGTTATCGAACGTCCAGCTTGGGTTGTTTCCCGTGGTCAATTGCCTGAAAATGCTTTCAAGGCTGGGTATGCAGACTACTAGTCTAAACTCCAGTAAATAGTACAGTGATCAAAAAGGTGAAATAAGCTAATCAATGGAGCGCAGTTAAAAACCCTAGAATCTTTTTTTGAGATGCTGTAGTATCAATCGTAGCCTAGTTCTTGGGCTAGCTGAATAACGTGGGGCAAAAACCCTTTACTATCACTACGCCACGGTAAAGAACCCTCTAACTTACTGGCTGCTATAGTAGTGTGACAAAAAGTAGGAGACTTGAGAAAATTGGGATCGTTTCCCAGGTTGGCACCGAAAGGGCCAAAGCAAGCATAGGGAGAATATTCAGGATGTAAAATCGCTTCTATAACAGATACATTCCAGGAAAGATTTAACCAGCAAGAAATTTTTTGGAAATAAAGAACTGGCTCATTCAAAATATCTTCGCAACGCACACGCATGTGTTGTTCATTAGGAATTGTACTGAGAAAATCTAAAATATTACGCTGGGATTTATACCAAAGAATTTGTGGGTCTAGTGTTGGCGGGTTAGTAGAGTAATCAATAGAGTTATTAGCGATCGCTATTATATTTCCATAAGAAAGCTCAATAAAAGAGTTGCCATGACTTCTGGGATGACGGACTATATGTAAATAGTGAGCTTTTGGAAAGGTTTCACGGATACGAACCAGAATATCTGGACTATTTGAGTAAATGGGATTTTGCTCGACAATACGCAAGGGTGCTACTCTGCGGCACAATTCAAGATATATCTGGGCTGTTGTCCAGTGGGAGTGAGTATAAATCCAGCGATACGCCATGTCAATAGATTCAATAGTTTGCTCCCCTGCATAGAGTTGGGCTATGGCGCGTAATAATCCGTGGGTTTGAGTATGAAGTAAATCTGTTAATTTCTTCATCATTTGTTCTAGAGTTTCGCCAACAAATAAATTCAGTTCCGGAACTCCATAGACTTGCGGATGTTGACCTAGCATGGCGCAAATTAAAGAAGTAAAGGAACAGGGAGCGCCAAGAATAAAGATAGGTTGGGCAAATGATACCATTTGGAATTTTAGATTCTGGTGAGGCAGCGCGGTGAGCAGGGCAAACGCATCTTAATTTATACAAATCTACATTCGATTAATTATTATGCGTATAGTGCGATGCTGATTAAAATAGTAACTACAACAGGGCGCGGTCACTCACACCATCACCTAATCGATGATTCAAGCTGTTACACCACCAAAAGGTAACACGTATGGATGAGCAATTATAGCATTTGATGGCTGTTGGAGTAAATTAACTATAGCAGCGGCCATACTAGAAGCACTCATCGCTCTTCCTCCAAAGCGACGAGACAAAGCTGTTTTCGCAACAAGTGGAGTTGTCACTAAACCTGGTAAAAAAACTTGTACCCGAATTCCATCAGCGCAAACTTCTTCAGCCAAAGATTCGGAAAATCCAACTACGCCAAACTTAGAAGCACAGTAAGCAGGTGCGTAAGCTTGCCCGCGTAAACCATGCATACTAGTAGCAGAACTAATATTAATAATATGTCCTGACTGCTGTGCTACCATCACAGGCAATACAGCCTTGTTGCTGAGAAAAACCCCTGTAAGATTAACATTCAATATTTCCTCCCATTCGTCCAACGATAGCGATGCTGTTGATGGTGGAATCAACTGTTGAGAACCGGATTTTTTTCCAATCCCAGCACTGGCAATGAGCAAATCAATTCTGCCAAAATGATCTAGTGTTTTGGCAGCCATAGTTTGCATATCTTCCTCGCATATTACATTCAGGGCTAACCCCAAATGAGTTATTTCGGGTTGACTAGCTGATAATTCGTTCAGCTGACTTACTGTCTGGTTAATAGCTTCAGGTTTAGTACCAACTACGACAACTTGAAACCCAATTTTTGCTAAAGCAAAACAAGTGGCTTGACCAATTCCACTGCTACCACCAGTTACAATCGCAACTTGTTTATAAAATAAATTTTCACTATTCATTTCAATTCACTTGATTAATTGCAGTATTTCAAATAGAAACCCATGAACAGAGTTGACAACAAAGGATCAAAATTCTACTCCCCACTCCCTACCTTTGAAATAATCAATAGACCTCTTGCAAAAGTCGTTATTGGCGTTCTTTCCTTTGCGTCTTTGCGCCTTTGCGTGAGGCAACAAATTATTTATGCAAGAAGTCTAATGAATAAGCCTTGAGAAATTGTTGAAGATTTTCTACAAAAAAATCCGGCTTAACTGCTGGATGAAAATGACCAACTTCAGGTACAATCACAGTCTGACAATGAGGAATTATATCTTTCAATTTCTCACAACAAGGAAGACAGTAAGAATATTCACCGTAAATTGCTAACGTCGGCAGAGTCAAGTTTTGAATCTGCTCAAGATTGATTTGTTCTGATTCATCCAATTCCTTTTCTGCAAGGGTTGCGTTCAACAATTTTTCCCAACGTTCTGTACCCTTGTTTCCCATATTAAACTGTCTCAAAAAAGGTTTGCGGGTTGTTTGAGACTTATCTGTATAACTAGCTTTTGCAGAAAGTTGATTGAGCAGGGATAATAAACGCATACCGATGAATTCGTCATCAGTTGGAGGCGTAATTCCTTGCTTAATAAACCTTTGTTTCCAAATTCCCCAATATGGCCAATCACCTAACCGCACTTTCGGTTGTAAACAACTGAACTGAGTATCTGCCAGGGTAAGTGTAGCAACTTTGTTTGGATAAGATAGAGCATAATGCAAAGCTACTGTGCCACCAAAGCTATGTCCGACTACATGGGCACCTTTGACTTGCAGATGTTCCATCAACGCCTGCAAATCTTGAGTCATATGAGATAAGGTATAACCTGCAATAGGCATACTACTTTCTCCATGTCCTCTCAAGTCGTAGATAATCACTCGGTAGTGTTGAGCCAAGACAGACGCTATCCGCATATACCAAAATGCTAAATTAGCTCCTAGTCCGTGGATCAAAATTAAATCTTCTTCACCTTCACCAAGGCATTGATAATGCAGAGTGATATCATCGGTAGTTAGTTTAGGCATTGTTATCTCAATTAAAAATTACTCAGTTTTTGTCCAGTGGTTTTCGTTTGCATCCTGCTGAGAACCCAACCAAATTTCTAAACCACCACGAGGGTTATCCACATAAACCCAGTTGTCGTCTTCCTTAACTGCTACTCGTAAACCGTAGGGGTTAGCAGTACCCACCGCCAAACCGTAAGGTGTAGGAACCAAGTTACGAATCCCGATATTATAAGGATTACTAAATCCTTGTTTATTTACTGGTAGCCAGTTTTCGCCATCATAGCTACGCCACAATTCAAATCCTCTATTTTTTTGGAGCTTTTCAACTCCAACCTGTGGCAGCAAACGACAGGCAGGTTCTTTTAATTTATCCACTAACGTCCAAGGCAAAAATCCGCTGGCATCATAGGTTCCCACATAAAGCCAATCATCATAAGTTCCCATGCTCCAGAAATAGCCATTAAATAAATTGTTAAATCCCGGAAATAGACCACTTAAAGGCTGCTTTTTGCCATCGGGAGTATCTCTAGAAGAACCGACAATCAAATCCCAATTACCATCTGGAAAAATGCGAATTAATTCCGAAGCCGCAGGGCCGATATTATTGACTAAATCGTGTCCACCGTTTTGAATTCCTGAACCCACATACAATGCACCTTTGAAGGGGCGCAAACAAACTGCAATTTGGTTGAGAGAACCGCGATAACCACCGCGTTCAAGTACTTTTGTCCACTTGTAAGGGGGGTCGCCAGCACAATCTGTACACCAGATTTGAAATCCTTGATTGTTGACTGTACCCGCATAAAGCAAATCATCAAAAGGACAAAGAGAAAATACACCTAAATTTTCTGGGTCGCCAAAACCTGGTAGGCTAACTGGTTGCCATTTTCCCTTGGCAGGATCGCGACTTTCGTAAATCACAGGAACTCCAGAAGTGTTCATTTTACCGCCCTTAGCTGCGGTTGGTGAAGTAAACAACCTATCCTTAAACGGAACTAATAACCGTGTAGTCGTAATTGGCAAGCCCAGAATACCGTATTCGGAAACGATTGTGAAATTTTCTCCGTCGAGCGATCGCATAATTAAAGGCCCAGGGCCTCGGCCAGGAGACCAAGTACCAACATAAAGTGCAGGCTCAGGATCAGACTCTCCTTGAAAAACAGCCATTGCTCGGTATCCAATGTCCCGCGCCACTTGCTGACCATCTGTTCCCGTGACCATCGGAGCGCGAAATACTCTTTGCCATTGCTGGGTTACAGGATGATAACGCCATATTTGCGCGCATCGATCCAATTTGTAAAGGTCGTCTAAAGTCTCTGGACAATCAACAGGCCAAATCGCTAATTTATCTAACTCCACTGAAAGCATCTGCATACTCAACTTCAGCATACAGAAATTCGAGCGAGTCGTACCTACATACAAATGGTCTTTAAACCAAGTTACGGAGTGAGCATAACTATTATGGCCATCTCCGAAACCGTTATCACAAATTCTGCGGAAACTTTCAAAATTTAGTCCAGGATCAGGTACTGGTTCAAAACAAAGTTTACGATATTTAGAAACAACCACAGCTTTTAATAATTTTATATTGTTTTTTGTATATTATATTTTTTCAAGCAGCTTGATTTTATAAATAAATGCTAATTCATCACCTGCTACTGAGTATAATAAAAATTAGGAATTTTGTTTAAAATCTGTTTGGCAGATTCCATTTCCTTTAAATTAAATAATGCTCGTACTAACCCTATCTGGGCAAGGTAAGCTGACGAATCAAGAATAGTTGCCTGTTGGAAACTTTCTTTGGCAGAACGGTATTTTTCCTGTTCTAAATAAATCACTCCCAACATTACATAACCTATTACTAAATTAGAGTCGTGATGCAATGCCATCTGGAATTCAGAAATAGCTTCCTCAAGTCTTCCTTGTTTTTTATAGAGATAACCAATTAAAATTCTCGCTAGCGATATCTGCTCATCAAGATGCAGCGCATGACAAAAAAATTCCTCTGCTGCATCATAATTATTTTGCTGCGCCGCAATAATACCAATCCCTACATACGCTTGGGTAGAATTAGGGTCAAGGTCGAGAGCAGCTTGAAAATGTTCCAGTGCTTGTCCAAAATTGTGTTGTTGTAAGCAAACGTTGCCAGCACACAGAACTGCTTCTGGCATTAAGGCATCTATATACATCGCTGCTTCATAATGAGCTAATGCATCATCATAACGCTGTTGTAGTAGATAGATATTACCTATTTCTACGTGTGCTGGTAGCGACTTAGGATTCATTTCTAGAATAACTTGGAATTCTGCCAAAGCCTCATCGAGACGCTTTTCTTGAGCAAGAGCAGAAGCAAATGTCAATTGGTTTTCTTCATTTTTGTCTAAACATTTAATATTGAAAGTATAATTGCCCATCTCTTCTTTTCCTCTTGCTCTTTCTACTCCGTGAGAGTGGTCAGATCCCCGGCTTCTTGAAGAAGTCGGGGATCTCGCAGCCATCATAGTAAATGAAATAACCATTTAAAATAGTCGAAAAGCTTAATGCTTAGTTTTTAAGCTTTACTCCGCTTTCTTCGGCTCTTAATTGGTGCAATAGTCGGATTAAGCAAATAAGTATCACGAGGCAACATCAAAAGATATACAATAAACTCTGCAACTCGCTCAGGAGCAAGAGCAACAGGAGCTTTAATTGCTTGTGAACCGTTCTGGTTCCACAAAGGGGTATCTACAGCATCTGGTAGAAGTGTTTGCACCCGTACCCCATCAGATGCCACCTCTTCTGCAATTGATTCAGAAAGACCAATAATGCCGAACTTAGAAGCACAGTAAGCTGCATCAAAAGCTCGTCCCTGACGACCAGATACAGAAGATATATTGATAATATCCCCCTGTTTCTGAGCCAGCATAGCAGGAAGCACCGCACGATTGCTCAAAAATGTACCAGTGAGGTTGGTTTGCAGCACAGTTTGCCACTCTTGTAAAGAGGTTTCCATTGCTGTTTTCACTGCTCCACCAGCACGCAAAATTCCAGCGGAAGCCACCAAAGAGTCAATACGTCCAAATCGAGCCAGAGTTTTACTGGCCATATCCTCCATATCAGTCTCGCTACAGACACTCAAAGACAAACTCAGAACATCATCTATATTAGCGATCGCTTGCAGTTCTTCTACAGTAGTTTTCAGATTGTCTTGGTTAATATCTATTAGAACAATCTTGCTTTTTTGTCCAAACAATAGCTTGGCACAAGCACGACCAATACCACTACCAGCTCCTGTGATAATACAAACTTTATCTTTTAAGCCAGATGCAAAATCAATATTCAAGTTTTTCACTCCTGAGATAAATTTGGGGATTTGGGATTTTGTGAAAAGTTGCTACCACCGGAGAAACCCTGGCAACACAGTGGCTAACTTTTCAAGACGGATTTTGGATTGAGAAACCTTCTCTGGGTATTAGGTTATGTAAATCCATCTTTTACAACCATTTTTCCAATTGGTATTAACTTTTATCTCCTTAATCACAGAAGATTACGGACGCATTCCCTCAACAAAGGGAACTTCAAAGCACTTTGAATGCATGATAGGGCCGTGACCAAAATATCCTTCCTCACCAAACAACTCACCATGATCTGCCGTGATAATGATGTGGGTATTGTCAGGGCATTTGTTAAATAATTCTCCAATTAGTTTATCGACATATTCCACACAACTAATCTGTTGCTGGTGTAACCGCTGCATCTCTTCTGGTTCAAAAAAAGTCTTTTCTTCTGATTTATTACCTACTAACAAAAATTCATCCATGTTTTTAAAGACTCCATGCACTCCAGAAATGCGAGGCATATCATCTCCCTTTAACATATAGGGGTAATGGGTTTCACCTAAATTGAAGAAATAAAAACGAGGTTGCTCATCTAAAAATTCCATTTCGTTAACCATTGAAGGAAAATCATTATGATTTGACATCAATTTATAGTCATCAAAATGTTTATTAATACTAGTAAATTGATTAAGAACAGGCATGGAAACTCTGGCAATAGTTCGATAGCCATTATCCTGTAAAACTTTTGGCAACGATAAATAAGGAACAAAAGATTTAAAAGATAGATTGGGAACATTCAAACGATCCACCCATTTAACAAACTCCTGTTTATATACTTCAGAAGCAAATACACCCTGTGGGCTTTGATGTGGAATCATCCCCATTAGTAAGGTGTAGTGAGAGGGAGAAGTCCAAGATGCGTAGCTATAGCGACACTCTGCTTTTCCTAACTTGTCAATATTGGGTGTCTTAGCGGCTTTGTAGCTGTCATATCGACAGCTATCCATAATTATGTATACAAGATTGTTAGGCATAGGTATAAAGAAAGAGTTGAATGAAAGTAAACTTGGGAAATCAGTTAGTGTAAACCATCACTTTTTGCATTTTGCCTAAGTGATGTTATTTAAAATTTCGGATACTTGCTTGAGTTCTACTTGACTGTTAGCTAACAATTTTTGTATCCAAGCAATTTGATTCCAAAGTCGGTTTTGGAAATGCTGCACTTCCTCGCTACCAGAAGCAGCAAGCAATTCTAAAGATTCATCAGATTGAAATAACTCACTCGTATCCTCAAGGAAGTTAAGTATATTTCCTACCACAGGGTAATCCGCTAAATCCTTTTCTGGAAGTTGGTCTCCCTCATAAGTAGACTGCAATTTTAGCTGAGCTTCTTGCAGCAAAGCTTCTAGCCAGCCAATGCGATATTGAATTTCTTCCTGACGCTGTTGCAATTTTCTAAAACTAGTAGAATACTCAAACATTGATTAAGGCAACCAAGACCACATTTCAATTGTGACAAAACGAACAAGGGAGCGAGAAAATACAGCAATTAGAGGCATTGTCTGACCATCAACCTTTGCATAACCAGTCATTCCTGGTTTGACAATTCCTTCTAGATTTTCAATCTTGACTAGCACCTTCACCACTTGTCCCGCAGTTTCATTGAAGACCTTAACATCTTTTCCTGTCTGTTCATAGACATTGGTTTGTCCAGTTGTGTCACTAGTAACAACCGTCGGTTGAATAGACACTACCTTTCCAGTAAACGATTTTCCCTGTAATGCAAATAGTTTAATTTCAACTTCTCTATCAGTTGCAAGCTTGTCTGCTATAGATTCTGGTATTTCTATTTCACCCAAAATTTCGCGATTAGCAGTAGCAACAGCAATAACATCTCCTTTTTGTAAATAACGTCCCACTTGTTGTTCAAGATGAGGAGTAATTAAACGCCCATCAAAGGGCATAAATAAACGAGTGCGCCGACTTTGGTTTTGCAAATACATTAACTCATGCTGTAGTCGCTTCAATTCAGCGATCGCAGATTCAATTTCTTTACGTGCAGCTTCAATTTCTTCTGGATAAGCACCACTCATTACTAATTTGAGATTTGCTTGTGCTGCTTTTAATTCTCCTTCTTTCACGATAATATTCTTTTTCAAGCTTTCCACTTGATCTCGGTCTGTATCAGCATTTTTTTTCTCATTTTCATATTGTTGCTCAGAAATCGCACCTTGTTGGAACAAATATTGATAGCGGGAGGCTTTATTAGAACTGATTTTTGCTTGATTTTCTTGAGTATTTAATTCTTGATGAGCTACAGATAATTCTGCTTTAGATATCTGTATTTTTTCTTGTGCTACTTCTACCTCTTCTTTTTTTGGTCTTGCTAAAAGATTTGCTACATTAGCCCTTAATCTTTC
Organism: Nostoc sp. UHCC 0702; assembly: GCA_017164015.1. Taxonomy (GTDB): domain Bacteria; phylum Cyanobacteriota; class Cyanobacteriia; order Cyanobacteriales; family Nostocaceae; genus Amazonocrinis. Next base: position 4,296,326 of record CP071065.1, read on the forward strand.
AATATTAGCTCGTTGTGCAACAATTTGCTCTTGAGCTTTTAATAAATCATTTTCTAGCTCATTTGCTTCAATAATGGCAATAACTGTTCCTTTTTTGATCAACCCATTATGATTTTTTAGTATGTTAATTACTTTTCCTGATACCTCAGCCTCAATATCTTGCTGCTTGGGAGATAATAATTTTATCTGTCCGCCAGGACGGAATTCATAGGGTAAAAACATCAAAGTGCCAAAACCAGCTAAAAGTAGTATTTGATATAGATATTTGTTACTCCATTTAAATCTACTTCTACTAGGACTAGGAGATAGAATTTCAGAACGTTTAGGATTGATTATTGTCATATTTGCATTCGCTTTTAACAAATATTTTTTTTGAGGATCACTAACTTTACTATTCTTTTTCAACCATTGAGATAACAGTTGAGATAAAGCCATAATACTCATGGCTGTAAATAGTAAAGTATCAGCAGCATTGCTTAAAATACTGACTGCAAAATTTTCAGCTAAACCATTAGCCATCGATAGCATAATCACAATGATCAGGAAAGCTGAAATAATAATTGCAACTATTCCAAAAATTTGAAGACTTAATTGTTTTCTAAAAGCTAAATATTTCGGTAAAGGGCGACGACGTATTACCAGATCCCAAACTAAATAAGAACGTTCAAACAATTCTGGTAATCGGAAATAGCTAATCATCCAAACATAACCATCAGCCGGCCAAAAAGGATTGGCATCTAACAGAAAGTCAACTATACCAGTTACTGAAAATAAAAGTGCATAAGTACTCAACACAGTACCTGTTGTACGATTGTTGTACCAGAGTAAAGTGCCAACTACAAATAGCAATAATCTAAATAATAAAGGGCTGGAAAAATTCCATAGCTGTGCAGTTCTATTAAGCTTCCACATTTCCTCCCTATCAATATAAAAGCGAGGAAAAAATCCAGCTACAATAACTAATCCAAATTGATTTACGCTTCCACCTTGACAAGTAAAAACAATTGCCTGAACTACTTTAGAAGTGAAAGATACAATTATCAAGTTAAATAGAAAATTTGTTAAATAAGGTATAGGCAAAACATAAAATTTCAAATCTTGCCAAAAAATAAATTGATGGTTAAAAATAGTTAGTAAAGCAATAATAACACCAAAAATAATCAACCAAGATATTACTTTAAAAATTAACCCGAAAGGTTGGAAAGGAAAGGCTAACAACGCAAATATATATTGAGAATTAGGAAGACACCAAACATATTGAGTTTTTGTTTTTTGGTCTTTTTGCTTGTTCTGATATTTTGTTTGCAGTTTTGATTCTGTTTTTCTAAACCTAGTATTGGTATGAGATTGCCAAATTTCTAGATTATTTAAATTAGACAATTTATCTGGAGCCTCAATATTTTCTAATAAATTACATTCGGCAATATTTGTAGAAAATTTTTTAAATTCATTTTCAGTAATTTTGCTATTATAAGTATGTCTATAAATATTCAATATTTCCTGTGCTTCTAAATTACCATTCATTAATTGGCATAAAAAATATTCTTCTTCTTTTAATTCAAATAAACGTTGAGAGATGGGATCTTTGATGAGATAATATTGAGAATCATTATTAGTGAGTTGTGTTACAATTAAATCTTGACGAAATCGATTCTGAAAATTTTGGTACATTGCTAATAACTAATAATTAAACTTATTTATATAATCTAATTAGTCTATTTTGGTCAGCAGTTCAGATATTTGGGTAGAATGTATGCAAAATTCTAATTTAGGAAAAGCGGATTTTATTTTAGAGTCAATTTTCATCTTTTATTTTGAATAAAAAACATACTAGATACAGAGAAATGAATGTATAGAGAGCTTTATAAATCATTTATAATTCCGTATATATTTTATAATGAAACCTAAATAAAATAATCAACCTATTGAAATAAAAATATTATTAAGTCAATAATTAATTATTTAGCTAAAGTTGCCTCTGTATATAATAATAAAGCTATTACAAAGGCAACTTTTCAAAGTTTAGCTAGTGGTATGTTGCATGATTTTTGAGGAAGAACAAACAAATGTCTAGATGCTTAATTCGCCAATAGAAGAGGTAGGAAGGATAATTTATTAAATTATGTAAGCCATCAAAACTAATTAAATGAACTGCTAGACAAGATTCTCTATTAAGGTTTTATCTTCAATATAATTGAATCTTTTAAGTTCTGTAATTACTTTATTTATACTTTGGTCTATTGTCTCTTCTGCTGTATTGCAAATAATATCAGGATTTAATGGTTCTTCATAGGGATCGTCTATTCCTGTAAAGTTCTTCAATTTTCCTGCTCTAGCCATATTATAGAGACCCTTCACATCTCGATTTTCACAAACTTCTAATGATGCTTTGACATAAACTTCAATAAAGTTTTCAGTTTTCAGCTTGATTTCATCTCTTGTATTTCGGTAGGGACTAATAGCAGCTACTATTACTATTACACCATTACGGCTGAGAAGATCAGCGACAAAACCTATACGACGGATGTTAGTTTCGCGGTCTTCTCTACTAAAACCTAATCCTTTTGAAAGGTGAGTTCTGACTAGATCACCATCCAGAACTTCAATGAGCCGATCGCGTTGTCTAATTTCTGTTTCTAACCCTTTGGCAATTGTACTTTTACCTGCTCCACTGAGTCCAGTTAGCCATAATATTAAACCTTTCTGTTTCATATTTTTGCACCAATGAGTAACTCGAAGAATGGAATAATAAGTCGCTTTCAAAAATGCTGCCTATTTCTAGCTCATCAAGATGATGAATCATTTAATTTGAGTCACTAGAAATATGCAAATATGCACTAGTCCATATATCCTAAAAGCTTGAGTTGAGCCATCAAAGCTTCTTTTTCTTCATCAGAAACTTCTTCTCTTTGCTGACTGGCATCCTGGGTTGTTCTGGTGTTTTCACCGTATTTTACAGGTTTACTAATTAATGAGTCAGAGCGAATAATTTCCGTTGGGACTCTACCTTCCATATCTTTAGGAATAGGAAGATCCAACAAATGTAACAAAACAGGAGTAATATCTAGAATTGACAAAGGCTCTAGTTTCTCACCTGATTTAATATCCGGCCCTCGACCAATAAAGATGCCATTAGGACGATGAGTACCATCAGGCTTATGTCTGGGTTTAACGACTTCTCCTGAACGCACAATGGAAACAAAGCCATAATCACGTAGTTTAACAGTGATATCCGGTGAATATGGGAAATGAGGTTTTCCTGCGATTTTGGCTTGATTTAACTCTGGTTCGATAAAAATCTGTCCGTTATCAGCAGGGTTGCGGTAGTCGAGTAATTGTTTTTTCAAGCGATCGCAAAACTCAGCGTATTCTTCTGGTTTAACTCCCTTACCAGACCCATCGTCCATATTCACATATATGGCATTACTGCTGGGTGTCAGCGCATATGCTAGTGTTTGTTCCCAATCAATCATCACAGTGTGGTCTTTAATGCGATCGGCTGTTAGCTTCCAACCATCGTCTGTTTCGGCATCATTGACCCACTTTAAATAACCATGTTGAGCTAGCCATTCATTGATGTATACTACCTCTGTTGTGGCACCAAAGCCATGATCGGATGTCATGATCACATTCGTATCAGGCCCAGACAAGTTAACTAAGGTTTCAATAGAAGAGTCTAATTGCCGATAGTAGGCTATGCACATTTCTCGAATATGGGCATCCCAAGGAGTCGGATTAGGATCGACAAGTTCTGGAGCTAAGTAACGCCAAAATAAATGTTGAAGTTTGTCTGTACCATCAAACACAACAGCTGTGAGGTCTGTTGGATCGGTTTTCATCAGGTAGCAAAGTACTTCTGTCCAAGCGCGATCGCGATCTGATTGTAAATCAATCCAAGGTTCATACTCTCCTTGGTCTAGGCCTTGAATACACTTCTTTTCTTCGGCAATATCCATACCCAACTGCTTATAGTCAAAGTTAGGCTTATTTTTGAGAGTCTCAAACAAAGATGTAGGATATGTGGAACTACGTAAATGTTTCCAAGGGATGAATCCAGAAATCAGATACCCATCTATGGGAACAGGCGGTGACATCCCGTAAAAGTTCATGCAGGTAACTCGCTTGTTTTGGCGGCTGACCATTGACCAGACAGTTTCGCAGCAAATATCACGCGAATCATTAACTTTGAGGAATACCTGATTTTCCGAGAATTCCGGTCGGAGGAAATCATAAATTCCGTGTATTTCAGGACTGCGCCCAGTTACCATCGAAATCCAAGCAGGAGGAGTAAGGGGATTTTGAGTAGACATCAAATCCGCATGTACACCTTCGGAAACAAACTTTTTTAAAAACGGCATTACTCCGTCATTCATTAAGGGCTTGAGTAGGGCGAAGGTAGCCCCATCTAAACCAATCATTAATACTTTGCTCATAACTAAATGCTTGATTGTTATTAGTGGAAATTTGCACAGTATAGGATTATAAGCATCCTATTTGAGTGGTAAGTTTGTTGGTCAACGAACCAAAAAGGTCACAAAGTAAACGAGGTTTTCAGGAATTATTTAGGATTGCTGACATAGATGATTAGAGATGATTTTGCAGAAAATTGACTACTTGACTGACTAAAATTTCATCAACGTAATCACTATCTTGCATTAAGAGTTTTTGAAATGGCAGCCCTTTGACATTAAAAGCTTCTTCTACCGCCACCACAAATCTAACTATATCAATCGACTCAAATGCTAAATCTTCAATCAACCGAGTATCAGCAGCGATATTTAAATCTAAATCCCAGTCAGCAGTCATTTCTTGAAGTACATTAATTAGCTTCAGTTCGATTTCTTTTTGGCTTAATGATGAAGTTGATTGACTCATGGATTTGACTTTTAATTAATTGAGATGAAAAGTTGATTCAAAATGTGGTTGCAATAGTTGGGAATGACAACAAATTGCAAAAATTTCTTGCTCGAAACGCCAGAATTTCACTGGAAAGACAGTACCAGCATAAAGGATGTTAATTGTCCGTTTTTCAGGTAAATAAGCACATATTTCCCAGTTTTTGGGATTACCATTCAACCCTATTCCTAAAGCTTTAGCTGCTGCTTCTTTAGCACACCAAAACTCTACTATTCTGATTTGTTTTTCATTTGTAGGTAAATTATCCAGCCATTTTCGTTCTTGGGATTTGACTACAACATCTAGCAAGTCATCAACATGTAATTTTTCTAAACGTTGCAGGTCAATACCAACTTTTGTATTAGGTGGTGATAGAACAGCAACTATATGTTCATGGCTATGAGTAATAGAAATTTGGGGAATTAAGTCTAGCTTTTCTAATTCAGCACAGATAATAATGGGCTGACCTAAAGAAGTAGCTCCAACTTCAATATCTACTGGGGCAAGTTGCAGATTCAGAGTTTGTTCTGCCCATTGTCTAACAGCATCTTTTGCCGCAATCCGTCCTAATAGCCAATCAATACGACGTTTACTTTGTTCTGATAAATTATACCAGAAATCTCGCTCGTTTTGGTTTAGTACTAGATGTGCTAACACCCGTAACCATATTCTCCAAGCATCGCTAAAAAATCCTTCTGGAAAAGGATCAATCCGGCGAACAACTAAGTTGGTTTCAGTTTGTAACCAAGGTCGAGATAAGTAAGCTTTTGATGGTTGGAGACGGCAATGATAGTAATGTTCGGGAACAGTAAAACAACGGTCTTGCCAAGCTTCAATACGAGCAATTAAGCGGCCTTGACTGTCAATACAATCAAAGTTGGCGATCGCTTGTTTATCTCCAATAAATTTGATCGTAGCACGACAGCGAACTTGGCTACCAGCAGGTAAAGGCCCAGTGTATTGATCAAACGCTTTCACCTGAAAGGGAAAAACATTGAAATCACTACCAAATTGCTCTGATACCCAATATCCTACTAACTGTCCAACAGCATCTAAAAGACCTGCATCAATCTGGAAGGTTGGGTTTGGTCGTTCATGGAAAAAGTTGTGAATTGAGATTACCTGCAAATCAGCCTCAATACCTTCTTTCCCCCAACAATGGATATGCTTCACTCCTTGAAAGCGAGGCCCATGAAACATACCTGTACTATATAGTTCCGCGTCTGTCCAACGAGAAGCAGCAGGCTGTGTCAATTTTAACTCTACAGCGGTAGGAGGTATGGCAAAACTATCTGCCAAGTTGACAATGCCTTCAAAGACTAAATGTCCTTGCTCTTGCTCAGAACTTGTCAGAAATAAGCGTACCTGCACTTGCCAAGTATCAGGATCAGGCTGGGGTTGTAAGGTAGCTTTTATATTCAGGGTCAGGTGTCCTTGGTCTAAAGATAGCCAGCGATAGCCTCGTAAATTCGATATGCCAGTGACGACCTTATTCCCACCTACCAAATAAGCTGCCGCTTCAGCCAAAATTTCCATACTGACTGTAAAGGGAATTACAGGTAGTGGTAGCAATTCTGGATGGCGATCGCACAGAACACCACCTATAGTATGGTCGTGAAGAAACAAGTCCTGCCCCATCTCAAACCGACGTTCACAGTAGAGATATTGCTCATTCTTCTTCAATATTTTACCTAATAACGGCCAATTCTCCGCAAAAGTACGTAAATTTGGCTCAGAAATTTGGAGGCTGGAACGAGAGTGACCGAAGTGGGAAAAGATGGCATTAGTGACCCGTTCCTGATTAGCTAAAAAGTCTGCCATTAATTGGAAGTGAGCATTAATCAAGGAAAGCCTAGAATCATATTTGGCAGTAGATACAATAGGGTTCGGATCAGCTGGGGAGGCTGGGGGGGAAAGAGAGTTGTTAACTGTTACTTCTTCGCTCCCCCCGCTTGCCTCAACAGATAACTTTGTTAACCGAACTGTATTGGCAGTAGATACAATAGGGTTCGGATCAGCTGGGGAGGCTGGGGGGTAAAGAGAGTTGTTAACTGTTGGTTCAAGTGGTATAAATTGAAACGCTTCGTTACTCTTAAGAGTCGCAGCCTCACTGGCTAGAGTTAAATCAGGCGATAATCGCATGATTGGCATATTCAATGCCAGTATAGGCTGAGGTTTGGATAGTATATTTGTAGCTAGAGCAACATCAAAATCAATCGCTTGCAGATGCCGATCGCGATATAAAGGACTAAAATCAACAGCATGACCATTGACTAACAAACGTCCTAGGAGATTTTGGATTTGTTCTAAACCTGAGCGTTTTTGATTGTTACTAGCGATCGCCAAATAATCGCGACCTGCAAGAATATCACTAACAAAGCCTGTGAGGTTGCCACTTGGCCCCACTTCAATAAAAGTTCTCACTCCTTCCTCATAGAGACGCAGGATGGTTTCACGGAAACGTACCCGACTTGACCACTGCTGAGTAGCTAAATTACGAATACCTTCGACATCTGTAGGGAAGGGTGCGCTGGTAGCACAACTATACAAAGTGGTGTGACCTGCACCAACGTTCAAACTATCATAAAAAGCTCGGAAAGCAACTCCCACCGGTGCAAACAAGGAAGTATGGTAAGCTCTGTCAAAGGGTAAGCGAGTGCAGATTGCCCCCATAGCTTGCAGTTGCTCAGTGGCAACAGCTATATCATTGACACTACCAAACAAAATCACCTGGTTAGGACAGTTATCCATTGCCAAATGTAAGCGATCGCCAAACTTGATTAACAACTGGTTGATCTTTGCCGGTGCGATCGCTCCGACTGCAATCAATTCCCCTTTAGGAATACCAGCTGCTATTTCTAAATCCAAATAAATCTGATTCAGATGGCGGATTTTGTTGGCTAGTTCTGCCTGATCTGCTAGTTGCACAGTTCCAGAAGCAATCAAAGCAGTATTTTCACCTGTGCTGTGGCCTACCATCACATCACACTGAATGCCAAACTCGCCCAGGAGTTCGTAAAGTGCCATACTAGCGGTAAACACAGTTTCCGAACCAACATCCATGTTAAAGAGTTGGCTATTTGCTAGTTGGCGATCATTTGGGTTCAGGCTAGTAGAAGGAGGAAAAATAATTTGGCTAGGAAGGGAAGAGCGCCGCTGTGCCAGAGTAGCATCCAAGAAATCAAACCATGCCCGTACTTGGGGAAAGTACAAACATAGGTCAGCCAACATATTTTGATATTGGGAGCCTTCGCCAGGAAATATGAAAGCAGTTTTTTGGGGTGACTGGCTAGGGCTGAGATGGTTGTAGTAGATGCCGTTACGAGTTTGCAAACGCTTAGCTGGGAAATGTTGCAACTTTTCCATTACTTGATCAAGCTTAGTTTGCAAATCAGTAATGTCTTTGGCAACTACAACTAGACGATGATTGCCCAAAGGCAGCATCGCTAGGGTGTAAGCGATATCAGCTAAGGATATTTGCGGTTTAAGTTGTATAAATTTATCAACTTTTTTGATGATTGCTAGTAAATCTTCCCCACGTTCACCAGAAAAAATCAGTAACTCGCTAGGCAACTGCTGCAATAGAAGTTGAGAGGCTTGCTGATGTGGTGAGCGGTATTCCTCCAATACAGCGTGAGCATTGATACCTCCAAAACCAAAGGCATTTACTCCTGCTCGTCGTGGTAATTGCGAGTGACCGTGAATCCAAGGTCGTGCTTCTGTATTGATATAAAAGGGAGTTTTTTCAATTTCCAAGGCTGGATTGACCTTTTGGCACAAAGTCGGCGGCAAAACTTTGTGATAAAGTGCCAGAGCAGTTTTGATTAAGCTGGCTGCACCAGCTGCGGGGAGGCAATGACCAATCATGGACTTGACTGAGCCGATCGCACAAGTAGGAAAGCTCGATTGGCGTTGTCCAAATACTTTGGTCAGAGATTGTAGTTCCGTTTGGTCTCCGAGAGGAATACCTGTGCCATGAGCTTCTACCAGTCCCACAGTGCTAGGAACAACACCACTATCAGAGTAAGCTCTTTGTAGTGCGAGAATTTCTCCCTCAATGCGGGGAGCGAGTAACCCCAATGCTTTGCCATCACTAGAACAGCCAACGCCTTTAATCACTGCATAGATGCGATCGCCATCCCGTTGGGCGTCAGCTAATCGTTTCAAAACTAAAATTCCTAAACCTTCTCCCAGCAAGGTTCCCACCGCCGACTCATCAAAGGGAGCAATGCGATCGCGACCTAGTGCTTTGAGTTGGCAGAAAATCATATTAATCTGCGGCGGTGTAGAGGCATGGACACCCCCAGTTAAAATCAAATCGCAGCGTCCGCTGGTCAGTTCCTGAATTGCCAATTGTGTGGCAATCAAAGAAGAAGCACAGGCTGCATCAACTATATAGTTCGGCCCCATCAGGTCGAGGCGGTTAGCAATTCGCCCTGTCAGTACATTTGGTACCAGTCCTGGAGCCATTTCTGTAGTAAAAGGTGGCAGACTGGCTTTTAACTGTCGCCGAATTTCTTCTAGAGTAGTAGATTCTAAATCAGGATTTAGCTGTTGCAGGATGTCCAGCGTCTGATCGACAATCTGACCGTGCTGCAACAGTGTGGCAAAACCTCTGTTAATATAAGTGCCGCGACCGAGAATTATACCTGCTTTCTCTCGGTTAAAAGGTCTTGTCAAATAGCCTGAATCTTTGAGTGCCTCCCAAGCGACTTTGAGTGCTAGAAAGTGGTCAGGTTCACCACCATCGACAGAGTTCGGCATAATCCCAAAATCTATCGGGTTGAATTCAGCTAAATTACCTAAGAATCCTCCTTTACGGGTGTAGATGCGATCGTTCGTTTGAGAATCAGGATCAAAGTAAGGCATAGCCCAGTCATCAGGTGCATCCTGAATGGCATTTACCTTGTTGAGAATATTTTGCCAGTAGGTTCGCAGGTCTTTTGCACCTGGGAAGAGGGCGGCCATACCAATAATGGCAATATCGGACAGAGAATGGGCTGAACTCATGGGTGAATAGCTAGGCGATTGAGGGCAGAGTTACAAGTACTTTCAATCTGTTGCATTTGCAGGCGCACTTTGCCACTGTGATCAAAGAAAAGTGCATCGTATGTCAGGTTATGGTCATTGACTTGGGTAACTCGGAAAGCCAGGCGCAGAGGGCTTTGGATGTTAGCACAGTCATAGCGGATAACGCTACCCAGACAGGATGGTAAAGCTGTAGTATGCCGATGCAACCTTGCCCAAACAATCGCTAGTTGTGGAGCCGTATCCAACAATCCAGGGTCAAACAGCCATCGGGCTTGCTTACTCAGCAAGGGTTTCCACCCAGATATCTGGCTGGGTGTAACTAGAGCATCAATGCCTTGTTCATTCAAACTATTAATTGCTGTGATTAATTGAAATTGGCAACCGTGAAACAAATAGTCGCGGTAAGCAATATGTGGATCAAGTCCTTTGTGGGTGTCCAACCACTGCATATCTATGATCGGTGGTGTTTCTGGGGCTGGTCGGAGGATGACAGTTGCCCGATAGAAAGGCAGATTTCGTTCTGGATCGATGATTTCTGCACTTACTTCTAAAGACTCAGCATCAGCATGGCTAGCAGCCCGTGCTTGCAAGCGGATGTTTCGTTCCCCAGATGTTTCTAGCACTAACCCACGTAATACCCGCAAGTTTTGCACTTGTGTGACTGTCCACTCAGGCCAACCCGCTTGGACAAACTCGGCTATCCACTCCAGCGCACCTGTTGCCGGCATGACTGGCTTACCGTCTAAGCGGTGGTCTTGTAGGTAGGGGTCACGGTCAATTGAGAGGGTATAATCTAGGGTTACGGTGCTATTTGGCTGTAGTTGGGGTTGCTCAGACAACAGCACAAACTTACTCCCTTCCCGTTGTAAGATGACCGATGCCATTTTTTCTCCCCTGCACCCCTGCACCCCTGCACCCCTGCTGCCTAAACAGTAATCTTCGGGCGGAAAAGGAGTAGTTGCAGTTGAAGAGTCATTTGGCAACTGGGATATTTGTTCCTGTTGTGCTTCGTAAGCTTCCCAAGGGCCATCACCAGCAATCACCTCTACTTCTGATTTCCGTCCCTTCTGCAACTCGGCTGCAAAGAACTGCCGACCTGCATCTAGAGGAATGGGGATAATACCTCGCTCTCGGAATTGGCGTTTAACTGCTTCAGAAGCCATACCAGTGGTATCCCAAGGCCCCCAATTGATTGCTACTACCCGTGCAATTGACCACTGATGATGTAACTGCCACGCTAATCTGTTGACTAGTTCATTGGCAGCAGCATAGTCTGCCTGTCCCCGATTACCGTAGCGTCCGGCGACGGAAGTGAAGAAAACTAGCAACTTTAGGGATTCTGGTCTAAGATGACGACTGAGAATAAAAGCACTATCAGCTTTGGTATCAAAAACTCGGTCGAAAGAGTCAGCATGTTTGTCGGCAATTAATTTGTCTTCAATAATGCCTGCACCGTGAATCACAGCATCTAAGCGACCGTAGCGTTTGTATATACCATCGATCAAATTACCAAAAGCTTGATCATCTCTGACATCAGTGGGCAGGTATTCTACTTTTGCTCCCAATTGTTGGAACTTCTCTAAGTTTTGGCGAATCGTGCGATCGCGTAATAATGTTTGCAGTTGTCGCTCAATCTGTACAGGTGTCAGAGTTAAATTTTGTTGCTGACCTTGCTTAATCAATAGCTGCCGTAACTGAGATACTGAGGTAATTCCCTTGGTGATCTCTAATTCTGCCCCTGCTAGTGATGATTGTCCTGTGACAATCAGCGTTAATCCGTAAGCTGCTAGGTCAGCAACAATTTCGGCGGTAATTCCTCTTGCGCCTCCCGTTGCCAAAACTACAGCATCAGCAGTTGGTATCCAAGCATCGGTATCAGGTGTGGGTGCAAAAGCTGCTGGAACTGTGCGGAAGATAGTGCGATTACCTTGGGGATAGCCGACTTCGGAACGACCACCGGGTAATAATAATTCTTGGACTACTCGTTCAGCTATATTAGCCGCAGTCTGACTGCAATCAAAATCAACTGCCTTCGCCTGCACTCCATTCCATTCCGCAGCCAAAGTTTTCAGCAACCCAGTGCTAGCACCACCAGTAGGTAAAATAGACTTGCTATTTGCTACACGACCAAAGTAGCCACCCAAGCCGGAAGCTGCTAAAACTCGACCAGACTTTTGCAAATCAGTGGCACACAAATGCAGCAGGTAAAATAAACTCTTGGCGTGGAGTTGGGTGGCTTGCCGCCATTGTACGAGAGTTTTGGGTATTGGCTGGACATCCAAAGGAGCTAGATGAATTATACCAGTTACGGTTCCGTGCTGTTGCCGCACTGCTGCCACAGTTTTGGTGATAGTTTCTAGGTCTTGGAGTTCCTGTTTCGCTAAGATCACAGGAGTAGCTCCTTTTTGTTGCAGAGCTTGGGCGACGAGGGTCGCAACCGAGAGTGAGTCTTCAGTAATCAGGACTAGTCCAGCCAGTTCTGACAATTGTGGTTTTGCTAAAGGCTCAGGGTGAGCCTGCATCACAAAGCGTGGAATTAACTCTCTCTCGGCTATGACTTTCCCAGAGGTACAGTCTCCCTTAATTCTGTAATGTTTAATACTTGTTTTATAAGACTATTCAGTGATTTTACCCTGGTCAAGCTCTCCATTTGTTCCTGCACGGTGGTCGCTAATGGTTGCGGTAAGCTCTTTTGTAAGGCTCCTAAAATTTCTACTCGCTTGATTGAATCAATGCCGAGTTCTGCTTCTAAATCCTGGTCTAGTCCTAGCATTTCTGGTGGGTAGCCGGTGCGATCGCTCACCAGTTGCACTAAGGTTTGAGTTAAGCTGGTTCGATCTATAAGAGAATTTGCTTGTGAATTAACAGAGGCAGACACTACAGGTGCAGTCAAAGTTGCAGGCGAACCTTGTAACAATTGTTCGACAATTCCATTGAGCGACTTCATGCGAGTCAAGCTCTCCATTTGTTCCTGCACGGTGGTCGCTAATGGTTGCAGTAAGCTCTTTTGTAAGGCTCCTAAAATTTCTACTCGCTTGATTGAATCAATGCCCAGTTCTGCTTCTAAATCCTGGTCTAGTCCTAGCATTTCTGGTGGGTAGCCGGTGCGATCGCTCACCAATTGTACTAAGGTCTGAGTTAGGCTAGCTCGTTCTGAGGCAGGGGAGACAGTCGTTTGAGCATTTTTAGTCACTGCAACAGATAGATTTACAGGTGCAGTATTTAGCTGTACAGGTGCAACTTCTAGCGCGGGGACTGTAGCTATTGGCTCAGGGTTGGAGCTTGTTTTGACTTCCGAATCATGAACGGGCTTGGTTGCAATTACAGTCGCCAGTGTTTCAGTATGCCCATTGTGTTGAGAGTGACCATTCTTACCATTGTGTTGAGAGTGACCGTTACCATTGCCATTGTGAGTAATCAAAGAACTATTAGGTGTGGCTGTAGCAACTGGATGGATTGTGGGATTGGACTGGATACAGTTCAAAAATCTATCCATTACCTGCTCTTGCAGCGATAAAAACTGCTGCATAGTCTGTTGGTAGGACTGGTATGCTTGTAAGGCTGTTGCCTCTGTTGTTGATAAGCCTGCAACTTCTGTCGGAAGACTAACTGTATTCGAGGTGAGGGAATTGGTAGACATAAACACAGAATTATTTTGTAGGGTTCTTTCTAAAGGTGTTTGTATAGCATTACCATTAACCACTGGCTGGTTTCCGTTAGATTTCTCAGATGACTGACTAACTAGACGGGAAGCTACTGGGACTGAGGTCAGGTTTGGGGTTGAGAATTCTGCAATCACTGCTCCATTGCCAATATCTCCATGAGCAACTGTAGCTGTTCCAAATAATTCCATATCAGTAGCTTCTTTGACAACATTTTTTGGAACTATTCCAGACGGGGTTAAAGAGCTATTACTATATTCTTCAACAATAGTTCTAGGAGTAATTTCGGAATTTGTAGTAACTGTTAACTGAGTAGGCAAGGACTGGGAATTTTTTTGAACAGCAGTTTCCCAATTCAGAGGTGGTTCTTTTCCTGAATAGCCGACAGCAGCATCTGCTGGTCTGACACTACCACCATTGACTAACCAGGTGGTTTTCGGCAGTGTTGGCTGACTTGTCAGTTCCACTAGCCGCGACAAGTCAAGACTCTTAACATCTCGTCCTTCATAAAGGGCTGTTAACTGCATCTTCACGCCACAGTTAATTAAGCTTCCTAAAGCAATTAAGAAACCACGTAACCCCCCACCTTGTCCATCTAAGGAAACAGCAGTGAATTTTTTACCTGCAAGTGTTTGGCTAACGAGATTGGTCAGGACACTCTTGGGGCCGAGTTCAATAAAGACTCTGGCCCCACTACTATACATATTGTTGATTTGACCAACGAAATTTACTGCGCTAAGTATGTGTTCGGCTAGCTGCTGACGAATTGCCGTTGCTTCAGTATCATAAGGACGAGCAGTGGCATTGGCATAAACAGGAATTTGAGGTGGCTGTATCTTGGCAGCATTAATGGGAGCAGCCATTGCTATTTGGGCAGAAGTGACTAGTGCTGAATGGAATGCACCTGCTACCGGCAGCATCCGGGCAAGCACTCCTGTGGCATTGAGTGAGTCTACAACCTGTTGTACCTGTTGTTTTTCACCAGAAATGACTGCCTGCAAGGGGGCATTATGATTGGCAATTAATACTTTGTCAACGCCTTTGATCTGAACTAGTAACTCCTCTTTAGCCATCTGCACTGCTGCCATTGCACCTTCAGAAGCAGCACAGGCAGCTGCCATGACTCGCCCACGGGTTGCTGATAAGGTGAAAAAGTCTTCTCTAGAGAGGACACCGGCACAGTGGAGAGCTGCATACTCGCCATAACTGTGACCTGCTGTCATCGCTGGTTTGATTCCTAAGCGAGCAACTAAATCCATAAATCCGGCTTCGATGGCACCGATAGCTGGTTGAGCTACCTGAGTATCGGTCAGCTGCATTTGGTTTTGTTTTTCTGCCTCTTGTGAGTAGGCACTGGGAGGATAGATGTATTGGCTCAAACGCTTGGGAAAATTGGTTTGTAGATACCGATCCGCAAACTCAATTGCTGCACGCATTTCCCCAAAGTAAAGCCCAATTTCTCGCACCATGTCGGGATACTGAGAACCTTGACCGGGAAATAAAAATACTAATGGTTGCTCATTTCCTGCTGCTGTCAAACTAATTTGGATATGAGGTGGTAGTAATTCAGTAGTTTGATTTTCTAGATAAGCGATCGCTATTTTTAATGCTTCTCGCAACTGTGACAAGCTGTTGACGACAATACCTGCATAAGCGTGATGGTGCATTTGTGCTTGGGCTTGCTGTGCATAGGTAAAAGCCAAGTCTGCTAATCTTGGTTGCGCTCCATCCGCTAAAGCAGTTTGCAAGCTATATAGTTCTTGTAACAAGCTAGACTGATCTGCTGCCCGAAAAACCAACAATTCACAAGGAAAATCTCTTGCACCTAATATTGGCTGGGCGACGCTCCCTTGATATTCTTCTAAGACTGCATGGAAGTTTGTACCTCCAAAACCAAAAGCACTGACTCCAGCACGGCGAGGATAATCTGGATGAGCTAACCAAGGTTTGGCTTCTTTTGACAAATATACGGGGCTTTGAGGATCGGTGATTGCTGAAAGTGGATTTTCCACTTGCATATGAGGAGGAATAACTTGATGATGCAGTGCTAGAGCAGTTTTCACTAAACCAACAATGCCAGCACTAGCTTTGGTATGACCAACCATGCTTTTAACTGAACCAATGGCACAAGATTTACTACCAGCTTGATTGTTGACTAAAGTATTGACAATTGTTTCTAATTCTGCTTTATCTCCTGCTGGGGTACCAGTTCCATGAGCTTCGTACAAAGCCAGAGTATTAGGCGAAAATCCAGCTTTGCGATAAGCACGATTTAAGGCTCGCATCTGTCCTGCTGGCAGGGGAGCGGTCATGCCTAGAGCTTTACCATCACTAGATCCAGCTACTGCCTTGATGACTGCATAGATGCGATCGCCATCCCGTTCGGCGTCAGCTAATCGTTTGAGGACGATGACTGCTAGACCTTCACTAATGGCAATTCCGTCAGCAGATTGGTCAAAACTCCGAGAACGACCACGGGGCGAAAGTGCTTGAGTTTTGCTGAAGCAGAAAAATGCAAAAGGACTCTGCACTGTATCAATACCACCAGCGATCGCCACATGACTGCGACCACTTTCCAACTCCTGTACTGCTAGATCAACGGCTGCGAGGGAAGAAGCGCAAGCGGCATCGACGGTATAATTAGAACCGCCGAAATCAAAGCGATTGGCGATGCGACCAGCAATCACATTGAGTAACAATCCTGGGAAAGATTCCTCTGTCCACTCTGGTAAACGATCCCAAACCTTATTACTAGGAGATTCAATAAAGCGAGGAATTTCGGAACGCATGGCATACTGCTGCCCTAAGTCTGCAATCCCGCCACCAGCCCCTAATATCACTGATGTATGTTCACGGTCAAATTTACCTGACTCATATCCAGCATCTACTAATGCCCTTCGCACTACCTCCAGTGCTAGTAATTGCATCGGCTCAATTGACTTGAGGGATTTAGGCGGAATCCCATATCGCAGTGGGTCGAAGGGGACATCATCGATAAAACCCCCCCACTTAGAATAGATTTTGTCTTTGGTATGGCGATCGCTGTCGTAGTAAAGTCGCCAATCCCATCGGTGGGAAGGAATTTCTGTAATTGCATCAACCTTACGGAGAATGTTTGACCAGAAAGTTTCTGGATTCTCTGCTTGGGGTAATAAAGTACCAATGCCAATGATGGCTATGTCTGCGGGGGGTGGTGACTGAGAATTTAATTGTGCTGGTTGAGAGCGAGAAGCATTCATTAACAAGTTAGTACTGCCTTGAGAAATATCTCGGTGCAAATCGCCAATAGAGCAAACTCGATCGCGGAGGGTTGCTACTTGACCAATCATGTACATACCGTCTTTTTGTTGGCAAGCTGTATCTACATTGACTAACTGGCCATCTGTGCCTCGCGTCAAACCTTTAGAAGCAATCCGCAAACGTCCTAAAGTCAGTTCCTCAAGTGTATTTTTAATGTCTTCTGCTGGGCTACCTGCTGCTAACATTTGGCGGCGGGTAGCATAAAATTCTTGAGCAAAGGGAGTAATGGCACAGCGACTAGCATGACCAGGCCCCGTTTCTAAGTTAATGGTGCGGCTACAAGCAAGAGCTTGCTGTTGGAAGCCAGGAAGAATTGCTCCACAAGCAACTGCTTCTTCTGTAAATAAGTATGCAGTTCCCATTAGCACACCGATACGCATTCCTCGTTCTACCAAAGGTGCAGCCATAGCGCTGACCATCGCTGCTGAACGGGCATCATGAATTCCGCCTGCAAACAAAACATGAATTTCTGCTTCTTTACCTGTTGGTACATCATCCAACAGAGTAGTAATCATGCTTTCCCAAAGGACAAAGCTACTTAACGGGCCGACGTGACCGCCACATTCCCGACCTTCAAAGACAAAACGCTTCGCCCCTTGCTCTAGGAACATTTTTAAAAGCCGGGGTGAGGGAACGTGGATATAGGTGGCAATTCCTTGAGCTTCAAACTTGGCAGCTTGATCGGGTCGTCCTCCAGCTATGAGTGCCAAGGGAGGTTTGATTTCGTTGACCGCAGCAATTTGTTCTTCTCGGATTGCTTGGGATACAAACCCCAAAATGCCGACTCCCCAAGAGCGATCGCCTAACAATTCTTGAGTTTTTTGCAGTAATGACCGCACTTGCTGTCCCCGCATCAATGCTAAAGCCAGCATCGGTAGTCCGCCACTTTGAGATACGGCATTAGCAAATTCAGCGGTATCGCTTACCCGTGTCATCGGGCCTTGAACGATGGGATATTGAGTGCGGTGGGCAATTGCTAGGGGTGATCCTGCTTTGAGTGGTTGTTGTTTTTGAGCAATTTTGAGATGGTTTTCACTCTCTTGAAGTAATGCCTGTACAAATCTACCTGTGGTTTGGTAGCGATCGCGTAACTCGGCTGCTAATCCTACGGTCTGTCCCATTGGCCAAGCTACTGTTCCTGGTTCTCCCCAACCAATTAACGGTTGTGCTTGCTGTTGCCAATTCTCAATACCACCTGTTATATCTGTTGCCAATTCAATCTGCTGGGCAAGTTTTTGTAAGGCTGGAATTGCTGAGAATCCTGGGCGTGATAATACTCGACAACTTTTACCCAGTCTTTCACCAATTGCGATCGCTTCTTGTCCATTCAGATTTTTCAACGATGTTTGCCAAGATTCGGGTAAGGGTGATTCTGGCATCAGCCATAACTGATCGTCTAAAACTACCCCACTAGCACCAGCAGCCCGACAAGCTGCGGCGGTATGAATACCAATACCACCTTGCACATAAACTGGGCGTGTCTGGATGGCGAGCAGTTTTTGCAACAAGATAAAAGCTGAATCTTCTCCCACCCATCCGCCGCTCTCGTGTCCGCGAGCAATAAAACCAGCAATCTCTGATAGTTGTTGCTGATTCAAAGTCTGTACTTGTGCAACCTCTGTAACTTCCAATAATATTTTGCGGGGCTGTCCTGGTGGCAAAGAAGCAATTATTTGTGTCAGTGATTCCACTTGCCAACCTGCAAGAATCAACCAGTGGGGATAATGGCAAAGACGTTCTAAAAGTTCTTTGCTGCTAGCAATTTGCTCCCCCCTTAATCGCAACCCTAATGCTTCTTTCCGGCTAACTATTTTAATCAGTTTGTCTAAATTCTCAATAGCCTGTCTCAAGCCACTGTCAATACAAAATTCTCTATCTAAAATTCCGATACCACCCGCTTGAATGACAGCAGATGTGATGCCTGGATATTGTAATTCGATTGGATTAATAGATATACATGTAAATGAAAGCACAAAATTTTTACTCCTCTAAAACCAGGCTACTCAAAAAAATGAAAATTTAAGGT
The DNA here is from genome assembly GCA_017164015.1 of Nostoc sp. UHCC 0702. Classification (GTDB taxonomy): domain Bacteria; phylum Cyanobacteriota; class Cyanobacteriia; order Cyanobacteriales; family Nostocaceae; genus Amazonocrinis. Next base: position 4,315,241 of record CP071065.1, read on the forward strand.
ATTTTTTTTACTTTATTTTTTTCAAAAAGTGTTGAAATTTCTATTTCAAATATTTTTTAGCTATCTATAATGATGTTATAAATGGGTTTTTAGCTTACTACTGTTGTATCTATATAGAAATTTGGGAAAATATACGTTTATCTGAAGCTTTGTTACTTGATTTTTCATAAGATACCTCCGAAAATTTGCAACCCTGTCTTAGTTAATATGGCCGTAATTCATCAGATTGCATCTTTAATATCGTGTTTTCCCCTCTACCTGTCACTTGAGGAGATACCTTCGTATATTGCCCATTGAATTAGATTTGCAACGATTATTCAAAAACTTCGGATTGACAAGCAATTGCAGCTAGATAAATGCTTTCCAGGAGCAGTCAATCAATTCCCGCGTAGCTAGGTCGATCATTTTTTGAGTCGGTTGTTCAACAAACCGTTGCCTACAGTTATCCCATTTGAACCGTTGTTTACAGTTGTGGATGTGGACATTCTTGAGCATTTGCTAAAAGGCAAAAAAGCAGCAAATAGCTATGCAAGGAGAAAAGCAAGAAACTCTACTTCTGAATCACTACATATTGAAGGTTACCCCTTTGTTAATAAAGTTATTTACAATACAATGAACTTTTTTGAGATTTTTACATGGTTAATTGTATTTATGTTGCTTCTGTCTTTAGATAGATATTTATCACGTTCCAAAAGCCGTGTAAACATCTTCACCAGAAATTAAAAATGTATATAAATATAAAAACTTATATTTGTAGAAAAATAAATAAAATAAAATTTATTTTGCGTAGAAATATATTTTATTTAATTATCAAAATTTTGATATTTTGTGAAATTATGTTTCTTTTTGCCGCAAACGCAATTCATTTTTGTTCAATAAACAAATTTTATAGTATAATAGGGACTTACATATTATACATAAGCTAATATTATAACCTAATTAAAAATATCTCTGAATTAAGCTAAGGCGTAGCTTTATTAAATATTTATATATCGGGATTTCAACAAAAATTTAGTAAATCAGTAAAGTACGTATCGCAATATTTGTTTACAACCTGTCCTAACTTCCACATATCTTGGCTAGGGCGTGTTTTCAAACTACAACCACAACAAAATACAGGCTATTATGAGCTTAGTATGATGCTGATTTTAGTGATTGATTTAGAGCATAAACTACTGTAAGTTGGTAAATTTAACGTATTTACTTTTGTTCACGAGAATATCACAATTCGCTTCTAAAAAGCAAGCTATTCAATGACTCAAAGGGTGAAATTCTCTCAATTTGTGCTAGTGTTCATTGCTGTGCTGGTATTTCACCAAGGTTTACTAGTTCATCGCGGCGGAAATAGAGCAACCATTTAAAGTCCCTAAAAAGCCCATTCCATAATACTTTTGACTTTTGACTTTTGACTTTTGACTTCCGCCTTGCGGTACTAGTTTGATATCTTGCACTTCTCCCTACTAACCCAGGTTCCGTAAAGGTATGCGTGACAAGGCTACCTTATTTTTATAGGACTTACGCGCATTGTCATATTTTTTTCTTGTTGATTGTACTGGGTCAATAGTCAAAAGTCCAAAAAACCTTCCGGATTGCTATATTGTGTTAACCAAGATTTTCTACAAGCTGACAACTTGGGGTCGGATTTATCCGTTTATAGTTACTATTAATGCCTTTTAAAACGACGAAGGGTTAATATTACCGTGATAAACTATATGTCATGCTTTCACTTCCTCCAAAATGTATCTTGGAAATGATAAATGAAGATTAGTTTGCAAAAGAGCGCGATGTCAAGTCTCTTATTGAGTGTACTACTAACGAGTTCAATGTTCAGTTGTCGCTCACTTGATGCCCAAGAAAGAATTCCCACAGGACAGTTAAATACAGATAGAATCCAGCAAAAAAGGCAACAACAGCTATCACAACCAGGTAATATGAGTGAAAATCGTAGAGAATTGAACGTTCAGAATCTGCGTCGTACCTATTATCTATATACTCCCGCGTCTTACAACCCAAATAAACCAATGGCACTAGTTTTAGGTTTGCATGGAGGACGCACTACAGCACAGAAATTTTTGCGAACTACAAAATTTAATAATCTAGCTGAGCAAGAAGGCTTTATTGTTGCCTATCCTCAAGGAATTAATAAAAATTGGAACGACGGACGTGATGCGTCCGGTTTGCCTACTCAAGATGATGTTGCCTTCATAGCAGCCGTTATTCAGGATATAAAAAACATTAGAAATATTGATCATCGCAGAATTTATGCCGTAGGTATTTCTAATGGTGGTTTTTTGACACAAAGGCTAGCCTGTCAACTATCAGACCAAATAGCAGCCTTTGCCTCAGTTGCTTCAACGCTAGCACAACCACTTCAATTGGAGTGCCAACCAAAAAGACCAGTTTCCATCATGATGATCAATAGCCCCGACGATAAAATTGTACCTTGGCGAGGAGGCAGAATGACTAAAGGTCAAGGAGGAAACATTCTGTCTGTTCCTGCAACTATCAAATTTTGGCAAAATAAAAATCGCTGCAATTCGCAGCCACAAGTTCAAAGCATTGGTGATAACAAACTTAATGATGGAACTAAAGTGGAAGTTTCCCTCTATTCTCAAGGATGCAATCGGTCAGAAATCATTTTAGTAACGATTTATGGAGGTGGTCACACCTGGCCTGATGGTTCTGAACAACCGCAATGGCTTGTTGGCAAGACCACCCGAAAGATAAAGGGTAGCCAATATATCTGGAATTTTTTTCAACGTCATACCTTACCGTGACTACTGTCTGACTTTCCCGTTATCTCTTTGACAAGACCACAACCTTCTTGGTTACCGTCGTTAAAGTCTTGATTTAAAGGTAGTCCTGTCTGTTGAGATGCTTCAACAAATGCCAGGGTTAGAGGATGTGGGTCGCGCAAGTCAGCAACATTAATCTGGGATTTTAGGCGAGGAACAAAACCAACTCAAGGAACAACCACGCGAAAAGCAGGTGCAACAATGTGATCGCGCTTACCCAGATATTTGCATTCCACCCAATTCGGCAGATTTGAACTGCCCTGATATTCCCTATCGCAGATTTAGAGTTATTCCACCAGATCCGCACGGTTTTGATAGAGATGGGGATAAAGCAAAAACAGAGTCTGCCAATATGCTAAGCATAAGCTAATGCGCCTACAAGTTGCACTTTGCACGATTGAGTTGGCAGTCAACGGTCAACAGTCAACAGTCGCGCGTAGATTTGGACTCTGGACAGCCTTCACAAATAATTGTGCAATTTAAATGCATAACAGCTTACTTCAGTCTTGCGAGTTCTCAGATAACCCTTTTGTTTTAATTAAACGGTGCAGCAGACGGCAAGGCCAAATGCAAGCTCCACAAGTACTTACAGAGGCAATGACAATCAAAACACGCCAGTTTTGCTCAAGTTGATTAGCAGACTTTGATGGCTGGGATTGAGTCTGTTTGGTTATTTGGGGCAGTGAATGAAATAGCTGACTGGCTGTGCCTATCCCTTCAATCGCCGCTCCAATTAGATAAGCTAAAAGGGCAATACTTAGCCAGTGATTGATCATATTTAATTTGGGAATTTTTGTATTATTATTTTTCTGTCCCAAACGATAATCTGCTTTCAGCAGTGTCTCGAATTAAAGGTAATTTAGATTTTATATAAGTGTTAAGGTTACTATCTACCTGGATATCAAGTTCCTGCTTGGTATTTAATTTCTGAAGGAGCAACTGTACTAAAGCTACATCTTGAACCTCGCATGACTAGAAGTCACGCGATTCCTGCTTCAACGATCTCTGCCTGAAAAGATCCAGGACTTACAAGTTCTCTACAGGCGTTTAGAGCCTCCGGGATACCCACGGCGGCTATTAATCTCAATCCCTCATCCAATATGTTCAAAGCTGCATTATTGTCTCTTAGGTTGTAACTACTACATTGTGGACAAGACCATTCGCGCAGCTTTAAATCTTTAACTAATGGGTTAACAAAACGACAACAATTACAGGTCTGAGACGAAGGATAAAACGTACCAACTTTCTGCACAATTCTGTCATGCCATAAAGCTTTATATTCGAGCATGGTAACGAACTTAGACCAACTAGCGTCTGAAATACTCAAAGATAATTTATGATTCTTAACCATGTTGGTGACTCGCAAATCTTCGATACAGATAATACTATTTTCTTTAATTAGGCGAGTTGAAAGTTTGTGTAGAAAGTCATCTCTCAAATTCGTAATACGTTCGTAGGTACGAGCCAGCTTGATTTTTGCTTTGACTCTATTACTACTACCTTTTACAGTGCGGGATAGTTTTTTGTGTGCTTTACGTAACTTCCTTTTTTGAGTCCGGTAATATTTGGGATTATCTACAACTTCACCATTGCTTGTAACAAGATAAGAATTAATTCCCAGGTCTAAACCAATATTTTGAGCCACTATTGAGTGTCTCTCCATCTCTGTTTCACACAGAATACTAGCAATATATTTATCTGATGAAGTACGAGTTACAGTAACATTTACAAGTTTTCCAGTAATTTCCTGAGATTTATGAAACTTCACCCATCCTAGCTTGGGAAGCTTTAAACGATTCTCAATTACCTGAATGTTGCCATTAGTCAGGTTGGTTTTGTAAGACTGCTTGCACCCATGCTTCTTTTTGAATTTAGGAAAGCATACGTTTTTTCTACCTTTAATTTTCTTGAAGTCAGCAAAAAAGTTTTTGTATGCTGTCTCTAAATTCCTAAGTGAGTTTTGTAAGGCAAACTTATCTACCTCTTGGAGCCATTCGACTTCTTTTTTGAGTAGAGTTAGTCGCTGACTACAAGCATTATAGTTTAACGTTTTTTGCTCGGTGAGGTATAACTCTTGTTTTAATGCTAGGAAGTGGTTATACACAAACCTTGCACAACCAATACTCTTATTAATTAAGACTTCTTGGTTGTGGTTAAGAATGAGTGTAACTTTAAACGCTTTCTGCATTTTGGTTCTCTATGTATTTCTTCACTTGTGCTTCTGTATTTTCTGAAACAGTGCTTACAAAATATGAAGGATTCCAAAGATGACCTCCCCACAACTTTTTTTTGAGTTCGGGAAATTTTAAAAATAGCTTTCTAGCTGATATTCCTTTTAGCATTTTGACTATATTCGGAATAGTGTGCTGAGGCGTTGCAGATACTAAAACATGAACATGATCCTCTACTACCTCAAGACTCTCGACTTTAAATTTATAGATAATTGCCGTCTCAATTAGAACCTCTTTCAGGAACTCAGCTATTTCATCCTTCAGTACCTTGTGTCTATACTTAACACACCATACAATATGATATTCAATTGCGTAAACGTAGCCTCTGCCGTGTTTTACTTCCATAATTTATCTTACCATGTGCATGACCATAAGAAGAAAAAAAATATGGAAATATGGAGCGCCTAACTCATGACTTCTAGTCACGAGTGTGCGGCTTGCAGAAATCAAACTGGAGTAGGATGCTGACATTAGTAGACTCGATTACAGCCCAAAGCTGTTGCATCATTTTTGTAGTGATCATGAGTCTCTAACCTCTTAAGCTTTTCTTTATATTTACACACTTTCCTTGTTTGTGCCTAATTTTGCTCAAAGAATTAATCAATTAAAACAATTACACGAAAATCAGCCTATTAGCTCCTAGAACACCAATTCAGTAATCCTGGAAGAACCTCTCCCCCTACCCCTCTCCTACGAGGAGAGGGGAGTTGAGCTACCCCTTCCCTTGTAGGGAAGGGGGCTGGGGGGTTAGGTTTTTGATTACTGAATCGATGCTCTAGAGGAGAAAATAAAAGTTTCCGAGTCAAGGATGGAGATTAAGCAGGTATGACCCGTTGGTGATTTTTTATTAAAACTCCCTCTGCATCAGAATTTTAGAGTTTAAAAATGTGTTTGCGACCCTGTTTATTAGCAATATTTTAAGTACTATTGCTTATTGACAAATGGTATATAATTTTAAATTATCACGAATGCGCGTGAATTCGATATCATATTCGCCGAGCGCAGAAGAACTGTTTGAGTTGGTTGAACTAGAGAATCGCAGTGTCAGGTTGTTCGGGATTTCGTTGTCCAACCTGGATAATAACAAGCAAACACAAGTGATTCAATTGCAGCAATTCCAAAGCTTGAACCTAATTCAGCTTTTGGATTCACATTTATTCTTTCTAACGGTACAAGACTAATAAATAAAAATCGTGCTAGTTAAAGATAGAGCAATAAAGATAGATTAAGGCGTTGTTCTTGATTGCATCGGCTCTAACTTAAAATCTGATATTGAATACAGGAAAGATTATCATGACACAGCAAAATGCTGCCCAACTTTTGAAGGCTGTGAAGTCTAATCAAGCATTAAAAGATAGACTAAAAGCAACAGAGAACCCAGAAGCCTTTATTAAGATTGCTCTTGAGAGTGGCTATAACTTCTCAAAGGAAGAACTAGAGAGAGAAATTAGCCAATTATCAGATGAAGATTTGGCAGCCATTGTCAATCCAGGCTGGGGAACTAGACGACACATTCATCCTAGATAAGTGTAAACAAAATTCTGTAGGGAATTTCACTATAGATGCACAAAAGAAAATCTGCCACAGATTGTGACAGATTTTCCTTTTCGGTTGTAGTTCTACATTCTTCAAGTATAAAAATTTCTCTATCTGTATTTCCTATACAATAATCTCGTTTGAAGTATTAACAATAATTATACTGTGCATAAGATGACAGAGTTATACTTGTTCATCAGCTAATTTAGTAATCCTCTACATCTGGAAAAGGTAATTGCTTAGAACCATTTGCCCCAATAACCTCAATACCTTTTTTACCTCGAATACCATCTACAGGAAGAGTAACTGTATAGGGTGCAGTAGTTCTTAGCCCAATTCCTCCAGATAAAGTGCCAACTACTTCAACTCCCCAATATTCAGGTTGCTGTATATACACAACTGCTACAAGTTCAACTTGCAGATTCAAGTATGGCTTTGTACCACTGACAACTAAAATATAAGTGCCATTGACTATGCCAGGACGAATTTCTGCTTGTTCAAAGTCAATTAATCGAGATGACTCTGGTTTTGGTAAAGCTTTGAATTCAACGAGACTTTGTTCTAATGTCGCCATTTTTTGCTCCTGTACAAAAATATGTTTTTGTGGAATCAACTAAACATGAAGCTACAAGTAGTTGTTAAACTTGTACCTCCCTGTTTTTAGTTTCTTAGTTAATTCATCAAGCCAGAGAGTAAAACTTACGGTCAGTCAACCAATTATTTACATTTATTTACACAAGTTGCTTAGCCCTTGCTCCCTCATGGGTCACTGTTGGCTACCCCTGATGCAGGGTACTAAGAGCGAGCGATCGCACCAAATGTGATTCAACAACCACAGCAGGCAAAGACACAAACTCACGCCCATGTTCGTCCGCGATCGCTCCAAGAGGCTGTGACAGTATCGCCTCTAACGCTACAAGTTTCCGTATCAACTTGCTGCCATCGTCTTTTTCAACTAGTTCAAGAGTCACACTCATCTCATAACCGCGATCGCTTTGTCGAAACGAATATATACCGATTATGGTTCTGTAACTAATCTAGAAACGCGATCGCCAACGGCAGGATGTTGCCCATCTCTCCAAAAAAAAATTGCTTTTTAACTTCAGCTTTAACGTTGGGCTGAATCAGCATACACTGAATTTTGGACTAATGAAAGCGGTTGCCCTTATAGGAACGATGAGCGAAAGTAAGATACCAGAGATCCTGAAAACCTTCGAGGCAGACCTGCTGTTGGAGTGGACTCAGGAGTTAGCCACTGTCAATATTCGCAGAGGCTTGATTAAAGAAGCCGAACTCAAGGAGGAGTGCCGGGAATTCCTTAGCTTGTTTCGTATCGCCGTTGGGCAGGGCAAGTTGACCAATATTCAGGCAGCGGCGTGGCAGGATATGCGGGAGATACTGACCAGCATTTCTCGATCGCGATCAGAAAAAGGCTTCACACCGTCAGAAACAGCTACATTCGTCTTTTCGTTCAAGCAACCCCTCTTTAACCGAATGCGTCAGCAATTGAAAGACCCCATTGAGTTGGGTGAAGAGATCTGGCTAGCCACAAGCTTACTGGATCAGCTGGGATTGCTGACAATTGAAGTTTATCAAAAGATGCGGGAAGAGGTCATTTTGCGGCAGCAGGAAGAGTTGATGGAGCTGTCTACCCCAGTGGTTAAACTCTGGGAGGGAATTTTGGCATTGCCCATTATTGGCACCCTGGATAGTGCCCGCACTCAAGTGATGATGGAGTCGTTATTGCAGAAGATTCTCGAAACAGGGTCAGAAGTTGCCATCATTGACATTACTGGGGTTCCCACTGTCGATACCCTCACCGCTCAACATCTGCTTAAGACCGTTACTGCCGCCCGTCTGATGGGAGCTGATTGTATGATCAGTGGTATTCGTCCTCAAATTGCCCAAACGATCGTTTATCTCGGCATTGATTTGGCAGATGTAACCACCAAGGCAACATTAGCCGATGCCTTTCTCACGGCGCTAAAACGGTTGGGAGCAACTATTACCCGCTCTCAACCCAAATAAGTGGACAGGAAAAACTAATGGAACGCATTCCCATACTCAAAATGGGCAATTTACTGCTTGTGACGATCCAAGTGGATATGCACGATCGCCTTGCCATAGAGCTACAGGATGACTTGACCAACCGCATCGCTCAAACTGGCGCTCAGGGTGTCTTGATCGATATTTCGGCATTAGAGATTGTTGATTCCTTCATTGGTAGGATTTTAGGCAACATTGCCAGAATGTCACGAGTGCTAAATGCCCAAACAGTTGTCGTGGGGATGCAGCCTGCTGTGGCCATTACCTTGGTGGAATTGGGGCTGTCGCTGACGGGCATTCGCACCGCCCTCAACGTAGAAAAGGGCATGGCACTGTTGCGATCGTCACTCAATGAAATCACAAATCAGGTCGCTGCCACTAAATGGCGTGCAGATGACGATGCAGAAGACTGAAACGATCAATATTCAATCTTCTGGTGATGTAGTCTTAGTTCGGCAAGCCGTGCGCCAGCTGGCCGTGGAGATTGGCTTTGGCTTAGTAGACCAAACTAAAATTGTGACCGCCGCCAGTGAGTTAGCCCGCAATACCCTAGAATATGGGGGAGGTGGCACAGTCAAGCTAGAAACGCTTCAGGAAGGGAGACGACGAGGAATCCGGCTGACCTTTGAAGATCGAGGGCCGGGTATTCCCGATATTGATCTGGCGCTGAAGGATGGGTTCACGACGGGGGGTGGGTTGGGTATGGGACTGGGTGGTGCCAAACGACTTGCCAACGAGTTTGAGATTCAGTCTGTGGTGGGAGAAGGAACGCGGGTAACAATTGTACGATGGAAATAAAATGAGAGAATCCGTCGCCATTCCAATTACTGAATCTAGCCAGACTGGAGAAGCCCGACGGGTAGCGATCGGTTTGGCAACTCGGCTCGGCTTTCAGGAAACGGAACGGGGCAAGGTTGGGATTGTGGTGACAGAGATTGCGAGTAATCTGATACAGCACGGTCAGGGTGGGGTATTGTTGCTAAGATTGATCGAACACGATTCAGCCATCGGTATTGAGGTCTTGTCCCTAGATAAAGGACGGGGAATGGTTGATGTGGATGAGTGTTTGCAAGATGGCTTTTCCACAGCCGGAACGTTAGGCAATGGACTAGGCGCAATTCGTCGCCTCTCTGGTTTATGTGAAATTTACTCCATTCCCAACCAAGGGACGGCTCTCCTCGCCCACCTCTGGTCAAACTCGACACCCCATTTACCTGAAAAGACCTTAGAAATTGGGGCGATCTGTTTGCCCAAACGAGGGGAGGAAGTTTCCGGAGATGCCTGGGCATGTCAAGTGGATCGTTGCCGCAGCCTGTTGCTAGTAGCTGATGGCTTAGGGCATGGGTCTGCGGCTGCTACTGCTGCTGCAAAAGCCGTAAGAATCTTTCAAGAACACGATCGCTCTCCTGGTGCGATCATTGAAGCTGCCCATGCAGCCTTGCGAAGTACACGAGGAGCAGTACTCGCCATTGCCGAAATCGACTTTGAACAACAGTCTGTCCGCTTTGCCGGAATTGGCAATATCGCTGCCAGCATTTTCTCGTTTACTGAACACCACCATCTGCTGTCTCACAACGGCACGGTCGGACATGAAATCCGCAAAATTCAAGAGTTTAGCTATCCCTGGTATGCCAACGGACTTTTAATTATGCATTCTGACGGATTAGACAGTAAGTGGCAGCTTGATCGCTATCCAGGCTTGAGTCAAAAACATCCCAGTCTGATTGCAGGTGTTTTATATCGAGACTTTAACCGAGAGCGGGACGATGTGACGGTGTTAGTGGCTAAAGGAATGGGCAGATGACAGTCGTTTTCACGCTGGAAATCCACTACGAACAGGATGTTGTCCAAGCTAGACAACGCACTCGTGAGATCGCCGAGCAATTGGGCTTTGATGCTCAAGATCAAGCAAGATTGGCAACGGCAGTTTCCGAAATTGCCCGCAACGCCTTTCAGTATGCCAGAGGTGGAACAGTTGAATTTTGTGTAGCAGGAGAGCCTCAGGCGTTTGTGATTCGGATTCAGGATTGGGGTGGGGGCATTCCTCATCTGGCAGAGGTTTTGGCAGGACGTGACACCTCTTTTACAGGAATGGGGTTAGGCATTGTGGGCAGCCGCAAGCTGATGGATTTCTTTGAGATGGAATCGCTACCGGGAGAAGGAACAACGGTAGTGATGAGCAAAAACTTGTCGAAGCGCACACCTACTTTCAGCGATTGGCAATTGCAGCAGATTCGAGAAACCGTGATTAAGCGATCGCCCCAGAATCCCTATGAAGAGATCCAGCGACAAAACCAGGAATTACTGCGGACAATGGCAGAGTTACGCAAGCGCGAGGAAGAACTGACCCAGCTCAACCGGGAACTGGAAGATACCAATCGTGGTGTGATTGCCCTCTACGCGGAACTGGATGAGAAGGCAGACTCTCTGCAAAAAGCAAACGACCTAAAAACCCGCTTTCTCTCGAACATGAGCCATGAGTTTCGCACACCGCTCAACTCTATTTTGTCGCTATCTCGGATGCTGCTGGCACGCATGGATGGCGATTTGACTGCCGAGCAAGAAAAGCAGGTAACATTCATCCAAAAGGCGGCAAGTGGATTATCAGAACTGGTCAACGACTTGCTGGATTTGGCAAAGGTGGAAGCTGGAAAAATTGAAGTGCGCCCCAGTTCCTTTGAAGTCAGTGACTTGTTTGCCACGCTGCGAGGAATGCTGCGCCCATTATTGGTTCAAGGCTCCTCTGTCGAGTTGAATGTGGAGGAACCTGACGGCATTGGGCAGATATATAGCGATGAGGGCAAAGTCGCGCAAATTCTCAGAAACTTTGTCTCGAATTCGTTGAAATTTACCGAGCAGGGAGAGGTGCGCGTGAGTGCCATGCAAACCGGTCATACCGTGACCTTCTCCGTATCTGATACGGGCATCGGCATCGCGACCGCCGATCAAGAGCGGATTTTTGAGGATTTTGTACAAATTGAGTCTTCTCTACAAAAGCAGGTCAAGGGAACAGGGTTAGGATTGCCGTTATCGCGCAAACTAACGGAGCTACTCGGCGGCAGCATTTTTGTTAGAAGTGAACTGGGTCAAGGCTCCACCTTTACGGCATCGATTCCGATCGTCTACCCATACACAGCTGAATTTCCCACCCTCCTGCAACCGATGACCGACCGTCGGTTGGAGACCATCGCATCAATTGAGCCAACTCGCCTGCCCATTCTGGCGGTTGAAGATCATCCAGAAACGCTATTTATTTACGAAAAGCACCTTCAGGAGTCAACCTATCAATTAATTGCGACCCGCACTTTAGCTCAGGCAAGGCTTGTCTTACAACAACTTCGACCTGCGGCAATTATGCTAGATATTATGCTAGAAGGGCAAAACGGCTGGACGTTCTTGCGAGAACTCAAAGGAGATGAAACGACTTGCACCATCCCCGTACTCGTTATTACCATCATTGATAACGAAAAGCAAGCACTAGCGCTAGGAGCCAACGGTTTTCTAATTAAGCCGGCAGACAGATTGCCGTTGTTGAACAAACTGAATACGCTAATTAATCAGAACAAGCCTCAAAAAATCTTATTAATTGACGATGACCCCGCCTATCGATATTTGCTGAAACAGTTGTTGGTAAATACACAATTGAGTATTTTAGAAGCCATGAACGGATGGGAAGGATTAAATTTGGCACAACGGGAGCAACCGACCGCGATTTTGCTTGACTTGGAGATGCCAGAGTTGAGCGGGTTTGATGTCCTCAAGCAGCTTAAGAACAATTCCGTCACTCAGTCGATTCCTGTGATCATCTACTCATCTGCACAACTGGATGCAGAAGCGCAGAGCCAATTAGCAAAAAAAAGCATCGCCATTCTTTCCAAAGAAACAGGCTCTCAAACGGCAGCAATCGCCCAACTTCAAGATGCCCTGCTCAAAGCCGGACTTGTTCTAGATGCTTGTGGGCAAAGTCATGTCTGAGCCACGGGTTATCATCCTGCATGTTGACGATAACGAAGCCAATCGTTACATTGTCACCCGGATTTTGCAAAATGCAGGCTTTACCGTCGTGGAAGCGGCAACCGGAGCAGCAGGATTAAAGGCTGCTACTGAACATCAGCCTACTCTGGTGATTTTGGATGTCAAATTACCAGATATCAGCGGCTTTGAAGTCTGCCGCCAAATTAAGGCAAACCCCGAAACAGCTTTTATTCCTGTGCTACACCTTTCTGCAAGTTTTATTCAAAGCCAGGATAAAGCAGAAGGCTTAGACAGTGGTGCCGATGCTTATTTGGTGCAACCTGTTGAACCCATTGAACTGCTGGCTACGGTGCGATCGCTGCTGCGAATTCGCCGAGCGGAGGAATTAGCTTTATCCTCAGCACGGGAATGGCAAACCACCTTTGACTCGATCAAGGACGGCGTATGTCTGGTAGACACAGAAGGTATAATTCTGCGCTGTAATCGAGCGATGATGCAGCTTTTTTGCAAGCCCGCCCACGAAATCTTAGGTTGTGTTCACCATGAGCTGATGGGCGCAGAATTGGGAATTGGTGATGGCGTCTGCTTTCGCCGTGCTAAAGAAACTCACCAACGGCAAGTTCTAGAATTTCAGTCCAGAGGACGGTGGTTTGCCAAAACCATCGACCCGGTATTTAATGAGCATGGAACTCTCACAGGTGCCGTTTTCATCCTGTCCGATATCACCGAACGTAAGCAAGCATCAGCCTTCCTACAAGAGCAGAACGAGCGCCTCAATCAGCTGATGGTCTCTTTGCAGCAACAAACTGAACAAGCGCAACAAGCCAATCGGATTAAAGATGAGTTTCTAGCAGTGCTGTCTCATGAATTGCGATCGCCCCTGAATCCGATTTTGGGATGGGCAAAAGTTTTGCAAACGAGCCACCAGGACGCAGCCAAAACTCAGTATGCACTCGAAACGATTGAGCGTAACGCTAAACTACAAGCGCAACTGATTGAAGACCTGCTCGATGTGTCGCGCATTCTCCAAGGTAAGTTGAGTTTGCATACTGTTCCAGTCGGTCTAACTTTTACCATCAAAGCTGCCTTGGAAACTGTGCGGCTTGCTGCTGAAGCTAAATCCATTCAGATTAAAACAGTATTTGAACCGAACGTAGGGCAAGTGTTGGGTGATTCTGGTCGCCTGCAACAGGTTGTTTGGAATCTACTTTCCAACGCGATTAAATTTACCTCACAGGGTGGTCGAGTAGAAGTGCGGTTAGAAAGGATGAAGGATGAAGGTGAAGGGATGAATCAAGTAGATACTCATCCAGTGGAATACACTCAAATCACTGTCAGCGACACTGGTATGGGAATCTCTGGTGACTTTCTGCCCTATGTCTTTGACTACTTTTGCCAAGCCGATGGGACAACGACCCGAAGATTTGGGGGATTGGGGTTAGGGTTAGCGATCGTGCGTCATTTGGTTGAACTACATGGAGGAACCGTTCAGGCAGCGAGCAAGGGAGAAGGTCAAGGAGCAACGTTTACAGTCAAGTTTCCACTCATCGCTACGGCAAAACTGAATCAAGATGATACTACGTTTCATAATCGCTCAGACTTCAATCTGAATGGATTGCAAGCACTGCTTGTAGATGATGACAAAGATTCGCGGGAGTTCATTACCTTCCTGCTAGAACAGTACGGGGCACAAGTGACTGAAGCCCAATCAGGATATGATGCTCTGAGCAGTTTGGGGCAAGCAAAATTTGATTTGCTAATCAGTGATATTGGGATGCCCGATATGGATGGCTACACACTAATTCGGCAAATTAGAAAGCAGTCGCCTGACCAGGGCGGAGAAATTCCGGCGATCGCCCTCACTGCTTATGCAGGAGAGATTGATCAACAACTTGCACTAGCAGCCGGATTTCAACAGCATATTTCTAAACCAATTGAGCTAGAGGTACTAATGCAGGCTATTTTAACTATAGTAGGAGTATAGCAAAAATTAGTAAAAGTTGTTTCTTGACAGACTCTTAGTACAGAATTCATACGCTACGCGAATGACGACTGACGCAATTGAATCTGTGCAGTTATATTGCATGGTTTAGCTAGACAACTAAACAGCAAACCCATACTAGCAGGGCTAACGCACTATATTCTGAAACCCCTGCTGAATAAGGATTTTTACGAAAAAAGAGGATAAATTATAAAACGCCAAAACCCTTGGTATTAAAGGATTCTTATACGAATGGCACTAAGAAAAGCTCTAAGCTATGTATAATAAGGGCTACAGCTTTAATACCTACTCCCGCAGTCATGGCATGAGTCAGGCGATCGCAAATGAAGAGATGATGTACGGTGTCTTCAAAAATTTTTGTCGGTAGAAAAAGCTTACTCGTCCGTGAAATACTTTTATGAGAACGAGCAAGCCAACACTATAATTACTACTGTGACACTAAGAGTACAAATCCTCAAGGACAAATTTAAGCAAAGTTTAGGCTTACCTTTTAGAGAACTGTTGCCAGAATCGATAATAAGTCAAGCAATATCTGAGCTAGGAATCAAATACAAAAAGCGGTTGTTTGACCCAATCGTAACTTTATGGGCATTTTTATCACAGGTTTTGGATACTGATAAAACTTGCCATAATGCTGTGAGTAAGATAATTGCACATTTGGCAGAAGAAAATGTAGAACTTCCTTCAACAGATACGAGCGCATACTGCCAAGCTAGGGCAAGATTGCCAGAAGAATTGTTAGAAAAACTTTTCAATTATTCAGCACAAAAACTAGAAGATAAAGTAACCCAAGAACATTTATGGTGTGGTCGAAATGTAAAAGTGATAGATGGCTCGACGGTATCCATGCCTGACACTGTGGAGAATCAAAAAAAATACCCTCAGCCTAGTACCCAAAAAGAAGGTTGTGGCTTTCCAATTGCGAAAATCGGTGTAATATTCAGTTTGTTTACAGGAGCCGCAGTCGCTTTGTGCATAGACGTTTTGAACACCCATGATATTAAGTTAGCAAGGAAATTGTACCGTTTTCTTAAACCAAATGATGTACTTTTAGGTGATAGAGCATTTTGTGCCTATGCCGACATGGTTGCTATTAAAAAAATTGATTGTGATGCTGTATTTCGTAAACACCAAGCACGCACAACAACCATGCAAAAAGGTAAAATTATTGGTGATTGCGATAAATTGGTTACTTGGGATAAACCTAAAAAATGCCCAAATGGATTAAGTAAAGATGAATTTGATGCTCTACCTCCTTCTATAACTTTACGCGAAATTCACTACTATATTGATATTCCTGGTTTTCGTACTAGTAGAATTAGCTTAATTACGACTTTATTAGATCAAGAAATCTACCCTCGCTTAAAAATAGTTCGGCTTTACTATCAACGTTGGCAGATTGAACTCGATCTAAAACATGTGAAAACTACTTTGGGTATGGATATTTTACGATGTAAAACTCCTTCAATGGTACGCAAAGAAATTTATGCTTATTTACTTGCTTACAATTTACTGAGGAGTTTAATGTGGTCAGCTGGGACTACTTACAATACTCCTCCAAATCGTATATCGCTGCAAGGTACTCGTCATCATTTTATTAACTTTCTTCCTAAATTAGAAGCAGCTAACTCTAAAAAACGGCTTAGACTTTACCGCACTTTGCTTAAAATTATTGTTCACAAGGTTATTCCCGATCGCCCCGCCAGAAATGAACCACGAGCTACCAAACGTCGCCCTAAAGCTTACCCCAGATTGACCCAGCCACGCCAACAATTACGTAAACAATTGCAGACCGCTTAATTGGTAAGCCTTTCCGCTTTTCTTAGTGCCATTCGATTCTTATACTTTAGATGCGTTTGCCCTGCCCATACTAGAGTTTCATAAAACTTAAAGTGTTTTACTTCTCTCCTGAGAGTGATGACTAATTCTATTTAAGTATTTCTTTACCTTTGATACAAGAATAAACATTGACACTCCGAGCGCCTAAAGCCATGAGGATTCTTGCTTCAACCGTCCTCCCTAGATACCCAAATCAAAGTATTCAAATATACCCGTTTGGATACCTCCACAAACATACACGGACTGCCCGACCGCGTTTGAAACGATTTATTCAATTCCTACTTTTACTCCCACATTTGTGAGCCACTGCGTTGGGCGGGCAATGCCCGACTTGAAGCATGTGGCGGTACAAGATTTTGGGCTTATTGCCCCCAGGGTTCTGGATCAGGAGTTGTCCACTTGACCTACTTGGCTTTTTATAGCAAGCGCTTTACCGCCAAGCACAATATTACCACAAAAAGCCGTCCTCCAAGGACGGGGCTTTAAACCCATTTTTTTGGTAAGCCCCGACCGCGCAAGAAAAGTGAACAGTCGAGCCGAGCAAAAGCCTTGTATACATTGATTTTCAGCTAGTTCATAAAATTACATTGTTACTTTTTGCTTACTTATGTTAATTTCCATAAATAAAGCCCTCATAAAAACTATGAGGGCATTAATTATTATCTATGTCAGTTCTCAGGGAGATCCAATAAATAAACCAGCCCAGACCCTTCGGGGTGACGCTCCTGCGTCGAAGATCGCTCTTGAGATCGGCAGTCGCTCATGGGGAACCAGTCCGTTGCGGAGGTTCCCTCCGTTGTAGGAACTGGCGTGGAAACCCCCTCTTGGCCGCGTTGCTGAGCCGTATCAATAATATTTTTGGCAAAACCGCTCTTATTTAGGCGCTTTCGCCCGTAAGGCGCTCATCGACGGCGCTTGCTGATTTATTCGCGGGCTTGTGCCTCAAGTGCGGAAACGTCTTTTACCCTGCTTTTGTAAGGCAAGTTTTTTGCGCTTGGATTTTTCAATAGGCGTTTCAAAGTGACGATGCTTTCTCATATCTTGAAAAATCCCCGCCTTGGAAACTTCTCGCTTAAATCTGCGTAACGCTGACTCAAGATGTTCATTTTCACCCACTATTATTTGGGTCATTCTCTCTCCTACTCAATTGAATTCATCAATGGTCTAAAAATTCGCTTTCTCTTTCAATACGGTTTCAAAGCTTAGTAGCGTCCGCGTCCACCACCACCACCGTATCCTCCCCGGTTCCCACCAGAAGAACCTCTGTCTTCCTTGGGTTTGGCTTTGTTAACTTTGAGGTCACGACCCATCCACTCAGCACCATCTAGAGCTTCGATGGCTGCTGCTTCAGAGGCTTCAGTTCCCATTTCCACAAATCCGAAACCACGTAGTTGTCCTGTTTCGCGGTCAGTAGGTAGTTGAACACGCGTTACAGTGCCGTATTCTGCAAAAATACCCTTAATATCATCTTCCGTAACTTGGTAAGAGAGGTTGCCTACATAAATTGACATTGATTTTCTCCAAAATTATCAGTGTATAGAGGTTTAAATTTCGGAGATAAGGCTGTGAATACTAAAAACAAACACGCTTCACCGAATTAACTCTCGTTTTCTAGGATGACATAGTTGCGAATTCTGTGCATCCAGTGATGTCAGACGCAAGTGCCTACGCTCCTGCTTGTTCATAGGATTAGCGCCCTTTCTCGCCGCCATCCTATCATAAACTTTTTGGTTTACTGATATTGGGAGAGGTGGGTGAGGGCGATCGCAATTTCTTTGGCTTAATTCCTGTTCTGTAGATTTTGGTATAGAAATTTTAAAACCACATTATGGGTCTTGGGGGAAATAAGCAATAGCAACGGGTGAGAACACCAAGGAACAGAACCTTGAAAATCTCATAACTAAACCTGGGATAGAGGTGAAAGTCCTCGCTTGTTCAGATCAAGCACACTGGTGCTAATTGGGAGATAATACGGATAAAAAATTCAGCCCAATCGCTGCCAAGTTAGTTGTTTTGTACCTTCATCCCAATGCCAGCGCAATAAATTAGCGGCTTGGCTCTTGGCAATTCCCGGTAAAGCGATCGCTTGTCTGGGTGCATCGGTAGCAAGTAAAATAGCTGTTTCTAGGTCACAAATTCCCCACTCCACCAAATTCTGCACTCCCACCAATAAGGGTAAAGTCGTCCCCGATAAAGTGCCATCTGCCAATCGTGCAGTACCATTTGTTACTTCAATTTGCCGACTGTCCCAAGGATACACCCCATCAGGTAGCCCCAGTGGTGCAAGGGCATCGCTAACTAGGAACAATCCTTTGCTAGCGCGGAGTAAAATTTGCAACATTATAGGCGAAACATGTTGACCATCGGCAATAAAACCACACATGACATTAGGATGAATAATTGCTGCCCCTAATATACCTGGTTCGCGGTGATGTAATGGTGGCATGGCGTTGAAAGCATGAGTTACCATCGTTGCACCAAGTTCAAAAGCATGTTGCGCTTGAGCGGCTGTTGCCTGAGAATGTCCTAAACTAACGGTGATGCCCAAGGAACGCAAATAGGGAATGACTTCACCAGTGGCATCTAACTCTGGTGCTAAGGTAATAACTTTCACAATATCGGCATAATCGCCCAAAACTCGCTTCACCTCTTCAATGGTTAGAGGTAGCAAATATTCTGCTGGGTGTGCGCCGCGCTTTTGCAAATTCAAAAATGGCCCTTCTAGATGTACCCCCAGAATTTTGGCACTTGCTTTTTGATTGGGGAGAAAATCAGCAATTACAGCAAGCGATCGCTGAATATTATCTACCGAAGTTGTCACCACTGTTGGTAAAAATCCATCAACTCCAACATTCCACAAAAATTGCGAAATTTCCGTTAATAAGTGAGAATCTGCGGCAGTTAATTCGGGGAATGCTAAACCCAACGCCCCGTTAATCTGCAAATCGACTCCACCCAAAGAAATCCAGTCGCCAGCGACATCCCATACTTGTAAATCTGGTGCTGGAAGCCGCTTGAAAACTGTACCCATTGGCAAGATTTGCTCAATTATGCCCTCATGGTTAACTAAGAGCATCTGCAAGCCTTTGTAACCAGGTACTCGCGCATTGATAATATCTACATTCGTAGTGATGGGACTGTGTATTGCTTTAGTCATCACATTGGCGAGAGAATAAATCAGTCTCACCCGATTTTAATTGAAGGAGGCAAGAGGCAGTCCCAATGAAAAAATTTCACGGCAATGTATGAAAAAGGAACTAGGGACTGATGACTGATGAACGCGCGGTGATTAATCCAAAATCTCAAATCCAAAATCCAAAATTCTATGACTCCCCTTATCGGTATTATCATGGGCAGCGATTCAGATTTGCCCACAATGAAAGATGCGATCGCAGTTTGTGAAGAATTTGGCATCGAAACTGAAGTAGCGATCGTCTCTGCCCATCGTACTCCAGAACGCATGGTGCAGTATGCCCAACAAGCTCACCAACGCGGTATTAAGGTGATTATCGCCGGTGCGGGTGGTGCTGCCCATCTTCCGGGAATGGTAGCATCCCTAACTCCACTTCCTGTGATTGGTGTTCCTGTACCCACTCGTAACCTGCAAGGCGTTGATTCCTTGTATTCAATTGTACAGATGCCAGCAGGTATCCCAGTAGCAACGGTAGCCATAGGCAATGCTAAGAATGCTGGGCTTCTAGCAGTGCAAATTCTCGCAACTCACCAACCAGACTTATTACTAAAAGTGCAACAATATCGCCAAAATCTAGCTGAATCAGTAATGGCAAAACAAGCAAAACTAGACCAACTAGGCTATGAGCAATATTTAAAACAACTATAATGTCACAATTCCTTAACTTTTTGTATATATATTTAATAACACCCTTGACTTTGCCCTTCTGAAATGCGGAAATACTTATCCTGTAAAGCATACAGTTGTTTGATTTCATGTGTCATCAGCTAAAGGATGCAGTGTTAGCAAAAAAAAGTATCCAATCATACAGAATTTTCGGATTGGTAAATAGAAAATCAATGGAATTTATTCATTTATACGTAGATTTACTAGAGGTGCAACAGGAACTAGTCTGATAATTAGAGCTACAAGCACATCTAAATTGCATAATCAATCGCAAAAGTCGATGACAGTCATCAGGAGCCAGTGCGTTGCGGAAGTTCCCTCCGTTGTAGCATCTGGCGTTCATCAGTCAACACAATGTTTTTATAGACCTTAACTAATTTATTTATGTGGGTAAATTATCACTAACGTAAATTAGCGCTTTTCGGGCAGGAAAAAACAAGCAATGAATAAGCGTACTCCATCGCGACATCGCTTACTAGCGCTAGCAATAGGCTCAATGGTGTTTGCAGTTTTTGCCCCCACAGTTGTGCAGGCAGCAAATCCTCCAACCCTTGAGTCTTTATCGCAAACGACAACGAACCTACAACTTTCAATTAATACAACTTGGGTACTGTTAACTGGGTTTTTAGTATTCTTTATGCAAACCGGCTTTGCCATGTTAGAAGCTGGTTTGATCCGCCAAAGAGGTGTAGTCAACGCTTTACTAGAAAACTTTATTGACGCGGCTGTAACTATTTTGGCATGGTGGGCCATCGGCTTCGGTATCGCCTTTGGTACAAGTGCTGGCGGATTTTTTGGCATAGATACTTTCTTTCTTAGCCAACTACCAGGTGCTGATGGAAGCTACCCAATAGGCGCACCTGGTTCTACAGCCCCCATCAACACCTATACCTTGTTCTTCTTCCAATTTGCCTTTGCCGCCACCGCCAGTACAATCACCACTGGTTCAATGGCTGGCAGAACTGACTTCATTGGCGACTTAATTTACAGCGCCATTATGGGGGCGATTAGCTACCCAATTATCGTTCACTGGGCGTGGAACACCAAGGGTTGGTTATCTCAATTGAGTTATCATGATTTCGCTGGTAGTTCCGTTGTCCACACAGTTGGTGGCTGGACAGCGCTAGTTGGTGCTTATTTGCTTGGGCCTCGTCCTGGTCGTCCTGCTTGGGGAAGACTACCACCAGCCCACAATTTGGGATTGGCGACTCTAGGAACAATGATTCTGTGGTTTGGCTGGTATGGGTTCAACCCTGGTTCAACCTTAGGCACAGCTAATACAGGATTAATTGGATTAGTAACAATCAATACCACACTTGCGGCAGGAGCAGGGGCACTAACGACGATAATTTTTCAGTACATCCGCACAAAGAAGTGGGATTTGGTTTATTGTCTCAATGGTTCCCTCGCTGGATTAGTAGCCATTACAGCTCCTTGCGCCTATGTAGCCCCTTGGGCTGCTGTTTTAATTGGTTTGACGGGTGGGATTTTGCTTGTCTTGGGAGTGGATTTGATTGAATCAGTGCATATTGATGACCCAGTAGGGGCATTTAGCGTACACGGTATCAATGGCATGATGGGCACTCTCTCTATTGGCTTCTTAGGTCAAAAAGAACTCACCCTTAACAAAAAAGCAGGTCTATTTTTAGGCGGGGGCTTTGACTTACTGAGTGTACAAATTCTAGGTGTAATATCCATCGCAGTTTTCACCGTTGCTTTCGCCTTTTTGATGTATGGTGGACTGAAAGCGATCAAGCGGCTGCGTGTCAATCCCGAAGCCGATCGCATTGGCATCGATGCTTACGAACACGGTGCGACAGTATGGCCTGATGTTTATACGGTCGAACAATTAGTTGAAGAAGAAAAAAATAATCCTCAAACTCCAGAAATCGGTACTTTTGAGAGTGAATAGAGCAGTTACGCTTTTATTGGAAAAATATCTGCATAGATTGCTTGCCACTTCCTAGGGTATTTTTGATTGACGACTTCAGGTGATTTCCATCCTCAAGAATTATTTTGCATGGTTAAAGATTCAATGAAGGAAACTTGACTAAGATGAAAACTAAATAAGAATTTATGAAAAAGAATTAAAAAAAATATTTACAGATGTACCGTTAATTACTTAAACTCCTATTTGGGATATATAACTTTCTACCTTGCAAACAAGTGGTCTAAATCAAAAATATCAAAAACCACTAAATTTCAGTTCTGTGGTAATTTTTTGCCATCAAGGATAGTTTGGAGAACGATGTTGAAACTGATGTACAAACAGAAATCGAAAGCAAAAAGTAGGCGATTTTCAGCAAAGAAATACACTGAAAATACAGAATTTTACTCCAAATTCGCGATATTTACTCAAGCAATTAAACGGCTCTCTCCGAGTTGGCAAGCCTGTTTACCACTGGCTTGTCTAATTGTTTTGGGTTGGGGTTATGTGGCAGTTGCCCAAACTCCCGCCGCCGGGCCAACCACAGCAGAACTCAAAGTTGCTCTTGATACGCTGTGGGTTGCGATCGCTGCCTTTTTGGTATTCTTCATGAACGCCGGTTTTTGTATGTTAGAAACCGGCTTCTGTCGCCAAAAAAACGCTGTCAACGTACTTGCTAAGAACTTGATTGTGTTTGCTCTGGCCACCGTTGCCTTTTGGGCGATCGGTTTTGGGTTAATGTTCGGCGATGGTAATCCTTTCATCGGCTTGAATGGGTTTTTCCTATCAGGAGCAGATAACAGTCCTGCAACAGGAGATGCCTATAAAGGTGTCTTTAGCGCTCTTAGTTGGACTGGTGTACCTTTAGCTGCCAAGTTTTTATTCCAGCTAGTGTTTGCTGGAACCGCAGCCACAATTGTTTCTGGTGCAGTTGCGGAACGGATTAAGTTTGTTGACTTCTTAATCTTCAGCCTCTTACTTGTAGGTATTTCCTACGCCATTACCGGACACTGGATTTGGGGTGGTGGCTGGCTAGCAAAAAGCGGTTTCTGGGATTTTGCTGGTTCTACAGTGGTTCACTCGGCTGGTGGTTGGGCTGCTTTGATGGGAGCAGCATTTCTTGGGCCACGCATTGGGAAATATCAAGATAAGCAAGTTGTGGCCCTACCTGGTCACAACATGAGTATTGCCACCTTGGGTTGCTTGATTCTGTGGTTGGGCTGGTTTGGTTTCAACCCCGGTTCAGTGATGGCTGCTGATGCTAATGCAATCACTCACATTGCTTTAACCACCAACATGGCAGGTGCAGTCGGTGGTATTGCTGCCACAATTACAGCTTGGCTGTACTTGGGTAAGCCAGACCTGTCGATGATTATCAATGGTATTTTGGCTGGCTTGGTTGGTATCACAGCATCTTGTGCTTACGTCACCATTGGCAGTTCTTTTGTTATTGGCTTAATTGCTGGTGTTCTGGTAGTTTTTGCTGTCACATTCTTTGATAAACTCGGCATAGATGACCCAGTGGGAGCCACCTCTGTTCACCTAGTTTGCGGTATTTGGGGAACTCTGGCAGTTGGTTTGTGGTCTGTCGGCCCTGGTGTTTTTTCCTGGTATGGTGAAGGACTTGGCCCAGCAAAGGGTTTATTTGCAGGCGGTGGCTTCGGACAATTCTTCACTCAGCTGATTGGCGTTGTCTCAGTAGGCGGTATGACAGTTCTCCTCAGTACTATCTTTTGGCTAGCACTGAAGGCTACTTTAGGTATTAGAGTCTCTAGAGAAGAGGAACTGGAAGGTTTGGATATTGGCGAACACGGCATGGAAGCCTACAGCGGATTCGTCAAAGAGACTGGTTCTAGTACATTTGCTGAAGGATATGGTACTGGAATCACACCGGATAAATATTGAGTAGTTTGTTTTGATTGTTAATTAATACCGCCTCTTGAAATTTTATCTTTCATGCAAGTGGCGGTTTTTTGCAACTCCCCCCAGATCCCCGACTTCTTAGAGAAGTCGGGGATCTAAGAAGTCGGGGATCTATCCATCCAGCATTAGTCTTTTGAAACTGGCGCTATCAGGTAGGTAATGATCCGCCAAAAATTGCTGATAAATTGATTCTTCCTGAAGCTGCATCTTGACATACTCTATTTTAGGTAGTGTTCCTCTCCTTAATCCTGCGTATTCCAAGTAACTGGAAAACTCCCATTCCTCAGGTTGCTGTACGAAGCCTGCTTTCACTGGATTAAGATGAATATAGCGTGATAGATTGACAAGATAATCAGTTTGTGAAACATGAATACTTTGAAAGCGTCCCTGAAATAACACCCCACAACGATTAAAACGCTTATTAATTGCTTTTGTATATGAGAGTGAGAGGGATTTCATCGCATCAGACAGGGTTTCATCTCTCAAATAGACCAAAAAATGATAATGATTGGGCATTAAACAGTAAGCAACAATATCTACTGCATTGGTGATCAGATGTTCTTTTATCAAACGGAGAAAATAAACATAGTTCTCACGCTCAAAGAAAATCGTTTGGCGGTTGTTCCCCCGATTGTAGACATGGTAAAAGTTCCCAATTTGCAAAGGAATCCGTCTTTGGGGCATAGGCTTTGAATATGAGATGTTGCCTTTAGTATTCCCTTCAGATCCCCAACTTCTTAAAGAAGTCGGGGATCTGAGTTATTATATTTTTCTTAACATTTCCAAAAAACTAAAGTTGAGTAACTTTCAAGACAAAAACGAGTAGCAAGAAATAACAGAATGTATTTAATGATACAAAAATATTTGATTCCAGAGAGAAAGGACAAACACAAGTGTTGAAGAAAGCGATCGCGATTGGGGTGATTACCCTATTGTTTTTAGGAGGGCCGCTGATGGGCAATGCTTTTGCCCAAGCACCAGCCGCCGCTCCCCCTGCTGCTGATACAGGAGATACAGCATTTATGCTGATTTGTTCAGCACTGGTTTTGTTGATGACACCAGGATTAGCATTCTTTTATGGTGGATTTGTGCGATCGCGCAACGTCCTCAACACATTGATGATGAGCTTTGTGCTGATGGCGATCGTAGGCGTTACTTGGATTTTATGGGGTTATAGCCTATCGTTTGCACCAGGATTACCATTCATCGGTGGTTTGCAGTGGCTTGGTTTGAATGGTGTGGGGTTAGAAACAACAGATTATCTCAAAGGGTCAAACCCAGCAGAAGTTGTTTCCTATGCCGGGACGATTCCCCACCAAGCATTCATGATTTATCAAGCCATGTTTGCTATTATCACCCCAGCTTTGATTTCTGGGGCGATCGCAGAGCGGATGAGCTTCCGTGCATATAGCTTATTTGTGCTGTTGTGGTCAACCTTTGTTTATACACCCCTAGCTCATATGGTATGGGCCAAAGGTGGATTCTTAGGTTTGTACGGTGGTTTAGGCGCTTTAGACTTTGCAGGTGGTACAGTCGTGCATATTAGTTCAGGGGTTTCCGCCCTTGTAGCTGCGATCGTCCTAGGCCCTCGTAGAACACATCCTGACCGCCTCAGCCCTCCCCACAGCGTCCCCTTTATTTTGTTGGGTGCTGGCTTGTTATGGTTTGGTTGGTTTGGCTTCAACGCTGGGAGTGCCTTATCTATTGCTAGTGGAACTTCTGGTAATTTAGTCACAAACGTAGCTACAACAGCCTTTGTTGCCACTAATACTGCTGCGGCTGCTGGTGCTTTAATGTGGTTAATATTGGAAGGAGTTTTACGTGGTAAACCAACCGCTGTGGGAGCGGCTACAGGAGCCGTTGCGGGGTTAGTAGGTATTACCCCAGCAGCAGGATTTGTCACACCTTTATCAGCGATTTTAATCGGTTTCATCACCGCCTTTGTTTGCTTTTATGCGGTGAGTTTCAAGCATAAACTGCAAGTTGACGATGCCTTGGATACCTATCCTGTGCATGGTGTTGGTGGTACAGTGGGGGCAATTTTGACAGCACTGTTTGCCACCGCTGAAGTCAACTCAGCCGGGAAAGATGGCGTATTCCGTGGTAACTTCAGCGAACTTGGGGTTGAACTAGCAGCAATTGTCATTGCTTATGTCATTGCTGGTGTTGGGACATGGATAATTTTGAAAGTTATCGATGCTACAGTCGGTCTGCGAGTCAAGGAAGAAGCGGAATATCAAGGACTGGATATCAACGAACACGGAGAAGAAGCTTATAATTCCGAGTTTGGCGATAGCATAAAGGTTTCAGAGTAATTTCGTAAGATAGTGTGATTTTTAGCGCTGGCGAATTAAAATCTGAGTCAACTGGTCGTGGCGAGGAGTCCCCCACATACTTTATGTTAGTGGTCGAAGAAACGCCGCTCCGGTACTGGGGACTAGGGACTGGGGACTGGGGACTGGGGACTGGGGATTAGGGATTAGGGACTGGGGACTGGGAAAGAATTTGTTTATTAAAGAGCGTTTTTCTTCCCAATACCCAATCCCCAATACCCAATACCCAATCCCCAATACCCAATCCCCAATACCCAGTCCCCCTTACATCATTGGTAAATTTCGCTAGTCGTGTCCACTTCTGTTAAAACTTTTCCTGTCTGGGCATTTTTCTCGCTGTTAACCAACGGCATACTGATGTTGGCGGTGATTCTGCTGATTTGGCAACAGCAGCGATCGACCGCTTTTTTTAGCACCACACCTTCTGTGTCTGGTGCAAGTCTTCCCCAAACTGTTGCACCAGAGTTAGGCCCCCGTCATAAACTCAATTACCAGCAATGGCTAGACATCCTACAGCAAGAAGCCAACATCGCCGCCCAAAAGCGTCCCCAGCGTTTAAGTATATTGGCGGGTGATTCTCTGAGTCTGTGGTTTCCCACTGAATTATTACCGGAAGATAGAAATTGGCTCAATCAAGCAATTTCTGGCGAAACCAGCTACGGATTATTAAAAAGATTAAATTTATTTGACGGCACTCAGCCAGAGGTAATTTTTGTGATGATTGGCATTAATGACTTAATCCGGGGGGTGAAGGATGAAGTCATTTTAGATAATCAACGCCAAATTATCAGTTACCTACGAAGGGCGCATCCCAAAACGCAAATTGTTGTCCAGTCAATTTTGCCCCACGGCGGCGAGGAGGCAACATGGGAAGGACGAGACAGACTACTGGCTATTACTAATACTCGAATTCGCCAGTTGAATCAACAACTGCAAAATATAGCTAGTAAACAAGGCGTGAAATATGTTGATTTGTATCCTTTATTTACCAACCAGCAAGGTAATCTCCGCCGTGAATTCTCCACCGACGGCTTACACCTGAGTCCCACAGGTTATATAGTTTGGCGTACTGCATTGCAGATTTATAGCAATAGGGAATAGCGTATGGGGCATGGGAAGATGAGGGAGATGTGGTTCGACTTCGCTCAACTACCGCGAAGTCGAAACTCACCAACCGGGAGATAAAAGAAATAATTCTTCACAACTGACAACTGACAACTGACAACTAACAACTGACAACTGACAACTGACAACTGACAACTGACAACTAACAACTGACAACTGACAACTGACAACTGACAACTGACAACTGACAACTAACAACTGACAACTGACTTCCTACCAAAATTGGGTCTTGGCGGGAGACAATCAGAAAGAGGAGACATGAAAAAATAAACCAATGGATACAAAAGCCTTTAAGCGTACACTCCAACAGTCCGAAAATTACAACCGTAAGGGATTTGGGCATCAAGCAGAAGTCGCCACCCAACTGCAATCAGAATATCAAAGTAACTTAATTCAGGAAATTCGCGATCGCAACTACACTCTGCAACGAGATGATGTCACCATCCACCTAGCACAAGCTTTTGGCTTTTGCTGGGGTGTAGAACGTGCTGTGGCTATGGCTTATGAAACTCGCAAGCACTTCCCCACAGAACACATCTGGATTACCAATGAAATTATTCACAATCCCTCTGTGAATCAGCGGATGCAGGAAATGGCAGTGGAATACATTCCAGTTGCAGCAGGTCAAAAAGACTTTTCTGTTGTGGCAGCTGGTGATGTTGTCATCCTACCCGCTTTTGGTGCCAGCGTTCAAGAAATGCAGATACTGAACGATAAAGGCTGCAAAATTGTGGATACCACTTGCCCTTGGGTATCTAAAGTTTGGAACACAGTTGAAAAGCACAAAAAAGGCGATTACACTTCTATCATTCACGGAAAATATAAACACGAAGAAACTGTAGCTACTAGTTCTTTCGCTGGCAAATATCTGATTGTCCTGAATTTGCAAGAAGCTGAATATGTTGCTAACTATATTCTCAATGGTGGGAATCGTGAAGAGTTTATCAAAAAATTTGCCAAAGCTTGTTCCGCAGGTTTTGACCCTGATCAAGACTTAGAACGGGTTGGTATTGCTAACCAAACCACCATGCTCAAAGGTGAAACTGAGCAAATGGGCAAACTATTTGAGCGTACTATGATGCAAAAGTATGGCCCTACTGAATTAAATCAGCATTTCCAAAGCTTCAATACCATCTGTGATGCAACTCAAGAACGGCAAGATGCTATGTTGGAGCTAGTGGAAAAAAATATAGATTTGATGGTGGTAATTGGTGGGTTTAATTCATCGAATACTACTCAATTGCAACAAATTGCTGTGCAACGGGGAATTCCTTCTTATCATATTGATAGTGTTGAGAGAATTCAATCAGGTAATGCTGTTGAACATCGGCAGTTAAGTGGTGATTTAGTAATTACAGAAAACTGGTTGCCAAAAGGGGAAATTGTTGTGGGAGTTACTTCTGGTGCTTCAACGCCAGATAAGGTAGTAGAAGATGTGATTGAGAAGATTTTTGCCTTGAAGGCAACAGCATCAGTGGTGTAGGCATAAATCAACTTTAGATAAAATAGATAAAACCCTCTTTGGCAGCAAAGAGGGTTTTATATTTGAGCAGATTTATATAACAGCCAGTGTGATGGATACAGCTTGCCTTGCAGGTTCATTTTAACTATGCAATATAGCAGTTTTACCTTAGCTAAGGTCAAGAAAGAGTTTGGTTTAACTACAGTTGAAGCAGGACGGTTTTTACCGCCCATTGAAGCGATCGCACCTAGTACACTTCGGCGTAAATAAGCCAAGCATTAGATAGCCAACACTTTACCCTTATATGTCCACTTAAAAGGTTTAGCCATTGTTTGATTAAAGTAATCGATAAATTCGAGAATTCGGGTTTTGAGGTCATCCTGACTTTTGAAGCTAGCACGCTTGAGTAACTTGCGAACCAAAATACTGAACCAAATTTCAATTTGGTTGAGCCAAGAAGAATGTTTGGGTGTGTAATGGAAAACAATTCGGTGTGTTTGGTCACTCAAAAAAGCTGCACGGGATTTCATCGATTTCAGAATGCCACTTTTGCCCTTAATTCCAAGGTCAATGTTTAAATCTTCTTTTTGTGCAACAAAGCGAACTAATGATTCCGACTGGTGAGTATTAAGACAGTCCATAATCAAATGCCATTTGATTGCCTGAGGGTCGCTTTCAATAATTCGACGAATATGTTGGACAAAATCTTCTTCGGTTCTTGTGTTTCCACAATTTGGTTCAACAATTTGACCAGTGGCAATATCGAAACTAGCAATTAAGCTTTGTGTACCGTGACGAATATACTCAAACTCCCGTCTTTCAACCTTACCCGGTCGCATTGGTAAATCTTTTTCTAAACGCTCTGTAGCCTGAATCCCAGTCATTTCATCAATCGATATTGTACGCTCTCCGTTTTGATAACGTTCAATCGCACTGATGTATAAACCAGTAATATCTTCAACTTTTGCGTCAAATTCTTCATCAAGAGGGGGGGTTAACCAGTAGCGGCTCTGGTGGGGTTTAAGTTCTGCTTCTTCTAATAATCTTCCAACATGGCGGACAGATATGCTTTCAATGATACCTTGTTTCATGATTTCGTCCGCTAGTTCTCTTGATGTCCAATGACTTATTGATCGTCCATAGTCTTCGGGTGGTGAACATGCAAGGGCGAATAGTTCGATTACTTGCTCCATACTAAATTTTACTGGTGCGCCAATACGCTCTGAGTCTTGTAATCTCTGCAAAATAGACAACTCTTTATCGCTATTTTCCAACCATCGGTTTCGCCATAAACGAGCCATATCAAGACTTATATCTAATAATCGAGCAATTTCGCCATGATTTTTCCCCTCTGACGCTAGGAGAATTATTTTTGCACGTAGTACTATTTGTTGCGCCGTATTGTGTCGGTTGATCAACTGTTGGAGTTGTGAGCGATCGCTCTCGTTCAAATTTAATACTTTTGCAGCTAATCGTGCCACACCAGGTTCCCTTGTTTTCAGCCTAAACTGCTTTGACTCTACTTTCTTAGTTTCTCACAATAATGCTTGGTTTATTTCCGCCGTGCTGTACTAGTTCTCGCTTACAAGCGATTTTGGAAGATTTACCTTGGGCGATCGCTGTTGGTTCAGAAAAGGCAAAATCTGAGGGAATTATTTATCCGATTTTGCAAGAGGTGAGACGGATTGTCAATAACCAGGTGAGTCTGTTTTCTGGTCGGGATTTTACAGTAGATGCAGACAAAGGGTTGAGTGGCTATGTAGATTATTTGATCAGCCGTTCTCCAGAACAACTGGAGATTGAAGCGCCTGTTGTGATTGTGGGGAAAGCGAAACGGGATAACCTTAATGAAGGGTTAGGACAATGTATTGCGGAAATGATTGCGGCTCAAATATTCAACCAAGCGAATCAGGTGAATATTCCCACAATTTATGGAGCGGTTAGTAATGGAACTCAATGGCGCTTTTTGAAATTGGAGGAGTCAACGGTGACAATCGATTTAATGGATTATGCATTACCTCCAGTTGACCAGATTTTAGGCTTTCTAGTCTGGATGGTGCGAGAGGGTTGAGGAGCGATCGCATTTTTAACACAGACAGCCAGTTACGGGAATAAATGCGATCGCACAATTGCTGTTTTGAGAAAGAGTGATCGCCCTTTTGCTCAGTATCCCCTGAAAGAAACTTCCCTCTGATTAAAATTAGAACAGACACAGGCAAGCGTAACTTTCCATGACTCCAGCCACTATTTAAATAAACCAACCATGAACTACTCAGAAGTCATTACCATTAAACCTGGAAAAGGAGCTGCACTTACTTAGTCACTTCAATGTTAAAGACAACTTTTTCAATCGGCTCTCGTTTTCCGGGGGGATAAAGCTCAAAGCTGATAGAACCTTTACCTTCTTTGACTGCTTGAAACTTCCAAATGATCATTGCTGGAGCGCCCGGAATAGGGGGCATTGGAGGAATCACTACCTTTTCAGCCAGTTTGTAAACACCAGAATTGTCTATAATATACTCCCATGAATAGCCAGTAGAGGCATTTTCCTCTCCAGAAAAGCAACCTACTTCTCCAATCTTTAATGGATTGGAAAACTCTTTAATGACCAAATTACCTTCTTTATTTTCATTAACGGGGGTATTAGAAGCTACCAACTTGACTGGGGCATCCTCAATTTTCTGCCATTTGCCATTGTTATCGATGTATTTGTAACTAGCTGTTCCTGTCTTCCAATCTTCTGAAAGAACCATCCGCAGATGAACATTGGGTAGGATAACTGGCCCTATTCCTGTATGCTGTGGCCATTGGATGAGCGGATACCCTGTAGTAGTGACAAGAATATGGACATTGTGAGGCATCACCGTCATGTAGGTGTAGTTACCATCTAGTTTTGTTGAAATATCCAGAGGTGGATGAATTGCTTGAGTAATTTGGCCTAAACCATTGATGGTTTCAGTAGGTGTATGTACAGTCAGGTGAACTTTGAATAAAGGGGCACCAGGCTTATCGCCACCAATTTGATAACAAGCGACAAACAACCCAACCAACTCATTCTTCTTAGTCAATGTGCTTTCCATAACACTTTTACCTCTTCTTTCATTAGAGTGATGATTTGTTAAATAATCTGAAATTCAAATCTCAGCTTTTGAGATCAACCCAGTGAATAGTCGAGTACATTGTGATATTCATCAGGAAATGAGCGAGTATCTTTATTTTGATTGAGGACGTATGATTGGCTTGAATGTTTGGATTGTATTTAAGAAAGACAGTCAGTAATCAGATTTCTAGCCCTACCACAATCCCATAGCACCCAACAAATTCTATTCTAGGTTCTGGCCATCAATTAGGTGGGCTAGTTTATACACACCCAAATCGTTCAGTCTCCAATGCCAACTATGGAGTTTACATCTAACACACGCGTTCTAAAAACTGAGGAATTTGCAATTGGTGTGAATTTAGTTGTTCCTGAAACTGCATAAGATTATCTGGTCGATAGTGACAATTGGGATCTTGCCAACGCTGCTTGACACTTTCATGTAAATCAGAAAATTCACCAGTCACTTTACGAATATTCGGACTTCCAACATTAAATGGGAATTTTGGTGTGTTATCGAAAGGTATATCATATCTCGGGTTAATACCATTTTCAACACAACTTCTATCCAGAGCTAATCCCAGGTTTTCGACCTGTTCCATCATCCAAATTAAAGCACCATCTGATAATCCCTGCTCCTCTTTAGAACCACCACCAACACATCCATGACATCCCGGAAACCAAAGCTGAGTCACTTGATCTGGTTTACTAGATTCCATTAGAGTTACATCAAAAACTTTGCGGATTTCATCAATCGCAACTGCATGGATAGCCTTTTCAATTGAGGGATTAACTTTGTCATCAAAAAAGCGATATCTTTCATTAAACTCTTTATCTAACTTCATCCCAGGAATCAAATCGGGAAGCCCAAGGGAAGCTACTGTATCCCAACAACATAAGGCTTTGATTGGCGGAACTGATTCCATTTCATTATTTTTAATACGGAAATTGACGGCATTTTTACCGTTAGGTGCATTGTCAGAATTTTGCTTTTCTCGATAAAGCTCGTAGGCATCTGGTATTTTTCGGATGAATTGCCGAGGTAATAAACCAGAGTTATAAATTAACCCTGCTAAACAGCGTACAGTATAAGCACCACGACTGAAACCAAATAAATAAATTTCATCATTTGGCTCATAATTAATGCAGAGAAAACGATAAGCATCCTGGATTTTATGGTCAATTCCTAACCCTAACGCACCCCCACCAAGTTTCATCAGAACATCGATGATAGACTGCTTGGTATTGATTTGTTTCGTTCCCAAACCTTCATCGTAATAGACGATCTGATGGATATCATTATCATCAACTGGTTTAATAGCTTGAGCTATTTTGACAACATTGGTCGGACATTTTTGTTCTAAATCCTGCCAAGTTCCATCACAACAGACAATAAGACGACGTTTCATATATACAAACCTCTCTGTGATATAAATTCTTAGAGCAGAAAAGGTTTCAAGTTTTTCCTTCTGCTCATTGAGTTGTCCTTGTGCAGCATTAATCAGAAATTGCAATTATTCTTTGATTGCAATTTCATGAGAATGAACAACAAGTTCACGTAATTTAGCTATTTTTGTATTTCCTTAAAAACCAAGTGAAGTTGAAATTTAGAAACCTGAATAAACTATCGTCAATCAGCTTAGTAATATCAACCGAAGTTAACGAACTTAATAAAAAACTTCAAAACTTCTGATCTAAAATAGCCCATTGCTCAAGTCTTGCGAACCCCTGCTGTAAACTATCTCTCTATTTCACAAAATAGTTGATTAAGAGGCGATGTCTACGACAGGCTGCGCCTACGCACTTTAAAAGCTTGCTCTTTAAGTTCTTGGAGAGACATCAGGCTACTTTACATCTTGGGTTATGCGCTTGAATCTTTATTATGGATCATTTTTCCCAAAACCAAGCGATCGCACTTTTGTTTCATCTGCCCATAAATCGAGAAACTTCCCTCTGAATTAAAATTAGAACAGACACAGACAAGATTGACTTTCCATGATTAGTTAGGAGCTGAGGATGAGTGTGCTGGTCTCTGATGAAATTTTGCAAGCAGCAAATATGTCGGATGCTGACTTAAAGCGGGAGTTAGCAATATTGCTGTATCAGCAGAAAAAACTGGGAATCAGTAAAGCACGAGAGTTGGCAGAAATGCCATTGATTGAATTTCAGCGAGAGTTAGCACAACGGCAAATCCCAGTATTTGATGATGTGGCAGGATTTGAGGCAGAAATTGCCCAACTCAAAGCTTTGGGGGATCTGTGACGGTTGTTTGTAATACCTCACCCATTACCAATCTAGCTGCGATCGCTCAACTTCGGGAAAGACAGTACAGGAAGTATCTCAAG
The DNA here is from genome assembly GCA_017164015.1 of Nostoc sp. UHCC 0702. Taxonomy (GTDB): domain Bacteria; phylum Cyanobacteriota; class Cyanobacteriia; order Cyanobacteriales; family Nostocaceae; genus Amazonocrinis. The sequence goes on from CP071065.1 coordinate 4,349,736, forward strand.
TGACAGGATATTCAAAAATTTGGATTTATCAAATTGTAAAACGATAGACCATATAAAAGGCGCATACCGATGGCTGATCGTCCTCGCAGAGGATTGGGAATATAGATTATGTTTAAAGCAGGCAACATCGAAGCAACAGCTACATTGTTTCGATGCCCAGTGGGGTCTGTTTCAATCCAAACAATATAAACATTAAAAGGCCGACTGGTAGTGCCAAGATTCCACAAAAGGTAAGTTGGGATCAATCCCATTGGGGGTGCAAAACCAGGTAGCCAGGCTGGTGCTGGTGCTGCTACAGCAGACGGCGGAGGGTTGCCACACTCTTGTAAGCAAGCTACATTAACTCCTGCCTGAAGAAAGAGCCGTTTAACATCTGTGTTCCATTTACTCTCACCACTTCCTGTTGCTCCTTGCATATTCCAAGTGACAACAAGCATAATTCCTCCTTATTTAACAGTTCAAAATCTTTGACAGTCCTTTGCCTACGCTTCCAGATTGGTTATCTAAGTCACCAATGTCCACTACAGACAATAGACACGGCTATTGAGCTAGAAATTGATCAAGCAGCTTGACTGATTGTGGCGATGAGCCGAACCTAAGAGTGAGTCTTGAAGCATCAACAATCAATCTTCGCTGGTTCGGCTATAACTTGTTACAAGGTCTTTATGCTTCTTCTGGAATTAACCTTAGTAAACACCTGCTCGCTTTAACAGTTTGACATCTGGATCGTCTGAGTAATTTGATAACTCTTTTGCAGCTAAATTGTTTGCACGAGAGGATGGCACAAAAGTTCCCGTTGCTGGATTATATGTAAGTGACTTGTGGGTTACAGAACCGCCAAAGGTGATAATTGAAGCATTTCCATTTACTTCTGTAATTACAGTTCCGGAGGTAAACTGGGCTTGTAACCAAACATAAACAGTCGTTAGAGGAGTAAAAGTAGCATTGAGTGCAGCGAGAACAACTGCTGCGTTTAGTGGCGACGGATTAATCCCATTGCCATTAATAGACGCTTTTTGTTCTAAGCCAAAAGTCAAAGCTGGAAACGAAGTATTTGGCATATTGTTTATAACTTTATAAGATCCAATACCAGGAACACCGAAATCAGTAAACGGTCCCGAAAATGTTGCACTAGAATTGAAGGAATAATAAGCTGCATCATTAGCGGGAAAATCTGTTTCACTCAACCGTGAGATGACTGCACCGTTTTGTGTTATTGGAGTTGGAGAAGCATAAATACCATATTGCTCTTCCCATTCAACTTTATTTCCTTCAAATGGATCAAAGACTAGCCAAGTTACATTGGGACTTGAAGCACCTACGGGCTTGGCTATAGTGATCTTTAATTGTGCTGCTTTGATAATTTCCAAGGTTTTTGGATCAATTGCAAGATCAAGAGTGTACTTAGGCATGAATTTCTCCTTAGTTTGGATTTGAGTTAATCTGAGTTGGTGGTATTAAGACAATTTCACAATTTCAGAAGTTGTACAAATCAATAATGCGTTTTTCCTACCGTCAAAGCCACCGAAGTTGCCAATGTTAAAAAAGAAGTTAATGATTTAGCACCAGCAATCCCAAAAGCTAGTTTCTTTCTCGGTTTTAAATATCGAAAACTTCACCAAAGTTAATCAGATCCCGTTAAATTACTTAAATTACGTTGAAGTTTGATTCGTCGGAGAAGTTGTAGCACTGGAAATATTGAAACAATCTTGGTAACTAAATTTGTTGATATTGAAAACTGCTATTAAAACCAAAAATTAGGCATTATCCCCCTGTATTAAAAAACAGTATATCCCTCTTCTGTCACTTTCCGGGAGGGCAATCGCGCTGAAGCCTCACCAAACAATCAATACAAGCTATCCTATTAGAAAAAATGGGTCTTGTATTTTTGATTAGAAAATAATCGTGTGATTGCTTGCTATATAAAAGCTCTAGAACTCAGAAATGGCAAATGTTTTCGGAGAGTGACAGAAGAGGGATATATTGCAAACTTCAGATGAAAAAATTACTCGCATACGGCACGCTGCGCGATCGCTCTCAAGAACTGATAAAGAAAGCGATGGCATCCCAAGAGATAAAAAAGTGCGATCGCCTTCCACCATATCTGAAGAAAGAGCGATCGCCTGAGATTTTGGGATCAATGGTGCGATCGCTCTTTGGGTGAACATTACCTGCACAAATCTCAAAACACGTCCCAAAGTGCGTTCACGAAGCATATGGGACAATCGCTCATAATCTAGCTTTATGCGTCTTTAACCAATTGCATAACGGGTAAATTGACGTTTAAAAGCGGAATGAAAACCCAAGACAATATCTGAACTGGGTACGCCCATCTCCAGCAACCTTTCAGCAACTAAGTCTTCAGTACCGTTATATTGAATCCAAATTTTGCCATCTTGAATATCAAAGTGCATAACAGGGCCAAATACACGCTTATCTCCTTGCCACCCTACATAAGCAAGTTGATAATGGTCATGTTCGCTGTCAAATATTAACTCGGCCTTTACCGTATCGCTGATAGTTCCCATTTGGGCATGTTCAGTTAAAATTTGCTTTACCAATTGTCGATAGCGCTCTATTTTATCCATTGCTTAATTTCCTCCAGTTGAGGATCGTAAATCATCAATTTGACTTGGTAACGTCTAAGAGTGCGTTGGATGAAGGAAAGCTGAAAAAAATCCTGATAGGTTTCCCAGGGAATGGCTAGGTAAACAATTCGGTCTGGTTCTTGTTCTTCAAGTGCTTGACAATAGTTAAGATATTGTCCCAAAGCAGTATGAAATGTGCTTATATCTGAGTCCCCAACAAAGCTTTTAATTTCTACAGCAATTTTTTCTGAGTCCCGTTCTGCGGCGATCGCACTTTCTGCTGCCAAATCAATTTGTAATTTTACGGCTTCGCTAATGCGAATGGTCAGAGGGTCATGGGTGATAGTCCATCCGTCTTTAATTAATGCATTTTTAACCTGTTGATGGAAAACATCTTTAGCCATCGTAGATGCTGTTCATTCTGATTATGATTCTAAGCGCGATCGCTTTTAAATTGCTGAACAAGCCTACAATTGTGATCTTTTGCTCACAACTCAGATGTTGGTATCAATGGTGCGATCGCCCCCACATCCATACCTGTAATCTTCGCTACCTGTTCCACCGTCATCCCACCCGCCAATAAGTTGCGTGCCGTTTGTAATAACTGCGACTCTGCTCTGTCTGCTCTTTGGCGTTCCTGTTCGGCTCGTTGGCGTTCCTGTTCTTCAGGCGTTGGTAGTAATTCTCCCTCCAAAGTCGCCCAGCGTAACCAAGTTGCATCAATTCCTTTGTAATTTCCCTGCCAACGCTGCAAAGCCAACCCTAAAGATTCACTCACCAATTGATTTTGTTCATTAGGAACCAGGGGTTGATAAACTCTCTGTTGGATAGAAAAACCCGCCCAATCATCTGGGTTAAACGGGTCATACCAGAAATACTCTGGTACGCGCATTTGATTTTGATAAATCAGCTTTTTCTCGTTTTTATCTACAGTAGCTGTACTTTCGGAAAGCAACTCAATCACAACATCCGGGGCTTTCCCTTCTTCCCAAACTACCCAACTTTTGCGTTCACCTTTTGGCACACCCAACACCACAAAAAAGTCCCGCCCTCTAAAGTCTTGGTTTCGTACCTGCGCCAGACTGTAGTAGACAAACATATTGCCGCCGACAAATCCATCTTCTCGCTGTGATAACCAAGGGATTAAAGCATCTATCAGCAAGTCCATCTGGACTTTGTGGCGTGCGCTTTCCATTGGGACACCATCATCATAGGGCAGTTCTGCTTGGGTGGGTGGAAGTTCAATTAGGGGTGCAGGTAGGGTAGTTTCTGACATGGCTGTTTCCCAGTAGCGTAGCCCGCAGCGAATATATCTATGGTACTTGAAAGCATCTTCAAAGTACCGAAGATAAGTAGTCGATTGTGCCTCTAGCCTAGCTAGAGAAGCGATTTTACCGAAGTTAACTTTAAAAAAAGGCGATCGCCCCCATCTATTTGACATTATTTCACACTTGTTTCAACCAGCCTCAGCCTTGTAACCACTGGAAAACTCAGCAATTGGCGATCGCGATTTTAACGACCACCCGTAAAATTACTTAACGTCTGTGCGACAATAAAGCAGGTAACATAAAATTAGCCCAATTGATTTACTTGATTCAGTGTTTTAACTATTACCTGTTTTCGCTCTGAAATAGTGCTTTGCTTGTGTATTGTTTAGCATAAATTTTGAAAAAAACCTTTGCAAAGTTGTAGTTATAACTAACGGACTTGATTTAGTTGTAAATAACTTTGTAGTTTTGGCAGCTAAAGTTATTTACTGCTGATTTATATCAGTGATTTCCTGTTTGTTGGTGCATCTTATCGATGCGCTACAGACGGTCATGCTTATCCATAAAAAATACATAACCTGCGAGATTCCCTATGAAATCCCCACAAAGAAGCCGTAGACGTGGTGTAATCCTCACGCCCCAAGGATTGCAGAAACTCGAAGATGCAAAATCTGCATCAGAAAATTATGAAAATTTTGGTAAACGTTATACCCGTGAAGCCTTAAGTTTTCGCATGGGGTTAGACCCAGATACAGTAGCAAAGGTATTTGCTTGTGAAATCGGGGTAGACCGGCAAACTCTCAAGTATTGTTTCCAAACATTCAACCTACAACTAGAACCTCATGACTATCAGTTAGCCAATCCTGATATCAATCCGCAGGAAGGCTACACAAAAAATTCAAATAGAATTGATTGGGGAGAAGCCCCAGATGTATCGCTTTTTTACGGACGCACGGAAGAACTGGCAACTCTCAAGCGCTGGATTCTAGCTGCATCTGGTACAAATCAAGCAATACCCTGCCGTTTCGTTACTTTAGTAGGTATGGGTGGTATGGGCAAAACTTGGTTATCCGTAAAGCTTGCTCAACAACTTCAGGGCCAGTTTGAGTTTGTGATTTGGCGATCGCTACTCGCTGCTCCTTCAGTTAACGATCTGCTGGCAGATTTGATCAACGTTCTCTCGGATGGTAAAGAAACTGATCTGCCACAATCATTCAATCACAGAATTACACGACTGATTCATTATCTACAAAGTCATCGTTGCTTACTAGTTTTAGACGGTGCTGACAGAATTATCACTGAATGTGATGCACGAGAAATTAACTGTCGAGACTGCATCTGGCTCGACCACAATTCCAACGGGGAGTACTGCGAGTTGTTTCGCAGAGTGGGAGAAGCCAGCCATCAAAGTTGCTTAATGTTGACTAGTCGTGTCAAATTTCATGAAATCACCCCTCTTGAAGGAAAGACACGACCTGTACGAGTATTGTGTCTCGAAGGTTTAGAGGTTACAGACATACAACAACTTTTCGCAACAAAAGGAACCTTTAGAGGAACGCTAGACGAATGGAATCGATTAACTGAATCCTATGCAGGGAATCCTCATGTCCTGAACCGCATTGCCACAACGATTCAACAGTTATTTGATGGTAGTATCACAGAATTTTTAGAACAAAAAGTGACAGTTTTTGGTACGGTTCTCAACGGTTTAGATCCAGAATTTGAACACCTATCGGATGCAGCTAAAGCAACAATTCAATACATGGTACTCAATCGCCAACCCATTTCTTTTTCACAGCTACGAACAAAGATGTCATCATCAGTTTCATCCCAAGAACTTTTAGAATCTTTGGAATTACTGCAAGCGCGAGCGTGGATTAATACCAAAGCAGGTCTTTTCTCTCTCCAACCAATGATGATTGAATATATCAAATCTTTTTTCTTAACGAAAAGCTCACCAAATTTCAACCGTTCGCATTTCTTGAGCAAAAACATCAAATCAGGTAGTAATTGATATCATGTCCGTTTGAACACTTATCATATCTGTGAAGGTTGGTAATGGGTAATGGGTAATAGTAAAAACCAATTACCAATTACCAATTCCCAATTCCCAATTCCCTTGTTAATTCCCCTGCAATGGCGCATTTAAGATTTTTTCGATGCGATCGCGTGTTTCTAATAAGTGGGCTTCGGTATACTCATCTTGGGAATCTACTTGTTTGAGTTTTTCATTTAGCTGCCTCAGTTTATACCATGCCAGAGTCCGGGCATCTTCTGGAACGTATTCTTTCCGCAACACCATAGCCGCCAAAATTTCTAGGTATTCTCGTTGCAGTCCTCGTCGCAGGCTGCTAATCTTCAAAGAGCCGCCTTTGGGTTTGATTACCTCCGTCCAGATGCCTGACTGCAAAGTATCAAACAATTCAGGCATCGTCAGTGATTGTCCTGTTGGAGTTTTGAGTTCAATGTCTTTGAGACGGGAGAGGCGATCGCCTGAAAGTAAATCTCGCAATACTGAACTTTGCATGTACAATACCCACTCAGAAATTGGATAATCCAAACGACCAACAAGGGGAGTACTACCCCAATGCCGCCAACGGGAAGGTGCTAATTTATTCAGGAGTTCTGGTGAAAAATTCAGTGCATCTTCGGCAAATACATACTTTTGCAAAGTTTTTAATGCTTGCCGTTGTTCTTCAATGGGTACTGGTACAAATGGTAATCGGTTTTGACCTATGGCGGAGGTTAGCTTGCTAGCTCCGATTTCATCCGGCTGGACTCGATAAAAAGACTGTCCGCCAATATACTTACTAGTATAGTATATTTGCTGAAAATAATTATTTAAAACGGTGTTGAAGCGATCGCTCAAATCGCTGTAATTCTCGCCTGCAACTGGGAAACGCCGTTTGAGACGTTCCCACATCACCAGGGAATTCTCTAACTGCCACTGGGAATAAAGCAACACATTGCCACTGTTGTCCCAAGCATCGGCGGTTGGGTCGAGGTCATATACATCTTCGTCAGTGGCATAAGCATACTCAGGCTTGTAAGATTGGTTAGCAATTTCTTGCAATATTGGCTTTTCAGCGATGGGACTTGTTGCTAGAGTCGCTGTGTAACCGTACTGAATCGCCCACTCATCGTATAATCCCACCATATTGGGGAAATAATCTCCCTGTTTTGTACCTTGAGGTGCAATGTTTGGTGGAATGTAATCCATTACCGAAGTCGTTAGCCCTTTGGTTTGGGTAATCTCCCTGTTATTCATCTCCTCTGGTTTTAGTAAGGTGCTACCACGGAAGTTATGCCGTAAACCAAGGGTATGACCAACTTCATGAGCAATAATTAAACGTAAATATTGATGTATATACTGTTTCACCCGTTCTTGGCTGTCTGTGGTGTCTTGTAAAAGTGTCATCGCCAAGGAACCAAAGGCAAACTGATTGGCGGCTTCCATGCCATAGCACAAATCGTACTCACCTGCAAGTTTGGATAAACGGGGTAATAAAACCTTTTTTTGTCCTTGTTGCTGGGCAATATCATTGCCTTTCGCACTGAAACCATTAGCGCAAAGCAGGCGATTTTGCATCAACATTGATAAGGATGTGCGCGTTGATGTTTGGTTAGGTTGGACGATGCTACGATACTCACTCTTCAGCGCCCGCACAAAACTGGCATCTACTAAAATGTCTGCGTCTAAAATTTCTCCAGTCAAAGGGTTAACACGGGATGGGCCCATAGCAAAATAACCATCTACTGTATTAATCCAGCGAATTGTGTTGTAGCGGATGTCTGCTGGATCCCATGTGGCGTTATCTGGCATTTGTCGCACTTCTATGGCATCTTTAAATCCTGCCTTGAGAAATGCTTTGTTCCACATCAGCACACCTTCTTTGATGGCATCGCGGTATTCAAAAGGTACAGCGTTATCAATCCAGAAGACAATGGGTTTTTTCGGTGGCGAAATTGCGGCATTGGGGTCTTGTTTTTCCAAATGCCAGCGATTAATGTAGCGCACAAAGGCATCGCGGCGATCGTCCTTGGTTAAGTCTTGGTAAGCAGTGATGAAATAACCCACACGTTCGTCAGCCAAACGCGGACGGTAATCTTGGTCTGGGAGTTGGGACAAACTGTAGTGAACCCGTAAGGTGAAACCACGGCTATCTGGTAGTGAAGCAAAATTCAGCGCTTCATTGTTGCGATCGCTACTACTACCACTGTTAGAAAAATTCATCACAGACTCGATTTCCACGTTCTCAGGAAAGGCTTTGGCATTACCAAAATAAGACTGATCTGTGCTGACAGACAAACCAAAACTCCCTGATAATCCTGCCAAATCTGTCAGCAGCAAGTCACCTAAATCGACGAGAATTGTTTTACGTTGTGGATGAATGCTTTTGATGGCAACACTATAAAGAACAGAATCACTAAACGAACGGGCTAGCGATCGCGCTTGCGGATCTCCTTCACGAGTGCGAAAGTTGACATTACGCACAACAAAATGTAGATTATTATCCACCCTTTGTAAATAAAACAAAAAATCTTGCAAAGGCATACCGCTGTAAATACCTCGTTCACCAATGCCCGATTCCAGCGTTGCCGTAGCTAAGTAATTTTTCTTTAACTGCTCTGGTTTAAGTTCTAAATAAATCTTATTCTTTTCTTTATTACGATAGAGAGTGAATAATCCTGAGATTTTTTCTGTATCTTTAACAACTTCATCAAATGCTTCTAAATCATCCTTTTTTGGTGGTTTTTCACTTGGTTTAGGTTTTTGTTCTGGCTTTTCTGGGGTTTTTTCAGCTTTTAAATATGGTTGCTGTCCGGCTTTTTTTGGGTCTTGAACTACCCACATAAAAGGCTGTTGCTGTACTTGTTTATTTTGATTAATTACCCACACTTTTGAAGTGAATTGTTTTAAAAGCTGCGTTTCTCCCAACTCAGGTTTGAAGGTAGCATTCTTCACTATCCCTGATTTTTGTTTTGTGTAGTTATCAACCTCATCTTCTTTTGTTTTCTTAACCTTAAGATCTGCATCTGCTTTAGTGTTGTTGTGCAACGTTGTATTAGCTGCATTCCCAGGTAGTGACTCAGCATTCACAGTTGTGATTCCTAAAAACAAACTATGCAACAAAATTACATAAAAAGTTACTCTATTCATCCAGTCCATCCCTGATAAGTACCACGAGTTAATTTTTAATTTTGGCAAAATCAACCATATTGACTTGAACCAATGGCGCAAAGCGTGAAAAGATGACTAGCCACCTATGAAGCAGCTAGTTTTTCAGTTCAGTTTTAACTGCCATTTTTCCGTTTTTTAGCGCATTCTTACTGTAGTATTTCTCCTAGTAATTGCGTCTGTAGCAAACAGCACGTATTATTTCTACATCAGTTTGATCAAGATGCTGGGGGAAAAAATTTCACAGTCTCGCTAAAATAATCCACAATAACTGATTTTTCTGAAAAAGGAACAAGTCTTTCAGGTAAAACCTAATTTTATTAAGACAAAAAGCTTTGTCAGCCTACAGGCTAGCTTATGGCAAGAGATATTAAAACCAGAATACATAGATTTTTTTATACTTTAATATTTAGTATCTAAAATCCGACGAACAAACATAAATCTGAAACACAACACTAATGAAGTAATAACGGATACAAAAATGTCACAATTATCTCAAGTTTGGCAGCGTTTGAAAAATTATGTCACAGATGGGTGGTTACAAGACAGGCAACAGACAACGCCACAAAAAGCAGCAGCATTTTTTTCTTTAGGCAGAGATAAAAGCATTCAGTGTTCTCCAGACAATGGTAAAAAAAGTTTATCACCGCAAAAGCTGCAAAAAAGCTTGCAGGCATGGACTCAACCAGGTGATTGTTGTAGTTTTAACACAAGCGATCGCCAGTTGCATGAAGAAATTTACGATTTATTGAGCAATGGTGCGCTCTTGCCGGAGTTAGTCGAACAAGTGATGGACTTGCTAAGACATGAGAAAACATTTCGCCCTGTAGAACTATTCCAGCGCCTAGAAGACTTTTATAGTCGCTGGTGTCGGGGGGAATTTATTGATGCTGTACCGCCTCATAACTTGCCCCAGCAAAAAATGGCCGCAATGCTAGGACAAAATATAGCGATCGGATTGAGACAAGTAGACATATATACAGGGCTGAACGTATTAATTTTACTACTAGAATTACACCGTTACGCACAACAACAAGAAAAATACCAGCCACAAATCACCTTTTATCCATCTACGAAACCAGATACAGATCATTTTTTCACCTCCCAACTTTTGCGAATTATTAACTACACTGATGCTATTGAAATCGGTAATTTTAGTAATATAGTCGGGGAATTTCTCAAAGGCTGTAACTTCAGGGGTGCATACCTTGGTGATGCCAACCTCACCGGCGTTAACTTCAGCGGTGCCGACCTCACTGGTGCATACCTTGGTGATGCTAACTTGACTGGTGCAAACTTTAGCAACGCTAACTTAACTGGTGCAAACTTTGGTGATGCCAACCTCAGCAGCGCCAACCTTAGCAATGCAGACCTCAGCAATGCCGACCTCAGTAGTGCTAACCTCAGCGGTGCAAACCTGAGTCACGCCAAACTTCACCGTACCGACCTCAGCAGTGCCGACCTGAGTAGCGCCAGCCTGGAAAACTCCGATTTTAGTTATGCCAACCTCACCAGCGCCAACCTCAAAGATAGCAACCTCAGCCGCGCCAACCTCAGCAACGCCATCCTCTTCGGTGCAACCCTCAGCGATGCCAACCTCAGTCACATCAACCTCAGTCATGCCGACCTTTGCCGCGCCGACCTCAGTGGTGCTAACCTCAAGCGGGCCATTCTCAACGGCACCAACCTCAGCGACAGCATTCTCTTTAGTACTAACTTGAGTGATGCCATTCTCATGGCCGCAGACCTCAGCTACGCCAAACTCAATGGTGCCAAACTCAACTACGCCAAACTCAGCGGTGCCATGTTCTTAGGCGCTGACCTCAGCGGTGTAGACCTAACTGGCGTCATACTCAACGATGCTGATCTTAGCGGCGTAATACTCAACGATGCCAACCTCAAAGGGGCCGACCTCAGCGACGCCATACTCTTCGGTACCGACCTCAGCTACTCAAACCTCAGCAGTGCCAACCTGAGTGGTAGCAACCTCACTGGTGCAATTCTCAATGGTGCGGATCTCAGCGAAGCTAACTTGAGTTATGCCATACTCGGCGGTGCGGATCTTAGCGAAGCCAACCTAGAACAGACGACCTGGGGTGAAAAACAGCAGTGGGAAGATGTACGCGGACTAGAGACAGCGGTGAATGTGCCGGAAGCCTTGAGGCAGCAGTTGGGGTTGAGTTGAATGGGGGGATGGGGACTGGGGACTGGGGACTGGGGACTGGGGACTGGGGAGGAGTTTTCCCAATTACCAATTACCAATTCCCAATTACCAATTCCCCATTCCCCATTACCCATTACCAATTCCCCATTCCCAAAATTTAACGCTATGCTCAAAATTAACAGTAATTGTACGAGTGTCAGCGAATGCACAAACGCTTATCAGAAATCTCGAACCTGTTAATTACTCCTTTGAAAACAGTTCTCTCAACAGAGAAGGTAGAGAAAGTAGCCGAGTTAGGCAACGCTTTTGCAGAATTAGCCAAAACCTTGCAAGAACAAGGCAAAAATATCAGCTTTTTGAAGCCTCTGATAGAACAATCAGGTTCACTGTTAGGTGTGTTGTGTTCGCCAGAGGTGCAGGTTATCAGTGCAGGATTGCCTTTTGTACCGTTTGCGATCGCACTCCTCAAATACTACCGCGAAAAGCATCAAACTGAACCAACTTTAGAAGTCTGCGTAGCTATCATCGCTCAAGCAGCTTACTTGGAAAGTTGCCAAGAAATTTTATCTTTATACTCATTCATCAACTGGAATAATAATGCTGATATTACTCAAGCACTCAATAAACTGAATGATGTTGAATTAGATTATCAAGCCGCCAGCAATGTTATAGCCTGTTTTCATAAATCAGAATTAGCAAAAGCATTTAATACAGTTTTATCAGCACGATTGGAAGCAGCAAAAATTCCCAGTGCTGTTATTGATATTTTGACGCAAAGAATAGCTTGGAATACCCACCGCTATATTCTTAAAGCTTGGATAGAATCAGGTAATGCTTTCCCCCAAGTGATTCAGCCTTCTTTTGGAGAATGGCAGCAAGAACAGCAAAAATTTAATAGTATTGATGATTATCTCACAAATCATATTGCTAAGAAACCTCTTGATCAGGTTTTTGATGAAAGCTTCTCATTTAAAGATATTTATGTACCACTCAAAGCTAGAAAGGTTGATAAAAACGGTAAGTTAGATACTCAATCAACACCGTTTATTTTAGAGAATTGGGCTAAAAAGATTCTCTTGGATAACAACCCCGACACACAACGCCAAGTGATATTTATTCAAGGAGGCCCAGGTAGAGGTAAAAGTGTCTTTTGTCGCATGTTCGCTGATTGGGTAAGACAATATTTACATCCTTGGTGGACACCAATTTTAATTCGTTTGCGGGATATTCAAGAATTTCAGCCTAGTTTAGCAGAAACTTTACGTTCAAGAGTAAAAGCAGATTTTGCAGAAAGTGATGATGGATGGCTGACCGATGTTAACACAAGATTTCTGTTTATTTTAGATGGCTTTGATGAATTGCGAATCGAACGCAGCAATAACCAAAGTATAGAAAGATTTCTACGACAAGTAGGCAGTTTTCAAAATGATGCTCAAGAAAGTGCAGCAATGCAACATCGAGTCTTAATTACAGGTAGACAGATGGCTTTACATGGCATTGACCGCCTACCAGAAAATCTAGAACGGGTGGAAATTGCCGAAATGGATGCCGAATTGCAAAATCAATGGTTTGCTAAATGGTATCAGCAATTTTCTACAAATAAAACAACAGGATTTAAAGAGTTCTTGCAAAAAAATAAATCTTGTCCAGAGCAAGTCAAGGAGTTAGCAAAAGAACCTCTCTTGCTGTATATGTTGACAGCAATGCACCGAGATGACAAGTTAGATATTAGCAAGTTGGAACAAGCTACAGGCACAGACGCTAAAATCTTAGTTTATGAACAAGCATTAGATTGGGTGTTGACTAAACAGCGTTCTGATCCTCGACATCGGAATTTAAATGAAGAACTTACCAGACAAAACTCTGATACATTACGGCGAATCTTAGCAGAAGCAGCGGTTTGCGTAGTGCAATCAGGCGGCGAAAGTGCTTCTATGCAGATGATCAAAGCACGTTTAGACCAAGATGATGCAGCAAAAGAATTTATTGCCGAAGCTGAGAAAGAATTAGGTGAAACAGCACTGAAAACAGCATTGGCTGCTTTTTATCTCAAATCTAATGATAGTGGTGGCGTGGAGTTTTTTCACAAGAGTTTTTGCGAATTTCTCTGTGCTGAACGAATTAAACAAAGTTTGGAGGAGTGGACGGAACCAGGTAAAAGAGGTAAAGCTTTTAATGTTGATGACGATAAACTACATTGGGAGATTTACGATTTATTTGGATATGGTGGGCTGACATGGGAAATTCTTGAATATCTGATGAGTTTGTTAGTTAAAAGTAATGAATTTCGACCAGTGGAGTTATTTAAGCGTCTAGAAAATTTTTATGTTTGTTGGTGCGATGGAGAATTTATCGATGCACCGCCGGAAAACTTTCCCCAGAAAAAGATGCGGTTGTTGCAAGAGAAAGGAATTAAGCGGGGTCAGCGTCAGGTAGATATTTATGCTGGGTTGAATGTGATGATTTTGCTTTTGGAGTTACACCGCTATGGTCAAGAGCAAAGTGATGAGATTAAAAAACAAATGACCTTCTATCCATCTGGTCAACCAGAAGGAAATTGGCGGACTGTCCAACTACTTCCCATCATTCACTACAGTGATTGCATTCAACTGGAAACTTTTAATAATGTAGTTGGGCAATTCCTCAGTGGTGCAAAACTTAGCCGTGCATACCTCACTGGCGCAGATCTCAGGTACGCAGACCTTAGCGGCGCAGACCTCAGCTACGCAGACCTCAGTGGCGCATACCTTAGTGAGGCAGACTTCAACGGGGCAAACCTCAGTGGCGCATACCTCAACGTGGCAGACCTCAGCAGCGCAGACCTCAGCAGCGCAAACCTCAGCAGCGCAAAACTCAGCTACGCAGACCTCCGCAGCGCAAACCTTAATGAGGTAGACCTCAGCGGTGCAGACCTTAGTGGTGCAAACCTTAGCGGTGCAGACCTTAGCGGTGCAGACCTTAGCGGTGCAGACCTCACTGGTGTAGACCTTAGCGGTGCATACCTCAGCGGCACAAACTTTAACCGCGCAAACTTCAGCCGCGCAAACCTCAGCGATGCAAATGCCAGTGACGCAAACCTCAACAGCACAGACCTCAGCGATGGATTTTTTGGAGATATCCAATGGGATGAATATACAAACTGGGAGAATGTGCAAGGGCTGGATACAGCAACGAATGTGCCAGAAGCGTTAAAGCAACAGTTGGGGTTGAGTTGAGAGAGGGAGCGGGGGAGCTTTCAAAGCAGGGGAGCGGGGGAGAATAATTTATACTGTAATTTGGGTAATTGGTTTTAAGGCGGGGTTCCAATTTTCAGTGATGAGTATCAAAGACTCGTTCACGAGTATCAAAGACTCGTCCACGAGTATCAAAGACTCGTTCACGAGTATCAAAGACTCGTCCACGAGTATCAAAGACTCACGCGCGAATATCAAAGACTCGTCCACGAGTATTAAAGACTCACGCGCGAATATCAAAGACTCGTCCACGAGTATTAAAGACTCATGCGCGAATATCAAAGACTCTCGCGTGAATATCAAAGACTCTCGCATGAATATCAAAGACTCTCGTGCGAATATCAAAGACTCTCGCGCGAATATCAAAGACTCTCGCGCGAATTAAAGCTTGGTGCAAGATACTGTGGCGATTAGAAATCGCGTCTATACAAACAAAGTCCGCCTACGCGGAAAGCGTGCAAATAGAGGATTTCAACCCGCGCAGGCGGGTTTTGCCTGTGTAGCCGCGACTTCCAGTCGCTATATTATATGCCGATGCGTTACGGCGTTAAGGCTAACGCACCCTACAGTAGATTTATTTAAAAAACAATTCTCGAATGCCGGTGCTGCCAATTTCCACTGCTAGGGCTGCTAAGATAAAACCCAAAAGCTGAGTTACAATCACCTCACCTTCTGCACCAATCCAATTTTGGATATAATTTGCCAAACGCAAAATTAACCAAGAGGCAAACATTGCCCCTACAATACCCAGTACTACACCAAGATGGGGATTTTGCGATTTTGACATTAATAGCATCACCGTTGTCAGGGTACCCGGCCCTGCTAGCAACGGCAAAGCCAACGGCGTAATTGCCACATCGCGTCCTTCCTCAATAATCGGTGTATCTAATTGTCCGCGCAGCATTTGTAAAGAAATTAGCAGCAATAACAATCCGCCAGCTATCCGTAAAGATGCCATACTGATTTCTAAATAATTTAAGATTATTTGACCAGTAAAAGCAAATAGTAGTAAGACTGCGATCGCTACGATAATAGCTTTATCTATGACTTTGTTTCTTTCCTCTGGCATCATGCCTTTAGTCAAAATCAAAACTATGGGTATATTACCTACAGCATCCGCTAGCACAAATACTGCAATAAAGGTTTGAATGAGAATGGAGGTATCCACAAGGCAAAACAGTTAAGTAAATTTATTAAGGTTTCATAACAACCTAACCAGACTCTTGTTAACTTTTCCACAACCCGTAGGAAGATTGAGTTGGGAGATGGGAGATGGGGAGATGGGGAGATGGGGAGATGGGGAGATGGGGAGCAGGGGAGATGGGGAGCAGGGGAGATGGGGAGCAGGGGAGATGGGGAGATGAGGAGCAAGGTAAGAATAACAACTGACAACTGACAACTGACAACTAACTCCGCTCCTCAGCACTATTTTGGGTATATTTGAAAATCTACCTCGCAAAAATCTACTGTTTTTTGTTGAATCTATGAAGTCTTATTTAGCAGCCGCTATTCAAATGACCAGTGTGCCCGACCTGCATGAAAATTTGGCACAAGCAGAAGAATTAATTGATCTTGCTGTGCGTCAAGGTGCTGAATTGGTGGGTTTACCGGAAAACTTTTCTTTTATGGGAGAAGAAAAAGATAAACTAAGTCAGGCACAAGCGATCGCCAGTGAATCTGAAACATTTCTCAAAAAAATGGCCCAGCGCTTCCAAGTTACTATCCTGGGCGGCAGTTTCCCACTTCCAGTAGAAAATACAGGTAAAGCTTATAACACTACAATACTCATCAACCCTAATGGTGAAGAACTCGCCCGCTACTATAAAGTACACCTGTTTGATGTGAATGTACCTGATGGCAATACATATCGAGAATCTAGTACTGTTGTAGCTGGTAAGGAATTACCCCCCGTTTATTTGTCAGAAAACTTCGGCAACATAGGGCTTTCTGTTTGCTATGATGTCCGCTTCCCCGAATTGTACCGCCATCTCGCACACAAAGGAACCGATATCATATTTGTGCCTGCTGCCTTCACTGCTTTTACTGGCAAAGACCACTGGCAAGTATTACTACAAGCAAGAGCCATTGAAAATACTGCCTATGTAATTGCTCCTGCTCAAACCGGCAACAATTACGGTCGCCGTCTCACCCACGGACACGCTGTAATTATTGACCCTTGGGGAGTAATTTTAGCCGATGCTGGTGAAAAACCAGGAATTGCGATCGCAGAAATCAACCCTTCGCGCCTAGAACAAGTTCGTCGTCAAATGCCTTCCTTGCAACATAGGGTATTTGGTTGAGTTAGTTGTTAGTTGTTAGTTGTCAGCGATGCACTGAGCGTGGTCGTTGTGTTGTCAGTTGTCAGTTGTCAGCGATGCACTGAGCGTGGTCGTTGTGTTGTCAATTGTTAGTTGTCAGTTGCTAGCAAGTAGGGGGCAGGAGTGAAGAATTATTTCCCCTGCTCCCCTGCTCCCCTGCCCCCCTGCTCCCCTGCACCCTCACTATCCCTTTTCCAATGTTTCCAATAAACTCTTCAACAGCAAATAGGACGAAGTAGCGCCTGGGTCTTGATGTCCTACACTCCGTTCCCCCAGGTAACTAGCTCGTCCTTTTTTTGCCAACATTGGGGTAGTATCCTGCAACCCTTGGTAAGCTGCTGCTACAGCCTGTTGCATTGCTTCTGGGGTATCCATATTTTCAGCTAACGCTTGCCCAAAAGCCACCACAGCAGGAGACAGCACATCAACCATTGTTTTGTCTCCTAATGTAGCTCTACCACGTTGCAGCACCCCATCTAAACCTGCTTGCAGCAATTCCCCCAACTCCTGTGCAGTCAGTTCGTGCTTACCAGTCGCTACTGTACTGGCTCTCAAAAATAGAGTGCCATACAAAGGGCCACTAGCACCGCCAACACTGGAAATCAGGGTCATGCTTACCGTTTTCAAAATACTACCAATATCCTGATCTGCAACAGTAGTTAATTGAGCGATCGCTTTTTTGAAACCACGATCCATATTAATACCGTGGTCAGCATCACCGATCGCTGCATCTAATTCTGTTAAGTATTCTTTATTAAGCTCTATTTCCGTTGCAAATGCCTGTAACCATTGCAAAACATGCTTTTTGTTTACCATCTTTGTCTTGATTAAACTAGCTTTTCCGTGATTACTCATATCGTAATCTTGCCAACGGTACCACCCACGAGGGGATGGGGAAAACATAGCTATTCTCGTTTGCATGACGATTGCATCCAGGATATATAGCAATAGCCAAGGTGGTTAGGACATCAACAGATGATAAAACCTAGACACAAAAAGGCTTTTCACCCAGTCCCCAGTCCCCAGTCCCCAGTCCCCAGTCCCCAGTCCCCAGCTATATTTATCCTGTGCATCAATATATCTTGGATGTATAAGGAATCACCAATTTTTCGGGTATTATAGTTAGTATCTTGACCATCAATGCCACAAGCGAAAACCAAGCTAATAGGTATATGTTGCAAGAGGAAGATTTGAGTCTTGGGAACCAGGACTTCTGCCCTTAGAGGGAATGTCAGACCAATAGAACTACGGAGTTCTGGAGGCTATTCCCGATGAATTGGGAAGCCCCGTCCGTCTTACGGGGGGGTAGTTCACACAGTTGCATCTCAATAATCAATGGTGAACTCTACTCTTGTAGCCACATTCTATGTCAACCCTGTAACAGGTAGTGATAGTAATACCGGTTCGCGGTTGAGTCCGTTTAAAAGCCTCACCCGTGCTTTAAAAGTCGATAAAACAACGCTGATGATTCAGCTAGGATCTGGAACTTACAGCGCGGCTAGTGGTGAAGTGTTTCCACTGGTGATCTCTGCGGGGGTGACGGTAGTGGGTAATGAAGCCAACAAAGGGGCGGGGATCGTCATTACTGGCAGTGGTGAATATCAAAGTCCTAGTTTTGGTGTGCAAAATATTACGCTGCTGTTACTGGATGATGCTAGTCTTATGGGTGTGACTGTGACTAATCCCACAGCTAAAGGCAGTGGTGTCTGGATTGAATCGGCAAGGGCAAATGTGGCTAATAATACTTTTAGCTACTGTGGTCGGGAAGGAGTCTTTACAACTGGTAATGCTAAACCCGCAATTGTAGATAATCTGTTTGTGCAAAACGCCGCTAGCGGTTTGATGCTGGCGCGTAATAGCAAAGCAGAGGTGTTGCGGAATGTCTTTCAAAAAAATCCTTTGGGTATAGCAGTTAGTGATTTTGCGGCTCCTTTGATCGCCAACAATAAATTATCAGATAATCGCACAGCGATCGCACTTTCTCGTGATGCCCGACCTGTGCTACGTAATAATCTGATTATTCAAAACACTCAAGGCGGACTTATTGTCAATGGTAATGCCTTCCCAGATTTAGGTAGCAATCAAGACGCTGCTGGTAATATTTTTCGTGATCATGGCGAATTCGATTTATACAACGCCACAACAGTACCGCTTGTATCGGTAGGTAATCAAATGAATCCTACGCAAGTCAAAGGACAGGTAGATTTCATTGCTGCCATAGAAAATAATCCCAAAGAAATCTCAATCAATACCAGTTTTGCTGATTTGCTTGGGCATTGGGCAACAGCTTTTGTAGAAGCGTTGGTGAGTAAGGGTGCAATTAGTGGCTTTCCTGATGGTACTTTTGCCCCAGATGCCCCCATTACCCGCGCCCAGTATGCTGCTATCATTGCAAAAACTTTTCAGTTGTCTGCAAACAATAAAGTCAATAAATTTTCCGATGTCAAATCAGACTTTTGGGCAGCATCCGCCATCTTGAGTGCCGCTGAAAACGGCTTTGTGAGTGGCTTCCCCGATGGCACGTTTCGGCCAGGACTCAATTTAACTAAAATTCAGGCAATAGTATCTATTGTCAATGGCTTAAAGCTGAGTGATGGCAATCCGAACTTATTAACTTTGTACCGCGATCGCGTTCAAATTCCCAGTTACGCCACCAATGCTGTGGCAGTAGGTACACAAAAACAGTTAATTGTCAACTATCCCGATACTGAACAACTAGAACCATTGCGGGATATTACTCGTGCTGAAGTAGCGGCATTAATTTATCAAGCATTAGTAATTACGAGCAAAGAAAAAGCGATCGCTTCACCATATATTGTCAATCCTGATGTTGATATCCCCTCATTTAGCGACCTCAAAGGACATTGGGCAGAAGCATTTATTCGGGCATTAGCCAACATGGGGTTAACTCATGGTTTTGCCGATGGCAACTACCAGCCAGATAAACCCATGACTCGCGCCCAGTATGCAGCTTTAGTGGCAGCTGCCTTTAACCCCACTCCCAAACGCCCAGCACCCGATTTTATCGACGTACCCAACGATTTTTGGGCATATCAAGCCTTACAAATCGCGGCTAGCGGCGGCTTTGTCAGTGGATTTAGCGATCGCACTTTCCGCCCCAATCAAAATGTGCAAAGGTTACAAGTGATTGTTTCTCTCGTTAACGGACTTAATTTACCAGCTGCGAATAAAAATACCGCACTCAACTACACTGATAATAGTGCCATTCCTGACTATGCCCGTCAGGCAGTGGTGACAGCCACACAACAAAAAATCGTTGTCAACTATCCAAATCCCAAGCAGCTTGCACCTGCACGGGAAGCCACACGCGCCGAAGTAGCAGCAATGGTTTATCAAGCATTAGTTGCTATCAACCGCACAACAAATATTAATTCACCCTATATTGTTTCGACAGTCAGCAATTGACCAAGTAAAATGAAAAACACTCTTTATCAATCTGGAAACTCTTGGTAACAAATCCTATAGCTAAAAACACGCTAGGCTATAGGCGACGGGTAGAAAATTTATACTTACTGCCAGAAGCCAATAGTCCAATGTTAACATCAGGCCCGAAAACCTCAGCTGACTTGGCAGCAGCCTTGTTAGTTCACTATAGTTTTGACCTCAGTGGGTACAGTGCCAGTGAGTTGGTTAACCGTTGGCAAAGCCAATATCCAACTCATTGGCTGCATGTTGCAGTCATTGAGGCACTGTACCAAGGTCGCTATAAAGGTATTTCGGTGCAGCAAATATTAGCGTTTTGGCAGCGGCGGGGTCAGGCTACTTATCATTTCAATATGGAATTTGAACGCCTGATTTGTAGTAAATTTCCCGAAAGCCTCACAGCATTAGCTGCACCTGTGTTACCTCCTGTCAAGAAAGAAATTATGTTTGAGAAAGTGACAAATTCTCAATCATCGCCAGTTACACCTGCTCTCCCACCTGGTAAGGTAGGCAATGAATACGGGGATCAGACTGCAACCATACAACTGAAGAATGCACAGGAGGCGAAGCGGGTAGAAAAGATTTTGGCATCTTCAACTTTGAGTACTGTTGCTTCTGGTGTGAAGCCAAAGCTCAACTCACAAGAAATCAATACCTCGCAAAACTCTCCTCAGGTCACAAAACTGTTACCACCTGCTGCCAATCATCCTCCAATTGGGCAGTTTACCCCAGAAAAATGCGATCGCTCTGAGTTATTCACCACAAAACTCAAAGCCATATCTGGCGAAAAACCCCAACACATCTACACCGAAGAAGTTCATGAGCAAAATAGCTCACAAAGCTGAATTTTTCAGCTTTGGGTAAATTATTTTATACCAATTTAAAAGGGACTGGGTATTGGGTTTAAAACGAAAAAATTATCAATACCTTCGCCAAAATAAGAGGGTAAAAAAATTTTGGCATTTTTGGCAAAATAACCGATACATAAGCCTTGAGCTTACAAGGTAGGTTAGAGGCTCAAACCCTTGATACTGCCTTAGTACGCCAAAAAAGCCTTGCGATAAATCCAGAAGGAATTTTTAGGGTTTATTGTTTTTGCCCAACCCTAGAGGAAAGGATGTTAATACATGAAATTACCCTCGTAAATTGGCAAAGGTATTGCTGTTACGAAAAAGCTGTAGAACTCGCTCCTAATTCAGCCGCCGCCCATAGCAACTTAGGAGCTGCCTTGCTGATGCAGGGAAAGCTCAACCGAGCCGAAGTTGTTTTGCAGCAGACTTTGGAACTGAAACCAGATTTTGCGATCGCTCATTATAACTTGGCAATGGTCTTGGATTATCAGGGCAAAGTCGAAGCAGCCCTAGAAAGTTATCAGCAAGCCCAAGCCCTAGCGCCGCAAGTAGAAGAAATTTTTTACAGCTTGAACTACTTGCGCCTGAAACTATGCGATTGGGATAACTATAATGCACGGATTCAGGAATTTGTCAACCGCCTCGAAACCCTCCTGAAAACAAAACTAGGAATCCCCCTAGCTCCCTTTATCCTCAGCGCTTTTCCTGTACCCCAAGCCCTGCATACAGATGTAGCGCGACGTATGGCACAAACCATTAATCAGTCGATGGCGCAAATCAAAGCCAGCTGCAACTTTGCACTATCAACTACTACCGCAACTCTGGTGGTAACTTTACAGCAGTTACTGGCGTTGACAACCCCTTTGATGGCGTAGATGTCGGGGATTTTAGCACACCCACCTTTGCTGACATCGATGGCGATGGCGATCAAGACGCCTTTATTGGAAACGATGATGGCACTATCAACTACTACCGCAACTCTGGTGGTAACTTTACAGCAGTTACTGGCGTTGACAACCCCTTTGATGGCGTAGATGTCGGGGATTTTAGCACACCCGCCTTTGCCGACATCGACGGCGATGGCGATCAAGATGCCTTTATTGGAAATTTGGATGGCATTATCAACTATTATCGCAACGACAACGGTAGCTTTACCGCAGTTACTGGCGCTGACAATCCCTTGGACGGTGTGGATGTAGGGCTTTTCAGCGCCCCCAGCTTTGCTGACATCGACGGTGATGGGGATTTAGACGGTTTGATTGCTGGAGGAGACCCCTCTTCTTCAGATTTTGTCAGCACGATCAGGTTCTTCCGCAACACCACCGATCCTGTCAGCTACTGATGATGTAAGTATTCAGGGAACTGGGGCAAATCAACTGACAGTGAGTGGCAACAATGCCTCCCGCGTGTTCAACATTTCTAATACCGGAACAGATGCCACGATTGATGCTTTGACAATTGCTAATGGCAATTCTGTTGACGGTGGCGGCATTAGTATCAACTCTAATGCTAGTTTGGTTTTAACAAATAGTACCATCTCTAATAACAATTCAGGCGGTGGTTTTGGCGGTGGCGGCATTGCCAACACGAGCGGCACTGTTAACGTCATAAACAGTACTATCTCTGGCAATACGGCGACCTTCGGTGGCGGCATTGCCAGTAATGGTACACTCACTGTCACCAACAGTACAATCTCTGGAAATACAGCAGGCTTATTTGGTGGTGGTATAGTTGCAGCGGGGGCAGTTACTCTTACTGGTAGCACTATTACTAATAATACTGCTGACTCTGATAACGATGGCAGTGGTAACGGTGGAGGAATTGCCAGTTTTGGAGGCACTATTACTGCTCAAAATACCATCATTGCTGGCAACTTTGATACTGGTAACGAAGCCCCCGATGTATTCGGTAATATCGCAGGTGATGCCAACAACCTCATTGGCACCCTCGCAGGCGCATCCGGCACCATCGGTACGCTCAGCGATATCGTCAATCCCAACCCAGGACTAGCAGCTTTAGCCAATAACGGTGGCCCAACCCAAACTCATGCCTTACTCGAAGGTAGTGCCGCCGTCAACGCTGGCAATAATGCTCTTATCCCCTCTACCGTTACCACCGATCAACGCGGTGCAGGTTTTCCCCGCATCATCGGGGGTACAGTTGACATTGGGGCTTATGAATCTCCTTTCGTTCCCAATCAACCCCCTGTCGCTGTTGATGATACTGCTACTACTGGCAAAAACACTGCCATTACCCTGAATGTAACGACGCTACTCGCTAACGACACTGATGCAGAAAACAATCCTCTGAGCATCAGTGCCGTTGCCAACGCCACCAATGGTACTGTCACCCTCAACAATAACGGCACACCTACTAATTTTAGCGATGACACGGTTACCTTCACTCCCAACAACAACTTTAGTGGTAACGCCAGCTTTGAATACACTGTCAGTGATGGCAATGGTGGTACTGACATTGGTTTAGTGACAGTGGCTGTTGGTCAAAATATTGACGGCACTAACTACCCTGAAACCCTTAATGGTACTCCTGGTGACGATAAAATCCGTGGTTTGGCCGGCAACGATACTCTCAATGGTTTGGCTGGCAACGATATCCTCGACGGTGGTAAGGGTAAAGACATCCTCACAGGTGGTACTGGTGCAGATACCTTTGTCTTAAATCCCAGTTATGGATGGGGCAATAACGGCAAAGATACGATTACCGATTTCAACTCTTCTGAGGGAGACAAGATTGGCCTGGCTGGTGGGTTAACCTACAATGATTTGACCTTCTCTGGGAATAATATTATTGTCCAAGGGTCATTTTTGATTAACATCAACCTACTGAATATTATCAATATTGGGCTGTTTGGCACGTCAGATTATACTCTGGCAACTCTTACGGGAGTTGATACTACTACCCTTACCCAGAATCCCCAGAGGTGTAATTGTTGTAGTGCTATAGTAAGTGTAGGGTGGGCAAATGTTTGCCCACCCTACAAGCTTGCTCCCCTGCACCCCTTGCCTACACCCCCCGCGCAATCCCAAACGACTCACCCCCCAACGTCACCCCAAGCGGTGCTACCACCACCTCGCGGCTAGGGGATGCTTCCACCCTTCCAGCAACCACGGCCAAAAGCCCATGTTCCCTTGCCAGCCTGACAATCTGTTCTCCATCCTCTTCTGACTCTGTATAAATGGCAAATCCTGCACCATAATTGAACACCGAAAGCATCATCGCTCTTCCGCCCTCAAGATGCTCCTCAACAAAGGTAAAGATTTCAGGCACCGGCAGCATCTTTTCCACCACGTACCGCAAAGGCTTCGCCGATCGCATCAACTTCTGCCAGCCATGTCCGGTGATGTTCTCCATCGCTGTGGGACGAATTCCTGCACGCAGTATCGCCTGTACCAACGGCGTGTAAAGATGCGAAGCCGCGTTCATCGCCTCCCAGAACTCCCGCCCACTCTTGAGTTTCGTTCTATAACCACCGGGGAGTGATTCAGCCAGCTTTCGCAGCGGCGTAAAGCCGTTCTCATGGGGGCCAGAACTCTCAACCAAAACGATACTATTACCGGCACCCAGACGCGAACCATCGATGGGAGCAATACCAGGCGGCATAACCCCAAAAACTGAGCCAGCAATATCAAGCCGACCTGAAATAATCTTAGTTTTTAGTTGAGGAGTTTCCCCAGAGATGTAGACACACCCCACTCGTTTGCACGCCTCCACCACTCCATCGAGAAACCCGTCAAGGAAGGCGGGAGTAAAAATTGTTTCAGGAGTACTTGATGGCAGATATAACCCAAGAAGTACAGTTTGCATCCCAGAGGATGCAGCATCATTCGTGAGACAAGAGATGATTTTGATCCCGATGTTCCACCAAAAACGCCGCAGTTCTTCTTCACTGAGGTCATCAGGTCGAGTATCATCTGCGGTGCCGAGTCCTTCAGGGACAAGCGTCAGAGAAAGTTCTTGATTCCCCGCTTCCAAAAAAGGCGCGAGATTGAAACTGAAAGTGTTGGCGCTTCCTCCTAAACCCGATGCGGGTACTTTACCATAAGAGCTAGCAAAGCCAAGCGTGCGTTTTGCAGCTTCGATGAAGCGTCGCTTTGCAGCATCGAGAGTATCATAATCGACTTGATCGAGAGCTTGAGTCATCGGGTTGGGATTAAAGTCAGTTGTCAGTTGTCAGTTGTCAGTTGTCAGTTGTCAGTTGTCAGTTGTCAGGAGGAAAGATATTGATTCTAAATTCTGACTTTTAACTCTTAACTCCTAATATCATGTCCGGGTAATTAGTTATGTTTCCCACAGTCCTTAAACCCCACCCCCAACCCCTCCCCGTCAACGGGGAGGGGATGCAAAGCATAGCTTTGGTGGGGTGGGGTTCTTCGAGTGTCATAAGCAATAAGCAAAGGACATGATATAACTCCTAACTCCTAACTCTTAACTTTAAAACACTTCGTCTTCTATACCACGCCACCATTCACCCAAATTCATCAAGTCTTGGTGTATATCTGCTAACTCATTAAAATAAGCATCTTCTGAAAGACTGGCCCGGCGTTCTTGTAATTTCTTGAGGCGCAGTTGTACCAATAGCCAAGGTTTGGCAATACTATCTGTTGCTTCTAGGTATTGTGCTAGTTGTGTGCTGTCCATGTATTTTATTGTAATTTTTAATGTCACTACTTCCTAAAATACATGAGACAGTTCACACTGAGAGAGAAAATTACAGGAGGCGGGAGTTACTCCTTTCCCGCCCGAAGATTACTGTTTAGGCAGCTCTTGAGCAGGGGTGCAGGGGTGCAGGGGTGCAGGGGAGCAGGGGAGAAAAAATGGCATCGGTCATCTGACAGCGGGAAGGGAGTAGGAGTTAGGAGTTGGGAGGCGCAAAGGCGGGAAGTTATTTCTCCCTCATCCCCCGGTTGGTGAGTTTCGACTACGCTCAACTACCGCGAAGTCGAACCACATCCCCCCATCTCTCTATCCCCCCTGCTCCCCTGTGCCCCTAATCCCCACTCCCTGCGGTCGTGGGGGCCCCGAGTTCCCCTGCTCCCCATCCCCTACCTAGGGTGTCGCCAGGAAGTTAGAAATGGGACTGCTGCTACCATTACGACCAACAGATGGGATCTCTATGAGGTCATCTGTGGCTTTTCCTGTGCCGTCACCGGTGACGTAGGTTTGATCTCCTGGATGTCCATTAGGGACGAACAACTGCGGATGGTCGAAGGGTGCTTTCTGATAGCGGACTCGCTCATCAGTAAGGGACTTCAAGAATGCCACCAGTGCCTGTTTGTCTTCATTGCTCAGCCCCAACGGAGGAAGGCGAGGTACATTTGGATTGTCATCCCCCGCACCCCGATTGTAGAAATCAACGACTTGCTCCAAGGTCAACATTCCACCGTTGTGCATGTAGGGAGCAGTCAGTTCGACGTTGCGGAGTCCAGGTGCTTTAAATAATGCAAGCGATTCTACTGTATCAGTGTCGCCAGGCGTGATATTGGGATATTCACCAAAGACTTTTTTGAAGATTTCTTTGTCTTTGGCTATCTCGGCCTCCGATAGCGATCGCGATACAGGCATTTGCCCATCCTCACCACCTACGCCCAAATCTTCAAGTTCGGGAGTAACGCCAATTTTGAAGAAGCCAGTATCTTCAATCGGGTTTCCGGGTGCTGGCGATCGCGTGAGTCGTCCGTTGTTCTGCACGTTCCTCACGGAAGCAGCTGTGAATTCTGCTCCCGCGTGGCAAGCGATACAAAACTTATTCTGAAAAAGATCCAAACCCCGCTTTTGCGTGTCACCGAAATCCTTGTTATACTTGTCCGGGTTTTCCAAGTATTGGTCAATCGGTGCATTGTCTGATACTAATGTAGACTCATACATTTGCACCGCTAGCCCGAAGAAGAGCGAGAAGTTGTACTCTAATTGGGTATATTCCTCAGTGGTACTTGAAAGATCCGGCAGAAGCACGACTTTGCGGCTATTTCCGTTGGCTTTATCAACCTGGACTAACTGGGTAGATTGCCACCACTGTGGCTTGAAGGCGTCTTTGATCAGCTGCTTGTATGTAACCTTCAACCCCTTTCCAGTGCCGCTGCGATACTCACCTAAAACACTGTCCTGGGAATCTACGACTTGTTTGGCAAGCGGTTTGAGAGGAAGTAAGTTTTTAGCAAGGTCTCTAGGGAGAAGCAGCTTCTTGGTTTTGAGAATGTTCAATAAATTGTCTAGCAGCCCTGACCCAAATTGATCGCCAATTTCCTCGAATGTGCGACCGTCTGCGGACATCTCGAAGGCACTCAGCGGTGGCCCCACTGCTTGGGAAGCTAGAGACGAATTCTTGAGTTGGACACTCACTGCTGTGAGCGGACTTAAGAGAGTGTTTGCCTTGTAAACTTTAGCATTAGGGTTTCTTGTTCCAAAGGGATCTACCCCGTTGAAGACGTTCTGCGCCCTTCCGTCCCAAAAGTTGCGGAAGTTGAACACCGCATTGATCACAGTTGGGGTGTTGCGTGGTTCGACTCGCCGGACTTCAGTACCTCCGACGTTGAAGACAGGATCGTCTACTTGAGTCACGCTGTTGTTGGTACTGTCGTACTTGGAATTGAAGACCCCTTGGGAGGAGGCTACATCGTTACTGTCCGACAGAACAGTTGAAGTACGGACATTGGGATCTGCCAGTTTGTGAAATGGGAAATCTTCTTTTTTAAGTGTGTAGTTCGGCTGACCGATACTGAAAGTAGTATCTGGATTGGCGCTTTTGTCGGCATTTACGCGCAAAATCCCCGGACTTAGCTGGTTTTTGGCTCTGTTGTCTGCGCCAGCATGGAAATGGCAACTAGCACAGGACGTGATGCCATCGCTACCGACTTGCATGTCCCAAAAAAGGGACTTTCCTAGAGCGATCGCAGCTTTCTCATCTTTCACGAAGTCTGCAAGATTTTCCGGCTTGGGAATCGCTACATTTTTGAGCGGTACTAAAGAAGGCGCTAGCTGGGCTGATACAGTATGTCCGGCGAGTATGGCGATCACAACAATCACTGCGATCGCCATACTGCTTTTGATTCTTTTTGACAACCTGAATGCCAAGTTAGTAACTCTGGCTAATACAGCAGCCACAAATATGGTGCTACTTTGAATTTTTTTCATGCTTTGATATCAACATTGCTACTCTTTGCTCAGGGTTGAAGCGTTACAGATCCAAACGTTCCACGTATTTTTTTGTTATTTCTGAATGTCAAACTTTAGCGATTTACCAAGGGCATTCCTCTATCTTTAACAATTTATTCCCACTAAAAAAGCAGTTACTTTGGTAATTCCAGCAAGTAGGATTGCTTTCAAAAGCAGCTAGCTCTGTCTAGTTTTTATCAAGTTTGTTGGCAGTTTATAACTCTTTCATCAAATTTTTTAGTTTTATTTTCTATGTATAAATTTGAGTATGAAGCTTTTGACACTTCAGCATAATTTATTTACAAATTCTTTATTAAATGGCTCTCTGTTGTAAAGTTTTAGCTTGTGCGTCAAATTGAGCCAGTCT
Source organism: Nostoc sp. UHCC 0702 (assembly GCA_017164015.1). Lineage (GTDB taxonomy): Bacteria > Cyanobacteriota > Cyanobacteriia > Cyanobacteriales > Nostocaceae > Amazonocrinis. The sequence goes on from CP071065.1 coordinate 4,378,321, forward strand.
TGTGGTAGATACAGGGCGAACGCATATAAATATTGACGAGCCAGAATAAGAGTGGAATGCACAAGACCCCAATCACATAAGACTTTCAGGAAATAAAATATTCAGGCGTTGCATAAATGCGGGATGAATTGAGATTTTTAACCAAAGGTAAATGTCAATTCTTCCCGCCTTTGGGATGCCAGTTGCGTAAGTCCTGGTTTATTTTAAGTATATAGTCTTATCTTCCCATAAGTAATCATGAATCAATACACAATATTTATTGTCTTCAATCGATAAATCTGCATTACATAAAACCTGAATGCCTTCAGCTTCTAACTTGTTTTTCTGATTGAAGGCAAACTTTATTAAATTTCCTTGAGAATCTAATATTCTATGTATTGGATAAACGGTTGCAGCAGCTTTTTTAATATATGTTGGAATAGCTCTGATATAGCTATTATCTACACCTATGGCTTGAATAATATGTTTATAACTTACTACTTTACCAGATGGAACTTTTCTTAAAAGCTCTAAAAAACGTTCATAAGGATTTTCAGGTAAAGCGGGAAACATATTAGTTTGAATCTGAACTTTACTACCAACCTCTACTGTACCTGATTTAATAATTACACCTAAAATTCCTCTCTTATATTGAATGCTTTTTAATGATTTTACTAAGTGAGCTATTCGCTTACAGGGTTCGCAGTAAAAAGTTAGACGAATTGCAGCGCCACTCTCAAAAGTTATAACAGAGCCAGGTATAAAGTATTCAGTTTGAATACCTGCGATCGCAATATTTTCTCGTAATTCTCCAGGGTTAATTTTAAGTTCTGCAATATCTTCATATCTAATCACTAAAACTTGTCTGGGGCTTATAGGATTAGCATTAATATCACTTTCAATACCATGACCTACTTTTAAATTTATTCTTTTGCATTCGACCATTCCAACACCTTGTTTTTGCTTAGTAAAAAGATGTAGTATAGAGCCGTATTCACTAGACATAAATATTTTTATTGCAACGATTAAATAATACAGTACAGTTCATCAATTCGTAAGGCACTACCCGCAAGTAGATCATGGACAAGCTAAAACAAACAATCATCAGCTACTCCACCAAAGACCTAGAACAGCGTAAAAATTGGTACTCGCCAGCAGCAGAAGCTTACAACAAAGCAAGACCCCGCTATCCACAAAATTTGATCGACCAAGTTGTGGAAGTTGCTCAACTCTCCAGTGACTCAAAAATTTTGGAGGTGGGATGTGGCCCTGCAACTGCAACGGTAGCATTCGCGCAACTAGGTTGCTCGATGATTTGCTTAGAACCAAACCCAGATTTTTATCAGTTAGCTCAACAGAATTGTCAACCTTATTCTCATGTAGAAATTCAAAATACATCCTTTGAAGAATGGACGTTAGAGTCTGTTAAATTTGATGCTGTCTTAGCAGCAAGTTCTTTTCATTGGATATCACCAGAAGTAGGATATCCAAAAGCAGCAAATGCTTTACAAGAGAATGGTTATCTAATTTTATTGTGGAATAAGGAACTTCAACCCTGCTATGAAGTGTACCAACGTTTATCTCAAGTCTATCAAGTCCATGCTCCATCTCTTGACAGATATGAAGATAGAAACACTCAAGAAAATATCTTAAAAGTATTGGGAAATCTGGTTATTGATTCTAAGCTCTTCAAAGACTTAATTTTCGGACAAGTAATATGTGATGTTACTTACACCGTTGATGAATATCTCATGCTTTTAAACACTTATTCTCCCTACCTCAAGTTAGAACCACACAGCAAAAAGCGCTTATTTGCAGAATTAAGGCATCAGATAGAACATAGCTTTGGAGGTAGTCTTCAACTTTCATATATCTCCGCTTTTCATATTGCCCAAAAAATCTAAATAAGTAGCCATCATGAACTGCCTAGACCACAAAGAATAAAAAATATTTGTGTCTTGGTGTCTTTTGCGGTTCTTTGATTTTTTACCACTAAGGCACAAAGACAAGGGCAGTTGCGTGGGCGTGTTCCCCGACTTGAGCAAACTGCCCGCACAAAGTATTTTCAAGCACCAAAATTATTCATCAATACAATTAGGAATACCTACAACGGCGCAAGGAAAATTAGAACCTAGTGTTTGAATAATCGGATGATTAACAGATTTACACCCCAAAAAGAGTATATCAGCAGCTTCTAATTCCACAACTTTCTCAAGTTGTGTAGTAATGCTGCCAAACCGCAAATGTGCTTTGAAAGAACCTTGCCATTCTTCAGCTAGACTGCGTGCTTGCCAAAGAATTCTGTCAGCTTCTTGGAGGGAAACTACTGTTTTTTCTTGTAAAGTTTGTGTAATTCCCTGCAATTTAGGCTGAGTTAATACGGGAGCCACCGATTTTGATACATCATTTACCGGACACTCAAAAACTGGCAGGCGTTTTGCAAAGCTGAAAATATTTGAATGTTCACTATTGTGATTGTCTGCTACTACGTAAACGGCTTGCACTGTGACCTGATTGTTAGTGGCTAAACGCGTTTGATGAGCAATCCAGAAAGCGATATCTAGGGCGGTGTGACTGTTAGGGGAACCATCATAACCAACAATTAAGTTGACTGATTTTGCTTCCTGAACTTTGTTACAAAAGGCTTTTTCTGGCTCTGGTAGTAATACCATTTGCTCAATTAAATCATCTCTTCCTATGGCGCTTTGTAGACGCGCTAACATTGGCTTGATTTTCACAGCTTAAACTTCTCCCCAAGTAAGAATGAATGATGAATGAGAAGCAGGGCAACCAATTTTAGATTTTGGATTGAATGGCGAAATCCCTAATCTCAAATTGGTAGAGGAAACCCCAATAACAACTGGTATTACAGCCAAAGTTTTGGGGGTTCCTTCCATTGCCGACGGAGTTAGCTGACGGGCTAAGACTGGAAGGTGTCTCTCGTTAGATTAGCCCCAAACATTGGTTCCTCCGTTTCAAATCCAGTTATAATGAATTTGAATTAGGCTACCCACTAAAGAAATAATAGTCTACTTTTTTAATCTTGTGTAAAGTAGCGATCCAGGAAATTTAGAGCATGGTTGCGGAGTTCAAAATATTCTTTTGAGTTTCGCATGGCGGCGCGATCGCGTGGATGCGGAAAAGGTACTTCTAATATTTCCCCAATGGTCGCTTGTGGCCCATTAGTCATTAATACAATGCGGTCTGACATATAAATTGCTTCATCTACATCATGAGTAATCATCATCACTGCTTGCCGATGGTTTTCCCAAATATCCAATACTTGCCGCTGCAATTTCCCTCTAGTTAGTGCATCTAGTGCCCCAAAAGGTTCATCCATCAGCAACATTTTTGGACGAATTGCTAAAGCCCTAGCAATACCTACTCGTTGTTTCATACCTCCAGAAATTTCATCAGGATATTTATCAGCCGCCGCTGTTAAGTTTACCATTGCCAAGTGTTCGTTAACAATGCTAATTCTTTCAGCGCGATTAGCATTTTTAAGCACTTCATCTACAGCTAGACGGATATTTTCCCGCACAGTTAGCCAAGGTAAAAGTGCATAATTTTGAAATACCATCATCCTTTCTGCGCCTGGCTTACGTATCTCTTTGCCATCTAAGCGTACTGACCCAGAAGTTGCTTTTTCTAAACCACCAATAATTTTTAGTAAAGTTGATTTACCACAACCAGAGTGCCCAATTACAGAAATATATTCATCTTCACCGATGGAGAGGTTAACGCTATCTAGTACAACAAAATTACCTTTATCTGGTGTTGGATAAGACTTGACTAAATTTTCAATTTCGAGAAATCCAGTGCGGGACATAACTTGGTTTTGAGTAGTGGTAGGTAATGAGGTATATTCCATCATCAAAAGCTCCGGAAATAATTTAGTCAGTAGTCAAAATTGGAACTGGTAAATTAAGACATATAAAAACGAGTGGGAGCGTTAGCCCTGATTGCAAAACTATTCAGATAGCCCACTGGATCACTAGGGTCAAAACCTTTCTTATCTATGAATACTTCTGGTGGTTCTACTTTGTAATCATCCTTCGGACACTCGATTCCCATTTCAGTTGCTATCTCACGATATAAATCTGTTCTCCAGCCTTTTTCGGCTAGTTTTTCAGCATTTTTAGGAAATTCCTTAATTTGTCCCCAACGTGCTGCTTGTGTCATCAACCAAATACTTCTGGATCTCCATAAAAATGTTGAGTGTTCTCCTGGCTGTTTGGGTAGGTTGTCAGGAATATCAAAGAAAATTGTGGTGTCAGCAGCTTTAAGGGTGCGGTCTTTGCCGTCAAAGCCGCCATAGTTGTAATTACCAAGAATTGCCGGGCCTGTAAACTTCGTGATTGGCGCACCTGGCTTTTTAGGTTTTGCACCTGTAAAGGAACGGTCTGTAATTAGTTCGGCGACTTCTTGGCGGTTTTCTGGTTTGCTGCAATATTGGCAAGCTTCAATCATGGCCTTGACCAGGGAACGGTAGGTTTTGGGATAATTTTCGATGAAAGATTCCATGACTCCCAGTAGTCTGTCTGGGTGTCCTAACCAAACTTCTTTACCTTGAGCAAAGGTAAAACCGATACCTTCGTTACCTGTAATTGCCCTAGTATTCCAAGGTTCTGCCACCATGTAAGCTTGCATTGCGCCAATTCTCACATTTGTGACCATTTGGGGTGGTGGCACGATGATAATGCGAAACTCTTTGAGTGGGTCAACGCCAGCCGCAGCAGATACGTAACGGACGAAGTACTCGTATATGGCAGAACTCAGGACTACAGCCCAAACTCGGTTTTCTGGGGGTTGGTTGTCAAAGTAGCCGCGAAAATCTTTGCCGAAAGCTTCCAAAGCACCATCGCCATATTGTTGTTGATACTCATACCACGGACGCAGCCCAAAATCCCACATGGCTTTGTTCATCGTCATGGCGTTACCGTGGCGGTGTATGGTCATAGCCGCGCACAAGGGTTGATGGCGTGCGCCTTCTGCCCCAATTCTGGCGTTGGTGACAGCACCCGATACTACAGGGGAAGCATCCAAACGACCGAAAATGAGTCCGTCGCGGGAAGTTGCCCAACTAGCCTCCCGGTTGAGTGTGACATTCAAACCATACTTGCGGAAGAAGCCTTTTTTCCAGGCGATCGCAAATGGCGCACAATCATTCACAGGAACATAACCAACAGTGATATCCGGTTTTTCTGGCAAATCTTGACCGCTGACTACTGGTTTTATAGCCAAAGCTTCGTCAGTCAGTCCTTTAGCAGAGCGATCGCCAGAAATTGCACAGGATGACAGCGATATTCCTGCTGTGGTTGCCCCTATTCCCTTGATAAAATCTCGTCGAGTCCAATTATTATCACCCATTTCTGTAGCTCCAATAGCGATCAAGAGTTAGGAGTTAGGAGTTAGGAGTTAGCAGTTAGCAGTTAGCAGTTAGCAGTTAGCAGTTAGCAGTTAGCAGTTAGCAGTTAGCAGTTAGCAGTTAGCAGTTAGCAGTTAGCAGTTAGGAGTTATTTCTCCCTCATCTCCCTCATCTCCCTCATCTCCCTCATCTCCCTCATCCCCCTCATCTCCCTCATCCCCCCTGCACCCCTGCTCCCCTGCTCAATTAAGAAGTTGCCTTACGGCGAGTTACTAATTCTTGGATTTTGCCTACTGCGTAATCAAGAATTAGCCCAGTTAAGCCAATTACCAGCACAGCTAAGAAAACTGAACTCAGGTTTAAACGGCTCCATTCATCCCATACAAAAAAGCCGATACCTATACCGCCTGTCAGCATTTCCACCGCGACGATTACCAGCCAAGCAATTCCTAAACTAATTCGCAAACCTGTAAAAATATACGGCAGACTTGCAGGCCAAATAATTTTTGTAATCCGTCGCCAACGGGGCATTTCTAGCACCCGTGCTACATCTAAATAATCTTTGGGAACGCTAGAAACTCCAAGGGCAGTGTTGATAATTGTCGGCCACAAGGAGGTAATAAAAATCACAAAAATTGCTGAAGGGTCTGCTAAGTTGAAGATGGCTAAAGCGATGGGCAACCAAGCCAAGGGCGAGACGGGTTTAAATATCTGAATAATCGGATTGAGAGCTAGCATTGCCGGTTTGGACATGCCAATCAGAAATCCTAGAGGTATTGCCACTACCGCACCTAATAGAAAACCCAGCAATACCCGTCGCAGACTTGCTATCAATAACCAACCAATTCCTAAGTTACCCGGGCCTCGTTGGTAGAAGGGATTTAAGATGTAGTCAAGATTAGCAACTAACGCCTCTGGTGGTGTGGGCATTAATTCATGGTTAGCAAGTGCAACCACCCACCACAGCACTATAATCCCCAAAAAGCCAAGGATAGGCAAGAAGAAGGCATCCTTGCTAATCACGGGTTTTGCTTTTTTCCACGCTGCTTGACTAGCGATCGCTGCGATCGCTACTAAATTTAATTGAAATACCATTACTACCTCAACAGAACTAAGTGCAGGTACAAAAAATCTGAGCAGTACCAGCCTCGGACACTGATGAGATGGACACATTAATAAATAATGCTATCTCTTCAGTCTCCTCTCAATGCCTACGAAGTTAGCTGACGGGCTAGGGCTGAGAGATGCCCCTCCGAAGAAAGTTCTGAATTGGGAGTGATGAGTTAGGAGTGAAGAGTTAATTAAAAACTCATAACTCATAACTCTTAACTCATAACTCATCACTCCTAACTTTCTGCCAGATACGCCCCATAATTTGGTTCCTCCGCTCCAGCGTTACGCACTGTGATGGGCTGGATTAGGCTGACTTACTCTGAACACGCTTTTTAGGCAACTCTATCTAATGAATTGTCCCGCTTGAAGTTGTTGACCGATGACTGATGACAGTCTGTAAGCAACAATTACAATGGTAAATTTTTTGTTTGCAAGCCCCTAAGATTATATGTTCCGTCTGTATACCATAGCATTGTTGCTCGGTAAATACATCTGTCTTATGATAAATCTTGTTTATTTAAATACCGAGTTTCAGCGGCTTTCCTTGCTTTCCTGTAATAAATAAAATTTATACTTTATGTCGTTTTGCCAGTTAATTTCCTGCACTGCAAGCTCAACAGTGCTGTCAAATCAAGTTTGAAGGCTGTTACTTGCCTAATTATTCTTTCATCCTTAAGCTTCATATGATACAGGCTACTTCTTTGTTCCACGGTTAACAAAGCCAACAAATAACTTGGGGCAGTGGTAAGATAACATGTAAAATCTATTTCTTTTGGTAGGTTAAGCTGATGATTTATTTTGCTATGAAGACGCGGCAGTCGCTAAACTAATTGCATATGGCGTTTACTCATCTATCTGTTAGCCGAATTTAACATCATGGATTTTAGTCAAGTACTTGCTGATAAAACTGATACCATCTTGTATAAATGGGTGATAGCAGTTCGCAAAGATAGGCGGATTGAAAGTGCTGATGACCTATCTTACACAGCGATACGAAATCATATCCCTGATGTCTTGAAAGCGATGGTAACTGTGCTTTCAAAATCTGAGGATAGTGATGTTAAGTCGATAGTGATTGCTAGTTTACAGCATGGCGTAGTGCGGGCTGAACAAGGCTTTGACCCGGCAGAAATTGCCAGAGAATATCATTTGCTGCGAACAGTAATATTTGAGGTTATAGAAACAGATTTGTTGCAGGGAACCCCTTTATGTATAATTCGTTCTATGCGTTTGATTGACGCTGTAATTGATGAAGCGATCGCTCGGTGTTTTAACAGTTATGTTGATGAGCGGTTACGAGAATTACAATATCTGTATACGTCACTAACGCTGCATAATGATGAACTGACTCGCTTAGTAAGCGCTAATCAAGAGTATCTGTCACAACTAGCTCATGACTTGAAACATCCTCTGACTTCTATTATTGGTTACTCAGATTTATTTTTACGCCAACAACGACAGAGAACTGAGGTAAAAGACGCTAATATCAATCTAGAACATATTGAACGCGTGCTACGCAATGGCAGACAGTTACTACGAATAATTAATGATGTACTGGAAATTTCGCGTTTTGATGCTGGACAAATAAAACTTCAACTCGCACCGACGAATGTACGCGCATTAATCAATAATGTGTGCGAAATGTTAGAACCTGCGGCTGTGGTCAAAAAATTACAAGTCGTGGTAAATTGCGATCGCGCTCCTGAAGAAATATTCACAGATGCGTTGCAATTACAACAAGTTGTTACAAATCTTGTTAGTAATGCCATTCGCTACACTCACTCAGGAAGTATTAGTATAGTCTGTCAGGTATTGGACGACAAACGAGCGATCGCTCCGATGTTACCCACAAGTGATTTTCTTCAAGAAAAATATTTTCCTGTCGTCAGAGAAAATATGGCAATAGTTCCAGAGATAAAATTGGGTAACGGTAAGTACTTTGCGATCGTTATTTCTGACACAGGAATTGGTATTGCGCCAGAAGACCAAACCCGGATATTTGAACCTTACTTTCGTGCTAATTCCACCAATCAACCGCCTCTTCCAGACAGCACAGGCTTGGGATTAGCAATAGTTTACCGCTTGGTGAAACTATTGCAAGGGCAAATTAACTTAATTTCTCAGGTGGGGGTTGGTTCCACTTTTATTGTCACCTTACCTTTGCAATTAGAGATAAGCTAATTTGCTGTCAGTTGTCAGTTGTCAGTTGTCAGTTGTCATTTGTTAAGTAGCTCAACCTAATTAAACGTCAAATATGATTACGAGTGCAACGCAGTAATCGCAAAGACTTGATTTTACCTTTTTTAAAATTGACCTACTTGGTAGCAAATAACAACTGACCACTGACCACTGACCACTGACCATTCTATAACAACCCTTGTTTTTTCAACTTAGCTAATGCATCTTCCGCTGCTGCTTTCTCAGCATCTTTTTTGTTGCGTCCTTTACCTTCTCCGTAATCTTTTTCGTTTACAAATACTTTAGCTATAAACACTGGCGCGTGAGATAAACCGCCAACTTGGACTGTGACATATCTGGGGGGATTTGTTGTCACATTGCGTTGCACCCATTCCTGAAAACGATTTTTTGAGTCTACATTAGAACGAAACACAACCATTTGTTCAGGTACAGAATCAAACAACGGTTCGACAATTGCGCGAACTGCTTCAATATTTGAATCGTTATCTAAATAATAAGCTCCAACCACTGCTTCAAAAGTACTGCTAAGTAAATTAGGATTTTGGAACCCACCGTCTAGAATTGCTCCTTTTCCTAAGCGCATTCTAAAATCTAAACCTACTTCAATAGCAAATTTTGCTAATTGCTTCTCGTCTACTAACGCAGAACGGCGACGAGTTAATTCATCTTCTCCTCTTTCTGGATGAAGGCGGTAGAGATACTCACCACTTAAGAAATTCAGCAAAGCATCACCGAGAAATTCTAGGCGTTCATTGTGTTCACCTTCTCCGGGGTTTTCATGAACATAAGAACGGTGAGTAAGCGCACGGCGTAAAAGTTTTTCATCACGGAATGTTAGAAGTTTGTGCATTTTTATATCTTATCTTGTCGCTGAAATTGATTGTTGGGAAGTTGTAGAAACTAGATTGTCATTAAACATGAAAAAACCGCTATTTGCGGTTGTGTAAGGAAAACTCAGGGGAGCATCTCACCTTTGCAAATATACCAGGCGATTAGAAATCGCGGCTATACAAACGAAGTCCGCCTACGCGGACTCTAGGAATTAGAAACCCACGGAGGTGGGTTTTGTCTGTATAGCCGCGAATTCCATTCGCCAGGGCAGGTGTGTTTTTACAAAAGTGAGATGCTCCCAAACTCAGTTTATTTATTTGTTAAACTGAGTTTTAAAAAACTACTTTAAGCAGCCAGTCTGTCTAACTCAATTAAAAACAATTCCTGATTTTGCTTTCGCACTTTACCATCTTTGACAACAGCATCAACAAACTGACTAAAGTTTTTAAATTTCTTACCTTCAGACGTATGAATAGCAGAAAATCCCTGATAATGAGGAAAAAGCTGACACATCATTTTGTTAATGTAGCCTAATCCTGTACGCTTTTTTTGAACTAACGCAATATTGATAGCTTCAGTCAAATACTCTATAGCCTCATTATAATTGATCTGAGATGTGATTGAAGTAGTTGGAGGTTGATTATTTTTCTTAACTAACTCAGGTAACTCGTCTATAAAGTAAAATTCATTAGCTAGTTCTTTGAGCTTTTGTTTTACATTACCTTTTTGTGCAAAAATTATGACACTTTTACCTTTGTCTTGCAGAATTTTAACAGGATTAGCAAAATCCCCATCTCCAGATACAAGGATAATTATATGTGGAGAGTGATTGTTATAAATATCATCAATTAAGTCAGATTTCAGTTGATTGTCTGCACTGTCCTTTAAAAAGCAGGTAACATCTTCACATTTAAAACCAAGGCGTTTGAGATCATCTTTGGCATTAGCTTGGTTTTTAAAATGTGAATTATAGTAGACTGTTTGTCTAATCAAACGCCCCCTTAAGCTTGCAAAAGCCAGCAATGAAATTGCTAGGTCTTGACTTAAATACACATTTTGAAAATCCCAATAAATGGCAACCTTTCGTTGCTGTTGGCTTGTTTGTTCGTTTGAGTCCAGATGAATGTCTGTCATTCTAGTATGTCCAGATTTTTTTAGTTGAGTTGACTGGACAGCATTACAATCGCACATCTAACAGCATAGATTTATGTAAAAGGTTTATACTTAGAAAGTACTCACCCTTTCATTGATCTCTCTGCTTGCAACTTAACCGATTTCAGTCTCAGCAATAGAATTCGCACTTTCCTGCTAAGTTTCGCGTCACGCCTTTCGGTGAATATTTAGCCAGACGCTTAAATTCCTTACTAATCGTCAAATCAATAATTTGACCTAAGCATAAGGATGAAATTTCAGCGAAGGGCGTAACACGAAATATAGCAGGAAAATATGAATTCTACCGCTGAGACAGCAATCAGTATCTGCATTTTTGAGTTGTGCTTTAGAGTGCAGTTGTTTTGCTACCCACATACACTATTTCATGTACTATGCTGAAATGTCAAGATATTCTTTTGTTAAGAATTGTACATCTGTCTGCCTGATAAGCGTAAACTTTAAAAATTCAGCTTTGCTGGGAATACCTTACCTTACAGCAGTTTTCAAATGATTAGATCACAAATCATAGGGTGGGCATTGCTCATAAAAGCTTATGTGATGGAGATTTGAGATATTGGTGAGCAATGCCCACCTAAAAGCAAACCGCTGTAATCGACAGATAAGTCAGCAAAACAAAATAAGACTTACCTGATTACTGCCTTCCAGTTCTAAAATTCCCTATCTTTACTTTCTCTGCGGCTCTGCGTCTCTGCCTGATTTAAAAAATATTTCGGTATTCTTCTACGGAGAAAAGAGCAGGATGATTATTTATGATTTATTTTGAGCGATCGCACTATACAAAATGCCTAAAATTTTCTTCACATCCTTAATATAATATTCACTCAAATCAATGGAAACTATATTCTCCTCAAGCTTCATAAATTGCCAGATAGTACCGATAGTAACAGCACCATATATAGCTTTGATTTGATTTCCACTCCTCTCGTTAAACAACTGAGCAGCTACCATTTCGGCAATACATTGTGCTAAACCAGACCTCAAATTTTCATTTTTACTTTCAACTAAGACAATCACCGGACTACGTACAAGCAACTGCTCAGATGAAAGACTCAAAATAAAATCACAGAAGCCATTTAATCCTCGTTGGCTATCAACAGTAAAATCAACACCAGAAAACAAACTTATTTGATAATTGAATTTACGCCTAATTTCTAATAAAATTGGGCTAATTATCATCTCACTGCGAGCCTTTTCTGAACTAATCGCCACTGCCAAATCCACATTTTCCCGAAGAATAGTAGATAACAAATCACTACATTCTTGCTCCTGTATACTTGCAAATAGTCCGGATGACTCGTGAATAACTAAACCAAAAGAATCAATAATTTCCAGTAGATTAAAATCACTATAACCCATAATTGAGTCTGAGAGGATGTTTTACAAGTATTATTACTAACATCAAAATCTTAAAAACCTAACCCCCCTTCCCTATGAATAAATGGGGGTTTCAAAGCCTCTCCCCGAAACGGGGAGAGGTTTGGAGAGGGGTTATTAGTATATTTTTTCACTTTTAAAACGTCCTCTAATTTATAGTCAAACTTATTCATTGTCAATCTGAAACGCTATCGTCATAGCAAAGTTTAATAATTAAGCTTAGGTGGAAATACTTTATTTAAATCGAAAAATAAATCATGAAAGAGAGGCAATGATATAACTTGATTGGGCAAAACAATCCGCTTATTTAAATATCCATATTTACCTTGATTATCCTGATAAGGTTCGCTGTAACATTCCAAATAATTATCAAATAAATTAAATATCCAATAATCAGAAATACCTGCTTTGGCATAAAGGGGTATTTTGACAGCTTGGTCGTAATCTAAAGAAGAATCAGATACTTCAACGACCAGCAACACATCAACAGGTTGAGGATGACCAGCAAGATAATTATCATCTCGGTTTTTAACAATAGCAAAATCTGGTTCAGGTTCGCTATTGGGTGGCAAAGTTATTGGGGCTTGAGATTGCAGAGTCGCTCTGTCTCCTACAATTTTTGGTAGTTCCTTCAACAAATTCCTGATACAAGTTTCGTGGGCTGTACCTTTTGATACCATTTCAATTATTTCTCCATTAATTAATTGAAGATGATCATCTTCATGGAAAAAGCCTAATTCTATGAGTTTGTGGTATTCCGCTAGTGTGAAGCGTTTCGCCTGAATAATACTCATAATCTTGCTCCTTAAAGAAAACGTAACGCCCTGATTCTCATAACACTTATTTTAAATGTGCCAAAAATTGATATGCTAAAAGCCGAGACTAACTATTTTGTAAACAATGCCTGCGCCCACTTTCAACCCCACGATCGCTAGCTTTCCCTTAACAGCCGTAGTCGGTCAAGAAGCAATTAAATTAGCCTTGCTGTTAGCAGCAGTCGATCCAGGTTTGGGAGGAGTAGCGATCGCAGGTCGTCGCGGTACGGCAAAATCTGTAATGGCTCGTGCTATCCACGCCCTCATACCACCCATCGAAGTAGTAAAAGGCTCCATTAGCAACTGCGACCCCAGCCACCCAGAAGACTGGGATGATCTACTTGTAGCAGAATACGCAGATCAAGATATTCAAAATGTCCCCACCGAAATCATCCCCTCACCTTTTGTACAAATTCCTCTGGGCGTCACAGAAGACCGACTTCTAGGTTCTGTAGATGTGGAACAGTCGGTAAAGCAAGGAGACACAATATTTCAGCCTGGGTTACTCGCCACAGCCAACCGAGGCGTGCTGTATGTAGATGAAATTAACTTATTAGACGACCAAATATCAAATCAGCTGTTAACAGTATTATCTGAGGGACGCAACCAAATTGAGCGGGAGGGGATTAGTTTTCAGCATCCCTGTAAATCTTTGTTTATTGCCACTTATAACCCAGAAGAAGGAGCATTGCGAGAGCATTTACTAGATAGAATTGCGATCGCCCTTTCTGCTGACGGTGTACTCGGCTTAGATCAAAGAGTAGCAGCAGTAGAGCAAGCGATCGCCTTCTCCAAGTCTCCCCAAGAGTTTCTTCAACAGTACAACGAAGACTTAGACGCCCTCAAAACTCAAATCATTTTGGCACGGGAATGGCTCAAAGAAGTAACCATCGCCCACGACCAAATTGCTTACCTAGTAAATGAAGCAATTCGCGGCGGCGTTCAAGGACACCGCGCCGAATTATTTGCTGTGCGAGTAGCCAAAGCGGCTGCGGCTTTAGAAGGACGAACAACAGTCAACGCCGAAGATTTGCGCCGTGCAGTAGAACTGGTAATTGTACCACGAGCTACAATCGTCCAGACACCCCCACCCGAACAACCACCACCACCACCGCCGCCACCCCCACCCCAGAATCAAGAAGAACCCCCAGACGAGTCAGAACAGGAAGAACAAGAAGAACAAGAAGAAAATCAACAGCAAGAACCACCAAGCATCCCAGAAGAATTTATCTTTGACCCGGAAGGGGTGATCCTTGATGACAGTGTGCTTTATTTTGCTCAAATGGCAAAGCGGCAAGGTAAATCTGGCAGTCGTAGCATCATCTTTTCTGAAGACCGGGGACGCTACATTAAGCCAATGTTGCCCAAAGGCAAGGTGCGCCGCATTGCAGTAGATGCCACATTAAGAGCCGCAGCACCGTATCAAAAAGCACGACGACAGAGACAACCAGATAGAAAAGTGATTGTTGAGCAAGGTGACATTCGCTCGAAGCGTCTAGTACGTAAAGCCGGAGCCTTGGTAGTATTTGTGGTAGATGCTTCTGGTTCAATGGCCTTAAACCGGATGCAGTCGGCTAAAGGTGCCGTCATGCAACTTTTAACCGAAGCTTATCAAAATCGTGACCAAGTAGCCTTGATTCCCTTCCGGGGAGAACAAGCAGAGGTGTTATTACCGCCAACACGTTCCATTGCCTTAGCACGTAACCGCTTGGAAAGATTGCCCTGTGGAGGAGGTTCGCCACTGGCACATGGTTTAACCCAAGCTGTGCGCGTCGGCTTAAATGCCCAAATGAGTGGAGATATTGGGCAAGTTGTGATTGTAGCGATAACCGATGGGCGGGGTAATATTCCCTTAGCGCGTTCTTTGGGTGAACAACTAGAACCAGGAGAAAAGCCAGATATCAAAGCGGAATTGTTACAAATTGCCGCCAGAATTCGAGCCTTGGGAATGCAACTATTAGTAATTGATACAGAAAGTAAATTTGTCTCCACTGGTTTTGCTAAAGAATTATCGCAAACAGCAGCAGGCAAGTATTATCATTTACCAAAAGCGACCGATCAAGCAATTGCTGCCATGACCAGAGGTGCGATCGCTGATTTAAAATCTCGTTGAGTAGAGTAGGGGATGAGGGGGATGAGGGAGATGAGGGGGATGAGGGAGATGAGGGGGATGAGGGAGATGAGGGAGATGAGGGAGATGAGGGAGATGAGGGAGATGAGGGAGATGAGGGGGATGAGGGGGATTAATGTTTAATTAGCCAATGTGATGGATTGTTAATTATGTGTACTAGACCGCTTAAAACTTGGTTGTATGCACCATAGAGTTCTCGACCTATTTCAACATCTAGGTAGTTGCACTTAACAGCAAATTCAATCCAAGTTTGAGTTTCTGCTGATTCCGCTTCACAGTCATTCAATTTAGCTACAAAAGCGGCTTGATATCTTCTTTTACGCCATCCCTCAGCAAAATTAGCACAAACTGAACGTGATGACCTACGAATCTGATCAGTTAGTGAGTAACGTTCCTCTACTGGAAAATTTTTTGATAGTTCAAATATCTTCATGGCTGCATCAAAAGCCATTTTATAAATTTCTAAATCCTTGTGGTCTTTAATAACTTTTCCACTATTCTCCCTCATCTCCCTTATCCCCCTCATCCCCCTCATCCCCCTCATCTCCCTCATCTCCCTTATCCCCCTCATCCCCCTCATCCCCCTCATCTCCCTGCTTCCTAATAAATACATCAAGACCCACTTGGCACCACCTGTGGTTGCAAATAACCCATCAAATCTTGAATTCCCTTTTGTAGATACCGGGTTACTGTCATGGGACTAGTACCAATATTTTTAGCAGCATCCTTACGAGAAAGTTCCTTTAAAAATACCATTTCAACTGCCATGCGGGGCTTTTCTTCTAACAAACTGATAGCCCCTTGGAGTTGCTGGCGTTCTTCTTCTTGGATTTGCAAAGCAGTAGAACGAGGACAGGGAAGCGCTTCACCTAAAGTTATTTGGCAATCAACATAATGAACTGCGGTAGCATCTAAACTCAAAGGCATACGATTTTGAGCTGCTAACTTAGTTTCTTGCCATTCTTGCAGAGATACATGCAGGATGTTGGCAATTTCCGAATCCTTGGGAGTGCGACCCAAAGTCATTGCTAATTCTTTGCGAATTCTTTGTCCTTCATTGTACAGTTCTTGCCAACGACGGGGGATTTTTAATAGGGTACTGCGATCGCGTAAAAAATGCAGCATCTCACCGCGAATATATGGCACAGCAAAGGAACTAAAAGCATATCCTTGGCTGGGATCGAAGCGTTCAATCGCCCTAATTAAACCAAAATAACCGATTTGTTCTAAATCTTCATAAGGTTCATTACATTGATGGCTAAATTTATGAGCCATCTTTCGCACTAATCCAGTATGTAACTGTACAAGTTTATTACGAAGTTTAATAGAGGGATTTTGGTGGTATAAATGCAATAACTCTATACCATCTGCTCGCACAGAGGACTCACTTGTTGCCATATAAATTCCTTTGTTGTAACTCCTTTTCCTGAAAGAATGGAGTTGCGTATATTGCTTTCAAAGCTGTCATTATTTTCCTTAGTTGCAGATGATTAAGCCATCGTCGTTTCACTGAACTTACGCGAGTACCTATTTTGCCGTTCAGTATTTACACGCATAATTTCGCTTATTTATCTGTTGCAGGTTATTTTTATTTTCTATATCACAATTGAGCGCTGCATAATGTTGATTTTTTGCAACAAAACTTAGCTATTTATGCTGAAAAATGTATCACTTCCTCAACAATTATCTGCCATACAGAGTGCAATGCAGACTGATACTGTATTAATACCTAAAGAACTTGAACAATCTGATTTTTTAGTTGGATATTGACTGACATTTCCAGACAATAAACGAGTGAACGCCTAGGGCAGTTTTATAGGTTTCTGCTTATTTGTGAATTTTCCACAACTCTTTGGCTAGACCTTTGGGGCTAATTTGACTAATACCAATTTGAAAAAAGAATGCAACAGATACCTTGTAGGGGCGTACAGCTGTACGCCCCTACAGCTAATCCATGTGTCGCAAAGATTATTTAAATTGGTATAAGCCCTTCGGCCAGGGAATAGGGAACAGTGGGAAAACCTGCCCAAATATTAGGATACAGAGCAAGTAAATTTATTTAGCAGCGAAATTAAAACATTTTTTTCGCTCTGGCGCATCACCGTTAAAAATGGAAACTTTGGAAACTATGTGGAAACATAGAAACATTTTCTTGACATGCAAGTTTAGTAACTGTCACACTTGTGCTACATAGGAGGTGAATAATGAAAATCACCAAGCACCGACAAAAAATTCTCGATGCACTTGAGCAATGGTTTCGCATCCATAAACAAGGGCCTACCTTGGAAGAGTTGTGTCAAGAACTCGGTATGCAACCACGTCAGAAAGCAACAGTTCAGAAGTGGTTACAGACTATGCGTGGTATAGACGTTGAATGGGATGATCACAGCGCCCGCAGTCTTCGCCTCCTGACATCTGAACCTGAAAAATCCTTACAGCTATCTGTAACCGATACTCTGCGGTATCTAGCTACTGGGGTGGTGCAGTGGGAAAAACCAAGGATTTGTGTAAAAAACTCCGCAACTCACAAGATTTACAAGAGTATGTGGTATCTAATTTAGTGAATGCAGATGCTAAGGTACAGCAGCGGGAAATTAAGCGTCTTGCCCAACTGATTGCTGATGTGGAATTGGGATTAACTTTACTTCAGGAAACAGCACCAGAAGAACCTGCAACATCTGTAGAAGCTTTGCTGAAAGGGTATCGCTTTCCAGTAGAACAACTACAAAGCGATCGCAATTGGCAACTGATACAAAATGCCCGTTTCTATTTGATGCAACGCAAAGGTAGGCAGTGGTTGCGAGTGCTTCAGGAATACATCAATATACCTGAAATTATTAGAATCTATAGCCTTGAGCAAGCAAGGAATATCCCTCAACTGATTCCATCTAGTATTTACCCAACTCGTTTAGATAATATATATCGCCCAACCTTATTAAATACCCCACAGCACAAACCACGAAAAGTTAAGTTAGCAACTCAAGGACGGTGGTATGCAAAGATTTCTCAAAAAGGTAACTCTCCTGTAGAAGTTCCTATTGATATTCCCGAAGAAATTGCTAACATAGCACCTTCATCTATGGTATCCCTGCATCGCACACGCACTGTGCAGAATCCACAGTGTAGCGTTACCCGTGAAGAATTAATACTAGCTGCCCAAGAAATGGACGATAAATTATCGCAGTTTGGACAACAAGAAAATTATCGTAACCGCTTGGAAAATATTCTCTTTCAGCTATACGATGCTGAATCAGATAGTTTTATTCAAGGTAATCAACTGAATTTTGCAGGGATTATCCACATTGTTGGGCTTTTAAATGTGGGCAAATCTACGTTGTTGGAAATTCTGATTTACCACTTTGCTAAACAGGGATATCGCTGTGGGTTGATGATGAAGAGCGATCGCTTTACTTAAGCGTTAGGAAGCCTTTAAACACCGAACAAGGTACAAAAATACTACAACAGAGGCAGTCTCGCCTTGATGACGGCAACAGACAAGCGGGAAAAGCCAAAATCTTAGAAATCGCCCTAATTCATCACCCACAAATCACAGCTGACAAGCTAGCTCACTTTGTCCATTCTCTCAGAAGTCGCTGGCCTTACTTTGCAAATGATGTTTCCTTACCGTTGCCTTTTCCGTTTGCGACTAAGGCTAGGGAGTATACTGTCAGTGCTAGAGATACTGTGGAACCCTCTGAGGCTGATGATTCTGATTTGTAAGCACAAACAGCCTTTCAAATTTAGCAACGACATTCAATCCCTGGCAGCTAGTCAAAAATATTGGTAAAAATGGGAATAAACACGATGTTTACTTGAAAAAACCTCAACATGAGCAATACCAGCAACTTTCGTGAAGCTATCCGTGAGGCGAGAACTCAAGCCCTTGTCGGGCCAAATGTAATTGCCAATGCCCTCCCCTATGTTGGTGGCGGTCTTGTACTGACCGCATTGGGAACCTATGGCGGTCTGGGAGTTATCCGTACTAACCCAGGTTTGTTCTTCCCCACCTTCATTGGTGCGGTGATTCTGGAGTTCATTCTGTTTTTTGTTGCCCAAAATGTAGCTGAAAAAGGTAACAAGGGCGTTGCATTGCCCCTACTGGCAACCTACAGCCTCTTGTCTGGATATACCATCAGTGGCTTGGTGTTTGTCGCTTTAAGAACCCAAGGTGTCGGCATTCAAGGTATTGGTTTGGCTGCCCTTGGTTGTGGCATCACCTTTATTTTCGCCCGTCAAATTGGTTCAAATCTCTCTGAACAAGACGGGATGGCTTTGACTAAAACCATCAATATGGGTGTCATAGCCTTATTGGTTGTCTGTCTGACTCAATTTGTGTTTGCCATGTTTGGTGTTTACACGCCAAATTGGTTAGAAATCGCCATCTCCGGCTTGGGGGTATTTTTGTTCGTTGGGGTATCTGTGGTTGATTTCTACATCTTGCCCCGCACTTACCGCGATGACCAGTACCTACCCGCTGCTTTGTCGATGTATCTCACCTACATCAACTTGTTCGTCTTTATTTTGCGGTTGTTAATTGCCATTAATGGCCGTGACTAACCACCGATAAACAGAAAAACTTAACAAATTTTTAACCGTGGTTAACTTTCAGCAACCACGGTTTTTTCATTAGTACCTCTTATTTTGTTCCCAAATCTCTATCTAATATCATGTCCGTTTAAACACTTATGAAACCTGTGGGGGTTGGTAATGGGTAATGGGTAATGGGTAATAGTAAAAAACAATCACCAATTACCAATTACCTATTACCAGGCAAACCGACTATATCGTAAGTAATTAGCCGAACTTGATATAATTTGTAAGCCTGTAACAAGTATTCTCCATTGAAGTGAATCAGATGAGTAGTATCTTCAGCAACCCAAACATCTGTCTCCCATGCAATTTCAGCCAAATACTCCACCATCGCTTTACGGCTTAAAAAAGTTGTCACCATTACAAGGGGAATTTTTACCTCAGCAAAGATAACTTCAAGTTCTTTCTTACGTTTAGGGTTAATTGGGCCGTGAGAAGTTACAGCCTCAATTAAAACTAGCCAATTATTTTTTATATGATGGATAATCACATCAGGCATTTTACCATGAGAATCAACAGTAACTCCTAAATTTTTCAAAGCTGCTTCATTAAAATGCGCGAATTTTTCATCAGTATCGCCCACATAAATTAGTTTTCCTCCAGGTGTAAAACGTTCTGCAAACTCTTTAATAATCTTCTCAATCAAAATATTTTTACCACCTGGTGATAGAGTTTTTACCTCACCTTCAATCACTATAGGAATACGTGATAATTCCCGCTCCTGAGCATATCATTTTTTCAAAGTTTCAACAGAGGCAAGATAAGTACGAATGCTCTTTTTCCATTCAATAGTTCCATAAGTGCGTAATAATTCGAGCGCACTTTCTTCAATCTTGTATACAGTTTTTGGACTATTAATGGGGCGATCGGGAGCGTCTGGATTTGCAATTATTAAAGCTGCGTCTAAAAATTGATGGACTGTTTGGCGGCGAACAGTTTCTCGTGTATTAGGTTTATATGTTTTGCCATAGTGCTGTGCCATAAATTCCATCATTGGTGTGATTCCCATTAATGGAGATGCAGCAGCTGACCAAGGTTCAGTCGGCTTTAAATCAAGTAGAGCCAGAAGAGTTAAGGCTGAACGTTCATTCAGTTGTGCGCGTGGAAGTCCAAGTTCAACTAATATTTGCAGTGCTTCATCAATACGGTTTTTAATTATTAAGGGGTTATTTTCAGATTGATTGGTCATACTTAGTAACTCTTCTTCCACAAGTTCATCAATTTCTGACTGTGATAGTAAATACTCGCCAACACGCAGCCCCACGGACATTAGCTGATCTATTGTGGGATATTTTAAATTTCGTAAATCGGTTGCATTCACCTGAGTATGCCCATTAAACAACCGAAAAAATTCGTCTACGAGTCTAGAGTTTAGATAAGCAGCAAGACCGCGTGCTAGGGTAAGGTCAAGTCCCCTTCCATCCTTGTGAAAGTAATTCAGGTGATTTTCAAAACCTACCCAAAAACAATCAATCCGGTTGGCATCGTATACAACAGCAACCACTCGTTTTTTTTCCTCTTTTGAAGAGAATCGTTTAGTCAGTACATAATGTTCATTTGGTACTAACAGAGAAACCGTTTGTTCAACATATACTAAAGCTTGGTGTTTTTTAGTTACCTTTGGATACTCGATATATCCTCTTGAAAAATTTAATGGATAAATTAAGGGAACAGTGTTTTTTTCTGGCATTAAACATAGATATTCTTTTGCACGGAAATCTACAACACGTCCCGTTGATACAGTCAATTCCAGGTCTTTTAATGTGCAGGTAAAATTCGCCATTTGTCGAATAACTTGCTGACTCAGTGTATCTGGGATAATGTGAATAAATTGTTGGGAGTCGTTGGAATTAACTATTTCTGTATAAGGTAACGAATTTGACTTAATCAAATCATCTTCAGCACTCGAACTTGTGCTGATGAGTACATTATTAAATTTTTGTTTTTGTTTTACAGCATGAATGATGATTATTTCCTGCAAAACTTCATCATCGCTAAAAGCTTCCTGTCTCGATTCAAAAAGATGTATCTGGTCTAAAGCCATCATTTCCAAAAACATCCTTCGGAAATCCCTAAAATACAGCCCATTACAGAAACTACGTGGCGAGATAGCTACAAGCTCTCCCCCTGACTTGAGAAGTTGAGATGTAGCAGCAATAAAACCTGTATATAAATTGCTGGTTTCTAAACCTAGAGAACGTAACAAACCACGAACCTTGGAATGAGCGTTGATTTTCAAATATGGGGGATTTAGAATAGCGTGGGTAAATCTTAGATTGTCAGGATGATCAAATAAACTCGGCTGAACAAGCCTCACGACATCTTCAATAAAGTCTGTATTGCGGATTTCATAGTTCAAAGAAATCCCAGCAAATTGACATGCTCTTGCACATAATTTCAATGTCTGACGCAAATATTCAATTAGAAAAGGATCAATTTCATAGGCAACAATATCTAAATTGGCTGGGCGTTGTTGTCTGTGACAGAGGTTAGCCACAAATGCTGCAAGTAATGAGCCAGATCCCGCTCCTGCATCAAGTAGAGATATTTGAGAAAGATCAAGCTTGTTAAACATCCCAGCCATTAATTCTGCTATGGGAGCAGGAGTCAAAAACTGACCGAGTGTTACTTTGTTTCGTTTGTGTTTTTGTTTCTGGCTTGCTGCAATCCTCAGAAGGTCAACTTCACCAAGCAAGCTTCTGGTAGGGCATTCCACCAAGCTGTTGAATTGCAACGGCTGATTATGATTGTCTCTAAACTCTCTACTGCTTGATTGGAACATCACGGTTTGTCCTCCGGTAATTGAGGATAGTTAAAAGCAATTTGGCTAACTTATACAAATAGTGCAAGAGAATTTGCTCAACAACAGCTAAAATCAAGAAGACATATAGAATAAAGAGCAATCCCAAATCCTCAGCGCTCTATCTTTAGCAAGCACTATGGAAGTCTTAGAACTCAAACGCGAAATCGAAACATTGTCCGGTCGTCTGGGTAAAGCCCAGCACTATCTTTGACATACCTGCACTCACCGCCAAAATTCAAGACCTGGAACAAATAGCAGCACAACCAGAATTTTGGGAAGACCAAACTCAAGCCCAACAAACCCTCTCACAACTCAACGACCTCAAAGCCCACCTCGAACAGTATCATCAGTGGCGAGCCAATCTAGAAGATACTAAGGCAGTTGTTGAGCTATTGGAGTTAGAAACCGACGAAGCACTACTGCAAGAAGCGGAATCTACTGTCACCAAACTCAACCGTGACCTCGACCAGTGGGAGTTACAACAGTTACTTTCCGGCCCCTACGACGCTGAAGGGGCAGTACTAACGATTAACGCTGGTGCTGGTGGCACAGATGCTCAAGACTGGGCATTTATGCTGATGCGGATGTACACCCGTTGGGGAGAAGCCCACGGTTATAAGGTAACTTTAGCTGAAGAGTCCGAGGGTGATGAAGCGGGAATTAAATCAGCAACTCTGGAAATTACTGGTCGCTACGCCTATGGTTACTTGCGGTCGGAAACTGGCACCCATCGCTTAGTGAGGATTTCACCTTTTAATGCCAATGGCAAGCGACAAACTAGTTTTGCTGGGGTGGAAGTGATGCCGCAGTTAGATAACTCTGTGCAACTGGATATTCCAGAGAAGGATTTGGAAGTTACCACATCTAGGGCTGGTGGTAAAGGTGGGCAGAATGTCAACAAAGTAGAAACAGCAGTGCGAATTGTTCACCTTCCCACAGGCCTTGCGGTGCGGTGTACAGAAGAGCGATCGCAGCTGCAAAATAAAGAAAAAGCTCTCGCCCGCCTCAAGGCTAAGTTGTTAGTCATTGCTCGTGAGCAAAAAGCACAAGAAATTGCTCAAATTCGCGGCGATATGGTCGAGGCTTCTTGGGGCAACCAAATCCGTAACTATGTATTTCACCCTTACCAGATGGTAAAAGATTTGCGTACAGATGCGGAAACAACTGCGATCGCTGATGTGATGAATGGCGACCTTGATTCTTTCATTCAAGCCTATCTGCGGCAGGAAAACCTGGTAGAAAGTACTCCCGCTTAATTGCAGCAGGGGAGCAGGGGAGCAGGGGAGCAGGGGAGTAGGGGAGCAGGGGAGCAGGGGAGCAGGGGAGCAGGGGAGCAGGGGAGCAGGGGAAATGAGGGGGATGAGGAGGAGAAGAAATAAACCAATTCCCCATTCCCAATTCCCCATTCCCAATGCCCAATACTTCGGCTTCGCTCAGTACAAGTTCCCAATTCACCAATATAAACCTAAACAACCTGTTACATTTATATATAAAAGAGTTTGTGATCAAGTCATTATGAGCAACTCTCCTTCAACGGAACCGAAACCAAGCTACGTAAAACTTGCCATGCGAAACATGGTGCGTAAGGGTGGCACTTCTATCAAACATTTTGGCCTGACTGCTATAGGGCTTTTAGCTGTTCTGGTGGGTCTTGCTTACCTCACTCGCTGATGACACAAAAACCAAAGCGACTAGGAGAGTTTGTAACTGGTGCAAGTTGAACTAGATGTCCAGGATTTATTTTACGAGTCGTCCCCAAGCACAAATTTAAGCACAAATTTAAATTCTGGGGATACTGATCTCCGAGTCGCTGCTGAAACTTGGGAAAACTGGTTTGGTCGCTGGTTGGAAGTTTTACAGCCTCATTTGCCACCAGCACCAGGTTATGAAATCGGGCTGCGTTTGACAGATGACGTAGAAATTCAATCGCTAAATGCCCAATATCGACATCAAGACAAACCAACAGACGTTTTAGCCTTTGCTGCCTTAGAGGTAGACTGTCCTCAAAGTCCGGAAATGTCTGCTGAACCTTTATATCTGGGTGATATCGTTATTTCAGTCAATACTGCACAACGTCAAGCCCAACAGCAGGGACATAATTTGCCAACTGAGTTAGCTTGGTTAGCTACTCACGGAATACTACATCTGTTGGGCTGGGATCATCCAGATGAGGAAAGTTTAATGGAAATGCTCAAACAGCAAGTGATATTACTGGAGACGATAGGTATTGCCATAGACATAGAATATTAAATGTCTTGATGACTGTAAGTGATTATAATACTTCTGTAGAAAATTGCTTGAATGTTGATTGCAGCATTCAAAGAGCGCCAAGATTTCCTCTTTACTTAACTTTATTATTTTTAAGCTTATGTCCCAAAAAGTTTCCCCTTCACCAACACCCAATCAGGTACCAACACTGATAAATCAGGAACGGGAACTCTCTTGGCAAATTGCCTCTAATTTATTTATTAGCTTTAAATATGCTTGGGCTGGAATCAGCTATAGTTTTCAAACTCAAAGGAACTTTCGCATCCACGTAAGTGTTTGTGCTTTAGCGATCGCTTTAAGCATTTTTTTACATCTGCAAGCAGTGGAAATCGCCATTATTAGTATAACTAGTGGTTTAGTATTGGCATTAGAGTTATTGAATACAGCGATCGAGTCAGTTGTAGATTTAACGGTAAAGCAGACATACCATGATTTAGCAAAAATTGCCAAAGACTGTGCTGCTGGTGCTGTGCTTGTCTCTGCTTTGGTAGCGGTGCTGGTTGCTGGTACGCTATTGCTGCCGCCGTTGGTAGCTTTAATTAAGTCAAATTTTTAGGTTTGGTTGAAGTCAGGAATTAGGAGTTAGTAGGGGCGCAAAGCATTGCGCCCCTATATTAGTTAGTATTTATATCAATTTTCTATATAGAAACCAGGAGTCATAGGTTGTGATTATAGTCATCGATAACTACGACAGCTTTACATATAATTTGGTGCAGTACTTGGGAGAACTAGCAACAGAGTTCCCCGTAGCAGCAGATATTAGGGTTTTTCGTAACGATAAAATATCCATAGACGAAATTCAGCAATTAAATCCTGATGTTGTGGTGATTTCTCCTGGGCCTGGTCGCCCCGAAGCTGCTGGTATATCCCTAGATTTGATTCAACAGCTAGGAGCTAACTTGCCAATTTTGGGTGTATGTTTGGGACATCAAAGCATTGGTCAAGTGTTTGGTGGTAAAATCGTCTCTGCTCCAGAGTTAATGCATGGTAAAACTTCTCAAGTGTCTCACACTGGTGTGGGTGTTTTTCAGGGATTAGAAAATCCCATGATCGCCACTAGATATCATAGTCTGGTGATCGATCGCGAAACTTGCCCCGAAGTGTTAGAAATTACTGCTTGGGTCGAAGATGGCACAATTATGGGAGTGCGACACCGGAACTATCCTCACATTCAAGGCGTCCAATTTCACCCAGAGAGTGTTCTCACATCTTCAGGAAAGCAATTACTGCGAAACTTTCTGGAACAATTACAGCAAAGAGAGTAACTAATGAAACGACGACAGTTGATGGGCTATGCTGGGGCGGGGTTAGCCACAGCTTTGGTTAACACGTTGGCTTGGGAATTTCAGGCTGATGCACAATCTAGCGGTTTATCAGTTCGGTGGTTGGGTCATACTTGCTTTCTATTTACTGGTGGCGGAGTGAAAATTCTCGTTAATCCATTTCGGGCGGTTGGCTGTACTGCTGGTTATCGACCACCGAAAGTTGCAGCAGATTTAGTACTGATTAGTAGTCAATTGCTAGATGAAGGTGCAGTAGATCAACTACCAGGGAATCCCAAGCTAGTATATGCACCAGGTGTTTACGAGTTTCAAGGTATCAAATTTCAGGGCACTGCCATAGACCACGATCGCAAAGGTGGCAAGCAGTTCGGTACAAATACTGCTTGGAGTTGGAAGCAAGGGGGAATTAATATAGTGCATTTAGGAGGCGCTGCTGCACCAATTTCCATTGAGCAAAAAATCCTCTTGGGGCGTCCTGATTTGGCATTCATCCCCGTAGGAGGCAGTGCCAAAGCTTACAATGCTCAAGAAGCCAAACAGGCGGCAGAGGTGTTAAATCCCAAACTGGTAATTCCCACTCACTACCGTACTCAGGCTGCTGATGGTGCTAAGTGCGATATCTCACCATTAGATGATTTTCTGACATTGATGCAGGGCATAACAGTGAGGCGCAGTAATAGCGACACTATTAGTATTAGTTCTGATCAACTACCAGAAAATAGCGTCATTCAAGTTTTTAGTTACAAGTTTTAGAGAAGGTGAGGGGGATGAGGGGGATGAGGGGGGTGAGGGGGAATAAAATTTATTCGTAATTTTCCCCTACTCCCTCATCTTTCCCTACTTCCTCATCTCCAGATTAAGCGGTATACCACTCTGGGCTAAGTTTATTTTCCTCGGCTACGGGAGTTTCAGTGGCTCTTGTTCCATCCATCGTCCAAATTGTGTCTGCACCGGTTGTCTGGTCGCGCCAGTAGATGTCGGTCTTGCCATCGCCGTTGTAATCACCAAGGGATGGTGTCAAAGAGGCGCTGTTGCTTGGTAGGAAAGCTTCACTAGTAACTGTTGTGCCATCCATTAACCAAGCGGTGTTTTCACCAGTTGCATTATTGTGCCAGAAAACATCGGTTTTGCCATCGCCGTTGAAATCGCCAATTTTAGATGTCCAGTTGGAGTCAAGTGTAGACAAAGAACCCTCAGTAGCGAGGATGCCATTCATCTGCCAAATCTTGTTCTCTCCTGTTTCAACGTTTCTCCACAGAATATCTGTGCTAAAGTCGCCGTTGAAATCACCAAGGGTATAAGTCCAGCCTACATCCTGTGATTGGAGAGAATATTTAGAGGCTTGTGTGCCATCCATGAACCAAACGCTGTTTTCACCGGTTGTCTGGTCGCGCCAGAAGATGTCGGTCTTGCCATTGCCGTCGAAATCAACGAGGCTAGATGTCAAGGATGTGCTTGTGGTTTCTAGAACAGTGGCACTGGTGACAGTGGTGCCGTCAACCTGCCAAAGAGCATTTTCGCCGGTTGTCGCATTATGCCAGAAGATATCAGTCTTGCGATCGCCGTTGAAATCCCCAATGCTAGAAGTCCAGCCTACGTCAACTCTATCCAAAGGAGCAAAACCAGAAACTCTGGTTCCATCCATTAGGGCAATATTGTTCTCACCTGTATTCTGATTACGCAATAGGAAGTCAGTTTTACCATCACCGTTAAAATCGGCAATGTTGTAAGTCCAGGCAGATATGTCATATGTACCCAAAGAAGCCTGTTCGAGAATGTTTGCGCCATCCATCAACCGAACTACAATTTCACCGGTTTGAGCATTAACCCAGACTTTATCTGTTTTGCCATCGCCGTTGAAATCAGGAGTAACTGCCGCGCTAGTTATATAAGGATTGGGATTGGGGTTTGCACTTGCTGATAAAGAAGGTTCTTGTACAGTTTGTGTCAAATCTGAAGAACTGCTACGTCCTAGTGAAGAAAAATCTGATTGTTGCAAATCACTGGCATAATTTACTAAAGCTTGTGATTTTCCTAAAGATATATCAAATGCACTAGCTTGCGATGAATTTTGATTGGCAGGCATGATTTGTTTTTATGACTGGTTGTCATAAAAGTTTTAACCTTTGTGTTGAATATCTTTCTGTCAAAGAATAACATTTTCTCAGGTTTTATTGTTTTTTTATGAACATTTTTTATTCATAAAAATCATTGTTTGAGAACATTTATCCTTTGTGATGAATGATTCTTTTTAAGTTTTCAAGCAATATATAATCAATTTAAAAATGATTTTTGTTTATCAAGATATGTAGATAAAACTAATATATTTATCTAATTTTGATGAAAGAGTTAACGTTTGATTATATAGCAGTTATCGGTTGAGTTAGGTACAATAACCCCACCCCTAATCCCCAGTGGGGCCCCCGAGTTCCCCGCTTGCAAGGAGGGGGCTATGATGTAGTTAGCAAACGTTAAAATATCACCATAAATTGAAATATAAAGTAGCTATGCAAGCAGAATATTGGCAGCGTCGCGAACAGTTAATGGCAAAAATTGGTAATGGCACTGGAATTTTTCGCAGTGCGCCAATGGCAGTGATGCACAACGATGTCGAATACGCTTATCGCCAAGACAGTGATTTTTTCTATCTGACTGGCTTTAACGAACCCCAAGCGGTGGCTGTGTTAGCGCCGCATCATGCAGAACATCGGTTTGTGCTGTTTGTCCAACCCAAAGACCGAGAAAAGGAAGTTTGGACTGGTTATCGCTGTGGGGTAGATGCAGCCAAAGAAATTTATGGTGCAGATGAAGCTTACCCCATCAGTGAATTGGATGAAAAGTTGCCGCAATATTTAGAAAAAGCCGATCGCATTTATTATCACTTAGGACGCGATCGCAGTTTTAATGACCAAATTTTGGGGCATTACCAAAGTTTACTGCGGACTTATCCCAAGCGTGGCACAGGGCCAATTGCCATTGAAGACACTGGGCCAATCCTCCACAGCATGAGACTAATCAAAAGTGAAGCAGAGTTGGAACTGATGCGTCAAGCTGCGGCGATCGCTACTGAAGCACACAACCACGCACGGGAATTCACTGCACCCGGACGTTATGAGTACGAAATTCAGGCGGAGATAGAACACATCTTTCGCTTGCGGGGTGGGATGGGGCCAGCTTATCCTTCAATTGTGGCTTCCGGTGTCAACGCTTGTGTACTACATTACATCGAGAATGTGCGGCAGATGCAGGATGGAGACTTGTTGCTAATTGACGCTGGTTGTGCTTATGGTTATTACAACTCTGATATTACCCGCACATTTCCGGTAGGGGGTAAGTTTACGCCAGAACAAAAGGCATTGTATGAGATTGTTTTATCAGCACAAAAACAAGCGATCGCGCAAGTGCAGCCAGGGAATACCTTCAAGTCAGTTCATGATACCGCAGTACGCGTTATCACTGAAGGTTTAGTTGAACTTGGTATCCTCAAAGGCGAAATTGACAAGTTAATTGAAGAAGAAAAATACAAATCATATTACATGCACCGCACCAGTCATTGGTTAGGCTTGGATGTCCATGATGTGGGTGTTTATCAACACGCTGAAGACAAACCGCAGATTTTGCAACCTGGTCAAATTCTGACAGTGGAACCAGGACTTTATATTGTCCCAGATACGAAACTAGCAGAAGATCAGCCAGAAACAGATTCTCGCTGGGTTGGTATTGGTATTCGCATCGAAGATGATGTATTAGTTACATCTAATGGACATGAGGTGTTAACTGCTGGTGTTCCCAAAGAAGTAGGTGAAGTAGAACGATGAAAAAATGGGGATGGCGTGTACCATCCCCAAGATATTTAACAGATTTCCAACAAATAAATTATTCTCAATTGTAGGGTGGGCATCTTGCCCGCCCTAAATAATGGGACGGGTGAGGACACCCCGAAGTTTGCAAGGGCGGGGGGGAACCCCCGCACGCAACTTCTCTCCATCCCACAAGAAAATTTGGGATATTTTTTTATTTGTCAGTCCCTAAGAACAGCCTTCAACATATTCAACTTCTGGCAATTTACCCGACCGAAACTGAGTGACACGCTTACCATCAGTCTCAAATACTAAGCGAGAATTTTTGTCACTGGAGTCTTTGGGAATGAATGTTAAGTAGTGTCCACCTTGCACATATTTATGAGGGGTGACTTGAATTTGTCCTGGGTAAAGTGACTTAATTCGGGCTTCGCTATCCCCTATTTTTGCACCTTTAAGAGTAGTGATTTTACTATTTTTCCAGACATCTACCCTAGATACACGATCTTCTGTCACCATGAACCCGACCTGCTTCGGTTCTCCTTGCGGCTTGAGGTAGTAGCAACTGTTATTTGGTGAATCACCAACTAACTTAGTACCAGCAGCTTTTCTCGCTTGGGATACACTCATGCCAATTCTAACCTGTCCAATACCATTGATGAATAATTTGGATTGGTTAGTCAGTTTTGCTTGTGCTAGCACTGTCCCGACTGTGAAAGAAGAAAGTGCAAGCGTTGTGGTAGCAAGAGTCAATAATTTAGCTTTACTATTCATAGTTTTTGGTATCAGAACACGTATATAGTTTGATCTACAAAACTCATTTTGCTAATTTCGGACTTTTCTCTTAGCTCGACTTTATCAATTTTTTTAGCAACGCGATCGCTATTGCTGAAACCTCTGTAGGACATTAGTTTTACTTTTTTAACTTCATCGATAATCTGTGAGGTGGAAAAAGGATTTGCCAAAAAACCAGAGTTTTTGCAGGATAAAAAAACCGAGTTATTAATTTTGGATCAAGTCGAGCTAAGAGGATGTCTCTTAAGTATTAGGCGAATACAATTCGCCTAATACTTTTCTGCTCTTTTTTATTTTAGATTAATTTATATAGAAAATTAAGGAATTAAAAAATCTAAATGATCACCAGCTATAAGTTGTAATTCCTGTGGTGAACCTTGAAGCTTCAAATGCCCTTTATCTAGTAAAACAATAAAATCCGCACGTAGAATAACTCTAGGGCGATGACTAATGATAATTGTAGTTTTGCCTTGTCGATAATGTAAAAGTTTATCTAATACCTGCGATTCTAATACTGGATCTAATGCACTGGTAGATTCATCTAAAATTAGTATTGGTGGATCTGTAACAATTGCTCTAGCTAAAGCTAATCTCTGTTTTTGTCCACCTGATATATTAACACCAAATTCTCCTAATACAGTTTGATAGTTATCTGGTAATTCTTTGATAAATTCATCTGCACCTGCTATTTGACAGGCTCTAACTATTTGTTCAAATGTAGCATGAGGATAGCTGAAGCGGAAGTTATCTAAAATTGAACGACTCCAAAATTGGGCTTCTTGAGGTACTAATATTACCTGCTGTCGTCGGCATTCTAAAGATAAATCTTTTTGATGATAAATTCCAAAACTAATATTACCCGATTCGAGAAAATATAGTCCTGCTAGGAGTTTCGCTAAAGTGCTTTTACCACAGCCAGATTTACCAATTAATGCTGTAACTTTCCCTCCAGGGATAGTTAAAGAAAAGTTTTTTAATAAATCTGCTCTACCTATATGATGAAAATTAATATTAGTACATATTATATCAGTATTATCGGGAATTACTGCCCAAGGTTTACCTTGTTCACTGTGGTCTTCGGGAGTAGTTTCAATCACTTCTGTAATACGTTGTGTTGCAGTTTGGACTCTTGCAAATTCATCTACAAAACCTATTACGGTTGAAATCAAACCATTGAAATTACCATTCATAGCATTAAATGCTAGCAGTTGACCAATGGTTAATTCTTGACTAATCACTAGACTGCTGCCAAACCAAAGTATAGCAAGATTACTAAAACCTGAAACTAAGCCAGAAAATACATTATTGATAATTCCAATGCGGATAGTACTAAAACTCAAATTGGCAAGACTACCAAAACGACTTTGAATTTCTTCCCAAGCTTGAGGAGCAGCATTAGTACTTTTGAGTGTAACTATACCTTTAAAGGTTTCTACTAACATTCCTTGATTTTCAGCTTGGGTGACAATTAAATCACGAACTTTATTCTGTAAACTAGGTAGAAATACAATTGTAGATAGAGACATCAGCAATGCCATCAACACTGCTATTCCTAATAATTTAGGGCTATAAAGCAGCATAAAGCCTAGTGATATGGCTGCGATAAACATCTGGCTCGGAAGACTAATCACAACTTGCGAAACCATCTGGTTAATTTGTTCAATATCCCGCAATCGACTGACAATTTCACCACTGCGGTGAACTTCGTAGTAAGTCAGAGGAAGACGTAAAATTTGTCTACCAAATTCTAAGGTTAGTCCTAATTCTAGACGTTGGGCAAAGTGGGTAATTAAATTAGACTGTACTAGTTTCAAGGAACTACTGAAGAGGTTCATTGCTACTATGCCAATACCTACGGTAGTCAGAAGTTGTAAATCTTTTCTAACTAATACGTCATCGGTAAGAATTTGAATCAAAAAAGGAGTAGCTAGGGAAAGAATTCCCATCACAAGGTTAATCAAAAATGCTTCAGTTAAAATGTGGCGATAAGGTAATACTCGCCTTAAAAAGCGACCAAAGCCCTTAATATTATCTGATTTTTGCTGATAAAAGCGGATTTCATCTGGAGCTAGCAATAGCATAATGTAATTTGCCCAACTAGTTGCTAACTCTTCACGGCTGATATAGCGAATACCAACACTAGGATCGGCAATTACATATTTTTTACCTTTTTGTCCGTATAAAACTACCCAATGAAAACCTTTCCAATGAATAATCGCAGGCAGAGGTGCTTCATCAAGTTTATCAATTAGTTGCGGTGTAGCTCTGACTTGACGAGCATTAAATCCAAGGTTTTCTGCACCACGTCTTAAACCTATTAGGGTTGTACCTTGTACTCCTGTACCTACAGCTTCCCGAACGCGAGCGATCGCAAAATTTCGTCCATAATATTTAGCAATGCTGGCGATACACGCTGCACCGCAATCTTCCTCACTGTGTTGCAAAACAATCTGATATCTCATTGTGTTTGGATAACCGGATTTTACCTATATAAAGAAAGTTAACTGAATCAGTAAAAATATAAGTAAGAATCAAAAATTGATTCTAGACTTGACATTTTTATACAAAAAATAATATTAAGAAAAATTTCTATTTTTCATATCTTGCACCAGTTGCGTTATTGACATTTTTATAGGGTGGGCACTGCCAACAAGGTCAAAATCAAGCTTTGAATGAACCATTAGCAGTGTCCACCACAGGGTTAATTGAGAATACTGCAAGATATTATCAGTATTCTCAACTTTTTTGCCGTTAATTGCTGAATTTAAGTATAAATTCGCTTGTATTCAATAGTTTGTTAATAGCTTGGGATTGACTTATTCTACAAGTTATTTTAAGTAACAATTAAATTATGTTTAAGATATAATAAATACTTGTACTGTAAAAACCTATGTAATACTATTGAGAGGAGTATAAATTTACAATTCCTTTTCTGAGGAGGTATTTATGTCAGAAGCTAAACCAGAAAATTTGAATTCACAAGCAGTTCCATTCTTCGCTCGATTTTTAGAAGGACAAAACATTGAAGACCTCACTGATCAAGAATCAGAAGCAGTCAGCGGTGGATGTACAGCTGTAACTCTGAAGTATCCTTCTGATAATGAAGACGTTGTAACTAAGAAGTATCCTTCTGATAGTGATGAGTTTGTTACTACTCAGAAGTATCCTTCTGACGGGGAAGACAAATAATGCTTTATCCCATAGGATAACTGCCTACTTTTGAGTACATTACAGTTGCGGCTTTGAAAAATATTTTCAGCACATGAATATTATTAGCTTTGCCAACTTCTTCTAGAGGTTGGCAAAGTTACTTACCTAGGCGATTAGAAATCGCGTCTACACAGACGAAACCCACCTCCGTGGGTTTGAAATTGGTGATTTTCTGTGAGTCTGCGGAGGCAGACGCGCGTTTGTGTAGTAGCGAATTCTATTCGCCCAATACTTTCCAAACATCCTCTGAGAGAATATTTTAAAAATCTTTTTGAATACTCAAATTCTCGCTTTAGGGGAGTCGGGTAAAACGAAAAATCTGATGTTTTCAGCTTTGTTGGAGGTTGATTATACTTAAATTTTACCTAAAATCTCAATTTGAGAATCCATAAACATCATTATATGTCTGGTGCAGATTTACCATCAATTCCCAATGGCAAACCACAAGGAGTAACTCATCCTGACTCCCTGCATCTTGCCACACCCAATGAATTTTTACCTCCAATTAGCTACTGGACAACGATGGGAGGAGTTGTGCTTTTGGGTATCTTTGGTACTGCCATTACCCTTGCAGGTATCCTGAAATACAAAGTCACCATTCAAGCCCCAGCCACAATTCGTCCAACTGGAGAACTGCGCCTAGTACAGTCGCCAATAGAAGGAACAATTAAAAGTATTGCTGTACAAGTAAATCAAGCAGTCCAACAGGGAGAGGTTATTGCTGTGATTGACGATAACCGTCTGCAAACCCAAAAAAGTCAACTGCAAACGAATATACAACAAGCTACATTGCAACTATCTCAACTCGATGCCCAAATTCGTGCTTTAGATGAGCAAATAACAGCAGAAAAATATCGGCTCAATCGTGCTGTTGCGTCTATTCAAGCTGAAGTCAACCGCAATCAAAGAGATTTCCGAGATAGACAAATCACCTCTGTAGCCCAAGTCAAAGAAGCAGAAGCAAATTTCCAGCAAGCACAAAAGGAATTGCAAAAAAGCCAGTCACAGTTAAAATCGTCCCAAGCATCTTTAAAATCAAGCGAAGCTTCTTTAAATGCAGCCAAGGCTAAGCGAGACAGATATCAACCCTTAGTCCAAACTGGTTCTATTTCTCAGGATCAATTTCAAGAAGTACAGCTGGCAGTTGAACAACAGCAACAACTTTTAGAATCGCAAAAAGCTACTGTAGAAGAACGTACTCAAGCAGTCCAACAACAGCAACAAGCAGTAGCAGCAGCAGCCGCTAAACTACAAGGAACATACCCTGTTCTGAATCCTAGCGATGCTGATGTGACAATTTCTCAAGAAAAAATTGCTACCGAAACAGCTACAGGTAAAGTTAGCCTGGCTAGATTATATCAAGAACGAGAGCAACTAATACAGCAAAAACTAGAAATTCAAAAGCAAACAAACCGCGATCGCAAGGAAATACTACAAACTAGTCGAGACATTGCCAGTACAGTAATTCGTGCCCCGGCATCTGGTATTATCCAAGAACTAAATTTGCGTAACACTTCGCAAGTACTGCGCTCTGGTGATGCGATCGCTCAAATTTCTCCCACTGACTCACCTTTAATAATTAAGGCATTGGTAGAGTCTCAAGATATCCGTAAGGTAGAAAACGGTCAAGAAGTACAACTGCGAGTCTATGGCTGTTCTTATACTGATTTTGGTACTCTTAAAGGTCAAGTAAAAGCTATTTCTCCAGATGTCATCACCTCTTCAGACAAAGACAAAAATACTGCTGTTTACGAAGTGACTATCCAACCAGAAAAATTAATTTTAACTGCCAAAAATCGCAATTGTGCTATTCAATCTGGTATGGAAGCGAGAGCAGACATCATTTCTGAGCAAGAAACAGTACTCAACTTTATCCTGAGAAAAGCAAGAATTTTGTCAAATTTATGAAGAATTGAAGGAAAATGGGCATTCCTAAAATTTAAACGAGTTCCTAAAACAACTCCTACTGATAACAATCAGTAGGAGTTGTTTTTCAGGGTACGTCAGTTAAGGCGTTTCTACAATATCGGTGTCAAACTTTTGTCCTGTTTCTGCGTCAACAACGATAGTTATTGATGATTTTCTGAATTTAACAAACTGCCCATTTTTTTGTGGCACTTCTACACCTAATGGTGCATCTATTTCAACTACCCACACTAAACGTTTTGGGTGAACTTGTAGATTTTCGATAATATCGCCACCACGTTGTTTCTTATTTTCTAGATACTCTGAATATTTCGCTAGCTTAATTTGTTTAAGCTTTAGATCCTTTTTGAGTTGACCAATAGCATTTTCTTTCTTAATTAATTGTGCTTCAGTTTTGTTGCTGTTGTCAGGAAACAGATAGTTCGGCGTAGCTCCCGATATAGTTTCAATTTCACCCGGTTTATCTAATTCTGTTGGGCGTGGGTTTTGTTTCGGTTCTTGCTGGCTAGCTGTTGCAGCATATGCTAATCCCAAACCCAAACACGCAACTAGTGTGATTATGCTTAGTATTTTTTTCATTCATTCAACATCCTTGATTGATTAAATTGTTATTGATTGTAGAAGCCTATCCCGTTGTTCCCATTTTGCAGTGGAAACCAGTTTGAGTACCAACCACGATTGTTATTGTCTGCATTGGCAAAGGTACCAGCAAAGATTTGAAATCCTGACGCACTTGTTGGGTAATGCCAAATGTTAGATGCACCAGTGCCATTAGTAAAACTATGATCAGAATCCTGTGATTCAATGCCGATAGTGGTATAAGCTGCGCTATTGTAACTGCCTGCCCCAGCAATTGTAATACAGTAGGCTCCTATATTATCGACATAAGAACACCATTTGTTATTGCTAGTAAAGTCGCGTTGAAGCTTATAGCGATGGCTGCCTGTTGGGGGAGTTGGGTTGGCGCTTCCTATGCGCCCTTCATAGTACCAGCGATAGCCTGATGAATCAAAGCGTTGGTATGTGAAGTAATGACCAGACCAGTATGATTGCTCTTCTATTCGAGGATTGGGTAGTGCAACAGTGCTAGCAGTTAGCCCTTTTCCCCCTCCAATTTCTACCCATTCATTTGCGTAAGGGTTTGATGGCTGAGAAGAAAATGTCATCCATAGCGCTTTGTTTAATGAATATGGTGTTGCTGTACTGCTGTTAAGATGGTCAACTGAACCACTGGCAGTAAATGCTGCACCATAGCTATTTTCTTGTATTCTGCGTTGAGTGTATTGTTCAGGGGTAGGAACTGCGAACGCAGTTAAATTGCAGGCGATTAAAGCCGATAGTGTAATACCGCCTACTTGTAACAATTTATTCATTATTTTGGAAAGTTTTGTCAGTTTAGCAACCAATAATCAATCATCATTATAAGATTAAGTATTTAAGCTTTAGTGATTTGCATCACTGACAAATTTTTGACATTCTATTATAAAAGCCTTGGTTGTGATACCGCACAATCCATACTTGGTATTGTGTCATTTATTGAAACTGCCTTTATATAGCAGAGGGTAAAAATGGTCGCAAAGAGCAACTGTCAATAGCTGCTCCTTCCCTCCCCCGCTTCAAAATGATTATTATTCTACTTGTGCTGATTTTATTTTTTGGAAGTCCCTTATAGGAGACTCACTACTTAATAAATGGAACTGCACAGGGAAAAGTGACTATAGCCTCTCAACCAGTAAGCACTTCAAAAGCGTAGTTTCAAGAATAAAAAATGAGGATAGTCAACACCATCCCCATTTTAGTTTTTGTTCCTTTGCTCATTTCCACGCAGTAGCCCAGAAAAGAGTCAACTATTACAGTTGTGGTACGTACTGCTGCTTCTCTGGTACATCAGCGTACTCAGCTACAATCTGGCGGAATTCGTCGCCGTCAATGGTTTCTTTCTCGATGAGTAAATCTACTAAGCGATCTGTGACGGTGCGATGGTCACGCATAATCTTCTTAGCTGTTTCGTAGCAATCTTCAACAATCGCTCGCACTTGAGCATCAATGCGCGAAGAAATCGATTCGGAATACTCAGAACGAGTCGTCCAGTCACGACCTAGGAATACTTCGCCTTGCTGGCTTTCTAAGGATAGGGGCCCTAAATCAGACATCCCGAACCGAGTCACCATCTGCCGTGCCATTGCCGACAACTGCTGCAAGTCTCCACCAGCGCCAGTTGTGACTTCCGCAGGGCCAAACACCACTTCTTCAGCGGCGCGACCACCCAAAGCACCAGTAATCCGTGCTTTCAATTGAGAACGGGAAATTAACCCCTGTTCTTCGCTGGGACTAAACCAAGTTAAACCTTGTGCCTGTCCTCGTGGGATGAGGGTGACTTTTTGCACTGGGTCATGGTCTTTTAACAAAGTCCCCACTAAAGCATGTCCGATTTCGTGGTAGGCAATCAAGCGTTTGCTCTTGCTGTCTACCAAGGGAGTGCCTTCCATCCCGGCTACTACCCGATCTACCGCGTCATCAATTTCGCGGAGGGTGATAGCTTCTTTGCGTCTTCTGGCGGTGAGAATAGCACCTTCGTTGAGTAAGTTGGCTAAATCAGCACCAGTAAAACCAGGAGTACGACGCGCGATCGCTTCTAAGGATACGCTGGGGTCAAGTTTCTTGTTGCGTGCGTGGACTTGTAAAATTTCCAAACGCCCTTTGATGTCTGGTGCATCAACTGTTACCTGGCGGTCAAAGCGTCCGGGACGTAACAACGCTGCATCAAGGACATCGGGACGGTTGGTGGCAGCAATAATAATGATGCCTGTGTTACCTTCAAAACCGTCCATCTCCGTGAGCAACTGGTTGAGGGTCTGCTCTCTTTCGTCGTTACCGCCACCGATACCAGCACCCCGTTGTCTTCCCACTGCGTCGATTTCATCGATGAAGATGATACAGGGGGCGTTATCTTTAGCTTTTTTGAACAAATCGCGGACGCGGGATGCACCGACACCGACAAACATTTCCACAAATTCCGAGCCGGAAATGCTGAAGAATGGTACACCTGCTTCCCCGGCGATCGCTTTTGCTAATAAAGTTTTACCAGTTCCTGGAGGCCCGACTAACAGCACTCCTTTGGGAATGCGTGCGCCCACAGCTGTGAATCTTTCTGGCTGTTTGAGGAAGGTGACAACTTCTTGTAGTTCTTCCTTGGCTTCTTCGATCCCTGCTACGTCGTCAAATTTCACGCCAGTTTTGGCTTCCATTTGGAAACGAGCTCTGGATTTGCCAAAGTTCATCGCTTGACCAGGGCCGCCAGGGAGGTTGCTAGAGCGACGGAACAAAAAGAACAGTCCAGTAATCAATAAAATGGGGAAAATCAAATTACCCAACAATCCCCAGATTGCGCCATCATTCCGCATGGGGTGGGCATCAAAACTAATTCCTTTGGCTTTGAGCTTGTTAATTAACTCAGGTGCGTTAACAGGCAGATCCACCCGCCACCGTTGGACGCGATTCTCGATATCTTGATCGACTGCTTCGATAATTGCTGTTCTACCGCCTTCATACAGATCTACACTGGTGACGCGATCGGCGTCTAAGTATTCCAGGAAGCGACCGTAGGTCATGCGGGTGTTGGCTGCATTCTTACCCATGTCAGCAGGAGCATTGGCAAATGCCCCTTGCCAGAAGAAAAAGCCAATCACCAAAGCAGGCAATGTCCAGAGTGCCAGGACTTTCCAAGAAAATTTCATTTTAATTTGCCTCTAGATGCCATTACAATTATTCACCTCTAGCAACAGTCGCTGTGGTAGGGAAAACGCTACTCGCTACAACTTTGGCAAAGGTAGCAACGCAGTGGTTAACCCACCAACAGCAGTATTTGGCCCTAGTTACTAGGTTAGGTGTGCAACGGATGTTTATTAATCCACTTTGTTTAATCTGATTTCTGGTCGTGCATTACCATAGAACCGCTAGGGCATTACAGTAATGCCGACAAGAATCTTAATTAAAGTTAACTTAATTTTAATACAACTGGGATTAACCAAGCAGAAAATTTCAGATTTGCCAGGATCAGCCAGAAATTAGTTTTGTCAAATAGTGGAGTGTCGTTGCGATCGCTACGAGGTTACTTTCTTGCGACGTGCAACTAAAGCATACAAAAATAGGTAATATTCTACCGATTTACCTACTTAGTTTCCGTAATTTCTAAAGTGTAAGGGAAATACTTGCCTTTTTCGTATGAACCCACCCAAACCTGGTATTCCCCAGGTAGCCATTCCCCAACTAAGCCAGGATTTTTACCTACAAAATCGTCATTACACCAAGTACCACCAGGGCCTTTGATCATGATGGTGGTGTCTTGAGGACTTTGCACTTGTAGTTTCAAGTAATCAAATTTACTTGTGAGTGACAGGGTGTGGTCTGGTGTTTCATCTACAAATCCAGTACATGGGCCAGTAGGTGTTTCAGACCTCCCGGCAATTTGGTTTTGAGCTACTGAACCGCCACTCATACCTCTAACTTTCAAAGGGCGTGGGGAAAATTTGTGGCTAATTGTCACATCTCCAAATATCGGTGGTGCTTCTTGAGCGTCAGCTACAGTGTGCATTGTCGATGCGACGCACAGCGTAACTATCATCCACGATAATCCTATCCCTTTATTTAGCACTGTTTTCGACATTGCAATTATATAAATTTATCAGTACTTTGAAAGACACGATTTTTACACACCAAGTTCCCAATATCAGAGAAATAGCACTTAGAAAATTTATTGATTTTCTAGGTGCTATTTGTAGGCTTTGACCCTCTGACGAAATCGGGTAAAGTCAAAAGACTCAAAATAAGGCTGTCGGCTCTGCCGACGACAGACGCGCCCAACTATTGATAATTAAGGACTTCCAAATAAAAAATATTCCACTGTTCACAGTGAGCCAGCGCGGCTACCTCCTCCACTCGACTTGAAGCATCTGGCGTTCATCAGTCAACAGTTTGTATTCTGTATTAAGTTACGCTATAGTATTTAGCGTAACTTAATAGCTGTCTATGTTAGTATACGAGTTCAAATTGACGGGTAACAAGCAGCAATATAGTCTGATTGATGAAGCAATCAGAACTGCTGTTTTTATCCGCAATTCTTGTATTCGCTACTGGATGGACAATAAAAAGGTTGGTAAGTATGACCTAAGTGCTTACTGTAAGATACTTGCTAAAAACTTTGAATGGGCTAACAAGCTTAATTCAATGGCCAGGCAAGCATCAGCAAATAGAGCATGGTCAGCAATCTCCAGGTTATACGACAATTGTAAGAAAAAGATTCCAGGTAAAAAAGGTTTTCCCAAGTTCAAAAATCATGGACATTCTGTTGAATACAAGACGAAAGGATGGAAGCTCTCAGAGGATAGAAAGTATTTAACTCTCACAGATAGATTTGAAATTGGAAAGCTGAAATTAATTGGAACTTATAACTTGCATTTCTACCAAATCAAAGATATCAAACGTATTAGATTGGTGAAACGTGCAGATGTGTATTATGCTCAATTCTGCATTGCTGTTGACCGTCAGATTGAAGTAGAACCAACCAAAAAAGTGATAGCATTAGATGTCGGATTGACCCATTTTTATACGGATTCTGATGGAAACAAAGTAGATAATCCTCGTTTCTTGCGTAAATCTGAGAAAGCACTAAAAAGACTACAAAGACGAGTATCTAAAAAGTTCCGCAAAGCTCAACCGCAATCTAATAACTACAAAAAGGCTAAAAATAAATTAGCTAGAAAACACTTGAAAGTCACTAGGCAGCGTAGAGATTTTGCTATTAAGCTGGCAAAATGCGTTATTCAGTCGGCAGATTTGATTGCTTATGAAGACTTGCAAGTGCGAAATATGGTTAAAAATCACAAATTAGCTAAAAGTATTGGGGATGCTGCTTGGTATCAGTTCCGATGCTGGCTTGAGTATTTTGGAAATATTTATGGCAAGATAACTGTTGCCATTGCTCCACAGCGCACTAGCATCGACTGCTCATCTTGTGGCAGACAAGTTCAAAAGACTCTAAGTACTCGTACTCATAAATGTATTTGTGGTGCCCAGTTGTGTAGAGATGAGAACGCAGCCCTAAATATTTTAGCTAAGTCATTAAGAACGGTGGGGCACACCGGGATCTACGCTTGGGGACAGAACGACCTCTGCCTAGACTTGGAAACAAGTATAGATAAGTCGGCTGGATGAACCAAGAATCCCCGCAATTGAATTGCGGGGAGTGTCAAAAAACAGTTGCCGTTCTTTTGGCTACTCCCAATGAAATTTCGATTCAAAAGACTTTCAAGCAAGCAACGACAGCCTTTGATTCCAAAAATTCACATTAAAGTACGGAATGGACAGTTTGAGATTACAGGTATGAATGTATGGTATTCCTACTGGCGTGACCCCTATCATCTACTGTTGACAATTCCCTGGACTAGCTTTCTAGCGCTGATAGCTGTTTTATATGTAACGACTAATGCCCTGTTTGCTCTAGTTTACATGCTAGGCGGAGACTGCATCGAAAACGCGCGACCCGGCCATTTTTTAGATTTATTTTTCTTCAGCGTGCAAACATTAGCATCCATCGGCTATGGTGCAATGTATCCAAAAACCACTTATGCCAATATCATCGTCACTATTGAAGCAATAACTGGTCTGGTAGGAATTGCTGTAATGACGGGACTAGCATTTGCCCGTTTTTCTCGACCAACTGCTCGTGTGATGTTTTCTCGTGTCGCGTTAATTACAATTCATGAAGGAATACCAAGTTTGATGTTTCGCGCAGCTAACCAGCGCCGTAACCAGATTCTAGAGGCGCAGATACGCGTCTACCTGATGCGTGATGAAGTGACAGCAGAAGGACATTTTATGCGTCGGTTCCATGATCTCAAAATGGTGAGGAGCCAGACACCAAGCTTTGCACTTACCTGGGTAGCGATACATGCAATTGATGAATATAGTCCTCTCTATGGAATGACCGCAGAGTTGCTAACCAAGACAAATAGTAATATTGTCATTTCGTTAACTGGCGTTGATGAAACAGTTGTACAAGTCGTTCATGCCCGTCATCACTACACTGCAAACGAAATTTTATGGAACTATCGGTTTGTTGATATTTTTCACCACACAAGTGACGGGCATCGCTACGTTGACTACACCCACTTTCACGATATCTTACCTTTAGATTAGCTACTGAATAATTTTAGGGAACTCCAAGAAATCAATTATTCCGGTTGAAGTTGTTGACTGTTGACTGTTGACTGTGAACAGTGGGATATTATGAAGTCTCATCAAGTGTTTGTATTGGTTTAACTACGACTCGCCCATTTTCAACCACAGTGCAACTTTTAGCCACACTCTTGCTAGAGTTGACTGGTACATCTTGGAACTGGTTTTTGTGGGAGATATTATGCTCCTGTTGCTGGTTGAGAACAACTACAGAACAGGCACAAGAAGGAAAAGACATATGAGCTAATTTGATCTCTACTTTCATTATCGCGCTACTGAGATAATTTGGCTAAAAATTTTGCCACAGCAGGCGCAAAGTTGGAAGTTATAAGTAGTAGGCAGAAGGTGAGTCCACTTGTCTGCTGTCTTTTACTTAACTTCTTCCGTTCTTGCTATTTCTAAAAGAGTTTTCAGTACAGAGTCAGGGTTAAGGCTGATAGAATCAATACCTTGCTCAACCAAAAATTGAGCAAATTCTGGATAGTCACTCGGTGCTTGACCGCAAATCCCAATTTTGCGTCCGTGCTTTTTAACAGTGGCTATGGCTTTAGCAATCATCAGCTTCATAGCTTAATTGCGTTCATCAAATAAATGGGCTACTAATTCCGAAGCTGTGCCTACCTCAATGGTCAACTTGCTATCTAATGTTTTTGCCTAAATGGGATGCTCCCCCCTTCACGATACATCCTATTATTTTGGTTAAAAATTTAACGAATATCGTGATGCCAGTATTGCTCAAACCATGCCCATAATTGTCTCGATTCATGGACATAGACAACTCTTGTAAAGTCAAGCACGGCTATTTGAGCAACAAAGACCTGCCATTTGGCCTGAAGAAAAGCGATCGCGTGTAAACTGTTCAACATCAGTCAAATATACCTATAGGCAGTCAAGTTACCCAAGCGATCGCCTCAAGATGACGAGAAATATTTGGTTAACTTCATGGGCTATATGCTATTATTGTTTGGTTAAAACCTAATAGCTACTCAGTCAGGGAATATCCTAGAGTAGTGTAAGGCAAACCTAAGCAAGGCGACATAGCCAAGTGGTAAGGCAGAGGTCTGCAAAACCTCCATCCGGCGGTTCAAATCCGCCTGTCGCCTTTAACAAATTATTGTACACGTTAACAAATTAATGTCCTGAAACCCTTGTAAAACAAGGGTTTTTTTATTTTAAACCATTTTTTTAATCGTGGATAAAGCCATCAATTGGGGTAAAACTGGAGTGAATTTCGGGTAAAATACCTTGCCAATCCATGCCATTTTTAGCCTTACTATGCCAAAAGGTGACACAATTTTTGCTACAAAATGGACATTGTTGATCAAAAAATACGGCAAGCCAACGAACAACTGAAAAGAAAAGGGACAAGAGTAGTGATTTACAGGCGAGGCGATCGCTTGTCGTTAAGGGGAACGCTGCCGCCCAAGCCGCACCTTGATAGAAGTGGGGATTATTCGCAGGTGATTTCATTGGGGAAGAACGCGATCGCTTCCGACAAAGGCATAAAATATGCTGCGGCTAAAGCTGAATTGCTGACCGGGCAACTACTAGCGGGAAGTTTTAACTGGGCGAATTGGATTGATTTAGATAAAGTCGCCCCCAATAGAATTGAAGCTCGACGAGTGGGTGATTGGTGCGCGGAGTATGAAAAGGACTATTGGCAGAGAGTGAAGCGCACAGCAGAGCGCGAAGCGAATTGGAAGAAAGATCACGGCTTGGTGTTTTCCAAACTGCCACAGAATGAGCAATTGACTATCGAGATATTGCTTGATTACATTTGCTCAACCGAACCCGATAGCTGCTCTAGAAAGCGGGCTTGCGACTACTGCTACAAGCTAGCTGAATTTGCTGGATTTGAGGGAATTGAGCAAATTCGCAAGCTGACGGGCAATTATTCTGCTGCATCAGTTGACCCGCGATAATTATCGATCCTGAAATAGAGGCATTCCTCAAGAACGCTTCTAAAAATACTGGTTTGCGGACAAGTTCGGTGATCCACGAATGCCTAAAAAAATATGTGGATCACCACAAGC
This sequence comes from Nostoc sp. UHCC 0702, assembly GCA_017164015.1. Lineage (GTDB taxonomy): Bacteria > Cyanobacteriota > Cyanobacteriia > Cyanobacteriales > Nostocaceae > Amazonocrinis. The sequence goes on from CP071065.1 coordinate 4,423,248, forward strand.
TAGAAATTCAAGCTTTGCTCCAGCAAAAGCTTGAAGGTATAGCTTCGCCCGGAACTACACCCACAGGAGTAGGAGCAGCATGAACTTGTTTTTGCTGCTTTACAACTCTGTAGAAAGATTTTGCACGGCAGAAAAGCAGGTGCAAATTTTCAATCCCATTGAACTTTTACAGAAACAGGTATTAATTCAAACAAAAATTGATGAATTCTCTGAATCTGTAAAAAGTGTAAAAGCAGCTTGAAAATTTGACGGATTTTCAAGCTGCTTAATTTAATTTAAAAAGCACTGTGGTCTGCCAGGACGTTAGCACTTTTTTATTTGATTATTGCTCCTAACAGGAGCAATAAAATGTCTATTTTCATTTGTGTAACTTTTACTATGATGGCATAAAAGCCAGGAATTTTTCATGAAGAATTTACTGAAAATGCCATAAGAATTAAAGATGCAAATAACACTTTTTGACGCATCTTAAGTTGCATTTAAGACAACATACATAACTTTAAAGCTCTGCAATCACTCGTTTCTAGAGCTTTATTAGAGCTTTAAATGTTTAAAAGACAACAGTGCTAATTGTAGGCAGCTATCAGCGTGTTTCGGTGAATTGTTTTCAGTTGAAAATATTTGTTGGAGAAGCATATGCTCACCACACCTACAATTATGGGAACCGATAGGGAATCCGAAATAAATAGATTGCTTTCACAGGCAAAAACTGCAAAAGACAAAAAGAAGCTTGAAAAGGAACTTCAATTTTTGAAGGTTCAGCAGAAGCAAAAAGAAGCTTTCAGCAAACTGTCTGTTGGAATGTACGTTTATAAGCAGCAAAGTTGTGACTTGGGGAAAATAACGGAGTTACAAAATGGGGATCTTCCGGTTGTGTTCGTTTCGTGGAACGAAAAAGTACCACTACCGGAACAGCCTGATTTGCTAGAAATTGATGAAATTGCAAATTCCGGGATTATTAAGCCTGGAGATTTGGTTCGGGTAGCTCGCAAGGAAAACGGTCAGATCATTGGCAGCAGGCTTGATTTAGTAGTTTTTTCACAGGCTCGCGGGTGGATTTGTGTTGAAGACAAGAACGAAGCATTTTCGCCAGAGCAATGGCAACCCATTGAAGATCCGGATTTTAATCTTGAAGATTTTGGCTGGCTCACAGGTTTATCCTGGGAAGATGTGAATGCCAAAAATGCTCTCGTTAGAGCTTCGTATAGTACGCTGGCTTTGGCTTTGGAGTATGTGCAGCAGAGTCCAGAGAAAGGAAACAAGACTAGGATTGAAGGTCTGCAACGCCGCATTAGGCTTTTAGAAAAAGCTCCGCTAGTTCTCCCGCCATTGGAAAGGCTGCGAAAATTAGAAATCGCAGTGCGATCGCCGGTTGCGGCATTGAAAGTAAATCCGGTTGCTGTTGATATGCTCATCAGGTATGCCGAAGCTTTTGCCTCAACTACTGATTCCTCCGATGACGAAAGCACACTCGTACTTGGACAAGCCCAAGCTTACGCCAAGGAACAAGGTTTGTTGTTGGAGGTAGATGCAGATGGATATTGGGTTGTTAGTCCTTGCTGTCAGTCCAAAGAAAAAGCGTTAGCGTTGTGTCCGTCGATCAATGAAGCTGTAACTAACAGGGAACTCGATGGCTCTGTCGTTGATGGCTCTGTCTGTGAACATGAATGTATTTTTGATGAAACTATCTGCGGCTGGCGGGTATGCACAACAGTCATGTGGAATGATGGCGGTATTAAGGAGGAGAATGGGTTTCTTTTGGAGTCGATGCCGTTGTTAGTTTTGTCAAATGAGCAACAACAAGAACAACAAGAAGAAACCCAACAGCTAACTGAAACTGTTGTGGATGAGCAGCTAGTTCCAATTGAAGAGTCTGTTGACATTGAAAAAGAGCAGCCTATTATATCAGTCGTCCAGCTTCCAGAGCCAGAACCAGAACTTGAGGACTTGCCTTTAGGGATATGCGAAGTTCCCATTGAGCGGCTTAGTCCGCACCCGATAAATTCGCTCATTTATGGCGAATCTGAAAATGATTCTGATTTAGAGGAGATGGTCAGTAGTAGCGGATGGATTAAAACTCTGCTCGTTACACCCAAAGGAGAAGTTGTCGGTGGACACAGGCGACTAAGAGTTGCCAAGAAGAAAGAAATTCGCCGCCTTACGGTTGAGGTTCGGGAATTTCAATCTGATGAAGAAATTCTGGAAGCATTGCTTCTAGACAATGCTGTGCGGCACAAGACCAATGAGCAGAAAGTCCGAGAAGCCAGAATATGGCTACCGATCGAAACAGCAAAAGCCAAGTCCAGAAAAGGGCGGCAAGATCAGAAAAATTCTCCTGGAGAGACTGGAGAGAAAGGACAAGCACGAGATATCGTTGCCGCTAGGGTTGGGCTTGGCAGTGGAAAAACTCTACAAAATGCTGATAAAGCTCTAGCAGTAGCAGATTCCTTGCGAGAATCCGATCCCGAAAATGCAGCTATGCTGTTGGATTTGTTAAATATCAAATCTGTAAATTTTGCTTACAAGGCAGCTGTCGAAATTGAAATTCAGCAGCGGGTACATGGATGGAAACCAACAAAAGGAGCGCGAATTAAAGTTATGATGACAGCCCCGCTTCATGCGGGTACATCAGGAATAGTTATTGGCGGAGATCCATCAATGCCAATAATAAAGTTTGATAATGGCGAAGCTGACGATTTTGTGGCTCTTGCTTTCTTACTGCCTGCCAATGCAGAAGCAGCAAAAGCTGAAGTTGAAAATAAGAAACCTAAAACTATTGCAGGTCTTAAGGTGTCAGGTGTAAGGGGTGGTGGGCTTTTGCCAGAAGTACCACGCAATGACGGGATCGAGCCAGATCCCAATCCTGCAACTGTTGCTGGCACCAGTACCAGCCTAGAAGCAGTAACCACAGAGCTAGTAACGCCGTCTACAGTCTTAGAACGTAGTAGTGGCGGGAAGATAGTTCAATTTCCGCTTCACCAGTAACCACTTACAGCAATGCCTGTCGGAGAAGCTTTAGAAGCAAAAGAAGAGAAGAATGAAGGTGAACAATCTTCATCAATTTCAGTTGCCAAACTGCTCAAGCAGCTAACGCCTGAAGAATTAGCTTGGTCAATTTCTTGGGCCAGTAATGACCCAGAAAATCCGCTTTCAGACGAGCATCTAGAAGCGCTAATCAAGTCGGCGCAGTATGTGTTAAATAAACGAGCTGCTTCTTCAATACCTTTGCCAAAATAAGAGCCTAAAAAAATTTTGGCAAAAACGGCAAAATCACCCATACATAGGCCGATACGCTTATAAGGTAGCTGGGAATGTCAGACCCTTAATACTGCGGGCGATACGTTAAAAAAACCTTGTGGGAAACCTTGAAGGAATTTTTAGGACTTATTGTTTTTGCCAAGCCTTAGAGAAAAGGCAGTTCAGACATCAATTCACCCTCGTAAATTGGCGAAGGTATTGGTTACTACAATCGTTTTTATTGGGAATCTTCTAGGCTGCCCGAAGAACCTGAGAATGAACCAGAAGGAAATAATAGTCCGCCTGAAGTGAAAGAATTTCCGACAAATGTTCAAAAAAAAGAGGAATTGCAGGAGTTTCACGAATCTAATAACCTGCCAACTACCTACCAACAACCAACTAAGGTTGTTGGTATGGTAGTTGATGAGGCTCTTGAGGCATCGCCTCAAGAGCAAGAAGAAGACGAAAAATGGACAGATAAAGCTATTGCTGCTCGCGCTCAGGCGCGGCCTGAGCGCTTGAAAAAATTGAAGCTAGCAGAAAAGTTCCAGCAGAATCCAGGTATAGAGTTTCTGCGAGCGTGGTGGGATGACGATCCTGTATTGAGGATCGTGATTCGTAAACTGTTAATTAAGTATCCTGAATGGGGTGATTTAGTGCCTGGATAGTTTTTTCCACGAGTATTTCAGCCCGATAAACAGCAAATCTATCGGCACTAGAAGCACAGCGTAATATTTTCTTCTTTGCCAATATCTAATAATTGCATCTGGGCGATCGCTAATGCTTTGCAACAGTTCGTAGATCTGACGCGCATGTGATTTCTCATCTTCAGAAATGCCACCAAGGTGTAGCCGAATTTCAGGAGGAGCAAACAAGCAAAGTTCTTTATAGAACTGAAACTGAAATTCTTCTAGCACGTACATAAAGCTCAGAGAGTTTTGCCAGTCGTATGAATTGGCAGTCCTAAAATTGAAAAATATTTTGGCGCACCAGCTATTGGTGCTAATGCCATCTATTTGACAAGCTTCCTTTTCCCATTTGAGCTTGCCCCAGTTTATGCTGTCTGATCTCGCAACAATATCTGGAATGGAGATGTGTAGCTTGTTTTTTGTAATTATGCCAAGGGTCTGAGCGTGACCATACTCAGAAATTGCTTGTTTCATGAGAGTATCCGCCAAATCTAAATTTTGACTTTTAGCTCTGTTGCTAGCCCGCCAGCAGAAATAAAAAACGCCTGTTTCTAGTTTTTTTAGTAAGTCTAGATAAACGGTTGCAGGCATACAAGTAACGATTCTAGCTAGTGCCAAAAGTAGCCAATCATCTATCTTTTTGTGAAACATTTTCCGATTCTGAAATGAAGAAAGTACTAAATATTAAAAGCTCACCAATGTGAAACTGTAGCCACCAGACCATTGCATGCAACATCCATCAAGAAGTTCATCTTTGTAGAGATTCTTTGCAAAAGCTGAGAATCGACAATAAGTACTGTCCACATTGATACTGAAGCTTCCTCCATCTTGAGAAAAGTAGCAATTGGATTATCCTCTTTGTAGGACAAGCTAGTATCTGGCGGGCCAGACCATCTGTAGATAGCTATAGCTTCACTATTTGCAGGGATTTGAGTAGCTATGTCAAAGCCAACTTCGATAGTAAGAATTAGGTTTGTGTGCGCGGTAAAGAACTCAAACACCTTGCCTGCGCGGTATTCAGGATAGCAATTGCTTGTACAAGTTACGAAACCAGGCAAACTACTGCTGCCACTACCGCCAACGCCACCGTACTTATGCCAGCGGCCATTAAGAGGATTATCGTATGGCATCAATACAGAATCGTCGTCTACTGATGACGTGCTGGCAGCTAAAAACATGTACCAGCAGGGATTCCCGTCATCGTCAAGAGAGCTGCGACTGTAGTTATTAGCTCTTTGACTTGAAGTTCGAGCTTTGATTTGAGATTTTGTCTCGAAATATCCTGGAGTTGGTGGCATTTTAGCTTATAGCAATGCCGCTTTGCTCTTTGGTCTTTTTGGTTTGAGCTTTGATCGGCTGTTCGATAAAAGACGGCATTGCATCATAGTTGCCAGACGCAAATTTTACGGGTTCGCCCTTAGCGATCGCTCCGTTGGTGTTTGAACGGCTATACAAAATATTGCCTTGGGTGTCGCGCAGAGTTGCCATGCCTAGTAGTCTGCCAAGCTAACTTTGCTAAGTAATACCTCTAATTGGTAAACTAGCCAAAAACGGGGTGTAACATGGCGAAAAAGTACATTGTTGACTTAAGTGAAGATGAAGTTTCTCAACTGCAATCAATAATTAAAAAAGGTAAGCATAAGGCGAGAACCATAACCCGTGCAAACATTCTTCTGCTGGCATCAGAGGGAGAAAGCGATGAAGCGATCGCGTCCTCTGTTAGAATCCATACTGCAACAGTGCAACGAACACGAGAAAAATTTGTCATTGGTGGGTTACATTTTGCGTTAGAAGATGAAAAGCATCCACCAAAACCAAAAAAATTAGATGAGAAACAAGAAGCATTTTTGATTGCGACTGCTTGTTCTAATCCGCCAACTGGAAGAGTGCGTTGGACAATGCAATTATTAGCAGATCATTTAGTGAGTGTTGGCATAGTAGATTCAATTTCAGACGAAACAGTACGTCAGACTTTAAAAAAAATGAAATTAAACCTTGGTTAAAAGAACAGTGGTGTATTCCCGAAGTAAACGCAGAATATGTGTTGAGAATGGAAGATGTGTTGGATTTATATAATGAGCCATACGAGCTAAAGAAACCCTTAGTCTGCCTAGATGAACGCCCATATCAATTAGTAGAAGAAGTAAGACTTCCTTTGCCACCAGAACCAAAACAGCCCGAACGTTATGATTATGAATATAAACGTAATGGAGTAGTTAATTTGTTTGCCATCTTTGAACCTTTAGCTGGATGGAGGCATATTGAAGTTACACAACGTCGGACAAAACTTGACTTCGCTAAACAATTAAAAGATTTAGTAGATGTTCATTACAAAACTGCTGATGTGATTCGTTTAGTAGTTGATCACCTTAATATTCATACTCCCAATGTATTATATGAGGTTTTCTCTCCACAAGAAGCACGTCGAATTATTAAAAAATTAGAATTTCACTATACTCCTAAACACGCTTCTTGGTTAAATCAGGTAGAAATTGAATTATCTGTTTTATCTCGCCAATGTTTAGAAAGACGTATCAATAACGTAGAGACGTTATCTTCTGAAATTGCCGCTTGGGAAGCACAACGTAATCAACAAAAAGCCAGTGTTTATTGGGGTTTTAAAACTAAGGACGCACGTCAAAAAATGGGACGTTTATACCCGAAGATTTAACTTAGCAAAGTTGTCTTGGCAGACTACTAGTGTGGCAAAACTTACTAGAGAAGAGTCGCCTATTCACTCCCAATTCCATAAAATCCCTGTGTTTAAGTTTTAATAAGAATCGGGAGTATCCATCCCCCAATGGCACCAGTCATACAAACGGCTGCTAAAATTGAGAAAACTTCAGTTCGACTCTCTGCTTTCACAAAAGCATTGCTCTTTAAACGTCCTCATTTTTTGCTTGGATTATCTCGCTACAATTCCCACGTTGATCTAGTAATTAGCTCATGCTGCGAGAGGAACCCTAGGGAGTGAGATCATGACTAAACCGATTCAAATTCTGTTACAGACAACAATTCCCACCAATGAAGATGATTGGTATATTGGGCGATTTTCTTTGCTAAAGGACTATTTAGCTTCGTTGAAAAGTGACACTGGGGAACCCCTGTACCAGGTAACAGCAAGGGATCGAGAAAATACTGCTGAAAAAAACGATCCAGTTTTAAGTACGCTGGATAATTCAGATTTTGATGAACTGTGGCTGTTTGCTGTGGATGTAGGGGATGGCATAACTCCAAAAGAGTGTCAGAGCATCAGTGCCTTCCGTCAGCGCGGCGGCGGTTTATTGGTCAGCCGTGACCATCAGGATGTAGGTTGTTCGGTTTGCAATCTTGGTGGTGTCGGCGCAGCCCATTACTTTCACAGTAAGAATCCCGATCCCGATCCCTCGCACCACTACCCTGATGACATCTACACTAAGTATATTTCCTGGCCCAACTTCCATTCTGGGTTAAATGGTGACTACGAGAAAATTGCTCCCATAGAACCTATTCATGACTTACTCAAGAATCCTACATCACCTTCTGAGGAGATTGAATTCTTTCCGGCTCATCCCCATGAAGGAGCCGTAGGTGTGCCTGCAAACGAGAAGAATGCACGAGTAATTGCCTTGGGTACAAGCTCAGTCTCCGGTCGGGACTTCAACTTAGTAGTTGCTTTTGAAAGTACGCAGGATGAACAAGGAAATATTTTAGGACGTGCGATCGCTGAATCAAGCTTCCACCATTTCGCCGACTACAATTGGGATGTTGATATGGGCGCACCTAGCTTTCTAACCGAACCCCCTGGAGATGGGATGAAGCAAAACCCACAAGCCCTTGAACATATTAAAGCCTATGTGCGAAACTTAGCCCTCTGGCTGGCTCCTACCTCAAGTTAAAGGAAAGTCTCCCATCCTTAAAGACTATGTGTAAACAGCCTTTATCAAACCTTTTTCGATATGTCTTAACTACGAATCACGTTAGCGTAGCGGTAGCGAGTCCGCGATAGCGATAGCGTTAGCGACGCAGGAGCGTCGCGTCATTACGAATTATAAATTATATCACTTCCTGCCTGAGTTAAGAAGGCAGAAGTACTGCCTCCGGATGCCGCAGGCTGTACGGGAGTGATGCCTCCGGCACGCTACGCGTTAGCGGAGCTTTCGCTTTAGCGATACGCAATCGACGGGAACCGCCCGCCGGAGGATGCCCGAAGGGCTGTAGACTGCGACTCACTCACCGCCTGCGCGGGTTCCAAACCATTGATTTTCGGTTAGTCCGCGTAGGCGGACTTCGTTTGTATAGCCACCAATTTCATTCGTTAGGGCTAGGTGCAAGATATGTGGAGATTCAGATGCAAACATATCCATGTTTTGGGCAAAAGAATAACCGCCGACATGGTAATCTTCTGTTTCTGTAAATCTACAGAAGCTAAGTTTTATTTATAACTAAACATACTTATCTGTTTTGATTTGACGGTTGTTATAGTTTTGGACTGATTATTGGTTTTTTACGGGTATCTACGTTTGGTGCAAGATCTGAGTCAACTCAGTCTGAGCGTAAGTGTCTCAACAGAGTAATAGCAGCCACCCTTGCTGCTATTGAACGCAAAAAGCTGAAAACCAGGAGGCGAAAAACCTATGGAACTTGGAATGATTGGACTCGGACGTATGGGCGCAAACATGGCACAGCGTTTGATGCGTGCTGGGCATCGTGTAGTTGGCTATGTCCGCCGTACTGAGAAATTGGAGGCAATGGTCACCGAAGGTGTAATTGCAGCCGGAGCAAGCTCAATCGCCGATCTAGTCAGCAAGTTATCTAAACCCCGCGCCCTTTGGTTGATGATGCCTGCCGCTTCGGTGGATGAAACCATTGAAACGCTCATTGAGCTACTCGAACCAGATGACATTATTATAGATGGCGGTAACTCATACTACCATGATGACATTCGTCGAGCGGCCACATTAAAGGAGCGAGGCATTCACTACGTTGATTGCGGTACGAGTGGAGGTGTTTGGGGATTGGAGCGGGGTTATTGCTTGATGATAGGCGGCGAACCAATGGCCGTCAAACGCCTCGATCCCATTTTTGCATCTCTAGCTCCGGGTGTAGGAGCGATTGACCGCACTCCAGGACGAGACAAGGCAGGCGGTACTGCCGAGCAAGGCTATCTCCACTGCGGGCCCATCGGTGCGGGACACTTCGTCAAAATGGTGCACAACGGCATTGAATACGGTGTCATGGCGGCGTATGCAGAAGGTTTGAATATTCTTCACCACGCCAACATCGGCAAGAATCAGCGCGAGATCGATGCTGAAACCACACCATTACGCAATCGGGAGCATTATCAGTATGACTTTAATCTTGCAGATATTGCCGAAGTCTGGCGTCGGGGTAGTGTAATTGCTTCCTGGCTATTGGATTTGACAGCGATCGCCTTATTGACAAGCCCTAATTTAGAAGAGTTTGGCGGTCGCGTATCGGATTCTGGCGAAGGCCGTTGGACAGCGATCGCCGCGATCGATGAATCTGTACCAGCTCCGGTGTTAAGTGCAGCGCTGTTTGCTCGCTTTAGCTCCCGTGGCGAAGCAGACTTTGCCGACAAACTTTTGTCAGCCATGCGCTATCAGTTTGGCGGCCATCATGAAAAAGCTAATTCCTAAAGAGGTTGGTCATGGGAACTCCTGATTCAGACGCACTAGTATTTTTTGGGGCAACAGGTGATCTAGCCTACAAAAAAATCTTCCCCAGCCTTCAGGCAATGGTACGACGGGGCCATCTCAATGTCCCAGTCATTGGCGTTGCCGGACGACCTTGGACGACGGAGCAACTTTGCCAAAGGGTACGCGATAGCTTAGAACATCATGGCGGTGTAGATCCAATCGCATTTGAGAAACTTTCGGCACAACTCCAATACGTTGCTGGTGACTACAACCAACAAGAAACTTACGAAAAATTACGTCAAGCCCTTGGTGATGCAACCAGCCCGCTCTACTATTTGGCAATTCCACCGAGTTTGTTTGCACAAGTAGTGTCAGGATTGGGCAAATCAGGCTGTGCTAGAAATGCGCGGGTGGTAATTGAAAAACCATTTGGACGGGATTTGCAATCAGCACGCGAGTTAAATCAAATTCTGGCATCAGTTTTTCCCGAATCATCCATCTATCGCATCGACCATTACCTGGGCAAAGAACCACTGCTGAATTTACTCTATTTTCGGTTTGCCAACTCTTTTCTGCAACCGATCTGGAATCGCAACTACGTTGAAAGCATCCAGATTGTGATGGCAGAGGACTTTGGCATTCAAGGACGGGGGCGCTTTTATGAGGAGACTGGTGCGATTCGGGATGTAGTGGCAAACCATATGCTGCAAGTATTGGCTTCAGTGTGCATGGATGCTCCCGCTAGTACGGCTTTTGATGCCATCCGCGATGAAAAAAAGCGTATTCTCAAAGCTATACCCTCACTGCAACCTAATGAGATTATTCGCGGTCAATATCGCGGTTACCGCAACGAAGAAGGTGTTTCTCCTGACTCCCAAGTAGAAACTTTTGCTGCCGTGCGGTTATTTATTAATACCTGGCGGTGGTCAGGAGTTCCTATATACATCCGGGCTGGGAAGAATTTGCCTGTTAAAACTACTGAGGTAATGGTCAAGCTCAAGTGCCCGCCTTTAGATGTCTTCCAAGAAGGAGGAAAAGAAAACACTAATTATGTTCGTTTTTTACTCGATCCGGAGGTGATTGTGGGATTAGGCGCTCGCGCTAAAATCCCTGGAGAAGATATGATCGGCTCTGTGCTAGAACTTCTAGCCTTTTACGGAGGTGGCGACGAGATGGAAGCATACGAACGTTTATTGGGTGATGCCATGCGGGGCGATCCCACCTTATTTGTACGGGAAGATACCGTGGAAGAGGAATGGCGGATTGTCCAGCCAATTCTCGATAACGTCACACCTGTTTACGAATATGAACCAAATACATGGGGCCCAGCTGAGTCAGATAAACTGCTCTTACCAAACGATCGCTGGTACAATCCTTTGCCAAGAGAGTAGCAGATATTGCTCAGAAATCAAAAATGGTTGTTATTGTAAGCAATAAGCAATGGCATCGGTGAGAGGTTAAGGTAATGGCACATTTGTCAAGAGGGTGCAGCAAAAGGAGACAAATCCAGCGATTGAGGCTGGCTTTCGCAGCGTTTTACCTGTCCCTTTGCTTATCCCGAACTCAGGTTATGTTAATAATACATCCTTAAAAGTCCGTTGGGAGTACGGTGTCCTCCAACAATTCACAATCATACCTTGAGCATTCAATATTCAATATTTAGATGCGTTCGCGCTGTTCTGCTTTTTGGGAGACGCTACGCGAACGCTGCGCTAACAGCAGTTACGCTCGTTCGCTCTTAGCGTCTCCCCTTCTCCCAAAGGGAGAGGCTAACGCCAAGGGAGAAGGCTTGCTGGCGTTGTGCTAACACCATTTCTGCTTCTGAAAACGCAACTGTTTTGTAAATTAAATAAGTATTTTTGTATACAAATATGGTAACTGCCAATTACTACTTTTGAAGTATTAATTTATTGGAAACCTAAGACTATTGAAAGAATATAAGTAATTTTTTTTTAACTATAACTCTAAGCAATAGAAGAGTTAAGACAAATCAATTTGTCCCAAGTTTGATAATTAAAAGACATATAGCAAACACAAGAGGCAATGGTCATGAGTACAGTCATGAACCAACGGGTCAAAGTTGAAAAGACTTTAACCATTAACAAACCAGTAGAGGAACTTTATCGCTTTTGGCGTAACTTTGATAACTTGCCACGCTTTATCAAGCATCTCAAAGAGGTGAGGGTACACGACGAAAAGCGAGAGTCCTCCGGACACGCTACGCGATCGCACTGGATTAGCAAAGGATTCTTAAATGGAAGCGTTGAATGGGATGTAGTCATTACCGAAGACCGAGAAAACGAATTGATTGCCTGGACTTCGGTTGAAGGCGCAGCAATTGAAACCTCTGATCGCGTCCACTTCAAGCCAGCACCTGGGAATCGTGGCACTGAGGTAAAAACAGTCCGAGAATTTACCCCGCCTGGGGCTGCGTTGGCGAAGCCCGTCGCAGACATCGCTAAATTGTTTGGCGAAGACCCAGAACTGCAAATTAAAGAAGATTTACGCCGCTTCAGAATGCTGATGGAAGCAGGCGAGATTGCCACAACAGAAGGTCAACCGCGAGGTCATTAGGTTACAGCCTTGAGTTGGGGACTGAGAGGAGCAGGGGAGTAGAGGAGACAAGGAAAATAACCACTGACAACTGACAACTAACTACCGACAAAGGATTAATGGCTATGAAAGCAGTTTGCTGGAACGGTGCCAACGATGTACGGGTAGAAACAGTACCAGATCCAAAAATCATTAATCCGCGTGATGCTGTTATTAAAATCACAACAACAGCAATTTGCGGTTCTGATTTACACCTTTATAACGGCTATGTCCCCACAATGGAAAAAGGCGATATCCTGGGTCATGAAATGATGGGGGAAGTCGTTGAAATAGGCAGTGCCGTCAAGAATGTGAAGATAGGCGATCGCGTGGTTGTACCATTCCCTATCGCCTGTGGTAACTGCTGGTACTGTCAACATGACTTCTGGTCATTGTGCGATAACTCTAACCCAAACGCTTGGTTAGCAGAAAAATTCATGGGTTATTCACCCTCTGGTATTTTTGGCTACTCTCATATGCTAGGTGGCTACGCTGGTGGTCAAGCTGAATATGCCCGTGTTCCCTTTGCCGATACTGGTTTGTTTAAGATTCCTGATGGACTAACAGACGAACAAGTAGTGTTTTTAACAGATATCTTCCCCACCGGATATATGGCGGCAGATAACTGTAATATTCAGCCCGGTGATATTGTCGCAGTCTGGGGGTGTGGCCCAGTCGCACAATTCACAATAAGAAGTGCTTATCTACTTGGTGCTGAACGAGTCATCGCTATTGATCGAATTCCCGAACGCCTACAGATGGCTAAAGATCAAGGCAAGGCAGAAATCCTTAACTATGAGGAAGTAGATGTTGGTGAAGCCCTCAAAGAAATGACAGGTGGACGCGGCCCAGATGCTTGCATTGATGCTGTGGGGTTGGAAGCACACGGCACGGGTCTAGAAGGAGTATACGACGAAGTAAAGCAAGCAGTGCGTCTGGAAACAGACCGGCCCCATGTGCTGCGGCAAGTGATGATTGACTGTCGCAAAGGCGGTCACGTGTCAATTCCTGGTGTTTATGTCGGCGTTGTAGACAAAATACCTATGGGTGCTGCCATGAACAAAGCCTTAGTATTCAAAATGGGACAAACGCACGTTCATAAGTACTTAAACACGTTACTCGATCACATCCAAAATGGCAGGATCGATCCATCTTTCGTGATCACCCATCGTCTACCGTTAGATGAAGCACCCCGGGGTTACGAAATTTTCAGAGACAAGAAGGAAAACTGTATCAAAGTTGTACTCAAACCATAAGGCAGGAGAAAAGACACGGAGAGTGGGAGACGCAAAGATGCAAACAAAGAACTCTCCATGTCCCTCTATCCCCGCACGCAACTTCTCTCCGTGTCCTTCTAATCGATGATATCTCTATCGGGTGATGGGCAATGAACGAATATCCCCAGGCACTCTCACTCTTGGTGTCCGTTGAAAGTATTCGCGAGAGTAGTAATTTTGCCGATCGCCGTTATCTACAAACGGGAGCAATGCGATTTTATGAGATGGGTAAGCTCTTGAGGCAGGGAGAGAGAAAGAAACAAGTATATTCAGGGCTATTCAGGTAGTAAAAATTACTAAAACTTTCTCTTTGCTCCCTCTGCTTCCCCTACTCCCCAAGATGAAGTCAAAAGTAAAAAGGTGAGCCACTGCGGTGGACGGGAACACCTGCATAAAGCAAGTGGCGTTAGCGTCAGCGTTAGCGACGTTAGGAGCGTCACCCGAAGGGCAAAAGGCAAAAGAGAACTGATGAAGTCTTGAAATTTAATTCTTAATTCTTTTTTTTTACTTTTACCTTTTGACTTACTAGCCCCTGCTCCTCCTCACTCATCACTAATTTGGCGATTGGCATTTGTTCAACTTGTCCTGAATCCAAACTCTCAATTTTTTATCCCAATCTTTGAAGGAGGTTGCTAACGATGGCAAAAATCGTTGGTATTGATTTAGGAACTACAAATTCCTGTATAGCCGTAATGGAAGGTGGACAACCCATCGTTATTCCGAACACAGAAGGCGGTCGCACAACTCCGTCTGTGGTTGCTTACACCAAGAAGGGCGAAAAACTTGTCGGGCAAATTGCCAAGCGCCAGGGTGTAATGAACCCAGAAAACACCTTTTATTCCGTTAAGCGGTTCATCGGGCGCAGGTATGATGAAGTCACCCAAGAGGCAAAACAAGTTACTTACAAAGTGGTACGTGACAGCAATGGCAACGTCAAGCTACACTGTCCCGCTCTGAACAAGGAATTTTCACCCGAAGAAATCTCGGCTGAGGTAGTCCGCAAGCTGATAGATGATGCCAGCACATATCTGGGGGAACCGGTGAGGCAAGCGGTAATTACCACCCCTGCCTATTTCAATGACTCTCAACGGCAGGCCACCAAAGATGCCGGTAGAATTGCCGGGATTGAAGTTCTGCGAATTATCAACGAGCCAACGGCGGCTGCCCTCGCTTACGGACTTGACAAGAAAACTAACGAAACTATCTTGGTATTTGACTTAGGCGGTGGGACGTTTGATGTGTCTATCCTAGAAGTGGGTGATGGTGTGTTTGAAGTGAAAGCTACCAGTGGCGACACCCACTTGGGCGGTGATGACTTTGATAAGAGAATCGTAGACTGGCTAGCAACCGAATTCCAGCGTAACGAAGGCATCGACCTCCGTAAAGACAAACAAGCCCTGCAACGCCTCACCGAAGCAGCAGAAAAAGCCAAAATTGAACTGTCAAGCGCAACACAGACGAACATTAACTTACCTTTTATTACCGCAACCCCGGAAGGCCCGAAACATCTAGATATGACCTTAACGCGGGTACAGTTCGAGCAAATGTGCGCCGACTTGTTCGATCGCTGCCGCATTCCCGTCGAACAAGCCCTGCGCGATGCTAAACGGAGTCCCGCAGATATTGACGAAGTAATCCTAGTGGGTGGTGCAACTCGAATGCCGGCTGTCCAGCAACTGGTACGGCAGATAATAGGCAAAGACCCACACCAGGGTGTCAACCCGGATGAAGTCGTAGCAGTGGGTGCAGCGATTCAGGCGGGTGTGCTTGGGGGTGAGGTAAAAGACGTACTGCTCCTAGATGTTACGCCGTTGTCGCTGGGTGTTGAAACTCTAGGTGGTGTGACGACCAAGATTATTCCGCGCAATACCACTGTCCCAGTGAAGAAGTCTGAGGTGTTCTCAACGGCGGCTGACGCACAAACAAACGTAGAAATTCATGTTCTGCAAGGTGAACGCGAAATGGCATCCGACAACAAGAGCCTGGGAACCTTCCGACTAGATGGGATTCCTCCAGCTCCCAGAGGTATGCCACAGATCGAAGTTACCTTTGACATTGATGCTAACGGGATTCTGTCAGCAACTGCCAGAGAAAAAGCCACAGGTAAAGAACAGTCCATTAGCATCACAGGTGCGTCTACCCTCGATAAATCTGAAGTCGAGCGGATGGTGAAAGAAGCCGAGCGCAATGCGGAAGAAGACCGTAGGCGGCGCGAACAAATTGATACCAGAAACATGGCAGATTCTGTTGCCTATCAAGCCGAGAAACAACTTCAGGATTTGGGTGACAAAGTGCCACCAGCAGACAAGTCCCGCGTGGAAGGCTTAATTCGAGACTTGCGTCAGGCAATTGAGCAGAACAACATCGATCGCATGAAGTCCCTCACCAACGAAATTCAACAAGCCCTGATGCAAATCGGCACTGCGGTCTACTCACAAGCAGGTGCATCTCCAAACGGTGGTACTTCTACAGACCGTCAAGGCGGCGGTGAAGATGTCATCGATGCAGACTTTGTGGAACAAAAGTAACAAGACGCAGCGAGCAGTCCGTTGCTCTGGTTTTCAGAGTTAAAGGAACTGCTTTAGCGAGCCTGCGTGCGTCACCCAGAGGGTGACGCAGTGAAATTATCAAATACTCTCTTCCTATCCCCGCGTCCTTAAATCTGCGCCACATTTCGTGATGTTATCTATTTTTTTAATTTGGAGTAATTTTTATGACTTCTACATCTGAAAAAACCGCCCTCAAAAGTGTCTCTGCTATCTTCAAAGATGAGAAGAAGATGCAAGAAGTGGTTGAGCGTCTAATCGATCGCGGCGTTCCCAAAGATAACATTTCGATTATTGGTCGCGACTTCCACGCCGAAACTCGTATCTCCGGATTTGTGACTAAACAAGATGTAATCTTGGATGGACTCGCCACCGGAGCGATTTTCGGATCGCTGTTTGGTTCTCTGTTGGCTTTACTTACGGGTGTGGGTGTGTTGTTCATTCCCTTTTTAGGAACCGTAGTAGCAGCAGGCCCTTTGGGAGCAGCATTATTAGGAGCGGCAGGCGGTGCTTTATATGGTTCCTTGGGAGCAGGTATTTGAGCTGCCTTAATCGCAATGGGTATGCCGGAGGACAAAGCTGCTATTTACGAAACACGCCTGAAAGCAGGTGAGTTTTTACTGGTCGCGGAAGTGCCACAAGAACAAGCAGAGGAAGTTGTCTCACTGTTAGAAAGTGCGGGTGCGGAAGAAGTCGCTATCACTGACATGAAGATTCCCCGTCAACCAAAAGGTGAACTGGCAGATAATGAGCAGATTTCACCAGAAATTAGAGCAAATATGTCGGACGACGCGCAAAAAACTTTTGTTGATACCTACAATCGGTCGTTTAGAGAAGCCAATGGAAAAGATAATGCCTTGACGAAGGCTTGGGATCGGGTCAAACAGGTGTTCGATCGCGACGAAAAAGGCACTTATTCCAGGTCTAAAGTCAGATCGTAAATTTCCAGAGTTGCGATCGCCTACGGCGGGGCGTAGCCCATCGCGACGAAAAAGGCACTTATTTCAGTCACAAAACAACTTAACTAACTGGAACAGATTATGAACTCTCAAACATTGAATCCACAAGATAATCGCGATCAGCAAGAAGATGCTCGTAATCAGCAAGAGATTGACAACGAGAGACAAAAGGCAACAGATGAAGCTCAAAGATGCGTAGATCAAGAAGCAGTTTCCGCGCTCAAAGAAACTCGAAATGCAATTAATGCCATTGACCAGGGAAATACTCAAGAAGCACTTCAAGCTTTAGAACGCGCAACAGGAAAACTTGAAATTCTAGTAGCACGATACCCTGAACTGGGTTTTGTTCCTGTGTCGGCTCAAGTAAATATAATCGATCTTGCCCCTGACGATTCTAATGAGATTGAGCAAATTCGTAATCAAATTAAGAGTACTGTGAATGAGGATGATTTTCGTACTGCTCGTCAACTGTTGAACAGCCTGGTAAGCGAGATTCGCACAACAATCTTTAATCTGCCACTAGCGACATATCCTGATGCCATGAAGGAAGCAGCCCGGTTGTTGAACGAAGGTAAAACCGATGAAGCCAAAACGGTGCTGCAACTTGCCCTCTCAACCCTAGTGGTGACAGAAGTTGCTCGACCCCTACCGCTGCTTAGAGCCGATATTGACATAATGAGTGCAGTTGCTATAGCAGACAGCGATCGCGAAGGAACGCTGAGGTTGCTGGAAGATGCTCGCAACCATCTCAGGTTGACTCAACAACTGGGGTATGCCAAAGGCGATCCTGAGTATGCAGAACTTGAGCAGGCAATCCAAGATATCGAGCGGCAAGTTAGGGCAAACGAGAGAACCGCAGACCCATTGAGTCGGCTCCTGGAAAAATTCTCTAGTTTCTTCAAACGTATATCCGGAACCGCCCCCGCCCAACCAGCTTAATGAAGGCAGAAGGTGAGAAGAGGATAGGGGGATAGGGAGCAGAGGAGATAGGGAGAATCA
Source organism: Nostoc sp. UHCC 0702 (assembly GCA_017164015.1). Taxonomy (GTDB): domain Bacteria; phylum Cyanobacteriota; class Cyanobacteriia; order Cyanobacteriales; family Nostocaceae; genus Amazonocrinis. The sequence continues at coordinate 4,441,186 of CP071065.1, forward strand.
AGGGTAATTTTAGTCTTTTCTGCTCTGCTCCTTTGCCCCCCTGCCCCTCTGCTCCCCTGCTCCCCTGCTCCTTTGCCCCCTACCTTCTTCAATCCAGGTGCAAAACAAGTTTATAAACCAGGAGAATGATCGTGAACCAATGTCACAGATTCTTTAGAAGGCTGCAAGTCCTGTTCGTGGGTATTCTTTTCTCCTCGCTTTTATTCATCGCTCCCGTTCATGCAGTTAGCTCTGCTGCGGTATCTCCTGAAAGATTGAATCAGCTTGATACTAGTCTTCAGCAGGAGATTGAAAAGGAGAGGCAACAGGCAACAGCTGAGGCTGAAAGTAAACTGGATCGAGAAGCGATCGCCGCAATCGAAGAAACTAAAAAAGCGATCGCCGCCATTGAGGGGGGAAAAACTCAAGAAGCACTTCAAGCTTTAGAACGAGCAACTGGAAAAATTGACATTCTAGTAGCACAATACCCTAAACTAGCTCTAATTCCGGTGGCGGCTCAGGTAGCGATAATCGATTTTGCCCCTCAGGATTTTAATTTGGTTGACCGAATTCGCAATCAAGTGAAGGGTGTTGCAATTGCAGAAGATTTTCCGGCGGCTCGCGAACTGTTGAACAACCTGATAAGCGAGATTCGCACAGCAATCGTCAATCTGCCATTAGAGAGATATCCAGATGCTACCAAGCAGGCAGCTCGGTTGTTGAACGAAGGCAAAATTGATGAAGCCAAAGGCGTGCTGCAACTTGCGCTCTCAACTTTAGTGGTGACAGAACAAGCTCGACCCCTGCCGCTAGTCAAAGCCCATACCGATCTAGTGACTGCGGTTACTTTAACAGAGAAGGATCGCGACGCAGCACAGAGGTTGCTAGAAGATGCTCGTGCCCAACTCAAGTTAGCTCAAGAACTAGGATATGCCAGAGGCGATCGCGAGTATGCAGCATTTGACAAAGCAATTAAAAATCTAGAGCGGCAAGTTAAGGCACGTGAGAACACAGCAGGCGCATTTGCCAAGCTTCAAGAACAATTTTCTAGTTTCTTCAACCGAGTATCCGAAGTCGTCAAACCAGGTGATTCCTCAAATAGGGCAGAAGCCAGGAGACGCGATTAATCGCGTCTGTATAAGAATTAAAAGTAGAGACGCGATTCATCGCGTCTGTATAAGAGTGAGGAATTTTATCTCCCCCTGCCCCCCATCCCGTTAATCTCAAGAGGTGCTGATGGTTGCAGCAACCGATTTCAAAGATTATTACGAAATTCTGGGTGTCAGTAAGAACGCCACTCCGGAGGATATCAAAAAAGCCTACCGGAAATTGGCACGGAAATATCACCCGGACTTAAATCCTAACGATAAGCAAGCCGAAGCGCGGTTCAAAGAAATTAACGAAGCTAATGAAGTGCTGTCCGACCCAGAAAAACGCCAGAAGTATGACCAGTATGGTCAGTACTGGCAACAGGCTGCGGCGGGTGCACCTCCACCCAGAGGGGCGGGTACACAAGGCTATGATTTTAGCCAGTATGGCAACTTTAATGATTTCATTGATGAGTTGCTGGGAGGGTTAGGTCGCAGTGGCGGTCGTACAAGGCAGCACACAGCTAATTATCGCACTACAAGAAGACCAGAAGGATTCCGGGAATACGCCGACTTTGGCTATGGAGAAGACCCCTTCGGCCGCTTCACTGATGTTCCCGCACAGGATACGGAAGCAGCGATCGCTCTCACTTTTTCTGAAGCGTTTCACGGTACACAGAAGCGGCTACAAATTGATGGAGAAACTATCACTGTTCGCATTCCGCCGGGAGTAAAATCGGGAAGCCGCATTCGAGTCAAAGGCAAAGGACAGATGAGTCCTTTTAGTCAGCAACGCGGCGATTTGTATCTGACAATTGAATTATTGCCCCATCCTTTCTTCAAATTTGAGGGCGACAATCTTGCTTGCGAAGTACCTGTCAGCCCAGAAGAAGCAGTGCTTGGCGCACAAATAGATGTTCCTACGCCCGATGACAAGGTAACGATGACGATTCCGGCCGGTGTGGATTCCGACCAAGCACTCCGACTACGTGGCAAGGGCTGGCGCGATCCAAAAAGCAATCGTACCGCTTTGATTGTGCGGTTAAAAATTGTGACACCCAAAGATTTGAGTCCCCAAGAAAGAGAGTGCTATGAAAAATTGCGGCAGGTCAGTAGTTTTAATTCCCGTCAAGGCTTGGTGGAGGTGCGGTTATGATTTCTAACCTGAGTTTGTCTTGCGTGGTGTGGTCAGAAACAGGCGATCGCCTCTATAGTTTCGAGCAAGCCGCCTACCTCACCCAAACCTCGGTTTTATTACTAGAACGATTTGTCCGCCTGGGACTAATTGAACCTGTAGGAATCATGCTGCGCCGACAGGATATCTTTCGCGTTGTGCAGATTCAAAGGTTGCACCGCGATCTGAACTTGAATTGGGTCGGAGCAGCAATGGTGCTAGATATGGTAACTGAAATTGCCCAACTCAAGGCGCAACTGCGTGCCTACCGTGCTGAATTACAAATTCGTAATTAAGAGCGTTAACAAAATAATTTATTTCTCAGCTAAGGGGCACGATTATGCAACCAACCAATCCCGAGCAATTTACCGAAAAAGCCTGGGAAGCCCTTGTTCGTACTCCCGAAATTGCCAAGCAGTTTCAGCATCAGCAGATTGAGAGCGAACATTTGATGCTAGCGCTACTGGAACAGGAAGGACTCGCCAGTTCTATTTTCAACAAAGCTGGGGTGAATGTTCAAAAACTCCACGATCGCACTATCGACTTCATCAACCGTCAGCCCAAAGTATCGGGGGCTAGCAGTGGTTCGGTATACATCGGACACAGTTTAGAGACGCTGCTCGATCGCGCCGAACAATACCGCAAAGAGTTTGGTGATGAATATATTTCTATTGAACATTTAATACTTGCCTTTGCCAAAGACGATCGCTTTGGTAAAAAGTTGTTTCAAGAATTTGGACTGGATGAAAAAAAACTCCGCAACATCATTCAACAGATTCGAGGGAGTCAAAAAGTGACAGATCAAAACCCGGAAGTTAAATATGAAGCGCTAGAAAAATACGGACGCGATTTAACCCAATTGGCACATGAGGGCATACTCGACCCAGTGATTGGACGAGATGAAGAAATTCGCCGCACGATTCAAATCCTTTCTCGTCGGACTAAAAATAACCCCGTGCTGATTGGTGAACCCGGTGTCGGTAAAACGGCAATTGTAGAAGGATTAGCGCAGCGCATTGTCAGTGGTGATGTCCCGGAATCATTGCGCGATCGCAAACTAATAGCTTTAGACATGGGTGCGTTAATTGCCGGAGCCAAATACCGGGGAGAATTTGAAGAACGCCTGAAAGCTGTCTTAAAAGAAATCCAAGAAGCACAGGGACAAATCGTCTTGTTCATTGACGAAATTCACACTGTAGTTGGTGCGGGTGCAACGCAAGGATCGATGGATGCTAGCAACTTGCTCAAGCCGATGCTCGCTCGCGGCGAATTGCGCTGTATTGGTGCCACCACGCTAGATGAATACCGCAAGTACATTGAAAAAGATGCGGCTTTGGAACGTCGTTTTCAGCAGGTGTATGTCGATCAGCCCAGTGTGGAAGATACCATCTCAATTCTGCGCGGTTTGAAAGAGCGCTACGAGTTACACCACGGCGTGAAGATTTCTGATAGTGCGTTAGTTGCGGCAGCTACTCTGTCTGCCAGATATATTAGCGATCGCTTCCTACCCGACAAAGCTATTGATTTGGTGGATGAAGCTGCGGCTAAACTAAAAATGGAAATTACTTCTAAACCAGAAGAATTAGACGAAATCGATCGCAAAATTCTGCAACTGGAAATGGAGCGGCTGTCACTGCAAAAAGAAACAGACAGTGCTTCCAGAGAGCGTTTAGAACGGCTGGAGAGAGAACTTGCGGAGTTAAAAGAACGGCAAGTTGCTCTCAATGCTCAATGGCAGGCAGAGAAGCAAATTATCGATCGCATTCGCCAAATTAGACAAGAGATTGAGCGTGTCAACGTAGAAATTCAGCAAGCCGAACGCGATTACGACCTCAACCGGGCAGCAGAACTGAAATACAGCAAACTCACTGAGCTGCAACGACAACTAAAAGAAGCCGAAGCGCGACTAGCCCAAATCCAGACTAGCGGTAAATCTCTGTTGCGCGAAGAAGTCACCGAAGCTGACATTGCCGAAATTATCTCCAAGTGGACGGGTATTCCGGTGAGCAGACTGGTTGAATCGGAAATGCAAAAACTCTTGCATCTGGAAGAAGAGCTACATAAACGTGTGATTGGTCAGGACGAAGCTGTAAGATCTGTTGCCGATGCAATTCAACGTTCCCGTGCTGGGTTGGCAGACCCGAATCGTCCCATTGCTAGCTTTATTTTCTTAGGCCCGACCGGGGTGGGAAAAACAGAACTGGCAAAAGCTTTAGCGGAATATCTGTTTGATACCGAAGATGCACTGGTGCGGATCGATATGTCCGAATACATGGAGAAACACGCTGTTGCCCGTCTCATTGGTGCGCCTCCAGGTTACGTGGGCTATGAAGAAGGCGGACAACTCACCGAAGCGATTCGCCGCCGACCTTATTCTGTAATTCTGTTTGACGAAATTGAGAAAGCTCATCCTGATGTATTCAACGTCCTGCTGCAAATCCTGGATGATGGCCGCTTAACTGATTCTCAGGGACGCACAGTAGATTTTAAAAATACGATCGCGATTATGACCAGCAATATTGGTTCAATATACATTTTGGATGTGGCAGGAGACGATAGCAAGTACGAACAAATGCGCGATCGCGTCATGGAAGCAGTGCGAGAAAGTTTCCGCCCCGAATTTCTCAACCGCATTGATGAAATCATTATTTTCCACAGCTTGCGGAAGGACGAGTTGCGCGAAATTGTCAAACTACAAGTGCAGCGTTTAGAGGAGCGACTGCGCGAGCGTAAACTCTCGCTCAAAATCTCCGACCAGGCTCTCGATTGGATTGTTCAGGTCGGTTATGACCCAGTTTACGGTGCTCGTCCCCTGAAGCGGGCGATTCAGCGAGAACTAGAAACTCCGATTGCCAAAGCGATTCTACGCGGCGAGTTCCACGAAGGCGACACAATCTACGTCCATGTGGAACACGAACGACTGGTGTTGAAGGGCTTATCACCTGAACTGGTCAATGCTTAGAGGGGGCAGAGGAGTACAAGGGAGAGATAACTCTTGGAAAGACTTGGGTTAATCGCGTTTCTCTTTCAAGATTTAACAACATATCAAAACATTTTTGGAAAAGCTATGACTTCCGAAGATTTTAGAGAAACCAGAACAAATTCAGCATTGCCAATTGTCTTAGGTGTTTTGATGATTCTGCTGGGAATTGCAGCGATCGCAGAACCATTTATTGCCACTATTGCCATCACAATCGTATTCTCCTGGACTTTAATTATTGCTGGTATCGTCCGAATTGTTCATGCATTTCAATCACGTCACAAACGAGGCTTCTGGACAACACTAGTAGTTGGTATTCTATACGTAATTGGTGGGATTTTGTTGATTAACAACATCTTTGGTGCTGCGCTCTCTCTCACCTTAGCTTTTGGATTTATCATTTTTATTGAGGGTGTATTGGAGGTGATTGCAGCATTTGAAATGCGTCGAGATCCAAACTGGGGTTGGGTACTATTTAGCGGTATCATGGCTATTATTCTAGGGATTTTTATTTTGTATCAATGGCCTGTCAGCGCAGTTTGGGTATTGGGAGTATTTGTAGGGATTAATTTTTTGTTGACGGGCCTTTGGATGATCATGCTTTCATTAGCTTCTCGTAGTCTTCCTGACTATAGGGCAAGAGGTTAGGATTCAGGTGTAATATTGCGGAAGTAAAGAAGGGTGAGACTGATAATTATTGGAGTCAGCAATTAGAGCTTGTGCAAAAAAATCAATTCCCTCCGACCTTGACGACGGCACGGCAGTCGCGCGGCTGTCGGCAGAGCCGCCCAACGCGCTGCCTCAAGTCTGCACCACCATCAGTAAATTAGCAGTGTGTTGAAACCGCTCCATCGAACGGGAACCACCATTAACCTTGCGTTTCGTGACAGCCAAACGTAGCGAACGTTCAGCCTGATTGTTATCAGGGGGAACTTCAGGGTTGTCAAGAAAATACCACCATTGAGCGGCTTTATCACGTAAAGAACGTAAAAGCTGGCCGGCGGTAGCTCCAGCTAAGTCAATCCATTGATCAATTGAGGAATGCAACTTAGCTTTGAATTTATTGACCCAATCATTGTAACTGGCGCATTCAAGAGTCTGGAATCGAATTGCACTAAGAAAAGCTATAAGCCATACACAACAAGGGATACAGCTTTTAATGTTAGAGAGCGCAGTAATGGGATGATCCAAGCGATGCCTTCTCCTGTCGGAGACGCTGCGCGGCGGCCCTCGACTACGCCGCGCAGAACATCCGCGTCAACGCCGTCTGTCCCGGCTACATCGACACTCCGATGATGGGTCGCTTTACCAGCGGCACGGACGAGGGGCGCGCGAAGGTAATCGCGGAGGAGCTAGTCGGACGGATGGGCAAGCCCGAGGAGATCGCCCATCCCGTCCGACTGGCTGTGCTCGGACGCGGCTGCCTTCGTCGTTGGGCACGCTATGGTCATCGACGGCGGCCAAACGGTGCAGTGATGTTCGGGGCCAGCGTGATGCCGTTGCAGTGAACGCGACGGGCTTAACGCAGTTACCGCGATTTCTATGGACAAGGAAGTCTTCGAGAAGAAATGACGCCCGAGCGAAGGTGCTTCTGCGCCTTTGGTGGGTGCAGACCGTGAGAAGAGTCGGTGCGAAAAACCTAGAGTGGCAAAGCTAGCTAGAGCAAAAACTTAAACCTAGTAAATTCGTTATTATTGAAAATTTTGGTTTACCTATTTACGCCTATTTCAATCATTAAAAATCTACTCTAGTAAGTTTTACCGCTCTAGAGAATACATTTCTATCTCAGCCCATCCGTGACAGGTTAAGAAAAAGCTCATTTTGTCAATCAGCTAAAATACTCAAAAAGCTCTTTCAGCAATTAAAAGCTTTATTAACTCCAGCTATTTTTGCTCAAGAAAAATACTACAAGCAATTAGGATTACGAGATAGAATTATTAATCTATCCATGATGGTAGCAGCCGTATTAACTTTATTATGGCGGCAAGTTCCGGGGGTACAAGAATTAACAAAGCTTTTGGCAAGAGAAGATGTATTATGGTGTCGTGCCACACAGGTTGCTCAACAATCTCTTTCCCAAAGATTTTTAGTATTTCCGGCAGAACTATTTGAGCGAGTCTTTAAAGATTTATTACCTCAGTTACAAATCAATTGGCAACAAAGACTCAAACGGCCACTACCCGATAGTATTAAATTTGCACTGAATAATTTTGAACGAATCTGGATAGCTGACGGCTCTACATTAGAAGCATTATTCCGTAAGCTTAAAAGCCTAGAAGATGCTAAAGTAGGTCAGTTGGCGGGGAGAATTTGTACAGTTATTGATTTGGTCAGTCGTTTACCAATAGAAGTTTGGTTTCACACTAATCCTGCTGCATCAGAGACTAATTTTGAAGTTCCATTATGAAATTTACTACAGCCTAAAACTCTAGTATTACTTGATAGAGGCTTTTATCACTTTCAATTTTTCCAACAACTTATTGACCAAGAAGTTCATTTCATTACTCGTCTAAAAGCTAAAGCCTCTATTAAATATTTAAAAATTTTTAGTTATGACTATGGAGTTAAAGACCGATTAATTCAACTTGGCACTGTCAGGCGTGGTGCGCCTGTTCTTACTTTACGCCTAATTGAAATAAAAATTGAGCAGACTACCTATTCTTATATTACTTCTGTCCTTGACCCACATATTTTACCTCCCTATGCCGTCGCTGATTTATATCGCCGTAGATGGAGAATTGAAGAGGCTTTTCACACTGTAAAAAGATTACTTGGTTTATCTTATTTATGGACTGGTTCTATTAATGGTATCAAGTTACAAGTCTGGGCAACTTGGTTATTTTATGCTGTATTAGTTGATTTGGGTGATGCTGTTGCTGACGAATTATCTTTACCATTTGACCGCATTTCTTTGGAAATGATTTATCGCGGACTTTATCATTTTAGTGTTGCCTATGACAAAGGTAAGGCTGATGATCCAATTAAATACTTTGCTGCAAAAGAGAATCAAGATTTAGGAGTAGTTAAAGCTCTACGAAAACCAGTCACCAAGCTGAATCTAGCCCCTTTTTTCGCACCCCCTTGACAAAAGTGCAATTATCTTAACCTCTTACGGGTGATGTCGGGGTGTGGATAATTCTAGTTCCCAGTAAAATGCTTCCATTTCATACACCGCACGATGACCTGAGCGTTTTTCTACTTGGGAATGTTTTGGGTATTTTTTAATCTCGTTTATGAATGTTTTATAGCTAGGAATTTGGTCATCGCCAATCCCAGCTTTGGAACAACTGTGAACAAATGAAGCGTAAACAGCTTGTTTAGTTTTTTGCTTTTTGTTCTCATATTCTTCAGTAATAAATTTTGATAAAATTTCTATAATATGTTGAGGTAGCTTTCGATTATGATTATAGGACTTACGCATCAAGTACGAAATGTAGGGGCAATTCATGAATTGCCCCTACGGAAAATCAAGGCTTTCACTGCCTTTTTGCGTAAGTCCTGGATTACCTTTACGGTGATTTAAGGATATTAGCCCAAGATAGCCATAACCGTACTTCTCTTGTGCTTGGTAATAATTCTCTCTGTTCAGGCTGCTCTGGTGTCCCAACGCGCCTAAAGGACGCAGCGAGCGCCGTCTGCGGGTATTTTGAGACTGATGAGGTAGTCGGCGACGATGTCGTTGACACAAGCATTGCCGCCGATGAGGGCTACACCGTGCTGTTCGCCCTCGACAGTCAGCAGGCTCGCGCCGAGCGTCTTGGCGAGGCTGATGCCGCCCTCGTGCGGGGTAGCCGGATCGCCGGTGACCGACACGACCAAGGTTTTAGGGAGTCCTTTGATGTTCTGGGCGTAGGGGTAGCCGAGGGTGGGTTTCACGCGCCAATGCTCACAGAGGTCACGGGCGTTGACGGGTCGGCCAGTGTCCAGGAAGGGCGCAACCTTGAAAATGTCGCGCGTCATCGCGCTCTCCTGCTCGGGCGTGTGGCGTTCCTCGTCGAGGCAGTTAATGGCCACCAGGGACTCGTAGTTATTGCCGTAGCTACCGTCGGCATTGCGCTGGCTGAGGATGTCGCGCAAGAACAGCAGGGTTTTACCGCTTCCGGCCTTGAGTTCGGTGATGGCTAGAATCACCGTAGGCCAGGCCTCATCGTCGTAAAGCCCAGTGGTCACGCCGTCAATTACGGCGGTGTAAGTGACCTTGCGTCCGTCTGCGGTAATGATCGGTTTATCAATCAGTGGCTGCACGATCTGCTGGAAGGCGGCGTTAGCTTGCTTGGGATCGGTGCCGAGCGGACAAGTCGGGGTTTTAGCGCAGAAGGCCGCCATGTTGTCGAAGGCACGCTGGAAACCCGCGAACTGGACGAGGCGACGCTCGGTGGTGCCGGTGGTGGGGTCGACCGCGCCATCGAGCACCATGGCCCGCACGTTCTGCGGGAAGGTTTCGGCGTAGATCGCGCCGAGCCGGGTACCGTAGCTGGCGCCGAAAAAGGAGAGCTTGTCATCGCCGAGCACCGCGCGGAGTACGTCCATGTCACGGGCGACATCGCGCGTGCCGACGTGAGCCAGCACGTCCTCACCCCCGGAACGCTCGGCACATTTTTGGTACAACTGACGGGTCTCGTGGTCGGTGTAGTCCTTGCCCCCGGAGTTGATCGAGTTGACCAACTTGTCGGCCTCTCGTTCGGCATCGGTGAAGCAGTCTATGGCTGGTGTCGAGGCCGCAACCCCGCGTGGGTCGAACCCGATCAGGTCAAACTGCTTAGTGATCGGACTGTCGGCCAATTTTTCTGCCACCTCGACCGCGTAGCTCATCCCAGAGGCGCCGGGGCCGCCTGGGTTGAGCAGCAGGGAGCCGATTCGTTTGCTCGGCTTGCCCTTTGCCGATACGCGCAGCAGTGCAATCTGCGCGGTTCGCCCGCCGGGGTTCTGGTAGTCGAGCGGCACCTCAAGCCGGGCGCATTTGAAGGTGTCGTTGGCGAAGTCCTTAGCGTCTTTATCCGTGGTGGCGTAGCCCTCGCACGAGCCGAAGGTCAGCTTCTGCTCGTAGAAGCGTTTGAGATCCGCAGGGATCTTTCCTCCTGGCTCTGACGGGTGCCCGAATGTGGGCTGGCCGCAGGCACTAAGAACCAGTATCATCGCCCCAATCATTAACGAGCTTCGGACGTGGGGCTTGTGAGCAAGCATGGTTCTCCTCTTAGCGGGAACGGTTGGCTCTGAGCCGTGCGTGGATAGGCCACGATCTCGCTTGTGGTTAGAAGAAATGTGAGACATGGGGATAAACTCCTTCGAGCTAGTTGTTGATGGGTTCAGGTATCAACGGGGTCATCGATGACCCCACCAAAGCGCAGACTGTAAATTAGTTTGTTAGAACTTACGCATTGACGGAAATAGAGTGGTGTGAGGCGTTACGCTTCCTCGATTAGTTCGACGTATGTTGATTTGTTTAACGCGATCACTTCGCTGGCTTCACATCCAGCCCCGTCCAATGAGCGGCAAAAGCCCACATATCCGCCGTTTCCTCAATGATCTTGTCCGTGGGCTTGCCCGCTCCATGTCCCGCCCGTGTCTCGATGCGGACAAGGTGCGGCTTGTCACCGATATCCGCCGCCTGGAGCGCGGCGACATATTTGAAGGTGTGACTCGGCACCACGCGATCGTCCGTGTCGGCAGTGGTGGCGAGGATCGCAGGATAAGCCTTGCCGGACTGGATGTTGTGATAAGGCGAATATTTCAAGAGGTTACGGAAATCCGCTTCCTGTGCCGGAGACCCATATTCGTCTAGCCATAATTTCCCGCCTGTGAACTGGTCGAAGCGGAGCATATCCATCACACCAACCTGGGGTAACGCAGCGGCGAACAGATCCGGTCGTTGATTGACCACTGCACCGATCAGGAGTCCGCCATTCGATCCGCCCTGAATCGCCAAGCCATTTTGGGGCGTGATACTCTGTGCCTTCAGATACTCGCCCGCTGCGATGAAATCATCGAAGACGTTCTGCTTCTTCTGACGACGACCCGCTTCGTGCCATGCCTTGCCATATTCGGAGCCGCCGCGAATGTTAGCGATCGCATACACTCCGCCCTGTTCGACCCACCCCAGCGGCGCTGGCAAGAACTCAGGAAGCATGGGGATGCCATAGCCTCCATAGGCATGGAGTAGGGTCGGTGCGGCTACGGTCACATCCTTGCGCCGGACGATAAACATCGGGATGCGGGTGCCATCCTTCGACTTGTAGAACCGCTGTTCGACTGCGATCCGATTGAGATCGATCGCCACCTTGGGTTTTGCCCACACCTGCGCCGTGTTGCTGGCGACATCGTATCGATAGATTACGCCTGGAGTGTTGAAGCTAGTGAAGATGAAGAAGGTTTCTGAGTCATTCGGGTCGCTCTTAAAACCGCCAGTCGTGCCGATACCCGGCAGCTTCACCATACCATCAGGCTTGCCATCCAGCGTGTAGCGTCGAACCTCCGTCTTCACATCAACCCGAGTGGAGATTAGCAGCCGTCCACTGACCAGCGACGCATTGCCCAGAACCGAATCCTGCTCCGGCACCACATCCGTGATCACCGGATCGGCAGCGGCAATGTCCATCGTCACCACCTTAAAGCGCGGCGCGTCCTGGGTGGTTCTGAGGAAGAATTTCGTCCCCACATTGCCAACGACGCTCCATTCATCGTCGAGATTATCGACCAGCTTGCGGGGTTTCCAGTCGGCGCTCTGGAGATCCACCACAGTCAGTTTGTTGCCGATCGAAGCGGGCGTGGAAACGATCGTGAGATAGCGTCCGTCGGCGGTGAGGTCAACGGTATGTACCAGAGTTGGCTGATCCGGGGTGGCATAGACCAGTCGATCCTGCGTTTGGGGTGTGCCGAGCCGATGGAAATAAACGGTTTGATTTTCTGCGCTCGCCTGGAACGTTTCACCTTGCTTCGGTTCAGGAAAGCGGGCATAGAAAAAGCCAGATCCGTCCTTGACCCAGGCGATGTTGGTCAGCCTTGCCCATTTGACTTCATCGTCCAGTAGATTGCCCGTGTCTACGTCCAGCACCCGAATCGTGCGCCAGTCGCTGCCGCCATCCTGCACTGCATAAGCCACGCGCTTACCGTCATCAGATGCTGACCATTCAGCCAACGCAGTTGCCCCGTCCTTTGCCCAACGGTTGGGATCGATTAGCACACGCCCTATGCCATCCACGCTGTCCCGGACATAGAGAACTAGTTGGTTCTGAAGTCCAGAATTATGGAGGTAGAAATACCGTTCACCCTGTTTGACCGGAATAGAAAATTGCTCATAGTTGTACAACTGCTTCAGTCGATCCTTGAAGATATCTCGACCTGGCAGCTTATCGAGATAATCATTGGTGACTTTATTCTGCGATTCGACCCAGGCAGCGACTTCCTTGTCGTTGCGAACATCGTTTTCCAGCCAGCGATAGGGGTCGGCGATCGTCTGCCCGAAAGGCTTCTCGACAACATCGACCCGCTTAGTTTCAGGATAGGCGATCGTAGGCATGATTGCTGTAGAATCCGTGCAAGCGGAGGCGAAATGGGTAGTAAAGAGTAGCGCGATCGCGAAAAGGGTTGCGCGGCGCATCGGTATCTTTATCTTTTGAAATGAGAGTCGAAATCCAAAGAGGTTGAACTCTAGTATTTCTTGTCGTGATTTTGCAGTTTTGAACATGTCATTGACCTACGTAACAAAATGGTTGACCATAACTACCTGGGTTAAACGATCGCAAGTAGATAAACAAAATTAATTACATTGTTTTGATCAAATTCTTTCAGCACCTTCTCAAGAGACTGAACTACGCTTTGCCAACTTTGATCGACACTTGCTAGTTGCCTCGCTTATACGTAACTAATTTTGATTAACCATTTAGAAGCGATTCGCCTCCAGATTGCGATCGCATCGAATCAGCCCGCGTCGATGAGCCGCTAGTTTCATCCTTGACCTCGGTTTTGATGACGAAAGCCCTTAATTCAACAATCTTGCCGCCGCGAAAGCGCCAGATGTCGCAGTACGAGTAATGAGCCGCCTTCTGGTCTTCGTCCTTCATTGTGATGTCGCCGAGTGCCGTGACGAAATCACCCTCAGCGATTAAGTTAGCAACCATAAAATTTGGCGGCTCTATGTATGTCGTTGCCATCCATTGGCGAACAGCTTCTTTTCCTTTAAGAGTTTTGTCGCCTACAAACGTCCATTCCATGTCGTCGGCGCAGAACGACAAGAATCCTTCATTGTTGCCTTGGGCGATCGCTGCGTTTGCCGCTTCTAAGATTGCTTTATTGTTCCCTGACATCTGAATCTCTCCTCTGTTCAAAGCAACAAAGTGGTGTGAGTTGTTATGCTGTTGCCCCTCACTGGTTTAATTCTAGGGACTGGTAAACGGCTTACATTGAATCGCCTTCACATTTCGTAGATAGTCCAACTGTGGCTCGAAGTCAGTCGGACAGAAGACATAAACATTGTCCTGCGACCGGCTAATGACTAAACGGTAGCTGGGTGGAATCCCTTCAGAACTTTCGATCACTTCGATTCTGGGAATCACTTGTGAACTGACTTGAGCCAGGGATGGAAAATTGAACAGTAGGAGTACGCCGAACAGAATTGCGATTGTGGTTGTGATTTTGGTTGAAAGAATCTTTCGGTTCATTAGAAATCTCCTGTGGCTTATGGTTGTGTAATGTTCTGTTGTTTCCAGGGAAGCGGGGATCGATAGGGGTTTTCGTGCATATCCAGGACTTCCCAGGTGGTTGGATTGACTCGCCCTGTAACTGGGATTCTGTATCGTCTCTGGAGATCGCGTACCGCAGACGCTGTGACCGCACCAAAGATGCCATCGACTATCGCCTCTCTTGGATTGCCTAACCTCACACCTGCGGCTCCTAAAAAGCCATTGTCTTGAAGGATGCGCTGTAACAATTGCACGTTTCTGCCGCGATCGCCTTGGCGTAAGGTAGGTAAGGTTAAATCAGTGTAGGCAGTGGCGATCAGAATGGGGGAGGTTTGTTGTGGAGGAATGCTGTGTGCGATCGCTGGATGAGTGAGTGAACCTCCGAGCAATCCTGTAGCGATCGTTATTAATCTGAAAATGGTTTGAAGTTTCATGATTGTCCTCCTGATGGATCAGTTCTAGTTAGCATCAATTTCGTGTCGGAGTTATTACTCCATCTGCTTGCTCCGATCGGTGTAGAGCAGCGCTGTCGCTGATGCGAAACTCACGGAACAATTGCAGTAACGCGGATTTCAATCCGCATCGTTGGCAGCCCAAGAGCCGCGACACCTACCTCTGTCCAAATTGGGGCATGGTTGGGCATGTAATGACGAAATAGCTTGATTATCACATCGTTAACCTCTGGAAGAAACCCTCCAACATGGTAAGAATTGATGTGGACAACATGCTCCCAGGCAGCACCAGCAGTCGCCAGGGTTCGCTCTACGTTCCGAAACGCCTGAGCAATTTCATCCGCGAGCGATTCGGGAATTTGCAGATTGTCATCCACCCCGCCTTGACCTGATGTCTCTACTCGATCGCCAATTTTTACCGCTTACGAGTAATGCAATTCATTCAGCAGGTATTCCCCATAACCTGGAGTGACAAAAAACTTGGGCTTATTCATGGTGTTCTTTCTTCTGATTTAGATACTAATGTTCAGGATTTCGCCATGTAATCACAATGATTTCTGCAAATATTAAGACGACTGATAGCCTCGAAAACGCTCCTAAAATGGCTTCCATTGTCCAGTTCTGACTCTGAAGCTCCCAGACCGTCACAATAATGTTCACTCCAATCCCCAACCAGGGTATAATGATCGCTGAATTCCGTCTGCGATAGAAGCGGAGCGTCGCCTCCCGCCAAAAAGGGAAGGTACTGAAGAGACAAACAAGGTAGGACGCTCCTGCACTGGCGAACAAGCTTCTTTGAAGACCCGAAGGCAGGTTTGGGTATCCAAGTGCGATCGCACTCAGGCAAACTCCGAGCGCGAGGTACAGAAAAGTAAACAAGGTAAATCGTTTCATTATTTCTTCTCCGGTGAAGCTTATTCTCTGTACCACACACGCACACATTGAAAGCAATTGACTGTAACGCCCTGGCTGATCATCACTGCGTAGACCCCATTACTGACTGTCACGCCGTAGACACCATCACTTGTGCTTTTCAAGCTATCTGGTAAAACAACGGTTTCAACATTGATCACCTGTATCGTTGTATTTTCAATCCACTGATTGACCTCACTCACAACCTCAGAGAAGGATTCATAATCGGAAGCTCCGCCGAAGGGCCCCCGCTCAGTAATCCGAGGCGCAAAATCTTTGCACTGAATCATTTGATTTACCACCTTAAAACTGTAAAGTTGAGCATTAATTCAAGTAGTGGGCATCGCCCACCATTTTTAAAGCCTTTCTTTTTAAAACCTTTCACAGTAAGGCTTTGTGGGCAGTGCTAGCCCTACGATATCTATTCCAAAACTTAAGCCAACCTTGCTAGTAAACCGCTAAGAACAAAGACAAAAGCATGAAAGCTGATATGGGCTAACATTGCAGCTTCTAGCGAATATTGCCAAAAGAGCCAGCCAAACGCAATCCCCGCAATCCCATTCAGTAACAACGCCCGAATAATCACAACTGGAGTGAGGGGAACGATCGCAGCAGTCGCTGGCAGGTGTAGCAGCCCAAATACCAACGCGGCTAGAACGATCGCACCCTGGTAAATCCCTTGGCTTGGCAACGTAACGCCTTGTTTTAGCCCTTTCCACGCTATCCAAACAAGCAGCGACATTAAGCCCCAACGCATCAGAATTTCCTCAGTGATGCCGCCATAAAGCATTGCTGTAAGTGAACTCAGCCAATTCGGTTCTGTATGACTGGATGCCTGTAGCGCTTCAGGTAGAGCAGGTTTCATGAACCGATCAAGCAACAGGACAGTGATTGTTGTCGCTGCACCCACACCCAAGCTCCATTTCATCTCAATGACAGAATATGGAATCTTAGGGGTATGAAGTACCCAGTAGTCAATCAAATGTGAGCGTAATCCAACGCGATAGGCACAGCCAATTCCGATCAGAATGCTGATTGCTAGTAGAATTGAATACTGTAGTCCTTGCAGAAGCATTAGAATTCCCAATGGCGGCACTTTTGCCAGTCTTTCTGGAGACAGTTTCGCCAACTGTTGCTCAACTAATGGAACCGACGTAATCGTAAACATCGCAATTCCCGCAATGCCCAACACAAATAGAATGCCAAATTGTTTCAAAACTGCCATTGATTTAATTTCTAGAGACATCAGAATACTGGGTAGATACAATGCCAAGATATATAATGACAACTAGTGACTAACGCCACCTTATTCTGAAGTATCATTCCTATTTCTCCTAAAATCTAAGTAGTAGGGTGAGCATTGCCCACCATTTTGTAAAACTCTTCACAGTAAGGTTTTGTGGGCATTGCCCCCCCTACTCGCTTGCTGTCACTTGAACGTTGGTTAGATAACTACGTTGCTCCAGTCGGTTGGCAGCCCGCAAGTGGGATTTAGGTGTTGGCAACTCATAGTTTGAAACGGCTCTATCCTAAAATTCGGGTTCGATAACCACGCCGCTCCAGTCGCTTGGCAGCACGTCGGGCATCGCGACGATTGTAGTGGATACTCTCATAAATCCATTTCCGATCGTCACGGCTGCGGTAATAAACCACAAACGGCCGAGCGCGATATTGGTTGTCACGATATCGATAGCGATATTGGTTGTCACGATCGCGATCGTACTGAGCGATTGACATATTCGGCTCTCGGTCAAGGTTATGACCAATTTTTTCTGAATCTAGTGCCTGTGCTGTAAAGGGCATATTTACTATGAATCCCGTACCCACCAGTGCTAGCAAAATTATCTTTTCCATGAGATTAGTTTGAAGGTGTAATTGGATTGATCAGGCTTTGAGAGCGCTTTAGTCGAGTGATAGTCATGTCCCAGGCGCACATTGCTCTACATTCCGCATTCCACTCACAGGTAGCAAACTTGTGAGTTTTGATCAGTTCGCCGTATATCCGCCATCGAGGTTATTGCTAAATCTGTTTTCGACAGCATAAATTTTGATCGTTCCACCCACTGTTGAATTATGTACTGGTGTGGAGAAACCTTGATCACTTGTTTGAACAAACTTGCAAAATAAGTCGGACTAATGTTGATCACTTCTGCAAGTTCAATTAACGACAATTCTCGATCGACGGTGAGTCTGAATATAGTTGAGTACTTGCTGCAATTGGGTGCATGTCAAGCCTTTGTGTTTGAATTCAAGGGTTGGCGTTGGCGTTGTTAGCATGATTCAAAATTGGCAATTTATTCAACAAAACAGGCAAAAACTAGCGATCGCGCACTCGATCACTTACTAGCACTAACAAACAAGTTAGATATTAATAGAGCTTAGTGACTTGCAGCAACAATGGTTGCCATCAACTCTGTCATTCTCCAACGTCCGATATATTGGATGTTATTGATAAATAGGGCTGGAGCCGCCGTTATTCCACTCTGCAATCCACTTTCGATATCCTCATTGACACGATCGACATGCACTTGTTTAGACAACTCTTTGAGAAATTGAGGGATATCAAGCCCTAAATCATTGGCGTACTCTACAAGATAACCATTTTCTAACTTCTGTTGATGGGCAAACAAAGTGTCGTGCATTGACCAAAACTGTCCTTGAGCGGCGGCGGCAACGGCTGCTTGGGCTGCCCGTTGAGCTTGGGGATGAATCTGTGCTTGCGGAAAATGACGGAAGATAAAGCATAAATCATCTTCTCCAAAAGAAGCACTAAGTTCTCCTTTGAGCAATTTAATCAGCTTGTAAACATCCGCACTTTTAGAGCATTGATAGTCTCCATACATCACCAGCACGACCTTAGCACTCAGCACACCTCGCATCCAATCCTGGGTTGAAGGGGTTACAAGTAAGGAACTGTGGCTACGATCGTCGTTCATTTTTATACATTTGCATCAAGCATGGAACCTGGCAATTTACTTACTCAATCCATTGATTGCGTAACTGTTTGCATAAATTCAATATAGGCGATCGCCTTCAAGCTGTCGTCTATAGCAAGTTAAAATTTTTACAGTAGAAATTGATAGAGCAACCATGCCATCGTGGAGTAGAAGGCTAGCTATAACTCAAGTTAGAATCCCAATTCTATCGAAAGTACATCCTATAAATTAACAATGCCACGTTTAACGGCAACAATTACAGCTTGGGTGCGATCGCTGACATCTAACTTATTCAAAATCCGATTGACATGAGATTTGACAGTGCCTTCACCAATACTCAAAGCAGCTGCAATATCGGCATTGCTCATTCCCTGCGCCAGTGAGCCGAGTACTTCTAGTTCTCGTTCACTCAGTTCTGGATTGCTGAGGCGCTGTACCAACTTTGCTCCTACATCAGGCGGAATATACTTCTGACCCCGATGAACGGTACGAATAGCATTCAGAAGCTCGTCAGGTTCAGTTTCTTTCAACAGATATCCTTTTGCGCCTGCCTGCAATCCCCGATAAATATCTTCGTCACTATCATACGTGGTCAGTACAATAATCCGAGCAGATTTAGCAGTAGCACAAATTGCACCGATGGCGGCAACTCCTTCCACTTCAGGCATTCGCAGATCCATAAGCGTGACATCCGGTTGGTGTTCCCCAAATAGAGCGATCGCTTGTTCCCCATTTTCGGCTTGGGCAATCACCTGCATATCTGGGTCACGGTTAATAATGGTGGCTAATCCTTGCCGAAAAATAGCATGATCGTCTGCAATGAGAACCCGAATGGCTTGGCTCATTGTGATGCCTCCCGATCGACGGTAACAATCATCTCTGTTCCTTCTCCAGGTTGACTCCTAATCGTGAGTTGTGCGCCGATGCGCTCTGCCCGTTCGCTCATGCCTAGTAAGCCAAAACCCTCAGAGGCTGGAATACTCCCAACTCCAAAGCCCTGTCCATTGTCTCTCACGCGCAAGCAAAACTGATCGCGATCGTAGATTAGCTCCACTCGAATTTCATCAGCATTGGCGTGTCGAATCGCATTGGTTAAGGCTTCCTGCCCAATCCGCAGTAGGTTACTCTCGACTTCAGTCGGCAGAGAATATACTGCACCCTCAATCTCATAATATAAAGTGGTATCCATTGCGGCAGTTCTGAGTTGAGCGACGAGACGATGTAGAGCGCTCTGTAGACTGCCTTCCTCCAAAAGCTGAGGACGGAGCGCTACTACCGATCGCCGCGCTTCAGTCAGTCCAGTTCGCGCCAATTCTTTGATCAGGTCTAGGTGTGCCTGAGTTGCTTCTACATCATCCGTTAGTACCTGTTTTGCCGCTCCCACCTGAGCCAGAATGCCCGTAAACGCCTGAGCGAGTGTGTCGTGAATTTCGCGTGCCATGCGGTTACGTTCTTCCAAAATTGAGGCTGCTTCTGCTTGCTTTTGCAGCGTAATATCTCGCGCTATCCAAATGACCTGCTCGTGCCGAATCGGTGCAATGCGCGCTGAAAACCAGATTTCTCGTTCAGCTATCCACTGACTGTATTCAACTGTGAGTACTTGTTGGGTTCTCAGCACCTGCTGAATGTAACTCAGGAATTCATCAGCTTGTTCCGTAGCATAGAGTTGATGCAGTGTTTTACCAATATACTCCTCCCTATGCAACTCTCCATATGACGGATTTCCTTTGATTGCGCCGATCACTTGCCCTTTAGCATTGAAAACACACAGCGGATCGGGAATGGCTGAAAAGAGCGCCCGTAGCTCTGCTTCAGAGGCTTGCAATGCTACTTCTGCCTGTTTGCGATCGCTAATATCTGCAATCACCCCTTCGATGTAGTCATCGGCTGCATTCAAATAAGAAGAGAAAAGTCCCCAAAACACTGTCCCATCTCGTTTTCGCATCTGTGCTTCATAGCTTTGCAGTTCCCCATCCCGCTTCAGCAACTCAATGGCTTGTTGGCGAACGCCCTGATTGACATAGTAGCCTGTAGCGTGTTCCAGCCCGATAATCTCCTCTGGTGAATCAAAGCCAAACAGATCGGCAAAGCGTTGATTGGCATTGAGAATCAATCCATCACAGGTGCGGGTTCGGTAGATGCCAACCTGCGAGTTTTCAAAGATAGCTCGGAACTTGGCTTCACTACGTTGTAATGCCTCTTCTGCTTGTCTACGCTGGGTGGTGTCATTGCCAACCGATAAGATTTCAACGACATCTCCCTGTTCATTGAAGATGGCTTGATTTGACCAAGCAACCCAAACTCGCCGACCGTCTCTACACAGGTTTTCACCCTCGCCTTGCGGGTACGATTGAGGATTACGAAGTAAATCATGGACAAAGGGTTTGACATCGCGTCCAGAGATTTCGATGTCTGGAATGATTGTTTCAAATAAGGTTCGCCCTAAAATCTGATGCTCTTCATAGCCAAGAAGCTTTACCCCATAATCGTTGATGTAGTGAATCCGTCCTTGCGGATCATAGCGAATGATAACGGAATTCGCGGTTTGTAGCAGGTTGCGATAATTTGCTTCACTTTGTTTCAATGCGGCTTCGGTTTGTTGACGTTCCGCGATCTCCTGCTGCAAAGCTTGAGTTTGTTCTTCTACCTTCCTTTCCAGTGTTTCAGCATAATCTGCTAACCGTTCATATAACCGAGCATTCTCCAGTGAAATTGCTGCCTGAGCAATCAACAGTTTAAGGACTTGCAAGCGATCGCTAGTAAACACTCCGGTACTGAGATTGTTCTCCAGATAAAGTATGCCAATCAGCTGATTTTGCTTGAGAATGGGCATACACAGGAGCGATCGCGTTTGTTGGTTTTGAATATACCGATCAGTCAAAAAAGACGGTTCGCTGATTGCATCATCAAACACCAGAGTTTCAGATGTGCGTTCTACTGATTGGATGACGGAGACAGGAATTGTTGCACAGCCAGCAACAGCGATCTTTTCCAGGTTACACTGTTTACTCCCACTGCACTGAGCCACAACAGTGAGCTGATCATCTTCCAGGAGAACCAGAGCGCCAGTTTCGGCTCCTGCATTTTCTATCACCACCTGCATCAACGTTGCAGTTAATTGATCGAGATCGATCATTTCTGAGATGGCTTGAGCCGCTTTCATCACCGCCGCCAAATCGATCGCCGCAGTCGGATGACGGATCGTTTCATCGGTCACGATTGAATGTGATTGCCGAACTAGGTTGGTGTTGAGGAGTTGTGGATAGCGTTTTTCTAAATCTCTAACTTTAGCGGTTGCGCCCCAGCGATCGTAGCAATAGTGCGCCTCTTTAATGTAAGTTTGAGCAATTTTTTCCCGCCCTCGCGCCAGATAATGTTTAGCCGCTAATTCATAGGCGAGTGCTTCTTCCTGGATAAACTCATTTTCAGCAGCCACCGCGATCGCTCGCTCGTAAAACTCTTCAGCCTCAAAAAATTGCCCTAAGACTCGCGCTTTTTCTGCCTCGACTAGATGAAATTTATGTAGATAATTCATGGGGGCGTGTTCTGCCCATTTCTGCATCTTTTCTTAGTTGATGTTAACACAATTAATTGAGCCAAGCTACTTTTTGGGAGTTTGAAGCATCGAGCGGTAGGCTCAAAAGCGCCAGAGAGGATATTGGCTGCATGGATTCTGCCCAGAATGTCGGTTAGGGCGATCGCAAGACCAAGAAAAGTGGATAAAGGCATGGCGCAGAATATATCTGGACGCTTATGCATCCATTGCTCTAGGGACTCTCCTCCAAAATCTTCTAAGATAATCACCAGAGTCCGTTGATAGTCCTGCTGGCTGTATGCCTTGATAACTCCTTCCAGATTTAGGGAGCGGGTAATTTTATATTCCTGTCTGTAGCGGGTTAGTTCTTGGGGAGAGGGATAATCAAGCTTTAGCATTTTTACGACGAGCCGTACTCCATCGTCTCTGATGCCCCGGTACACTAGAGAATTGGAACTTTCGTATATTTTGTTTTGGATAACAATACCAGGTAGAGCGATCCTCAAAGCCAAAACGATGGGACTTGAGTTGGATTCTGGGAAATTTTCTTGGTCTAACTGGATCGAGATACCAGAGGAAGCGCAAGTGGTTTCTGACTGGCTTAGATGCTTTGAAGAAGACCACTGGCAACGATCCAAGCGCACAGACGCAGCCCTGACTACCTGGAAAGACTATCAAAGCATCTTTAACAAACTGGACGGCGATCGCACCCTCACGCTTGATGCTCTCCTAGAAGTAGCCAGAGCAACCGAGCCAGACTCTAGAACCCGTAAGAAAGCTTGCACCTATCTATACAAGCTGGGGAAGTTTGCTGCGCTCGATGGCGTAGAGGCAATCAAAGAACTGGCTGGCAACTACTCAGCTAGTGCAGTGCAGCCGCGAAAATTGCCAAACGACAAACTCATCGCGGAGTAACGAAAAAGCATTAGAAGCCAGGCGTGGCAATGGGTTTATGGAATGATAGCTACCTATGGACTGCGATCGCACGAGGTCTTCCGGCTCTACCTAGAAGATTTCCCAGTGGTGCGAGTACTCAAAGGGAAAACAGGGGAGCGCTTCATCTATCCCCTGTACCCTGAATGGGCGGAACGTTGGAATTTGCAAGATGTGAAATTGCCGGACATAGACCCCAATTTCAGCAATGCCAAGTTGGGAACTAAGGTGTCTGGTTGGTTTTATGACCGGAAAGTGCCATTCAAGTCTTATGACCTGCGGCACTGCTACGCCCGGCGGTGTTTTGAATTTGGGCTAGCTCCTGATTCGGCGGCTGGGTTAATGGGTCATTCCCTGGCAGTTCACCTCAATACTTATCGGGCATGGATTGATGAGGCGACTTATCGCAAGGCTTATGAGTTGGTCATTAATCGTCAAGATAGACCATTACCACCAATATGATTTGTGCTACATTTGACACGCGAGCGACAACAAAGCCCCGACCTTAGTCAGCCTTCTGACGGGAGGGACTTATCCAGTGCCTGAAACTCCTCACCCCACGGAATCATACACACTACTACCACCGCATTGGTTAAAGGTACTTCCCATCTTCCGGCTCTTATTTGTGCTTGAGCTGTAGGGCTAAACTCAATCATGATAAAACTAGCTGCGATTACCTTTTCCAGCAATGGTAGATTGCGCTTCACTTTCAAAAATTCAACTATCTCTGCACAGATTAATTTGTGTAATTCAATCTCAGAATTGACAAGCTTTTCACGGAGCGATCGCACCCTAAGAGAACCGAGTTTTTCGGGAGTGGCAGCTAAGATACCATCTTCAATTGCTTTTTGAACATCTTGCGGCTTGATGAGTTGGCGAAACCACTTGCAAGAATCATCTATTGGGTATCGTGATGCAGCTTGCTCTATTAACTTGTTATCAATAATTGCTTGTTTTGTTTTGCCTTCACGAAAAGCGTGTTTGAAATAAATGTCCCAAAACCAACGTTGTAATATCTTGAGGCGTTGGTTTTTAGCTTGCCTAGCTTTACTTTCCAATTCTTCTTTAGTGTAGCTAGACACTCTCAATTCACACTTTTGGATAAGCGCTGGATCTGAAGCTTTGAAGTGAGCAAAATGTGCTAATGTTCTCTCCGATTCCTGTCTCAGAAATACCGGAGATTTACACTCAGGGCAAATCAATCCGAGGCGTTTGTAGTCATTGTAGTCAACATCAACCGCCTCGATTAGCTGACCGCCATAACGAATACTTGCAGCTAGTCGCATATTATTAATTACCTAAAAATTCATCTCTTTCCCTTCGTAGCCAGCCTCACCTTCGTTTGGCTCAAAAAAATCACTACCGTAGCAGTTGCAATTGGAAATGCTGTAAACTGGACATACCGCCTCACCTGTCAATACCCATCGATTTGTGTATCCTCCGTCCTCAAAGGGTATGCGGTGTGGCAATTCAATTGCTGGAGAGTATCCAATTCTTAATGCGGCAATTTTGGCGCGATCGCTGTTGAGTCGTTCAAAAATAATGACCCTCAAATCATAAAAATCCACCTTACCGTCCCAACAAAAATCAGCTGACCGGTGGTAATCAATAATTAGTTTGCTAATCATTTAGTTCTAAGTTAAGTTTGAAAGACATTTATATGCCACGTTATTCTCTGGTCACTCTTTCACACGACAGAAAACAAATGGAAACCATCATCCTACGTCTCCTGTCAGGTTTGAACTGAGGAGTAAAAACGTATCTTTGTGAATACATACAAAATATCAACTTAAGATATTTCTCTAATGGTATGGTCACAATTGGTGGCATCATTTAGTCCTCAAAGTTTAGCAAGGTTTCATTGCCGTCACAATGGCACTCATATTGAGCTTCTTCATAGCCATCTACGAAGGCTTTGCAATCAAGAAAAGCCTCAATATTTTGATACCCAGCTTCCATGCCAAGTGCTTTGCACCATCCCTGTATGTATGCTTGATTGTCTAAATGTTGAGGGAATTTCTTGTCGCTACAATCACTGAATCCCTCGTGCCAATCATCAAAATTTAACTCCCCTTCTTTATCGGGGTTGATTAGATATGTTGTCATTTTCATTGGTGGGGCGGTATGTCAGATTTCCCAGTGAAGAAAGTGGGGAGGGATTTCACAGCAGGGAGCGCTGGGAAATGCAAGAGTTTCAACTGGATAAGTAATGCCCATTAACGTTTCCCTGCTGGTATCAACCTAAGCTGATTGACGGCAGCTAGATTGATTTTGATTACCCGCTTTGCTGCACCGACCCGGCGATCGTCGATCCAGTGAGTACCTTCTTTCCATTCGCCAGAGTCAATTCGCCGGATGATACTCCTCCGGCTGTAGCCGCGACCGAGATGGGCTGATGCTTCAGCAATGGTTACTAGCTGCGATGGGTCGATTTGCAATAAAGCACTACGAGGCATCAGTCACCTCCTCCTCATCACGAGAGTTTAGCTCGTTAGATGCCAGATAAATCAGTGTTTCTAACTCCTCAGAACTTATCTCAGATAAGCTTGGTTCAATCAACTCAATCCAAGAATCTGGGATGTAAGGCGTGATTGCACTCCACACCCTGTCAATTTCTTTTTGGGAAAATTGCCCAACTCTACTAATAAAACTTTCGACCTCATCAACAACCAACCCAGGCGTAGCAAGGGGACGGTCATCCACCAGAGTACTGGGGTCGCCTTGGTTGCGCTCCACATCCGGCAACACCTGATCGCCTTCGCTAGACAACCCTACCACCCTTGCCTGTTGCTCTAGTTCTTGCTTGATAGAGGTTGGTACTTTCTGGGTATTGTCAAACAATGGGGGTGCTTCAGTTTTCTCCAGGAAATCAGGGTATGCCCAAAAGCTTGGCAACATCCGCCCATCCTCGTCATACCCCACGGGCATAACAAAAATTCCTTTGCGCTTATCAAAGCTGTGTATTTTCCCCACTGTTCCAACTGGGACGGCGGTAAGGCGCACATGATCTGATTTGGCTTTAACCTTCACCCAATCACCTTCGGCAAACTGGGTAAATTTCTCAGCTAGCTCTCGCTCTTGAATGATGTTGATAATAGTGCGATAACCGCTTTCGGTCAGCTTGAGGTATTTAGCAATCACTCTTGTTGACCATTTCCCGTTCCTACGCTCAATGTCGGTGAGATTAGGAATTAATTCTAACAGAGAGCGCGATCGCGCCTCATCCAGATTTTCCAGAGTATCAAGGAATAACTCAATTCGCTTACGCTGGTCTTTGGCCCGCAGCGGTAAGCCGTGGTCGGTATTCGCCCGGCAGCTGAACAGAATCGCATCTACAAGCTCACCCGGTCGCAAGTCAATGTAAATTTCCTTTCCGGCTGCGATCGCGGCGCTAACTCGGTGGTGGCAATCGCCGGCGTAGATTTTCCCATCACTAGCAAGGAAGGCAACTGGTAACGGGTGACGTATCCAATCCCAAAGCCCTTCGGTCATCAACTCCGTATACTGCTGTACTGTGGCGGGATTGGCTTGATATACGCCATCAACATCACGGGATTGTGTCCCACTTTTAAGTGTGACCCACTCAGGGTTAAGCCACTGCTGCCCCGCTTCCAGTGAGGGAATAGAGATACTTGACTCGCTGGAGGGCAACTGCTGCTTGTTGGGGGATGACGGTTCTACCGAACAAGTATCGGCTTCTAATTCTTCCTCGGGTTCTAGGGGCAACTGCGACAGGCACGCCGTCCATGTTGTCGGGTAGCCAGATATCGCAGCCATCATCTCGGCGCTTAAACACTGGGAATTCGGCACTATCCCTTGTTTCTTGAACCACTTCTCGCACTTGGTCTGTCCAGAGGGTCGGGATGTCTTGCCAACAGAGGCAGTTAAGGTAGGCGACGACAAAAAGTCGTGTTCGGTGCTGGCAAGCTCCAATTTCCTCTGCTTGTAAGAGGAGCGGATATTCCCAAGTGTATCCTGCCATTCTGAGTCCTCCAAGGACTCCTCGCAAGCCGCGATAAAGTATTCCTTCTGGCTGCTCGACAATGACGAATTGAGGTAATCCCTCAACAATGCAACGGAGTGCATCCAGCCAGAGTCCAGAGTGTTCGCCAAGTAGTCCGATGCGATCGCCGGCGTTACTGGTGTTGTCACAGGGAAAGCCGATGGTATGGCAATCGGCTGCTCCAGGAGTGGGGTGATAGTCTCGGATGTCACATTCGACGACTCTATGGGTGAAGTTGTCGCGGAGGACGTTACAGGCGTCTGGGTTGTTGTCGATTGACTCGACCCATTCAAATCCGCCGACGAGTTCGGCTGCTCTGGGGAATCCCCCGATGCCGTCGAACAGTCCAATAGCTCTAATTGGTTCGCGCATACTGTGAAATTTTCCCGCAAGTCTTCAATCGTGCATTGCAATTCGGAGTCATCAGCAAAGGTGACAGCAAAAACGCCTTTTTCTTCGGAGGTAATCAGCCCAGTGCGTGAGCCGTCACTGACGTAACAACCAGTTTTAAAGCTTGGTAGCTGGGGTGTTGTTACAGGGAAAGCTGATGGTATAGCAATCGGCTGCTCCAGGAGTGGGGTGATAGTCTCGGATGTCACATTCGACGACTCTATGGGTGAAGTTGTCGCGGAGGACGTTACAGGCGTCTGGGTTGTTGTCGATTGACTCGACCCATTCAAATCCGCCGACGAGTTCGGCTGCTCTGGGGAATCCCCCGATGCCGTCGAACAGTCCAATTGTTCTAATTGGTTCCATGATTGATAAGAATATCCTTCCTGTAGAACATAGCCAAGATCAACCAAGCGCTTCAGCGGCTGTCCAATACCATAAAGACTGGTGTTGAATGCGATCGCAAGCTCGGAAATTGTTTTTCTCTCGCCGCCGAAGCTTTGTAAAACTTTTTTTTCTAGTTCTGTTAAATGCCCAGTTGTTAATCGCTCTTTGGTTATTGTGAAATTTTCCCGCAAGTTTTCAATGGTGCATTGCAATTCGGAGTCATCATCAAGGACGACAGTGAAAACGCCTTTGTCTTCAGAAGCGATCAACCCAGTGCGTGAGCCATCACTGACGTAACAACCAGTTTTAAAGCTTGGTAACTGGTACCCATCTTCATCACCGCTCTCGGCCCCATGTTCGGGCTGCCGCATCCCACCAAGTTTGTGCATCCCATCGTGGTATCCAGTTGAGGCGCTGGAACTGAGGTTCAATTTCGTCTAATGGGTATTCTGTCATGCTTGTTTTTTGATTAGGCTAATAACTTTTTCGGGTATTGGTTCGACACTGACGTTTCTGGGTTTGAAGGTGATGAGTCGTTCGTAAGACACATCACCTTGCTCATTTTGTCCGCTTGCCCGACTAAACCAAATGGCTGCACCATACTTGTTGGCTGGCGATCGCCTCACCCAAATCTGACCGCCCCAAATGACGACAGCAGCGCCGTATTGGTCTTTTTTCTCCACAGATGCGTTGATGGATTCCCAGTCAAAGTTAGGGAATGCTTCAATTGGATATTGGTAGTTGGGTGCTTTGGGTGTGGCTGGTGCTATCCGCTCTAGGGCATCGGCAATGCGGATTAGCACCGTCATAAAAAGTTCAAATTGGTCATTTGTCATTGGTCAGTGGTCAGTGGTTATTCCTCGACTGGTGTAGCTTTTGCGATCGCGGCATTGCCAGCAATGAAGTCCAGTAGCCCCTCTCTGGTGATATCCAAGCCCTGAGTTACAGCGAGGTTTAGGTCATCAGACGGATATGCAAATTTCTTGAGCATTTTCAAAACAATTTGCTTTAGCTCGTCATCAGAGAGATGCTCTACTTGCTTTACTGCATCTAGTGCAGCCCGTTGGTTGACTAGGTATGGTGTGAATTTTTCAGTCATGTTTGCTCCTTCAAAAAACATGGAGGCTCTTGGAGTCGAACCAAGTTTTGGGGTATAGGTCGCAGTGGATGCTAGCAATCCGACCATGCACGCGGTGCATTTTTCCCGCCACCCAACAGTATCCCTACTGCGCCAATCCGTTCAGCCTTGCCTCCAAGGCTATTTACGCCGCCTCGTCAGCGAAAGCCTCGACACGAGCCACTGTTTCTCTTTTCAAGAGTTTTGCTACCGAAAACTCACTTTTGAGTTGCTCTAGCTGGATACACAAGATATCGCGTCGGTATGTTTCTTCCCCAAGTACATGGTTGAGTTGTTCGTAGTCGCCGCTTTGGCGAATGAGTTCAGCTTTTTTAGCTTTACGCTGTTGCTCGTTTTTTAATTCTGGATCAAAAGCGGTTTGCAGTTCAAATTGATCACAGACATGTTTGACTCGTTGGGAAATTTGCTCAACACTTTGGTCGAGTTTGAGTAGTTGAACCTGAAGATTTGCGATCGCGCCTGGGTATTCATGCAGATGGAGTTGTAGTTGCATTGTTTTGCTCCTTAGTAAAGTGTTCTAATCTTGCCCAAACTTCGTTGGTGTAATGCAGGGCATCCTCCAAGTCTGTCGGGGTTTTGTAGTTTAATTGACTCAGATTTAATTGCCTTGCTGAATCGGCTTGTTGGACTTTAGTTAGGGCGTTGTAAGCTATTTCGAGATGTGTTAAAGCTTCCTCGTGTGTCATATTGTTGTTCTACTCACAGATTGGTAAATGCGCCGGTAGAGTGTCACCGGCGTTTTTATTGGTTACGAGCGATCGCGCACTCCTCGCAAATAACCCGCTCTGTATGGCCCCGTGGGGTAGACTGAGGGAATCCGCGCGATCGCATCTCGATACCCCCGTTCATTGAGTTGTTCTCGGAACTCCCAGTTAGTTGAATCTTCGTAGGCATGGTGGGAAAAGTTCCCGGTTGCGGTATCTTCAGATTTTTCTAATGTTGCAACGACGTGATTTTTGGTACATTCGTTGTTGATCGCTTCTGCCTGCGCGATCGCACCCCCATTACAGGATTGTTCCTTGCAGTTCGCCTCTGCCATCGCTGGGGCGATTTCTTTTTGCTGTTCAGCAAGTTGCTCTTGGATGGCTGTGTACAGTTGGGGAAGAACTGCAACTACATCAGCTAGTCTTTTGGCTTGAGCAACCAGTTGACCCTCGAAGTAGATGCCGTAGCCACGAGAGGTGATTGGTTGAACTAGGAGGTCGTATACTTTGGTGGCTAATGCTTGGACTTCGCGGAGGGTGTAACGCTTCTTGGTGATTGTGTCGGAATGTGTCATAATTGGTACAAGTTTTTTCTTTAAGTTGCACCGCCTTGTCAGGGCGGTATTTTTTTTGGGAAAGGGTGGTGGTAGTGACACCACCCAATGGAACGTTTAACTAAGCTCTGGGAAAATTTCTCATCGCTTATGAATATAAATATACGTCAGGATACTATATTTTATCAACACGTCTCACTAATATTTTTATATTTCTATCTACTATTAGTAGTTGTTTAAATAATATATATATTCATTTGAGGTATAAAATATGAGCTAGTTGTATACTAATAGTTTTATCAATACCAGGATTAGTATTGAGGAGTAGGGTTTGTGGGTAAAGCAGTGATCAGGTGGAAACTTAACGAAGTAATGGCTCGTAAGCGGATCAAGAACAAGGATCTAGCTGAACGCATAGGGATTACAGAGGTTTCCATGTATCGACTAAGAAAGACAGACGAAATGCCTCGACTTACCCCAGAGCGATTAAATAGTATTTGTCAGTTTTTGAAGTGTCAGCCAGGTGACTTACTAGAGTACGACCCTGAAGATGAAAGCTTTTCTGATGAAAGTAGTTCTCCTACAAAAAGACAGCTAGCAAGCAAGTAGGCTGCGATCGCACTCTTTATTGGCAACTGACAACTGGTATGCGATCGCACCCCCTCATCCCCAGTCCCCATTTCCAATTACCAGTTACCAATTACCAATTACCAATTACCAATTACCAATTACCAATCCCCAGTCCCCAATCCCCAGCACTGCGATCGCATCCATCCCAAAGCTTTGGGAAAATTTCACACTTATCTAGTAGCATCCCAATGGTGCAAACCAGAACACTGATTTTATGGTGGGGATAAACTAGCTGAGTGAAGTATGAACCATCAGGATATTATTCGAGCCGTAGAATCTTACATTGCCTTGGACGGGAGAATGGTAGTGATTGCAGCCGATGAAACTTATCTAGGCTTATTGACTTCAGACATATCGCACCCCGAATCCATCTGCAACCCCCAAGGCAATTACGGCAGCCTTCACTCAACCACCAGCACCCAAAACCCACATTCCATATATGGTGGAATGCATGGACTTTACAGCCCCTATAACCCGTACTGCCTTCAGCCACCACAGCTAATAGCCAATGGACAAAATGCCGGCGTACTAAGTAGCAACCAAAATCTACCGGAAAGACACGACATAAGCCTGATTATAGGTATCTTGTTGGGGGCGCGATTTTCAACTAAATCAACGGCTGAAATCGTTCTGGATGCTGACAACCAATCAAGAGCGACAAGCGCCTGGCTGATGAGTCAGACGTTGCATTATTAATCCTTAAAATTGAGATGCTATCCTGAACAAATTTTGGGATGCATTCATGGCATCATTAAACATGTTGTGAATGCCATCTCCACCTCTATAAGCATTTTCTTGAGGACTTGCCATGCCTTCAAGCCCATACTTTTTAGCTAAGGGGTTTCCTTTCCAATGTCCCATTTCTAATCCTTTTCGATAATGCGCTTCCTCTTCTGGTGACATTTGTTGCTCATCCCCTTGCCGTGCTTGACTAAGGAAAGAATTATAGTCATTTTCAAAAGAATTTTTGTCTTTTACATAAACTCTACCTGCATCAGATTGGAATCCACCCCACTTGCTACCTATTCCAGTGCTGTTGAGACGAGAAGCTATTTCCTCGTGTTCACGTCTACGACGTTCTTGTTTTTCTGATGATTGCATTCCTGAAAACAAACCGCTATTTTCTAAATTTAATCCCCAAGTCATATTTTTCTCGTGAGACGAATTTAATTTAAGTTACCCAGCACCGTGATCGCACCTCCCCATCCCCCCATCTCCCCCGCGGCATCCATTAACCTCAGTGGGAAAATTGCCCATTGAGGTATTAAATATTTCTAACAAAATTTCAGTATTCTGTGGTATGTAAATAAATAAGGGGCTGACAAGTTGCGCCGTCAGCCCCTTAAATGTTTCAAATTCCATGACTATTATGACAGAAACACTTTCACTTGAGCTAGTTAAAAACTTTGTTGAATCAGCAGACGAGTTTCCAGTAGATTTTGATGACGCTTGGCGATGGATTGGGTACAGCCGTAAGGACAACGCAAAAACAGTATTGATTCAGAACTTTGAAATAAATCTCGATTTCCTGATTTTTCAGGAAATGGTTAATCGTCCTCAAGGCGGTGGGCGTTATAGAGAGTGTATTAAGTTAACTGTCGATTGCTTCAAGTCCTTCTGTATGATGTCGGGAACATCAAAAGGTCGGGAGGTCAGACAATACTTTCTCCAATGCGAGAAACAACTCAAACAGTTATTACAGCAACCGCCTGCTGTCTCAGCATCCCCTGAAATACTTTCACTACTGGGTGAAATGTCAGAAGTCATAGAGTCCCACATACAAGCATCCCAGGCCCTCAACCGCGCTATCCATACAGCTATTCACCAACAAACCGACACACTACGGAACGCCTTTCAAAAGACCAAAGCCCTGCACCAAAAAACGCTTTCTCTGCCTTATTTTGAGCAGCCAACACAGCACCAACAGCAACCACAGCCGCAGTTACAACCAGAACCATTAACCAACTTGGTGCAACTAACCCCCAGATTAACCAGCAGAGAAAAGCGAGAAGCGGTCAACCTGTTCCTTAACTTGATTGAAGATCTGCCACCATACGACGAGCGCCGCAGATGGAGCAGTCGCCAAATAGGCAAGTATTTGGGAGTGTCCAATAAGATGGTTTTGTACATCAAGCAAGAAAGAGAAGGTAGACGGCAACCACCAAAATACACATCTTAGGGATGCGATCGCACCCCCTCATCCCCCCCATCTCCCTCATCCCCCTCATCCCCCCATCTCTCCTGCTCCCCTGCTCCCCTGCTCCCCCGCCACAAGAGAAGATGTGGCGGGTTTATGTTTTGTTGAAGGTTAGGGGTTAGGAGTTAGGGGGTGTAGGGGATAGGGGATAAAGTAAAAAACGAGAATCATTCTCTAATCTATTCCCTGTTCCCTAATTACCCATGTAATAACTATCAAAATGCAGCTACATAACATAGGTAAAATATGATGCAATGCCGTTACAGCGGCTCACCACACACCTGAATCCGCAGCATATCAGGGTCAATTCTTAACTTAGGGTTCAAGCTTGTATCCTTAGAAATTATCATTACTACTTCTCCCTTCTCTACCAACGCTGGGGGCCTTCCGGCTCGTGTATTGTAAGCTCCCAATTGCGAATACTCACCACCATAAGTTCCATAGCGATTGAAAATACTATTTGACTCATAAGGGCTACCAAACTCACCATACTTATTACAAATAGATTCTTTCCCGTAGGCATCATTAGTCACCAGCCCCAGGTACGAGCCATCGCCACCCATAATCACAGTTTGAGCATTGGCGACAGCAGGTGCAAGAACCGCAAGGGCAAAACAGAGTGCAGAAAGCTTTTTCATCAGGAGAGATACTAATGGCTTCCTCTAGTCTCCCCACCAACATGAGCTGATGACCTCAGAAAAACCACTTTGGCTAATATGAATTTTCTCCAAAGATGGCACCCCCTAATCCCCAATACCCAATACCCAATTTCCAAAAAACGCGATCGCACTTCCCCTTAAGAGTGCGATCGCACCTCCTCATCTCCCTCATCCCCCCTGCTCCCTATTCCTCAATTACATGTGTAATAAATGTCTAAATGATGTTACATTACATATGTAAAAATTCCCACAGGTCGCGTTTGAAACGGAGACTGTCACAAACCCCATCCCCCTCATCTCCCCTGCTCCCCTACTCCCCCGCTCCCCATCTCCCCATCCCCCCATCTCCCCACTCCCTACTTCAACAAATCATCACCAGCAATGACCGTCGTGTAGAAGACGTAATCACGATCAGTCTTATAACGGCGGTCTTGTTTGATTATCGCCATAAACTCTCGGTGTCCCTCTCGTCTACGCCCAACTAGGCAACCGGCAGAAGCCCGACCAATATCATTTTCAGGAAGATCGTAACCATAATGCTGGTTAACCCCAAATAGTCCTGTATCCAAATTATCGTTAGTTCTGACAAAATCTTTGTTCTTATCCCGATGCACCGTAATCGGCGCAACCTGAATCAGGGCCTCGTGGGGTTCTGAATTTCCATGAGTCCCCACAGACCAGGCTGCATACTGCCCAAACTTGATCCGAGCAGCGCCATCGGGATTCATCGGATTCACCGTGTAATAGCGTCCTGGCTCCGTGGTGCTTTGCCAGTGATTCACAATTGTAGGAACACCATCCACCACCTCAATAACAAGCCTGCGGTCATTGAACCAATTTGGCTTGTCATCGTTGAGAGTCCAATTTTCGCTTACTCCTTCCAGGTAAACGATGTTGTATTCTTTGGGATTTGTGAAAACTTTGTAATTTTTTGCCAGCATGTATCTAACGATTTTGCTAGCAATATCATCACTTAATTGTAGTTCTGGCATTTTAGCTATATAACTCTCTATAGCTAAAATGCCCAGGCGCTTCTAAGTGAGTTCTGGGAAAATTTCACTCTTACTCAAGATTGTAGTTCTTGAAATCGATCATATTCTTCAGGTGTGAGTATGCCTAAATCCTCAGCCATCCATAGGCAAACAAGCTCTTCTGAAGCTTCATACAGAATACCCTTCCCCCCGCAAAAATCACACTGTTTATCTTGCGGCAATCCCTTGCCGTTACACTTGGGGCAATTAGTTATATTATGTTCACTCATTTCAATAGTGCGATCGCACGATTTTAATTAGTTTAGTTAAGTCCAAGTTATGAAGTGCGATCGCAGCGATCGCATGGTTTAAATCATCAACAATTTGCTGACAAATTATCATTGCATCATTTACATCAGGACTTACGCAACTGGCACAGGCGATCGCTAAAATTGAGTACAGATGTATTGAATAATGGACGCAACTGGCACAGGCGATCGCATTTCTACAAGACATATGTACTAGCAAAGATGAGCTTACTAACAAGGGGCTTGCGAAAATTAGTTAAAGTCGTGTCTCTGTGTGAAGCCTTGTTCAAATTATGAGAAAATAGAGTTAAGGATTCATAAAATAAACCTTGTATTTTATGAGATTTACTAAACTTAACTATTGCCAATACTTGTTGAGCAGTCAGATTAATTATACAGTCACGAATTTGGCAGAGCATTTAGATCAGATCAGTCATGATAAAATTAACCGTTATCTCAAAAATGAAAAGTTAACACCTCGTTTGCTTTGGGATAATGTTAAAGATATCGTCCAAGTGAGTGATACTGCATATCTAGTTTTTGATGACACGGTGCTGGATAAACGATACGCCACAGAAATAGAGACAAGTAAACGACAATATAGTGGCAACCAACATGGTGTAATCCAGGGTATCGGCTTAATAAATTGTATATATGTCAATCATGAAGAAGGAAAATTTTGGGTGGTTGACTATCGTATTTATGACCCAGACTCAGATGGTAAAACTAAAATAGACCATGTAACAGAAATGCTGCAAAACCTTGTATATCATAAGGTTTTACCATTCCAAGCTGTGTTAATGGACAGTTGGTATGCCACAAATAAATTAATGTTATACATTGATGGCTTAGGAAAATATTATTATTGTCCTTTGAAACGTAATCGACTTGTAGATGATACTAATTGTCTTGAAAATTATAAAAGGATTGAATCATTATCTTGGAATGAGGAGGAGTTGATATCAGGTAAAATAATAAAAATAAAAAAGTTTCCTCAAGCTAAAAAAGTGAAACTATTCCGAGTAACTGTCTCGACCGACAGAACGGATTTTATCGCTACAAACGATTTATCTCAAGATTCTACGGATGTTGTACAAAAAGTGTGTAAGGTTCGATGGAAAATTGAAGAGTTTCACCGCGAATTAAAGCAATTGACTGGCATTGAATCATGTCAATGCCGTAAGGGTCGTATTCAAAGAAATCATATCGCCTGCGCTATTTTAGTCTGGCTTCGGCTCAAAAATTTAGCTTATATAACTGGTCAAACAATTTATCAAATTAAGCATGGACTACTATCTAATTATTTAGTTCAGCAACTAAAACGTCCGGCTGTTCCTATGTTTATCGCGTAGTTGTTTAGGCGCACGGCGCGGTTACACCGCACCATTGCTTGTGACAGTTGCGTAAGTCCTGCTCTAGCAAGCGAGATTGGGCGGACTGTTCAACCTCGGATAAAGCCGTCTCGCGCCACTTCTCTCTATGGGCGGCGGCTACAAGTTCAACTTTCTTGGGTAATCCGGGAAGTTTTCCCAGTGTCCAGCCAGAGATGCCGAGGCTAATGATTGCGGTGGGAAACAAAACGGTAGGTTCATAAATTCCCACAAGAAGGATACCAAGGCTGATGGCCTCCGCGGCTACTACCTGAAGATTCCCGCCCCATACCCTACCACTGCCACCAACAGAGCGCCTGCTTTGAGCCATATCTCTTTAGATGTTGGATTGATTTCTCCGTAATGCTTTTGCCAATGCCACCAGCCATATAGAGCCAGACAGAAGGCTGTGAACAAAAGAAAAAGGTGCGGCTTGAAGATCAAAGTTAGCCTACTCAAAACCACCGCACCACTAAAAACTACTGTGTAAAGGGCTAGCCAATACATTTCACAGAATTAAGTTCAGTTCGCGTTTTGGAGGAATCAAGCTGGAGATATTTTGCATGAGGTCGGGGAGTGTTACCCGAACTTCAATGCCGTCAATTCGCCGTATTACTTCTTGATGGTCAAGCCCTTGGCGTTTGACTTGATTGGCTGTCATCAACTCCTCCAGTTCCATCTTGGCTTTGGTCAAGTTCTCGCGCTTCTTCTCCAGTTCGATGTTTTGACGTTCGATTTCAACGGGGATGGACGCGATCGCAGTCCTTGCCTCATTGCGAGAAATGCGATTCTCTGCGACGGCTCCTTGAAACTTGTTCCAGGTCGTTGAGGCTTTGGTAAGGGCAGTTGCCGCAGTGATTTGAGCTTGTCCCGCCTCGAATAGCTTCTGATGAGCGGTGTGCTTTTTCTTGAGAGTTTCCTGTTCTGCTGCTAGCACATCCCAGGAGTTACCAATATTTTTGTATCTGGCGACAATAACATCTTTGTCCTGGGTGGTCATCCCATTGGGAGGAACAGAGAGCCGTTGATTCTGCGGCTTGGCAGGATTGGTGTAATTGTCGCCCGTCAGCAAGTGGGGCGCTATTACTGTGCTGGTGGTGCTTGGACGCACTCCATTATTCTGATTCGCTCCTGAGTTATCGCTTGTTTTTCCCATACTGCTTTTTGTCCATTCATGTCTTGATGTTGTTTAAACAAAACTCCTCCAGCCGCAGCAATACACAACAAAGCTGCACCCAAGCCTAATATCGGCATGAGATTTTGAGCCGTGGAAGTTGTAGGAGGGCGATTAGTAGCAAACACCGGTTGCCAGCCAATCATGTTGGTTTGATCAACCTCTGGGTGTGGCTGCATTCCTTGTACTCCTATGAGGTAGAGGAAGATGTACCAGTTAAGTCGCCAGAGGAGGGAGGCAGCGCTGGCATTTGCACTGGCTTGCCCTCCAATAGCGCTGCATACCTCGCTTCCAAAGGGGCGCACATCCCCCTGGTGAGCGCTTCGCTAAATGCTGGCGTCAGGTCGCCATAATCGCCGGCTGCGAAGTCTTCCATGAGCATCATGAAAGCTTGAGGAACGACGACTTGTTTCATGCTGTCTTTTAGTGCCACCGACATCGACATGAGGGTGTCGTTAATCTGTCCACCAGCCGATTGTGCCGCCTGCGGGGTTGGCTTTGGCTTGTCGCTGCTGTCAGATGTTTCTCCTGCTCTCCCGGTTCTACGATTGGTCACGCCAAAAATCCTCCATGTGTTGTTTAATTAAGTCCTTTGCCCTTTCTTTACGTTGCATCTTTACTAGTTGGGTGTATTGGTAAATAATTTCTGCACTGGTGCGGTCAAATCCTGTGCTGTAGAAGTACCATTCAAATTTCGGTACTTTCAACCCGATTAAGTCATTGCGATATCTCTCCAGGGTAGAGAGAGAAACATCGCATAGACCGCACATCACCTTGGTCGGAAAAAATTCAACCTCTGGTGATACATCATTCAGTGAGAGAATTTTGGGGAACTGTTGAACCACCTTTCATAATTTCGTCAAAATTTCGTCAGTTGATGCCAAATAAAAAACCGCCCTCTTGGGCGGCTATTGAGGCTTAGCCATTGAAAATGATTATTCACTAACTCCTTGTATCTCCCGTACAGGGCGGCCTTTACGTAATGCTTCGCCGTTGCCGACGAAACTACCTGGACGCGGTTCTTGTTGCTGGAGCCTATGTATTTGAAGGGAATGGGGATTAGAGACTGGGGACTGGGAGTCCCCCCATCCTCTAAGCCGCTCGTACCCCTCGTTCAACTCGGAACTGTTCTACAGCAATCTGGTGTTTACATTTCGCGCCCCTCCAATGACAATCTCCACATTCACAGCGATCGCGCGGGTCAAGTTGCCCAGGGCGCACTGTGTAGTAGTTGGACTTAGACTTCACCACATACTCTCCACCATGCACCTCTGTTACTTCCACCTCGACTGAACCTTGCTTCCTTAGGCTCGTGTGGTCAGCCAGGAATGCTGTCTTGCTCAAAAAGGTAGAACACCGTCCGCCGTTGGCTCTGTAAGTTACCTGGATGCAATTTTTGAATTCGCGGATTGCTTCAATCTTGGTTGCGAAGGGTAACAAGCGGAGAGCGGCGGCTTTGGTGTACATGGTAGGGAGTGGGAAAAATTCTCACTGCCCTTATAGATATAATTTATCTCCTGTAGAGATACAATGTCAACTATTAAAGCATAGAATATAGCTCTTATAGATATAAAATCATTAGAAGTACCGTAATTGTGCTATTTTGAGGCGATTAGTAAGATGGAGGGATGAAAAAAATGTACTGCCGTCTAGCGATTCTCATGGCTGAAAAAGACCCCCAACTGTCACAGCGACAGCTGGCGTTTGAAACTGGACTAGATGCCATGACAATTAACCGACTATTTACCAATCGGTTTAATCGCGTCGATAGCACTACAGTTGAGGCTTTATGCAATTACTTTAATAAGGATGTGGGCGATCTTTTTGAAATGAGGAAACCGGAAGATATTCCACAAGGACGTAAAAAGCGTGGGACAGAAGAGACATCTGTAGCCTAGTGCGATCGCACTCCCCCATCCCCCTCATCTAAATATTCAAGTCAACTGACAACTGACAACTGACCACTGACAACCGACGCGCGATCGCACCTTTGGCAACTGACAACTGACAACTGACCACTGACAACCGACGCGCGATCGCATCCATTAACTACAGTGGGAAAATTACCCAGTACTGTATTAAATATTTCTTAGGAAAACTAAGTAATTTATGGTATGGAAATAATAAAGGGCTGACGAGTTGCGCTGTCAGCCCCTTGTATCTTTCAAATTCCACAACCATTATGACAGACATCTATAAAGTTAGTCGAGAAGTTAACGGCGTTGTTATTGACCAGCGTGTTGAGGATGGATTCATCAATGGCACCGCAATGTGTGCTGCAAACGGAAAGGAAATTAAGTTTTGGCTCCAAAACAAAGAGACCTTTAGCTTGTTTGCGGAACTAGCAAATATTGAATGTATAAAAACAAACGTTGGAATTATACCTGATTCAGACAGGGCAAGGCTTTCAGTCACAAGGTACGGGCAAATTTTTCCAGAGTTGATATTCACTAAGCGTGGTTCCCCAGAAAATGGTGGCGGCACTTGGCTGCATCCAGACTTAGCGATTCAACTGGCTCAATGGTGTAGCCCTCGTTTTGCTCTTCAAGTTTCCCGATGGGTACGAGAGTGGATGACCACAGGACAAAATCCTCTAATATCATCAACGACTCGCTTAAACTCCTCTGGTGTGATTTTCTCGAAGGGAGCAATTACGCCGCAAGCCGCAGCATTAACCCAAGTATCCAATCGTCCATATTTTGTTACGGCTTTATCTGCGATCGCCTTGACCTGCTGAAAGTCACTCACATCGGCAACAACATACACCGCCTCACCACCCAAGGCTTGAATCTCTTCAACCAAAGATTTTAATCCTGGTTCACTGCGTGCTGCAACTACTACTTTGGCATTGCGTCGGGCAAACTTCAGCGCTGTGTCCCTTCCGATACCGCTAGAAGCACCAACGATGACGACTACCTGCTGATGAATTGGTTTTAACTGCATATTAAATCATCCCTACCCTCTTCTTTTATGTAAAGTTTTATAAAGGGTAGCTGCATCCCTCGTTAGACTTATGCATGGGGTAGAGAAATTTGTGAAGCAGGGTTGGGGGGATGAGGGGGATGAGGGGGATGGGGGGGATGAGGAGATGGGGGGATGAGGGAGATAAAGAAGATAAGGAAGATAATTTTTAACTCCTAACTCCTAACTCCTAACTCCTAACTCCTAATTTTTCTCGTTTCGCCACAAAGCAATACCGCCTAATAAACCGGTGACATTAGGAATGAGTTTTACATTTAAGGGTAGCTGGATATTTACTTTGACGGCTTCACCACCACCAATGTAAAGGTAATCATAATTAAACAGTCTTTGCAAAGATGCGATCGCTTTTTCTAAGCGTCTGTTCCATCTTTTATCGCCAATTTTTTCTAACTCTGCACGTCCTAGTTGTTCTTCGTAAGTCTCACCTTTACGAAATGGATGATGTCCCATTTCCATATTCGGCACTAGTTTACCATCCACAAACAAAGCCGAACCAAACCCTGTACCTAAAGTAATCACTAATTCTACACCTTTGCCTGCGATCGCCCCAAATCCTTGCATATCTGCATCATTTATCACTCGTACAGGCTTGTTTAGGCGCTTGGATAATTCTGTTTCTAAGTTAAAGCCAATCCAATCTCGATCTAAGTTGACTGCTGTTTCTGTGACTCCACAGCGCACTACTCCCGGAAAACCTACGGAAACGCGATGAAATTCACCTTGTGCAGCTGCTAACACTGCAATTGCATTGATGACAACTTCCGGTTTAGCAGGTTGCGGTGTGTCTACACGGGCCCTTTGTGTTAAAGGATTACCTGTAATATCTAATACCATAGCTTTGACACCACTACCACCAATATCAACCGATAGGGTGCGAATAGATCCATTATCTTCGGTCATTTGGGTTTATCCTCGTCGCTGCCTGCTGTGTGCTGTTAAATGTTTGGTATTTACTATTACAATCACA
Organism: Nostoc sp. UHCC 0702; assembly: GCA_017164015.1. GTDB lineage: Bacteria > Cyanobacteriota > Cyanobacteriia > Cyanobacteriales > Nostocaceae > Amazonocrinis. The sequence continues at coordinate 4,482,287 of CP071065.1, forward strand.
AAAGCGCCTACAGATTGAGTCAAGAGCAAGTTACACGTGTACTGTATCAGCTTGCCAACTTTCAATTACGTTAATAGTTTGAGAACCAGACCCATCATAACGTGGCGATTCATGAATTGCCCCATAGAGCGTGTAGTTTTACGTCAGTCCTAATTAATTCTCAATGCGATAACGTATTAACTGCTTGACTGCGGGTAGGGGTAATCCCAAGGCTTGAGCGATCGCTGCATCAACTTGAGCAAATTCTATCACTGGAAATTCAAATTCCATCTGCTTTAAAAATGAATCAGCAGTATAAACCTTGACTTCAGTAAATTTTTCTGTCCGCGCAATTACAGCTTCAATAGCCATGACAGCAACCGAGGCAGAGAATTGAATTTGGTGTTTGGAGTCAGCGTGTATTTGTGCATCTGTGCCATGAGTATAACTCAATACTTGATATGTGAGCCAAGTCGTACTCATCCAGAAAAATAGCACTATTAAAGGTAATAGTAGCCAGAACTCTAGACCTAAATTAATGAGAAATTGTAACCAACGGGGTCGAGACATAGATTGGGAATTGGGAATTGGGAATTGGGAATTGGGAATTGGGAATTGGGGATTGAGAATTAGGAATTGGGAATTGAAAAATTGGAAAATTGGAAGAATCTATTAATATATCTCTTCCCCAGTCCCCAGTCCCCAGTCCCCAGTACCAAATACCAAATACCCAGATGAAAATTTTACTTGTCGAGGACGATGTTAATCAATTACAACCACTACAGGGTGCGCTTTCTAAAGTCGGGCATGTTGTGGATTGTGCTGAAGATGGTGAAATAGCTGAGTGGTTAATCACACACAGAAACTACGATTTATTGATTTTAGATTGGATGTTGCCCAAGGTCAGCGGTATTAGTCTGTGTCAACAATATCGCCAAGCCAGAAAAACCTCTCCAGTGCTGATGCTGACAGCTAAAGATACGATTTTAGATAAAGTGTCTGCTTTAGATGTTGGTGCAGATGACTATCTGGTTAAACCTTTTAGTTTGATTGAACTATTAGCAAGAGTGCGAGCATTGGGACGGAGAGCGCCACATTGGCAGGGTGATACATTAGAGCTAGGCGATTTACAACTTGATCTGACAACTCTAACGGTACAGCGTCAGGAAATTAAAGTCCAGTTGTCGGGTAGAGAGTTTCAACTGTTGGAATATTTTCTGCGACATCCCCGACAGGTGCTAACTCATGACCAAATCGAACAAGCACTTTGGGAATGGAATACAAACCCAGATAGTAAAGCCATAACCATGTCAGTGCATCGACTGCGCCAGCGCCTACAGATGTTAGGGGCAGAAGGTTGGCTACAGACAGTTTATGGTATTGGATATCAATTGAGTATTCCCGAAGCATGCGATCGCTAGTTCCCACCATGTTCAACCGTAGTCGTCGTAATCTAGCTCGCTGGTTTACGTTGTCGATGGGAAGTATTTTAATTATCTTTGCAGCAATAATTTATTTATTAGAAGCTAAAGACCAATTGCGGGTGTTTGATGAACAACTTTACAACACAAGTCGGCTGATGGCGGCTGGTGTTGAAGATGGACTGTACAAAGAACAGCAACGCATTAGTCTTGAAGATGTCCCGATTTTGGGTGGTGAAGCTTTGCCCTTTGAGACTGGCATTGTTTACGCTAGGTGGTACACTCCCAAAAAGCAACTACTAGAATTTGTTGGTGTGATTCCATCAGAATTGTTAGTGAATAAACAGGGGTTTCAAACCATTGAATTGAGCGATCGCTCTTCTGCCAATATTCCCCCAAATAAACGCCTACGGCAATTAACGCTTCCGGTTTTCCAGAATCAGCAATTAATTGGTTATCTGGAAATAGCTGCATCTTTAGCGCCTGTTGAGGAAAATTTATGGATGCTGAGGTTGTTTTTGATAGTGGGTATACCTATTGCTTTGGGCGTAATTGGTTTGACTGGTTGGTTGCTTGGCGGCATGGCAATGCAACCTATTCGTCAATCTTACGAGCAGTTACAGCGCTTTACTGCTGATGCTTCTCACGAACTCCGCACACCCTTGACAGCAATTCGTAATAATGCTCAATTTGCTTTACTGCCACCAATTGATCCTGAACAACAGCAAAGTTCTTTAGAAAACATCGACAGAATTGCAGAATCAATGGGAATGTTGGTAAGTGATTTGTTATTCTTAGCTAGACATCAAGGAAAGTTAAAACAACAAGCATTCAACCTTGTAAATTTAGTTAGTTGGCTTCAGCCATTAGCAGAAGAATACAGCCAGCAAGCAAAAACAAAAAGCTTGGAATTCACTAGCGAATTTCCAGAACAATTGGTGATGTTGAGAATGAATCCAGATTTGTTGAGGCAAGCAGTAACAAATCTTGTTAGTAATGCCTGCCGTTATACGCCATCGGGAGGTAGGATTAGCTTACGAGTTTTGCTTGTATCTCGTTGGGTAGTAATTGAAGTCAAAGATAGTGGAATTGGGATTCCAGAGGCAGATTTACCTTATATCTTCGAGCGATTTTATCGAGTAGACAGCGTGCGATCGCGATCTTCTGGAGGCTTCGGATTAGGACTAGCGATCGCACAGCAAATTGTAACTGCACATGGGGGAGAAATTCTCGTTACAAGTCGTTTAGGTGAAGGCTCGACGTTTCAAATTCAGCTACCTTTGTCCGGTTGATTATGAGCAGGGGAATGGGGTGATGGGGAGATGGGGAGCAGGGGGGATGGGGGGATGAGGGGGATGAGGGGATGAGGGAGATGAGGGAGATAAAAATACTCCTGATACCATTTCACTCAATTACTGATACAAATCTAAAGCACCCCTTGCCCTGCACCCCTTCTCCCCATTCCCCTGCACCCCTGCACCCTTACTCCCGATGTTTCTAGTGAGGGGGATTTTCATTGATTTTGCCAGAAATTTCTGACTGAAGGCTGTGTTGTTACTTTCTTGTTACTTTTATGCGGCAATCTGAAAACAGAGATAAATCACACATCAGATTGGAGGCTTGAGCAAATGAATATCAACTTTACACCTGCCATCGTCCTAACTGCTTTGGCTGCGTTATCAATTCCCTTGCAAGTGGAAGCCCAAAACCCACAAGCTCAAATTTTGAACTTAGCAAACGTTCGTCTTAGTACTATCTCTGGTGAAGTTACTCAACTTTTAGGTGACAAGTTCATTCTTAACGACGGTCAAGGACAAATTATTGTTGAGGCAGAACCTCGTTGGGGACAATCTATTAACCTCTCCGTCGGAGAACGAGTCACCGTATTTGGCAAATATGATGATGATGATTTTGAAGCTTTTAGTATTACTCGTGCCAACGGTGAAACCATTAAAATTCATGACGATTAAATTTTGTTAGAACTTATACCATTTCACGAAATACCTGATACTGTAGGGGCGTACAGCTAGCTGTACGCCCCTACAGTATGTGTTGCAAATATTTTTGGAAATGATATTACACAAAAGTACACGCTCTCTGGGACAATTCATGAATTGCCCCTAGGTGAATCAAAGGCAACTTCTGATAAAATTTGTATAAGCTCGAAAAAATCGATTAATCAGTTAAGTATTGAGAACTTACGTTAACAAATAGTATCAGTCAGCCAAACAAGTGGCACAGTTAGCGCATAACTATACTTGAAGCAAATGAATATTTAAGTATATACTGATACCCTTGCGGCTTATGTCATCGCCACTTGACCGCCCTTTAAAAATTGAACTCAAGCTACCAGCCTCCGATCCTCGGCTACTGGAAGGATTAGATATATGGTTGCGTTTGGGTTTGATATCCGATGCCCAAGTTAGGCAACTATGCCGCGAGTACCTTGTCTGTGCGGTGACGTTGCAACCTCAAGTAGAGACGACCCGTCAAGTCGTCTCTACTTCTGACCTTGTTAAGCCGTTACCTGTAGCAGCTTTACAAGGTGACAGCCGCAGACAACCAGCACAAAAGCCAGCGAAACCCAACTTTATCGCTTCAATGTTGCAGTCATTAGGAGCAGAATTGAGTGTCCGCTGGCTGCTATTTTTAGGAGTATTTTTGGTAGTAGTGTCCTCTGGGGTGCTAGCTGCTAGCCAGTGGGAAAAGTTTCCCGCTTCTGGACAGTATGGGGTTTTATTTGCTTATACCTTGAGTTTTTGGGGATTAAGTTTCTGGGCGGGTAGACAAAATAACCTGAGATTGACAGCTCAGACATTATTAATTGTTGCCCTATTGTTAGTGCCAGTAAACTTTTGGGCAATGGATAGCTTTCAGTTGTGGCAAAATCCTCTGGACTGGTTGACAGTAGCGATCGCATTTCCCACACTGACATTTATTACGGTATTACTGTGCAACAATCGCACAGTTTTTACCAATTTCCCACGTGGAAAATTACCTTTGGTAAATATTCTGGGGCTGAGTTATCTGCACTGGGGTTGGAAATTACCAGGAATTCCCTTGATTGCCGTTTATGTGGCTATGATAGGCACAACCATCATTACCATATATCAGCCTCGCTATCATCAAAGAGATTTTGTTAATAACGAATTAAACAGTGAGCAGCGTACTAAATCGAGTATGAGTTTCTACGCTGCTGTAATTATTTATGCCCTTCTAGTATTGCTAGTACGGGCGATTTTTGTTGCTAAGGTAGATGTCACCCAGTTGGGGTTAGCTATCGGTATTTGCGGCTGGTTAGTAACTTGGTTAGCGCAGGGAAGGGGAGCAGGGGAGCAGGGGAGCAGGGGAGCAGGGGAGCAGGGGAGCAGGGGAGCAGGGGAGCAGGGGAGCAATTCTTTCCCCTCATCCCCCTCATTGCCCCCCAACCCCAGAGGGGGCCCCAATGCCCCCCATCCCTCCATCCCCTCATCCTCTTTATGGCAACTACTTGGCGGTATTTTGCTGTTACTGGGTTGGTTGGTGGCGCTGGTAAAGCATCCAGAGCAAGCAATGGCTGTGAGTGGGTTGAGTTTGTGGTTTGTGGGCAACCGCTTGCAGAGATATAATTTACAAGTCGATTTGGCGGCTGTTTTCGCCATAGGTTTACAAACTGTTTGGCTCTTTTGGCGGTTAGTACCTGCTGAAGTACAAAAATTAGCGATCGCAATTGCTACACAACTGACTCATGCTGAAAACCAACCTTGGGCGTTGTTGAGTATAGCTTTATTTCCCTACTTAATTTTGATGGTGGCGTTCACAGATAGCTTATATCACCGTCGTCAGCGAGACTTGGGAAGCTTTGGCGATATGTTAAGCATTTTGTTTGCCAGTTTTTTAACAACGATCGCACTTCTAAATCCTACCTTGCGATCGCTAAATCTCTTATTATCCACAATCACTCTCACAGCCATCACCAAACGCCGCACCCCATCCCCCCCTCCTCTTTTGGTATATCTAACACACGTCATGGGAGTGTTAACGTTTTGCTCTACGATTAACTGGCTTTTGCCAACTCTGGCTTTGCAAGTTTGGGCAAGTATTTTGTTAGCTTTGATGGTGGCGGAATGGATATTTAGTCTCGGCAATGGAGTATGGCAAAGTAGCGCCTGGTACATCGGTATAGGACTTGCCATTGTTAGTTACGTTGTTTTGTGCGTCAATGCCCAATCATTGTGGTATGGCATTGCTCAAAAGCCAGCTGATTGGGGTGTTATTTGGCTAATTACGCCTATAACTTTCACAGGTTTAGTCAGTCGCACATCTGCACAGCGCCGCCCTACAAGTACTTTGTTGAGCATCCTGGCTGTGGCTATGGCTCAGTTACTAACTTTACCGCTACCGGGAAGCAGATTAATTGGTTTAGCTGTGGCTGCGGTTGTAATGTTCGCCAATACTTATTATTTAAAAAACAAATACAATGCGGGAATTACGGTAGGATACAGCCTGGGTTTTATCGGTGCATTGCTGTGGTTAGGTGTGCCTGGTTTACCACGCCTCACACTAGCAGGCTGGTTTGTTGTAGGCGCGATCGCGATTTTCAGTTTATGGTTGGGGCGGACAGCATTGCAGCGACGTGGTAACGAATTAGCAGTGATATATGCAACAGCATTTGATCAATGGGCGATGGCATTATGTAGCATTGAGTTATTAGGCATGACGCTACACTCGTCCTTCGTTTACCAAGGAGTAATTGCCCCAGGATTATTTTACTTAACTGCCACTGCCATAACTTTAGCAGCGATCGCTTATCGGAGTTGGCTTGAACCTACAGATTGGGGATTTTATGGTATTGGTTGGTGTTTGGAATTATTAATTGCTGAGGTGCTAGGCTTTGGCGAACGTTCAATTGTGAAAATTGCGATGGCAAATATCGCTTTAGGTTTAATCACTCAGCTTGTGGGAGAGTGGTGGCAACGACGATTCCAATTGCAAAGGCTTCCTAGTAGCTTCCATATTTTACCGTTATTGTATGGTGCATTTAGTGTCGTGCTGCGTTTTGACACCTTTACTGATTGGACAGGTTTAGGTTCCTTGGGTGTAGCTTTAATTCTCATCGGTGTGGGGCGACGCAGCGAAGCCTTCAAACCTTTGCTTTATTTAGGAATCATTGGTGTATCAATTTCTGCCTATGAACTATTGTTTTATCAAATGCTACAAGCCACAGGAGGCGCATTCGGTGATGGCTTAATTGCCATGTCTGCCCTTGGTACGAGCATCATGTTAGTTTATGACAGATTATCTTTTTGGTTAAGCCAGTACTTACGCATTAGTCGTTGGGAAGTAAAAAACATCGCTCATTTCCATTGGGCTTGGAGTAGCTTTTTATTAATGGCTGCTATTCCGCTTGGGATTCAAACTAATCGCTTTGTGGGATTGGGTACGGGGGGATTATTAATTATGTATGCCATCTTTCAAGGAAGACATGGGCCTGTGGCAACTTCCACGCGCATTTTTGGCAGGATTACAATAGCAGAAATGTGGGTTTACCTAGGCTTATTAGAACTAGCCGGAATGAGGATTTATTGGCGCGAGACAGCAGTTGGAAAGTTTATAACTGGGCCCTTAGTTCCTTGGAATGGTGCGATCGCTTGCGTAGTTGCCTATTTTTTGTATATCCTACCTTGGGAGAATTGGGGATGGTCAAAAAGACCCTGGCAAATAGCGTCATACATCATACCATTAATCATTTTATGGGAAACTAGGCTGCAAGTTTATCCCATCACCTTGCTATTAACAGCAGGATTTTATATCTTCCTAGCAAAGGTTGGAGAAAACATTCGTTTTAGCTATATCAGTGTGGCATTAGTTGATTGGGCGTTGTGTCGGTGGCTTTTTTACTTCCACCTCACTGACTCATTGTGGTATGTGACAATAATCGGGTTATCACTGCTTTATATTGCTCAAGTAGATCCTCAACTGAAATTACCAGAATATAAAGCAGCCCGCCACAGTTTACGAATGCTTGGCAGCGGTGTAATTTGTGGATGGGCGATTTTATTTCATCAAAACGAGCCGCTAATATCGGGATTTTTCAGCCTCATCGCCATTTTTGCAGGTTTAGCTTTGAGAATTCGGGCTTTTCTTTACATTGGCACAGCTACTTTTTTCATTACTAGTATCTATCAATTAGTGATTTTCAGCTTGCGTTACCCGTTTTTAAAATGGGTTGTGGGTTTATTAGTAGGGATTATATTAATTTCCGTCGCCGCCAACTTTGAAACTCGCCGCACTCAGCTAAATTCTTTATTTCGCAACACTAGCGATGAATTTCAGGGATGGGAGTAGTAGGTTATTTCTAAGGGTACAAGACAAATAACTAAAAATATTGCAATTTAATAGTAGTGTAAATATCGTAAATTATGGACGCTGCCAAACGCCTTACTACTCTCAATCGCATCCGTAAACTCAGCCGTTTGATGGATACATCAATACGCATCCCTTTCACAGGTTTTCACATTGGAATAGACCCAATCATCGGTTTAGTTCCCGGTGCAGGTGATTTAATAAGTACAGCGTTTTCAGCTTACATTATATTTTTAGCTACCCGCTTCGGCATCCCACGCCAAGATTTAGCCAAAATGATTTTCAACGTTGGTTTAGAAACAGTCGTTGGCACTGTGCCTTTTGTGGGTGATTTGTTTGATGCTTTCTATAAGTCCAATATTCGTAATTTGGCAATTTTAGAGCAACATTTGACAGTAGTTGAACCAGAACTTAAAGAAGTGTCTGATGAACTTTACTCTCAAAAGTTCAGCCAAGTTTGAGGAGGCATATTTAATAGGACTTACGCACTGTACAAATTAACCATAATGTGTATTACGGTACTTGGTCGTTTCAAGCGCTTTGTATACCCCTGATTTATTCGCTGACTTTGCGTAGGCGTAGCCCGTCGTAGACATCGCGCTTGTGCTAAAAATGGCTGAAATAACCAAATTGTGTGTAGTATAGCACAAGCCTTGGTGGTTAGGACATCAACAGATGATAAAACCTAGACACAAAGCGAAAAGTTCAGATCGGCGGCTGACGCCGATGTGAACTTTTCAAGACAAAGGCTTTTCAAGGGGCGATGCACTGAGTTTCGACTGCGCTCAACTACTGCGTGGTCGTTGTGTCCCCAGCGATGCACTGACTTGTGCTGAGCGCAGTCGAAGTAGCTCACCCGAAGTGTCCCCAGCTATAGATTTACGAGTCGCAAAAGCTGATTTACAACTCGTAAACTTGACTGAGTGCGATCGCACTGGCGAATTGTGACCGATCGCTTGTCAGGTGAAGAGCGGCTCTAATCTCGCTAGAACTTCATCTATCAACTCATTGGGCGCTTTTTCAATAATCAGGCTATTTTACCGTTATAATGCAATGCAGTATAACGCAATATCTGAGGCGAAGGTATGAGTACCACAAGTTTCAGGCTCGATGATGACCTGGAAGCAAAGCTCGAAATGACCGCAGCGAAACTGCAACGGACGAAAGGCTGGATAATCAACGACGCTCTACGGCAGTACATTGCACGGGAGGAGCAAAAGCTTAGAATGCTCCAAGAGACACAAGAAGCGATCGCTGACATTGAAGCACAAAGGGTTGTTTCTGGTGAGGAAGTTATGAAGTGGCTTGAAACCTGGGGAACCACCGTCGAAGCTCCTACACCGAAGATATGAAGCTTCAGTTCTCAAACAGTGCGGTGCAGGACTTAGTACGACTAAGAGAGTTCATCGCCCAAAACAATCCGCAGGCGGCAGAACGAGTGTCACTTAGGCTTAGGCAGGCCATAGGAAAACTTGTACTTTATCCAGACATAGGCCGTCCTGTCTTGGAGCTAGAAAATGTTCGTGAACTGTTCGCCGGAAACTACGTGGTTCGTTACCTCCGTGAGGAAGATACTATATTTGTCTTACGGGTATGGCACGGCAAGGAATTTCGTGATTTTTAAGTAAGCACAGAAAATCTATAGCTGGGGACTGGGGACTGGGTGAAAAGCCTCTTTGTGCCTAGGTTTTATCATCTGTTGATGTCCTAACCACCTTGGCTATTGCTATAAATTATAGCCGTAGTCACATAGGTTAGGACAGTGCTGATTGCTCAAAGCCGTGAAATAACTAGGTTTATACTCAGCAACGCGCTTGTGCTTTGGCTGTCGGCACAGCGCGCTCTTCGCACTGGCTCCTCAGCACTCAGCACTTTGCTATAATTTAACGTGAGTTAGACGGTAGCGAAAAAGGCAAAAAGCTTGCTATGTAAGGATTTGTACAACTGGGCATTCACGGCAGCGATCGCACTTGACAATCAAGACAGTCGCTACTGGCTAAAGCTGAGGGACTTATCGTAACTGATCCAAATATAGATTTACGAGTCGCAAAAATTGGTTTACGAGTCGCAAAAATTGGTTTACGAGTCGCAAAAACTGATTTACGAGTTGCAAAAATTGGTTTACGAGTCGCAAAAATTGATTTACGAGTCGCAAAAATTGGTTTACGAGTCACAAAAGCTGATTTACGAGTCACAAAAATTGGTTTACGAGTCACAAAAGCTGATTTACGAGTCGCAAAAGTTGATTTACGACTCGCAAACTTAACTGAGTGCGATCGCACATTATCCCACAGACTTTTGTTGTGCTGCTAAGAATTCTAGAACGACACCATTTGTCCAGCCAAAGCCGATTTCGTTGGAACTGTATCCAAAGCAGATTTCGTTGGAAACATTGATAGAACAGTGTTGCACATCATATTTCTCTACTAAACTGCCATAACGCTCGAATTCTTCAACTACCATGAGTAAGAACTTTTGGGCAATACGATCGCCTTCTGTATGATATCCATAACGGTGCAGTCCTTCGACAGCGATATAGGTCAGCGGTGCCCAACCAAAGGGCGCATCCCACTGATTACCAGTGACGCGAGTACTGGTAAAGATACCACCTGGGGCTTCAAATAAAGAAAGATTTTCGACGACGCGTCGCGCTTGTGCTTCTGTTGCGAGTCCTAGCCACAATGGATAAAACGTAGTAGCAAATTCATAGCGGCGACGTTTGCCACTCTGGAAATGATAATCTAGGTAAAGTCCTTTGTCTTCATCCCAGAGGCAGCGATCTATACGCTCATGGCGAATCTCTGCTCGTTCGCGCCATTGCCGCACTATTTCTTCATGCCCTAAAATATCATAAATTTGTGCCAAGTCTAGTTCCATTTGATAAAGCAAACTGTTGAGGCACACGGGAGCGTAATGTAAGATATCAATACTGAAAGGCCCAAAGCGATTGGTGATGTCAAAGCCAGACTCGCGCATGGTGCGATCGCCTTTATAAAAAAGGTTGGTTAGTTTGTCATTTTCGCGATCGTAGAAAAGACTGACATCATAATCTTCAATTTCAAACCTTTGGTAGTATTCTTTGACGCGATCATAGTGGCTTTTTCCTTCCTCATCGCGTTCGGAAAATAACACTTCCGGCGCAGGGCCTTCCCCAAAAGCATAAAATCGAGACAAGCCTGTAGCGGGATTCAAATGCGGCGGCACTACCCAGTAATAATAAAATCGCTCTAGTAGTGGTAAAGCTGACTTTAGCCATGTTTCATCTTGAGTATGTTGGAATAGCGCCAACACCATCAAACTGAGGACAGGAGGCTGCGATCGCGACAACATATAAGTCCGGTTAGCGTTGAGAATTGTACCATAATGCTGCACTTGGTACAATAACTGATCAACTTGGCTTTGGGCTAACTCTAATTCCCCATCCTGCAACAGCCCCAGTAATATAAAGTAGCTGTCCCAACCATACATTTCATTAAAACGTCCACCAGGGACAACATAAGGCCCTGGTAAGTATAGCAACCCATGTTGTCGAATCGCCTCAACTTCTGTGGGGAGAGTGCGAATTTCCAGTTGTTGCATATCCTTTTTCGACAGCGATCGCTCCAACACAGACTGAACATTGGGACAATCTTCTGAGGGCGAAATGTATACAATCCAGGGAGTTTCTGGTTTATGCTCTAACTTGGTATCCTTGGCAGATTGCAACAAATGTTCGTGCGATCGCGTTAAAGTTTTCCAAGTTTTTTTGATATATCTCCGTACAGCGTAAATCTGGTCAGCGGCTAGTGTTGATGAAGTTTGTGTAGATTTATTGGTCATAATTTCATCTTTATTTAGGGAGTGGGGAGTGGGGGAGATGGGGAGATGGGGGATGGGGGAGATGAGGGAGATGAGGGGGATGAGGGGGATGAGGGGGATGGGGGAGATGAGGGGGATGGGGGAGATGAGGGGGATGGGGGAGATGAGGGAGATGGGGAGATAAGGGGGATAAGGGAAATATTTCCTAACTCTTAACTCCTAACTCCTAACTCCTAACTCCTCACTCCTAACTCCTAACTCCTAACTCCTAACTCCTAACTCCTAACTAATTAATAGGGCGACGGGGAAATGGGCGAGGACTTGGCCGATGGGTAAAGTTCCTGTAACTTGTAAGGTTTGTTCGGTGAGAACATTTTTCCAAGCTGAGGAAGTGTTGGGGGGTAATTGCAGGTGTGTATCTTGCCATACATCATTGCCCAAGGGGTTTTCTCCTGGCTGAATCAGACTTGTGAAAAAGCGAGGCGCGATGGCGATCGCTGTTTGATTTCCTTGTCGCCGGGCAAAGGCGATAATATGATTGGCGTGGCTTCCCTGAATTTCTAAGGGCAAATAGTCACCTTCAGTGAATAATGCAAGATAGTTGTTTCTAGCTTTGAGTAGTTGTGCTGTTAAAAACAGTTTGATTCTGCCATCAGTTTTATGAGTGAGTAATTCCTGAATCAGTGCGAGAATGTCTGTTTTGATTTGTTCTCGGATGTTACTCAAGTAACCACGTCGCAGTTCAAAATCCACAGGACGACGGTTATCTGGATCGACTAAACTCAAATCCCAAAGTTCCGTTCCTTGGTAAAAGTCTGGTACGCCTGGTGCGGTAGCCTTGAGTAAAGTTTGAGAAAGGGAATTGAATATACCATAGTAGGCAATTCGCTGTTGAAAGGGGCCAAAGGCTTCTAGAAATTGACCCGATATAGATGAATCTAGCACTTTTTCAATAAAGGAGACACATGCTTGTTCGTATTCGCTATCAGGACGCAACCAGGCTGTATGTACTTTCGCTTCCCGAATCGCTTTAATCATGTAGTCCTTAACTCTTTCTACAAAAGATGATTGTTCGTGTTCCTCAAAGGGAAACGCCCCCACCAGCGTTTGATAGAGAAAATACTCATCGTTGCGGTCTGGTATCGCAAAACCGTGGCGATCGCTGCGACGATCTTGATTAAGATAACTCCAAATATTGACTTGTTCCTCCCACTGCTGTGGTATTTCTGACAACACATTCAACCTTGCACGCACATCTTCGCCGCGCTTGGTATCGTGGGTGGCTGTGGCGTTCATGGTGTGGGGCCAGTTTGCTTGGTGCTTCTGGTTAAAAGTATGGAATTGGGCTGTGGAAATGCCAAAATGACTAGGATTACCCCCCACTTCATTCAGCGACAGCAAGCGGTTGTAAACATATAGCGTCGTGTCTTCTACACCTTTGGCCATTAATGGGCCGCTGTATTGCTGCATTCTTAAAACAAAGTAGATCCATTGTTCACGTTCTGTCTGTGTCAGAGAGTCATCAAACTCCAACAGCATCAACTTTTCAATAAAAGTCAATTCATTTTGCAACAAAGGTACTTGTTCTCTAGCTTGGCGAATGACTTCAATAATAGTGGCGCGATCGCTTGCTGAAATTTCATCAGGGGTGATGTAGGTGCGATAAACAGGAAATACTGTTAAAACTTCCGCGATCGCTCGTTTCAATCCATTCAAAGTAAAGTCATTGGCATAGCGATATTTGTTAGAAATATTCTTCAACAAAATGGCTAGATTATCAATGTCACCTGCTAAATTTTTCTCCAGAATTAAGTGTTTTTTCTCCTTTACTAAGGATGCATAGCTTACTCGTAAATTGATAAATCCATGATAAATATTATCAAACCACAATTGAGTATCAGATTGACAAAATACACCATTGACATAATTTAAAAAATCATACCCAGATGTGCCTTGAATATCCCAGTTTTCCGGCAATTCTTCGGTAAGTTCCAAGATTTTTTCAACGGTGATGTAAACATCTCCCATCTTTTCCCGCAGCCGTTGCAAATATTCCAGGGGATTATAAAGACCGTCGATATGGTCAATGCGTAAACCTGTAAATTTACCTTCTGCAACTAACTTTTTAATCAAAGAATGGGTATTATTAAATACCCGCGAATCCTCAACCTTTACAGAAATGAGTTCGTTGACAGTAAAGAAACGGCGATAGTTCATTTCTTCCGCCCCAACCTTCCAAAAGGCGAGACGGTAAAATTGGTCTTTTAATAATTCATCTAACAAATTAAAACTGTCTGAATTTCCCACATCTCCATTAAAGATTTTCAGATTATCCTCAATAAATTCGTGGATATCATCGTTTGTGGTATAAAGTTCCCAAATTAAACCTTTAATAAATGCGATTTGGTCTTGTCGCTGTTTGTCAACAACCTCCAAAGGCACATTTTTGAGAATGTAAAGAATCCCCAATAACTTAATAAAATCAGGATGATTGCGTCCTAGCTTGCGCGTAATTTTGCCCAGATTGTAGCTGAGAAATTTGGTGTAGGACTCTAGCCGCAACGGCAATTTTAAACTGTAATAGTTGACAGTTAACCCAGTTTGTGTATATTGCAGTTGAATGTCTCCCTTTTCCAGGGATACACCGTAGAAATCGCCCAACAACGGTGCGAGAATTCTTTCTTGGCGATCGGCAAACGGGGCATTCCAACCTAAATCAAAGTAGTCAGTATAACCCGAATCTGGGCCATGTTCCAACACATCCATTAAGTAGTGATTTTCGCTACTATAAGCCATGTGATTGGGTACAATATCTTGCAACCAGCCCATACCAAGGGATTGGAGTTCACTGATTAATGCTTCAAACTCCTCGGTAGTTCCTAATTCTGGATTGAGTTGAGCAGCATCAACTACATCATAGCCATGAGTACTACTAGAACGAGCTTTAAAAATAGGAGAAGCATACAAATCAGAAATCCCTAAATCTGCCAAATAAGCCGCGATCGCTTTTGCATTTTCAAAGCCAAATTCAGGTGTGAATTGAATTCGATAAGTTGTGGTTGGAATTCGCATGGATTTGTTTTTGGTGAAAGAGAGATCAGGGCGTTGTTGAATAATTGGATTTACTCACGCAGAGGCGCAAAATAGAGAGGACAAGAGGAATATCTTCCTGACAACTGACAACTATAGCTGGGGACTGGGGACTGGGGACTGGGGACTGGGTGAAAAGCCTTTTTGTGTCTAGGTTTTATCATCTGTTGATGTCCTAACCACCTTGGCTATTGCTATAACTCTCTAATTCATACAAAACTAAACTGTTGGGTTGCAGTTGCAGTTCTTGTCCGACTGATAGATTTTGGGGTGCTTGAGAACCAGGGCCAGCCCATGATGTATCTGCTGAGTCTAATAGTTTGTTTCCATGACTTTGAATTGGTAGGGTTGTTGTGATGGGAGATGAATTAAAATTCATCGCAAATATTAGTTGACTGGTTTCGCACCAACGACGCACGACGACTAACTGTTTGTCTTCATCGCTTGTGGCTTCGATGAAGTCGCGGTCTTGTTTAAGCAGTACTGGATGGGTTTTGCGTAAATTAATTAATTGGCGATACCAATTTAGTAAGACTTTGTGCTGTCCTTCGTTGCGTAATTGCCAATTGAGTTTAGAAGCTAAAAAAGTTTCTGCTGATTCTGGATCTGGTGGATTTTCTGCGTAATGAAATGCTTCAAATTCTTGCTTGCGTCCGGCTCGCACTGCTTGAATTAAATCTGGGTCGGAGTGACTAACAAAGTAAATAAAGGGTGCGGTTTCGCCGTATTCTTCTCCCATGAATAATAGGGGTAAGTTCGGTGATAGCAGTACAGCAGCGGCGGCTAATTTCAGTCCTTCAAATGAAATACGATCCCAAAGGCGATCGCCTTTCATTTGATTGCCGATTTGATCGTGATTTTGAATGCAGACTACAAATTGTGATGGTGAGCGATCGCGGCATGATATACCATGATAGCGGTGGCGATGGGGCGCGTACTGCCAATCGTAAATGAAGGTATCTGTATAAGCTTTTGCTAATTGACTACATTGCCCGAAATCTTGATAATATCCTTGGCGATCGCCTGTTACAAGTGCGTGCAATGCATGGTGAAAATCATCATTCCATTGGGCATCAAGTCCATATCCACCCAGTTCTGGCGGACGAATTATTTGCGGATTATTTAAGTCACTTTCTGCTATTAAGTGACGTTTCCATGTTTGCCCTTGTGATTTGAAGTGATGTACTGCTTCTGCCAATTCCCATAAAAAATGTTTGGCACCCAAATCATAAATTGCTTGAATAGCATCAAGTCGCAATGCATCAATATGAAACTCTCGTAACCAATAAAGCGCATTTTCAATGAAATAATTTCGCACACCTTGATTGTAGGCGCCATCGAAATTCATTGCATTGCCCCACGGTGTTTTATAGGTTTTGGTAAAGTAGGGCGCATACTGACCCATATAATTACCTTCTGGGCCGAAGTGATTATACACTACATCCAGCACCACAGCAATACCATGTTGGTGGCAAGCATTTACCAATTGTTTCAAAGCGGCTGGATTACCGTAGGAACTTTGCACAGCAAAGGGATAAACGCCATCATAGCCCCAATTGCGGAATGCCAGAGAAGCCTCAATATGAGTGTCTCCTGGAAACTGAGCAATGGGCATAATTTCAATAGCGTTAATTCCCAGTTCCTGCAAATCTGGGAGGCGGTCAATAATGGCGGTGAAAGTTCCTTCGGGGGTGAATGTGCCAACGTGGAGTTCATAGAAAATCATCGACTCCAAAGGAACGCCAGCCCAACCTGCATCTGTCCACTCAAACTGATGTTCAACAACTTGAGACGGCCCGTGAACTCCTTGGGGCTGATACTGCGACGCCGGATCGGCAAAGGCGTTTTCATCATTTAAGATGTATCGGTAAAGCGTACCCGGATACACATCGTTTAGTTTTGTCTGCCAATATCCTTCTTCGACAGGTTTAAGCGGTATTACCTGCTGTTGTGGCGACAAAATTTGCACCGCGACGCTGTTTAATGTCGGAGACCAAACTGTAAACTCACATTCCCCGTTACCTAAGTAGTGAGCGCCAATTTTCACGCACTATCCTCCCATTGTATTATTTACAAACACACCAGAAGTATTATGGTTTTTTACAGGATTATTAGCTAGCATCTAAAGAGGCGTATTTATGCACTGAAAGGATAGTATTTATACACCCAAAGGCATATTTATTTGTACCAATTTTATTCATCTTTGCAACATATGGATTAGTAGGGGCGTACAGCTGTAGGGGCGTACAGCTGTACGCCCCTACACACAATCAACATCACCATTTGGAAGGATTATTTGGATGCAATTGATCCTTCATCCAGACTATTGGATTCGTCTGGACATAATGACGAATCTTTTGCAGTGATGATTCATTACGAATAATATGATCGTAATAATTACGCTGCCAAATTAATGTTCCAGGAGCATTACGATCAAGGTTGATGCGTTTAGTCGTAGCCGATTTGAATCCAGCAATGAAGGATGATAGCGATCGCGGTCTACGATACAACATGGGCGTTGGTAGGGGCGTACAGCTGTACGCCCCTACGGTTGGTTGTACAGATTGTTTGATGGTCACAATACCGTGCAGGTGATTGGGCATTATAATCCATTCATCCAATTCAAAATCAGGTCGAATATCTAATGTTCGCATCCATTCATCGGCTACAATCTTGCCAAATTCATTTAACTCCATCGTGCCATCTGCGATCGCCCCAAACAAGCATTGTCTTTGATGGGTGCAAATAGTGACAAAATAGGCTCCAGCTTGAGAATAATCATATCCCTTCAGTCGAATTGAGTGCCGATGGTGTCTTGCAGGGTTATATTTCATTTCATTTAATTTGTGATGGTATTCTAACCATTAAATTGCCCAGAAATGTAGGGGCGTACAGCTGTACGCCCCTACGATTGTTTAAAAATTGACAGTATGAAAATTTGGATACAGAGGGGAGCATGGCAGATAATAGTGATAATTTCAACTCATTTCGTGCTTTGGCATTGCAAGTTACATGCTATGCAGTCAATCAAACACGCGATCGCCAAGAAGCTCGTGCGTTGATGCTAAACTCTATCAATCGCTTAGCACAACAAATTGCTGCTAGTATTGCTTTTATTGGCTCGGACTGTCGTTTAATTGTATTGCCAGAATATTTTCTCACTGGTTTCCCGATGGGAGAACCTTTAGCAGTATGGGCTGACAAAGCTTGTTTAGAAATGGCGGGTGCTGAGTATGAAGCACTTGGTAAAATTGCTCAAAAACATCAAATCTTTTTAGCTGGTAATGCTTACGAAATTGACCCCAATTTTCCAGGGTTGTATTTTCAAACTTGCTTTGTGATTGACCCTTCGGGAACAATTGTTTTACGTTATCGGCGGCTAAATTCTTTATTTGCCCCTACACCTGGCGATGTCTGGGATAAATATCTCGACTGTTACGGGTTAGAGGGGGTTTTTCCTGTAGCGAAAACGGCAATTGGTAATTTAGCAGCTTTAGCATCGGAAGAAATTTTGTATCCAGAGGTGGCGCGGTGTCTGACGATGCGAGGTGCGGAGATTTTTTTACACTCCACCTCAGAAGTGTATGGCAAGACGTTAGCGCCTAAAGATGCTGCGAAAATCTCTCGTGCTGTAGAAAATATGGCATACGTAGTTTCAGCTAATACGGCAGGCATAGCGAATATTTCCATCCCTGTTGCTTCTGCTGATGGTGGTTCTAAAATTATCGACCATCGCGGAATAGTATTAGCAGAGACAGCTACAGGCGAAAGTATGGCAGCGTTTGCAGAGATAGACCTAGCAGCATTACGCCGCGATCGCCGTCGCCCTGGGTTACATAATATACTCTCACGCCAGCGGTTTGAGATATACGCCCAAAGCTACAGCGAGTCACAATTTTACCCAGCAAACACCATGCTTAACCAAGAAGTAGACCGCAAACACTTTATCCAAACACAACAAGCAACAATTGAACGTCTGGCAAAATTGGGAATAATTTGAATTGGGGACTGGGGACTGGGGACTGGGGACTGGGGACTGGGGACTGGGGACTGGGGACTGGGGACTGGGGACTGGGGACTGGGGACTGGGGACTGGGGACTGGGGACTGGGGATTAGGGACTGGGGACTGGGGACTGGGGACTGGGGACTGGGGAATTGGGATTATAAATAACTAATGACAACTGACAACTGACAACTGACAACTGACAACTGACAACTGACAACTGACAACTGACAACTGACAACTGACAACTGACAACTGACAACTGACCATTGACTATTGACAAATGACAAAACCAATAGAAGTCCGCAACCCTAGGACTGGAAAATATGATTATGTGATTATTCCGCCGCCGCCGAAGCTTTTGGCGCAGCAATGTAGCCGCGCCCGCAGGGCACAACCGCGTTGGTATCAACTGGGTGTGGAAGGCAGAATTGCAGCTTTACAAGCATGGAAGCAAGCTTTATTATCGGAACGCGATCGCCTGTTGGAGGCTTTGGTTAATGATACGGGCAGATTGTCCATCTCAAAGTTGGAAATCGATTCTTTTTTCTCTAGCATTGATCGCTGGTGTGGGTTAGCGCCAGATTTGTTACAAGAATCTGCAAAAAATACAGCTATCCCGTTTATCGCTTTACAACAATTATCTGTTCCTTACTGCCTAGTCGGGGTCATTAGCCCGTGGAATTTTCCGCTGCTGCTGTCTACAATTGATGCTATTCCGGCATTACTGGCGGGTTGTGCTGTAATTATCAAACCGAGTGAAATTGCCCCCCGCTTTGTCGCACCGCTAATTACTGCAATCAATGCTGTGCCAGAATTGCGTGACATCTTGGGTTTTGTTGAGGGTGCAGGGGAAACAGGTACAAATTTAATTGACAATGTGGATTTAATATGCTTTACAGGCAGTGTCGCCACTGGGCGAAAAGTTGCAGAGGCGGCTGCTAAACGGTTTATTCCTGCTTTTTTAGAATTAGGGGGGAAAGACCCGGCGATCGTTTTAGAATCAGCGAATTTAGAATTAGCTACTTCAGCAATTTTGTGGGGTTCAGTGGTCAACACTGGGCAATCATGCCTGTCAATTGAGCGCATTTATGTTGCTGAATCTCTCTTTGAAGAATTTTATCATTTACTAATAGCAAAAGCTTCCCGTCTTCAACTAGCTTATCCCACAGTTGAAAGTGGAGAACTTGGGCCTATTATTGCTGAAAGACAAGCAGCAATTATTAGCGAACATCTGCAAGATGCGGTGGAAAAAGGAGCAATTATTCACTGCGGTGGCAAAGTTGAAGCATTAAACGGCGGTTGGTGGTGTCGTCCGACGGTAATCACTCAGGTGAATCATTCTATGAAAGTGATGACTGAAGAGACTTTTGGCCCCATTATGCCAGTCATGCCTTTCCCTACAGTTGAAGAAGCGGTATATTTGGCAAATGATTCAATTTTTGGGTTAAGTGCTGCGGTTTTTGCAGGTTCGGAAGCTGAAGCGTTAGCTGTTGCTGATCAAATAGATGCAGGTGCTATCAGTATTAATGATGCAGCTCTCACCGCCATTATGCACGAAGGAGAGAAAAACGCCTTCAAACTCTCCGGGATGGGTGGGTCGCGCATGGGGCCTGCGGCGCTGAAACGGTTCATGAGGAAAAAAGCTTGTTTGATTAAAACTAATTCTAATAGTGACCCTTGGTGGTTTGATAATTCGTAATTAGTAATTGAGAAATTTATATCATTTCCGCGCTTGTTGCTCGTAATCAAAGCGCCCAAATTCTGCATTGTCGGGTGTATTGTCGCCAAGCGCCTCACCCTCAGACTTTTTCGGTGCGTTATGGACGTTAGTCCTAACGCACCCTACCATAACTCCTGGTATAAACTAATAACTGAGTGGAGATGATGCCAAAGTTTGCTTATCTTGACATTTCTCATTGTTCGTTGATTTGAGAATCGACTTTACCGTATTCCGGGCGTAGCGACGGTTGCGAGTTAAGTGCTTAACCAGTCCCTTTTGCCTCAAGCTAAAGATAAATCGGGTGATAACCTCTGCAAAACTTGCTTTAATACCATCGCTGTCCAATCTATATCAGCTTCAGTGGTATAACGCCCTAATGTCATGCGAATTCCGCCTAAAGCAGCTTTTTGGGGATAGCCCATTGCTAAAAGTATCGGGCTGGGGCTAAGTTTACCACTGCGACAGGCAGCACCGGCACTGATGCCAATACCAGCCTGGTTTAACTGTCGCACTAAGGTTTTGCCGCTAAGCTTTTCACCATCGGCATGTTCTAGGCAGAAACTAACATGGTGAGGTAAACGCCGATCGCGATCGCCTGTTACTATTAAACCAGGAACATCTGCTAATAAATCAAACAAGCGATCGCGTAATTTGATTAACCTTGGTGTTTCACTGGCTAATTCTTGTGCTGCTAGTTCGGCTGCTACACCAAAACCTGCAATGGCTGGTACAGGTTGAGTCCCAGAACGCTGTCCCATTTCTTGTCCACCACCACAAATTAAGGGCGCTATCTCTACACCAGGACGCACATATAATGCCCCTGCACCCAAGGGCCCATATAATTTATGACTGGACATACTCAGCAAATCTACGGCTAATGTTTGCACGTTGATGGGCAAGCGTCCCACAACTTGCACTGCATCTGTATGAAACAAAACTCCATGCGATCGGGCAATATTTCCCAATTCTACAATTGGTTGCAATGTCCCTACTTCACTTTGCCCGTAAATTATGGAAACTAAAACCGTGTTACGTCGCAATGCGGCTTTTAATTCCAGCGGGTTAACTCTGCCTTTGGTATCCACCGCTAGGCGCGTGACTTCCCAACCCCACATTTCTAGCAACCGCGCTGTTTCTGAAATTGCTGAATGCTCAACGTTGGAGATAATTATATGTTGAGGCACGGTGTACAACCGAGCCACACCCATAATTGCTTGATTGTCTGCTTCAGTGCCGCCGGAAGTAAAGATAATAGATTCAGCTTGGGCAGCGTTAATTAAACCAGCTACTTGCAGCCTAGCCTGTTCCACAATTGTTGCTGCTCGTTGTCCCCATTCATGTAAGCTGGAAGGATTGCCCCACTCTTGGGTGAGGACTGTTTGCATAGTAGCGATCGCTTCTGGGCGAGTGGGAGTAGTAGCACTGTAATCTAGATATATTTGCATATCACTAATAGTTGAGTGGAATCACAAGCTGGCGACAGACTGCTTATCTTTTGAGCATATATAGATAAGTTAATAATTCATGACAAAAGGGAAATATTTCTACATCAGTGAGATGGATTGTTTCATAATTTTCAAACTATTTTTCTACCTAATTTGGTGTACTCGATTTTGGGAATTATAAATAGGTTAACTCCCAATCCACTTTTAGCAGATTACTGTGCAAATTTTGCCTCAGCCAAAGTATTTTTTGATCTTTTTGATGATATTGGCGATCGCCGCTTGTCAACGAGTCCAGTCTTACAATAAGCGTCTAGCACCTTTACCGCAAGATCCGTTCGTTAAAGTTTACTTTAATCATTCCCAGTCTTGGGAGTACAAAGAACCTTACCGCCAGCAAACTCGTCTTGGGGATAATTTAGAAAAACAGATTGTCGATGCTATTTATCAAGCTAAATCTACTATAGATGTAGCGGTACAAGAATTACGTTTACCCAAAGTTGCCCAAGCACTAAGAGACAAACAGCAAGCGGGAATCAAAGTCAGGGTAATTTTGGAAAATACCTACAGCCGTCCTTGGATTACCCAGACAGCGGATGAAGTCAAGAAGTTAGCGCCAAGGGAACAAGAACGTTACCGCGAATTTCAGAAATTTCTAGATATTAATCAAGATCATCAAATCAGCCCAGAGGAAATTAAGCAAAGGGATGCATTGATCATTTTACAAAATGCCAAAATCCCTTGGATTGATGATCGTGCAGATGGTTCAGCGGGTAGCAGCTTGATGCATCACAAGTTTGTGATTGTGGATAATCGCCTTGTGATTGTGACTTCAGCCAATTTTACTTTAAGTGATACTTTTGGTGATTTGACAAATCTTAGTAGTTTAGGTAATGCCAATAATTTCTTACAAATTGAAAGTTCCGAATTAGCATCGTTATTTACTGAAGAATTTAACATCATGTGGGGCGATGGCCCAGGGGGCAAATTAGATAGTAAATTTGGTGTGAAAAAACCCATGCGATCGCCAAAAACAATCACCTTAGGTGAAACTCAAATTACAGTGCAATTTTCCCCAAATTCTGCAACTCAACTTTGGAGTCAAACAAGTAATGGTTTAATTGGCAAAACCTTAAATTCAGCCCAGAAATCTATTGATATGGCATTGTTTGTCTTTTCTGAACAGCGTCTTAGCAATATCTTAGAAACCCGCCATCAACAAAGCGTAGCAATTCGTAGTTTAATTGATTCACAATTTGCCTATCGTTATTATAGTGAAGCCTTAGATATGATGGGCGTTGCTCTGAGTAATAAATGTAAATATGAACTTGATAATCACCCTTGGAAGAATCCGATTACTACTGTAGGCATACCAACATTAGCCAAAGGTGATTTGTTGCATCATAAATTTGCTGTGATTGATAGCCAAACAGTAATTACAGGTTCACACAATTGGTCAGACGCAGCCAATAATGGTAATGACGAGACACTAGTAGTAATTGAAAGTCCTACAGTTGCTGCCCATTATATACGGGAATTTGACCGTCTTTACAGCAATGCTAAACCTGGTTTACCACCAAAAATTCAAGAAAAGATTAAACTAGAAAAACAAAAGTGTCCTCAAATTATCACCCCTGATTCCAGTGTGAATCAAGGAATTTCTCAAATAAATATCAACACAGCAACTTTAGAAGAATTAATAACCCTTCCCGGTGTAGGTAAAAAGTTAGCACAGCGGATTATTAATAGTCGCCAACAGCAAAAATTTACATCATTACAAGACTTAGAACGAGTGCCAGGAGTGAGTAATAAAATGCTGGATAAGTGGCGCGATCGCCTAAGTTTGTAGTAGTCTATAGGTGTCCTAAATCATCCGTGTAAACCTTTCTTAATTCTCTCTGTGTTCTGCGCCTTGGTGGTACGTTGAAAAAATCATCACTCCTTTACTACCACCAGATTACCCATTTCTGCCTTTGTATGCTTTACAGTTTGCTATAACTGTGAAATTTATGCCAAAAGTATAATATTTTATATCTATTTATATCTATGCTGAGGGAAAGAGGGAATTCAGCCACCAAATTTTTAGCATAAACCTAAATTGAGATAATTCAGAGAGAATAGGTTTATGGCTTCTAACAATGTAAATGAAGTACCCCAAGAAATCCAAGAACAACTACCCGAACATGCACAGCAAATTTTCTTAGCAGCATTGAATGCTGCCCAAAAAGATGGCTTGAGTGAAGAGGGTGCCCGTGAAGTTGCCTGGAACAGTGTTAGGAATGAATATGAACAAGGTAACGATGGCAAATGGCAAAGAAAATCTGAAGATCCACCCATACATAATAAAGCTATCACCACTGGTGGCAATTAAACCCTTTTAATCAAATGTAAATTTCTAGGCGGTTTGTAAATATTACAAACCGCCTATATTTATTTAATATGATATTTTATAATCAATCAGATTTGACCATTATATGCTAATTCAAAAAAATGAAATCACTATCCGTCTCATGCAAGACAATACAGATGATTATCAATTAATGGCAAAATGGCTAACTGATGAGACTGTCTTAGAATTTTATGAGGGCAGAGATAATTCTTTTGATTTAGAAAGAATTATAGAGAATTATCAACCATTAGTGATAGGAAAAGACCCAGCCATACCTTGCCTAGTTTACTATCACAATATTCCTATTGGTTATTTACAGTATTATGCACTTAATGACCAACCAGAAAATGACAGACAAATGTATTGCTTAGAACAAACCGATAATGTTTATGGAATTGACTTGTTTATCGGCGAAAGTAATTATTGGAATCAAGGAATTGGCACAAAAATCTTATCAGCAGTTGTCAACTATCTTTTTGAAGAATTAGAAGCTGATAAAATTGTCATTGACCCGCATGTTGATAATACCCGTGCCATCCGTTGCTATGAAAAATGTGGTTTTGTGAAAGTGCGGCTATTACCCGCCCATGAATTACATGAAGGGAAATACTCAGATAGCTGGCTGATGGCAGTAGATAGGTTAGCATGGGCAAGCCATGTTTAGAAGTAAAATTAGCTAGCTAGAATCAACAGATGGAGGCTTGATAGCGGTAAAGCCGTGTTACACCTGCAAAAGCTAGGATTGAAAGCACCACTCATATCATGTACTTTGCTTATTACTTATTAAATCCATTGAACCCCACCCCACCAAAGCTACGCTTTGTTTCCCCTCCCCGTGAACGGGGAGGGGTTAGGGGTGGGGTGCAATGACTGTGGGAATCATAACTAATTAACCGGACTTGATATCACTTTTAAATTTAGCCACAAAAAGAATCAGTCAGAGTAGTAATTGAGTAATATCTATAGCTAAAGCAGTTAAAAATATTGAAAATACGTGGCAAGCAATGGTTAACCCAGAAACACCATCTTTGCAAAAAACAGTAGACAGTCAGATTGTAGCTGTGACTGTGTACACTAACAAAGCTCTAGTGAAACGACGGGGTGTCGTCTCCTTATCAGGATTGGAACGAGAATTAGTAATTAACGCACTGCCAGTGACGCTAGAAACCGAGTCTGTGAGAGTCAGCGGTAGTGGTACAATAGGGGTGCGCTTGTTGGGAGTTAGGAGCAATTACATCTACACCACCGAACCTGTGGCTGAACGAGTCGCACAGCTAACTAGGCAAATTCAGGAACTAGAAACAGAAAAACGTTACTTACAAGCTCAAGTAGATGCGTTGGTATTGCAGTCTAATTTTATCGAAGGCTTGCGGGAAAAAACAGAAGAACCCTTTGCTCAGAGTTTATCACGAAAAAATCTCAGCCTCAGCGAAACTTTGGATTTCCTCAACTTTTTGGGCAGCCAGTACAGTGAATACGCGATCGCATCTGGAGACTGCAAAAGCCAACAGCAAGAATTAGACAAGCAACTGCAAGCACTCCGCGCCTCATTGCAAAAAATCCAAACACCCCATTCCCAGAAAAGTCTGAACTTGATTGTCGCAATTGAATCGGCGGGTGAAGGCGAGTTTGAGTTTGAGTTATCCTACATAGTCAATTATGCCAGTTGGACTCCTCTGTATGACTTGCGGGTTAGTAATACGAGCAATATAGTACACTTGAACTATATTGCAGAAGTTACCCAAAACAGCGGTGAAGATTGGATTGATGTAGCACTTACCCTTTCTACCGCTAAACCAGGTAATGGTACACTCCCACCCAAACTTGAACCTTGGTATATTGACATCCCAAGCCAAATCAAGTTACGACAAACGGACACTGAACAGTTTACCTTAGCAACTCGTAGTGCTGCTGTCCCAGCAAATCGCCCAGAACCAGACGAAGTTGCAGAAGATAGTCTCATCCCAGCAAAAACAGTTGTTGCAGAATTATCCCAGCAAGGAAGTGTAGTCACTTTTAAACTCAATGGCGGCGGTAACATTCCCAGTGATGGTACACCCCATAAAACGACGATTTTCAACGACAATTTTCCTTGTAATTTCGATTATGTGGCAATGCCGCGCTTGGTGAGCTTTGCTTATTTGCAAGCTAATGTGAAAAATCCCTCCAACGGTGCAACTCTATTACCAGGCAAAGCAAATATTTTCCGTGAAAATATCTTTGTCGGCACAACTAAGTTAGAAAATATTGCACCAGGGCAAGAATTTAAATTAAATTTAGGCATTGATGAAGCTTTAAAAATTGAGCGTGAATTAGTTGAACGTCAGGTAGATAAAAAACTGATTAGTAACTTGCGCCGGACTACTTATGGTTATCGGTTGGTAATTACTAACTTGCTGAATCAAGAAATTAATGTGAAAATCACTGAACAATTGCCAGTTAGCCGCAACGAGCAAATTAAAGTACGCCTGACTCGTAGCAATCCACAAATTCAACTTGGTGAAATGGGGATTTTAGAATGGGTGCTAACTATTCCGCCCCAAGAGCAACGAGAGATATTTTACCAGTTCATTGTCGAACATCCAGCTGAGCTAACTGTTGTGGGATTAGATATTTAAAATCGAAGTTTAATTTGTTGACAGTGGGATTTTTTTTACTTGGAAGTTCTTAATCTGCTAATTGTCAGACATAACTCAAGTAATTATGTCTGAATTATTTACTATATAAAACGGGTAATTGTATCAAGCTACTTAATTTTAAAACTATTGATAGGCAAATAATATCAAGTTCGGCTAATTACTTACGATATAGTCGGTTTGCTTGGTAATAGGTAATAGGTAATAGGTAATAGGTAATAGGTAATGGGTAATAGGTAATACTCAAAACCAATTCCCAATTCCCAATTCCCAATTACCGACCTCCACAGATATCATAAGTGTTTAAACGGACATGATATAATTTTGTGATTTAAATTAGAGACTTGTATATTGAACAAAAGAAATATTAATAGATTATTTTAGATAAATAGAGTTAGTTTTTGATGATTATTTGACCATTCAAACATATTTGATAAAAAATAGTTTGTTTATATACATCGTAACTGAGAGACTAAAAACATATATATATAGACAAAAACCTTTTACTTATGTCTAAACAATCAATTCACAAGGATTGATTTGGTCAAATCAATTTGCAAACATCAGAACTAAGGTTAGACAAAATATAGTTTAATCGTGCTTTTGATGTGAAAAGTCTTTGCTTTGTAACACAAAGGAGAAAGCCTAATGGCTGATGTCAAAATCTCTGAATTGGATGCTCTTGGTTCTGATCTGTTTAATGATTCCGAAAGCTTTCTCAATGAACTCGCCACTCAAGAAAGGCAAATGATTGAAGGAGGTGGACATTTCGGTGGCTGGAGTCATCGCGGCGGTTTCAGTCACGGCGGCGGTTTCAGTCACGGCGGCGGCTGGAGTCATGGCGGCGGTTTCAGCCACGGTGGTGGTTTCAGCTACGGCGGCGGCTTCAGCCACAGTAAAAGCAACTTCTTTTAGCCATATTAAGAAATAGCGATATTAATTAAATGGCAAATATAGCAGTCCTAAATCATTTTTAGGATTGCTATTTTGCCCAGAGGGTTTTAATTATGTATCTTCAGGTAAAACCCATTTTGGCGGTTCCATCATTTTTTTCCGTAGACGTTCTTCAGCCATGTCCAGCATTTGGTCTAAGGAAGTCTCTTCAATAAATTTTGCTGCTGCTTCTCTAAACTCGATATTGGGACATTTATTTCCTAAAACACACCCATTGATACAAGCTTCAGCGCAGTTAATTTTTTGCTCCACAGTGAATTCCTCTTTGTGAGATACTCCCAAACAAATTATTCTCAGGCATTACCCTCCTGATAAATTTTACCTTGCTAGTTGCCATCTCTTAGCTCTTAAAATCTACCATTGATATATAAGTCGCTGATGATAGCACTACTGCTACGCTAAACGATATATATGCAATGTTTTGCACTAAAAGGGCGCTCATGTCGGAATTGTTTGCCACAACTGGAACCATCGCTGCGATCGCTACTGCTGTTGTGCCGCAGCAGGGTAGTGTTGGGATTGTGCGGGTGTCTGGTTCCCAAGCAATGCCCATTGCTCAAACTCTGTTTCATGCACCAGGGCGGCAAGTTTGGGAAAGTCACCGCATTCTCTACGGTTACATCCGCCATCCCCAAACGCAACAACTGGTAGATGAAGCTTTGTTGTTGATTATGCAAGCACCCCGTTCCTACACCCGTGAGGATGTGGTGGAATTCCATTGTCACGGGGGAATCATGGCAGTGCAACAGGTGCTGCAACTGTGTTTGTTAAGGGGAGCAAGACTAGCCCAACCTGGAGAATTTACCCTCCGTGCCTTTTTGAATGGACGACTGGATTTAACTCAAGCCGAAAGTATTGCTGATTTAGTGGGAGCGCGATCGCCCCAAGCTGCCCAAACTGCTTTAGCTGGTTTACAGGGAAAATTAGCTCATCCCATCCGGCAGTTACGCGCTAACTGTTTGGATATTTTAGCAGAAATCGAAGCTCGCATTGATTTTGAGGAAGATCTGCCCCCGCTGGATGATAAAGCGATCATATCAGAAATTGATCGCATTGCCGCAGAAATTACTAGATTATTAGAAACAAAAGATCAAGGCGAACTGCTACGCACAGGTTTAAAAGTGGCGATTGTCGGGCGTCCAAATGTGGGGAAATCGAGTTTGTTGAATGCTTGGAGTCAAAGCGATCGCGCCATTGTCACAGATTTACCAGGTACTACCCGCGATGTGGTGGAATCTCAGTTAGTTGTGGGGGGAATTCCCGTGCAGGTGCTAGATACAGCCGGGATTCGCGAAACCGTAGACCAAGTAGAAAAAATTGGTGTTGAGCGATCGCGCCGTGCCGCCAGTGGAGCGGATTTAGTATTGTTAACCATCGATGCTTCAGCTGGTTGGACACAAGGCGATGAAGAAATTTACCAACAGGTGCAACATCGTCCGTTGATTTTAGTGATCAACAAAGTTGACTTAGTAGAAGAAAGTGAATGGAAAACTCTGCAATCCCAAATCCCAAATCCCCAATCTCAAATTGCCACAGCAGCCGCAAAAAATCAAGGTATTGATAATTTAGAAACAGCAATTTTAGAGATAGTTAAAGCGGGAAAAGTTCAAGCTGCTGATCTGGACTTAGCAATTAACCAAAGGCAAGCAGCAGCCTTAACTCAAGCTCAAATATCCTTAGAACAAGTACAAGCAACAATTGCTCAACAGTTACCCCTGGATTTTTGGACAATTGACTTAAGGGGTGCAATTTATGCACTAGGACAAATTACTGGTGAAGAAGTTACAGAATCAGTTTTAGATAGGATTTTTAGTCGGTTTTGTATTGGAAAGTAAATAAAATTCAACAAAGCGGCTATCAGTAACGGTTTGAAGATTTAGGGTTCATCATCTCATCTCACCAACTGGGCGGCGGAATTAAAAAATTGACGACACAAGCCTTTAGTGACTAAAACTGTTGTCAACAAATTAGCAACAGCAACCATGAAGATAATTAAAATTTCGTAGGAGACAGCATCAAGGGGTTTCACTCCTGCTAGTAACTGTCCCGTGGTGATTCCTGGTAAGGCAACCATACCCACGAGCATCATTTGATTTAAAGTGGGAATCAATGCTGCTCTGATGGCTTCTTTGCGGTATTGGGTAACTGCTTGTTGGGGAGTTGCACCTAAACTCAAGTGAGTTTCTATTTCCAAACGCGAGGTGTTAATGGTATTAACAAGACGTTCTCCGGCGATCGCTGCTGCATTCATAGCATTGCCTAACATCATCCCAGCGAAGGGAATCACATACCTGGGTTCGTACCAACGTTCTGGTTGAATGATTAACAAGTTGGTATAAACCAGTGTCAAAGCAGTACTAATTAAAATTGCCCCCCATACCAAAGGCAATACATAGGGAATTTTTTGACTGATGCGATTTCGTGCGACAATCGCCGTAATCGTCAGCATGATTGTTAAAATCGCCAAAACCGCCCAAGCGTCGTCCAAAGCAAAGATGAAGTCTAGAACGTATCCTAATACGAGTAGTTGTAGAATAGTTCTCCCCGTAGCGATCGCTAAATTTAACTCTAGCCCTAATTTTTCCCAGGCAGATAAAGCGATCGCGATCGCCATCAATGCCACAGCAATAACCAAATCAACTAAATCCAGCTTGATCAAATCTTGCATAAGTTCTCTATCTCCTAGCGAAGGGGAAGGGGAGCAGGGGGGACTTGGGGCCCCCTCTGGGGATGAGGGGGAGAGGGGATGAGGGGGATGAGGGGGATGAGGGGGGTGAGGGGGATGAGGGGGATGAGGGGGATGAGGGAGAATAACTAATGCCCAATGCTCCATCCCCAATGCCCAATACTTCGGCTTACCTCGACTTCGCTCGGCACAAGTGCGAGAGTACAAGTGCCCAATGCCCCATCCTCCATTCCCAATTCTCCATTCTGTGGAACTTTAATTCCAGGTGCTAGATCCTGGTTGATATGTATTACACCTTACACCTTCCCCTTATATTCAAATAAAATAGAAACACATGATCCAAAGCGTAAATTCTGTTCCAGCATTTGATAACAAGCGACAATACAAAACTATCGAAGCAGAAGTCAGTGGAGCCGTTTTAGAGGTTTTGGCTTCTGGGCGCTATATTGGCGGGCCTCTGGTTGAAGGCTTTGAACAACAGTTTGCTGCATATCATAGCGTCAATCATTGTATAGCTTGTAACTCTGGTACTGATGCACTTTTTTTGACGCTACGAGCCTTAGAAATTGGTGCAGGAGATGAAGTTATTACTACGCCCTTCACCTTTGTAGCGACTGCTGAAGTCATCAGCGCCGTGGGTGCCAAGCCGATTTTTGTTGATATCGACACCACCACATTTAATATTGATGTGCAGCAAGTAGCTGCGGCAGTGACAGCCAAAACCAAAGCCATTATTCCCGTGCATCTGTTTGGACAACCTGTAGATATGACGGCACTGATGGCGATCGCTCAGTCTCACAATTTAGCAGTAATTGAAGATTGCGCTCAGTCTACAGGGGCAAGTTGGGGAAATCAAAAAGTTGGCAGCATTGGACATATGGGCTGCTTTAGCTTTTACCCTACCAAGAATTTAGGTGCTTGTGGTGATGGAGGAGCAATCACAACTAACGATTCTCAACTGGCTGCCAAACTGCGAGTACTTAAGGAACATGGACAGAAAAATCGCTACTACTACGAGGAAATTGGTGTAAATAGCCGCTTGGATGCTTTACAAGCGGCTATTCTGCAAATTAAACTGCCTTATCTCGATACTTGGAATAGTCAACGGCAAGCGATCGCTGCTTATTATCAGCGGTTCCTCAATCAAATTCCTGGGATCATTGCACCCCAAGAATTAGCTGGAGGCGTTGCTGTCTGGAATCAATACACCATTCGCGTTTCCAGTGAGGGACTCAACGGTTCTAGCACCACATACCGGGACACAGTGCGTAGTCAATTACAAGAACGAGGTGTAAATACAATGGTTTACTACCCCCATCCTTTGCATTTGCAGCCAGTTTATCAAAATCTAGATTATCAGCCAGGACAATTACCAGTAGCAGAGCAAGCCTGTTATGAGGTTTTATCCTTGCCAATGTTCCCAGAATTGACTACTCAACAGCAAGACCAAGTGATTTATGCGTTGAAAGATTGCTTGGTGTAAAGGGAGCAGGGGAGTAGGGAGTAGGGAGCAGGGGAGCAGGGGAGCAGGGGAGCAGGGGGAGCAGGGGGAGAAATCACTAACACCCAATGCCTCATTCCCCATTGCCCCTAATCCCCACTCCCTTCGGTCGCGGGGGCCCCGAGTTGCCCATGCCCAATCAGAAACTATGCGATCGCGCGATTGTTAGCATTCGCTAAGGCTTCTACTAAACTACGGACAGCGGCAATCATTGCTACTTCGCTATTGAGTTGGTTGATGGCAGAACCAACACCAACACCAGCTGCACCAGATGCGATCGCTAATGGTGCTGTGACGCTAGAAATACCCGAAGCACACAATACTGGTACTGACACTGCACGGGAAATTTCATAAGCTGCTGCCAAGGTGGGAGCCGCTTTTTCAATCAATCCCAAGCTGCCAGAGTGAACTGGCTGGCTGGTGGTGCCTCCTTCAGTTTGGATAATGTCGGCTCCAGCTAGGACTAGTTCTTCTGCTAGCTGTACCTGTTGATCTAATTCCAGGATATGAGGAACGGTGACAGATAAGGTGATTTCCGGCAGTAAAACGCGGGTTTGGTGAGTTAACTCCAGTACTTCAGCAGCTTCAAAACGGCGTCCTTGAGCATAGAAAGCATCAAAATTGCCGATTTCAATTAAATCTGCACCAGCTGCCACAGCTTGTACAAATTTTTCTGGTTCGACTGCTGATACACAAATTGGTAAATTTATCAAGTTTTTAGCTAAGCTGACTAAATCGGCATCGGCGGCGATATCGACAAAAGTAGCACCGCCAAGTTCAGCAGCTTTGATGATAGCAGCGACGCGATCGCGATCGAAGTTATTCAAACCGCTGATCACTTTCAAGACACGGCGGTTAGTAAATGCACGTTGGAGAGTAGGATGCATCGTCATGGTTTTTCTCGCAAACCTCAGAAAATAAGCACTATTTTACCGTTCCTCTGTTATAGCAAGTGAAGAGTAAAGTTAAATTACTCACTTAAGTGCCAAATTCTAATAGTTTTATCTTTACTGCCACTAACTAGTATTTTGCCATCGGGACTGTAAGCAACGGCAAAAACCTCAGCAGTATGCTTGTTAAAGCCCACCTTCCGCACCCTAACTGTCACAAACGTAAATTACTGAGAACAAAAAGCCAAGAAAGAATAAAAACAGACATCTGAAATTAAAAAAGACATTTGAGCAACTATAAAGCAGCAAAAATGGCATCAAAACCTATTGTCAATAAGAAGCAATAAGAACTCCAGACAGAGAGATTCGTCTGAGATAAATAAATGAAGATATTCAATGATGAGATCATAAATTAGATTAATCAATAGCAGTGATAAATCTAGATTTTTGGCATAGAAAATTAGAGCTATAGGACTCATATTTAATTTTTGAACAAAACTTAGTACACCTTTATTCCTTCTTCCCAGTCCCCAGTCCCCATCGCCCCTTATCCCCAGAGGGGGCCCCGAGTTCCCCAGTCCCTTACCTCTACGAGTGATTCTCCAAATCAAATCGGATTGCTATATATAGATCCCAAATAGGTTCTATAGAAATGTGATTGCCCTTGAAATGTCATTTCAGGGATTACAATACATACACTGCGCTGGATCGGCAAATTCTCTCTTTTCAGAAAATAATTTTTCTTGACTAAAACCACATTTATTGCATTGATAAATTACCGAACGAGTTAGGGTAGTTGGCGTTAAACAAATTTCACATGGTAAACCCTGAATTCTTTCAGTTATTGCAAAACCTGGTGTAGAACAGTTTGGGCAGAGGCTTTTAATTTTAGTTAATAAATCACTGGTAGCTTTTTCTATATTTTTCATCCGTGTAGGATTATAAATAGCTCGCATATCTGTTTCAAGATGCACTTGACCTGTAGTTGAATTCTCTAAAGAGAAATTCATAGCTTCTATAAGTTTTGCTTCTGTTGTAATACCTTTAATAATTTCATGACTATTGCTTTCTAATTTCTCGAACCAGATAACTAGTCCGTGTTCAGGAAAACCAACTTTCAGCGCAAATTCCCATGCTTGTTGTAGGTTCTCTATAACCTGATGATTAAAGTTAGTCTCTAGAGAAAATTCCTCGCCAATAATTTCTAGCTCATTGTCTTTATCTATCAAAATGACAATTTCTTTGTTACAGTAAAGATAAGGCACAACCGGATGAGGTGCAAAACTGCCTTCGCTAGCGATCGCTAGCCTTTCACCAGTAATATCTAGAGCCTTTTGTGCTTTTAATCTCGCGGTGATAATTTGGGTTTGTGGGCGTTTTATCTCTCTAGTAAAAGTTCCAAAAATATCAGTATTAAAATTATCTGGAACTTTAACTTTAATTCCTAATCCATTTTCTAAAATTGGAGCGATCGCCCTCTCTTTCTGATGCATTGTACCCAGTACAGCCACTCGATTACTAAATAATTGTTGATATTTCATTGTAGGGTTCAATCCTTTATTATCACTGCAAAAAATATTGCATTACACCGCATTAATGCACCTTAAGACATGATTTATAAAGTAAACCTGAAATTGTAGTAGTAGACTGTTTCAGCTAATTTGGTGCATTAGGGAAAATCATAAAAGATTAATTGATCTTGATTTTCTCAAAAATCTATTGCCCTATTTTAGCTGAAACAGTCTACTAGTGAATAATCTCCGTCTTGCAGAAACAAAGAGTGTTATTAAACATTCCCTGACAGCAAAGGAATATTTTCCGCCAGGGAATCTGGAATAATTACTCCTTGTTCTTTGGCCCAGAATTGACTCAAAAAGTGAATCTGTCTCAAACCAACAATTAAATTTAATCCCGGTACAAATAACCACCAAACCACAAGCGGTGCTTTCATTCCTGCTTGGCGGTACAGTGCGTTTACTGTTTGATATAACTTAAACTGGACAATGTAAATCCAAACAACACCCAGTAGCGAAAACCAACCAAACCATCCTGGAACATCAGGATCGAATATGCGTAAAGCTTGGGGAACTGCTACCCCCAAAACGAAAGGTGCTAAACACAGTGTTCCTGACCAACCAAACCCGTTATAGCGGCGTAGTTCTTCTTGAATAATCCATTTGTACCAGCCGTAGTACAACATCAACGTGACAACAGACAAGAAAATGACTCGCCACAATGGACGGGGTTTACCTAAAGGTTTACCGGACATATTTACGCCTGAGATACCAAATTTAGTTTTTTTAACATTTCTTAATGTAAGATATCTCAGGTAATCTTGTCTAACTTTGTTCTTGGGGTTGTCCTATCTGTGCTGTTAGCTTCTGTTGATCACGCTTGCGTTTCTTAGCGTAAAGCTGAATTGTCACCGCCATCAGAATAATTGAGCCGAAAATTAACCAAGCAGTAATGTCTGTAGGTAAATTATTTTTGAACACAGCCAGCAATACAATCACCATCAACATCACTGTGGGTGCTTCATTTAAAGCACGCATTTGCTGACTATTCCAGCGACATTCATCTGCTGCTAACTGCTTCATCAAACGACCGCAATAATGATGATAACCAAGTAAAAGAGCAACAAACAAAAGTTTGACGTGTAACCAACCCTCTTTTAAAACATCTGGTTCAGTACTTAATAAACCAATTGCCATTGCTACTGTCACCAACATACCTGGAGTAGTGATGATACGGTAGAGGCGTTTTTCCATAATTTGATACTGATTCTTCAGTATCGTGCGTGCTGGTTCTGGTTCAGTGTTAGCTTCAATATGATAGATAAAAAGACGCACCAAGTAAAATAACCCAGCAAACCAAACTACAATGCCAATAATATGAAATGCTTTAAACCAGGAATAAGCCATGAAAACTAATCTCCCTCTCTCAGGTTTAATGAATTGTTAGTTGTACTATAAATTTCACTAATGCAACCTTATATAATAATATAAATCTTGCACAAAAACATACAGTAAGTTATTATCCTTAACAATAAAAACTGATGAGTAAGTCGGTTAAAATCAAGTTAACTTGTGAATGTCATTGATCATTTGTAATAGTTTCCGGCATTGTTACAGGTTTTTACACAGTTATATTTATTTACATCTACTTGAATTGAAAATACTTTGTGCCTTGGTGTCTTGGTGGTAAAAAATCAAACAACCACAAAAGACACAAAGATCAAGTGGTGTCATTTTTATGATATCGATTTTTACCTAATTGATATTCATACTAGGCATTTGTACGTCGGATAAAGGGCAAAAGGTCTTCTAGAATTGTTTTATGATAGTGTTCTTGTGGATAATGCCCGACATTATTAAGTTTGATTAATTCAGCATTTGGTACAGAATCGGCAAATTTTTGTGCTATGTCTACAGATAACCAAGGGTCAATCATGCCCCACTGAATCAAAATTGGCTGTTGCCATTGTTGAAAGCCAGTTTCGATTTCTGTCATTGCTTGTTCAAGTTGCAAGTTGCGAATGGTTGCTAAAAGGGCACGTCCCACAGCAGAGGTTTTCAAAAAGGGTTTTCGATAAACATCTAAATCTTGATCTTCTATGCGGTAACGACTACCACCTTCTAGCGTCCTATCAACTAATAGGGGGTCTTGGGTCATCATTTCACCTGCCAATGGTAAACCCATTTGTTTGATTTTCCAGGGTAATTTGGCAGCTGTGGAAATGGGTGTATTTAATATAGCGATGTTGGCGATTTGTTCGGGGTGACGCAAGGCATATTGTAGTCCGACAGAGCCTAAAAACCCTTGCACAACTAAAGAAAAACGCTCAAGTTCTAATGCTTTAATAAATCCTTCTAAGGCTGTAATAAATACATCTGGTGTGTAGGCAAAATCTCGTTTTTCTGGCATTGCAGAAAAGCCATAACCTATCCAATCAGGCGCGATCGCTCTCGTTCCCTGATTGGCTAAAGCTGGTAAAATATTACGCCAACTGTAACTTTGCGAAACTAAACCATGTAGTAAGACTACGGGCAACAAGTCTGTTCTGCCAATTGGTGAAGATTCTCGATAAAACCATTCTAGTGAATCTACTGTGATTTTATGTTCTGTTATAGACACGCGATTTTCCTGGGTTTTTGAATTTAAATGCCTCACGCAAAGGAGCCAGTGCGTTGGGCGGCTCTGCCGACTTGAAGCAACTGGCGTTCGCAAAGGCGCAAAGATCAAAAGGTGTTTTTTATTAAGGGATTTACAAGAAATAAATTATCTTCAATTGTGGGGTGGGCATCCTGCCCGCCCTTAATACAATGGACGGGTGGGGACACCCATCCCACAAGAAAATTGGGGATATTTTTGAGAATTGAAGTCTCTAAGAATTCCCAGGAATAATCATCTCACGAATTGCATAAGCTGTTGCGGGTGCTAGCAAAACGCCGTTGCGATAGTGTCCGGTGGCTAGGAGGATGTTACTAAAGCCTGGTAGTTGACCAATCACTGGTGCTGGGCGACCTTCGGGGCGGGGGCGCAAGCCTGACCAAGTGCGGATAATCTTTGCTGTGGCTAATTCTGGGCAAAAAGCGATCGCTTGTTGTCTGACAGTTTCCAAAAGTTCTTGATTTGGCGGTATCTCATCGCCATTTGGGGGAAATTCCACTGTTGCGCCTATCCAGTAGTCACCGCCACCCACAGGCACAATATGAACATCGTTACCAGTGATTGCTGGCTGAAAGTCAGGATTTCCTAATAAATGCCCTAAACTGAGTTGCAGTGCTTGCCCCAACACAGGACGGATATCAACTATCTGGTTTAACTGGGCGGTAAGTGGTGTTGAACCGAGTCCAGCAGCAAATACAATCCAATCTGCGGCAATTTTTCCCTCTGTAGTCTCCACTAAAGTGCATTTGACGGGTTCTGGTGAACTGTTTTTTTCCGGTGTTGGTACACCCAAAACTGTCACACCAAACTTGAAATTAACACCTTTGTGCTGGGCAGCCTCAACTAAAGCTAAAGTCAGGGCAGTTGGATCGAGTTGACGGTCTTGTGGAGAATAGACAGCGCCAGTAATTTTTTCGTGATTAACTTGAGGGCAGATTTTTTTAAGTTTCGCTGTGTCCCAAATTTCTAACCGCCAGCCTTGGGAGTGGCGAATTGCCACTAAATTTTCCCACGATGACAAATCATCTTCTTCGCTGCAAAGGCTGAGAATTCCCTGGCGATTAAAAGGGATTTGGCGATTTGTTAAGGCTTCTAATTCTGGAATCAACGTTTCGTAGCGTTGGATGCTAGTTTCTCGCATCTGCCAAGCCTTACCCTTGATTTTATGGCTAATGGCACCCATCAAAACGCCAAGTGCAGCACCAGTGGAAGCTTGTGCAGGTGGTTGACGGTCGATAACTGTGATTGTTAGCCCAAGGACTTGACTTAGTTCGTAGGCGATCGCTGCCCCAACCACACCACAACCGATAATGATTACATGACTCATTACTATTTTGAATCCCCAAATAGTGTAGTGTGTGTAGTAGAGTAGTATTAGGAGCGATCGCGCGCTCATCAGCTTGTGACTAGTTATTATCCATAGCGGCTCGATTCGATTTTTGGCGATTACTACTGTTAATTTGGAATTGCTGATGACTGCTGTATCTTTTTGTGAGTACAGAATGCGAGGGCGTAATAGTTCACATTCCCTACACCCTACACCCCACAACCGTTACAGCAGTAAATCACTGATTTACGCTGATGGTAGTACCATTAGATTCAGAGGCAGTAGTTGCACCAACTGCCATTACTTGAGACCATTCACTGACACGGTTATCATCTAAGACAGCTCGCACTCGATAACCAAGCTGAATCTTATGCACCAATAAGATTAAATCACGGTTGAGTAATCCTTGTGATTTTTCGTTTTCATTAGATGCAGCTTGTAAACGAAAACAGCGATCGCTTTGACGTTGCAATTTAGGAGACTTACCTTCCGCAAGCACCTTTTGCAGTTCGTATTCTCTAGCTTCAGGATATGGTTCCCAACAAAGTTGCCAATAGGTTGACCAGCGAATTAACTCATTTGGTAATTCTTGAACTTCATCGGACAATGTAGAAACAAGTCCGGTGACAGGAGGTTGTACCACTTGAGGCTGATTGGAGGTAATGCTAGGAGTTACAGGGTCTATACCAGGTTGACCGTCATTCTGTGCAGCCATAGATGAACCACCATCAAAACTTAATATTAGTCCCAATATCAAAGTGAACAGCACAAACAAGCGTAGGCATTGTAATTGCACTAGCGATAAAATTTTCAGATTCATAATTATGCAAAAGTGAAATAGAAATAACCCCACCGCCTGCTACACCTCCCCGCAAGTTCGGGGAGGTTGGGAGGGGTCAAAATAATATGCAACCTCACAGAAAATTGCTATTACCACTCCACAGCTGATATTATGTTGCCGTTGTCGGCATAGATTACTTTAGAACGGACATACGTTCTGGAAGGTAATGTAGAATTGAAGACTGCGCTTTTTTTACCAATT
Organism: Nostoc sp. UHCC 0702; assembly: GCA_017164015.1. Lineage (GTDB taxonomy): Bacteria > Cyanobacteriota > Cyanobacteriia > Cyanobacteriales > Nostocaceae > Amazonocrinis. The sequence continues at coordinate 4,521,684 of CP071065.1, forward strand.
GCTGATTTGTTGCCAATAACTGAGCGGAATATCACCGAGTCCGGCCCTAGACCTATAAAATTACCTAAGCTGGTTTCAGGGCCATTAGCAACACCATTGACAACCTGTCTACCGCCATGAACGAGAGCGCGAGGCCCGTAACCAATATAATCGCCAACAGTCAGGCTAGTGGTTTCTAAAGCGTGAAACACAACATCGTTTGCCATACCAGCAATTTGCCCGACGTTAAAAGGTTCACCTTCATCAGCACGCAGGGAAATTCTATTACCTATTTTGTAGTTGAGGTTTGTGAAAGAATCTTCCAGAACCACATTGCCGATGATGCGGTTACGGAAGTTGGGATCACGGGTGGAAATCCCACCCAATTGCGGCAGTCCTCCGCTGTTAAAATCTGTGGCTGGAGCGTAATTTATCCCTGTTACGTTTGTCGAGTCTGCTCTGGCTAAGTCTGTGTAACCTTGGGCAAATGCTTCATTGACTTCAATGATACCTTCCATTAATGCAACGTCGGCTTCTGTCAGGTTTGCCACTTTCCCCAAAGCGCCGCTAGTAGCTTGTAGGTAAGTTGTGACGTTTTTGCCAGGGAGGACAACTTTACCAGCAGGTAAGGTCACACCAGGGCCAACCCGCGCTAGGAAGTTGACAACCGTGTTTCTTTCTACAGTTGCACCGTCAATTTCACAGTTGAAGGCGAGAAATACCTCTGGAACGTCGTTGCTGAACTGAGTATTAGTAATCGGGTCAGTAAAAGGGCCAGTTGAACCTTGAGTACCGATTTGAGCTGCACCTTTGATGGTGGCCATGTGTGCCATAATGACCCGTGACCCAATCTGTACCCCGCTTCCCGAAGCTGTAATGCTTACTTGGTCTTGGACGTTAGAATCTGCGGCGATGCTAATGGGGGCATTAGTAGCGTCTAATTTAGAAAATGGTGCGACGTAGACTTTTTCGCCTAATGTAATATTTGCTGCATTGGTGATGGTCGCAGTTGGATCAAGGAAAGTGGCTGTGTCTGAAGGTGCTGCACTTGGGCATACAGGTCGGTTAACCGCAGTTGGATTACACGTCCCTCCAGCAGCAACGGCGGGCTGATTATATATCTGTGTACTGATGACAATCGCTAGGAGAATCACAGCTAAGGCGCTAAAAATTGCGCGAGGTTTGAACATAGAAAGTTCCTCACGGGTTATAAAATATTGGGCTATGGGATAATCTGCGTTAACCAGTAAGTGATATGGTCAGGCGATCGCAGCAATTATCAAAAAATTAAATTGCAAAAGTCTCTATTTAGACCCTTTGTCTGTTTGAGTATGAAACACAGGGTCAACCGCCCCAAAAACCTGCCAAGTTCAAGACTATTTGCAGGATATTTGATAATAAGGAACCCAATAGCGGAACTGAAATTATCGTTGTTGCATCGGCAACTGCTTCGTTATAAACAGTCTCCCAAGCATCTGGCCCGGTAGCCGATTGTCCATAGACTTTTGTACCAATGGCCAAGGTGAAACTAAGCGCAGCTAGACCAGCTAGTATTGTGCGACGTTTAAACATTATTCTTTGATACCTAATACTTCACAAAGTTAACCCGCAGGGTAAGACGAAAAGCTTCGGGCTTATATCCTTTAACTTTTCGGTTTACTACTTAGATAACTGTCAAATTCAAGTTAATCAAATGTTAATTGCTGTTTGTAGCAATTAACAATTCATCATATTATTTATTGCTGCTTAATAGTACATCTTTTGGCATTGGTAAAACTTATGCTAACCATAGACCAGGATCAAGCTTGTTCTGAACGCCTTGGTAAATATTATGTCAGTTATGGTATGGGATCAAAGCAGTCCTGAACGCCATTGATAAAAATGACAGCAGTTTGTAAGTAAGGGAGGTACAAAATGCAGAACTCATTCATCAGATATGAAAAACTTATCCCTTCTGCTTTTATTTACCACAAACTTAGCTGATTGGGAGGATGATCTAGCTGATTCCAAGGTAGAGGTGGAACTGTTACATCATTTTGTTCTAATAGCTTTTGGAAATAACGCGCCGTGTTGGGCGATTGCTCTTCTAAAGGAGGGAGCATCTCACTTTTGTAAAAACACACCTGCCCTGGCGAATAGAATTCGCGGCTATACAGACAAAATTTACCTAACCAATTCTGTTTTTTCAACTTGATTGCACATGCTTCGGATTTGATTTCCAACATAAGCACTGAGAAGACCTAAGAGGATAATTCCTAAAATGAGAGTGATAGGCATAAATCGGCGATCAGCAAATTGTTTTGTATAAATTTGGGCGCTTTTGATTATAGAAGGGAAGTTTTCATCAGTAACTCCATACCAGATGGCAATAGTGCCTTTGTCAGCACCGCCATCAAGAACAGTATAGTATTGGTTTTCATCTTGGAGACTATCCTTTTTGAAAACAAGAGTGCAGCGATCGCCTAGATTCCCTTGAACAACAACGTTTGTATCATCATTTTTGAAAACCTTAACAGAACGCAGACCGTTAGCTTTCATAATACCTGCAATTTTGTCAGCTAGAACCATCGCTTTTATCTCCGTCTTACCTTCACTAAATCAAGAAAAACTTTTAACATTTGATATTGAGGAAATGACGATGAGGTGGTGTTCCAAATACTCTTGATAATTTCATCATCACTTTTACCAGCAGTTATTAATGTCCTAACCTGATCGGCAGCTTCTACAGCACTATTACCTCTATTCCAGCTACTAGGAGAATTCATACTTTTTTTCAGACTCTCTTTAAGCCACTTCCAGTCGTTACTGGATAGCAGCTTTTCCACTTGATCAGCAATAAATGCAAACTCTTGAGGAGAGAATTTATTTTTGTTGACATCATCCTTATTCGGCGCTTTTCCTGCTGTAGAGCGGCGGGTCATTGCTAGTTGAAGCCTGATTTTAGTATTTACAGCAAATCGTAACCAGGGAATATCGATTTTGTAGCGCCGATTAATCCATTCATCTATAGTAAGCATCTCATCTAAATTACCGTAGCTATCTGGGTCTTCAAAGGTATTTTGAGTGAATTTATCCCATTGAGCTAGCATTGGTATTGTTGCACCTAGATGCGCCATTCTTTTTTCTACAAAGCTACATACTACTTGCTCTAACCAATTTTCAAACTGCTTGTATAAAACTTGATCAATGGAATCATTGCAATAACTGTAAAATTCTCTAATGCCAATCGTATCTGTAGCATGTAATTCTGTTGAGTAGTCATCTGCTAGTGGTGGAAAAACAGCTACTTCTCGCTCCATTAATTTCAGTTTGTTGTCTAGCTGTTCTCGCCAATCTTCTAAATAGATTTTTTGGATAATATCCTCCAAAACAACTTTTCCCCGTGACCCATCTTTTCTACAAAAAACCCTGACATTGTGTCCTTCAAAGGAATAAGGAATACATACATACTCCCTCATTACGCAAATCTCCTTTATTTGGCAGATGATTTTTTACATTAGTACGTATGTATTTAACAAGTAAATACTTCTATAGACGCATACCCAATAATCATAAAATATGCATTAACACTACAGAAATATGAGAAGCTAGCTACAGTTCACCAAAGTCTCTACAATTCCCTTGTTGACTCAAAAAGCGTTTATTGACCTATGACGAATCAAGCGCCTATCCCAGTTATTGTTAATGGTGCTGCTGGTAAAATGGGCCGTGAGGTAATTAAAGCGGTGTCCCAAGCACCAGACTTGAATTTAATGGGTGCAATTGACACTAGTGCCGAACATCAAGGTAAAGATGCTGGAGAACTGGCGGGTTTAAGTGAACCGCTGGAAGTTCCCATCACTAATCAATTAGAACCTATGTTGGGGTATGTGGCTGGCTCTAGACAGCTACAACCTGGAGTGATTGTAGACTTTACTCATCCCGATTCAGTTTATGATAATATTCGCAGTGCGATCGCCTACGGAATTCGTCCTGTAGTCGGAACTACGGGGTTAAGTCCAGAACAAATTCAAAATTTGGCAGACTTTGCCGAAAAAGCTAGTACTGGTTGCCTAGTTATTCCTAACTTTTCCATTGGTATGGTGCTGTTACAACAAGCCGCAGTCACAGCATCTCAACATTTTGACCATGTGGAAATTATTGAACTACATCACAACCAAAAAGCCGATGCTCCCAGCGGTACAGCCATTCAAACCGCACAATTACTAGCTGAGTTTGGTAAAAGTTTTAACCCTGCTATTGTGGAAGAAACTGAAAAGTTAGCTGGTGCAAGGGGCAGTTTAGCAGAAGAAGGCATCAGGATTCATAGCGTGCGACTGCCAGGACTAATAGCCCATCAGGAAGTGATATTTGGCGCACCTGGTCAAATTTATACATTAAGGCATGATACGAGCGATCGCTCTTGCTATATGCCAGGAGTCCTACTAGCAATTCGCAAAGTCTTGCAGCTAAAGTCGTTAGTATATGGATTAGAAAAAATACTCTAACCTTCAAACTTACTACTCAGCACTCAGCACTCAGCACTTATGATAGTCCCCCTGACTCGCCAGAAATTTGACCAACTCGTCCCCTTAATTGCCACTGGCCCGCAGTACAAGTACTGTTGGGGAAAATTTTCAAATTTTTTGCAGCGGCTGTTAATTTCTGTAGTTGCCGTAGCTGTAATTCTACTTGTAAGAACTGTGTTTGGGCTAGAGTTTGGTACAATCTTATTTTTGCTAGGGGTAGCCGGCGCTCTTTTTTGGCTATGGTATCCAGCGTTTCAGGCAAGTGTGCGGAATGCAAAAAGCCGCCGTTACAAGTACAGCGGCTTTTTTCGTGGTCGAATATTAGATTGGTGGATTACAGACCAATTGATTGGCAAACAAGAAACCGTCAACAGCAAAGGTGAGTTGGTGATTGTTGAAAATCGAGAAAAATGGATTAACTTAGAGGTGGGTGATGACACAGGATTTAGCATAGAGTTAGAAGCACCACTGCGTCCTGCTCACAAAGTTATTGCCCGTGGTCAAATTGCAGAAATGATAGTGATGTCAAATCGTCCAGATTTGAGCAGTATTGAAAACTTCACTGAAGTATACATTCCCAGTCATAACCTATGGGTCAATGATTATCCTTATATACGAAAGGATTTCTTTAATGAAGTCAGTAGCCGCTTGGGTCAAGACCGACAGCAAAGACCTCGCCGCCGTCGCCGTCAGTATGACGAGTGAGGAGAGTTAGAAGTTAGAAGTTAGAAGTTATGAGTTAGGAGTTAGGAGTTAGGAGTTATTTCTTTCCTCATCTCCCTCATCCCCCTCACTCCTAACTTTGTATCATTTCCTATCTTGCCCATAAGCTTGCCAAGCCAAGTCTACCAATCCATCAACGATCGCAGCTGCTACTACTGCATTGCCTTTGCGACTGTTAATAGTGATGTGAGGCACTTGCGAGTCTTCCAAGATGTCTTTTGCAGCATCAACACTGACAAATTCCACAGGAGTAGCAATGATCAAAGCGGGTCGAATTTCCTCGGCTGCAATTAAATTAAGCAGTGCTGTCAGTGCTGTTTGCGCTTGACCGACCACAAAGATACCTTCTGGGTAACGCTTGGCTAGGGTTTCAATTCCCCAAGCTGCACGAGTTTTTTCTTTTTGGGGGCGCGTCAAAGCTTCCATGCTGCAATACACTGGATTCGCAAAAGTGTTTTGAATGTCGTAGGCAATACCTACTTGTACCATCGGGACATCTACCACAATCGTTGTACGCGCTGCTAATGCTGCTGCACCAGCTTGTAAGGCACGCTCAGAAAAACGAATTAAGGACTTATACTCAAAGTCGGCAGTAGCATATATCACCCGCCGGACAATCTCATACTCCGCAGGCGAAAAAACATGATCGCCGATTTCGTTATCAATGATTGCTAGACTTTGAGCATCAGTTACATGCCATTCCATTGCTATTCAGCTCTGAGATACCAGCTTTCAGCTTATCAGCTCACGAGAGTTAGGAGTGAGGAGTTAGGAGTTGAAAGTCCTAACTCCTAACTTGGAATTTAGGACTCAGCGCTGGAAGAGGGACGACTGAAAATAGGAGACAGGTAAGCAACCAAAGCCCCAATGAAAAAACCGGAGATATTACGAACTAGCGGTAACCATTCGGCTGTGCGCGTCACTACTGGCCCAATACCGAAGGCAATAAACAATATTCCCCATAAAGGAGAGAAAATTAAAGCCCATTGCCAAGCTATAACTTGTTTTTCACTACGGGGTTGAGCTGCAAATCCACAAATGATCCCACCAATGACTGAGGTAATGAGGGTGAGAATCCATTGTTCCCGTGGGAGTCCGGGAACAACGTTACAACCACCTTTGATCAAACAACCTTTAACTGAATCTAAAGCTTGCAGGATGGCTTGGTCTTCGCCTTGTTCTCGCACAAAATATAAATTGCCGAAGCGGGTTTGAAGTTCTATCCAAAAAGTGCGGGGTAGAAGTTCATACACAGCGTCGCCAACACTAAAACTGAGGATGTTACCACCACGAGAATCGGCTACCAGTAGAATACTCTTGTCATCCAAACCCCAATATTTTATGACTGCTCGGCCTGGGGTGCGATCGTATTGAGTCAATACTCGCAATTTCCAGCCCGTATCGGTTTCAAATCTCTCTAAATCTTGAACCAGTCTTTCTTCTTGGGCGTCGGGGAGAGATTTCGCTAAGTCTACAACTGGGGTGAAAGTGCTGGGTAGTAACTCAGGATTGTCATAAGCCAGTGCTGGGGGAGAATGCATCACCCAAATTGACCCAGCCAAGAAAAATACTGCAATTGATAGTAGAAGTCTTCGCCAAAAACAAAACTGCATGGACGTTTGTATATAAGTATTAACGGTAGAAGTGAACAAGTTGTTTTAAAAGAGTACGGGAAAAGTGAAACTTCTTTACACTTGTTTACTTTACTCTAATCTAGGGGTTCAAAGCAAAGCTTATATCTTGCTGACTTATTTTTGTGGAACTGAGATTTTGCAAAAGTAGCGAATTGGGGAATGGGGACTGGGGACTGGGGACTGGGGACTGGAGACACTTCGACAAGCTCAGTGCATCGCTGGGGAATGGGGACTGGGGATTCAAACCCCACCCTGCGTTGTAAAGAAATCTCTTCCCAATCCCCAAGACTGCACTGGCTTACTACTCACGGTTAACAGTAGACTTCTTGCAAAAGTCCTTCTTTGCGATCTTTTCTTTGCGCCTTTGCGCGGCAGTCGCTTCAAGTCGGCAAAGCCGCCCAACGCGCTGCCTTGCCTTTGCGTGAGACAAAAAAAGATTTACGCAAGAGGTCTAGTCATCTGTCATCCGTCATCCATCATCTGTCATAAGTTCCTTTTCTCAACATCTCAACTTGAGTTGATCTCTACCAACTAAACTGACGATCGCACTAATAAATGCTGTCGGGTCTATGGGTTTAGCCAAATGTCTTTGAAAGCCTGCTTCCAGTGCTTGCTCTTGGGCAATTTCTCCAGCATAGGCTGTCAATGCGATCGCTGGAATTTGTTTATTACTTGACAAACAAGAGCGTATATGCTCTATCAACGTATAACCATCCATCTCTGGCATCCCAATATCGCTCACAAGTACATCCGGCTGGTGTTGCTCAAGCATTTTCAAAGCCTTTTTTGCTGAGGATACAGCTGTCACTGTCGCCCCTGATTGCTCTAGCAAAAATTTTAAAAAGTCTAATGTGTCTGGCTCATCTTCTACCAGCAGAATAGAAAGGTTGCTGAGAGTGTGATTAGTATCAATTTGAGTTGTTGACGGCGAAGTAGCAAACACAGTGGGCATTAATGGTAAACAAATTGTAAAAGTTGCCCCCTGTCCTTCGCCTGAGCTATGTGCTTGAATCGTTCCGCCATGCAGCTCAATTAAATGACGAGCAATTGCCAACCCCAGTCCCAAACCGCCAAACTGACGAGTTGTGCTGCCGTCAGCCTGACGGAAGCGTTCAAACACATAAGGTAAAAACTCCGGCGAAATTCCTGTACCGTTGTCTGTCACTTGAATTTGTGCCTGAGTGCCACGCCTAGTGAATGTGACATCGACTCGCCCTTGATGAGGCGTGAACTTGATGGCATTTGAGAGTAAATTCCATAGTACTTGGTGTAAGCGATCGCCATCTGCAAAGACGTAGCCAACATCGGGTTCTATATTTGTCTCAATTGAGATTGACTTGGCATCAGCCGCGAATTGCACCGTATCTACTGCCGCCTTAATTGTTTTTGCCAGGTCAAGCGCTCTGGAAGATAATCTGAGTTTACCACTGAGAATCCGCGAAACATCTAATAAATCATCAATTAATTGTGTCAACATCTGAGCATTGCGGGCAATGGTTTCCAACCCGCGTGTCATGGTCGCTTTTTCGTATGACTTTGCTTGTAAGAGGGTTGACCAACCTAAAATGGGATTGAGTGGAGTGCGGAGTTCATGAGACAAAACCGCTAAAAATTCATCTTTGAGTTGATTGGCTTGCCGCAATTGTTGGGCTTGCTGCTGTAGCTTTTCTTCGGCTTGTCGTTGCTGTGTCTTATCTTGGATGATTCTGAGAAAGCCTTCAATGGTATTTGCCCCATCTCGCAAAGGCATAATCACTTCACTGCCCCAAAAACGGTTACCATTTTTCTGTACATGCCAGCGATCGTTTTCTGCCCGTCCTTGGGTTAACGCCAGTTGCATTTCTTGTTCAGGTTGACGCTGTTCGAGGTCTTCGGGAGTGAAGATGATATTTGCTAGTTGCCCAACAATCTCAGCTTCTTCATAACCAAGTAGTCGTTGCGCTCCGGAATTCCAACTAGTAATATGACCTGCCATATCCAAAGTGATGATCGCATAGTCTTTGGCACTCTCTACAATCAGACGAAAGCGAGTTTCAGTCTGACGCATCCTTGCTTCTGCCTGCTGACGTTCGCAGCGTTCTTCTACCTCCCGCAATGCTCGTTGGACTGAAGGTACTAATCGTCCCAGTCGTTGTTTGAGTACGTAATCGGTTGCTCCACGCTGGAGGGTTTCAATTGCCAACTCCTCTCCTAAACTGCCGGAGACAAAAATAAATGGTACGTCCGGACAAGTATTTTGAGCTATTTTGAGAGCAGAGATGCCATCAAAGGCAGGCAAGGAATAATCTGCCAAGATTAAATCGAAGCTTTGAGTTTCTAATGCTGTGAGAAAATCTGTGTGAGTCTGTATTTGCACTATTTCACAGGTAACTCCGCCCTCACATAGGGTTGCCCCGATGAGTTCTGCATCCAAATAACTATCTTCTAATAAGAGAAACCGAAGTGGATTCATCACGGTTGCTCCCCAACGGATAAGCTGCTCTAGAGAGCAACGGCAGGGGGAGGTGGTTGATTTATCAACCCCTAGAATAATCTTAGTTGCTTGATAACGTCTATAAATTGTTGAAAAACGATTAATGTAAAAGGGACTGGGGATTAGGGACTGGGGATTAGGGATTAGGTAAGAGCAAAGAAAAAATTAAGGAAGGAACTTTAACCCCTCGCAAATTTTAGAATGTTTTCCCAGTCCCCAGTCCCCAGTACCCAGTCCCCAGTCCCCAATCCCTTTCTAACGCGAAGCCCTAGAAGTAACAGAGCGTTGTAAATTAGCCAGAGCGCGGTTGTAATCCAAAATAGCTGTGACTCGATTACCTTCAGCTCTTGTCAAGTCGTTTTCAGCAGAAATTACATCTGTTTGAGTGCCCACACCAGCTTGAAACCTCAGCCTGGCCAAAGTTAGTGCTTCCCTAGCTTGGTTTAAAGCTACAGAAGAAGTTTGCACATTATTCAAGTTGGATTGCAGCTGAGAATAGTACTGTTCGACATCAAAGCGAATTAGGTCGCGCTGCTGAGCAAATTGAGTTTCTGCGATCGCAATATTAGCTCTGGACTGATCTGCACTTGCTCTTGCTGCTCCGCCATCAAACACAGTCAGACTTGCTTGTACTCCCAGTGAATAACCATCAGTAGCGCTGATGCGATCGTTATATACGTCTTGCAAGTTGTATCTACCAGTCAAGCTAACTTGTGGCCCCAGCTGGGAAAGTGCCTGCCGCCGTTGTTGTTCAGAAATATTACGTTGGGCTAACTGCTGTTGCAGTTCCGGACGGTTTTGAAAAGCTTGTATAATAGTTTGCTCTAAGGTTGGCTGCCAAACACCCGCTAGTTGCACGGGATCTGCCGCACTCACATCAACTGACTGCGGCAAGCTTAACAGCGTTCCAAACTGGCGACGGGCAATTTGCTGGTTGGAAATAGCATTAGTTAGCTGTTGTTGGGCATCTGCTAAATTCACCTGAGCTTGCAGGACATCGAAACGCGTCCCCACTCCAGCCGCCTCTCGTGCTTGGGCATCTCGCAAACTCGCCTGGGAATTCTCCACGGCAGACCGATTAATTCGTACTTGTTCATCTGCTTGTTGCAAATTATAGTATTGAGTGGCAACATTCAAAGCAATAGTCAGAGATTGAGTTTCCACATTGAATTCACCCACACGTACTTGTTCCTCAGCAGCTCGGATACCGGCTTGTCGGTTGCCAGAGGTGTAGATGTTATAATCTAGTTCCACTGAACCACTGAAACTGGTGGTGGAAGTATCAGCTGAATCGGTATTATCAGAGTCATTTTCCAGCAGACCATCACCACTGTTAGTCAAACTACCGTTAGCATTAACAGTAGGGAATAATGCAGCTTGAGACTCCCGTAGAACTGCACGATTGCGTTCTAGTTCTAAAATAGCAACTTGTAAATCTCGATTGTTGCGTTTTGCTAGTTCCAAAGCTTGTGCCAAAGTGATGGGGACAGTTCCTTGAATCCTCACCTCTTCTGGCTTGGTGGGAAACTGGAGAGGATTAGCATTAGGGTTGAGATAATTGGGAACTAGTAAAGAATTAGCACTTGTGACACCGGGGGAATTCTCTTGTTTTGGGGGAGTTGTTGCACCTGCGCTCCCTATTAAAGTTGGGATGATAGCGATCGCCGCTGCCACCCAGGTACAATGCACGATAAATAAGCTCAAATTCATATTTTATGTCGTGTAAAATAAATCCGCACAATTGACACTCCCCGGTCTAAAGACACGGGGATTCTAAGATCATCCTAGTTGCTTGCTCTAGCAGGCTTTCACCAACCAGAGTAGAGGTTACTAGTCCCTTAGCGTTACTTTGGAATTGCCCATCCCTAGCTTTTGCAAGATTCAAAATGTTAATTGCTGCGTTTTCATCTCTATGCAAATTGCATCCACAACTACAAACATGGGTGCGAGTTGATAGAGATTTTTTAACGACTACACCACAATCACTACATTTCTGTGATGTGTAATGTGGGGCTACAGCAATAGCTATCCGTCCAAATAACCCGGCAAAATATTCAATCCATTGCCGAAACAAATACCAGCTAGCATCACTAATTGACTTAGCCAAACAATGGTTCTTAAGTAAGTTACGCACTTGTAGGTCTTCATAGGCTACTAAGTCGTTAGACTTGCACACGTTACGTGCGATTCTCTTCGCATGTTCATTCCGTTGCCTACTTATTCTCAAGTGCTTAAGAGAAAATATGCCTCTAGCTTTTTTACGTCCTGATGAACCTTTTTTCTTTTTGTAAATGCGTCTTTGAGAATGTTTAATAGCTTTTTCAGCTTGACTCAAAAACTTGGGGTTAGCTTCTTGATGCCCATTAGAATCGGTGTAAAAACTTTCAATTCCAACATCCAAACCGATGTCATTACCTGTCAGTGGTTGAATATCTTTGGCTTCAGCATCAATACAAAATTGACAGTAATAGCCATCAGCACGACGCACCAATCTAACACGCTTAATCGATTTAACAGGGTAAGAAAGGATATCCCACTTACCCAACAATTTCAACTCCCCAATACCTTTTTTATCAGTAATAGTAATACGGCGCTTGGTTGGGTTTAGCTTCCATCCTGATGTTTTGTACTCAACTGATCGGTTATCATGCTGGAATCTGGGATATCCTTTCTTACCGGATACCTTCTTTTTACAATTCTCGTAAAACCTTGATATTGCTAACCATGCTCTTTCAGCTGATGATTGTACCGCCATAGAGTTTAGGTTAGCTACAAATTTAAATTCGTTGCGTAGTTCTGTTGAATACTTGTTGAGTGCAAACCTATCAATTTTTGCTTCTCTTGGCGTATCTATCCAATATCTCAAACACTTATTTCTAATGAATTGAGTAGTTTTGATAGCTGACTCAATCGCTAAATATTGAAGCTTTTTAGCTTTCACCTTGTATTCCAGAACTAGCAACTTAATCACCCCCTTGTTTTTATTTGTTATATTTATGATTACATACTTGTAACGCCAATGGGAGACATGATGAAAAATAAAAGATTAAATGTTCGACTAACTGACAAGCGCTACTACAAGTTGGTAATCTTATCTACGCAGATAGATAGGACTATCAGCAGTATTGTAGATGAATGGATAGATTCTCTACCAGAACCAAAAGATCAGAACATCACTGAGGCGTAAACGCCTTCTGGCGGCTTTCATCCCTTGCCTAAAGTACGCTTGGACGGCGCAATGCGCCTGTACCTCAAGGGTTTTCAGCCTGCCTTTTTATAAAGTTAACCCGTAAAGGTCGTCAGTTGTTAGTTGTCAGTTGTCAGGGGTTATTTTTTTGTCTCCCTATCCCCCCATCCCCTCATCTTTCCATCCCCTCATCTCCCCTCAAATTACCTAATAATCAACCTAAAATCAAACCATCCTGGACTCGGATAATCCTTTGGGTTTGGGCAGCAATATCTGGTTCATGAGTAACAATCACAATGGTGATTCCTTGTTGATTAAGTTCTGTCATGAGATTCATTACTTCATGGGAAGTCTCGGTGTCTAAAGCTCCCGTTGGCTCATCTGCTAAAACCAACGCAGGTCGGTTGACCAAAGCACGAGCAATAGCTACCCGTTGTTGTTGTCCGCCAGACAGTTGACTGGGACGGTTGAGGATACGTTCCCCCAATCCCACCCTTTCTAAGGCTGCTAATGCCCTTTGACGACGTTTTCGCTTGGGCAAGTTAGCATAAACCATAGGCAGCATGACGTTTTCCAGCGCTGTGGCACGGGCCAATAAGTTAAATTGTTGAAAAACAAAACCTATCCTTTGGTTACGGATATATGCTAATTCATCATCGTTAAAAGTAGTTAGGTTTCTGCCTTCAAGAACATAGTTTCCGGTTGTAGGACGATCCAGACACCCTATAATATTCATCAGCGTAGATTTACCCGAACCTGACGCACCCATGATGGCGACGTATTCCCCTTCCTCAATGGAGAGTTGAATTCCCTTAAGTATGGGAACACTAACTTCTCCTAAGCGATAAGTTTTAGTGATGGATTCCATCCAAATCATCGTTGGCATATTGTCAGTTGTTAGTTGTCAGTTGTCAGTTGTCAGTTGTCAGTTGTTATTCTCCCCATCTCCCCCATCTCCCCCATCTCCCCATCTCCCCATTAGTCGCTTCTCAAGGCAGCGATGGGATCTAATTTGGCGGCATTTCGCGCTGGAATGACACCAGCTACTAAGCCCACGCCTAATGAAAGTCCAAAGCCAGCGATTATTGATACGAGAGAAATCACAAAGGGAAATTTAAAAATGTTTGCAGCAGCAAAGGCAATTAAAACGCCACTTCCCATACCAATGCCTCCACCAACGATGGAAATGACGATCGCTTCTGCTAAAAATTGATTGAGGATGGCTGAATTGGTGGCTCCTACTGCTTTGCGAATACCAATTTCCCTTGTACGTTCTACCACGGAAACCAGCATAATGTTAGCAATACCAATTCCACCCACAACTAAGGAAATGCCAGCGATCGCTACCACCATGACTGTAAATAAACCTACAACGTTTGTGAAGGTGCTGACAATATCGGCTTGGTTGGTGAGTCGGAAATCATCTGCTTGCGGTGGATAGATTCCGTGACGCAGGCGTAAAAGATTAGTCACCTGAAACTGAGCAGCTTCCAATTCCTCTTGATTAGCGCTTTTAACTAAAATACCATTGACAGAAACGCCCACCAATGCATTGTTTCCCACCAGTCGTTTAGACATGCTGGTTAGAGGAATGAAAATTTGGTCATCTCGATCCATTGGGCCTTGAGAACCTTTGGCTTCCATGACGCCAATCACTTGATAAGCTTCTCCCTGAATGCGGATTTTTTCGCCGATGACATTGCCTCCCTGTATAAACAGGGTTCTCTGGACTGTAGGCCCAAGCACAGCAACTTGTGCAGCAGTATCTAGTTCTTCAGTAGTAAAATATCTTCCTTGCTGGGGGTAAGTATTTCGCACTTCTGGATAGTTTAAATCTGTGCCATAAATAGTTGTGGAAGTGTTCTGTCCTCCATAAACAACTTGGGCGCTGCGTTGTAGGTAAGCAGAAACCATTTGTGCTGATGGCGCTTGTTGTGCGATCGCCTGAGCATCTTCCCAGGTTAAAGTACTGCTAGAACCTATTCCTTGGCGGATATTCCCGCTTCTGGCTGCACCCGCTAAGACTTGCAGCACATCTGTACCCAATGCTTGTATTTGTTGCTCAACTCCCTTTTGCACTCCCTGCCCAACGGAAGTAATGGCAATCACTGAAGAAATACCAATAATTACGCCCAGCATTGTTAGTCCTGTGCGTAATTTATTACTCCATAGTGTCTCTGCCGCCATTGACAAGATTTCTAGCAATGGCACTGTGCTGGTACTCTTACCCTTGTAAAAAGCCTTAAACATATTGTTTTATTTACCGAGACCATTAGTCATTAGTCATTTGTTATTCTCCCCTGCTTCCCCTGCTCCCCTGCTCCCCTGCTCCCCTGCTCCCCTGCTCCCCTGCTCCCCTGCTTCCCCTGCTCCCCTGCTCCCCCTGCTCCCCTGCTCCCCTTAAGGATTACCACCCCGTGAACCACCGCCCGAAGAACGCCCTCCTCCTCCTCCTACACCAGGGAAAACTCCTCCTCGTGGTGTTGATTGCGGTCTTGACCCTGGTGGGAAGCTGAGAAATACTCTCTCGTTGCCTTTCAATCCAGACTTAACTTCTGTAAACTTATCTACGGTAATGCCAGTCTCAATGCGAGTGAATACATGTTCGTTATTCTCTCCTACCACATATACGCCTGTGGCATTTTCTCGGCGTACTACTGAGGCTGTTGGCACTACTAAGACATTTTCCAATTGACCAACTTGAAAATCTGCTGCCACATTCATCCCAGACCGTAGCAACCTTTCGGGGTCAGAAAGTGATACCCTCACTTCAAAACTGGTGACATTTTGCTCTACAACAGCTTGGGCAGCAATTTGCCTGACTTTACCTTCAAAGGTTTTTCCGGGGTAGGCATCAGCCGTAATGGTAACTTTTTGACCAAGGCTGATTTTTGAAACATTTGTTTCGGCTAAATTAGCTACCACTTCATTTGTGGTAGCTAAAGCCAAAATTGAAGAAGAAGTTGCAGAAGATACGTCACTACTGGCAGTTGTGGGCGTTACAAATGCCCCAGGATCGGCGTACTTTTTCGTCACCACACCATCAAAGGGTGCGCGAATAATTGTGTCATTGATTTCGGCTTGGATGTTTTGCAGCGAACCACGAGCAGATGTCACCTGAGCGCGGGCTGCATCTACATCTTCAGTGCGCGTTCCTGCTTTGAGAAGTGCCAAAGCTTCCTGTCTCTGCTTCACTACAGCTTGTGCTTGCTCGATATCTTCTGAGCGGGAACCAGCTTTTTGCAATGCAAGTGCTTGCTGTGCTTCATTTACAGTGGCTTGAGCGCTATCACGATCTGCACGAGTTTGGTTGAGAGTCTGAAGGGAAATACCACCAGCAGTGTAAAGTTGCTGATTGCGGCGAAAATCATCTTCGGCTTTATTGAAGGCGGCTTGAGCGCTTTGTAAACGTGCCTGTGCTTGGGCAATATCTTGAGAGCGATTTCCGGCTCGCACTTTTTGCAGATTCGCCTGGGCTTCGTCTAGTTGCGCCTGTGATTGGGCAATATCTTGAGGGCGATTCCCTGCTTGGGCCTTTTGCAGATTTGCCTCGGCTTGTGCCAACTGTCCTCGTGCAGAAGTGAGTTGCCCTTGCAGGTTGGAATCGTCCATGTTAGCTAAAATCTGTCCTTGTTTGACGATATCTCCTTCTTTCACCAACAGGCTTTTAAGTATGCCTGAATTTTTCGGGCTGAGGTTGATTGAGCGTTCAGGCTTTACCTCTCCGTTGGCTGAAACTGTAATTGTCAGATTTTGCCTTTGTACAGGCCGTGTCGGTTCAGTGCGTGTTGCTTGTTGACCTAAAGGGAGAGGGAAGCGTTTATAAACTGTGTAGCCAATTCCACCGAGAAGGCAAAGAGCAAGTAACCAAAATAGCCACTTATGCTTGCCTTTTTTTTTCACTTCTCGAACTAAAGCCGGGGATTCTACAGGATGTGATGTATCAAGTTTCATATCTATTTTGAGTTTAGAAAGAATGGCTACCGAGTAAATTATTTACAGCTAAAACTATAATCTGGTAGCTTTATACCCATTTAATTTTTGGTGTTTTAAAGGTTTATTTGCAGTATTATCCCATCGGGAAGTCTGAAGTAATTATCACGCACTCTCTCTAATCTCCTGGTAGGAACAATTTCCTCATTCGGCAGCAAAATATCCCCATTGGGAAGTCTGAAATAATTATCACGCAGTCTGATTAACCTCCTAGCAAGAACAATATCTCCATTTGGAAGTCTGATGTCACCATTCCGAAGTCTGACTATTCTGGATGTTGGTTCGTCCTGGTGAGTCCACTTGCCGTCTTGGCGGTCTCCGTCACGATGGCAAAGTGGCGTTAGCGCAGCGTTAGCGAGCTTGCGAGCGTCACCCGAAGGGCGGTTCCAATTACCTCTGTCTAGAGGAGTTCTATCTTGTCTATAATTGTGTGTGCGATCGCGCTGCCAATCTCGTTCACGTTGACCGACAACATGAAGTTTTGTCTGAGCATTTGCAGGTGCAGTTAATAAAGTCGGCCCAATAATTAAGGCAGCTGCTAAGAGGATGTATGCACGGTTTTGTTTCAACATGGAATTGATTCCTGATTCGCCCTAAAACTTTGGTCTGATAATTCAGTTAAAAGCTGCGATCGCAACCCCTATGAGATAATTACGTCGTATAAATTCATGCTAGTAATTATCCCTCCAAATTTCCCAATTTAGTGCATGACCAAAGTCACTAGTAAGTGCTAACTGATGTATGACTTTAGTCACCAATTTTTTTGATAATTTAGTTACAGTAATTATACGTAATTTGCAATACATAATTTTGTATTAATAATAGACCTCTTGCAAAAGTCGTTCTTGGCGTTCTTTCCTTTGCGTCTTTGCGACGCCAGTTGCTTCAAGTCGGGAAACCCGCCCAACGCACTGGCTCGCCTTTGCGTGAGGTAAAAAATTATTTATGCAAGAAGTCTAATGATAGGGTAAATTCTTCTCATATATAAAAATGTAAGTACTAACTTATTAATAAAGTAAAAAAATATTTGGCTAGACCAAATAATTTAACCTTGTTTGGGTGCAATTCCCTGCCAGAGAGTTTCTACAAGACTTTCGACAAACGAAGATGGTATTGTTGACGAGTCTTTTGAGGCGCTTGCTGCAACTGGGAGAACTCCAGAAATTTGTTTAGAGGAAGACCCTGTTGGCAACTTCTCTGTAGCTACACCGTGGCTTGGTTGGAAACAATTATCGGTTAATGTTTCATCTGTGGGCGAATTTACAGAGGACGACATCTGGTTTGAAAAAACGTAGTTCATTAGCGAACCAAGTAAGATATGAGCTACTATTTGTGGTTCGCAAGGGTCAAGCCGACCAAGGCTCATCTCACGTTCTAAGAAAGCTGTCAGGACTTTAACATCTCGGATGGGTCTAGGCTCTTGACCTGCAAATTCTGGTTCTGGGAGAGCATTGCCTCTAGAACGCAGCATGATTAGTCGAGGCATTATCTCACTATAGAATTCTAGAATCTGGAGGCAGACTAAAGTTAGGTTTTCTTTAAGATTGCCTTTGCCAGCAAGAGTTTCCACCTCTTTAAACCAGGGAGGTTTTTCTGGAATTCCCAAGGCTGCAAAGAACAATTCTTCTTTTGTTGAGAAGCGCTTGAAAATTGAAGCCTCGGAAATACCAGCTAGTTGGGCAATTTCTAAGGTTGAACCACCAAAGCCTTTTTGTAAGAAAACTTCACGGGCAGCTTCTAAGATTTGCTGATTAGTAATTTTAGCTTTACGAGCCATAAATAAGTAATTACATACTTACTAATTTATCTGTTATTGGTGGTGATGTCAAGGGCATGGGGGGCAGGGGAGCAGGGGAGCAGAAGAGTAGGGGAGCAGGGGAGAATGACTATTGACTATTGACTATTGACTATTGACAACTGCCTCAGCACTTTTTTTGTGAATTAGGTTAAGGTAATTGATGCAGCCAGTGAATTACGAATATCAGCTTTGCTTTTCGTCCAAAGCGGAGATCGTTTAAGCTAGCTGAAAGATTATTTGAGTTGTGGCTAAGAGGCGGTAGTGTGCCTAAACACGTTGGATTGATTTCTCTTCTGGTTGTCTGTAGTTTGTGTATGCCAAAGGCAGTTCATGCACAGGCGCTAACACCCCATACACTGCAACTAGATGCAGCAAAGTTGGAGAAGCAGGGGTTGAGTTTAGCACAAGAGGCTGCTCAACTAGGACAGTTTCAACAGTTTGAGTTGGCTTTGCCACGCGCTAAGCTGGCCAGTCAACTAGCTCCTAAAAATGATAAGGTGTGGTTTTTGTTGGGTGGTTTGCAATTGCAAGCCAAAGATTATAATGCAGCAATAGCAGCATTGCAAAAGGCCCAATCTCTCAATCCTAAAAATGCCGACGTTCTATTTGCTTTGGGTTCGGCTAATTTTCAACAACAAAAATATCAAGCAGCACTTGGTCACTACCAGGCGGGTTTGCAGTTGAAACCCAATGAGCCGGATGGGTGGTTTGATTTGGGAAATACTTACTATATGTTGGGTCGATTGCCAGATGCGATCGCTCAGTATAACAAAGCTGTCTCTCAAAATCAAAAATTCTGGCCGGCGATTAATAACATTGGCTTAATCAAATATGAGCAGGGTGATCGTGAAGGAGCGATTAAGCAATGGCAAACTGCTGTTAGTCTTGATAAGCAAGCTGCTGAACCATTATTAGCCCTAGCAGTGGCACTTTACGCCAAAGGCGATCGCCAACAAAGTCTGAAACTAGGAGAAGCCGCACTCCGCATCGATGGGCGCTATGGCGATTTGAATTTCCTCAAGGAAAATCTCTGGGGCCAACGCTTACTTTCTGATACGAAAACATTCCTAGAACTACCCAGTATCCAAGCTGCCCTAGAGCAACAAGCAAGCCCACAGCCTACACAATAGTAAAAGGGACTGGGGATTGGGTATTGGGGATTGGGGATTGGGGATTGGGGATTGGGGATTGGGGATTGGGGATTGGGGATTGGTAATTGGTAATTGGTAATTGGTAATTGGTAATTGGTAATTGGTAATTGGTAATTGGTAATTGGTAATTGGTAATTGGTAATTGGTAATTGGTAATTGGTAATTGGTAATTGGTAATTGGTAATTGGGCATGGGGAAAGATTTTCCCAGTACCCAGTCCCCAGTACCCAGTACCCAGTACCCAGTCCCCAGTACCCAGTCCCCAGTACCCAGTCCCCAGCCCCCATTTTTTACCACTTGCTGAACACTACCATTTTATAGTACATATATACTATCTAACAGCGTATTCGCCCAAAAGATGAGTGGGCGAATATCTTGGTGACAGAAGTCGTCAGTTGTTAGTAGTTGTTTTAAGGGAGGAGTGCGATGATTTGGTCAACAAACAGTTGATGGTCTACAACAGGTTTAGAAATGTAGCCATCGGCGCCGCTTTGCTTGAGAAAGTTCTCGCGATCGCCTTCCATGGCGTGTGCGGTTACTAAAATAACAGGTAAGTTGGCTGTTTGTGGATCAGATTTTAACATTTGTGTAATCTTGATGCCATCAACAGATTGACCTTGGTACACGCTTCTGGAGAGAGAAACATCCATTAGAATCAGGTCTGCTTCTCCTGATTGGGCAATTTTTATGACTTCTTCCACATTTTCAGTGTGTTTCACATCCAAGCCACCCCGCTTGGTCAAAATTTTGGAAAAAACGCGAGCATTAATTAGATCGTCTTCAACAATCAAAACGGTTTTCATGAGAATTTTATTTATAGAGGTGAGGGAGATTACAACCTGAGCAAAACAATTGTCTAGCTCCTTCTTAGTAATCAAAGTGTATCCCCGTCATCAAGGATAATACTACTGCTTTTTATGATTTGACCATCAAGATTGTGTTAGTAATCCCATTTCATCCGTTATGCTGTGTTTGCTGCTTTTTTAAATTCCATCGACTTTTGTGTAGTTAAGATTCAGGGAAAAAACTCATGGCAAAACAGTTAAACCTTCTCTCAACGGGACAGGTCATCACAACAGCCCTGCATACAGAAATGCAACGGTCTTACTTAGAATATGCCATGAGTGTGATTGTTGGACGGGCGTTGCCAGACGTGCGTGATGGCTTAAAACCAGTGCATCGGCGGATTTTATATGCCATGCACGAACTGGGGCTGACACCAGATCGACCTTATCGTAAATGCGCTCGTGTGGTGGGAGACGTGCTAGGTAAATACCATCCCCACGGCGATCAAGCAGTTTACGATGCCTTGGTGAGGCTGGTGCAGGAATTTTCCAGCCGCTATCCTTTATTGGCAGGACATGGTAACTTTGGCAGCGTCGATAATGATCCACCAGCGGCGATGCGTTACACAGAAACGCGTCTGGCACCCATCAGCCATGAGGGAATGCTGACGGAAATTGGCGAAGAAACTGTGGAATTTGTGGGTAACTTTGATAATTCCCAACAAGAGCCAAGTGTATTACCTGCCCAGTTGCCGTTTTTGTTGCTCAATGGCTGTACTGGGATTGCTGTGGGGATGGCGACGAATATCCCCCCACACAATTTAGGGGAATTAGTCGATGGCTTGATTTCCTTAATCGATCAACCAGATTTAGCAGATGAAAAATTATTGGAATTAATTCCGGGGCCAGACTTTCCTACAGGTGGCGAAATAGTTGGTGATACTGGAATTCGAGAAGCATACACCACTGGTAGAGGCGGGATTGTGCTGCGAGGAGTCGCCAATTTAGAAGAGATTCCACCTACTAGAGGGAGCAAGCGGCGCACAGCAATTGTGATTACAGAATTGCCTTATCAAGTCAATAAGGCAGGCTGGATTGAGAAAGTAGCCGATTTAGTAAATCAAGGACGTTTGCAAGGAATTTCTGACATTCGGGACGAAAGCGATCGCGAAGGTATGCGAGTAGTAATTGAACTCAAACGCGATACTAACCCACAGGAAATTCTCCAGCATTTATATCATCAAACCGCTTTGCAAACTAACTTTGGGGCGATTCTTTTAGCGATAGTCGATGGACAACCCCGCCAGTTAAGTTTACGGCAGTTGTTACAAGAATTTTTGAATTTCCGCGAACAAACGCT
This sequence comes from Nostoc sp. UHCC 0702, assembly GCA_017164015.1. GTDB lineage: Bacteria > Cyanobacteriota > Cyanobacteriia > Cyanobacteriales > Nostocaceae > Amazonocrinis. Next base: position 4,543,275 of record CP071065.1, read on the forward strand.
CAATCGTCGTTACAGTTACGAGTTTGGCAAAGCGGAAAATCGGCTGCATGTGGTAGAAGGTTTACTCAAAGCGTTGTCTAACTTAGATGAGGTCATCGAAATTTTGCGACGAGCTGCCGATGGCAGTACAGCAAAAATGACCCTTTGTAGCCGATTAGAATTGACTGAGGGACAAGCAGATGCAATTTTGGCTATGCCATTGCGCCGCCTCACCAGTTTAGAACAGCAGAACTTGCAAAGGGAGTTTGAGGAACTCAGCGAACAAATTGCCCTATTGCAAAAGTTACTGAACGATCGCCGGGAATTACTCAAGGCGCTGAAAAAAGATTTGCGATCGCTCAAGCGCAAGTATAGCGATGAGAGGCGGACGAAGATAGTAGGGGAGCAGAAGGAGCAGGGGAGCAGGGGAGCAAAAGAGCAGGGGAGCAGAAAAACAGACGAGGATGAAGATAATCCAAAATTCAAAATCCAAAATCTAAAATCAGAACAGCCAGCAGAAGAAGTAGTTTTAGAATTTACCCAAAGGGGGTATGTACGCCGCATTCAGGTATCAGGGAAAAAGCCGAAAACTGAAAATGGTTTACAAGATAATGATTTTATTATCCAAACTGAGTTAACCGACACAGACAAAGATTTGTTGGTATTAACGAGTGGTGGCAAAGTTTATCCTGTGAGTGTAGGAGATATCCCCGCTACTACTGGACGTTCTCCACGGGGAACACCATTAATTACGACACTCAGTAGTACTGCTCAAGGTACTACTGAAGCTGTTATTCGCCGCTTTTTACTGCCGGAAAATTTAGACACCCAGCAGATGATAATGCTGACAAAGCAGGGACGAATTAAGCGCCTGTCTTTGGAGGAATTTACCAGCTTGACTCGTCGCGGCATTACAATTTTGAAGCTCAAAGACGATGATGAATTGTCGTTTACCCAGTTCGCCACTACAGGACAACATGTGATTTTAGCTAGTTCTGGTGGTCGCTTGTTGCGGTTTGCAGTCAATGATGAACAACTACCAGTTATGGGACGCACAGCGATGGGTTTACAAGCATTCCGGCTATTGAGAAATCAGCAAATGGTTGGCTGTGTGACTGTAGGTAAAGATGACGAGTTGTTGCTAGTTACTCAAGAAGGATATGCTAAGCGGATGCCTGCGAGTCAGTTAAGAGCAGCCAATCGCGGCGATTTAGGCACGCAAGCGCTGAAATTCGCTCTTAAAACTGATAATCTAGCTGGTATGGTGACGGCGATCGCTTCTGGTGAAGTGGCGCTGGTGACTAACAAAGAGCGAGTAGTACGGTTAAGAGTGGAGACAGTACCTATTTTGGGTAAAGATGTCAAAGGTGAAAGTATCCTGCAACTCAACCGCGATGAAAAAATCATCACCGTCGCCGAAATCCGCTCATAGTGAAGACAATTGTTTTACCTGCGGCGAGCCAGTTTCGCAGATCTAGAAGCGCTGGTTAAACTGCGCCTTGAACTTCTGCGCGAAGTTGACGATATTCAAGATGATACTGATACCGCAGCGATCGCACAAGCAACCCGAAAGTATCTGGTAGATAAAATGCCCCAAGGTGAATTTTTAGCTTGGGTTGCTGAGGTAGAAAATCAAATTGTTGCCACCAGTGGGTTGGTATTTTTTACACGACCTCCATATAACGGCAATTCCTCCGGCTTGGAAGCCTACGTGATGAACGTTTACACGGTTCCAATATGGCGAGGCCAGGGAATTGCTACAGCACTTTTAAGAGAAATTATTAGCTTTGTCAAAGAGACTGAGGCAAAACGCATCTGGCTTCACGCTAGCAAGGATGGTAAACCTCTGTATGAAAAGCTTGGTTTTGTCTCAACTACAAAAGAAATGGAAATTGTTTGGTACTGACGAAAAATTAACTAACATCCAGATTAGGCCCCAAGGAAGAGTGAGCAGCAAAGATTTTCCTTAGTCATCTTCTAGTGAGACTCAGCACTTTACTATATCTGCATTAATGCTATTATTTACTAATAATCAATATAACTAATACATCTGATTTACAAGCATTATCAATGTTTGGCAGAGATTTTATCCTAAAAACCGCTACTTAATTGTTAAAATAATTGATAAATACTTTCAAGAAACTCCATAAAAAATCCATTGTATTATCTTTATTTTATTTCTAGTATTTATACTTAATGGGCGATGTAAAAGCTAGCTGGCTCTAAGAGCTACCACTATTCATGTCTAGCCATAGGAATAAAAATATCAAGTTATGTTGCAAACCAGAAAAATATTGTTATATTAGTTTACGTAAGGCAATAATTCTTCGTAAATCTAAATTGGTGTTTTAACTATGACAAATGCAACTACAGCAAAAACTACCACCCCTGTAATTGAAGATCGCAACGCTTGGCGTTGGGGTTTTACTCCCCAAGCAGAAATTTGGAACGGTCGTTTGGCAATGATTGGCTTTTTAGCAGCCGTTTTGATTGAATTATTTTCCGGTCAAGGCTTCCTCCACTTTTGGGGCATTCTCTAAGTTTTAAAATGCAATATGACCTGTAAATAAAAAAACCTGGAGTGTAATTCACTGCCAGGTTTTTCATTGTTTGTCAGTTGTCAGTTGTGATTATTAACTACTGACTACCGAATATATTCCTTGAGGACGCTGTTACGATTGGGATGGCGTAACTTGCGGAGTGCTTTAGCCTCAATTTGACGAATCCGTTCGCGGGTAACGTTGAAAATCTGTCCAATTTCCTCAAGAGTCTTCATGCGTCCATCATCTAAGCCATAGCGGAGTCGCAAAACATCACGTTCACGAGGACTGAGGCTATCGAGGACTTTTTCTAAGTCTTCGCGCAAAAGATTTTTGGAAACTTGATCTTCAGGAGTTTCACCATCAGACTCAATAAAATCGCCCAATCGAGAATCTTCTTCTTTACCGATGGGCGTTTCTAATGAAATGGGCAATTGGGCAGATTTAGCAATAAACCGCAACTTCTCGATGGTCATTTCCATGCGAGTAGCAATTTCTTCTTCGGTGGGTTTGCGACCCATTTCTTGAGAAAGTAATTTGGTGGTTTTCTTAATCCGCGAGATGGTTTCGTAGAGATGGACTGGCAAACGGATAGTACGAGATTGATCTGCGATCGCTCTGGTAATTGCTTGACGAATCCACCATGTAGCGTATGTAGAAAACTTATAACCTTTTTCATGGTCAAATTTTTCTGCAGCACGAATCAAACCGAGACTGCCTTCTTGAATCAAATCTTGAAAGGACAAACCACGATTCATGTACTTCTTGGCAATTGAAACCACAAGGCGCAGGTTTGATTGCACCATCTTATCTTTTGCCCGGCGACCCACATGCAGGCGATAGCGAAATGCTGGCAATGGCAATTGCACTGCTTCTGCCCATTCAATGTCCCTGGGTTCACGTTCTAACTTTTCGTAAAGTCTTTCTCTTACCCTCTCTAATTCCAGTAAATCAGCTATTTTCCGCGCCAATTCGATCTCTTCGTCTGCCCGCAACAGGCGAATTCGACCAATTTCTTGCAAGTAAAGGCGAATGGAATCTTCCGTGTAATGCTTTTTCTTGCTTTGTGTCCGACGACGCGACTTAGCGGCTTTTCCAGACTTTGCGTCGTCCTCATCAGACTGAGGCTCTAAAAACTCATCAATTTCGCCCTCATCTGCAATCAGCAAGTCCTCTTCTTCATCAATTAAGAGTTCTTCTAACTCGAGTTCAGGCTGATTTATCATTTCTAGGTCAGGCTGATATATGCTTTCGAGTACGTTGTTAGCCTGGTTCATGCCGCGTTCCTCATGCTCCTTGCAGAATCAATTACTCAAGATGTGTTTACCGCTCTTTTTAAGAGAGCTACTTAATAACCGAAAATAGGGTTTTGGGCTAATTTCCCTAAGATGTTTTCGGAAGTTTTGCTCCTCTTTGTATTAGAGGATTTGTTTACTAAGTGTAGTAAGTTGCAGTTAATGCTGACTTAATCACTTTAGCAAAAGTTTTGTGTGCTGCTGTGGCACACAAGTTGAAACTGGCTGATCAAAAAAAGACTCGTCTTAATAAAAAAATCTACCACTTCATACAAACGAAATATGACTGTTGGCATTTTTTACTATAAAGACTCTTCCGATTGTAGCCTGTTTCACAGAAATTGCACTCTTTTTGTGTGTAATTACTAAGTCATTCAACTAAGGTAAAGCCACTATTATCAAAAAGCCAATGAAATTGGTAGTCATACCCTTAAATTTTGTCTAAAACTTTTTGAAATTGCTGTGGCATTATCTTGACGTTGGAAGGAGAATACATGGACTCTTACACTAAATTGGAAGGAAACCACACATTTTACACAATTTCTAGTATGTTTAATAACATTAATTACTGAGAAACTGTGTCTTTTATATTAGCTTAGGTAAGAAGAAGTAACACACCCATCTTTACATTTCCTTCATAAATGACTTATTGCGAAGATTTGAGCGGGAATACCCGCACCGATAGTACAGCAAGGGTGGTGATGCTTATCTTAAGATGTTTAGCCTGATGTATGGCAGCTACCTTAACTAAGGAGTTGAGGTTATGGCGGAATCAGGCAAATCGCAATCAAGTGGGAGTTAACTGATTCGGTCTTATTCACACATTAGCGCACTGCTGAGATTTCAACCCTATGAAACTTGACAAGCTGTTTTTATTGTATACAACGATATTTTAATCAATTTAGAAAGGATTTAACAGTTGAGATTATAGATATTAGAGCGCTTCAGGCAAAAATTTATCAGATACAGGCAAAGCAATAGCCGTTATCAGATGAACTTTGTGGAGCTAGTAGCAAGTTACTTGCTTATCATATCTCTACTGATGTCAGCGAGAAGCTGCAACCTAGTTAACAAAAAGTGTTTTACCGTGAGGTATTTGTTAAATAGAATACGCTTGTCTCGTCATATTCAATCTTCAAGCTATTTCAACATTTGGTTTGGTAGATCAAATCGAGTTTTGCTCTTCAAGCATAACAAATGCTTTTCTAGCTTGTAAGGAAAGTCAATCTAGAAGTGACAAACTAAGACTTTTGCGCCTGATTGTAACGCCGCCGCATTTGCCAAATCTAAACAAGATTCAATTAGTATGAAGAAGTACTTGACAATAAATTAAATGTATGCTCTCTAACATCAGGCAAACTAATAGCTTTGATAATTTATAACTTATGTATTTTATCAAACAATTTTCATTGATTAAAAAGTATATGAAAAAATTCCCCGGTAATAACTAATACCGGAGAAATTCGTATTTGCTGATTTACTGTGGTGGTGTTGATGTTGGTGACGGTGTTGATTTTGTGTTTAAACTAGCTGGAAAGTTTGGTGGCAGAATTACCTTGTCAACTATGTGTACAATGCCATTGCTGGCTGGAATGTCTGCCTGAGTCACCTTTGCACCGTTAACCGTGATTGTTTTGCTAGTATTATCAACCTTTACTGTGACGGGAGTACCCTCTATTGTTTTGACTTGTCCAGATGTGAGTTGGCTAGAGGTAACTTGACCTGGTACAACGTGGTAAGCAAGAAGCTTTACTAATTTCTGTTTATTTTCTGGCTTTAATAGGTTATCTAAAGTTGCTTTTGGTAAGGCAGCAAAAGCAGCGTCAGTAGGTGCAAATACTGTGTAAGGCCCTGGTGTAGTCAACTGATCATTTAAGCCTGCGGCTTGCACTGCCCGTATTAGGGTTTGAAACTGTCCCTGGCTTGCTGCCGACTGTCCCAGTTGTGCTAAATTCCGGTTGGCAGTTGTGCCGACAGGACTAGGAGTAACAGGGGAAGTAGTTGTGAGGGGAGGCGTGACAGTAGGGATTGTGGGAGGTTGGGTGACAGGAGGGAGATTTGTTGTTGGAGTTTCCCTTCTGGGTTCAGCACAAGCAGATAGAGCAACCAGACCAGCGATCGCAATAATATTGAACAATGCTTTTTCTACTACGCGTTTGCTTGCTTTCATAATTGTTGCGTAAAATTCTGCTAAATATAGATTTACTGACAATAGTTAATGAATTTATCCATGCACTCCCTCAGCCTAACGAGGTAGTTTTAAAATTGGGGCATTGGGCACTTGTATTGAGCGACTTGTGCCGAGCTTGTCCTGAATTTCGACTTCGCTCAATTGCCGCGTAGCCGACTTGTGCCGAGCTTGTCCTGAGCGTAGCCGAAGGGCGAAGCCGAGGTAAGGGCGAAGTGGAGGTAAGCCGAAGTATGGGGATTAAAAATATAAAAAACTAATGAGTAAGTTAGTTTTTACCAACTTACTCATTACCAATGAATTACCAACTGGACTAAATATCAAGTTAGTCAGAGTAATTTAATACTAGCTTGATATTAGATGTCTAAGTCGGTGAAGTTGAGTTTAGAACCATAGGTTTCGATGAATTCGCGTCTGGGTGCAACACGATCGCCCATTAAAATGGTGAAAATGCGATCGGCTTCGGCTGCGTCTTCAATTTCTACTTGCTTGAGAGTGCGGGTTTCTGGATTCATAGTGGTTGTCCAGAGTTGTTGTGGCATCATTTCACCCAAACCTTTGAAGCGTTGGATGGTATAGTTGGCATTAGCAGGAAACCTGGCGATTGCCTGTTGCAGTTCGCGATCGCTATAACAATACTCATAATTTTTGCCGCGCTCTACCTTATATAATGGCGGACAAGCAATGTAGATGAAACCTTGTTCGATGAGCGATCGCTGGTATCTATAAAAGAAGGTTAACAGTAGTGTACGGATGTGCGCCCCATCTACGTCCGCGTCAGTCATTATGACTATACGATGGTAGCGCAGTTGGGTGGAGTCGAATTCATCACCTTTAACACCTAAACCAAGGGCTGTAATTAGCGATTGGACTTCATTATTTTTATAGATTTTTGCGTCGTCAGTTTTCTCGATATTGAGGATTTTACCACGTAGGGGTAGGATTGCTTGGGTGCGGCGATCGCGTCCTTGTTTGGCACTGTTGTGAACAAATACACCGCAGTCCAATAGAAAGTTATGAGTTTCGGGAACTTCTATGTCGTAAACATCTACCTGTTCTGCTAAGGGTTGAACGGAAGAAACTTCAAGCATAGAAGTAACTGGAATCTCATCATTTATGCCAATTACCGCAGCGGGATGTGGAAGGCATCTAAGCAGATCATAACGAGTTAACTGTTCCGCTGGCTTATAATTGCCATCTTTTAACATAAAAAGGTGATCTGGAGTACAGATAACACTTTTGTCGTTGTTAAACTTGACCTCAACAACCTCAGCATTGGCTTTAGTCATCCGGGGGTTGATAATGCGTTCTACACCTTGAGTACCGTCACTATGAATAGTTAAGCAATAATGCTCTTTCCCTTCTTTTTGTTCAGCGATAATTTCTTTAAAACTGAGCGATCGCCCATCAGCCAGTGCTACTAGTGTATCACCATCAAAACAGCCGCCTGCGGAATCACCTTCCACGATGAAGATTTCCGATTCACTGGGGTCACGAGAACTACAATCTGCCAATTTACCAGGTAATGGGGAAGATTCCAGCACGGATTTCCGCCGTACAAGTTCCCGCGCATGACGGGCGGCTTCTGCGGCTTTGAAGGCTTGGATAGCTTTATCTAAAATTGAGTCTGCTATACCAGGGTGAAATTCTAAGTACTCAGTAAGTACTTCTCCCACCAAAGAATCGACTATCCCCCGCACTTCAGTGTTACCGAGTTTAGTTTTAGTTTGCCCTTCAAATTCGGGATCGGGGACTTTCACGGAAATGACTGCTGTCAAACCTTCACGGACATGTTCGCCGCTGAGGTTTGGTTCATTTTCTTTAATTTTATTGCGCTTGCGAGCGATCGCATTTAATGTGCGAGTCAGAACCGCCTTCAAACCTTCTAAGTGCGTACCACCATCAACGGTGCGAATGTTATTGGCAAAACCCAGCACGTTGTCTGTGTAAGCATCAGTACACCACTGTAAAGAAACTTCCACTTGTACGTTGTTGCGTTCTCCCTGCACATAGATAATTTCTTCATGCAGTGGCTGCTTCTCGCGGTTCATGTAAGCGATATATTCTTTAATACCACCCCTGTACTCGTAGGATTCTACCTTGGGTGTATCGCTTTTTAATAGTTCTAGACGGTTGTCAGTAAAGGTTATCTTGACACCAGCGTTGAGATATGCTAATTCGCGCAAGCGACCTGATAACGTGATGTAATCAAACTCAATTCCCGTAGTGAAAATTTGGGTATCTGGCTTGAAGGTAACGGAGGTTCCGGTTCTAGCTTCTTTGTAAGCCTTAACTTCCAAGTCGGTGACTGGAAAACCTCGTTCATAGCGCTGGGTATGCACCTTTTTATCGCGCCAAACTGTAACTTCTACAATTTCAGACAAGGCATTAACCACAGAGATCCCAACCCCGTGCAATCCTCCTGAAACCTTGTAACCACCGCCGCCAAACTTGCCGCCAGCGTGTAGTACGGTTAACACAGTTTCCAAAGCCGATTTTCCTGTACGCGAGTGAGTATCGGTTGGAATACCGCGACCATCATCTGTTACAGTTACAGAACCATCAGCGTTGATATCCACCTCGATATGGGTGCAATAACCCGCTAAAGCTTCATCAATAGAGTTATCTACCACCTCGTAGACTAAATGGTGGAGTCCTCGCGGCCCGGTAGTTCCGATGTACATCCCCGGTCGTTTGCGGACGGCTTCCAGACCTTCCAGAACTTGAATCTGATCGGCACTGTAACTGCTCGTCATGAAAATTCTCCTGATGCGTGGGGTTGAAGTCGCCCAATGGCAAAAAGTAAAAACACACCAAAATTATAACACAAAAGCCTTATGGGCGACTGTAGGGCATTCATATAAGAAGTTTATATATAGGATGTAACCCCTTAAGTTTTTTGAACGAATTGCCTCCAAATTACAAATTTTATATGTATAAGTAATTATCCTAAAAGTTGTGCTAATGAATGGGGTTGAGATTGCTTATACTCAAAAAAAGTAAAAAAGCACCAAAATTCTAACACAGAAGCTCTGCTGGAGATTGGAGGGCAATTTTATGAGAAGTTTATACAGGGGTTGGAGGGGAGCAGGGGAGCAGGGGAGCAGGGGAGCAGGGGAGCAGGGGAGCAGGGGAGCAGGGGAGCAGGGGAGCAGGGGAGCAGGGGCGATGGGGAGATGGGGGGATGGGGAGATGGGGGGATGAAGGAGAAATAGCAACTGACAACTGACAACTGACAACTGACAACTGACTAATGACCAATGACCAATGACTAAATTGATTGTAATTTGTGGGGCGACGGCGACGGGGAAGTCAGGCTTGGCTTTGAATTTGGCTATGCGGTTGGGTTCTGTAATTCTTAGTGCAGATTCTCGTCAGGTTTATCGTGAGTTTGATATTGGTACGGCTAAACCAACATTAGCAGAACAGCAATTAGTACCTCATTATCTAATAGATGTCTGCACTCCCACAGAGACAATGACGGTAGCAGACTATCAACAACAAGCCCAAGCCTTAATTAATTCCCCCCTGCTCCCCCACTCCCCTGCTCCCCTTCTTTTGGTTGGTGGTACTGGTTTATACATACGTTCTATTGTTCAAGGCATGAAGATTCCGAGAGTTGCACCGAATCCAGAATTGCGATCGCAACTTGAATCACTGGGTCAATCTCAACTCTATGGCATGTTACAACAAGTTGATCCCGTTGCTAGTCACAAGATTCATGCTAACGATTGCTTGCGGACTTTACGAGCGTTAGAAGTATTTTATATCACGGGAATTCCGATTTCAGAACAGCAAGGGGAGCATCCACCCGATTATCCGATTTTGCAAATTGGCTTGGATTGTGATGTGGAAAAGTTAGGTCTACGCATTCGCAAACGTACTGAGCAAATGTTAGCAGATGGTTTGGTGGCTGAGGTGGAATATCTTTGTAAAAAATATGGTTTGGAATTACCTCTATTGAACACTTTGGGATATCAAGAAATCAAGCAATATTTAGCTGGGGATATTTCCTTAGATGAAGCAAAAGAATTAATCGTTTTGCATACAAGACAATTTGCCAAACGCCAACGCACTTGGTTTCGTGCATATCCACAAATTGAATGGTTTGATGCAGATGATCCTGATTTACTAGAGAAAGTTTGGCAACCTGTGCAAAACTTTCTCGACAATTCTAACTGAGAGTATCGGGATCAACTCCCAAGGCTCGTAGTCTTTCTGCTAGTAATTGGGCGCGTTGTTCAGCTTGTTGGGTACGTTGTTCAGCTTGTTGGGCACGTTGTTCAGCCTGTTGGGCGCGTTCATCTCCAGTTGTGAGAACAGTTCCATCCTGGTAGCACCAGCGTAGCCAAACATCCTGTCTACCTTCAAATTCACCTCGCCATAAAGTTACACCTAAACCAACTTGTTCTAACCAATTTTCTGAAGTTTCAAAATATCGCCTTCCCCTGAGTTCATAAACACGTAGTATTTTTTCTCCTAATTGCTGAGTGGGGTCATATACGATATAGTAACTCGCCCGCATGTGTTCATAAATTGTCAGTTTTTTAGCCAGTTCATCACCTTCTTTGTTAGAGACAATTTCAATCACAACTTCTGGAGGTTTACCAAATCGCCAAACCATATAACAACGATTTTGCTTTTCCCACCAATTTGCAGGTACTTGCACATCTAAGCTGAGAAAGATATCGGGTACAATTGCTGGTTGACCGTCTGTATGGTAAATGCCAACATTTGCTGCTGCTAAAAAAGTCTGATTTTGTAAAGAACTATAAAGAGAGCCAACCAAAAGGCGTTGTTGTTTTTCTGAAGCAAAGTTGTCCACAGGTGTATCATCTTCAGTGATTAGCAGGTTGGCATCTGGCACATAGTAATCATCATCATTGATTAGAAGTTGCTCAACCATGATTTTATCCAGTATTTGAGAGCGTTATTTCTAGATTAATTGATTGAGGATATGAAAGTTCTTACTAGCAAGGATGCTGTTATCATCTATATGTTTGTCCCCCATCCACCCTTACACTGAATGCAGAAGATAAAAGCGATCGCCCCTCAACCACCCTTTAACCTGCTATTCTTGCAACAATGGTAATTACAGCCATCCCACGCAGCCATGACAGACGCAGCCGTTAGCATCAGCCAAACCGATATTGCAACCCTTGAACAGTTGTACATTTTCAGAGGACGAACTGAAATTTTACAGTTCTTGGATAAATATCCCTTTCTGATTCCAGTGTTGCTAGAAGCACCAGAAAAAATCCACCACTACTTCCCTGACTCCCAGCTATTCCTAGAAGTTGTCCCAGATGCAGAAATTATTGATTGGATACATTTGATACTATCTATTTTGATTACACTTGACCCCCATGAGGCGGTTGCAAAACTCCATCAGTTGGATGAAGATTGGTCAATAGGTCTTTCACACCAGGTGCATCAGTTATTTTTTACTACTCTTGAATACCCAGATGAGTTTTGATTGGTTACAGTATCTTAATCTCGCCAAAGAACTCACGGGTCAACCAACTACTCCTGCAAACCAGGAAGCTAAATTGCGTGGTGCTATCAGTCGAGCTTACTATGCAGCTTTCATTTTGGCAAGAAATCATTTGCGCGATCGCGAAGAAATTTCAATTCCAAAAACAAGTAATGCTCATGGATATGTCTGGGAGCAATTCAAGCTGAATCCTGACCCACAATATCAATTAATTGCCAATAACTTAAGACGATTGCGAGAATTCCGTAAACAAGCAGATTATGTTGATAAGTATCCCGGATTATCTGGTATCACAATAATAGCTTTAAATTTATCTCAACAAGTTATTGACACTTTGAGAAATCTTTAGTCATCTACCTTAAACTTTATGCTTACCCAAGATAAACAACAATATAACTGGAAACCCATTATCAAAGCGTTAGAGGCTGTTATCGGCAAAAATGGTGTGGTACAACGCCGTGAGGAACTGATTACTTATGAATGCGATGGTTTAACTAGCTATCGCCAACGTCCAGCTTTGGCGGTGTTACCCAGAACCACAGAACAAGTGGCTGAGGTGGTGAAGATATGTAACCAATACTCTGTTCCTTTCCTAGCACGCGGTTCTGGTACTGGTTTATCTGGTGGTGCTTTACCAGTAGAAGATTCTGTTTTAATTGTTACTTCTTTGATGCGGCAAATCCTGAGTGTTGATTTGGATAATCAGCGTATTGTGGTACAGCCAGGAGTTATTAATAGTTGGGTGACACAAACTGTTAGCGGTGCGGGATTTTACTACGCACCTGACCCTTCTAGCCAAATTATTTGCTCTATTGGGGGCAATGTTGCTGAAAACTCTGGTGGAGTACATTGCCTAAAATACGGTGTCACTACTAACCATGTTTTGGGATTAAAAATTGTGACTGCTGAAGGCGAAATTGTCGATTTAGGCGGACAAATTCCAGAAATGCCTGGCTATGATTTAACGGGTATATTTGTCGGTTCTGAAGGGACTTTGGGTATTGCCACAGAAATTACTTTGCGAATTCTCAAAAGTGCAGAATCAATTTGTGTACTATTAGCAGATTTTACTAGCATTGAAGATGCTGGGGCAACTGTTTCTGATATTATCAGTGCGGGCATTATTCCCGGTGGTATGGAAATGATGGATAACTTCAGCATCAATGCTGTTGAAGATGTTGTTGCAACCAATTGTTACCCCCGCGATGCTACTGCAATTTTGCTCATAGAAATTGATGGTTTGGAAGTGGAAGTTGCCGGAAATAAACAGCGTATTAGCGAAATTTGTCAAAAGAATAATGCGCGTAGTGTGACTTCTGCCAGTGACCCAGAAACTAGACTGAAATTATGGAAAGGTCGTAAAGCTGCTTTTGCTGCTGCTGGACATTTAAGCCCAGATTATTATGTGCAAGATGGTGTAATTCCCCGGACTCAGTTACCATATGTCCTGCATGAGATTACGACGTTAAGTGAACAATATGGTTATCGCATTGCCAATGTATTTCACGCTGGTGATGGCAATCTTCACCCACTGATTCTTTATGATAGATCTATCCCTGGAGCGTTAGAACAAGTTGAAGAATTAGGGTCAAAAATTCTGAAGCTTTGTGTTAAAGTCGGTGGTAGTATTTCTGGTGAACATGGCATTGGTCAAGAGAAAAAGTGTTATATGCCAGAAATGTTTAGCCCTGCTGATTTAGAAACTATGCAATGGGTACGGCAAGTATTTAATCCCAAAGGTTTAGCAAATCCTGATAAAATATTTCCCACACCACGGACTTGTGGTGAAGCAGCAAATGCAGTAAGTGCCAAGCAGTTTGAAGGAGTGGAAAGATTTTGATCAGATCCCCGACTTCTTAAAGAAGTCGGGGATCTGTAGTATGTATGTTAGGTTATGATATCATTACATAATCCGGATAAACACTAATTTACTTTGTAGGAATAAGTATTTCTCGAAAACGAAGTAAAATCCACAAATGAATTGGTTGAATAGAAGAGGCTTTATTTATTTGCTGTGCTTGGAATTAATACTATGCTTAATAGCATTTTCAGTTCCTTCACTTTCAGGCTATGACCAACAAACAAGCCCACAAACTACAACCGAAATCCGTGGTGTTTGGTTAACAAATGCTGCTAGTGGTGTATTCTTTGTACCTTGGGGAATTGACCGTGCTGTTAATCAACTGTCGGCACTTAATTTTAATACTATTTATCCTGTAGTTTGGAACCGAGGACACACTTTTTATAAGAGTAATGTCGCCCAAGTCGTTACTGGTTCCCAAACTCAACCTGTTCTCAATTTGATACACGGTGGACAGGATGTTTTAGCAAAGCTTGTAGAACTGGCTAAACCTAAAGGTTTAAGTGTCATTCCTTGGTTTGAATACGGTTTCATGACACCGATTAATTCGGAAATAGTCAGGCGTTATCCTGATTGGTTAACAAAGGGACAACAAGGTATAAATTCTATTAAAGAAACTCCACCGGAAGAAGTGGATAATGGCTTAATACATCAGCAAGCTTGGCTGAATCCCTTGCATCCAGAGGTGCAAAAGTTTATCCTTAATTTAATTGTGGAAGTCGTCACCAATTATGATGTAGACGGTGTTCAACTTGATGACCACTTTGGAATGCCAGTACAGTTTGGCTATGATGCTTTTACTATTGACCTCTATCGCCAAGAACATCAGGATAAAAGTCCCCCAACTAATCCATTCAACTCGGAATGGATGCGTTGGCGAGCAAATAAAATTACCGATTTTATGGCAGAAATCCATCAAGCTGTAAAACAAGTTAAACCTAATGCTAAAATATCTCTGTCTCCCAATTCACATGCTTTTGCTTATAAATATTACTTGCAAGACTGGGACAGTTGGGTCAAAAAAGGTTTGGTAGATGAGTTAATTGTGCAGGTGTATCGAAATGATCCAAAAAGTTTTATTGCTAATCTGGAACAACCAGCGGTAAAATTTGCTCGGACTCAAATTCCTGTAGGTATTGGTATCTTAACCGGAACAGTACGCAATCCTGTAGAAATGACCCAAATTAGAGAACAAGTGGAGATAGTGCGCGATCGCTCTTTCGTTGGTATATCCTTTTTTTACTGGGAGAGTTTGTGGGGTTACATCACACCAGAATCACCCCGACAACGACGCAGGGCTTTCTTAGATATGTTTGCACAAAAAGCCATCAGACCATTACCACCGAATAAAGTTTAATGCGATCGCCTGTCAAAACACAATTTAAATTTACATTGCTGTGGATTGCAGCTACTTTTGGCGGTTTTCTGGTGAGTTTGTTGTTAATTGAAGTTGGTGAAAAGCCTGATATTGGAGTGGCGCAAGCAACCTTTGGCGGATTAGCGATCGCACTGCCCCAAAGTTTAATTTTCAGACAAACCGTCTTTTCTGTCAAATGGATTTTGTTAACTGCGATCGCTTGGGCTGTAATCACTGCTATTGGTGTGGGCGCAGTCGGTTGGATGATACCCACTACGCAATTTATTCGCCCCAGACTCATCTTTGGGGCAATTTATGGAGCAATAGGCGGTTTGGGAATTGGGGTTGCTCAATCGTTGGCAATTCGCCAGCCAGTCTCCTGCTGGCTATGGATAGTTGTTAGTTCAGCAAGTTGGGCTGTAGCAATACCTCTAGGTTCTGCTGTGGGCATCATTTTACACCGTTCGACGCACTTGTTCTTAGGCGAAGTCGCAGGATTAGGCGTTACTTGGCTTGTGGTTGCTATCCTAACAGGTGTCAATGCTGACAAATTACCATTTTAGATTTTGGATTTTGGATTTTTGATTTCGCACACCGAGGCTTTTACCCTTTTGGTTTACTTTCTCACACTGCCAACAAGTAAACTAAATAATTATTAACTGTCTATTAACTGTTTATTAGCTAACTGTAATTTCTCGTAAAAAATTTTTTACGAAGTAAGTGTATATAAAATGTTAAGATGACAACCAGAAAAATCTCATCAAAACAAGGCTTTTCCCTGCTAACTCCAGCAAGACTGCCTTCTACCTCCTACTTAATTAACTGCTATGTTCAGTTATCCAGAACTTACGCAAACAATAGCCGAAACCACATCGTCACGTAGCTGCAATTTATGAATTGTCACTGAGAGCGTGTAGTGTTGCGTAAAACTTATTATTGAATGATAACTTTATTAAAAAATATAACATTTATTGAATCTATGACTGGAATCTAATTAAAAATATGCAACAATTTTAGTAAATTCTTAATAAGAAATGTCATCAAAATCGCAGCGTTCTGTAAATGTATTCTCATACTCACAAAGAAGAATTTGTTAAATTTAGTGCTATTAATTTACCTACATTTCTGATAAAAAGTAGAGACAGGTACAAATATTTTGAACCAAAGGTTAAATACTTTGCTATAGGCGCTCTTATTAATTTTATACAAGCGTGCATTACAACAGAGAGCGCTTATAAGAGTCAGTAATAGTAAATAGGGACTCTCGCATGAATATAAATCCAACGGAATCTACTATAGAGTTGAAACAAAAATCACATCCTCATATTCTCTTCGGAACAGAATTAGATGAAAACAGTGGCAGTGAACAGTTTCTACTGAGCATGTATGATTCTGTGCAGGCATCTATATTTGTGGTAGATGTTCTAGAGGATGGAGATTTTCGGTATGTGGCACTCAATCCGACTCATGAGCGATGGTTAGGCATTAGTTCAGAGGATTTGAAGGGGAAAAAACCAGAGGACATTCTTTCGCCAGTTGATGCTGCTAGGGTGCGTCAACATTACGCTGATTGCGTGCTATTTGGCAAAACTATTTCCTACGAACAATGCTTGCAATTCCAAGGAGTAGCTACTTGGTGGAGTACGACTCTGACGCCACTGCGGGATGCTAACTCTAGGATTTACCGACTAATTGGCACTAGTAGTAATATTACCCCAGCTAAACAGGTAGCACAAGCCAGGGAAATTCAAGCCCAAGGGCAGCAACTCAATGAAGCGATCGCACAACGAATTCGTGAATGTCTGGATTTAGAAACAATTCTGCATCAGACAGCCAAAGAAATCAGACATTGTTTAAACTGCGATCGCCTACTGATTTATCATATCCAGCCTGATGGCAGTGGCACAATCATTGCCGAATCAACCAAGAGTAGCGGTAGTGCGCTTTTAGGCAAAAACTTCCGAGATCCTAGCTTCAGTGATAAATATAAAAAACCCTACGGGCGGGGTTGTGTTCAAATTGTTGAAGATATTTATGCAGCAGGGTTACATCCACAGCAAATAGATTTCCTCGCCTCTTTGCAAGTCAGAGCAAATCTGGTGGTGCCAATTTTGTTACAGCAAGACTTGTGGGGGCTTTTGATTGCCCAGCATTGCCATGAACCCCATCAATGGCAGCAAATAGAGATTGATCTGCTCAAACAACTAGCAACCCAAATCGGTATTGCTGTGCAGCAAAACGAACTGCATCAGCAGATACAACATCTGCAAGCACATTTAGAAACGCAGACACAGCAACATCAAACTCAGTTAGAGCAAGTGCAGAACTTTCAAGCACTGGTACGATGTATTACCGAACAAATCCGCGACAATCAAAATGAAACT
The DNA here is from genome assembly GCA_017164015.1 of Nostoc sp. UHCC 0702. Lineage (GTDB taxonomy): Bacteria > Cyanobacteriota > Cyanobacteriia > Cyanobacteriales > Nostocaceae > Amazonocrinis. Next base: position 4,560,373 of record CP071065.1, read on the forward strand.
CAGGTGCTGCAAACAGCCATTGAGGAATTGGCAAAGTTACTCAAACTTGAGTCCAGCTATATCGAGCTTTATAACCCCAGTCGCACTACCACCACTGTCACCTACAAGTACGCAACAACGAACTTACCTCCAGACAAAGGATTTATCAGACAGATTGCAGATTTTATGGAAATTTATCGCCCACTATTGGCGAAAGAATATCGGCAATCAGTGGAAATTGTTTCTGGATGGCATCCCAAGTTACTTATTGTCACACAGCTAGCTTGTCCCATCTTTGACAATCAAGGAATTTTGGGAAATCTTTGGCTTGTGAGATCAACACAAGAGATGTTCGAGCAATTTGAAATCGAACTAGTACAACAGCTAGCAAATGAATGTGCGATCGCTATTCGCCAAGCAAGGCTTTATCAAGCAACTCAGACACAGCTTAAAGAACTAGAAAAACAAGAACGCCTCAAAAACGAATTTCTCAGAACCCTCTCCCAAGAACTGCGGACACCCATAACTAGCATTAGCCTAGCGGCTCAAACACTCGAAAGTGTGCTGACAACAGAAGGAGTGTTAGATATTGAAATAGTGCCGCAACTATTGCAGATTTTGCATAACGAATGTGGACGAGAAAGCAAGTTAATTAACGATCTACTCACACTCACATATTTAGAAGCCGAACCCGAACCCCCGACTTTAATCGCCATCGATTTACAAACCTGGCTTCCCCCCATTGTCGAGTCTTTTCGGGACATCACAAGTTGCCAGCGACAGCAGTTAAAGCTGACAATTGACATTGCACTCCCACCTTTAGAGACAGATATCACCGATTTAGAGCGGATTGTCACTGAATTGTTGAACCATACTTGCAAATATACCCCCCCAGGCGAATCAATCATAGTCTCTGCTGAGTTGAAAGCAGACATAGTGCAACTGAGTATCACCAATTGTGGATTAGAAATTGCTCCTAATGATTTGTCACGGATTTTTGAGCCGTTCTATCACCTTTCCAAAAACGACCCCTGGAAATATAGTGGTACAGGATTGGAAATGGCATTAGTGCAAAAAATGGTCAAACATCTAGGAGGCTCAATTTATGTACAAAGTGCAGTCAATCAAACTACCTTCATTGTCCAATTCCCTAGAACAATTGCACCATAACTCATGCTATGGAACAAAGCTGGTCAATCCCTGAGAAATTTGCTAATATGATATCTATTGTGGGTGACTAGCTCAACGGCAGAGCATCGGACTCTTAATCCGCTGGTTCTGAGTTCGAATCTCAGGTCACCCACTACCAGCTATCCGTTTTTTCTCTCAGTTTTCTCTCATGTGTAAGCTTAATTTAGCCCATGAGGCGTGATAGGAATAGATGGCTGGAATAGAAATAATTTATAAATTACCGATTTATCCGTGCCTAGCCCCCCTAAATTCTATTTATGGGGGCTAGGCACGGGCGAATTTATTCGCCGTGATGCTCTGTGTTGTGATATAATTACGTTAGTAAGTTGAACGTAAACATGCTGGTATTTGAGGCAAAACTTGAAGGCACAAAGGAGCAGTACCAATCGCTGGATGAAGCGATTAGAACTGCTCGTTTTGTTCGCAACGCCTGCCTGAGATACTGGATGGATAACCGTGATATTGGCAGATATGAGTTGAGTGCTTATTGCGCCGTACTCGCTGCATTGGAAAACTTTCCTTGGGTGGATAAACTTAACTCTATGGCTCGTCAAGCATCTGCTGAAAGAGCGTGGAGTGCAATTGCAAGATTTTTTGATAATTGCAAGAAAAATAAACCCGCAAACAAGGGTTATCCCCGCTTCAAGAAAGAACAAACGCACGGGAGCGTTGAGTATAAAACTAGCGGATGGAAACTTTGTGCTGACCGTCGCTACATCACTTTTAGTGATGGTTTCAAGGCAGGAACTTTTAAACTCTGGGGCACTCGTGATTTGCATTTCTACCAGTTGAAACAGTTTAAGCGCTTAAGGGTGGTGCGTCGTGCCGATGGGTACTACGCACAGTTCTGTATTGACACTGAACGAACTGAAAAACGAGAGCCAACTGGCAAAACTATTGGTCTTGATGTGGGACTCAACCACTTTTTAACTGATAGCGAAGGTCGCCAAGTTGAGAACCCGCGACATCTCCGTAAAAGTGAAAAGTCGTTGAAGCGGCTGCAACGCCGATTTTCTAAGACGAAGAAAGGTTCTAAAAATAGAGCCAAGTTTAGAAATAAACTGGCTCTCAAACACCTCAAAGTAAGTAGGCAGCGTAAAGACTTTGCTCTAAAGACAGCAAGGTGCGTAGTCCAGTCTCACGACTTGGTAGCCTACGAAGATTTGAAGGTGCGGAATCTGGTCTTGAATAGACACTTGGCCAAGTCGATTAGTGATGCAGCATGGACACAATTTAGGCAATGGGTTGAGTATTTTGGCAAAGTTTTTGGTGTGGTCACTGTTGCTGTGCCACCTCATGGAACTAGTCAAAATTGTTCTAACTGTGGCGAGGTGGTGAGAAAATCTCTCAGCACTAGAACTCATATTTGTCCTCATTGCAGAACAGTGTTAGACCGCGACCATAATGCTGCTCGAAACATACTTGAGATGGGGCTACGCCACATCCTTCAAGTCGGCAAAGCCGCCCAACGGAGTGGCTCCCGTACCGTGGGGCACACGGGAACGCCAGCCCTGAGCGCAGTCGAAGGGTCAATCGCCTCTGGAGACATCGACCTCTGCTTGGGTGAGGAAACTCCTCCAAGTAAGCCGAGTCGCAGAAAGAGGAAACCTAAGAAGGCAACTTCTTAGAATCCCCGCCATTTATGGCTGGGGTGGATGTCAACTATACAACCTGTCTCTGAAAATTCCTAAGAACTTCTAGAAAAAAAGTTTGAGTTATGTTCGCCTATAAGGCTTCTGTTTTCTGTCTCAGGTGTGATGAATGATAAATCACATCTATAGCTGCTTTAGAGACTGTTTAGGATGAGGTATTAACTTTGATAAGCAAAATTTAAATTTTGCAGTAGTAATAATAAGCTTGTCTTATTATATATAATTACAGCTTGTTAATGCCTAAAACAAATATCTCAAAATTGACATATCCCAGTGTCTAAAGGAACACAGAGGCGTATAATCTATTAGCCTTGATTATGATTGTGCGTCTATGCCTGCCAACACAACAGAGTTAGAAAAACGTTTATGGGATGCTGCTGATGAACTAAGGGCAAATTCTCGACTGAAATCTTCAGAGTATTCTGTACCCGTACTAGTAGTCTGGCAACTCAACTTTGCTGGGTGAGACATCCGGATATAACCGTCCCATTTTCTTGCGTGCATCCGTAATTTTAAAGCGCCAATTTACACTAGCTTTTTGGGAATTGCGATCGCTTTGCCAACAAGCAATTTCTTGAGATAATTTTTGAACGTCAGCAATTCGCCTTTCCAAACATTGACGGGATAAAACGGATAACTGTAGATCCCGGACTTCTTGAAGAAATCCGGGATCTCAGTAGTAACATTTTGTTAATTTTTATATATTTTTGTATCCATAATTAAGAAGTTAAACTTGCATGGGCATATTAAGTATGCTTATATTGCAAGAGAAACAAATGACAGCTACTTTATCTGGTTATCAACTCCTCGAAACTCTTCATTGCGGCGGAAAAACAGTCATTTATCGTGGACGCCGAGAAACTGATAACGCCTCGGTCATTATCAAAACTCTTGCCTGCGAACATCCACCTTTAGAAGATATTGCACGACTGCGCCACGAATATCAAATTATTCAGCCTCTGCAAATTCCTGGCATTGTTAAACCTTACGAATTAAAGAATTATCAGTATGGTTTGGCTTTGGTTTTAGAAGACATTCCAGGTTGCTTGCTTAAAGAACTGATTGCCACTCAAACAACCAGTTTGATAACTTTCCTCAAGGTGGCGATTAATCTGGCACACACCCTAGGAGAACTCCACGCCCAACAGATTATTCACAAAGATATCAAGCCACACAATATTTTAATTGACCCCGACTCTGGAGAAGTCAAACTGATTGATTTTAGTATTTCCTCGCGCCTTGATAAAGAAAATCCCACCCTGAGTAATCCTAATTTGCTCGAAGGTACACTTGCCTATATGTCGCCTGAACAAACGGGCAGAATGAACAGGGTAATTGACTATCGTACCGATTTTTATTCGTTGGGTGTGACTTTGTATGAAATGCTGACTGGTACTTTACCGTTTCATGCTGCTGACCCGATGGAGGTGGTACACTGTCATATTGCTAAAAAGCCAGCCGTACCTTGTAGAGAAACTGTGTGTAGGGTTGTGGAAGAGGTGCCGGAGGCAATTAGTGCAATTATTTTGAAGTTATTAGCGAAAACAGCTGAGGAACGCTATCAAAGTGCTTGGGGGCTGAAAGCAGATTTAGAAGAATGCTTGTTTAAGCTGCAAACCACTGGCAAGATTGAGAACTTTGTACCAGGAAGCCGGGACAAATCTGGGCAATTTTTGATTCCACAAACTCTATACGGACGGGAAACAGAAGTAGCAAGGTTAATGGCTGCGTTTAACCGTGTGGCAGGTGGTAGAAGCGAATTGATGCTTGTCTGTGGTTATTCGGGAATTGGCAAAACGAGTGTAGTTAATGAAGTTCATAAACCGATTGTAGGGGCTAGGGGTTATTTCATTGCAGGTAAGTTTGACCAGTTCAAGCGTAATATTCCCTATGCGTCCTTGATTCAGGCGTTTCAATCTTTAATTCAGCAATTACTAACTGAAAGCACTGCCCAAATTCAAGAATGGAAAGAGAAACTGTTAACTGCTTTGGGTAAGAATGGGCAAGTTATTATCGATGTAATTCCGGAAGTCGAATTAATTATTGGGACTCAGCCACCGATAACACAACTCGGTGCAACAGAATCTCAAAATCGTTTCAATCGGGTTTTTGGGCAATTCATTGGCGTATTTACTACTGAAGAACACCCGTTAGTTGTGTTCCTCGATGACTTGCAGTGGGCAGATTTGGCATCGCTAAATTTAATTGAGTTATTGATGAGCGATCGCGATCGCAAATATCTCTTGTTAATTGGAGCATACCGCGATAATGAAGTATCGCCAACTCATCCGCTCATGCTGAGTTTGGACAAAATTCAAACAGCAGGGGCAATGGTGGATAACATCGTCTTGTCACCGTTGCAGTTAACGGATGTGCAAGCCTTAGTTAGCGATACGTTGAGTGACACAGAACACACCAAATCACTGGTACAGCTACTATACCACAAAACCGCAGGCAACCCCTTCTTTTTAACGCAACTTCTGCAAACCCTGCATCAAGAAGACTTATTGACCTATGAGTTTGAATCTGGGGTGTGGCAGTGGAATATCCAACATATACAAGGGATTGGCATCACTGACCTGAATGTTGTGGAACTGACGGCGAGAAACATTCGCAAGCTGTCACTAGAAACGCAAAAAGTCCTGGAACTAGCTGCTTGTATTGGTAATACATTTAACTTAGAAGTATTAGCGATCGTTAATGAAGCATCTTCTCTAACCACTGCGGGGCAATTGTGGCCAGCGTTGCAAGCTGGGTTAATTCTACCGTTAAGTCAGGACTATAAAATTCCCTTAGTGTTTAATCAGGAGGAATCTGACGAGATTGCCTTAACTGATGTCAAGGTTGACTACAAGTTTTTACATGACCGGGTGCAACAAGCAGCTTATTCTCTAATTCCCGATGAACAGAAAAAAGCAACGCACCTCAAAATTGGACAATTACTACTACAAAATACTTCTCCAGAAGCACGCAAAGAAAATATATTTGCTTTAGTTAATCAACTCAATTATGGAATTGATTTACTGATATCTGAAACAGAAAAATATGAACTAGCAGAACTCAATTTGATTGCGGGTCAGAGAGCCAAAGCAGCCACAGCACACGATTCTGCCGTCAAATATTTGCAAGTGGGTTTAGGACTATTAGCAGCAGATAGTTGGCAAAGTCACTATCAACTGACATTAGCACTGCATGAAGAAGCAGTAGAGGCAGCATTTTTAAGCGGTAATTTTGAGGCAATGCAGAGATTAGTTGCAGTAGTGGAAAACCGCGCCACTTCGCTACTAGATAAAGTGAAAATATATGAAGTCAAGATTCAAGCTAATATGGCCCAGAACAAGCTGCTGGAAGCAGTTAATACAGGGCTACAAGCTTTAAAGTTGTTAGGAATAGAGTTTCCCCAACAGCCAACCTCATCGGATATTGAAGAGGGACTGGCAGAAACTGCGTCAATTTTGAGTGGTAAGCCAATTGAGGACTTGCTCAATCTACCTCTAATGAGCGATCCTAATCAACTAGCAGCTATTCGACTGATGGCAAATATCTGTCCTCCCTCATACATGGCTGCACCGCAACTATTACCCTTATTGGTATGTAAACAGATCAATTTATCCGTTCAATATGGCAATGCTTCTTTGTCTGCCTTTGCATATACCATATATGGTTTTATTCTTTGCAGTGTTGTCGGAGATATAAATTCCGGTTATCAGTTTGGTCAATTGGCTGTAAATCTTGTGTCAAAGTTGAATGCTAAAGAAATCAAAGCCAAGATAGGAGTAAATGTAAATTCTACAATCCGACATTGGCAAGAGCATCTCCAAGAAAGCTTAGAACCTTTGCTGTCATGTTACTCTGTCGGGTTAGAGACAGGAGATTTACAATATGCCGCCTATGGTTTGTCTGTATACTGCGTTCATGCATACTTGAGTGGCAAAGAACTGTCTTTGCTGGAAACAGAAATGGCAACCTCTAGGAATGCGATTCATCTCATCAAACAAGAAACGGTACTTTATTCTCAAGAAATTTTTTGGCAGGCTGTTTTAAACATGAGGGGAAAGGCAGAAAATCCATGCCTGCTTAAGGGTCAAGCTTACGATGAACAGACGATGCTACCGCTGCATCAACGAAACAACGACCAAATGACAATTCATTATTTATATTTGCACAAACTTGTACTTTGTTATTTATTTGAGAATTACTCGGAAGCAGTTAAAAATATCGCTACAGTAGAAAGTTCGTTGAGTGCAGCAATAGGACAGATCAGTTTTGCAATTTTTTATTTCTATGATTCTTTGGTGCAATTGGCAGCGTACCCGGATAGTTTGGAATCAGAGCAAAAAAATATTATTGAGCGAGTCAGAAATAATCAAGAAAAGATGCAAAAATGGGCGCATTATGCTCCGATGAATTTTTTGCACAAATTCTATTTAGTAGAGGCAGAACGCCATCGAGTTTTAGGAGACAAATTAGAAGCAATTGAGATGTATGATCAGGCGATCGCAGTTGCTAAAGAAAACGACTACATCAACGAAGAAGCCTTGGCTTATGAACTCGCGGCTAAATTTTATTTGTCATGGGGTAAAGAAACGATCGCTCAAACCTACATGACCAATGCCTACTATACTTATGGTCGTTGGGGGGCTGTTGGTAAAGTCAAAGATTTAGAGTCAAAATATCCACAATTAATTAAACGCTCTCCAGAAACACAAAAGCTCGAAACAAATTACCTAGAACTAACGCAAACAAGTTCTACAACTACCTCCGCTAGTCACGTTCTTGACTTGATGACGGTGATGAAAGCCGCGTTAGTCTTGTCAGAAGAAATGGTGTTTAGTCAGCTGCTGGAAAAGTTGATGAAAATTGTCATGGAAAATGCTGGCGCTCAAAAAGGTTATTTTATTGCCAAGCATGAGAATCAATGGATGCTAGAAGCAGCGGGAATGATTGCAGATCAGGATATTCGCGTTGTTGTTAACTCACAGAGTGAAACTAATTCCCCTTTACTGCCAATTGCCTTATTCAATTATGTGGAAATAACCAGAAACACCCTGGTTTTAGATGATGCTGTGGAAGACTCCCGCTTTACTGTGGATGCTTATATTGACACTCATCAATCCAAGTCGATTTTGTGTCTACCTTTGATTCACTCTCACAAATTTACTGGTATTCTTTACCTAGAAAATAATCTGATTTCTGGTGCTTTTACTCCAGAAAGAGTGAATGTGCTGAGTTTATTGACAGCACAAATTTCCATTGCGATCGATAATGCCCGTCTCTACACTAACCTGCAAATTTACTCGCAACAACTAGAAGCCAAATCACAAGAACTCGCAGCTAAAAATGAAGCTTTGCAAGCATCGGAAAAGCGAGAACGAGAGAAAGCCGAACAACTCAAACAATATCTGCGTAAACTACAACAAGCCCAAGCTCAACTTGTGCAGACTGAGAAAATGTCCAGCTTAGGGCAACTAGTAGCAGGTGTTGCCCATGAAATCAACAATCCGGTGAATTTTATTTTTGGCAACCTCACCCATGCTAATGAATATACCCAAGAGGTACTAAGAATACTGGAACTTTACCAGAAACATTACCCATTTCCCCATGCAGAGATTGAACAGGAGGCTATGGCAATTGATCTAGAATTTTTGCTGGAAGATTTGCCCAAGCTACTGTACTCTATGCGGGTTGGGGCAGACCGGATTCGTAAAATTGTCGCATCTCTGCGGACATTCTCGCGCATGGACGAAGCCGAGATGAAACCCGTTGATATTCATGAGGGAATCGACAGTACGCTGATGATTCTGCAACATCGCCTCAAAGCTAAGTCAGACCGTATCCCTATTGAGGTGATTAAAAACTACAGCGACTTGCCTGTGGTGGAATGCTATGCTGGAGAACTGAATCAAGTATTTATGAATGTGTTGAGTAATGCGATCGATGCTTTAGAGGATTCATTAGCAAGTAATCAAGGACAAAGCATTACCCCAACCATTACCATTCACACTGAATTAGTTGATCAGCATCATGTTGAAATTCGCATTGCAGACAATGGTCAAGGTATGCCAGAGTTTGTTCGTCAACGCTTGTTCAATCCGTTTTTTACTACAAAACCTGTGGGCAAAGGTACGGGTATGGGCTTGTCGATTAGCTATCAAATTGTCACTGAAAAACATCGTGGTTCACTTACTTGTACCTCACAACCAGGAGCAGGAGCAGAGTTTCAAATCCGCATTCCCCTCCGTCAATAAGGGTGCAGGTTGTATATATTGAGTTAGGATTTATACGAATTTTGGTTAATTAGTTATGATTCCCCGACTCATTGCACCCCACCCCCAACCCCTCCCCTTACTAAGGGGAGGGGAGACAAAGGATAGCTTTGGTGGGGTGGGGTTGTTCGTATTTAACAAGTAATCAAGCAAACTCGATATTATAACAATTCTAGTTAATTTAGTAGTAATGCACCGCCAAAGATTTGCGGTGCGTTAGGACGTTCCGTCCATAACGCACCCTACTGGCGTGACCGGACTAAAGTAGTGCATAAATATAACTCTTGTGGGACGGGCTAGAAGCCCATCCGGTGCGGGCTGTCCGGCCCACACCACAAGAAAATCATCATGCAACATTTTAGCCTTGACACGCCACTACTGGCGTGACCGGACTAATTTAGTACGTATTTCACACAAATACGGAAATTGTTTTTATTTTCTTGTAGTTATAAAGTTTATGGCTTTTACAAAATAAAATAAGCATCTATCTTGAGATATATTTTTTATATTTACTCTTTTTGTAAGCATTTTTGAAAACTAGTTATGCAAAAATGTTTTTTACTACTAGATTAATTGCATATTTGTTATGGCAATAAAAATGTTGGTCGTAGAATTATCTGAAACCAAACATACATTTTGTTGTATTTTTACAAATTTGCAATATTTTTTATATTTTTGCAAAAAAAGGAAAAATTTATTGGTTAATAAAGACTTATTTATCCAACTTTTTACTATTTCTACTAAACTTTCCCTGCGAACCGTTCTGGTAGTCCCCTTTATTCTGCAAATTTCTGCGGCGGTGGGTTTAACGGGTTATCTTTCATTGAGAAATGGGCAAAAAGCAGTCAATGATGTCGCAGCACAACTGCAAACTGAAATTAGCCAACGTGTTGAACAGAATCTACAAAGTTACCTTGAACCTCTTCATAAAGTTAATCAAGCTAACGATATAGCTATTAGTATTGGTGAATTTAATATAAAAGATAATGCAAAATTAGAACGTTACTTTTTTGAGCAATTAAAAATATACACTGATATAAATTTAATTGGTTTTGCTAATTTAAACAGAGAATTATTTTCAGCAGAAAGGTACTCTGATGGCTCATTGACAATTAGAGTATCTAATAAATCTACTGGCTATGAATTGCGTACCTATAAAACTAATAGTAAAGGAAATCGTCTTGAAATCATCGACAGTGGCAAAAACTACAATCCTCAAAAGCGCGATTGGTATAAAAAACCCATACAGACGGGTAAACAAAGCTGGAGCGAGATTTATCCCCATGTTACTGGTTCTACTTTATATATTGCCGCTAGCCAGCCAGTTTATAACAAAAAAGGCAAATTGGTAGGAGTATTACTTTCAAATTTAAATCTCTTACAAATTGGAACTTTCTTAAAAAGCTTAAAAATCGGTAAAACAGGACAAAGTTTTATCATCGAGCGTTCAGGAATGTTAGTGGCAACTTCAACAAAAGAAAAGCCATTCCGGTTTGCAGAAACAGCGGTAGCACTGCCAGAAAATAAGGTGAAGCGACTGTTGGCTAAAGATAGTAGTGATATGATGACGCAAGCAACTGCTAAATATTTAGAAGCTAAATTTGGTAATTTTAATTCTATTAAAAATGAACAGCAATTAGATTTTAAAATAAATGGTAAGCGTCAGTTTATCCAAGTGTTACCTTTCCAAGATCATCGGAAACTTGACTGGTTAATTGTGGTAGTAGTCCCAGAAGATGATTTTATGGAGGAAATTAACGCTAATAGCCGCACCACTATTTTGCTGTGTATTGTGGCTTTGATGGTGGCTGTTGCTGTTGGTATTCTAATTTTACGGTGGATAACTCAACCAATTATAACTTTAAAAGAATCTGCTTTAGCACTCACAAAAGGTGATTGGGAAAACAGGATAGAAATAAAGCGTTCTGATGAGTTGGGGGAATTAGCCAAGTCATTTAATAGTATGGCGCATCAACTGCAAACAAAATTTTTAGAAATGCAGGATTTAAACAAAGCTTTGTTGCAGAGTGAAAGTTGCCTAAAGCAATTTCTCGAAGCTGTGCCTGTAGGTATTTCAATACACGATCGCACTGGGCAACTCTACTATGCTAATGGAATTACACAACAGTTACTCGGCATTGAGACATTAGCAGAAGTCGAAAGCGAACAATTGGCAGAATTTTACCAGATTTATCTGGCTGAAAGTGACCAGTTGTATCCTACTGCCCAATTACCAATCATGCGTTCTTTAGCAGGTGAAACTGTTCACGTTGATAATTTAGAGCTGCATCAAGACAATAAAATTATCCCTCTAGAAGTTTTTAGCACGCCAATTTTTGATGAAACTGGAAACATAGTATATGCGATCGCAGCTTCTATTGATATTACCGAACGCAAACAAGCACAGAAGCTCCTAGCTGATTATAATTCTATTTTGGAGCAACAAGTTGCTGAACGTACCCAAGAACTACAACGGGAAATCGCTGAACGGTCTATCTTAGCAGAACGTAACCGTTTAGCACAGGAAATCCACGATACTTTAGCCCAAGCCTTCGCCGTTGTCATTGTCCACTTAGACACCGCCTCACGCAAAGTGACCACAGATATAGATACGGCACAGGCATTAATCAAAGCAGGGCGGGACTTGGCGCACTCTGGGCTGACAGAAGCACGCCGTTCCATTAAAGCATTACGCTCACAATTATTAGAAGACGGTGATATATTTAATGCTCTCAATCGCTTCGCCACACAGATGTTTTCGGCTACCAATACACATATTGTCTGTCAACTAATAGGCGAAATCTATCCTCTACCTTCAGATGTTGAAAACAACTTGCTTCGCATTGGACAGGAAGCATTAACTAATGCTTTCAAGTACGCCAAAGCCAGGGAAATCCAAATTGAACTGGCGTATCAACAAAGACAGTGCAGCTTGCGAATCAAAGATGATGGACAAGGGTTTGACATGGGCATATTTGACTTTTCCCAGAATCTGGAAAACCCCTCTCCAAACCTCTCTCCCAGAGGGGGAGAGGCTTTGAATTTTCCCCCTTCCCTAGTAGGGAAGGGGGTTAGGGGGTTAGGTTTTTCACATGGCGTGAAAAGTCAGGTTAACGGCTTTGGTCTTTTAGTCATGAGCGAACGAGCTGAAAGCATTGGCGCAAAATTAACAATTCAGAGTTCGCCAGGACAAGGAACGGAAGTTTCAGTGTTAGTCTACCGGGAGTAAACCAGCGTTAGCCAATTTAATGTCATTCGCATAAATAACGTAAATGCATCTGATGAAAATATAAACTGCCGAGAGTAAAGGATTATGCGCCAATCTCATGTTATTCGCATCCTGATTGCTGACGATCATCCAATTCTAGGACAAGCTTTAACAATGTTTATTGAATGTGAGCCAGATATGACTGTAGTCGGACATGCTTGTGATGGGCGAGAAGCGTTAGAACTGTTCTGCACACATCAGCCAGATGTGGCGCTGATGGATTTGCAAATGCCGAAGATGGAAGGTGCTGATGCGATCGCTGCTATCTGTGCTAAATTTAAACACACCCGAATCCTTGTGTTGACTACCTTTGATGGCGATGAAGATATTTATCAGGCACTACAGGCTGGTGCAAAGGGTTATATCCTTAAGGGGGCGGAACCGAATGAACTCTTGGATGCCATTCGCACTGTTCATCAAGGTCAAAAGTATATTCCGCCTAGTATAGCAGCCAAGCTAGCCGAGCGCGTGGGTAGCCAGGAATTGAGCGATCGCGAGTTGGAGGTGCTGCGCCTGATAGCCAAGGGTAAGAATAACCAGCAGATTAGCGCTGACTTAAATATCGCTGAGAGTACCGTTAGGTTCCATGCTAATAATATTTTTGGGAAGTTGAACGTGAGCGATCGGACTCAAGCCCTAGTCACTGCGCTGCATCGGGGGATTGTCAGGCTGTAGTCGCATTTTGGCGACCTCACATTTTGATAGGTTTAAAACCCAACATTTCGCTAGTGACAATGTTGGGTTTATTTTCTATGCTCAGGATATTCACTTGGTTTTGGTTTGTATAAGTTTATGGAGGGTGTTCACATTACTTACATGAGGATAAAGTAGCGATTGCCTCTGGCAACACCTTTGGTATGGTCACAATTTGCTCGCAATTCATTTGATAGCTCTGTGCGACACAGTATTTGACTAAAAGCTGAAGTTAGAGCTTAACTGCCTTAAGTTGCTGAGTGTAATTGCAGTTAGCGTTGGATACTAACATTAGCTATAGGACTCATATCTGATTTTTGAACAAGATTTCAGATAAAACCCTGATAAAACTGGCTTTTCAGTCTCAGTATGTTTTCAGAAATCAAATTGGAGTCCTATAATAACTTTGAGTTGTGTCATTCTATCAATTTATTTTTATAGCTATATGTTTAGACAAGCTAATATCTAGTTTCCTTGGTAACCAATATTCTGGAGTTATAATTATGGCAATTATTCGAGATGTCGTTATTTTAAATATTTTTACTTTTTTTGTAGGTTTTGTTCTGGCAATGGCTACACCTAGCTTATCGTTTGAAGAAATGATTCCGTTAATTGCTTTAATTAATATAATTATCGTCTCCTTTGCTTTTTTAATAATAGGTTGTGTAGCAAAAATCAATCGATTTCAACACTTGAGGGCTGTTGCTCTTTTGCTATGGGTAGGAGGCATCGTTAATATTTATATTATCCCAGGAACCAACTTTTTAACATGGTTAACTTCTGGTATAATAATATTTATATGTATGCTAATTGGAGGATGGTTGTCATTTTTGATTGTACCTAAATCATCAGCCACTAACAACAAAGATAAAAATCGCTCAGCTACGTCAATTCAAACTTGGGTTTTGGGGCTGGCAGCTTCCGTTGCTTCAGCTATTTTCAAAGATTTAATTCTTAATGCAATCAAAAGTTAGATAGGTTACTAGTACAATGTACTTCAAATAGAGATTAGATATAGCAAAAATTGCTATTAAAGCTTTTATTTATTTGAAGATACTGTAACATGGATTTCTAACTAAGTTTGTTAGCCAATAAAGAAAAATTTCACTGATTAGGTAATTCTCATGAACCAGTTATTTAAGGGTTTATTTCGTGGTCTTGCTAGTCACGCTGGTCAGGCTATTGCTGGTGTAATTATTACAGGTGTTTTAGGAACATTTGGCATCGATAGTAATGAAGATTCTCAGACTGATAATCAAACAGATTCTCAAACTGACAATCAAGATTTATCCGACTCAACAAATGAAAATACAAATGCTTAAATGAGTATGTCATGTTAGGAGCGCAATTTTTTCGAGTTAAATATCGACAATTCAATAGGATTTTGAACGTTAATCATTCTAAAGACTGTCACACCTATGATATTCATGCATTCGTAAAAATGATCGCTTCTAACTATTATTTTGCATAGTTATTAATCACACTCAGCCATCCTTTCATTTCCTCTTCTAATGTCACAACTTTTATGGCTATATTTACAAAAATAATTTAAATGATGCGCTGTTGAACAGTTGGATGTTCTCTTTGAAAAAGTGAAGTGATAAGTTTTTATGAGTTTTTATCATAACTAATTAGGTGGACATGATATGAAGCGATCGCCCCACCAATTACCGCTTCTTGCTACCAAAATTGTTATATTTATAACTCTCATCAAGCGGATGTCTCTTAACTCGCCGAACCAGCATCTACACACTTGTAATGATAGTGTAAAAACAGGCGGTGTCTACGAGCGGCTACGCCTATGCACTCTTTATATAGAAGAAATATTCAAACAAAGGGATTCAATTATCACCAATTCATATCATGTCCGGTTAAATAATTATGATTCAATCTCACGCAGAGGAGCCACTGCGCTATCGCGGTTTCCCGACAGCCGCGCAAGTGGCGTTCGCAGAGGCGCAGAGAGCTTTTATGAGTTTTGATCATAACTAATTAGGCGGACATGATATGAAGCGATCGCCCCACTGATTACGGCTTTTTGTTACCAAAATTGCTATATTCATAACTATTGTAGAGGTGATATCTCTTGACTCGCCGATGCAACGTCTACGCCCTTCTGGTGATAGGGTGAAAGCAGGCGATCGCACCTCAAATAATCATACTTTCATACAGATGATCGCTTTTAAGATATTGTCCAATCTTCTATTTGTAAATTAGGGACTTTGGCAAAATCTTTAGTATTGCGTGTCACCAAAATAGCGTTTATAGAAAGTGTAATTGCAGCAATACGTAAATCTCTCGTACCTATACGAATTCTCTGACTAACTAATTCTTGATAACAATTATAAGCAGGCAGGTCAAAGTCAAGTAATTTCAGCTTGTTGAGGTATTCCACTCCATCTCTTAATCCTTTGTAAGCCAGTATAAGTCTTTCAGACTGGGAAGGTTGATCGTTATACTTATTAATCACATTCAGCCATCCTTTCATTTGCTTTTCCAACGTCACAACTGTTATGGCTGTATTTGCAAAATTAATTTGATTGATGCGCTGTTGAACAATTGGATGTTCTCTTTGAAAAAGTGATAAATGGTCGGTATCCAGCACCCAAATAATAGTCACTTTACCTCGGATTCTGCATCGATCTGTCTATAATATTCCTCCATTTCTGCATCAATTTGACGGCGTTCTGCCTCTATCTCAGCCAGTACCTCATCAAAAAGTGGATTATCCTTGTACATACCAGCTACTTTCATCCAAGGATTATCTGTTTGAGGACAATCTATTTCTAAAGTAACTATTTTTGAATTTTTTAAACGTTTTTGCAAAAGCTGCTGTAAATTCTCCAAAGCTTCATTTTCAGTTTTACCTGAACTTTTACAGTCTGATAAGCCTAGTACCACTGCACTAAATCTACCATCTTGCTCATTTTCAACCAGCACACCATAACTTAGCTTTGAAGTGTCTGTATCAGAATTTGTTGAAGGGCTAAAATTAATCATAGTTTTTTACGTTTATTTATATGTTTTAATTTTAAATATATTCCTCAACTTTGCGAGCATGTCAGTTTCACAGTTGATGCTCACTACTTCCATCACCAGTTTAAGCGATCGCAAAGAGCGTAATTACGGTTTCTCACTGCCAAATGGTCGGTTTTCTTCTGCAATTAACACTTAACGAGGTAGAATATCATCTAAGCGAAGTTGAAGACTGGGCAAAAGCGGCGAATTTATTGATTGGTTTAGTCGGTATTGTTGTTGAGTATAGGTGTCTTCAACTAGTTGACAAACAGTGAAGGTAGGTTGTTTGGGCTTACCAATAAATGCTACACCGCCTAATCCTCGATAATCCACAATCCAATATTCAGGGATGCCTAAAAGTGCATATTCTTCAACTTTCCGCGCATAGTCAGTTTCCCAGTTGCTACTAACGACTTCCACCACCAGTTTAATTGAGCGTCCAAGAGTAATTACGGGTTCTCGCTGCCAGAGGGGTTCATGGTGGAGAACGGTTTCATCGAGAACTACGACATCAGGACGATGAACTGTAGCTGTATCTGCAAAGGGGTAAATTAAACAAGTGCGAGGAATAAACCAGGGGAGTTGTTCTGCAACTAGGTAGATTCCTATTTGGGTTGCAAGTTTGCCACTCACCGTTTCATGGGGGCCAGTGGGTTCCATGTCAATTAGTTCTCCATCTGCCAGTTCGTAGCGGGGATTGTCTCGGTATTGCGAGAGAAAATCTTTAAATGTCAGGGCTTTTGGGGAGATATATGTCATAAAAGTCAATCTCCTGAAGGCAAGTTGTTTTGATTATAAGTTAGAAGCAAACCTCTACTGACCTCGATGCCAAGAGTGTTGTTTTCTGCGCTGGGGTTAAACCTGTTACACTCAAGTCAAGAAAAAATATGCTGAAATTTAGCGATCGCATCTGATACTTGATTACGGGCGATGTCTGGCGATAATAAGCAAAACTTCTACGCAATTCTGGTGATAGGGTTAAAGCAGGCGATCGCAAAGAGGGTAATTACGGGTTCTCGCTTTCCAACTCACACATCACCAAAACCCTCAACTCCGTCACCCGCTTCAAAGCTGCATCATTGGTCAAAAACGCTTGACAACCAGCTATTAAAGCCGCCGCCACCTGCAACGCATCGGGTAACTGAAGATTATAATGTACCCTAATTCTCGCAGCTTCTCGCGCAATAGCAGCATTAATCTCTACAAAAACTACTTCTTCTTGTTGCAACACATCGACAAAAGCTTGCTCTAAATCAGCTAACCCCAGACGTATAGCACCTACCAAGCACTCTGATAACGTTATCCCAGATACTACTGCTGTAATGTCAGCTGACAATCGCTCAAAAATTGGATCGACTAAATCCACAAACTGCGGATTCCGTTCGACAAAATAAATTACAGGTGCTGTATCGAGAAACAAGCGAGAAACATTTGCTAACGCATCACTAATCCTCATTCCTCTGCTCGCAACAAACGTTCTCGACGCTCATCTCCTTCTTGTCGAGTCCGCGAAACCCATTCCTGAGCATCTTCACCCAATAGCGGATAGGGGGCCATACCTTTCAAATCGCTCCACGTGCGTTTTGGTTGAGCTTGGTTGATATGCTTTTTTATACGCTCCACCAAATGTCCCATAACCATCAATTGCTCTTCTGGAGTCAGTTGCTCAATCTCGCTTAAAATTTTTTCAAGTGACAGACTCATCAATCTAACCCTATATTCATAACTAAGTAGGTGGGTGAAAATAAACATGACTATGTTACGAAACGTAAATATACCTGAAACCCTTACTACTGACCCTTACGGGTGACGCTCGCAAGCTCGCTAACGCTGCGAAGATCGCCAGTCGCTCATGGGGAGCCACTGCGGTGAGGCACTTGCTGTCTTGGCGGTTTCCGTCGATAGCAAAGTGCCTTTCCCGTTGGGTCTTGGGGTCTGGCCAAGTGGAGCAAGTGGCGTGGGAACCCCCTCTTGGCCGCGCTGGCTCACAACTAACAACTGACAACTGACGACCCTCACTAGTTAACATCTCGGCTTCGCTCGATGTTAAAGCTGAGCGAAGTCGAAGCTTTAACTTTATTCGCACCGACCTACTTATTGTAAAGGCGATATCTGGCGACAAGCCGAAGAGTTTAAGCGATCGCCCCACCATAATCACAGTTTCTTGCTGCCAAAATTCCTATATTCATAACTCTTGTAGAGGCGATGTTTCTTGACTCGTTGTTGCAGCGTCTACGCATTAATTATGATGATGTCATAACAAGCCATGTCTAGCGACAAGCCGCTTTGCGTCTACGCTTCTGAATTTTCTTCTTCACTAGTGTAAATAATTAGAGTTAGAGAACTCCAAAAATTAAATGAAGGAAATTCCTGCATTCAAGACAACTATAAAATTTCATCTTCCCCTGCTCCTCCTGCTTCCCCTGCTTCCCCTGCTTCCCCTGCTCACCAAAGCGATTGATTATTTTTTATTTGGAAGTCCCTTACTGCTGGTTTTGCAACCAAACTGCTAAGTCGGATATCTCGGTAAAGTCAAACAGTGCATCGCTTAAATCATCTAGCTGGTTAATCGACAATGCTTGAAGTCGTTGTTGTAATTCAATAGAAATTGTGCCAAATCGCCGTGAAAGTAGGCGAGTTAAGGTTTGTAGTTTTCCTTTTTTAGCACCTTTTTCTAGTATTTCTTGATAAATTGGTGACTCTTCCATTAGTTCCTCCCTGAAATACTGGCGAATTAGTTGTTTATCGAACTTTAAAGCAGCTAGTACTTCTGTGCAAGCTGTGATGTTTTGTCGTTGTTCTGGTTCTTCGATTTTATCTATTTCTACAGCAACTTGTTCTAACAAAGCTGCTGGTGCATCTGTAGAAGCCAATACTGCTAATGGTAGCAGCGCGGGGTTAGCCAGAAGCGGTTGCGGGTCTTGCTCCCACAAGCGGATAATTCTATACTCATGTCTTGTCTTCCCAACTGCAAGCTCATTGATGTAAACAGCAGGGGAATCTGTTTGTTTTAAGAAAATAACTACTTGTTCAATGGGACATTCGTATTTTCGATATATTCTCAACCAGTAATCCAGCATCCTCACAGGGAGAGATGGTTTTGATTGAGGAATAGTTTGGAACTCCAAATGCAAAATGCTACCTAGTTCTGGTAGTTGAAATAAAGCATCAGAACGGATTGGTTCTACACTTAATTCTGTGGGTAAAACCTGAATATTTGTTTCAGCAGAGTTCAGCAACCACTGTACAAAAGATGATGGATACTCAGATGTCAAAAATCGGCAAATGCTATCGTATGCCAAGGGTATTTATTTAAAATGTACAAAACAAATTTTAGTACAAAAACTTTGCCAGCATAGTCAGTTTGCTAGTTTGCGTTTATCCTCACAAAATCTAAACAAATTCATCTAAAGAATTAACAGCGATCGCTGCATCCATTAAAATTTCTAGTTGCTCTAAACTCTCACCCTCAAGCCTTGCTTGTAATTGTTGGGGAATTTCGCCAAAACGCAGTTCAATACCCGCATTAATTGCCGTCGCGCACCTTGCTGAAGACCTTCCTCTCGTCCTCTTTGCTCACCTTCGGCGAAAATTTCTTGATACCAAAGCGATTCTTGCAATACTGCCATATCTCACCTCATGATTTGTTGCACTAAAGGCGTATAGCGTCACCAGGCTTACCAGAAGCGACTTCGTTTTAGCCGATACAATAAAATATATGGTAATTTAAAGTTGTGTAAAACTAATTGTTAGTTAAGCTAATTAAGTACCACCCTGTGTAGCATTCAATAATTTAAACTGTCCATTGCTGACTACTAACTTAAGTTGACCATACCTAAAAAAAACAAGATTGAACCTGCATAGCTCAAGGCATAAACATGACAAAAGAAATAACGCGCCGCAACTTTATCGCAACTGCTACCCTTGCCACAGGTTTTGCTCTGGCAGTACAACCTATTTCTGCTAACACCATCGCCACCGATGCTAAAGGATTAATCGCGGGTGCGGTGAAAATTCCTGTTTCAGATGGTGAAATTCCAGCTTACAGGGCGCAGCCTGCCACTGATGGAAAATTCCCAATTGTGCTAGTGATTCAAGAAATCTTTGGCGTACATGAGCATATTCAAGATGTCTGTCGGCGCTTTGCCAAGTTGGGATATGTAGCGATCGCACCGGAATTATTTGTACGTCAAGGCGATGTCTCTAAATTAAGCAGTATAGACGAAATTCGCCCAATTGTGGCAAAAGTGCCAGATGCCCAAGTACTATCTGACCTTGATGCTACGGTAAACTGGGCTGTGAAGTCAGCTAAGGGAAAAGCTGATAAAGTAGGCATTACCGGTTTTTGCTGGGGTGGTAGGATTACTTGGCTGTACGCCGCACACAATCCCAAAGTGAAAGCAGGTGTGGCGTGGTACGGGCGACTGGTGGGTGATGTCACCAAACTTCAGCCTAAGTATCCTGTTGATATTGCCTCGACGCTTTCTGTACCCGTTCTTGGACTTTACGGCGGCAAAGACACGGGTATTCCCTTAAATACAGTCGAGCAGATGCGCGATCGCTTAAAATCTAGCAGCAGCAAATCTGAAATCATCGTCTACCCCGATGCACCCCACGCCTTTTTTGCCGATTATCGTCCTTCTTATCGCCAAAAAGAAGCTCGTGATGGTTGGAAACGTCTGTGGGTATGGTTTAAAGAGCATGGGTTGTAAATAGATTTCATTAGAAGCAAAATTTAAAATTTGGTCTTATACAAAAATTGTTGACTGATGGCTGATGACTGTAGTCATCAATCATTAATCATCAGTCATCAAGGAGGCATTAGTGAGGGGCTGGCTGAAAAAGAATATTTATTTTTATTTACCGGCATTCAAGTCGCGTAATTTTCGACTCTTCTTTGGTGGACAAACGCTGTCTCTGTCAGGGACTTTCATGACCCAGGTGACAATTTCCTGGTTAATGTATGACCTGACTCATTCTCCTTGGTTGTTGGGTTTAAATGGGTTTCTGCAATTTATACCCACATTAATTTTGACTCCATTTTCAGGAGTTTTATCTGATCGCTGGAGTCGGCGAGATTTGCTGATACTGGTGCAATTGCTGGGAATTATCGTCTCGCTAACCATAACGATACTCACCTTTTTAGGGTTTGTCGATTTCTGGTTGCTGTTGATTGTCAGTATTCTGGGGGGATTGTTGAAGGGATTGGATATGCCCGTGCGGTATGCGATCGTCATTGAAACAGTGGACGATCGCGCTGATTTGGGCAACGCGATCGCTCTTTATTCGGGTATGTTGAGTAGTTCTCTATTAATCGGGCCTGCGATCGAGTCTCTATTCTCTGGCTATGATTGGTACACTGCCTTTGGGTAACTTGGTGGTGGGGACTCTTGCACAGTACATCGGTGCTACAAATACGGTGATTGGGTGTGGTATTGTTTGCCTTTTAGAATCGGTCTGGTTTTTTCGACAATTACCGATTTTGACAAGTTGGATTAAGCAAAAAACCAATTCAAGCAGCGATTTATCTCAACCTGCGACATAATCAGTTCTATCAAATCGGTGTCCGTATTCATTGTTCTTGACCATTTAATAAACAGCACTACGGTTACAGTCAACTTGGAAAAATGATTGCGTTTTACTAGATTAACTCTCGTTTTTGTAACAGTACTACCTCATACTGGTTCCTATGAAATGATTAGTATAGTTGAATTTTTGGGAAAACCTGCATGAGCATTGAATTTGGCCGCGAAATCTGTGGAAATCTTGCTACAGCAGAAGTGCGGGAGTGGTTAGTAACCAATGGTAAGGGTAGTTATGCTTCTGGGACAGTAGCAGGTACTCTCACAAGATGTTATCATGGCTTACTCGTAGCAGCACTCAAACCGCCAGTAGAACGTACAGTATTACTCACCAAACTTGATGAAACTGCACAATATAACAATCATTCCTATAGTCTTTATACTAACCGTTGGGCTGGGGAATTGATCAATCCTCATGGTTATGTGAATATCGAAAGATTCCACCTAGAAGGAACAACCCCTGTATGGGATTTTGTGTTTGAAGATGCTTTGTTAGAGAAGCGCATCTGGATGGAACCAGGAGCAGATACAACATATATTCACTATCAATTGAAACGAGGCAGTCAACCATTAACTCTATCAATCAAAGCTTTAGTAAACTATCGGGATTATCATAGCAAAACCAAAGCCGGAAGTTGGAGGATGAAAATTGATAGTATTACTAATGGGCTAGGTATCACAGCTTTTAATCAAGCTAGAACTTTGTTTTTATTAGCTGATAATGCTAGTATTTTGCCTGGGAGTGGGGACGACTGGTATAGAAATTTTGCGTTAACAGCAGAACGCGATCGCGGGTTAGATGACATTGACGATAATCTGTTTGTAGGTACTTTTGAAGCCACCATTCCACCAGGAGGAACGTTCACCTTTATAGCCAGCACTGAAACAAACCCAAATTTAAATGCTGCTGCTGCCTTAGAAAGGCGCAATCAATATGAACAAAAATTGTTACAACGTTGGCAAGTAGCTAACCCCAAAATTAATCAAACTCCTGATTGGGTGAATCAATTAGTACTTGCTGCTGATCAGTTTATTGTTGATCGCCCACTACCAGATAATCCAGATGGTAAAACAGTCATCGCAGGCTACCATTGGTTTACCGATTGGGGCCGCGACACCATGATTAGTCTACCTGGTCTAACTCTGGCTACCGGTCGTCCAGAAATTGCAGGCTCAATTATTCGCACCTTTGCTAAATACATTAATCGCGGCATGTTGCCGAATGTTTTTCCTGATAGTAACAGAGAACTAACAGACAATGACTACAATACTGTTGATGCGACCCTGTGGTTTTTTGAAGCAATTCGTAGCTATTATGCCGCAACTCAGGACAAGCAGTTATTAGAAGAACTGTTCCCCAAACTAGGGGAAATTATCGACGCACACATTCAAGGAACGCGTTATCAAATCAAACTTGATCCTGAAGATGGGTTAATTTATGCTGGTCAGGACGGTGTACAACTCACTTGGATGGATGCCAAAATAGGAGACTGGGTGGTTACTCCTCGCATTGGTAAACCCATAGAAATTAATGCTCTCTGGTATAATGCTTTACAAACGATGTCGGAATTTGCCCAACATCTGCAAAAACCCTCCCAACAGTACGATCAACTTGCTAAGTTAACTCTGCAAGGATTTCAGCGCTTTTGGAATAGTGCCAAGGGTTATTGTTTCGATGTCTTGGATAGTCCTAGTGGTAACGATGACTCATTACGACCTAACCAAATTTTTGCCGTATCCTTACCAAAAAGCCCTCTTACACCAGAACAACAGCAGCAAGTTGTTGAAGTCTGCGGGCAATCTCTCCTGACTTCTTACGGTTTGCGTAGCCTCGCTACTGATAATCCTGAATACGAAGGTTTTTATGGGGGAGATCAATATCACCGTGATAAAGTCTATCACCAAGGAACTGTTTGGGGATGGCTAATTGGGCCATTTGTTCTTGCTCACTTCAATGTTTTCCAAGATCCAGCATTAGCTCGTCAGTTCCTAGAACCCATCAAGCATCATATAACAAATGCCGGATTGGGAACCATCAGCGAAATCTTCAATGGTGACTTACCGATAGAACCTAAAGGTTGTATCGCTCAAGCTTGGTCAGTTGCAGAAGTGCTACGTGCTTGGCTAGCCACTGATGTCGCCTCCAGTTAAACAGTGACAGCAGGGGAACACAGAAGAAGGTTTTTGGACAGAAATCATAACAAATCAAGAAGTAATATCATGTTCGCGCTTATTACTTATTAAAACCGAGCCAAAGCTATGCTTTGTTCCCCTCCCCGTTCACGGGGTGCAATGACTGTGGGAATCATAACTAATTAACATGACATGATATAAATCATCAAGAATTGCTTCAATATCTTATGCACAAATATCTCTGAAAAATGAAATTCAAAGCCCATAGTAAAACCCAACATGAAACTATATCAAGTGTTGAGTTTCTATTCGATACCCAAACTACAGATATTGTAAGTTAGGACTTACGTAAGTGTCATATTTTTTCGTCTGGGCAGTCAAGGGTCAAAAGTCAATAGTCCAAAAAATCTTGCTTAAAGACTATTGACTCTGGAACGCCAGTCGCTACAACGGAGGGAACCTCCGCAACGCGCTGGCTCCTATTGACTGCCATCACAGTAAATCTGTGTGCCAGTTGCGTAAGTCCTGTTTTCGTAACGATGCTCACCAGCAATTGAAACTGCGTCTTGAGTCACTTGAATATCCAAGTCTTTACCCTCTACACCTGGAATTTCAGCTCTGAATAGTAAAAAATTACCTTTGTCATGTAATTCAACAGCAGGAACCCAAGCAGTTTGGCGTGATGAGGAAATATCTGAATTGCCTCTTTTAACTGCTGCAAGCTCAGAGAACAGCTGATCCATTTGACGACGCAGAATTTCCACTTCTCGGAATTGCCATATATCAAATATCTCCTTAACTTTCTAATTCGTTTGAGGGGTAATCGAACAAAGTTTTAGAGGTGATTTAGAGGAATTTGGTAATTAAGCAATTACCGAACCTTTTTTCCTCTAGAGAAGTTTTGTTTGCTTTGTTTCTTCTCTCTATTAGTAATTTAATTGAAGAAAAATCGCAAAACAATTGGGTAAACCGAATATGGTTCGGTTGCGTTTACCGTATTCAATAAACCTCTTTTATTATTCTGGGAAATTAAAAATAATTGTAGGTTGGGGAGCCACTTGCACTTCTTACATTGCGAGATCCCCGACTTCTTCAAGAAGTCGGGGATCTGACCAAGTCGGGGATCTGACCACTAGTGGCATTTAAACGAAGTGAAACCCAACAATAGCAAGGTTTTTTGGAGTTGGGTTTTGCTGACGCTCAAATGTCACTTCATCAGGGCGGGGGAGAACCCCCGCACATGAGGGCTACCTAGTTGCTGCGTTCAGTATGAGATATTTAACTTAAGAAACATCCTCTTAGCAACGATTCTATCTTTTCCTCTATTTAAAGTTTTTCGTGGGCAGCTAAAATGATTTTTTCTGTCTCTTCCCAGCTAATACATTTGTCAGTTACAGAAACTCCATATTGCAATTCTTCTTTTTTGCCAGTCATAGGTTGATTACCTTCATACAAATTGGATTCCAGCATCATGCCAACTATTGATGTATTACCATCCACTATTTGTTGAATCACATTCTCCAATACAGTAGCTTGCAATTTATAGTTTTTGTTAGTATTACCGTGGCTACAGTCAATCACAATTCTTGGTGGTAGATTAGCCTCTTTTAATTTTTCTTCTACCTGTTGGACATTCACGGGATCAAAGTTGGGCTGATTACCGCCTCGCAAAATTACATGACCGTAGGCATTACCTCTAGTTTGAAATACACTAACCTGTCCCTTATGATTAATTCCGAGAAAATGATGAGGATTTTTAGCTGATTGTAAAGCATTCAAAGCCACTTGAATATTGCCATCAGTACCATTTTTAAAACCTACAGGCATCGATAGTCCACTGGACATTTCACGATGAGTTTGTGATTCAGTTGTGCGTGCCCCGATCGCAGACCACGTGATCAGTTCACTAATGTATTGAGGTATAATCGGATCTAATGCTTCTGTGCCAGTTGGTAGCCCCAATTCTGTAATTTCTAACAGTAGTTGACGTGCGATTAATATACCATTTTCCACATGGAAAGAATCATCCATATCAGGGTCGTTAATTAATCCTTTCCATCCTACTGTTGTTCTTGGTTTTTCAAAGTAAACCCGCATAACCAACAGTAATTTGTCTTGAACTCGTTCAGCCAAAACTTTCAGCTTTTGTGAATATTCAAGTGCTGCTTTGGGGTCATGAATTGAGCATGGCCCAACCACTATAAATTTTCTTCTATCCTGAAAATCCAGGATATGTTCTATTTCTTCTCTATATTTTAAAACAGTTTGTTCAGCTAATTTTGATAAAGGTAATCTTGATTTTACCTCGCTAGGAGTTAATAATACGTGAGAATGCTTGATGTTAGTGTTAGATAATTGGTTGTGCATGGAGTGAGTCATGTGTACTTTGCTATTTCGTTGATGAGCGAAAAATCATACACATATTTTAAATGAAAAGATACAAAATTAAGCAAAGAATGTAAGACATAAGAGTCGTGATATCAATTGGCTTTTATCTCTGCAATCTCTGCGTCTTGGGGGTTAAAGAGTAATTAATTTAACCACATAAGTGTAGAGAATACAGAGCTAAGAATAATTTTTTAAAAAAGTTTAACTTACCTTAATAGGGATAGACATAAGAGTTAACTAATTGACAAATTTCTGATGAGGTACTTCCAGAAAATAAATTATTCCGGTTGAAGTTGTTGACTGATGACTGTGAACAGTGGAATATTTTCTTACTTGGAAGTCCCTTAGAATCTGGTCATATATATCAATAAATGCTGATAATCACTCGTTTTATTCTCATAACAGAAAAGGGGGCAATATCTCCCCCTTTCTGCTTTATTACACTACTGAGTCAGCAAAGGTGTATTTGATTACTGGCATACAAACACTTTGGCTTCGTATGGCCCGATATCAGTTATAATGCCATCGTCACCAGCTTCGACATCATAATCACCTGTCCATTCGTGCCATGTTCCACCAGAGGGGAAGTTAGGAACATGGTAGCCACCTAGGAAGTTTTCTGAAAAATTTGTTACTACGACAACACGAGAACCTTGATCATTCCAACGGCTGTAAGCTAGCACCTTAGCTTCTGGATTTTCGTGGATAAAATCAATATTTTCTGTGTAGAGGGCATGATTATTTTTCCGCAAAATAATCAAACCTGAATAGTATCCAAACAAGCTACGATTTAGGTCATTACCTAGTAGTGTCCAATCGATTTTGGCTGATTCCTGTTGTTTGGGTTTGTACTCCCCAAATTCTTCGCCCATCCAAACCAACGGTACACCCACAGCTGTCATTAGAATAGCTGCGCCCAATTTAGCCCGTCTAAAGGCTTCTTCGTCAAAAATCTCACGTTTGCCCAACTCTACCATGACGCGATCGTGGTCGTGGTTAGTGAGGTAATTTACTACATTAGTAGCACCCAAAAAACCTTGACGTTTGCAGTCAATCACATCTTTGAGACGCTCTAAATCAAAGGTATCACCGCAGATATGTTCTACAATACAGTGATAGAAACTATCGTGCCAGCAACCATCCATTGGGCCGTCTACATTGGTGATGCTGGTAGTTTCAGGAATGTGTTCGGCAACATTATAAAAAGGCTTAGCACCAGCTGTGTTTTTAGCTTCTTGAACAATCCAATGCATGAAATCGTAATTAGCTATTTGCCGCGCCGCATCATAGCGAATACCATCAATATGATATTCCTGAATCCAGAAACGTATGGTATCGCCAATAAATTTCCGCGCTGGATAAGTATCTAAAT
The DNA here is from genome assembly GCA_017164015.1 of Nostoc sp. UHCC 0702. Taxonomy (GTDB): domain Bacteria; phylum Cyanobacteriota; class Cyanobacteriia; order Cyanobacteriales; family Nostocaceae; genus Amazonocrinis. The sequence continues at coordinate 4,587,915 of CP071065.1, forward strand.
TTTCGTCATAATGTTCGTAATTAAACTCAGGCCCCCAGCTATTATCGGGGTCGCGGGGAGCGTGGTGATACCAATAATCATGGTCAATTTGAGTTAACGGGCTGGATGCTTCTGAGTGGTTATAAATACCATCGATAATGATGCGGATACCTCTTGCATGGCACTCGTCAATTAGCTGCTTTAACCCAGCGGTGGTACCATAACTAGATTCAGTTGCAAAAAAATAACGGGGGTTGTAACCCCAGCTATAATCACCAGGATATTCTTTGATTGGCATCAACTCAATGGCGTTGATTCCCAAATCACACAAATAATCTAACTTTTCAATGACATGTTTATACTTGCCTCTAGCATAGGGGTCATCCTCACCACCAGAAAAGTCGCCCACATGCAATTCATAAATTACTAATTCTTGGTCAGCAGGTAATGGTTTATCATCGTGTTGCCAAACGTAGGTATCGACAATTCTTTCTCCATCTTTTATCCGGACAATACCGTTATCTTGCCCACTTAACTCATTAATATTAGTTGCATAGGGGTCTGTAACATCAACCCACTGTTCTGGTTCTAAAAACCAGGAGTTTGACTGAACACGAAATTTATATTCATATTCGCCATCTTCTAATTCAACAGTTGTACGAAAATAACCATCCTCACCTTTCTCCATTGGAATTTCTTGCCAATCAGAAAAAGAACCTATTAGCGCGGCTCCTTTGTTATAAGGTGCAAATAAGTTAAATTCAATTGGTTTTGCCATAATATTGTTTGGAATATTTAATCTCAATATTGATTATTTTCTAAATAAATCATCAATTTGCCAATCACCCTAGGGAGATACTTACATAAGTAAGACCTCTATCTTGCGAATGAATATATACTCTATAAATAGATTATTTATTCTTAAATAACTGTTTAAATTATGCTAGTTAGGCTTTATAGGTAGCTGACTAGTATCACTTGATGTAAATCTCAAAATCATCAATTAAATATTGTTTTTCATCAAAATAGCAAATATTCAGTGTTGCATTACCAAATCTTTGCTATCAAAATTGGGAGTATCCTAATTTTGTAATTTCATCAAGATGATATAGCAGTCCTAAATCATTCGTGAGAAACAAGATTCCCGACTTATTTGAGAAGTCGGGAATCTGAAGCTTTCAATTTTCACCAATCAAATAGGATTGCTATAGATGGTCATTGCGAATTAAGCAAAGCGGAATGAAGCAATGGCAACATCCGTGCTTTGCGATTGCTTCGCTTCACTACGTTCCCCTAGCAATGATAAATGCTCCCATCACAATTTACTCGAATTTATCGCGATTTTGTTGCAAATAGCTTAATAGCCAGTTTGCTGCCGTCGCCCTGCGAGTCTGTCTAGGGCCAAATTCACCGATTTTGTAACCTTTGAAGCCCAGTTTTTCTTTTAGTAGTTGTTTGTTTTCTGTGGGAATGGAACGGGTTAACTTGACTGTTGCAGGGCGACTATCGATAAAATCTGGCGGCTGTGGGTACTCATCTCGCCATTCTTGTGGAACTTCGCTATTGTCCCATTTTTCAGATGAAGAATTATAACGATAGCCTAAATAGTACCACACCAATTGGTTGACCGTAACATCATCAATTTTATCGTCGAGAATTGCCCAAATAGTTTCTGTGTTGAGTGGTGGCAGATTTGACATAAGCAATTAGAGATTGGGAATTGGGAATTGGGATGCAACTATAGCAATCCGATTTGATTTCTGAATCACTCGTAGAGGTAAGGGACTGGGGACTGGGAAGAAGGAATAAAGGTGTACTGAGTTTTGTTCAAAAATCAAATATGAGTCCTATATGTAGGATGCTGATAATACAGCAATTAATTGGTAAAAAGTACATTATCATTACCTTAATTAAGAGATTGCTATGCATCAAGATGATTTTATCGCTATCGACATCTACACCTACAGGCATCGCCACGATCGCGATCGCGATTAATTATGCAATTTAGTGATTGTGTATTCATAAACTAGGTAGACTGGATATCGTAAAGAATTGACCAGTCTATGCAGAATTCCCCATCCTTGCCAAAGCTAATCCGCGCCCATGTATTCGTTTCTGGCCGAGTCCAAGGAGTGGGCTATCGTTATGCCACTGTAGATACAGCTAGCCAGCTGGGATTAACAGGTTGGGTGCGGAACCTCCCCGATAGCCGTGTAGAAGCAGTCTTTGAAGGGGCGCGGGAGGTTGTAGAAGAGATGATTCGCTGGTGTTACTCCGGGCCACCTGCGGCTGTGGTGAAAGAGGTTGTGATTGAGTACGAAGAACCAGAAGGCTTGCGAGGATTTGAAGTCAGACGAGTTGAGTAGATTAGGGTATTGCTTCAGGTTGATGAACTGGTATAGAAATCACAAATTTGCTGCCCTCTCCTAATGTGGAATCACACCACATCTTGCCATGATGTTTTTCTGTGACTATTTTGTAGCTGATGGATAAGCCCAAGCCTGTGCCTTTACCGATGGGTTTGGTGGTGAAAAAAGGATCAAAAATGCGCGATCGCACTGTTTCAGGTATGCCCGAACCATTGTCTGCGATCGCAATCTCCACCCAATTATCAGCCATCACTTGAGTTGAAATCCAAATTGTACCTGGCTGTGTTTGTGGCTTGGCTTTTGTTTTCTGTAGTCGAACAGATTCCTCCAGCGCATCAATGGCATTAGCCAGTAAGTTCATAAATGCCTGATTGAGTTGTCCAGGATAACACTCAACTAAAGGCAATTGACTGTAATTTTTAACCACTTCTATTGCAGGAGACTCTGGTCTTGCCTTGAGGCGATGTTGCAAAATCAGCAGCGTGTTGTCAATACCCTCATGAAGGTCAACAGCTTTAAATTCCGATTCATCCAAGCGGGAGAAGTTACGCAGAGATAAAACAATTTGCCGAATCCGTTCAGTGCCGATTTTCATTGATTGCAGCAGCTTTATCAGGTCTTCATTGAGGAAGTCAAGTTCGATTTTATCCAAGGTTGCTTGCAGTGTTTGCGGTGGATTGGGGTAGTGCGCCTGATACGCCTGAATCAATTTCAACAAATCTTGAGTATAGCTATCAATATAATAAATATTGCCAGAAATAAAATTTACAGGATTGTTGATTTCGTGGGCAACTCCAGCAACCAGTTGCCCCAGACTCGACATCTTTTCAGTTTGAACTAGTTGCAGTTGAGTGTTGTGCAAATCAGTTAAAGCTTGCTCAAGTTGTATTGAACGTTGCTCTTTTTCAGTCAGCAGTGTTTTCACACGTCCGATCATATCGTTGAATGCAGTCGCTAGAATGCCTGTTTCATCCTTGCTGATCACCGGGGCTTGTAGATCAAAGTTAGATTCTTGGGTGACTTGCTGCGCCACCTCTGTCACAGATTGCAGTGGTTTGGCAATGCTGCTGGAAATTTGCCAGCCCAAGATTAATGCCAAAATCACACAACCAAAACTGGTTATAGCGATCACCATGATTGTGGATCTAGCTTGGGCGATGGTCTCGTCATACAGCGATGACCACTCTAGAATGACTGCACCATCAATCTGATTTTGATTGTTTTTCAGCGGAACGACAATAAGTTTAATTCCTTGGGGATAATCCTCACTCTTTTCCAAAAAAGTTCTGGTCTTGCCATCCTGGATAGTTTGCTGCACTTCATTCCCCTGGTCATGGTGAAAATAAGTGCCGACATTTTGAAGAACAGCATCTGCCAAAATTAGCTTCTGCCGATTGACCACCACAAGGTCGCGTTTTTGCAAACCATGCAGCAAATTGGTGTAGTCTTGCAATTGGTCTGAATATTCAAGAGAAATAAATTTTTGATTGTAATAAGCATCGTGGGCGATGGAAGTCGCAACCACTTGGGAAACATGTTCAGCTTCCGCGATCGCTAGAGTTTCAGCAATTTTTTGGCTTTGGGCGATCGCCACCCCACCAACAACGCTGGTTAATAGAGAAACACCAACAAAGCTTCCAACCAGTTTGTGAGAAATTTTCATAGCGATCGTCTGTCAGAGGTTCAATTCAAGCAATTTTTGTGAATCAGTTCAAATAATCAAAATATTTTTAATACTCAAAACTCTGTAGTGTTCTTGGGAAAATTCATGATAAAATTTGCATTCAAATAAAGATACGTGTAAAAATTTATCTAAAATTAGTAAAACCTTTAATTCACGGTTTGATTTAGCTTCAAGCCTATCTGTCGCCGTGAATGGTTACTGTATAAGCAGTTATACTCTATACAATAGTTAAATTAGTAAATTGAGGGCCAACCTTACAAAAGCTTCTTGAAAGTGATTCGTGTTATAAAGTTTACGTAATGAAACAAGAATAAATCCTGTATCAGCAACAAGCATTACAGGTCTAGAAAATACTTACACTAACCTTTCGCATCTTTTTTTATATCTTGCACTTCTCTGTACAATCCCAAGCAACATCATGTTATCGCTAAATTAATATCAAGTTCGCTTAATTACTTACGATATAGTCGGTTTGCTTGGTAATAGGTAATAGGTAATGGGTAATGGGTAATAGGTAATACTCAAAACCAATTACCAATTCCCAATTACCAATTCCCAATTACCGACCTCCACAGATATCATAAGTGTTTAAACGGACATGATATAAGAGGTTCGCTGAATTTGATGTAATGAAGCTGTACGCCACTTAAAAAAAACTTTGTGCCTTTGTGGCTTTCTGGTAAAAAAAAAGACACTAAGACACAAAGAGTTTTTAGTCGTTATAGTATACGCAGACTATGCGTAACTTGGCGTTGAAAAAATTACGAAATTGTGCCGATTTCTTTCAAATAAACCCGTGTAAATGGTTCATCTTCTCCCAAGGTGTAGTCTTCAATTAACCCCTTGCGACGGATGGAAATGTCGTTTTCTTTCCTAATCACCAATGTGGAACCATCAAGCACATCCCGTACCAGCGTCATCTCTATTTCGGTGGGGTTATCCAAAACTACCATATTACTCCCCTGATAAAACATACCTTCTGTCTCCAGAATGTCATCATGGTACTCAGTAATCAGTAAATCCAATTTGGGATTACGTAGCAAAGTTTGAACGTTAGTGTTGTATTCAGGGCGTAATACTTTTTTTGACCGATTCACAAAAATTGCGTCACGACAAATTGCACCTACTGTCCATTCGGGATGCTGTAAGAGAATATGGTCAATAGTTTCTTGCAATTCTTGAACTGAAATTTTATTAAAGGTAATGATCGGTATCCTAGCATCTGCACTAGACTGAAAAAACGTTTCTAGGATATGCGTAGGTACATCAACGCTTTCACCAACAGAAGGGTTAAGATGCATCAAAATTCCTGGTGCAGCATTGATTTCTAAAATGGCAAAGTTGCTAGATTTCCAAGATTCTGATAAATCTTCGGCTATGACATCAATGCCAAGACAAGTCAGTTGGAAATGCTGGGCAACGTCTTGTGCCAAGATAATATTGTCATCGTGAACTGTGTGGGTGGCATTGATGCTCATACCCCCAGCTGAAAGATTGGCAACTTTACGTAAATAAACAGTACGCCCTTTCTCAATCACGCTGTCCAATGACAAACGCTGTTCATCTAAATACAGTTCCATCGCTTCATCAACCTGAATCTTACTCATGGGCGAGGTTGGTGAGTCTAAACGTTCAGGTTTTCGGTTCTCTTTACGAATTAATTCTCCAATTGTTAAGTAGCCATCACCAACAATTGATGCAGGACGACGTTCTGTGGCGGCGACGAATCTGCCATTAACACACAACAAGCGAAAATCTTTTCCTTTGATACTTTTCTCAACAATTATCCGCGTTGGCTGGTCTTCAGGAATCGCTGCAAATGCCCTACTATAAGCAGATTCTAGTTCTTTGGAGTCTTGCACGTCAGCGGTGACACCAATTCCTTTATGACCTACCACAGGCTTAACCGCCACCGGATAGCCAATTTCTCTGGCTACCGCTAAGGCTTCATTTTCGGAAACGACGATTTCACCCTTTGGTACTGGGAAACCCAAGGTGTTGAGAAATGCTTTGCAGTCATCCTTACGAGTTGTGAAATCCGAATCTAAATGGCTATCACAATTAAATGTTGTTGCTACACCGCGAATCTGTTTTCTTCCCAGTCCATATTGCATTAATCCTTCTTCCCACAAATAAAACGAGGGAATACCTTTTTGGTAGGCTGTTCGCAATAGAGCGTATACTGTAGGGCCACCATACACAGATTGGCGGAATCTGTTTTGCAACTTCACCAGTTCTTCATCAAAGAAGAAGTCTTGGTCTTGAGTAATGGCTTCAAACCAATCCCAAACAAAGTAAAGCACCTCTCTGGTGGTGCGTTCATGTAGTGATTGGATGCCAATCCGTGCATATCTCGTATCTAATTTTAGACTAAAACGATTGAGGTGCAAACCCATGTCCAGCTTTCCCACTTCTCTTAAAACTTGAGCAAACAGATGGGCATAGGATTCATAGGTTTGTTCACTGAGGTGGGGATAGCGATCGCTAATAATTGAAAGATAATCCTCAATCGGCAGAGGCTCTCTATACTCAATTACAGCAAAATCAAATACTAGCGCCCCGGTTTCTAAATACGGGTTAGGGCCAACGTAATGCTTGAAGTTGAAAATATCGAATACATCGCTTCTTCTAGCATTTATACGGGCTAAACTAGCGCTTCTTTCTTGAACCATTGATGATAAACCTTCTGCTAAACACCCCGAAATTATGACTCTAAGTTCTGATTACTTAGACTTCTAGATTGTAGATTAGCTCACATCATTTTAAAGGGACGGATTGGTTTGACATAAATATGGTTGACCCCAGCTTAAACCTACATTGTAGGCATTTTCAACTATCTCAAGGCATAATTTATCCTCATTAGTCAGTAGTAAATCTAGTTTTCTATCTACATAGATATGGGCTATAAAATATATAACCTTTGAAGGGTGTAATTTAATTTTTAAAATTATATATTTTAACGATAGAGATTTGAGGAAACAGCAAAGAATGAATAGCACACAAGCTGCTCTCAGAGATCAAGTTAGACAGCTTGCTGAAGAAGCTTTTCGCTGCAAGCTGATTTCTGGCCATGGTGATGGCCCAGACATCAAAGAGTATCAGATTGTATACCAAGGGAAACCTAGGCATATTCCACTTGACCAAGCACGTCTTTTTCTAAACAACTTGCTTTACAGGAGTGGGAATTTTTAGAAATTGCCCATCAAAGTGAGAATTTTTCCAGATGCAACTACACACAGCTAAAATTCGAGCTAGGTTGAAGTAATTTAGGTAAACCTTTTACCTCTCAAGTGCTTCCAGTACTTGAAAAAACATAACAAAACCCAATTAACACTCTACCCTGAAATAAATTAAGCCTCTAGAATCTATTTCTAGAGGCTGTTGTAGATTATCAGTCAACAAATAAATATATTACTTTTTAACCGGAATTTATCTGGTGTTCTCTACCAAAAGGACGATTTTATAGCTGGAATTGTCATGCTTTATTGATATAACAAAGAATTAATTCTTATTCAGGAGGCATCATGGCAGAAGGTCAAACTAAAAGACAATTGGTAATTATTGGGGGAGCTGAAGATAAAGACGGGGATTCTCAAATTCTGCGGGAGTTTGTTCGCCGTGCTGGAGGTACGAAAGCCAATATTGTGATTTTGACAGCGGCGACAGAATTACCAAGAGAAGTAGGAGAGAATTATATTAGAGTATTTGAGCGCTTAGGAGCCGAAAACGTTCGCATAATTGATACAGAAAGCCGTGAAGATGCATCTTCATCCACAGCTTTAGAAGCGATCGCTAAAGCTACAGGCGTTTTCTTCACCGGAGGCGATCAAGCCCGTATCACCAGCATCCTCAAAGACACAGAGATTGACACAGCTATTCACCAACGTTTTGCTGAAGGTGCAGTGATTGCAGGTACCAGTGCCGGAGCTGCTGTGATGCCAGATAAAATGATTGTAGAAGGCGATTCTGAAACCAATCCCCGAATTGAAATTGTCGAAATGGGGCCTGGAATGGGCTTTTTACCTGGGGTAGTAATTGATCAGCATTTTTCCCAACGTGGTCGCCTGGGACGCTTAATTTCTGCCTTGATCCTCGAACCTGTGGTATTAGGATTTGGCATTGATGAAAATACTGCTATGGTAGTTACCGATGACCAAATTGAAATCATTGGTCAAGGCTGTGTCACAGTTGTGGATGAATCAGAAGCTAACTATAACAATAGTCGAGAAATATTGAAAGATGAGCCGCTGGCCATTTTCGGAGCAAAACTGCACATTTTGCCACATGGCTATAGATTTAATCTCAAAACCCGCCAACCTATTCTCACAGATGGTTCTGTAGTCGAGGAATCTGTACCAGTTGCTTCCGCAATCAACTAATACTAAATGGGAATTGGTAATTAAGAAAGTCAGATATTATCTGAATTTCTAGGAAAAGAATTGCTATAACTTTTAGCAAACACATTTAACTTGAGTAGTAAATCAATATTTTTCAATAGTGATATTTATCTTTTAAATATCACCCAACTACCAAAAATTAAAGTAATCTAGTCCCCCTCCTCCAGAAAGAAAGGGGGATTATTTATTATTACTTGAGCCAGAAGTTTTTCCTACGCTAATCTGAAACAATAACTCTATTGATACCAATGCACTTAATAATTATACTTTCTTCCTGGGCACGCCTAGGGACTTCCAACAAATAAATTATCCAATCTTGTGGGGTGGGCGTCTCGCCCGCCCATAGCCAAGGGCGGACAAGATGTCCACCCCACAAGAAGTAATTGAGTATTTTTTTATTTGTCAGTCTCTTATTGCGTGGCTGTTGGTGAAGCTAGGGAACCCTTGCAATGCAGTGTCTTCCCAGCACACTGGCTCATTGTTGGCGGTTAGTTTAATAAATATTCAGTGTAATACCATTTCCATATGAAGATGCACAGAAAGAACCCCACCGCCTGCGGCACCTCCCCTTACTAAGGGGAGGTTGGGAGGGGTTAAAATAATGTGCAGCTTCACAGAGAATTGGTGCAACTTCATAGAGAATCGGTATCACTACAAAAATATTAATCACGTAAAGGTAGAAAATGGCTGTCTCAATTGAATTTAAATTATTTGCTCCTCGAAATCAAAAATCTAGTTTAATTGGGTCTTTTTCCGATTGGCAACCAATTCCAATGCAAAAAGGTGAAGACGGTTATTTTCGGACTGAAGTCAAATTAGAAGACGGTGTTTATCAATATAAATTTCGTATTCAAACCAAAAGCCCGAATTTTGCACCTAATGAATGGATAGATGTAATTGACCCTTATGCAACAGATGTGAATGAAAAGGGAAAACACGGTATAGTCAGAATTAAAGATGGTGAAAGAATTATTGATACTTATGTTTGGCAACATGACGACAAACCTTTACCGAATAATCATGAATTAGTCATATATGAATTGCACGTTGCAGATTTTACTGCTAATGCAGAAGTTCCAGACAAAAAATGTACATATATAGGGGTAATTGAAAAGTTAGATTATCTTTGTGAATTAGGGATTAATGCAATTGAATTAATGCCAGTCAATGAGTATCCTGGCAATTATAATTGGGGCTATAAAGTGCGGCATTTCTTTGCCACAGAATCTAGTTATGGTTCCACAGAAGATTTAAAACGCTTGATTGACGAGTGTCATAGTAGAGGCATTCGGGTTTTGATGGATGGAATTTACAACCATACAGATGAAGAATGTCCATTAATGCTGATTGACCGGAATTATTGGTACTACGAACACATGCATTATCCTGAAGACCCAGGTAACTACTGGGGGCCAGAGTTTAACTATAACAATTACGATGAAAAGTTAGATGTTAAGCCTGCATGGAAATATGTTGGCGACGTGGTGAAGTTTTGGATTCAAGAATATCACATTGACGGAATTCGCTTTGATGCTGTGCGTCAATTGGCTAACTTTGAATTTCTAGACTGGCTCGCTAAACAAGCACAAAAACATGCTGGAAATAAACCCTTTTACACCATTGCCGAACATATTCCTGATACAAACACTGTAGTTAAACCAGAAGGCCCATTAGATGGTTGTTGGCATGAAAGTTTTCGCTACTTTGTAATTCCCCATATTACCGGGGAGCAATTTGAATTAGCAAGACTAAAGGAAATTTTAGACCCTAGAAAACAAGGTTATGCCACTGCTATCAATACAATCAATTATTTAGCAACTCACGATCGCCAGCATGTATTGCGAGAATTAGGCGATCGCGGTATTTTTGACAAAGATGCATTCACTCGAGCTCAACTTGCAGCCGTCCTTCTGATGACAGCGATGGGTATCCCGATGCTATGGATGGGGGAAGAGTTTGGTGAATCTCAAGCCAAAAGTGAAAACGTCACCCAGCCAAAGCCAATTTCTTGGTCTTTGTTAGCAAACGCCGAGAATCATGATTTATTTGAGTATTATCAAAAACTCATTGCCTTACGGCGGCAAACTCCAGCCCTACAAAGTGGCAATATAGAGTTTATCCATGAAAATGCAGACGCTAAAGTCCTAGCATTCCATCGGTGTTATGAGTGGGGTTCTAGTGTCGTCGTTGTAGCAAATTTCTCTGACCAAAATTTAAATCAATATCAGATTCCTGACTTTCCCAAAGCCGAACATTGGCGAGATTGGTTCACCAACAGTGAAGTAGAAGTAGGAGAAGATGGTATAATCACTGACTTACCAGCCCATACAGCCAAAATATTTGTTTCTCAGTAGAAAGTTTACTGTTCAGCGAAATTGCATAATCATTCGTGGAGTAGTTGACGGATGATTGATAACCGATGACTGTCATCATCTATTCAATCCCCAGTCCCCAGTCCCCAGTCCCCAATCCCCAGTCCCCAGTCCCCAGTCCCCAGTCCCCAGCCCCCAATCCCCAGTCCCCAGCCCCCAGCCCCCAGTCCCCAATCACATTAATCCCACATACACCTTGATGGCTGTGATATTATGAGAGACTGCTGCATACATTTAGAATAAGTACAAATTGTATTAATCATGGCTCTCACGCAACAGCGCAAACAAGAAATCATTTCCAACTACCAGGTTCATGAAACTGATACTGGTTCTGCCGATGTCCAAATCGCCATGCTAACTGAGCGGATTAACCGCCTTAGCTTACATCTCCAAGCCAATAAAAAAGACCATTCTTCTCGGCGGGGATTGTTAAAGCTGATTGGTCAGCGTAAACGTCTTCTAGCTTACATCCAGCAGGATAGCCGGGAGAAATATCAAGCCTTGATTGCTCGTCTCGGTATTCGTGGATAGGAACCATCGCTTATGTCTGCTGAAGAATCTGAGCATCAAAGCGAAACTTCTACTTCCGAGACTCGCTTGCCTTTTGAACCCAAAAAAAAGCGCCTTAAACCTGTCAAAGCTACTAGTCAGCCACCAGCAAAGGTAAAAGAAAAGGCAAAAAAGCCTGAAAAACAGGCAATCAAGCAGCCACCCTTCAGCAAAGAAGAGATGGCAATTCCCCAAGTTGTCAGCCAGCGAATGATTCGGCGCGTGGCTGCATTCTGTGGTTTACCGACATCTTTGGGTATTATCACCTTAGTAGTTAGTTATCTGCTTGCCATCTACTCGAACATCAAACTGCCTCCCATCGCTGTGTTACTAGTAAATATGGGATTCTTTGGTTTAGGAGTGTTGGGAATAACCTATGGTGTTCTCTCTGCCTCTTGGGATGAAGAAAGAGCCGGAAGCCTACTAGGCTTGGGTGAATTCGGTACCAATTGGGGACGAATGGTAGCAGTTTGGCGCGAAACTCGTCAGAACAAGACATGACGTTCAGCGCTCAGATATTCAGATAACTGCGATGTTTGGTAGATTTGGCAATGTTGAAGTTATACAAAACTTCAACATTGCATAGTAAAAATTTATAATACTTCTATAACTATGATCGTAGTCATGAAGAGCGGTTCCCCAGAAGCGGAAATTAACCGCATTAGCGATGAGCTAACAGGCTGGGGTTTGACACCAGAAAAAATTATCGGTAAACATAAAATAGTAATTGGTCTAGTAGGGGAAACTGCTGATTTAGACCCCCTACAAATTCAGGAAGTTAGCCCTTGGATTGAGCAAGTATTGCGGGTTGAACTGCCTTACAAACGGGCTAGCCGCCAGTATCGACATGGAGAAGCTTCTGAAGTAGTGGTTGAGACACCAGATGGCCCCGTTGTGTTTGGGGAACATCATCCCTTGGTGGTCGTTGCTGGCCCCTGTTCCGTAGAAAATGAAGAAATGATTGTGGAAACGGCGCGGCGTGTCAAGGCTGCGGGAGCAAGGTTTTTGCGTGGTGGCGCATACAAACCGAGAACTTCACCTTACGCCTTCCAAGGACACGGCGAGAGTGCTTTGGAATTATTGGCAAAGGCACGTCAAGTTACCGGAGTTGGCATTATTACAGAAGTGATGGATGCTGCTGACTTAGAGAAAATCGTGGAAGTTGCTGATGTAGTTCAGGTAGGGGCAAGGAATATGCAAAACTTCTCCTTGCTGAAAAAAGTGGGCGCACAGCCGAAACCAGTTCTGTTAAAGCGGGGAATGGCAGCAACAATTGAAGATTGGTTAATGGCAGCTGAGTATATTTTGGCAGCAGGCAATCCCAATGTGATTTTATGTGAGCGAGGAATTCGCACCTTTGACCGCCAGTACACCAGAAATACCCTGGATTTATCGGTAGTGCCAGTGTTGCGAAAATTGACTCACCTGCCAATTATGATTGATCCCAGCCACGGTACAGGTTGGTCTGAATTTGTGCCATCAATGGCAATGGCAGCGATCGCAGCTGGATGTGATTCGTTAATGATCGAGGTTCACCCCAACCCCATTAAAGCTTTATCAGATGGGCCTCAATCTTTGACACCAGACCGTTTCGACCACTTAATGCAAGAATTAGCAGTGATTGGTAAAGCAGTGGGACGTTGGCAACAGCCAGCAGTAGCGATCGCTTAGGTTGGGGACTGGGGACTGGGGACTGGGGACTGGGGAGATGGGGGGATGAGGGGGATGAGGGGGACAATAACCAATTACCAATTACCAATTCCCAATTACCAATTCCCAATTCCCAATTCCCAATTCCCAATTACCAATTCCCAATTACCAATTCCCAATTCCCAATTACCAATTACCAATTCCCAATTCCCAATTCCCAATTCCCAATTCCCAATTCCCAATTCCCTTTAATTAAAACCGCCTTTGAAACTCCACTACTGCCCGACTGTCATCTTGTAAATTAGTGGAAGCACGCACTCGAAATTCATCGTTGATTCTGTAATTAACACCCCATTGGAAAGGATCACTTGCTGTCAAAATTTTAATACTAGAAATTGAAATTTTGGTAGAAATATCAACGCCAGCCTCCGCTGCCAATTCCAAACTTGAAGTACTCCTTCCGGCTTCAGGATTATCCGAAATGATGGTAGGAAATATCCGCAGTTCACTTAAACCAAAGGCAGTACCAATTTGGTTGAAAGCTGATTGAAAGTTATTGAATACAGCTGAACCGGCGATGTTAATCAGACCTAAAGTACTATCGCCACGTCCCTCAGTATCCACAAACCCACCGCCCAAAAGAGACACAATTTCTGTTTGACTCCGTGAAGGACTGCTGGTAAGTTCCAGATTTTCGTTGAGTTTGCTGGCGGGGCCTTGAACACTGGCTTCAACTCTGACACTATCTAAAGCTGCTAAACCGACAGTATTTGCCCGGCTGAAGTCACTACTTTGAACTACGTCCAAGACTTTGGCAAATAACTTCACATCTAGGATGGGGTCACGAGGTTGATCAGATTTAAAAGTTGCCGTATTTTCATAGCCACCAACCAACTTAAACTGGGTAGTAAACAAATTAACTCCACCTTGTTTAAGGCGGATAGTGCCATCAGGTATCGGTTCGGCGAATGAACCATTAACTATGAGATTGCCACTTGCTTGGAAGCTAAGAATTGGTGGACGAGTAACTTCTACATTTTTGCCTAACTCTATTTCTAGATTATTAAACCTGGTGTTCGCATTCCCAGTTTCAGTTTTACTCTGCTTATTATCTTTTGTGAGTGATAAATTGATATTGTTATCGCCAGTTTGATTAGTGTTGCTAGATTCTGCCAGCAACACCTTACCATTAAACAAATTCACCTTACCGCCAATTAGGGGATTCAGGGCAGAACCAGTGATCTGCAAATTGCCACTAGCGCCTCCTTGGTAAAGTCCCTTGAGATTCATGGTTAACTGATCAGCTTTAACGGTGAGAGGATTGTTGATAGTCACTTGTTGCTTATTAGAGATCGGAATGTCTCCAGCAGCTTCTACCTGACCTCGGCTAAACCTACCCTGAAGATTTTCTACTGAGATGCGGTCAAAATTAAAATTAACTTTGCCTGTAACACGTCTGATTTTTCCTGGCAAAGCTTGGGCTGAAAAAGTGGCATCATTAACAGTGGCAATGCCATTTAACTCTGGCTGTTGTCTGGTTCCCCTGATTTTGAGGTCTATTTCTCCTTCACCTTTCTCAAATGCTACTTGATTATTCAACAGATTTAAGAGTGCTAATCCCTCATTTCTCACCTTGAGATCCAGACTAATTTGATTGTTATCTGGTGCCACAGTAGCAAAAGGCAACTGGTAAGGAATACTACCTCTAATATTCACAGGTTCCGGCCCAGCAACCGAGACAGTACTGCCAAAGTCCAGGCGACCATTGTTATAACTGAAACTAGTTGTTGCGGATTCTACTGGCTTGGTATTGAGTGTTCCGTCTGTGATTGCCAATTCGCCCCTAGCTTGGGGATTGGCGAGACTACCTGCTAAAGCTGCTGAACCGTTGAGATTACCTGTGATATCAACTGGCAGTTTGGCAAAATTATTGATTAGCTGTATGGGAAAATTATTTACCCGTAATTGACCAGATTGTTCATTGCCGCCAATGTTACCGCTGAAGGCAAACAGGCTATTTTGAGATTCAATACGAAAAGGTCGCAATTTCAAAACGCCTTTTTCCAAACTGCCTTCAGCAATTATTTGGCTGGCAGTATAATAACGAGTTGGTTCGTCTTCTCTACCCCAGACAAAATTTTGACCATTCAAATTAAATTGCACTGACAAACCGTCGGCTGTGGCAGTATCAAAAGCAACTTCCCCGTTGAAAGTTCCTTTTAGATCTGCTAAATCGGGCACTGGGTTGGCATCGATTCGCTGCTGTTGCTGTTCTGCTAACTGGGCATCAATTTCATAAAAGCGCTTAATCTGATCTAATAAAGGTTGACCTGGCAAACCTGCGGGGTTAGTGGTCAGGTCTGTTGCTGTACCGTAGTTGGACTCTGCTGCACCGCCTTGCAAATCTTGTAAGTCAAATATTTGTGCTACCTTTAGCACGTCTTGGATATTGCCTTGCTTGATGTTGAGTTTACCTTGTAGTTGTGGCCCTTGGGAAGATTGACCAAAACTCCCAGCAAACGCATAGATACTCTCACCTTTGACAAATTCGCTACTAGGGAGGGTGACTTTACCATTAGCGTAGTTGAAGACAGCAGCTAAACGATCGCCTTGAAGGCGTCCAATTTTTGGTGATGCGATCGCTATATTAGCACTGACTGCCAATGTCTGCTGATTCACTTGTAAATCCCCAGTTAATAAGCCAGCCACTTTCCCATTGCCCAAACGCAGATTTGCAGGTGGCGTTAAATTCAATACTTGTAAGGGAAAGTTGGCGAGGTTAAGAGCCAAATTATCGCCTTGAGTTTGACCGATGGCTACTGCTTGCTGCCACTTGATTAAGAAGGATTTCGGGCGATTATTGGCATCAAGGTTGAAGTCAATGCGATCGCTATTCCCAATCAAGTCTAAATTTAAACCTTGACCTTGTGCAGAAACAATGTTTCCACTTAACAAGGGTTCAAAAGCGAAACCTTGGACAACCAAATCTCGTGCAGCAATTTGCCCTTTAACATTGGGCAACGGCAGTTTACCAGTCACTTGCCCGTTAAAATCTATTTTCCCCTCTAAAGCAACTTGCTGGGGCAGGTTGATAGGTAACTGTTTGAGGTCGTAATTTTGCGCTTGGATGTTGAGATTTAACTGAGTAATTTCCGGTATGCCTGCTGTTCTAGCATTGGCTAAAATATCACCACTAACACTTAAACCTGGGGCAGTCGCTTGGTCAATGGAGAGCTTTTCGCCATTCCAAGCAACTGAGGCAGTCAGGGGTCGCTCAATTCCCGCCAAACCTTGGGACAACTGCACCTGACCAGCAGCACTCAAATCAGCTAATGCGGAACTTCCCAGCATCCCAGCCACTTGCAACTTACCGCCAAACTCACCACGCAACTGCTGATTCAACCGATTTAACTGCACACCCGCAGCATTCACATCTGCCTGATAACGACCGTTAGCAAGTTGGATGTTAGAGGCTGTAATTGTACCACCCGCAAGATCTACTCGTCCCTGACCAGTGGCTTGAATCGTTTGTGGTGCAAAAGATTCAACCGACCCTGCCACATTCAACTCACCATTCACAGCTCCTTGAAACTGTGGTGGTACCGCTGCCAAACGCTGTAAAGGAACTTTGTTAGCTGTGACTTGCGCTTGATAACGACCGTTAGCCAGTTGGATGTTAGCAGCTGTAATTGTACCACCCGCAACATTCACCTGTGCCTGACCAGTAGCTTGAATTGTTTGTGGTGTAAAAGATTCAACCGAGCCTGCCACATTCAATTCACCATTCACAGCTCCTTGAAACTGTGGTGGTACCGCTGCTAAACGCTGTAAAGGAACTTTGTTAGCTGTGACTTGCGCTTGATAACGACCGTTAGCCAGTTGGATATTAGAGGCTGTAATTGTACCACCATTCACATTCACCTGCGCCTGACCAGTAGCTTGAATTGTTTGTGGTGTAAAAGATTCCACCGAACCCGCCACATTGAATTTACCATTTAATCTGCCTTGAAATTGCTTCGGAGTTGCTGCTAATTCCTGCACAGCAAGATTATTTGCTAACAGTTGCGCCTGATATAAACCATTAGCTAACTGAATATTTGTGGCTGTGACTGTGCCACCAGCAACGTTGAGTTCTCCCGTACCAGTACCACGCAGAGTTTTCAGGCTAAAATTCTCTCTGTCGCCTGCGATTTGGAACTTCCCCGCCAAAGCCCCACCCAAAGCCGGGGGAGAATTTTGCAAAATTCGCCCTAATCGGATATTATTGGCGATCAGTTGAGCAGAAAAGCCTTGGTCTCCCAGTTGGAGTTGAGAAATTGCAACTGTACCGCCACCAATTTGCACTTTTGCCCCCTGAGGGCGAATGCTGACAATTTCAAATGGTGTTCTGTTGCCTGAGAGGATAAGACCACCCTTAAATTCTGCCCCTTTTAAAGAGACATTTTGCAGTTGATTTTTATCGACAAACCGTTCCACCTGTACACCTGAAGATTGGGTAAAGGCTTGCCAGCGTTGGTCGTCAAAATTGCCATATGCCCGGACTATGCCACCGCCAACATTGAGAACCACATTACGGAACGAGTAAGTGCGATTCGAGTGGACAATTACTTCACCAGTTCCGGGATAGGTTGCTTGTGGAGCTTGCCATTGTACCAAAGTTTTGACATTAGTCGGAGGCCCAGACATTTGGGCTGTACCTGAGACATTGCCAATTTGGAAGCTGGGTGTAGTATCGTAAAATTTAGCGATCGCATTACCAGGAACATTCTTAGCTGCGAAATTCAAATTTATTTGGGGATTTTTCCCTACATCGATTCTACCAGCGCCAGTGATTTCTCCACCAACTGTTGTTTTACCTTGAATATCTCTCAAGGTGACAAAAGCATCGGTAGTGGGAAACTCAAACTCACCACTAATGCTCTCAAAATCAACTTTGTCAACCCTAGCAGTGTTAATTGTTCTCACAGTACCTGAGATCACTGGCTTAGTGGGAGACCCCAAAATCTGCAAGTCTGCTTTTACTTCCCCGCTGGTGGGTACAGGCAATTTAATTTTCAGAGTCTCTTGAGCGTTTGCCAAACTTACCGAATTCACACGCCCTGCCAACTTAAAACCAGCTAGAGTGTCAATGGTTCCCCCAGCCACTAAAGGAATTTTACCGTAGTTACTAGTAACATAGTCTGACTGTATTTCCGTTCCCTGGAAGCGGAGGTTTCCTTGAGTATTAATTAACTGTTGTGGTGCCTTGGGTATTTGAATCGTTACCCCTTGCAACTCAGCGGTACCATACAATAAGGGTTTCTGCTGGGGTGCCTGTTGAATTTGTAAATCCCCATTGACTAAACCCGTCTCTAAGGTCAGAGGTAACTTGACAAGGCGAGTTACATTAGAAGCTTGTAAATCTTGTCCTCGTAAGTGAAAGTTACCTGCTAGTACTTTAGAAAGAGTTTCTCCTTGAACGGAAATACCACCACCATCGTTTGGTTTACCTTCAACATCAAATCTGATTCGCTGGCCTTTGTTCAAAAGTTGGGCAGTACCGCTAATTTGGGAAAACTCCACAGGAGATGAGGGAGATGAGGGAGATGAGGGAGATGAGGGAGATGAGGGGGATGAGGGAGATGAGGGAGATGAGGGGGATATTGCTTCCTCATCTCCCCCTGCTCCCCCTGCTCCCCTGCTCCCCTGCTCCCCTGCTCCCCTGCTCCCCTGCTCCCCTGCTCCCCCTGCTCCCCCTGCTCCCCTGCTCCCCTGCTCCCCTACTTCCCCTGCTCCCCCTGCCCTCGGATGCGGTAACAGTGCCAACTTTCCATTACGGAAATGCAGTTTGTCCAAATCGGTTTTAATCGGCCCGCCTTTACCAGTAGACTTGATGGTAAGGCTGATCCAGCGCCCTTTTTCATCCTGTTCAACGTAAACGTCGGGGTTGACTAGAGTTACATCTAGCTTTAATTGGCGTTTGAAAAGTAATTGCAATAGGTCAAAACTCACCTCCACGGCATCAGTTGCAACCCTGTCTGGGTCTTCTGGTGTGGCTGGGATAGCTGAAGGGCCAAACTGTACTCCTTTGAGGGAAAATCCTGTGACTTTTCCCAAGTTTACCGGACGGTTGAGTGTGGTTATGATATTTGTTTGTGCCAACGGTGTTAAATCTTTTTGCACAAATATCCATAACCGCCAAATACCGCCTATAACCCCAATTAACAAAAGTCCGCCTAAGGTAAAGCCTCCGCGACTCAACACCAGCAACCACAAACGCCTGCGGACGGGAGAATTTAAGTGATGTTCTTGATTAGAAGATTTAGTCATGTGGTTTCACTTTTTACTTGCTGGATGTAGCAGGCAGACTACTAGCACTAACTAGCACATGGATTCACAATGCCAATTCCAGCATACAAACCAATTTGAAATTTTGGATTACCTGGGTGGCTGTTAAACTAGTGGCCCTGTGTTTGATTCCTTATTGTCCAGTACTTGTATCACTAGGCAAAATTGCTCTATACTTCACTTTTATTGTTTCCCTTGTCTCTTAGATCTGTAGGTTTCATAGATTTTGCATTTTGACAGATGTGGGGACGCAAAGAAACAGCAACAAGCAAAATTTTTTTGCTGTCACTAGTTTTTTATTGGTATTGCGTATTTGTCAGATGATTTATCTAAGGCAGAGTGGGACACTAGCAAAGTCAGGGTTTCCCAGCTTCAAGCAGCCCTGCCTTGCTATCTTTTTCAAAGTTAATTCCTGTACAGAAGCCTTTGGACTAAGTAAAATTGCTCCCCATATTCAGTCAAGTAAACGTAAACTTGCATATCTTCATGCCCATATTGATAAGCTGAATTAAATCATACTTATAATTCAGTATTCCCACATTTGAGGATAATCTAACTTATGACGATTTATTCATAGCCACAGAGCATTGAACAAATTTATAATTTATGTATCTATACTTAGTAATATTATACTACATGAGTAAATACACTAAGTATAAGTAACTGCACTACTATTATACCTAACTTTGAAAACTCAATCTTTCTCTCTGTCCCTCTCTTACTTTATGGGTAAGATTTTCATGCTCATAAGTTTGGTTATATTTAATTTTATCCACAAATTATCTTATGATAGTGATTGCTCACACAGTCGGCGAAAAATTTTTGCAATTCAATAATTATTAAATTCTGAAGATTGATATTGAGCCGCTTTAGATAGATTGGCGAGCTAGAATTGCAATTAGCGATCGCATGAAACTATCAACTTAACTCAGCAGCTACCTGGTTTCCCAACCAGCCGTAGCTTTAGCAGTGGCCCTTTTGGACTTAGTTTACTTTTAATTAACTATTTTTACTTTCATTTACGTAATTAGTGCGGTTATAAAGAATTTGTCAGAGAATATTATTTGGTGGCAAAATAAAACAAGAGCCGGGCTTGTGAGTGCAGAAATGAGAACGGCTAAATCAGAAGACTACCTAGCCAGTAGTAAACAGATGGGGACAGTTGATTGGTTAGCCACCCCAGTTGCGTCTGTTGCCAGTTTGCTCCAAAGTTTGCGAACAGTGGTGAGTATCCTGCTTTACTCTCGTTTTTTGATGATAATTCACTGGGGGTTTGAGTTAATCGAGTTCTACATGGATTTGGTAACTTTTGTGATGGATGGCTTAGAAGCCACCCGTTGGCTGAGAATGTCCCCAGAATTAGAGAAAGTCCTAGTAATTGCCATCTCGACTGGTGTTTTTGATTTCGATGATTAGCCAATACCAAAAGCAACTCTGTTATAAAAATGACAGGTTTAGTGAGAGTTGTCATGATTTTATCAACAAAATGAAGTAGAAGCGATCGCAGCTTACTATCAGGTAGGATCAAGTCTCAAGAATGAAGCCAAGAATTTATTTGCGGCTTCACACTCCACACTTGTATGATGGTTGCCGTTTACTACTCAGATGCATCAAATTGCTCAGAATTGAAAAAAAATAAAAAACAGATTTTTAATTTTTTTTAAGAGGCAACAATGGATTTTGATCAAAGAGAAAAAGCTATTATCTTAATTGTTGATGATACTCCAATTAATTTAGAGGTTTTGTTCAATTTATTAGAAAAAGCCAACTTCAAAGTTCTGGTGGCTGAAGATGGAGAAAGTGCAGTGCAAATGGCAGAATATGCATCACCAGATCTGATTTTATTAGATATATTAATGCCAGGGATTGACGGATTTGAAACCTGCCGTCGCTTGAAAAAGTGTCCATCCACTCAAGAAATTCCGATAATTTTTTTAACTGCCCTGACTGACAAGATAGATAAAGTCAAAGGGTTGAGTATTGGAGCAGTAGACTATATCACCAAACCACTAGAACACGAAGAAGTTTTAGCTCGCGTTAATATTCATCTGCGCTTGCGAAATCTCACAAAAAAACTCACAGAGCAAAATGAGCGTTTAGAGTTGGAAATCTTTGAGCGCAAGCAAGCAGAACAGAAAATCCGCCAACAAGCGGCTTTGCTTGACATTACAAAAGATGCAATTCTTGTCCGAGATTTGGATAACCAAATTCAATTTTGGAACAAAGGAGCAGAACATCTATATGGATGGATAGCACAAGAAGTACTCGGTAAAAATGCCACTCAACTTTTGTATCCCAAAGAAACCCTAGCCAAACTGGAAAATATCCACAAATCTGTGGCTGAGTTTGGTTCGTGGCAAGGTGAGTTACATCAAGTCACCAAACAAGGCCAAGAGATTATTGTTGATAGTCGCTGGACATTGGTACACGATGACCGGGGACAAATCAAATCTATATTAATTGTCAACTCTGACATTACAGAAAAAAAACAACTCGAAGCACAGTTTCTTCGCGCTCAGCGTATGGAGAGTCTTGGTACTCTAGCAAGTGGTATTGCACATGACATTAACAATGCGCTCACACCAATAATGATGTCAGTTCAACTTCTCGAAAGAAAACTCCTCGACGAAAAAAGCCAACAATGGCTGTCAATTATGGAAACAAATATAAAACGGGCAGCAGAATTGGTCAAACAAGTGCTGTGGTTTTCGCGAAAAGTCCAAGATAAGTTTACAACCTTGCAGTTGCAGGACTTAATTTTGGAAACAGAAAAGATGATGAAACAAACATTTCCCAAAAATATTAAAATCAAGATCAATATTCCCAAACAAAAACTGTGGCATATTTCTGGTGATCTGACTCAATTGCACCAAGTAATGATGAACCTCTGTATTAATGCCCGCGATGCTATGCCTAATGGTGGCACTCTGCAAATTGCTGCAAGGAATTTTTGGGTAGATAGTCAATATGCCCGCATGAATATTGATGCCAAAGTAGGTTCTTATGTAATGATTTCCGTTGCTGATACAGGCACAGGAATTTCTAAGGAAATTGTAGAGAGAATTTTTGAGCCATTTTTTACAACAAAAGAAGTCGGTAAAGGCACAGGGCTTGGACTTTCAACTGTACTTGGTATCATTAAAAGTCATGGTGGTTTTGTAAATGTAGTTAGTGAAATAGCAAAAGGAACAGAGTTTCAAGTGTGTCTACCTGTGACACAAGAAATCACAACCGAAAGCAGAGAAGATACATCTGGATGCTATCAAGAATTACCTGTAGGGCATGGGGAATTGATTCTCGTTGTTGATGATGAAGATGCAATTCGTGAGATTACTAAAATCTCGTTAGAAAAAAATGCTTATAAAGTTTTGGTTGCCAGCGATGGTATTGAAGCTATTGCTTTATATACAAAACATCAGCAACAAATTAGTGTTGTGTTGATGGATATGATGATGCCTTCAATGGATGGCGCAACTACTATCCAGGTGTTGAAAAGGATCAATCCAGAAGTCAAAATTATTGGCGTTAGTGGATTAGCTTCATATAATGAAAGGATTAAAGTCTTTGGTAATAACATCAAAACTTTTTTGGCTAAGCCTTATACGTCAAGTGACTTGTTAAATAATTTACAGGAAGTTATCAATAGTAAATAGTAAAAAAGAGCAGGGGAGCATGACAAATATATTGAATAAGTATGAGAAGTAAAGAAGGTTTTTAGTCTTTACTTCTCGGTTATACACTCCTTGCACATATAGCTTTTCTTAATTGTGTTCATTACATTGTATAGGTGTAAATATTTGTGTCCCTAATAGCAATGTGTTAAATGAAACCAACTGAGAATTGCTTTATTATAATACAACATCTAATTCATGCAATAATCTTCTAACTCAAGATACATATAATTGTAAAAAGTCTATGTATCCCTAGATACATTGTTTGATATTAATCGGTGCCAGAGTTGTCGAATAATTCACCTGTTCTCTAAATTATAGATATCATGAACAACACTGAACAAAAATGACAACTGATTATGACACCATAGCTCAGCAGTATAAAAAATCTAAAGAATTGCCGGTTCGACTGCATATCGAGGCATATACATTGTTTAATCTGCTGGGTGATCTCCCAGGCATATACTGGGCGGGCTGTCCGGCCCACCCCACAAGAAATTAATGAAATTTAGCTATGCAATCTAAATGTGTTTTAGTTTAGGACTCCTGTTTGATTTTTGAATAAACGACCTACTCCTCGAAAACGCTGATTCCCTATTCTCTGCTTACGCAAATAAATTCAAAAATTAAAAATGATATTAAAAATTAATCATCATGCTGAAACCTGATGGATGCTGGAGTTTTTGTTATTATAGGAATCCGATTTGATTTGTGAAAAAATCTAGGTATATGCTAGGTATATGTAGGGGAGCTAGTTGCACAGCAAGGGTCTCCCGACAGTAGCCCTAGTGGTCTGTCAAAAAGATTTTGAGAGGTGGGAAAAGGTTAAGGGGAACTCAAGGCTCTTGCTGCCTATTTGTATTAACACCAAAGTCATACGGTATTATATCATGTCTGGTTGATTATAAGTCAATTGCAAGCGTTGCGTAGACGCGAAGCGGCTTCTCGAAGAGTAGCAATCACAAAGACTTTGGGATTGCTACCCTTCTCCCAAAGGGAGACGCTACGCGAACGGGAACGCCTTCGGCGAACGCTACCCTTCGTTACGCTCGCTGCGGACATATTATTAAGTAATTTAGCGGACATGATATTAGATGCGATCGCTAACCAACCTATAATTCAACTGAGTACTGCTACAGCTTCTCAATAAGTCAAAAGTCAAACAAGCCGTCCTTATGTTATGGAAACTGGATTTAGGGCAATTAGTGCGTAAACAAAAGATAAATATTTTCAGGAAGTAATCTGATAATCTAGGTTTGCAATGTCTATTGAGAGAGAAAGAGTAGATGGGAATTAGTGAGCTGTTTGTAGCGGGTGGCGTGGTCATGTGGCCGCTATTGGGGTTTTCCGTTTTGGGTGTGGCCTTAATTATTGAACGTCTCAGGTTTTGGCTGAGGCTTAACAAACGTCAAAGCCGCGTAGTGCGAGAAGTCTTAAATCTCTATCGACATGATAATGTTGTCAGTGCAATGGATAAACTTCAGCAAAATGCAGATTTACCAATAGCACGGATTTTTCTTGCCGCTTTAGAATTGGAGGAACCAACACCAGAAGAATTTCGTTTGGCATTAGAAAGCGAAGCGCAAGCTGAGATACCAATACTCAAACGCTTTCAAAACATTTTCGATACAATCATCAGTCTTGCACCCCTTTTGGGTCTTCTCGGCACAGTTTTAGGATTGATAGCCTCGTTTGCCTCTCTCAATCTCGGTGATGTAGGAGGTACCAAAACAGGAGGCGTAACCTCTGGGATTAGTGAAGCTTTGGTATCAACAGCATCAGGATTGATAGTTGCTATATTTATACTTTTTTTCGCCAATGCCTTCCGGGGATTGTACCAGCGTCAAATAGCACAGATTCAGGAATTCGGCGGACAGCTAGAATTAATCTACCGCCGTCGCTATGAAAGAGGAGAAAAAACTTATGCGTCTACAAGATGAACCAGATCTGCCAGCACAGATCAACATCGTGCCGATGATTGACGTGATATTTGCAATATTGACGTTTTTTATCATGTCAACTCTATTTTTAACACGTTCAGAAGGTCTGCCAGTAAATTTACCAAAGGCAGCAACGGCGAAACAACAGCAAGTTCCCACTAAAATTACCATTACGGTAGATGAAAAAGGAGAAGTCAGCGTTAACCGGGAACTGATTGCAGTTGAGAATTTGACTCAGCGAGTACGGTCTTTAGTTGGTGCTAACCCTGAGAGTTTGGTAATTATTAATGCTGATGAGACTGTGGCTCACGGTAAGGTAGTGGCAGTAATGGATCAGGTACGTCAGGTGCAGGGGGCTAAGTTAGCGATCGCTACCCAAAAACCTTAACTCTTAAGAAACACATTTTATAAACCTTATACAGCAAGGCTTTTGCTTAACCAAGAAAAATGTGTTTCTTTCATATTTTGCTAGTGCGTAGCCGCGCCCGTTGGGCGCTCACATTTTGCACCTAGCCTTGGCGAGAGCGAAATCGCACGCCACTTGCGCTTTGTCTGTCGCTTAACCGCGCTCTTCGCAGTGGCTTGGCTATACAAACGCGCGTCCGCCTGCGCGGAAAGCGCGGAAAATCAAGGTTTTCAACCCGCGCAGGCGGTGAGGCCAGCGCTCTTGGTAGGGTTTCCCGACCCAGGCGACTGGCGATCTCAAGAGCGAAGCGCGAGAAGCGCGAGCGTCACCCGAAGGGTAATTGCACCTTAGCGTTACCTATTACCGATTTATTTGTGGATATTTGCTCTCCAATTATCATTTTTAATAGTATTTTAAAATCACGCATCAATATTTTTAGAGGATAGTCCATGACCATTTGGGTAAATGAGCAAATAGATCCCTCAGGCATGATTTATGCCTGTATCGCTTGTTGTAATGAGTCTCAAGCCAAAGATTGTCATGAATCCTTTGAGAAAAATTTGACTGAGACACAAAAGTCAACAGGTTGGATAGCACGACTGCGGATAGTTGATTCTTGGGATGAAGTTCCAGTTAATGCTTTAAAACTTGATTAATGGGAATGGGGAATGGGGCATGGAGAATAGGTAAATAATTTAACTCCTAACTCCTAACTCCTAACTCAGCACTTTCAAGGTTAATAAGTGATAAAAATCAGATTAAAACTTCAAATTTTATTGAAAAACCCAAAAAAATCTTACTTGTGATATAAATTTAATGATTTTTATCAAGTATTAAGAGTTATCATCGATCCCAAGGAATAAATCAACAACTTGCAAAAACCGAATTACTCTAGTGAACTATCCTCAAGTTTACATTTCGGAGCAAGGCTGTCCTATTAATTTAGTTGGCAAAACGGGACAAGCGGTTCAAATTTCAATTCATCCCCCCAGTCAGTATATCTGTGCCAACCGCGAACGGATATTACCAGATTGGAGACAGCAACCTTTTTTGTGGGTTGTGATTGTCTTACAACAATCACGATATCAATTGGTGGAATGTACGCCAGAAATAGAATTTGAAAAGGAATACCTACGAGAAAAGTTCATGAGATTTGGCTGTGACCTAGCCTTTAATTTACGCGATCGCGCTTACTTAGCAGACCTCATAGACCCCCGCACAGGCTATCCTTTACTTTCCCACCCAGGTGCAATTCCTCACAACGACACAGCAGTTGTCAAAGCTTTACTGAAATATCCAGTCATCAAAAATAAATGTTGCGTGCTAGTGCATCCTATCTGGGGTGCAGCAGTTTATCCCAGCATCTTGATCTCAGAAGCACCCCCATTCATCATCGAATCGGTGACAAAAGGTATAGCACCCATGCATGGGTGGAAAGAAGTTAGTTAATAGTCAGTTGTCAGTTGTCAGTAATAATTTTTCAGTTATCTGACTTTCGCAACTAGCACAGTAAATATAGCGCTTCTCACTTCGTTGCAATACAGTCGCAACCTCACCCCGTATTTGAAGCGCGCAAACACTCCCCTCTCCTTGGTAAGGAGAACCACTGGAAGAGCGCGCTTCGCCGACAGACAAAGCGCAAGTGGCGTGAGGGGTTAGGGGTGAGGTTGAAAAATGTACTTCACACGACTGAGAACCGCTATAAAGGTTAGGGTTGTCAACAGTTCACAGTCAAAAATCAAGTTTTTTTGGACTAATGACTATTGACTAATGACTATTAACAGCTTCAACTAAAAAATTTATGACAATGCGCGTAATTTTTAAGTTATTTTCGCTACCTGTATCTAAATCCTATACAAAATCGGTGCAGTCAACCTGCACCGATTAAACAATTGAACTTGAATTTTCTCGGACATTTCCCTCACGCTATTGCTGAAGCTTGGGGTTTGGCAAAAATCATTCTTCCTGCTGAGGTTTGCAAAGCACTGGTGACTACTACCCGCAATTCACCACCTACATAGCTGCTGCCTTCCTCAACAACTACCATTGTACCGTCGTCTAGATAGCCGATCCCCTGACTGGGTTCTTTGCCTTCTTTGAGAATTTTTAGGTCAAGGTTATCGCCAGGTAAATAGCTGGGACGGACGGCGTTCACTAAATCGTTGACGTTCAACACAGGTACTTTCTGAACACTGGCGACTTTCGATAAGTTGTAGTCGTTGGTTAGTAGTGTACCGCTGATTTCTTGGGCGAAGCGTACTAATTTTGCATCGACTGTAGAAATATCTTCGTAGTCAACAGGGTTGATGAGAATGCGTTCTGGATAAGCTTCCCGAATGCGGTTGAGAATCTCTAACCCCCGCCTTCCCCGCACCCGCTTTTGGTCTTTACTAGCATCGGCGACTTGTTGCAACTCTTGCAAAACAAATTGTGGTACAATAATCTGCCCTTCCAGAAAACCTGTTTCTAGTAGTGCTTCTATACGACCATCGATAATACAGCTAGTGTCTAAAACTTTGGTATTGGCAGGTTTTAGCGTTCCTTCCACTATCATTGTTTCCACGGTGTTGGGATTAATGAACCGCAGTAAGCCCCGTCCGTGGGTATCTGCCAAATTCATCCCAGTGACGGCAAGTATAATGCTACCAACAACTGCTACTAGGGGCTTAATAAAGCTAAAGTCTGCTGGAATGGGTAGCAGAAATAGTGGGGCTAACATTAAGTTAGCTAGCAATAACCCAATTACTAAGCCAATGGCACGAGTTAAAATGACTTCGAGGGGTAGTTCTCGAACTTGTGCTTCTATGCGACGATATGTGGTTTGAAAGCTGAGTCCGATAGCACCGCCGATAATGGCGGCAAAGACTGCAACAACTAGGCGTAAAGCTTCCAGGTTTGTCACCCGTTCTAGGGCGCCGTAGGGTAGTAGTTCTATGCTGTAGAACCCTATGCCCGCTGCTG
Source organism: Nostoc sp. UHCC 0702 (assembly GCA_017164015.1). GTDB lineage: Bacteria > Cyanobacteriota > Cyanobacteriia > Cyanobacteriales > Nostocaceae > Amazonocrinis. The sequence continues at coordinate 4,616,220 of CP071065.1, forward strand.
CTACGATAAATGAGATAATGATAATGGCGTCAAGCATGGTTGTCTTGTTTTACTGCGATTGTGTTACCCGATAGATAAAGTCAAGTATTTTTCATTTTCCCAATCAGAGAGATTAATCAATATTTGCTTACATTACGGTTTTGAGCAGGGAATATCTGCAAACATTATAACCAAAGTGTTTTCTGTTAATATTTTTCATAATTTTGTAGTAAAACTATAAAAACTTGTAAACAAAGTATTAATTCGCATTATTGGTAATTTTCTCTTGAATTAATTAATTCTTGATCACAATGATTCAAAAAATTAATGTTTCTCGCCTTGTGAGTTCTGCTTACATACACATTCCCTTTTGCAGACGGCGATGTTTTTATTGTGATTTTCCCGTGTTTGTGGTGGGCGATCGCGATCGGGGTGAAACATCTGCTACTATCTCCCATTATGTTGAGGTGTTATGTGAAGAAATTGCCATCTCACCAGTCTTTGGTCAACCCCTAAAGACAATTTTTTTTGGTGGTGGTACTCCTTCACTGCTATCAATACAGCAGCTAGAACGTATATTAGCAGCTATAGACAAGCATTTTGGCATTGCTTTTGGTGCGGAAATTTCGATGGAAATTGACCCAGGTACCTTTGATTTAGCGCATATAGCAGGCTATCGTAGCGCAGGTGTGAATCGGGTAAGTCTGGGTCTACAAGCGTTTCAGGCAGAATTGTTAAAAATTGCTGGGCGATCGCACTCGCTTAGTGACATTTTTACAGCTGTGGAATTAATCCAGCAAGCTGAGATTCCCGAATTCAGTTTAGACTTAATTTCGGGTTTGCCGCATCAGTCTTTAGATCAGTGGCAACAATCTTTAGATCAAGCCGTAGCGATCGCACCGACTCATATATCTATATATGATCTTACCATTGAGCCAGGTACAGCTTTTAATCGTTACTACAAACCTGGTGACAATCCTTTGCCAACGGATGAAACCACAGTCAAAATGTACCAGATGGGGCAGCAAGTTTTGACGAATGCAGGTTTTGAGCATTATGAAATTTCCAATTATGCCCAAAGAGGACATCAGTGCAGGCATAATCGGGTTTATTGGGAAAATCGCCCTTATTATGGCTTTGGTATGGGTGCGGCGAGTTATATAGAGGGGAAACGCTTCACTCGTCCGCGTAAAACTCAGGAGTATTATCAATGGGTGCAAGATTTAATTGCCAATGGTGGCGTGATTGATTGTCAAGTCACACCACCAGAGGAAATTTTGTTAGAAACCTTAATGTTGGGGTTGCGTTTGGCGGAAGGTTTGAGTTTAGCCGCCTTAGCAGAGGAATTTGGTGAGGATAAGGTGGTGGAGATTCACCAGTGTTTGCGATCGCATTTTGATCAAGGTTGGGTAGAAGTTGTAGAAGGGAGATTACGCTTGTGCGATCCCCAAGGATTTTTGTTTTCTAATGTAGTGTTGGCAGATTTATTTAGTGCTTTGGGGTGATTTGTTAGTTGTTAGTTGTTAGTTGTCAGTTGTCAGTTGTCAGTTGTTAATTGTTATATCAAGTTCGCTTAATTACTTATTAAAACTGAACAACCCCACCCCGCCAAAGCTACGCTTTTGCTCCCCTCCCCGCGAGTTCGGGGAGGGGTTGGGGGTGGGGTGCAATGACTGTGGGAATTATAACTATTTATCCGAACTTGATATTAGTTGTCATTCATCACTAACTAATCACCAATGACCATTGACTATTGACCATTGACTAATGACCATTGACTATTGACCATTGACTAAATTGGCAACCGATTAATATCTTTATTGCAGCCAATCACTACCATTGCTGAACCACGTTCTAAACGCCTATTTGCTTCAGGATTAATTTGAAATTTGCCATCCTGACTTACAGCAAGTAAATTTAAACCATAGCGGTTACGAAGTTGCAGTTCGGCAACAGTTTTACCATGAAATTCATCAGGTACAATTAACTCTACAATACTGTTATCTGGGTCGAGGTCAAATCGATCTAAAATCGATGGTTTAGTGAGTGTTCGCGCTAAGGCACAACCTGCTTCGTATTCTGGAAATACAACATGATCTGCTCCCACTCGTTTTAACAACTTTTGGTGAACTTCGCTAGAGGCTTTGGCAACTACATGGGGTACACCGCCTTCTTTAACATTTAAAGTGGTGATGATACTTTCTTGAATGTAGTTACCAATTGCGATAATTACCGTATCAAATTCAAAAATTCCAGCTTCTTTCAGCGCACTAGCTTCAGTTGAGTCTAGTTGTAAAGCATGACCAACTATCTCATCATTCAATGCTTCTGATACTCGTTTTTCATCAATATCTGTCGCCAGCACTTGATAACCTAATCTACTTAGTGTTGAACAGACAGATCTACCAAAACGACCTAACCCAATTACAGCAAATTGGTGGTTATCTTTACGTAAACTGCGAAAAAAACCTAACGATGAAAGATTCACAGTTAATATCCTTGTGTTAACTCCCTGTATTTAGGGCAAAAAACGGTTAGACCGAATTATTAAAATTTTATTTTTTGCCTAATATTTTATTTTAACAGTTTAGGTAATTATCAGTTGTCAGTTGTCATTAGTTATTCCCTTTGTTACCAATTCTCAATGCCCAATGCTTAGCCAACTAGTAAATTTTCTTCAGGATAGTGAACCCTGCTAGGGCGGGGGTCTCCTAGTACAGCAGCCATTAGTAGTAAAACACCTACTCTTCCCACATACATTGTGGCAATTAAGATCAGTTTTGCTGCTGTAGAGATGGTTCCAGTGATACCTGTAGAAAGACCTACCGTAGCAAAGGCTGATACCACTTCAAACAAAATTTGAATAAAATCCAATTGTGGATCTGTCAGAGCAATTAAAATTGTAGCCAGAATTACGGTAGCTACAGAACCAACTAAAACGCCAACAGCTTTCAAAATTAAAGATATCGCTATTTTCCGGTCATACAATAAAACTTCTTCTTTTCCTTGGAGAATTGCTTTAGTGCAACTGGTGAGAACTCTCACAGTAGTAGTTTTGATGCCGCCTCCGGTACCGCCTGGGCTTGCACCAAGAAACATCAGGGCAATGGTGATAAATAGACCAGCAGTGGTCATTTTGCCGATATCAATGGTGTTAAAGCCAGCAGTTCTAGGAGTCACAGATTGAAACCAAGCTACTAATAACTGGTCTATGAAACTAAGTGAGCCAAATGTTTGAGGATTTCTTGTCTCTATACACAAAAAAGCAATTGTTCCCAAAAATAGAAGTATTAATGTTGTGCTAGTTGCAACTTTAAAGTCTAGAGAAAATACTAGACATACCTGGCGTTTGAGCAGGCGATCGCGCAACCAAATATACATTTCTAAAATTACCTGATAACCAATTCCCCCAAAGATTATTAACAATGTCACAGTGAAAACTACCAAAAAAGATGACTGATAACCAATCAAGTTATCTTTAAATAAACTAAAACCAGCATTATTCCAAGAATTCACACTATGAAAAATCGCCAACCAAAGACCTTTATTCCAACCATAATCAGGAACAAATACTGGCAGCAGTAAAAATATTCCTGTGATTTCAAAGATTAATGTTGTGGCAATAATTGAGCGGATAACTTGGGGGCTGCCATGCATTCCTGGTCGGTCTAAAGCTTGTTGAATGGCGACTTTTTGCCGCAAATCAAACTTGCGCCCAATCAGCAGAATCAGAAAGGTGGTGCTTGTCATGTAGCCCAAACCGCCAATTTGAACTAACAGCATAATAAACAACTCACCCCAAAAGGAAAAATAAGTACCAGGATCAACCACTGATAAACCGGTAACACAAACTGCCGATGTCGAGGTGAACAGCGCCACAATTGGGTCATTCCAACTACCATCGCTAGTGGAGAAAGGCATCATCAACAGGATGGTTCCTATGGTGATGACAGCTATAAATCCTAAGCAAACTGTGCGAGGAACAGTCATAAACAATTAAAAATGAAAAATGAAAAATTCCACAACTTTCTACTAGCGGTTGCTGATGGTAGAACTGAGAAATTCTTTCCAGGAGGAGCAGTGGGTTAACTCAGATATTGCACCTCCCCAATTTCCCGCCAAGAAATAAATTTCTTGGCTAATAGCTAAAGTCAGATAAATCTGACTATGAAAGTGTTTGAGTCCGTTTCAACGGACTTGTGCTATTAGCCAGAGAATTTATTCTCTGGCGGGATATAGGGTAGGTGCAAGTTGTTAAGCTGATCTTCTCTGGAACCAAAAACATCCTTATTTAATTAAAAACATACATGGTAGCCTACGAATATATTTTTTTAAGGGTACTGGGGACTGGGGACTGGGGACTGGGGACTGGGTACTGGAGACTGGGGACTGGGTACTGGAGACTGGAGACTGGAGACTGGGGACTGGAGACTGGAGACTGGGAAAACATTAGCCTGAGCGCAGTCGAAGGCTAAAATTTGGCAGGGGTTAGAGCAAATTCTATAATTTTTACGAGTTCTAACCCAATCCCCAATCTCCAATCACCAATCCCTAATCCCCAGTCCCTAATCCCTTTTACGTTCTGCATTGTCTTAACACTACTTTCCTCATGAGTGCAACACTTTACCAGCAAATTCAGCAGTTTTACGATGCTTCCTCCGGTTTGTGGGAGCAGATTTGGGGCGAACACATGCACCACGGCTACTACGGGGCTGATGGTAGCCAGAAAAAAGACCGCCGTCAAGCGCAAATTGATTTAATCGAAGAACTACTTAGTTGGGCTGGGGTACGGACAGCAGAGAATATTCTCGATGTGGGTTGTGGCATTGGCGGTAGTTCTCTCTACTTAGCAGATAAGTTTAATGCTAAGGCAACCGGGATCACTTTGAGTCCAGTGCAAGCCGCTAGAGCCACAGAACGCGCCCAAGAGGCTGGTTTGAGTGGTCGAAGTCAGTTTCAGGTCGCCGATGCTCAAGCAATGCCCTTTGCTGATAATTCTTTTGACTTGGTGTGGTCTTTGGAAAGTGGCGAACACATGCCAGATAAAACTCAGTTTATGCAGGAATGCTATCGGGTGTTAAAACCTGGTGGCACTTTGATTATGGTGACTTGGTGTCATCGACCAATTGCTGAGGTACCACTGACAGCAGATGAACAAAAACACTTGCAGGATATTTATCGGGTGTATTGTTTGCCTTATGTAATTTCGTTGCCTGAGTATGAAGGAATTGCTCGCCAACTACCATTAAACAATATCCGTACTGCCGACTGGTCGCAGGCTGTCGCCCCCTTTTGGAATGTGGTGATTGATTCTGCGTTTACTCTGCAAGCGTTTTTTGGGTTATTGCAAGCTGGTTGGACTACCATTCAAGGTGCCTTATCGCTGGGGTTGATGCGTCGCGGTTATCAGCGCGGGTTAATTCGGTTTGGCTTGTTGTGCGGGAATAAATAACCAATCTTTGTGTCTTTGTGGTTAAAAAATATTGAACCACCAAGGCACAAAGGCACTAAGTAATTCAGTAATATTCGATAGGGTGCGTTTTGCATAAATGTTTTTTTGCCTCACGCAAAGGCGCAAAGACGCAAAGAAGAAAGACGCAAAAAAGTCTATTCAAGGTGTGTTACCCTACGGCATAACACATCCTGCCCCCCTGCCCCCCTGCTCCCCTGCCCCCCTGCCCCCCTGCTCCCCTGCTCCCCTGCCCCCCTGCCCCCCTGCCCCCCTGCTCATCTTGTCCGTAATAACTGCACGAAAGTATTACTCACCGTATTGTCTTTCGTATCGGCGGCGTATTGAATCAATTTTTCCCGCAGTTCTTTGGCTGCATCTAATGGAAGTAAGGTTGCTAGCAGGAAGTAAACTCCACGAAATCGCGGGTCGCCCATTCTATCAACTAATAGCCCTTCGGCGGCATCAGTTTCGCCGAGAAAGTTTTGCACTAAGAAGAAATCCATGATTTTATCGTGGCGGAAGTACCATTGTTTCTTGGCTTCGCCTTTTTCACCTTCCCACTGACGGCTGACTACCATCTTGTATTTCTCGTCTTCCAAAGACATGGCGACTTGGTAAAATTCATCTGCGGGTAAGGCTTGTTTGTCTTGGAGTCGCATTTGGTAGACGGCGGCTGAGAATTTCTTTAAGGGAAATTCTTGATTCCATTCTTTGAGGTATTCTGTTGCCATTATGTTGTATTGCTGTTCTTGCAGGCGAAACAAGTTTGGGTGTTTGCCTTGTGATAACATCAGCGCTACCACTGTTAGATCCATTGGATTGGAAAGAATTCGGCGGACAGCATCTAACTCTTCTTTGGCTTGTTGCTGTTGGAAGACTTCTGTTAAATAGTTGGTGCAGGCTTTGGCGTAATCAGCACCTTGAATTTGGGCATCTTTGGGGAGTCGCGGCTGACGGAATATCAAAAACTCTTGAATTTGTTGTTGTTCAAGGGGTTGCAATTTATATATCTTGGCTGTTGAGGGGGGTGTCCACTCTAGGGGCTGGGTAGTCATTATAATGTTGCCCCGGAAATAGCTTTCCACAAATTGGACGATTTTGGCGCGGGTTTCGGCGGTGACTTCGTTGAGTCCGTCGATGCAGATGTCAATTGCACCACTGTAAATCAGGTTTTTCAGGAAGCCGGCATCTTGGGCTTGGCCGTGTAGCTTGTCTTGGATGGCTTCTATTACGCCTTTATTACACTTTTGGGCGGGGAGATAGACAAGAATTTGCTCTTGATTTTTCACCAGATGGCGCAAAAACATCGATTTGCCTAAACCAGAATCGCCTTCTAAGACAATTTGCCCTTTGATAGTGGGTAAGGCTGCGGTGACTGGGAGGATTTCTTCGGAACCGGGAATTTTGACTCTGGACTCTGGGAAGTATGATTGGTCATTAAAGTTATCTAAGCCGGCATCGGCTAATAGAGAAGGCTGAAACGGTTCAAAGAGTTTGCGGCGCAGGAACGGAACCCAGGCGAGGAGAAAGCCGACATAGCCGACACCGAAAATTCGGCGTACCCACGGGTTCCAGAAGAAGATGGCTTGGACTTGGGGAAATTTGGGGTAGGCAAAGATGAGGGCTAGCCACAAGGCTGCATGGATGAGGATAGTATTTCCGGCGCGGACAAACCATCGCCACACTTTCAATTTATCTATTGCTGACTGCACCGCATTAGCATTAGTGGAGTGGACTTGTTCCAGGTTGCTGTAATGACTTTGCAGTAAGACAATATCCTGTAATTTCCAAGGAACGTTTTTGTTTGCGGCTACTTCCGAGATTTGCTTGGCTAATTCGCTGCGTAAGCGTTCTAGCCCTTGACTGCCATTCCAAGCTTGTAGAAATACGTTGAGGATTTTGACACCTTCATCGTGTGAGAGTTTGTCAGGAGTTGCTTGATAATTGTCAAGCCATTTCAATAGAGTTTTGACTTCTTCGGTGCCACCGGTGAGGAAATAGGTTAAAAAACGCCAATTTAGATATTCTAAATTTCCTGGTTCATAAAAATTATTCAGAATTACAACAACTTCTTTTAACTCCACTTTTCTGATATTGCCCAATGCTACTGCCACAGTGCTACGAACATCTGAGTTCACCTTTTCATCCTTGAGGATGTTGGCGATGTCAGGGATATACTTGGCTGCTGGCTGCCCGAAGTTGCCCAATGCCACTGCCGCACTGCTACGAACATATGAGTCTACCTTTTCATCCTTGAGGATGTTGGCGATGTCAGGGATATACTTGGCAGCTGGCTGCCCGAAGTTGACCAATGCCTCTGCCGCACTGCTACGAACATATGAGTCTACCTTTTCATCCTTGAGGATGTTGGCGATGTCAGGGATATACTTGGCTGCTAACTGCCCGAACTTACCCAATGCCTCTGCTGCACCGCCACGAACGTCTGAGTTCACCTTTTCGTCCTTGAGGATGTTGGCGATGTCAGGGATATACTTGGCTGCTAGCTGCCCGAACTTACCCAATGCCCGTGCTGCACCGCTACGAACATCTGAGTTCACCTTTTCATCCTTGAGGAAGTTGGCGATGTCAGGGATATATTTGGCTGCCACCTCTCCCAGGTTACCCAATGCCTTTGCCACAGTGCCACGAACAAATGAGTCAACCTTTTCATCCTTGAGGAATTTGAGGATGTCAGGGATATACTTGGCTGCTGGCTGCCCGAAGTTGCCCAATGCCTCTGCCGCACCGTAACGAGTATATTTGTTAACCTTTTCATCCTTGAGGAATTTGAGGATGTCAGGGATATACTTGGCTGCTAGCTGCCCGAAGTTGCCCAATGCCTCTGCTGCACCGCTACGAACATCTGAGTTCACCTTTTCATCCTTGAGGAAGTTGGCGATGTCAGGGATATACTTGGCTGCTGGCTGCCCGAAGTTGCCCAATGCCTCTGCTACTCTGCCACGAAGATATGAGTCAACCTTTTCATCTTTGAGGATGTTGGAGATGTCAGGGATATACTTGGCTGCTGGCTGCCCGAAGTTGCTCAATGCCTCTGCCGCACTGATACGAATAAATCTGTCAACCTTTTCATCCTTGAGGATGTTTGCGGCTTTCTGGACAATTTCATCAGGTTTTTTAAGCACAATTTTTAAATCTTGCGGCTTATATTCAGCTAATTTGGCAAAAGCATATCCCTTCACTTGGGGATACCTGTCTTCAAGGGCTGCTACTATACCTTCAATTTGCCAGGGTTGCGGTTTGGGTTTGGGGGTTTCTTTGGCGTTTACCCAAGGTAGACAGAGGAGGAAGGAGAAGATAAAGGCTAAAGCATAAAGGATAAAGGGAGAAGGTTTGCTGCTGTGGCGGGGTATGGTGAGCATAATATAGGGCAAGGTGGCAGATTACACGCGGTTATGGGTATAATAACAAGCTTGCAATTCTTAATTTCTGATTGAGAAAGTTGGATCTTGTGGGGTAAGCTTAAGCTCTCTAGCCCTGACAGTTGACAGGACGGGCGAGACGCCCATCCCACAAGAAAAGTTAAATATTTTTGAGTTGGAAATAGTTTAATTTTGATTGACGAGTATTAAAGACTCGCTCACGAGTATCAAAGACTCTCGCGCCAGTATCAAAGATTCGCTCACGAGTATTAAAGACTCGTCCACGAGTATCAAAGACTCGTCCACGAGTATTAAAGACTCTCGCGCGAGTATCAAAGACTCGTCCACGAGTATTAAAGACTCGTCCACGAGTATCAAAGACTCGTGAGCGAGTATCAAAGACTCTCACGCGAGTATTAAAGACTCATTAATGAAGAAATAGGCGGTTAGAAACCGCGTCTACACAAACAAAACCCGCGCAGGCGGGTTTCAAACTTTGATTTTGCGTTTGTCTTCACAATACCAGGCGGACGCGCGTTTGTGTAGTAGCGAATTCCATTCGCCCAGGCTTAAGTTGACACTTTACCACCTTTACTCTTCATAGCTTTAAAGCGATCGCCCAATTGTTGAGCTACAGTTTTTAACCCTGGAGTTTTCTTTGCAGCAGTCTTGACATAATCATAAACTGTCAAACTACTACCCATTGCCTCACTGCCCACAGCCATTAAGGTATCATCTACTTGTTCTGTGAGTTGTCGCAGTCCAATCAACAGTTCCGTGAGTGTGGCGGCTAATTGATAATCGCGCACAAACTCATCTAAATCAAAACTCGCTGGTAAAATGTCTCGGTTAGACTGGGCAGCAATCAGGCTAGTGTTGACAAAAGCTAGTCTTTTATCGCCCATCTTAAATAACTTGCGTCGTTCATCCACGCTCAAGGTGACAAGAAAAGGCAACTTTGCTTGGATAGTCGCAAAAGCTGCTTTAATTTCTTTGATATCTTCAGCAGAAAGGGAAGCGGTGATATTTTGGTAAGCCATTGCTTATTTACCTTGGGGAATTTTTGTTATGATTCCCACTGGTAAAAGCGAAATTGAAGGGAGTGGGGAGTAGGGAGTGGGGACTGGGGACTGGGGCATTTTTGCTCCCCTCCTCGCGTGCGGGGAGGGGTTGGGGGTGGGGTTCTTTTAGCACCGCAAATCTCTGGCGGTGCGTTAGGACGATAGTCCATAACGCACCCTACAATAATCCAAAATCTAAAATCCAAAATGGTATCGTCTGTAACGCGTTATGTTAAATAAATTCTCTAGCCGTGATGAGTTGATAGCTTATGTGCGCGAACAATTTCCCCAAGCAGCCGAACGGAGCGATCGCATCAGTGATATCGTGGGGGGACGCAAAGCCGCAAAAAAAGCATTGCAAAAAGTAGACCCCGCAACCTACGCTAAAACCCGCAACTTTTTCACAGGTGCAGTCACACGACTTTCGCCTTATATTCGCTACGGCGTTTTAAGCTTGCGAGAAGTTCGGGATCATGTGCTAGATAACGTACTGCACCCAGACGACGCCACAAAATTAATTAATGAATTAGGCTGGCGAGACTACTGGCAACGGCTTTATGTCAAACTAGGTAAGGGCATTTGGGAAGACCAAGAAGAATACAAAACAGGTTACACCCAAAAAGACTACGCCCCCGATTTACCAGAAGATATCAAACAAGGCAGCACAGAGCGAGTTTGCATTGACAGCCTTAGCCGTGAATTGCAAGAAACTGGCTACCTACACAACCACGCCCGCATGTGGTTAGCTGCATACATAGTACATTGGCGGCGCATTCGTTGGCAAACAGGGGCCAAATGGTTTCTCGAACATCTCCTAGACGGCGATCCTGCTAGTAATAATATGTCATGGCAGTGGGTAGCCAGCACCTTTAGCCACAAACCCTACTTTTTCAACCGCGAAAACTTAGAACGCTATACCAAAGGAATTTATTGTCAAAAATGCCCACTTTACGGACATTGTGACTTTGAAGGCAGCTACGAACAAATAGAACAGCAACTATTCCCCAAAGGAGAATTTACCAAACAATCCAACAGTCAAAGCTGGCAACGTGGTAAGAGAGGGAAAGGGAGATAGAGGGATGGGGAGCAGGGGAGCAGGGGAGCAGGGGAGCAGGGGAGATGGGGAGCAGGGGAGCAGGGGAGCAGGGGAGATGGGGAGATAAAGGACAATTGACTAATGACTATTGACTATTGACTAATAACCAATGACAAAACCAATCATTTGGGTACATGGAGACTGTCTAAGTCCATACAACCCCGCACTGCAAAAATACCCAGAAGCACCAGCCATCTGGGTTTGGGACGATGCTTTAATAGAAGAATGGCAACTCAGTCTCAAACGCCTCACCTTTATCTACGAATGCTTGCTAGAGTTACCCGTTGATATCCGGCGTGGAAATGTAGCACAGGAAATTTTAGCCTTTGCCAAAGAACATAATGCTAACTTAGTTGTCACAGCAGATAGTCCCAGTCCGCGATTTAATGATATCTGCAATCAAATTGAGGTTTCTTTAGCAGTAGAAGTGCTAGAAGTAAAACCATTTTTTGACTACGACGGCTATATTGATTTGAAACGGTTCTCGCGTTATTGGAAAGTAGCTGAAAAATATGTTTTTGAAGATGGCTGATGACTGATGACAGTCAATCTTGAACAGTTAGCAACGGACAATTATAGTGAAATGTTTTTTATGCTTTTTGCTATGAAGAAGGGGAAGGGGGAAGGGAACCCCACAATTAAGATAGGGGTTTCAAGTATGGACGCTGATTTTTATCGCACTACGTGGCGGGTATTATCTGATTTGAATATTCTGGGCAATTCAGATAGTAGCTCTATACCATGTGGGGAAAAGTTTTAACTTTAATTCCCAACCCCAATTCCCCTTTTTCTTTTCCCCTTTTTGGTAAATAACTTATACCGAGTTGCATTCAAAGGCAGCGCAGTGAGGTAGCCCCCGACAGCAGCAGTTCCCGCCGTTAGCGCAGCCCGAAGCGATCTTCGACGCTCGTACCGACGTTACGAGCGTCTGGGGAACTACCCATCTTCAAAGCGGTAGCGAGTCATCTCCCTCATCTCCCCCATCTCCCTCATCTCCCTCATCTCCCTCATCTCCCTCATCTCCCCCATCTCCCCCATCTCCCTCATCTCCCCCATCTCCCCCATCTCCCTCATCTCCCTCATCTCCCCCGCTCCCCTCTTTGACGACTACTTAATTTACTCTAAATTTATTCAAAAAGTACTTGACAGAACCACAGGATAGACTGTTATATTAATGAAGGTAAAGCGTTGGGGCGTAGCCAAGTGGTAAGGCAGCGGGTTTTGGTCCCGCCATCCCTAGGTTCGAATCCTAGCGCCCCAGTTTATAATAAGTAAAGCAGTTTAGTTCTGTTATTTGACTAATGTTAATAAAAAGTCAAAAGCCTTTTGCTTTTGACTTTCAGTTTGATATTACTCATTATCAAGCGCAATTTATATCAAGTTCGGCTAATTACTTACGATCTAGTCGGTTTGCTTGGTAATAGGTAATGGGTAATGGGTAATAGGTAATACTCAAAACCAATTACCAATTACCAATTACCAATTACCAATTCCCAATTCCCAATTACCGACCTCCACAGATATCATAAGTGTTTAAACGGACATGATATTACTTGTCAGGTGATTTTAAAGCTTCATCCAAAACTTGCCTAGCCTGTTCTGCTTTAGCTCGTGCTTCTTGGTAACGCACATTAGCTTGAGCAAAATTTTTGAGAACTTTAAAACCTTCTTTGAGGCGAGTAATTTCCTCTTCAGTGACTGAGTTATCTGAAAACAGAACATCAATACCCTTGCGAATTTCTAACGCCTCAGCGCGAGATTCTTGAACTTTCAGCTTGAGCGTAGCTAAGTTGTTCAAAACCTGGACAGCTTGTGTAATAGCGTCTTCACCACCAGCAGAATCAGTAGTTGGTTCCTTAACCTCAATTAATTGTTGAGGGCCAAATCCCTCTTCTAATTCCGTGGATAGCTTACCTGCATCCATCAGTTCCATCAACTGATCCATCGCTTTATCACGGGCTTTGGCTGAATCTTTGCCAGGAACAGTGAGGATAATTTCTGGGCTTTGAGCGAGAGTATACTGAGCCATATTTAGGACAGAAAAGTTGCTGGTTAACTAAACCAAGGGAAATAATTATAACATGAAGAAAGTGATGTTTCACAGTTAACAATATTAAAAATTAAAAATTAAAAATAGTTTTATGACTTTTGCTTGACTGGAATTTGGAATTACTGAACATTCCGCCAAGCCTTTTGGAATAAAACTTTATACTTAAGAAAGAGAAAATGAATTTCAATAGAGGGAGAGCTATGGCTCCTAATCCCACCATCATGCAGGCTGTGGAAAAACTGGGCTACCGCGTCACCATTGGCGATGTGGCAACTCAAGCAGGATTGAATGTCGCGGAGGCTGGGCAAGGATTATTAACCCTAGCCTCTGATGCTGGCGGACATTTACAAGTAGCAGAAACGGGTGATATAGTTTACCAATTTCCGCGAAATTTTCGGGAAATTTTGCGTAAGAAATATTTGCAGTTGCGATTACAGGAATGGTTAAAAAAGCTTTGGGGAATTATATTTTACCTGGTTCGCATTTTCTTTGGAATTTTCTTAATTGCTTCCATTGCCTTAATTATTATTACCATCTACATCATTACCACTGCTAACTCAGATAATGATAATCGAGATAGTAATTTTGGTGGTGGATTCTTCTTTTTCCCAGATTTATTTTGGTATTTGAGTCCAAATTATGACACTCACTACCAGGAACGGCAACGCACAAGGCATGAACAAAGCAATCTCAATTTTTTTGAGGCTGTATTCTCGTTTTTATTTGGTGATGGTAATCCTAACGCCAACTTAGAAGAACGCCGCTGGCAAGAAATTGCCGCTGTCATTCATCATCATCGTGGTGCAGTGGTAGCGGAACAAATTGCGCCATATCTCGATGACATCGGTGAAGTATATAGACAAGAGTATGAAGATTATATGCTGCCTGTTCTGATTCGATTCAACGGGCAACCAACGGTAAGTCCTGAAGGACAGATTGTATATTACTTTCCAGAGTTACAGGTGAGTGCCACTAAACAGCGTCGTCAATCAATAGCAGCATATTTAGAGGAATTGCCTTGGCGTTTTAGTGCGGCTAGTTCAGGGCAAATTATGTTGAATGCTGGGTTAGGTATAGTCAATTTTGTTGGTGCATTAGTGCTGGGAAGTTTGTTAAAAGATGGCATAGTTGCCGCCCAGTTTGGGGGATTAGTAGCTTTTGTACAAGGAATTTATTGGCTACTATTGGCTTACGGAATAGGTTTTTTGGGTGTACCTTTAGTACGTTATTTTTGGATTCAATGGCGCAATCGCCAAATTTTTGCCCGCAATCGCGATCGCAGTTCTCGCTCTAGTCTATTATCAAATCCAGATACAGTTTTACAGCACAAAATTGAGTACGCCCGTCAGTTTGCAACAGAAAAAGTTATTGGGCAAGAAGATTTAGTCTACTCTACTGAAACCGACTTACTCGAACAAGAAGTTGAACGTTCTGCACAAATTGACGCTGAATGGCAAAAGCGGCTTGAAAGAGGGAGTGGGGAGTAGGGAGTAGGGATTAGGTATTGAGAATTGGAAGAATTTATGAGTCCATCTCTTTCCCAGTCCCCAGTCCCCAGTCCCCAATTACTTCGCCTGAATTGCTGTTAGGGCTACACCTTGGTAATAATGTCCTAAAATTTGTCGGTGGTTTACTCCTTGTTTAGCCAGATTATACGCTCCCCACTGACTCATCCCTAAACCATGACCGAAGCCAAGCCCTTGCAGTACAAAACTGCCATTTGCTCCGTTGGAGATTTTAAAGCGGGTGCTTTTAAGTCTCAGGGCTGTGCGTACTTCCTCACCTTTTAATACCCTAGTACCTCTGTCGCCGACAATTTTCAAGACTTTCACACTGCCGAAAGGAGAGTAGCTTTCTGGAATCATCTGTTTGACATTGCCTACACCAGAAATTCTGGCGCTAACTTCAGCAGGCGAGAAAGTTTTCACCCAATTACACTCGCTGATATTTTGATCGTAGTCTTGAACAGCACTTAGGTAAGGCAGAGTATTTCCCCAAACATCTTGTACGTTTTCGGTGTGTCCCCCAGAACAAGCGTGGAAGACTGAGAGAATAATTTGATTTTTGTAAGTTAGTACCTGTCCAGATGTACCATCAACTGCGGCATAAGTACTGGGGGATTCACTGATGACACCTTTGTAAATTTGCCAGCGATCTGGACTGTCACCTAAATCGTAAACGGGATTATTACGCTGTTTTTCCCGCTCATACAGGGCATAAGTACGGGCTGCGATCGCTTGGGCTTTTAGGGCTTCTTGGGGCCAACTGGTATCCATTTCACCACCAAGGACGCTGTAAAGATATTCTTCTGTATCCACCCAGTTGACGGCGGTTAAGCCTTTTTCTGTAGGTACAACCAAAGTTCTACCACGATACCAGCGATCGCCAATATAAACGAATCCTTTACCTGTCGGTTCAATCCAAAACAAACCAGACTGCCACTTATCTAAAGCAACTCCCCCAGGAATAGCTTGAGCATAAAAAGCACTCATTCCTGGCAATTGTCCGAGAGTACGACCAGTACTATCCTTAACAAGCGCAGTGGTAGAACTACCGACTTTCACTTGATTCACTCCCCTTTCGATTGCCACCCGCAGAATTACAGATGCTTGAGCAGGAGCAACCAAAGCTATCCAAAAGAATAGACCTATCCACCAATGACGTACTTTAATCTGGGAAAATAGAGAGCCTAAGAAAAGTTGGAATTTCATGCTGATTAGCTAAATCACATTTAGTATGCATTTGACGCTCCTGAATATAGCGCCTACTACTCAAGATGAGACAGTTCTCCAGTCTAGGAGCTTGCCATCATTTATTAATTATGCATTCACTCTCAAGAGTTGGCAGATTTTAAAAGCTCTCACTTCACCAAAGTGGGGTTTAGCATTTGGTGATAGTTTCCCCCAGTTCTGCAATAGGCTGTATTAAGTTTAGATAAATTTTACTTTGCTGGAATAAAAATCACAGACATCTAATACATAAGTTAAAATTATGTATTTTAATTATTTGTGAATAAAAAAAATTAAAAAATTGATCAGGCCAAGGCTGTTTAAGTGATTTAACACGATTTTTTACAAAAACAACTGTGTTTCTACGGATAAACTCAATTGCAATTTATGAATATTTTAAAAAGGGGCATTTTTAAGATTTAGTAAAGAAATTTACACGCACTTTGGTTTGTGATAAATAAATAACTATCATTAATTAAACAAAATTTGGTAAAAACAAGTGAAATCAAGCGATTAAAAGAAATTTTACGGTTTTTTAAGAAAATTAATTAAAAACCCTGTGAATTAGGTTTTAACCCTTTATTTATAAAGCTTCTGGACTAATTTAAGGATAATCTGTTAGTCAGCTACTAGATAAAAACGAAACATCAGAGTGAATTTTACAGCCTTACATCTGGCAATCACGTAGTTGTGGTGAAAGCTGCTTTTAAGTACCAAAAACATGGTCGTTCAGATGTCATTCCATATTTAGCTGGAAAGCCAAAGCATTATTGGCATTAGTAAGCTCACTCACATTTGGTGCTATTCCACTGTCATGCTCAATCTTGATGAGTGAATAAGTGTTCTAGCAATCGTCTTGGGCGATGTTAGTCCAATCATAAAAACCTATGCTATGGAAAAATCGATTGCTGTAATTATGACGGTTTACAATCGGGAGCGTTATCTAGCTTCTGCAATCAAAAGCGTCTTGAGCCAAACTCGACCTGATTTTGAACTATTAATTTGGGATGATGGTTCTAGTGATGGTTCTGTGGAAATTGCTGAGTATTTTGCTCAAAAAGATTCACGAATGCGTGTTGTAGCAGCAGAACATCAAGGGCGAGCAACTTCTCTAAAAGCAGCAATCGAACAGACAACAAGTCCCTATTTTGGATTGCTAGATAGCGATGATTTATTGGCTGCAACTGCTTTAGCAGAAACCTCTGCTGTACTAGATGCGCGTCCAAAAATTGGACTGGTATATACAGATTATCAGGTAATTGATCAAGACAATCAACTTATGGGATATGGGCAACGTTGCCGTATTCCTTACTCAAAAGAGCGATTATTAGTTGATTTTATGATATTTCACTTTCGGTTACTGCGTCGCCAGGTTTACGAGCAGATAGGCGGTATCAAAGAAGAATTTGAACTAGCTCAAGATTATGATTTATGCCTACGACTATCTGAGGTGACAGAAGTGGAACATCTGGCAAAACCTCTCTACTACTATCGCCACCACTCAGAGAGCGTATCTCATACTCAGCGATTCGAGCAAATTTTAGCATCGCGGGATGCGATCAACCAAGCATTAGAGCGTCGGGGACTTCAAGAGCATTATGAACTTGATGTCCAGATTGTAGGAAGGTACAGTTTGCGTCCAAAGAGGCAAAAAAGTAACAAAAATAATCCATTGATGTCTGGGAAATAGTCTAGTTAAACAGACGATACATTTTCCGTAACTGTCTCAATTACAAGCCTTTAACCCAATTGTTTCTGTAAACAGGTAAAAAGCATTATGAAACCAAATCTAAATGTTCAAGAGCTTGCTATTATCATCATTGCTAAACGTCACAATCCGACTATTTTGACCGCCGATTTTCTCAAATATAGTGGCATTGTTCCTAATGAGTGGGAATTGGCTCGAACACCGATTTTGACAAATACTGCTGCTCAGGTAGTTTTTAATAATGGTGTCAATATTATTGCAGAAGTCAATCGGATTGTTTTTACAGAGTCAATTGGGACTAAACCAACTACAGAAGTAGAAATTGCAACTCTAGCTCGGAAGTATCTTGATACATTAGCACAAGTTGAATATCAAGGAATTGGTATTAGCTTTCGGGGTCATGTTTTGTTTGACCAACAACAAAATACAGCTCGTAACTATATATTGAAAACGCTGCTTAATCCAGGCCCTTGGCAAGATTTTGGTACAGCACCTGTACAAGCAGCGACAAGGTTTATCTACACTCTAGAAAGCGCACAGATGAGCCTAGATATTAATGAAGCTGGGCTACAATCGCCAGATAACAGAGTACTGCCTATAGTTTTGTTCACTGCTAATTTTACTCATGCGATCGCCCCAGATGATCCAAGCCAGCGCCTAGCATCTATATCGCAAGTAATCGGTAACTGGCAGACTGACCTAGAGACTTACAAAGAAGTTGTGAATACTAGGTTTTTCAACTCGGTTAGTGAACAGCTAAATCCAACAACCGATGAATTAGTCATCCCAATAACCCAAAATAGCTAAGTGCAGATTATAACGAATAGGTAAATACAACTCAAACAACACTTTCATACTTGCCTAGTAAAACGAGTTTCATCGGCACTGCCTTCTTTGGCCATTGCTATCTATTGGCTTTAAACGTAATTCTAAAAACACAGAATCGAAAAATCGAAGTTATGCACACAGTTAATAATGAAAATTGGCAGGTTTTAGCTACAGTACCCTTCACTTATGGTGTCAGTGCAGGTGGTGGATTAGCTACTGACGGAGTATATATATATGCAGCAGACTTCAGCGCCGATAGCGATGATGATTATATTGATTTAGATAGAGACTTAATTGATGATCCAGAGGAAAGACTGGATCAACTGGGTATAACAAATGGTTCAGTGCGGTTTGGGCGTTACAATCCCGACACTGATAACTGGGAAGGACTACCCACCTTAAATTTAGAGGGAGTAACTGGCGATGCCTTCTCTGGGGGAAATTTAGTTAACCCCATATTTGTGGTTGGTAATCAGCTTTATTACTATCAATTTCGCAGTGGTCCAAATATCCGGGCATTGTATAGTTACGACTTAACTAGTGGCGTAAACGGAACCTGGGGACTAGTTTGGGAGAAAACCAGCGAGGATAATTCTCTAATTGATGCGAATGCCGGAATCGTAGGCATAGATGTGAATGGTGAGCCTGTAATTTTACATCATACAGGCGGGGGTGAGTACAGCTTTGCCAGGACAGACGACGTTGCCAATGGTGGGACTCATACACAATTAACCCCCACATGGAACTTTACATCAGCGCATTTTCCTAGAGGCGGAGATTGGGAATATGATCAGACTAGCGATCGCCTCTATCACCTCAGTGGCAATCAGTTGGTAATGTGGAGTCATAATGATACTAACTATGCTGATGGTTCCTTTTTAACCTCCACCCCTGATGGTACTAATGCCTTAGCCCAAGAAACAACTGTCATTAATTCCCTAGAAGATGCCTTGGGGTGGAATACAGCCACACTTCAAGAGAACCCAGGAACAAGCCTTTGGGGCAATTCCGTCACCATAGCCAATAATGCCCTCTACCTAGTTAGGGGAGAAACCAGCGCCGACGGCTGGCCTTTTAATGAAGGGCGTGGGATTATTAATAACGGCAACTTTGCGCGGATTTTGCCCAACGGCTGGTTAGAGACTCTACCAAACACACCGTTTAATATTGGCAAAGGTAGCTCTGCCGTCTATTTAAATGGGTATTTGTACCTCAGCCAAGGCGACACCTTAACAGCCAATGACAACTCCGGTAACGTTAGTCCCTTAAATGAAGAAGGTATCCGCAGTCCAGGAAAAGGTTTTGCTCGCTTTGCCATTGCTGCCAACCCTGACATCGGCACAACCTATACAGTTACAAATACTGATGATATTGGAGAAGGTTCTTTACGCTGGGCAATAGAACAAACTAACAGCAACCCCGGCACAGATACAATTTTATTCAACATTCCCGGAATCGGAATTCAAACAATTAATTTATTATCGCAACTGCCAGAGATTACTGAAGCAGTTTTTCTGGATGCTACCAGTCAGCCTAACTACCAAGGCAGTCCCGTAATTGCCTTGGATGGTAGTCAAGCTGGAACGGATGCTGTGGGATTAAATATTACAGCTGGGAATAGTACCGTTCGGGGTTTGGCTATTTATAGTTTTAGTGGCTGGGGTATTCGCCTTACCAACGGTGGTAACAATACAATTCAAGGCAACATCATTGGCGCAGAGGGTTTGGAGAATGGTGCTGGAGCGATTGACGTTACAAGTGCCGATAATTTGATTGGTGGGGCAACTGCGAGTGAACGCAATGCGATCGCTCTTTTGCCACTGAGTGCAACCCTTGAGGAACTGCCAACTCTAGGAGTTCCTCAAACGGGGTTATTGGGTCAATACTATTTGATTAACAGTTATATTGACACCTACCCAGATTTCAATAACCTTGCACCCACATATATTCAAGTAGATCGCTTGGTAAATTTTGAGGGAGACGACTTTGCAGGTATTCCCGGATTAGCAGAAACCTTTGGTGTGGTATGGACGGGTAAAATTAACATTGCTGAAGCAGGAGATATTACTTTTTATACCGCCAGCGATGATGGTAGTCGTCTCTATATTGATGGTGAGTTAGTAGTTAATAATGACGGAATTCATGATGTTACTGAGCAATCTGGAGTTATTAATTTAACTGCTGGGGAACATGACTTGCGTCTGGAATTCTTTGAGAATTACGGTGGACAAGTAGTTACACTCAGCTATACCCCGCTTGGTGGTAGTAAGCAGGTGATTCCGACTGAAGTTTTAACACCAGCAACCCTAACCGCACCTGCGGAAGATTTAGAAATTAGTGGAATTACATCTCCTAATTTAATTCGGATTGGAGAGACAATCACTACCAATTGGACAGTTATCAATCAAGGAAGCACCAGCACCCAAGGGCTATGGTCTGATCAAGTTTACCTGTCAGACGACACGATTATCGATGCTACAGATACCCGTTTAGCTTTATTCACCGCAGGTACAACACCCTTAGAAGCTAACAGTAGCTATACCCAGACTCAGGATGTTTTTATTCCTACAAATGTAGGACTAGGTGACAAGTATTTAATTTTTGCTACTAACCCCAATCAACCAGAAAGCGATCGCACTAATAATGCTTATGCTGTTCCTGTTGTTGTAATTGGCAATTCCGACTTAGTAGTTTCCGGAATTACAGCCCCAGAAATAGCCACCTTGAATGAAGAGATTTCTGTGTCTTGGACAGTAGAAAATCAAGGTACAGTAATAACTAATGCCAATTGGTATGATGCAATTTTCTTTTCAGAAGACCAGTTTCTTGACGGAAACGATATTTTCATTACTGATGTATGGGCAGGAGATTATACACCTCTAGAATCTGGGGGTAGTTATACTGTTACTCAAAATTTGACTGTTCCTTCTAACTTTGCTACAAGCTCTCGCTACATCCTGATTGTTACCGATTTCTACAATCAGCAAAGCGAAACAGAAGAAAATAACGTTTTTGCTCAAGCTATCACCTTGACCCCAGATGTAGACTTGGTGGTTTCTAACATCACTGCCCCAACATCGGCGGTTTTGGGTGAAGAGATTACTGTATATTCGACAGTATACAACCAAGGAACAGATTCTGCTTTAGCTGATTGGTATGATGCACTTTACTTTTCAGAAGATGAGTTTCTAGACGCAAACGATATCTATATCACCGAGTCTTGGATAGGAGAAGTTACACCCCTAGAAGCTGGAAGTAGTTACATCACTACCTGGAATTTAACTGTTCCTTCTAACTTTGCCACAGGCTCTGGCTACATCTTCATTGTCACTGATTTTTACAACCAGCAGAGCGAAACAGATGAGGCTAATGTATTTGCTCAAGCTATTACCATTAATTCCGCCCCAGATTTAGTAGTAACTGATGCCACTGCCCCAGCATCAGTGACGGTAAGAGAGACGGTTTCTGTATCTTGGACAGTTACTAATCTTGGCGCAGTAGCGACTTCTAATAATTGGTATGACTCTATTTATATATCGAGTGATGCGACGCTGGACTCACAAGACATTTTTATTGAATACATTGGGCCCCAAACACTATTAGCAGATGGGGAAAGTTATACCATTGAGCGTGACATTACGGTCAGTCAAGGCTACGGTTATGGCTACGAAAATATTGACTATGGTTTAGCTAACGGCTCTGGCTACTTGCTATTTGTTGCAGATGGTGCAGACTATCAGAGTGAAGCTGATGAGTCTAATAATGTCAGGGCAGTGGAGATTGAATTCAATGCACCAGATTTAGTAGTAACAGATGCTAATGCCCCAGTGTCAGCTGGCTTAGGTGAGACGGTTTCTGTATCTTGGACAGTCACAAACCAAGGTACGGTCGCGGCTTCATCTGAATGGTCTGACTTTGTTTTAATTTCTGATGATGAGTTTTTTGACGATAGCGATATTACTGTTAGTTCTCGCTGGGCTGGAGAAAATACCCCTTTAGCTGTGGGAAGTAGTTACATCTTCAACCAAAATATTTTTCTTCCTAATAATACCGCAATCGGCGATCGCTACCTATTATTTCTCACCGATGGAAATCAACAACAAAGTGAAACAGACGGTTCTAACAATATCCGGGCAGTACCAATTCAGCTAACTGCCCCAAATTTAGTTGTTTCTGCTACTGCCCCAACATCAGCTATCTTGGGTGAGACGATTTCTGTATCTTGGACAGTTAGTAACCAAGGTGCAATATCAGCTAATGCTGACTGGTACGACAGAGTTTACATTTCTGATGACCAAATTTTGAATAGTGGCGATATCAATATTACGGCAGTTTGGACAGCTTCTAATACACCTTTAGGTGCAGGTGCAAGTTATGTCATTAATCAAAATATTTTTCTACCACAAACTAAGGTAGGCGATCGCTATTTACTTTTTGTCACAGACGATTACAATTACCAGGGAGAAACCAACGAAACCGATAATGTAATTGCTACTCCTATTTCTCTGAGTGCGCCAGATTTAGTCGTATCAGCTGCAACAGCACCAGAAACGGGAGTTGTAAATGGAATCGTAAACGTGTCTTGGACAGTCACTAACCAAGGTGATTTCACTGCATTGACAGATTGGTATGATTCTGTTTACCTCTCTACTAACGATATCTTTGGTGACTCAGATGACCGTTTGCTTAACTCTCAATCAATTACTACGCAAACACCGCTAGCCGCAGGTAGTAATTATACTATTAACAGTAGTATTAATTTACCCAATGTTGTTGCTGGCAACTATAATCTGCTGTTTAGAACAGATCGCACTAGTCAGCAAGGAGAAACCGACGAAAATAATAACGTCAAGGCTGTTCCTATTACGCTGAAAGCTCCCGATTTAGTCGTTTCGGATTTTACAGCCCCAACTAACGGCATTGCTGGAGGCTCTATTACTGTTGGTTGGCAAGTAACCAACCAAGGAGAAGTAGAAGCACCCACGGATTGGTACGATACAATTTACCTTTCCACAGATAACAGTCTGGGTGTTGGTGATATTAGCATTATTTGGCAATCCATCTCTACACAAACCCCGCTAGCGGCTGGTAGTAGTTACTCACTTAGTCAGAATATTACTTTACCCAATCGTCCGGCCGGAGACTACTATTTATTATTGGCAACAGATTCAACCAACGCTCAAGGTGAAACCAATGAAGGTAATAACGTTCGGGCTATTCCCATCACCATTGGTGTACCAGATTTAACAATTTCTGCGGCTACTGCACCGGAATCTGGGGTTTTGGGTGGAACAATAGATGTATCCTGGACAGTAGCTAACCAAGGTGCAGTCACAGCCCCCACAGATTGGACAGATAGAATTTATATTTCTACTGATGCAACTTGGGACAGTTCTGATACTTTAATTACTTCAGAATTCATCACAAGTCAAACTCCCTTAGCGGTTGGCTCAAATTACACAATTAATCGCAGTATTACCCTACCAAATCAAGCCCCTGTGGGCAGTGGTTATTTACTGTTTAGAACTGATGCCACTTCTGCCCAAGCTGAAAGCAACGAAACCAACAACGTTGTAGCCATTCCCTTCACCGTTAATGCACCTAACTTAGTTGTAACTAATGGTACTGCTCCACAGTCGGTTTCTATTGGTGCTACCATCAATGTTGGTTGGACAGTTGCCAACGTTGGTTCTGTTGGGGCTAATGCTGATTGGTACGACACAATCTTTATTTCCAACGATGCCATACTTGACAGCAGCGATCAATATCTTGCTTATCGTTGGGCTGGTAGTAGCACCCCGCTGGCGGCGGGAGCTAGTTATACTGTTAGTCAAAATATTACTTTACCAAATACAGGGACTGGCGATCGCTATTTGTTAGTTGTTGCAGATAGAGGCTATTACAGTTTCTTTGGTTCCAATCTTGACAACAATCTTCAAGGCGAAACCAGCGAAACTGATAATGTCTACGCCATTCCTATCAACATCTCGGCGGCTGATTTAATAGTTGAATCTGCAACAGCCCCCAGTGCTGTGGTTTTAGGTGATAGCGTTGCTCTTTCTTGGACAGTGAAAAACCAAGGTACGGGAGATGCACCAAGGGATTGGTATGACTATGTTTATATTTCCAGTAACCAAACTTTAGATGGTTCTGATACCTTAGTTACTTCCGAACTGATTTCTACTCAGACTCCCTTGGCTGCGGATACAAGTTATACCATTAATAAAAATGTAACTTTACCTAGCACTGCTACAGGCGATCGCTATTTATTATTTGTCACTGACAGGGATAATAATCAAGGGGAAACTAACGAAAACAACAATGTTCGTGCCGTTGCGATTAATTTCAGTGCGCCTAATCTAGTCGTATCTGAAGCTACTGCACCCACGGAGGCTAGTCTCGGTAGCAGCATTGCAGTTTCTTGGACTGTGAACAACCAAAGTACAACCCCAGCGAGTGCAGATTGGTCTGATTATATCTATGTTTCCAGTGATACTAGCTTAGATAGTTCAGATACTTTCGTTACTTCCGAAGCAATTACTAGTCAGACTCCCTTAGCATCTGGCGGTAGTTATAGTATTAACCGTAACGTTACTCTCCCCAGTACTGGTACAGGTAATCGCTACTTATTATTTGTTGCTGATGGTGGCAAAAATCAGGGAGAAACAGACGAAAACGATAACGTCCGGGCTGTGGCGATTACTCTGGGGCTACCTGATTTAACTGTGACTGAGGCTACAGCGCCAACTTCAGCTAGTCAAGGTGGTGCGATCGCAGTTTCTTGGACTGTCGCCAATCAAGGGACAATAGAAGCAGCAACGGATTGGGTTGATAGAGTTTACCTTTCTAATGACTCTACCTTGGATGTTGGGTTAGATAGTTTACTATCTTCAGAATCTATTACTACTCAGACTCCTCTAGCAGCTGGCAACAGCTACACTATTAACCGTAATCTGACGCTGCCAAATACGGGTACTGGCGTTCGTTATTTACTGTTTGTCGCTGACAGTTCCCAAAATCAAAGCGAAACCAATGAAACTAACAATGTCAAAGCAGTAGAGATTGAAATAACTAATCCTGATGTGGCGATTTCTGCTGCTATTTCCCCAGTTTCTGCTGCTTTGGGCGAAACTGTAGAAGTGTCATGGACGGTTACTAACCAAAGTAGTTCTGCTGCACCTGCTGACTGGTCTGACTACATCTACATTTCACTTGACCAAATTTTAGATGCTAGCGATACCTTTGTCACCAGTCGCTCGGCTGCTGCAAATACTCCTCTGGCGGCGGGTGCAAGTTATAGTGTTACTCAGAACATTAGCATTCCTAACACTACAATCGGCGATCGCTACCTGCTATTTGTTGCAGATGCTAACAATCAGCAAAGCGAAACAGATGAAACTAACAATGTTCAAGCAGTAGCGATTAACCTAACTGCCGCAGATTTAGTAGTTTCTGCTACTACTGCACCAGTATCTGCTGATTTGGGTGATACAATTGCTTTATCCTGGACTGTGACTAATCAAGGCAATGGCACTGCTTTTTCTGATTGGTCTGACTATGTTTACATTTCAGATGACCAAATACTAGATGCAACTGATACCGTTGTTGTCAATCGTGACGCAGCAGCAGATAGTCCTTTGGCAGCAGGTGCAAGTTATAGTGTTACCCAAAATATTAACCTGCCTAACACCAAAACAGGCGATCGCTTCCTCCTGTTTGTAACCGATAATGCCAACAACCAAATTGAAACTAGTGATACTAACAATGTTCAAGCAGTACCGATTACACTCAAAGCCCCTGATTTAGTAGTCAGCAACATTACCGCCCCAGTAGAAGCCATTTCTGGACAACAGATTGAGATTGTTTGGACAGTTACAAACCAAGGTGTTACAGATGCTACAGGTAGCTGGACAGATAATGTTTATCTTTCTAATGATGGCACAATTGGGAGCGATCGCTACATTAACTCATTCACCTTCACAGGCACAATTGCCGCAGGTGCATCCATAGAACGCCGCCAGTTCATCACCGTACCAATTGAGTTGAGTGGCAATTATCGAGTTGTCATCTCTAACGATGCCAATAATCAGGTATTGGAAGGTACAGGTAATGAGGCAAATAATATCAGCATTGATGATGATTTCACCCAAATTCGCCTCTCACCATTCCCCAATCTGCAAGTATCAAGTGTTACATCTCCCCCCACAGCCTTCTCTAGTCAGGAAACCGTTGTGCAGTGGACTGTCATTAATAACGGTACAGGGGCTACTAGCGCACCTTTCTGGTATGATAATGTTTGGCTTTCTTTAGATACGACCTTCGACAGTAGTGATATTTACTTAGGACAGGCAACTAATGTCAGCTATCTCAACGTGGGTGAAAGCTACACCAACAGTCTGACAGTGAAGTTGCCTAGAGGTATTGATAGTAACTATTACTTTCTGGTGAAGACAGACGCGAATAACAACGTCTATGAATTTGAAAGTGAGGGGGATAATTTCGGTTTTGGTGGCCCCACCGACGTTGATTTGACACCACCGCCTGATTTTCAAGTTACCGCAGTCAACGCCCCGGCTCAAGGTTTTTCAGGACAGCCCCTTACCTTGACTTGGATAGTCACCAATGAAGGGACTGGTAGGAACTTAGAAACATCCTGGTCTGACGAAGTTTTCATGTCCACCGATGATGTAATCGATGGGAGCGATCGCTCTTTAGGACGGTTCAACCGCAGTGGTACAATTAATCTAGGCACTGGTTACAATGTCAGCCAAACAGTAACTCTACCAATTGGCGTTAGCGGCGATTTCTTCTTTTTCGTGCGGACTGATGCAGGTAATCAGGTTTACGAGAATGTTTTTGAAAGTAATAATACTGGCTATGACACCACAGCCACGAAAATCAATCTTACACCGCCACCAGACTTAGAAGTTGAGTTTGTTGATGCACCCGCTACAGCATCAGCTAGTCGTCCCCTAACTATTAATTATCGCGTTACCAACTTTGGGGCAACTGCTACCCCCAACTCTTCTTGGACTGACGCATTTTATCTGTCAACAGATACCCAGCTAGACACCAGCACAGACCTCAAACTCGGTGAACGTAGTCGCTTTGGCACATTAGATATCGGCGTTAGTTACGATAATTCTGCTACCTTTACGCTACCAAATGGCTTAAGTGGTACATATTATGCTTTTGTTGTCACCGATAGCGGCAATAATGTCTTTGAGTTGGATAAAGACAATAATGTTGTATTCGATAGCACACCTGTTAACATTTCATCTTCCCCTGCTGACCTGGTAATTTCAGCTACCGCACCAACTACAGCCGAAGCAGGTAAAGCCATTCGGGTAGAGTGGACTGTGACTAACCAGGGTGTTGGTGATACAGCGGTTACTAGTTGGACTGATAGGATAGTTGCATCTAGTGACGGTGTGTTGGGTAACGCGGATGATGTTGTGTTGGCAAACTTTGACCGCAGTGGTTTACTAAATCCTGGCGGTTCTTATTCACGTCAAGAATTAGTTACCATTCCCTTCAACTTAGTCGGTAATTACAACTTATTTGTGGCGACAGATGTCAATAACAGGGTATATGAAGCTACGAATGAAGGTAATAACTCAACAGTACAATCCCTGAGCATCACTCGCCAAACTCCAGACTTGCAAGTTACAGGGTTGAGTATCCCCACAACTGTGTTGTCAGGACAAGCTTTAACAGTTGACTGGACAGTTAAGAACTTCGGGACAGGAAAGACCAACGCTGATTACTGGTATGACGATGTTTACCTTTCTACTGACGCAGTAATTAGTAGTAATGATAGATTGTTGGGTAGAGTCTACCATTCTGGGGCGCTAGAGTCATCAGCTGAGTATAGCGTGTCTCGCAGTTTTAATTTGCCCATAGACTTACAAGGTGAATTTTATACTATTGTTCGGACTGATAGTAGCGATCGCGTCCTGGAAACTCCTTTAGACAATAATAATGATTTAACGAGTTCTGATACTACCACAATCTCCCTAAGTCCAGTACCAGACTTGGTTGTAGCTAGCGTCGATGCCGCCAGCGCTGGCATTAGCGGTCAATTGTTGAATATCACTTGGACAGTCAGTAATGCTGGTGAAGCAGGTACGGGTACTCGTTCTTGGTACGATGCCTTTTACTTATCCCGTGACCAATTCTTTGACCGTAGTAGCGATACATACATAGGATACAAGACGCGGACAGAAGATTTAGCAGCAGGGGCTAGTTACACTGACACCACATCCTTTAGAATTCCTCAAGGATTTTCTGGGCCATTCTATGTATTTGCGGTTGCAGACAGTGGTAACAATATTAATGAATTGAGTGGTGAACAGAATAATATTGGCTATGATGCTAACTCCACAGAAATTAGTCTGCCACAACCATCTGACTTGGTAATAGGGACAATTACCATTCCCGCCAATGCTGTACCAGGGCAAAATGCAACTATCAGCTACACGGTGACAAACCAAGGGACAAATGCAGCTTTAGGTAGTTGGTTTGATACGATTTACATCTCTGCGGATAACCAGTGGGATGTGGGGGATGCTTTGTTTGGCAGAGTGCAACACAATGGCGATGTGGCTATTGGTGGTAGTTATAGTGAAACTCTGACAGCAGCATTGCCTGGTGTGCTTCCTGGAGACTATTATGCGATCGTTCGCAGCGATATTCGCAATCAAATTCCTGAATCGAATGAAAGTAATAATCTCAGTGCTTCTTTAGACCAGTTTAATGCTGATGCGGAACGATTAGATTTGGGAACTGCGGATACTGGTAGTTTGGGACAAGGACAAGCGGTTTATTACAAAGTTGATGTAGCTGCGGGTGAGACGCTGCGGGTGAAGTTTGATAGTGCTTCGACTACTGCGGCGAATGAGTTGTATATCCGCTATGGCGATATGCCGAGTCGTGGAAATTTCGACTTTGGCTTCTCGGATGTGTTAGCTGCTGACCAAGATATTTTAGTCCCTGCGACACGCAGTGGTACATATTATATTCTGGCTTATGGTGCTAGTGTGGGTGGGACACCTGCGAACTACACCATTGAAGCTGATGTTCTCGATTTTGAGATTCTGGATATTGGCACAAAGCGGGGTAGTAATTTAGGTCAGACAACCATTACAATTTCTGGCTCGAAATTTAGCACAGATGATGTCATTAGTTTAGTTACTGGTGATGGAACTGGGCGCACTGCTAGCCGTGTTTGGTGGAAGAATAGCACAGAATTATGGGCGACATTTGACTTACAGGGACTGACAACGGGATTGTATGATGTCAAAGTTGAAAATGGTACGCAAACAGCAACTTTAGATGATGCTTTCACCGTCACCAATGGGGCAATTGGGAATTTAATAGTTAGTGTCGATGCACCTAGCGCCTTACGTCCTGGACAAGGCGGAATTGTTACTGTTAATTATGCCAATACAGGGGACACGGATATTGTTGCACCTTTGCTGACCTTGGTAGCTGAAAATGCAAATTTAAGATTACCAGAACAAACCGAGTCAATAGGGTCTAGCTTACAGTTTCTGGGGATTGATTCGGAAGGGCCAGCAGGCATTATTGCACCAGGGGCAACTGGAAGCTTTTCATTGTTATTTAACCCAACAGTTAATGCTGGAAGTGTTACTTTCTCCGTCTCTCAAGCTTCCCAAGACCAAACAATTGATTGGTCTAGTTTAAAAAATCAAGCTAGACTGAATAACATTTCTAATGATGCTTGGGATGCAATTTGGCAAAACTTTATTACTTCTGTTGGTAATGAAGCTGGTACTTATCAGGAAATCTTAGCTGATAATGCTAACCATTTAAGCCTACTGGGAGAATACACCAATGATGCTATCCGTTTATTAGGCTTTGAATTACAACAAGTTAGTAATTCTTTAATTGGAAGCAACCAAGGTGATTCAATTGATGAACGCTTCAGCACTGGAACTTTTGGACGCGGTGGGGTTAATGATTGGGATATTAAAGTTACTCCCGTTAGTAATGGAGATGTTACCCTGTTCTTTAGCAATTCTCCGAGATTATTTACTAAGCAAAATGATGGCAGTTATCAAGGAGTAACTGCGGATAATGCAACCTTAACTCAAGAGGGTGGAATTTATCGGTTACAAGAAGCTGATGGAAGCTTGATTGCTTTTCGCTTAGATGGCAAATTTGATTATATTGAGGATACAAATCAAAATCGGATTACAGCTAATTATACAGATGGTAAGCTGACCCGTTTAGTGCATTCTGATGGTAATTATCTAGAATTTTCTTACAATGCTCAAGGGCTAGTTAGTCAAACCACAGACCAAGATAATTGGACAATAACCTATGAATATGACACAAGGGGGGAATATTTACTCAGTATTACAACGCCTGAAGGAGCAACCAGTTACACCTACGAAACTAACTCAACCAGTGGTAGCCAACACGCCATAAAATCAGTTAGGTTCTCTGATAACACGGGTCTTTTTTATGAATATGACAGTCAAGGCAGACTCATTAAACAAAGCTTAGACGGAAACGCTGAACCTATCAACTACAGCTATGACTCATCTGGAGGAGTGACAATTACTGATGCCTCTGGTGCGGTGAGTAAGCTGTTATATAATGATCGGGGAACTTTAGGAAGAATTGAAGACCCACTCAAACGGATTAACCAATATCAATATGATAGTAATGGAAATCTAACAAAAGTAGTTGCTGCTGATAATACTGTCTCAACTTTCACTTACGATAATCAAGGCAATATTATTTCTTCTATTAATGCCCTTGGACAGCAGATAAAATACACCTACGAAACTAACTTTAATCAACTTGCAAGTGTTCAAGATCAGCGCGGTAATTCTCTGAATTATAGTTATGACAATCAGGGTAATTTACAACAAATAACCTATGCAGATGGCAGCAAAGAAACATTTAGTTATGATGCTACTGGGAATGTAACTGTTGCTGTCAACCGTCGCAATCAAAACATTAGCTACACTTACAATTACGAAGGATTATTAACTAGAAAAGATTTTGCCGATGGCACATCAGCTACCTATACTTATGACAGTCGAGAAAATCTTTTAACTGCGACTGATTCTGATAGTTCTGTTACTTACACTTACGATAGTTTAGACCGGGTTACTAAAGTAAGTTATGGTGCTGACCGCTTCTTAGAGTTTACTTATGACAGTGCTGGTCGTCGTTCGCGGATGGTAGATCAAGATGGATTTACTACCAACTATAACTATGACACTTTAGGGAAATTAAAGAGCCTTACAGATGGCACGGGAGCGAATATTATTACTTATACCTACGATAATGTAGGTCGTCTCAGCCGTGAAGATAATGGCAATGGAACTTACACAACTTACAGCTATGATTTAGCAGGACAACTGTTAAGTCTAGTTAACTATGAATCTGATGGCACAGTAAACTCGCGTTTTGATTATACCTACGATAATGCTGGTCGTCGTACCAGTATGACTACTTTAGAAGGAACAACCACTTATGGGTATGATTCCATCGGACAATTGACTTTAGTTAATTTACCAAATGGGCGGATTATTGAATATCAATATGATGCGGCTGGTAACAGAATTAAAGTGAAAGATAGCGGTGTCGAAACTGCTTACAGCACGAATAATCTCAATCAATATACGAGTGTAGGAGCAGCAACTTACAATTACGATACTGATGGCAATCTGATTAATAAAACTCAGGGCGATAATACCTGGAGTTACAGTTATGACAGTGAAAATCGGCTGATTGGTGCGGTGACACCTGAAGGAACTTGGAGTTATGAATATGATGCGTTAGGAAATCGCATTGCGAGTATTCTTAATGGTCAACGAACCGAATATTTACTTGACCCAACTGGCTTGGGGGATGTGGTTGGTGAGTATGGTGATAATGGAAATATCATTGCTCGTTATACGCATGGTTTAGGTTTAGTCAGTCGTATTGATGGGACGAATGCGGCGAGTTATTATGATGCAGATGCGATTGGTTCGATTGTTGGGTTAACGGGTGCGAATGGGGATTATCTCAATCAGTACAGTTATCTACCTTTTGGTGAAAGTTTAAGCACTGTTGAAGCGGTTTCTAACCCCTTTGAATATGTGGGTCAATGGGGTGTGATGCGGGAAGGAAATAGTATCGACTTCATGCGGGCGAGATTTTATGACAGTAATCTCGGCAGATTTACAGCTACCGATCCCATTGGTTTGCAAGGTGGTGATACTAATCTTTATAACTACGCTAGTAATAATCCAACACTCAAGATTGATCCGGAAGGAACTACTCCTTTAATTCTGGCGGGGATTGCTATAGGTGCGGTGGCTAACATAGCATTATATACGATAGAGAAGTTGTACACTAAAGACAAACTGACATTAGGTGGTATTGTCGGTTCTGCTGTATCAGGGGCTATTCAAGGGGGGGTTGTTGCCGCCACAGGAGGTGGCGGATTAATATTTGAGGCTGGTCTAGGAGCTGCTTCTTCTGGTATTGGATACTTAGTTGAGAGAGCAATTGACAATCCAGGTGAATTATTTAATAATCCAGGCGAATTATTAAAGCAGACTGCATTAGGAGCTATACCCGTACCCCCCATTCCTATCCCAGGTCTACGTCTTGCAGCAGAGCCATCAAAATGGGGTGCAGGCAGACCAGGATTTAAAAATACTTTTTTGGGACGAAACAAACACGGTGCTTATATTGTAGATGATTTTACTAAGTCAGGTCTTGAAGGTCTATTCATCAATAATTACATATATGACCCATCATATGACTACTTAGTAGAGAAGGCACACACCCAAATCATCCGCCCCAGCGACCCCAACGACATACTAGGCCCCGCCGGCTTTGGTGAAGAAAAATGGATTACCGCATCCTCCACCCTCCGCTACACCATCC
Organism: Nostoc sp. UHCC 0702; assembly: GCA_017164015.1. Lineage (GTDB taxonomy): Bacteria > Cyanobacteriota > Cyanobacteriia > Cyanobacteriales > Nostocaceae > Amazonocrinis. The sequence continues at coordinate 4,649,422 of CP071065.1, forward strand.
GCTTTGAAAACCAAGCCAGCGCCACAGCACCCGCCCAACAAGTTGTCATCACCCAACAATTAGACCCCGACCTCGACTTCCGCACCTACCGCGTCGGCGACTTCGGCTGGGGCGACCTATTCTTCGACGTACCCGACAACCGCGCCTTTTACAACGATCGCCTAGACCTCACCGCCACCAAGGGCTACTATGTAGATGTCACCGCAGGTATCGACATCACCAAGGGTGAAGCCTTCTGGACAATTACCACCATTGACCCAGAAACCGGAGAAATCCCAGAAGATGCTTTAGCAGGTTTCCTACCCCCCAACAATGAAGATGGTGTCGGCGATGGCTTTGTCAACTACAGCATCCGCACCCGTCGAGATGTGCAAACCGGAGCAGTCATTGATGCTGAGGCGCGAATTGTCTTTGACACCGAAGAACCAATCGACACACCGCCCATCTTCAACACCATCGATACAGGCGCACCCATCAGTACAGTTAATGTATTACCAGCGACATCACAAACCGCAGAATTCCTAGTAAATTGGTCAGGTAGCGATGACAGCAACGGTTCAGCCTTAGCCAATTACACCATCTACGTCTCCGACAACGGTAGCACCTTCACCCCCTGGTTAGAAAATACCACCCTCACCGAAGCCACCTACATCGGCGAATCGGGTCATACTTACGCCTTTTACAGTGTCGCCCGTGACAACGCAGGCAATAGTCAAGCCGTTCCTAGCACTGCTCAAGCCACTATCCAAGTTATTGGCGGTGTCGTAAATATTACCCCTGTCCTGGCGCTGAATCAAGGTTTAACTCTCAATGAACAAGCTACAGGTGCGATCGCTAATACTCAACTGCAAGTCACAGATGTTGACAATAGCGCCACCCAAGTTACTTACACCTTAACGGACATACCAGATAACGGCACACTTTTACGCAACAATTTAGCGTTAGCAATTAACGATACCTTCACTCAAGCAGACATCGACAGTAATCTGCTAACTTATACCCACAATGGCAGTGAAACCACTAGCGACAGTTTCAGTTTTACCGTTGCCGATGGTGCAGGAGGTGCGATCGCTAATACCAATTTCAACATTACCGTTAATCCGGTCAATGATACACCGATTCTGGGAAGTGCGATCGCTGACCAAACAGCTACAGAAGACACCGCCTTTAGCTTCCAAATTCCTACTAATACCTTCACTGATGTCGATACAGGCGATACCCTTACTTACACTGCTACTTTAGACAACGGTGATGCATTACCAACTTGGCTGACCTTTGATGCTGCAACTCGTACATTTAGTGGTATTCCTGCTAATGCCGATATAACCACACTTAACATCAAAGTGACTGCAACTGATAATTCAGGGGCAAGCGTCAATGATATCTTTACTTTGACAGTCGCCAATATTAATAATGTACCGACTTTAAGTAATGCGATCGCCGACCAAACCGCCACACAAGATAGTACCTTCAGCTTCACCATCCCAGAAAATACGTTTAGTGATAGTGATGTAGGCGACAGCCTGACCTACTCAGCAACATTAGAAAACGGTGACGCATTACCAACTTGGCTAACCTTTGATGCTGCAACCCGCACCTTCAGCGGTACTCCTGCTAATGCCGATGTCGCCGCACTTAACATCAAAGTGACTGCAACTGATAACTCTGGGGCTGGTGTCGATGATATCTTCACTATCACAGTGACTAATACTAATGATGCACCAACTTTAGTTGAAGCGATCGCTGACCAAACAGCCACAGAAGACAGTACCTTCAGCTTCACCATCCCAGAAAATACTTTCAGTGATAGTGACGCAGGCGATACCCTGACTTACACCGCAACAAATGAAAACGGTGATGCTTTACCAAGTTGGTTAACTTTTGATGCTGCAACCCGCACCTTCAGCGGTACTCCTGCTAATGCCGATGTCGCCGCACTTAACATCAAAGTGACTGCAACTGATAACTCTGGGGCTGGTGTCGATGATATCTTCACTATCACAGTGACTAATACTAATGATGCACCAACTTTAGTTCAGACCATTGCCGACCAAACAGTCATACAAAACACGGTCTTCAGCTTCACTATTGCCGCCAATACCTTCAGTGATGTCGATGCAGGTGACATTCTCACCTATTCTGCTACCTTAGAAAACGGTGAGGCATTACCTAGCTGGCTCACTTTTGATGCTGCAACTCGTACTTTCAGCGGCACACCTAACAGCGATAATGTAGGTATCTTCAATATCTTAGTTGTAGCCAGCGATATTCAAGGAGCAACAGAGCAAGATATTTTTGCCCTCACAGTCACTAATGTAATCAACGGCACCGAGGCTAATGAGACTCTCACTGGTACTGCTGGTAATGATATCCTTGACGGTGGTGCAGGAAGCGATCGCTTAATCGGTGGTACAGGCAACGATACTTACATTGTTGATACTATCCGCGATGTCGTCATTGAAAATGCAGATGCTGGTGAAGACACTGTACAGTCTGCTGTTAATTACACACTCACTGCCAATGTGGAATATTTAATCCTCACTGGAACAGCCAATACCACTGGAACTGGCAACGATTTAGACAATAGTATTACTGGTAATAGCGGTGACAATCTCCTCAAAGGGCTTGGTGGTAATGATACACTTACAGGCAATGCTGGTGATGATACGTTAATTGGCGGCGCAGGTAATGATATTCTGACTGGAGGAGAGGGAGGCGATCGCTTTTTATTCGGCAGTGGTGCCACTTTTACTAATAGCAGCTTCGGTGTAGATACTCTTACAGATTTTGTCAAAGGAATAGACAAGATTGCTTTAAGTAAAACTTCTTTCAATGCTTTAAGCAGTACTTTCAATGCTGGGGAATTTTCCACCATCAATACAGAGATTGGTAATGAAGCAACTTTTGCTGGTGCCAGCAGTGGCAAAATTGTTTACAACTTGGCTACAGGCAATTTGCTATACAATCCCAATGGTACAACTACTGGTTTGGACAACGGGGGATTATTTGCCACGCTGACTGAAATACCAAATCTCGACACTAATGATATCATGTCCGTTTAAACACTTATGATATCTGTGGAGGTCGGTAATTGGTAATTGGTAATTGGTAATTGGTTTTGAGTATTACCTATTACCCATTACCTATTACCAAGCAAACCGACTAGATCGTAAGTAATTAGCCGAACTTGATATGATTTCGTAATTTCAGCTTGATAACGTAGATTTCACCGGAATATTTGCTACAAGGAGGATAATTCATGTTTAAATTTCTGACTCTTGCTGTTGTTAGTGTTGTTGGTTTGACAGTAGCCCCAGCAACTGTTAGCGCTGCTGTACTCAATGGTGACTTTGAGACAGGCGATTTTAGCAACTGGATAACTACAGGACAAACGACTGTTGAAGATTTTAACTTTGGTGTTACCCCTGCTGATGGTGGTTATCAAGCTGTTCTAGAAACTCTTCAGGATCAAACAACTGTTAGTGGTTCTGAAATAGAAAGTTTCTTGGGATTATCAACAGGAAGCTTAACAGCAGGTGGAGTCATTGAAGGTTCTGCAATTAAACAAACAATTGTTGCTTCTTCGGGAGATGTTTTGAGTTTCTCATGGAATTTTTTAACTGATCAAACTCCGCCAGACTCGACTTTTAACGATTTTGCCTTTTTTAGTCTCAGCAATACGGTTAGTTCTTTGGCAGATACGTTTACGCCTACAACTATTTCTTTTTCTCGTTTGTTTCAAGAAACAGGATATCAAGCTTATTCTTATACGATTCCTGTGGCTGGAACATATACCCTCGGATTTGGTGTTGTTGATGTCGGCGATACTGCTGTGAATTCTGCTTTGTTGATTGATAATGTTAATGTCAAACTTCAAGCTGTTCCTGAATCGATGAATTGCACAGGAATAGCAGCGGCTATGGCTTTTGGTGTTTGGTTGCAAACAAATTTGAGAAAACGTTCTTACAAGAGGCAGAATTAGTACTCAACACTTTTCACAATATCACCTGTTAATACCATTTTGGATTTTGGATTTGAGATTTTGGATTGGGAATTGCCTACTGTATTTAGGTTCTGTAAATCCATCTGTCGCAATCATTTTTTAACGTGAGTTCGACGGATTTTAGAAACCCCGCTTCCATTCCTCTACCCCACAGGGAGAGAGGCTTTGAAAACCTGATTTTTTCGTTGAAAAATAAGAATATTTCTGCCCCTCTCCGATGCGGAGAGGGGTTGGGGAGAGGTTCATCGAACTCACGTTTTTTTTAATTGGTATAAGGTCGTTGACCAATGACCGATGACAGTCGTCAGTCATCAGTCAACACAATAGGAGTGCAAGATTTACTCCCTTCCGGCTGTAAGATTACCGATGCAATTTTTTCTCCCCTGCTCCTCTGCTCCTCTGCTCAAGAGCTGTCTAAACGGTAATCTTCAGGTGGGAAAGGAGTAAGAACGCCTCAAAAATTCACAAAGCATCATCACTAGGCCGTTCTGTATCAGTTTGAGTTTCTGCCATCCAATTATCACCTGAACTGGGAGGGTCAGAAACTATCACTAACTCAGTCTCTTTTGTATGGTTATGTCCCCATTCATCCATAACATCTTTAATCAACACTTCTTGTAGCCAAATCTTGGCAACAACAGTTAGCGGAAGCGCTAGAAATAATCCTAAAAAGCCAAAGAAAGTCACGAAAAACAGCTGAGAAATTAAGGTTATGGCTGGTAGCAACGAGACTTGATGCGCCATGACAATAGGCGTGATGAAATTACTTTCAGTTTGTTGAATAATCACGTAGAGAATCAACACAGCAACTACTTTCCAGGGAGCATCCAATAGAGCGATCGCCATTGCCGGCACTACACTCAAAGTTGGGCCTAAGTTGGGAATTAAGTTTAAAAATCCTGCCAAAACTCCTAAAGCCAGTGCAGCCTTGACACGCAAAAGAGATAAGCCAACAACACTCATCAGCCCCACTACACCCATCGCAATGAGAGCGCCTGTTACCCACCCCTCCAATGAAACTTCGCATTTATCTAAAATCCCATCTACCCGTCGCCGATAAAATGAGGGGAAAATCCGCACAAATACTTTACGGTAAGCTTGGGGGTCAGCTAAGAGCATCCCTGTTAAAACTAGCACCAGCAGAATCTTGACGACAACTTCCAAAGAGCCAGAAACTAAAGCAAAAGAACTTCCCAATACCCGATTGACAAATGGCTGTGCTTGCTGTATGAAGCTATTGATATCGGGAATGTAAGGAACTAACTGACTAGGGATGCGGGTTCTCAGTTCGTCAAGCCAACTATTGAAACGCTGAAACCCTTGGGGAACTCGATAGGTTAGTTCGTTAAACTGTTGTATAAAAGGTGGGACAATCAGCCAGAAAAAACCAACGATCAATGTAAAAAAGATAACTACCGACAAAATGACAGCTAATCCACGCTTCATACCTGAGCGTTGAAAGCGTTTTGCTAGCCTATTTAAGGTAGTGGCTAACACAACTGCGGCAAACATCAGCAAAAGCACTTCCCGAATTTGCCACAAGATGTATAAAGAGAGAACTATGGCGATTAAGCCGATCCATTGACCAAGGTTCACAGGCTGACTCCCAGCGGATGGTGAGATGCAATTTGTGTTTGATGCAGCTAGGTTAGCTGATTTTAGTAACTTCCGACCAAATAATTTGAGTTAATTTTGTTTTTGACTTTGGAATCGCCACAGTAAAGCGATCGCCATAATCACGTTCGGCATCAAAATTATAATTAAGGCATTAGTTGCTGTTGCCGGAATCAACAAACTCGGCCCTATGTACTTAATCAATAGGGACAGCACAGCCGAAAGTACAAGCAATTTCAGAACAAATCCTAGCTGATTTTCCATAAAGTACGGCAATACACATTTTCCTGTGGGGTATACCCCAATTTAGGCTGTTGCCTCTAGTTTCTACAATAGACCTACAGATACAAACCTTTACAATTCACATCTCCCTAATTCAGAGCAAGGGAGCAGGGGAGCAGGGGTGATGGGGTGATGGGGAGAAATAACTAATGCCCAATTCCCCATACTTCGGCACAAGTCGCTCAGTACAAGTTCCCAATTCCCAATTCCTTCGAGGGTACATCAAAATGCCTGTTGAAACTAATAACAAAAGACAAATCAAACCGCCGAGGGTTCGGCAGTTTGGAGGCAGTTTACTGATTTTCTTAACTCTTCTATTACTGCTTAACTTTATTGTTCCTAGCTTTTTTGGGCCCCGATTGCCACAAGTTCCCTACAGTGATTTTATCGCTCAAGTGCAAGCAGGTAAAGTAGATAAGGCAATTGTCGGTGGCGATCGCATTCAATATTCCATCAAAACCCAAACTCCCGATGGCACGGTTGCTGAACAGGTATTTGCTACTACACCAATCGCCATTGATCTAGATTTACCTCGAATTCTCCGCGACAATCATGTTGAGTTTGCTGCACCTCCACCAGACCAAAATGGCTGGATTGGCACAATACTTAGCTGGGTTGCGCCACCGTTAATTTTCTTTGGAATTTGGGGCTTTTTAATGAATCGCCAAGGCGGTGGCCCGGCTGCACTCACAGTTGGTAAAAGCAAAGCCCGCATCTACTCAGAAGGTAGTACTGGTGTGAAATTTCCAGATGTGGCTGGTGTAGATGAAGCCAAGGCGGAACTGGAAGAGATTGTTGATTTTCTCAAAAACGCTTCTAAGTATACCACATTAGGGGCGAAAATTCCCAAAGGTGTATTGTTGGTAGGGCCTCCAGGAACAGGTAAAACACTGCTGGCAAAAGCGATCGCTGGTGAAGCTGGCGTTCCCTTCTTCAGCATTTCTGGTTCGGAATTTATTGAACTGTTCGTGGGTGTAGGTGCAGCTAGAGTCCGCGATTTGTTTGAACAAGCCAAAAAACAAGCGCCCTGTATTGTCTTTATTGATGAGTTAGATGCACTGGGTAAATCTCGCGGCGGTGCTGGTGGTTTTGTGGGTGGTAACGACGAACGCGAACAAACCCTCAACCAGTTACTCACCGAGATGGATGGTTTTGATGCCAACACAGGCGTAATTATTATCGCTGCTACCAACCGTCCCGAAGTTCTCGACCCAGCTTTACGCCGTCCCGGTCGCTTTGACCGTCAAGTTGTAGTCGATCGCCCTGATAAAATCGGTCGTGAAGCGATTCTCAAAGTCCATGCCAGAAACGTCAAATTGGCTGATGATGTTGATTTGGCTGTGATTGCCATCAGAACTCCTGGCTTTGCTGGTGCAGATTTAGCGAACCTTGTCAATGAAGCTGCACTCTTAGCAGCAAGACAAAATCGCCAAGCTGTAATCATGGCAGATTTCAATGAAGCTATTGAAAGGTTGGTGGCTGGCTTAGAAAAACGCTCTCGCGTGCTGAATGAAACCGAGAAAAAGACCGTTGCTTATCACGAAGTTGGTCACGCCATCATCGGTGCGTTAATGCCTGGTGCCGGTAAAGTTGAGAAAATCTCCGTTGTGCCCCGTGGTGTAGGTGCTTTGGGTTATACAATTCAGATGCCTGAAGAAGACCGCTTTTTGATGGTTGAAGATGAGATTCGCGGACGTATTGCCACACTTTTGGGTGGACGTTCTGCTGAAGAAATCGTCTTTGGCAAAGTTTCCACGGGTGCTTCTGATGACATTCAAAAAGCGACTGACTTAGCAGAACGGTATATCACTTTGTACGGTATGAGTGATAAACTTGGGCCAGTGGCGTTTGAGAAGATTCAGCAGCAATTTCTCGAAGGTTACAGCAACCCGCGTCGTTCAATTAGTCCAAAAGTGGCTGAGGAAATTGACCGCGAAGTGAAGCAGATAGTAGATAATGCTCACCACATCGCCTTGAGTATTTTGCAAACTAACCGCGACTTGTTAGAAGAGACAGCACAGGAACTTTTGCAAAAAGAGATTTTAGAAGGTTCTCAACTGCGCGAACGTCTCCAGCAAGCCAAAGCACCAGAAGAAATGAATGAATGGTTGCGATCGGGTAAATTGTCGGAAGATAAACCATTGTTGCAATCGATTCTGAATTAGTTAAACTTCAGATGGAATTGAAAAGCGATCGCCCCATTTCTAGAGCGATCGCTTTTTTGATAATCAGTTTAGGCATTTTTAGCAAAACTTTCTTCAATTGGTAGGGCGTACTACAGGAATTAGTTTTCCTTGTAAAGTTTCTTCTGCTGTGACAGTCTCATCTATCCGTGCTGCGAACTGTTCCCAGTTGCGATTGTTAGTGCAAACAATAATACCGAAGTGGTTAGAGTTACGACGATGTAAGCGGATGAAATCATCTCGATTGATAGTTAATATTGAGCGTTCTTGGCTGATGGCAAATGCTAACACTTCCTCATCAGATATAGCTTGATATGCATTGCCTGCTTCCTGAACTGTTAAAACATCATGCCCCAAAGTACGTAATAATTGCACAACTGGAAACGGAAACTGCTCATCTGCGTAAAAGCGTGCCATTGACTAGGCTACCTGATTACGAGCGATCGCAAGTTCGATTTCATCAGGGTGAACTTTTGCATATGCCCAAGCATTAGCTAAGTCAGTAGCAGTAATAGTTGGATAGCTGATCAGAATGTCAGCATCGCTGTATCCAATACTACGAGCTTCCACAAGTACCCACACTGGAATACGAGTATTTGCTATGCGGGCTTCTCCACCACAAACTCTAGGGTTTTTTTCAATTCCTTGCCAATTGCTACCTAGACTTTGAGCCAGTAACTGAATAACCTGCACTTTTTCGCTAGGGCTGAGGGCAAGAAGTTGTTGCTCTAAGTCTTTGAATGTCACGGATATAAATTCTTTAATATTACGGAAGGCTATATTTAAAATTTTATCAGCAACTTATGTCAAACTCAGCCAATTAAAAACTTGTTCTACCGTTAGTTCCAAATTGATACCCTCAAGTATGGGTAATTTATCTGCACCTTCGTATAATTCCACTCGCTGGTTAGGAAATACCCCCAACACGCTTTCATCTTCTGGGTTAATTAACCAGCCTAATTCTGTTCCATTGCGCGAACAATGCAATAATTTAGTCAATACTTGTTTTAACTTTTGGTCTGGGGAAAGAATCTCAATTGCCCAGTCGGGATGAATTTCAAAGCGATTGGCAATTCTGCCGGATGGAGTTTTAGGTATTCTATGCCAGCGAAACACAGCCACATCAGGGACGATAGAAGCACCGCCAAAAGTACAACGTAGTTCTGAAATAGCTATAGCAATTTTCTGATTTCTCGCTGTGCCATTAATAACTTCACACAGAGTTGTCTGAATCAGACCGTGTTCACCTTGAGGCATTGGTTTTTGAATGATTTCCCCATTGATAAAATCTGATGCTGGCTGAGTTTCCGGCAGTTTCAGGAACTCGTTTAAAGTTAGTTGGGGTTGACTAGCGATCGCCATAAGCAAGTCTAATAGAGGGGATGGTTTTATTATGTGCGATCGGCATGAAAACTCACGCCCAGACAAACCTCTCCCTCCCAACCTCCCTCTCCTAAAAGGCGAGGGAGGAGAAACGAAAAATTAGGGCTTTGGCTCCCCTCTCCGCGTCGGAGAGGGGTTGGGGGAGAGGTCAAAACAGCACTTGTAGAACTCACATTTATTGAGTAAATCTTTCACAATCTAAAATCCAAAATCCAAAATCGAAAATCAAATTACTCAGTCAGCTTTAGCTGAGTTTCGCTATTAGCCTCAGAATTAATTCTGAGGCGGTTGTGAGAACTGTGCAAGATATGGATTACTTAAACCCGAAGAACCCCACCCCGCCAAAGCCATGCTTTGTCTCCCTGCCCCTAATCCCCAGAGGGGGCCCCGAGTTCCCCGTTCACGGGGAGGGGTTGGGGGTGGGGTGTAATGACTGTGGGAATCATAACCAATTAACTAGACTTGATATTATTCCCCACTCTAAATTTATCCCTCAACCTGCCGCAGTTCCTCTAATTCCTCTGGCGTGAGGGGATTATTACCTGACTTGAGTGCTTCTATCCAGCGTAGTCTTCGCTGCTTCACATCTTCTGAATAATCAAGTACACCACTGTCTACAGCAGCCTGAAAGTCTGCTAATGCGCCAACCAAGTCGCCTGTAAGTGCTTTAGCCAGCCCCCGACTGTCTAGATAGTCTTTATTATCAGGGTCTAGGCTGACAGCTTTTTCACAGACGGGGAGAACTCCTTTAGCGTGGCCATGTACACTGCCAAACCAGCAGATGCTATGCCAATATTCGGCAGAGTCATTCAAACTAGGTTGATGTTGTAGGGCTTGGCTGAAAGCTGTCTTTGCTTGTTCAATTTTGCCTTCTCTCACCCAGCTGATGCCCTGACTCAAGGAAGCCGCAGCGGCAAAAGCTGAGTCTTGCGCTAACTCTGAAGATACACCTACTGCTTCATGCAGTCCTCTTGCATTGAACCACTTTGTGTCACTGTTCCATACAACTGCTTCGAGGTTGGCACGGCTGAGGTCGGCACCGCTGAGGTCGGCACCGCTGAGGTCGGCACCGCTGAGGTCGGCACGGCTGAGGTCGGCACGGCTGAGGTCGGCACGGCTGAGGTCGGCACGGCGGAGGACTGCACCCTTGAGGTTTGCGCCCTTAAGGATTGTCTGAGATAAGTACGTATAGATAAGGTTAGCCTTAGTAAGGTTTATGCCTGTGAGATCGGCATACTCTCCGAAACTTGCATCAAGAAGGTCTGCATAACTAAGGTCTGCATAACTAAGGTCTACCATACCAAGCTCGGCACGATAGAGATCTGCACCACTTAGGTCTGCACCACTTAAGTCTGCATCACTTAAGTCTATTTGCCTAAGATCAGCACCACTAAGATTGACCTTAGAAAGAAATTGCCCTACTGTTACTGAAAATTCCACCACTCTTATGCAATTACTATAGTTAATAATGCGACGCAACCTGTTATTATCAAAATCTTCTTGATTCTTTTGACCACAAGGATAAAAGGCTATTTTGTCTTGCAGTTCGTTTTTTATTCGGGCATAACGATGTAACTCTAGCAGCAAAATCATTACATTCAGCCCTGTGTAAACATCCACCTGTCGCAGTCCCAAGTGAGTTTCTCTATCTGGTAATTGCTCCCTCAATTGTTTTTTCTTAATCTGGGGCAAATTGGCATCTTCTGCATCAATAAATTCCCCATCGCACCAACGAAAGTAAAAATACTCTAATCTTTGAAATAATTTTTGCAAACGTTCGACATCGTTAAATTCTGATCTCTCAGCCAACAAACCCATCAAATATTCGACAATCTCAAGCGTTAAATTCCCATAGCCCAATAAATCATAAATCTGCCAATCCATTACATTTGTTGTAACCAAATCATCTTCGCGCTGACGTTTGGGTACTTTCGTTGTCCAATCTACAAAACTTTCTATTAAACGTTCCGCGAATAAAAACTCACCAAAACTTTTGTGGACAAACTCAACAGAACCGCCTTTATCACCTGACGCAGGTTTGATATAAAATGCAGTCAACAAGTTATTAAGTAACTTATCTTGTTGATTTTTATCAAAATAATTCTCCTGTCTAGCTTTTTGAATCAATTCTACTGCTGGGTTTTTGTCGTCTTTCAGCCGTGCTTCTAACATTGCCACTTTTGCAGTTTCATTCCCTGACTGCACCACGCACAAAGCAGCTTCAGTTAAAAACTCTCGCAAATCTTCGCTTTCTAATCCAGTCAAACGCAAGTTTTCATTTTGACTTTCACTTTCACGCTGTTTTTCTAATACCCATTTCACCGATTCATCATAAATGCGGATTTTCGCTTGGATACCCTTTGCATCTGCAAACATTTGTACATTAAGACGCTGCTCTCGGTGCATCCGTGCTAATAAATAAAGCAGTAAGGGTTCTCTTGCTAATTTATTTTTAATTTCATAAGGACAAGCTTGCAAAAATTGCTTAAAGTCATTAGCTTCTTGTGTCCCAACTTTATCCTCCCATTTTTTGAGCCATGTTTCCCTAATTGCATCATCCATTGGCTGAACTTCGACACGCTTCAAGCTTTTTGTTTGTGAAAGCAAGCGGTCAATTCCTTGTAGCGCCAAGGGACGACCTGTAACCAAAAATTGATGATGGCAAAAATTATCCTTCTGAAATTTCTCTACCTGCTCTAAAAATTCTTTCAAGCCGCCGCTTGTTCTGCCTTCTAACAACAACTCGTCAAAGCCATCGAGTAAAAACAAAAATCTGGTATTTTTATCTGTTAGCCAGCCGGAATCATTTTTAACAAAATCAACATTTTCTAAATAGTTTTCTAAGGTATCAGTGAGGTTATCCTTAAGTATCCGCAGTTCCCGCAAGCGAATCAAAATAGGGGTAAAGCTAGGGTGCAATTCTTGCCGCACTCTGTCGGCGAACATCCGACAAAAGACACTTTTACCGCGTCCGGCTTCGCCTTGAATAAACAAAACTTGTTTGGGTTTATTTTGGTCTAGGTTGTCAAGTATTGTTTTGACATATTCCTCTATTTGATGAGTTGTATTGCTTTCGTCATCGAGTTCTTTGATTTGCAGGGGTACATACAAATCCCGAAAGGTAATGTCTGTTCCAGTAAAAATGTTTTCTTCTGGCTTGGGTTTGATGATTTGTTCTAAATAATCTTCAATATTGAGATTCTTCTCTAGTTTTTCTTTTCCTCCAACGCCATACCATTGCACCAGTTGCTTGACTTTATCACCGATTTTTACTAGTGCATCTTGCATGTATTCATCGGTCTTTCGCGCCACTCGTGCAGTTAAGTTTGTTGCTTCTGTCTCTGTTAAACCTGCTTCTTGCAAGCGTTGCTGTAATATCTGATTGAATGCTTCTGCTAGTTGAGATTCGTGGAAATAGAGAATAGCTTTTTTCGCTTCCCGTTCATCAAATTCTTGTTCGCCTAATTTCCGAATTTGGGAAGCTAAAGCATCAGAAGCTTTTTGGTCTTTGTTAATTTTATCTAGTAATTGCGGTTCTTGTTGGAGAATTGCCTGGAAACTTTCTATATAGGCTACTTGACTAACCAGGATCACACAGGTTTCTAAGCTTGGCTCTTTTTTTGTGGCATCAATAATCAGCTTTAATATGATAGTGACGAAGGGTAGACCCTGAATTACAGTCCCAGCAATTTGACCAAATGGACTATTAAATATATCTAATAGCGATGAAATCTGTTCTACATAGGGTTTGAAGTCTTGCAGGTTGGGTTTTTGTTCTTTAATGGCTTTTGCTAAGTCAAAGACGGCTTTAGCAGCTTCGGCTCCTGTTTTTGTTACTTCTACGTTTTGTGTCCAGTTCAAGTCTTGAATGTTTCTCAAGAAGTTCCACAGCTTGATCTTTGCCATTGACTATTCCCCAATACCATCAATTTGGTAAAAACGCACTGGAATTACTTAACTCAGGGTCAAGCAGCCAAAAGTTTGTCTATCTGTTTGTATTAATTTGGCGTGACTGAGTATGGGTAACTCAATAGCTATTGTATATAATTCCGTTGGCTGGCTGGGAATAGCTAATAGGAGATTATTAAATTTAAGGGACTGACAAATAAAAAAATATGCCGAATTTTCTTGTGGGATGGGTGTCCTCACCTGTCCCAGTATTCAGGGCGGGCAAGATGCCCACCCCACAAGATGTATAATTAATTTGTTGGAAATCTCTAAAGCAAAGGCGCAGAGGCCCAGAGAGTTTTTAAAGTTTGTTATTTATGAGTATCAAAGCCTCATTGATGGTGTTCTGAGGTCGATGATTTGTGTTCAAAGGCTCATCAATGGTGTTCTGAAGTCGATAAATTGTGTTCAAAGCCTCATCGATGATGTTCTGAGGTCGATGAGTCGCGTTCCAAGCTTCATCGATGATGTTCTGAGGTTGATGAGTCGTGTTCAAAGCTTCATCGATGGTGTTCTGAAGTCGATGAATTGTGTTCAAAGCCTCGTCAGTGAGTATTAAAGACTGGTTTATTTATATCTTGCATCAGTCACGATAACCGCCTCAGAATTCATTCTGAGGCTAATAGCTAAACTCAGCTAAAGTTGACTGAGTAAGGATTTTAGTCCACAAAGCGTGGACTTTAGCTAAAAGCCTGCGAAATTTATTTCTTGGTGGGAAATGGGGTAGGTGCAAGGTATGAGTTTACGGAGTTTGTTAACTTCTAACTCCGTTGCCAAATTTTAATTGTCTTATCCAAACTGCCACTCACCAACATTTCGCCGGAAGCTGTGAAGGCTAATGCTGTGACTATATTGTTATGTCCTGTAAAGGTAGCTAGCAGTTCTCCGGTTTCTAAATGCCACAATTTGATGGTTTTATCAGCGCTACCACTGGCGATAATTTGCTCGTCGGGACACAGAGCGATCGCATATACTCTATCTGTATGTCCTTTGAGTGTGCGAATTAATCTCCCTGTCTCTAAATACCAAATTTTAATTGTGTGATCCCAACTGCCACTCACTAGCAGTTTACCATCTGCACTCATGGCTAATGAACCAACGATGTGAGAATGTCCCATGAGGGTGTGGAGTGGTTCTACATCTTTTAAATTTTTGGTCTTTATCTGAAGTGGATTTTGCCAAACTTTGATTTTGCGGTAGCTACCTGTTATTAAAGTTTGCCCATCTCGACTGATAGCTAGGGAATGGGCAGCTGTATCATCTAAGGAAAGAGCGATCGCAACTTGACGACGCATCAAATCCCAAAATAAAATTCTCCTGTCATCTCCACCAGTTGCTATCATCCGTCCATCTGGCGTAAAGGCTACACAACGCACTACTCCATTATGTTTGTGCAGGATATCTATCAAATCCAATGCACCTACATGCCAAATTTTAATTGTGGAGTCGCCACCGCCACTAACTAATGTCTGTCCGTCTGGACTAAAAGCTAAGGAATTCACTTGATCCACTAAGTTGGATATTACCCAAGGATACTCTGATAATGTATCTATTAATTCACCCTTGCTTAAATCCCATAACTTTGTCTCGCCACGACTTCCACTTGCTAAAATAGGGGAGGTTGTGCCATTGTTCCACCTGGAACTAAAAGCAAGGCAATTAATGCCTCTAGTGTGACCTTTTAATGTCTGCCAGCATTCCCAATCACCAATTATCTCTTTGCGGGGATGCTCTGATGGTACAGTCTGAATTGACTCTGCGATCGCTCTCTCATCAACTAATACCAATGTATCTTTTTTAGCATTCTTTTTATTGCTGAGCGATTCTAAGTACCAACTCAATCCCCCGGCATACAACAAGCTACTAGGACTAAGATGAAGTTTCGGCTCAGTCAATTCAATTTGAGCGGTAGGCAAAAATCCAGTAATCACCGCATGTTTCTCGTATCCCAATTTACCATTAGATGGATAGAATAAACATAGAAAAATTAATACTTGGTGATTTCTCAAATCTTCTTGAGTAATCGACCACCTAATTTTATCTTTTTTAATTCCGTTAAAACTTTCTCCATCAGCCACACAAACTTGAATAGTTAACTTTGGGTTATCCGCAAGTAAATAAGTAAATTTACTTTCACCTCGCAAATTTCCTTCATCATCTAAAACCATGTTTTGCAAGCTGTCTTGTGGCACCTTAGTCACCAACTTACCCAGCCGTTCCGCCATGACTCGCTCAACAATTTGCTCTCGCAAAAGATAATCTTCTGCTTGGCGCTGGAAGTATTTGGGAAAAGGAATTACCCAGTCTGGAGGTTCAGGATATTCCGGTGGTATGGGAGGCGGATTTTTGGCGAGAATTTCGGCTTGTTGGCGAGAAAAATCGAGGATTTTTGCCAAGGGTTCTCCCAAAAATACCATAAATTCACTGTGACAACCTTTAACTTGACTTTCCAGCAAAGATAAATCGTAAGTTTTGGGTTTTTTGACACGTTGAAGGAAGTCGGCTTGTTGAGCTTTGAGTAAGCTAATCCAATCCATCTGCATTCCAGCGGCACAATGTTGCATACCTAAGGTAAGCCATACCAATTGTAACTACTCAAGTTTATATCCTCTAGTTAATTAAAAATTCAGTGATACTCGCAGTCTAATAGAACACAATTATGAAACTGTGTTTCTAGGCAGCATACAAATATACAGTACTCAAACACTTGACTGAATAATAGGACTGAGGTATAGAGAATTGAGATGATGTCAGTCAATTCTAACGAACTTGGAGAACGAGATACTGTTTCCTAAAAACAGTTCTATTTGCAAACGAGAGTATGATTTGAGAGGGACTCCCAAGGATGCAGCGACTGGAGACTCACAAATAAGTAAAGTTAATTCATCTGTGGCAATCATTTTTCCTGCTTGGTGTCAGGTGCGTTATTTTGATAACCTCAAATCCAAAATTGTATCAGGCGATCGCCAACACAAATACTCAATTAAACTTTATACATATTTTTAGATTTGACTTGCTGAGTTAGGCAAGCCCAAGAAATTATTATAGCGGTTCTTCAGTTTATGTAACAGGCTCTGGCGTGAGTAGTCACAAATTAGTAGTCTTATATATTCTAGATGACAGTTACAATTGGCAATTCTAACTTTCATCTGCGGAGGAAGCAGCAAATGCAGATTCGTGCTTTTTTTGAAGCTGCAAAAGTTGTTGAGTCTAGCCAATCACCTTACGATTCAATTTATCTGAAAATTTTTTACCCCGCGAAAATGTCGGGAACTGACTTAGAAAAAGATATGGGAATTATACCTGTTAATCCAGAACAGGCTCCTTTTCCTGTGGTGATTTTGTTCAACGGCGCTAATTGTGATGCTCAACTATATCAATGGCTGGCGGTTAAACTAGCCCAACGGGGACTGGTGGTAGTCATATTTAACTGGGTTGCAGAAGTCATGCCAGGGATAATTAGTCTCACGCCTGGAGTGGATGTTGCAGCATGGCAACCAGAAATCTATGGTACTGCTCCTAGTGCCTCGGCTTTGCCTGCGCTGTTGTCTAAACTAGAACATTTACAGAATCAGGGAATTTTAGCTGGAACCCTTGACTTGCAGCGAATCATTTTAGGTGGACATTCTGTTGGTGGTAGAGTAGCAATTGAAAGCGCTAACCCCCGCTTTTTTGAGCAAGTTGTAGCATCTTTTGCCTATGGCGCACATAGCGCCGGAGGGGTGGCAATTGGATATAAAGCAGGTACTATCTTACCTTTACCAGACTCCTTACCCATGCTACTCATGGGAGGAACTTGTGATGGGGTGATTGCTAACAGCAGCTACCGTTATGGTGTAAGTGTTGGAGATGCTACCACTTCAGTTATGCGTACATTCCGAGAAGCGATCGCTGGCGGCAGAAATGACAGCTATCTGGTACTCTTGGAAGGGGCAAATCACTTTTCTATGGCTGATACCATAGACTCCACGACAGCTAGACCCTTTCTCGACTTAAGCGCCACCCAGCCACAAGAAAACTACCGTTTATTAATGGCTGAAATCATTGGTTTATTTATTGATAGTTATGTTCGCCACCAACCAGAGGCATCTGGAGGGCTTGACCAATTACTTAATAGTGCCAATCCTCTGATAAAATCCTTTGAGCGTAAATGAGCAATTGGGAATTCGGCATAAAAGTTAGAAGAAAGGAGACAGTAATCAAAATATAAATTTATTTGAACTTGCGAATAGATTTTAGGACTTACGCGCATTGTCATATATTTTTGACAAAAATCGTCCAAAGTCAAGAGTCAAAAGTCCAAACACCTTGACTTTTTACCCTTGACTATTGACTCAGTACTGCCATCGCAGAAAATATGTGTGCCAGTTGCGTAAGTCCTGGATTTCAATAAATAATCCAAAATCCAAAATCTCAAATCCAAAATTGATATGACTAGTGCATCTTACATTTTTGTGGCTGGGGCGAGTCGTGGTGTGGGTCGAGAAATCGCTAAATACTTGACAGCACAAAATCTCAATGCTATATCTTCCTTGGTGTCTTATATCAAGTCCGGTTAATTAGTTATGATTGCCACAGTCATTGCACCCCACACGCCAGTTGCTTTGCTTGGGGCCCCCCGTTGAAGCACGTGGCGTGAGACCCGAAGACCGCACTGGCTCCCCTTAAAAAGGGGGGAACCTGAATCAAAGTCTCCCTTTTTAAGGGAGATTTAGAGGGATCTAAAACTTTTGATACCAACAAGAGGACTTTTCAAACAACCTCTAAGACACAAAGGTAAGAAGCCCTGAAAATTATTAACTTCTATTCTCCAGAAATTTGCACAAATACAGTTCTTTTGCGAGGGCCATCGAGTTCAAAAAACAAAACAGATTGCCACGTTCCTAAACCTAATTTACCATCCACAATAGGAATTACTTCACTAGTAGACAACATCATTGCCATTAAGTGAGAATGAGCATTAATTGGTTCGTCTTCTGGTACATCTCTCAAATGCAAATCATTATGCAAATAACGGTCTGACTCAGGCGCTAGTTTCTGCAAGAATACTTTGACATCCTCTAACAATCTGATTTCGTTTTCGTTGATAGCTAAAGCCGTTGTAGTGTGTCGAGAAAATACTAAAATTTGACCATTATTAATTGAAGTTGAAGTAATCAAATCTTGAATTTGTGGCGTAATATTATGAATATTAATTCCTGGTAAAGTTTCGAGATTAATTAAATTATTAATAATTGGCATTTTTCAATTTTTGGTTTTCAAGTTATGAAGATAAAAACAGCACATTAATTCAATTTAATATTACCCCACCTTCAAATATAAAAACTTAATTTTTCACTATCGTTTGCAAACCTTGTACTAATCTTTCTATCCCTTCTTTTACTGTATTTTTTTGCAAAGCACCATAAGCAACTCGCAAATAACATTTATTTTCCATGCCAAAGGTTGTACCAGGAATGACAGCCACTTTATGTTCTTGGATTAATCTTTCAACTAATTTAAATGCATCCATCTGGGTATGAACTTTGAGGAAAAAATAGAAAGCGCCATTGGCAGGAGTAATGCTACATAAGCCTTGTAGTTGATTGAGGGATGCAAGTACTAATTCTCGCACTTGGGCGATCGCACCAATATTTTCTCTTAAATATTCGTCTTTGGCTTGCAATGCCCCTAAAGCTGCATACTGAGAAACTACAGGTGGACAAATCAAAATCGTGTCCTGAACTTTTTTGACGGCGATAAGTAAGTGTTGAGGAATCACCATATAACCAATCCGCCAACTAGCAAAACCGTATGCTTTAGAAAGGCTATAAAGAGAAATTGTGTGTTCGTTACTGCCAGCAAATGCACCAGGAGAAACATGTTTTACCCCGTTATAGGTAAAGTATTCATAGGCTTCATCGCTAATATGATAAATATTGCGATCGCCACACATTTGATTGACTTGACGTAATGCAGCTTCAGAATAGACAACTCCAGTGGGATTATTCGGTGAAATTGTCACCACTGCGCGTGTTTTTGGGGTAATTGCTTGGGCAATAGCTTCAGGACGCAACTGGTAATTTTCATCTGTTTCCACTAAGATTGGACGACAACCCGCCATTGCGATCGCCATTTCATGATTGAAATAGTAGGGGGTATTCAAAATAATTTCATCACCTGGACTAGTAATAGCAAGAATGGCATTCATAAATGCCATGTTGCTTCCCGCTGTGACAACAATGCAGTTTCCTTTGTTGATTTCAATACCGTTAAAATCTGACAATTTTACTGCTAGTGCTGTTAATAAAGCAGGAATACCCTCTACTGCTTTGTATAAATTATTAGTTTGTTCTGCGAGGAACTTAGGCAAAAGTTCTATTGCTTCAGGTGGAGGACTGTAATAAACCACACCTTGTCCTAAAGAGATGGTTCCAGGAGACTTTTTAATGAGTTCCCCAACCACTGGAATAATTGGCGACTGCACCGCCTGCATACGAGAGATTAATTTAGTCATTTGTCATTAGTCATTTGTCATTAGTCAGTGGTCAGTGGTCAGTGGTCAGTGGTCAGTGGTCAGTAACAACTAACAACTAACAATAGTCATTGGTTAATAGCCAATAGTCAATAGTCAGTGGTCAATAACAACTAACAACTGACAACTAACAACTAACAATTAACAACTGTTTACGCTGAGAGAGGCGGGGGAAATCTGATATCTGCACTGAACTGTTCGACATTGGCGCTAAGATGAATAGGTAAAATATATTCTAAATTTTCATGGGGACGAGGAATAATGTGATTGGAAAGTAACTCACCTCCATCAACTCGCAGCACCGCCTTTAATCCTGCTGCTACAGCCACATTCACCTCACCCACATATCCCCGAATCAACACAGTAATTCGTCCCAAATCAGTATTTTCGTAACCAACAAGGGTGACACGGGCTGCTTTACACATGGCGTCTGCTACTTCCACTGCTGTGGGAACACCATAAACTTCAATCATACCCAGCGCTAATGTCATATTTTTAACAATATTTAAAATTTTGGATTGTAGTCGTGGGAGTAAGGTGATGCTGACCTTCAACAGTCAACAGTCATCCGTCATCCGTCATCCGTCATCAGTCATCCGTCATCGTTTCCCAACGCTACAACAGCATTCTGACCGCCAAAGCCAAAACTGAAACACAACGCCCGCTGAATTTCACTTTGACGTGTCGCCATCACTAAATCCAAATCAAATTCTGGCTTTTGCAACCCCACACATGGAGGTATAATTTTTTGCTGCAAAGCTAAAAGTGAAAAAGCTACTCCTAAAGCTCCTGATGCTCCTAATGTATGTCCTGTGGCTCCTTTGGTAGAACTGATTGCTATTTTTTGCGGAAATAATCGCTGTATCACCATGCTTTCTATGCTGTCATTTAGCTGCGTAGCTGTACCATGAGCATGAATGTAGTCAATATCGGCTGATGTTAACGAACTACGTTTTAAACATTGTTCAACAGCTGCGATCGCACTTTTCCCTTGTGGTTCTGGCTGGTTTGGATGATAAGCGTCTGTTGTCAAGCCAAAACCAAGAACTTCACCATAAACTCTTGCCTGACGCTGCCTTGCCAACTCTGCCGATTCCAAGACAAACACAGCCCCACCTTCGCCCAAAACCAAGCCTTCCCGATGCAAATCAAAAGGATAAGCCCCTGTTTTTGCCAAAGCACCCATTTGCTGAAATCCCGCTATAGTCAGGGGTGTAATTGGTGCTTCCACTGCCCCGGCGATCGCTCGGTGACATTGCCCAGTTTGCACCAAAAAAGCAGCTTGAGCGATCGCCCAAATTCCTGTAGCACAAGCTGCCATCGGTGTCAATACTATCCCAGATGCACCGATTTGTCGTGCGGCTGCGATCGCATTCATGTGAGGTAAAGTATCCAGCCAATTCTCTAATTTTTCTTCCTCCCTTTCTAAGCTATACATCTGCCGTGCTAGTGACTCCCAAGATGCCTGATAACTGCGACTCGAACCGATGACCACAGCACAATCAGGTAAAGGTGCCACTAAACCAGCATCTTTTAATGCAGAAGCTACAACCGACTGAGTTAGGATTTTTAATTGCGTTGGTTGTTGACCAATCAAACCTAAAGGAAGTGGTGACAATTCTGGGAATGGTTGATGTAATTGAATTCCAGATTGACCCGCTATCAATTTTTGCCAGCTATTCTCCAAGCTTGCGCCTAGCGAGGAGATTAGACCAATACCAGTAACAACAACCTTATTGAACCTCGCATGACTAGAAGTCACGCGATTCCTGCTTCAACGATCTCTGCCTGAAAAGATCCAGGACTTACAAGTTCTCTACAGGCGTTTAGAGCCTCCGGGATACCCACGGCGGCTATTAATCTCAATCCCTCATCCAATATGTTCAAAGCTGCATTA
Source organism: Nostoc sp. UHCC 0702 (assembly GCA_017164015.1). GTDB lineage: Bacteria > Cyanobacteriota > Cyanobacteriia > Cyanobacteriales > Nostocaceae > Amazonocrinis. The sequence continues at coordinate 4,671,246 of CP071065.1, forward strand.
TTGTCTCTTAGGTTGTAACTACTACATTGTGGACAAGACCATTCGCGCAGCTTTAAATCTTTAACTAATGGGTTAACAAAACGACAACAATTACAGGTCTGAGACGAAGGATAAAACGTACCAACTTTCTGCACAATTCTGTCATGCCATAAAGCTTTATATTCGAGCATGGTAACGAACTTAGACCAACTAGCGTCTGAAATACTCAAAGATAATTTATGATTCTTAACCATGTTGGTGACTCGCAAATCTTCGATACAGATAATACTATTTTCTTTAATTAGGCGAGTTGAAAGTTTGTGTAGAAAGTCATCTCTCAAATTCGTAATACGTTCGTAGGTACGAGCCAGCTTGATTTTTGCTTTGACTCTATTACTACTACCTTTTACAGTGCGGGATAGTTTTTTGTGTGCTTTACGTAACTTCCTTTTTTGAGTCCGGTAATATTTGGGATTATCTACAACTTCACCATTGCTTGTAACAAGATAAGAATTAATTCCCAGGTCTAAACCAATATTTTGAGCCACTATTGAGTGTCTCTCCATCTCTGTTTCACACAGAATACTAGCAATATATTTATCTGATGAAGTACGAGTTACAGTAACATTTACAAGTTTTCCAGTAATTTCCTGAGATTTATGAAACTTCACCCATCCTAGCTTGGGAAGCTTTAAACGATTCTCAATTACCTGAATGTTGCCATTAGTCAGGTTGGTTTTGTAAGACTGCTTGCACCCATGCTTCTTTTTGAATTTAGGAAAGCATACGTTTTTTCTACCTTTAATTTTCTTGAAGTCAGCAAAAAAGTTTTTGTATGCTGTCTCTAAATTCCTAAGTGAGTTTTGTAAGGCAAACTTATCTACCTCTTGGAGCCATTCGACTTCTTTCTTGAGTAGAGTTAGTCGCTGACTACAAGCATTATAGTTTAACGTTTTTTGCTCGGTGAGGTATAACTCTTGTTTTAATGCTAGGAAGTGGTTATACACAAACCTTGCACAACCAATACTCTTATTAATTAAGACTTCTTGGTTGTGGTTAAGAATGAGTGTAACTTTAAACGCTTTCTGCATTTTGGTTCTCTATGTATTTCTTCACTTGTGCTTCTGTATTTTCTGAAACAGTGCTTACAAAATATGAAGGATTCCAAAGATGACCTCCCCACAACTTTTTTTTGAGTTCGGGAAATTTTAAAAATAGCTTTCTAGCTGATATTCCTTTTAGCATTTTGACTATATTCGGAATAGTGTGCTGAGGCGTTGCAGATACTAAAACATGAACATGATCCTCTACTACCTCAAGACTCTCGACTTTAAATTTATAGATAATTGCCGTCTCAATTAGAACCTCTTTCAGGAACTCAGCTATTTCATCCTTCAGTACCTTGTGTCTATACTTAACACACCATACAATATGATATTCAATTGCGTAAACGTAGCCTCTGCACTGTTTTACTTCCATAATTTATCTTACCATGTGCATGACCATAAAAAGAAAAAAAATATGGAAATATGGAGCGCCTAACTCATGACTTCTAGTCACGAGTGTGCGGCTTGCAGAAATCAATTTGGGAGTAGGGAGTAGGGAGTAGGGAGTGGGGAGTGGGGAGTGGGGAGTTAGGAGTTCAGAGTTAGGAGTTAGTTGTTATTCTCCCTCATCCCCCTCATCCCCCTCATCCCCCTCATCTCCCCATTGCCCCCCACCCCAGAGGGGGCCCCAATGCCCCCCATCTCCCCCTAACCGGGTGTTTTCAAGTTTTCCGCGCCTTGAGTGACTTTAGCAGAATCAATGCGATCGCCTTGCTGAATTTTGTTAACTACATCAAAGCCTTGGGTGACATAGCCAAACACGGCGTAGTTACCATCTAAAAAATCTAGATCACTTAAAGCAAAGTAAAACTGTGAGGAAGCTGAATCAGGTTGTTGCGATCGCGCCATTGCGACTGCACCCTGTTTATGCTGTAACTCAGGTGGTTTAGTTACACGCGCTTCTGGGAATGTCTTACTATAAATCGGACTTGCCTCTCCTTTTGGTTTAATTTCTAAAGGTATGTAACGTTGATTCCCAGTTTTTGGGTCAATATAACCGCCCGTCCCCAATCTATCTACTGGAAATTTTGGGTCTTTGCCTTGGGGATCGCCGCCTTGTACTACGAACGGTTGGGGTTCGCGCACAACTCGATGGAAAACTAATCCATCGTATACACCCTTTTGGACTAAATCGACGAAGTTGCCGGCTGTAATTGGGGCATTGGTACCGTCTACTTCGATAGTAATCGGCGAACCTTTAACTGTTATCACCACAGTAGCCTTGCCTTCGAGCCGTGGTAAATCTTTCATTCCTGGATTACTCTCACTTGTGGTTGCAGATACAGATGTTGCTTCAGTAGTAGTCGTCGTGGTGCTTGTCTGAGTCGCTGTAGAGGTGGGAGAAGAATTAGAACTGACCTGTTGTGTTGAACATCCTCCCAACATCAAAGCACCGACCATTAGAAGCACAACCAAAAATTTTGAAACTTTTAACCGCATTGCCAGTTACTGACTCAACCAGAGTATCTTATCCTTTCAAGGGGGATTGGGTGTTGGAAATTGGGAATTGGGCATTGGGCACTTGAACTGAGCGAAGCCGAAGTATTGGGAATTGGGCATTGGGAATTGGGCATTAGTTATTTCTCCCTCATCTCCCCTGCACCCCTGCACCCCTGCATCCCTGCATCCCTGCACCTCTGCATCCCTGCACCCCTGCTCCCCTAAAGTCCCTCCAAAGGTACTTCCAAAAAGCGGGCTAATTCTGCGCCTTGAGTTTCCAATTCTGTTAAGGATACTGGTTGACCCACCCGTGTTAAAGGAATATCTCGCCGCCCTTTAATACGCAGGTAAAGTGCGCGACGGGGATTGATACCTTCTTTGATGTCTACCCGCACAGATTGCACCTCTTGTACACGGCTGTCAATCTCAATCCGACGGTTTTTGCCAGGAAATCCCCAACGAAAGATTTTGACGCTACCAGTTTCCTGATTAAAATCGTTGTAGCCACCTCCTACATCCCATAAAATCACTAGCCACAGGTATAAAGCTAAAAGCAAGCCAGCAATACCATATAACCCCATCACCAATCCTTGAGGTACGAATACCAGTTGTGTTGGATCGCTAACTAGGAGTAAATTTACTTTTAGGTAACTGGATATGGCAGCCAATAAAAAGCCTGTGGCTCCCAATGTCACAATACTTGCCCACCAGTAGTTGCTGAACCTACGAGAACCGAGAACTTTTTGATGCAGGACGCGTGAAGCGGATTTGTCGCCATTAGGCGAGTCACCTTTGTTAATTTTTGTTGATGCCGTCATGGAACTATCTTCGCCTGTGAGTTCTTCCCTTTGTCAAGTCTGCCATTTGACCTGGATGTCTTGCAAGTTCAGTTTGGGTATTAGGTATTGGGTATTAAGAATAAATACTAATTGGTGTAAACTCTATTACTTCCCAGTCACCAGTCACCAGTCCCCAGTCCCCAGTCCCCAGTCCCCAGTCCCCAGTCCCCAGTCCCCAGTCCCCAGTCCCCAGTCCCTAATTTTAAGATTTCTGAGAAAAGTTGTGTCAAATTGTAAAATTTCTGATATTCATATTATTTATAGGATTGTGTTAAACAGCTGATTCACTTCCGTGGTTCGGGCAAAAACCCCAACTAATGTGGTAAGTTAAGAAGCATTAAGATATCAGAAGCTAGATTACTAGCTTTTGGTACATGTAATGACATAGCCCTGAGAAATACTAGCTTATTTAGGTAGTAAGTTCTCAGAATATCGGCGGCATCAAAGCTGTTGAGACTGTCAAAAAAAACGTTAATTCCTCCCAAAACGTTGCAATTTTAGTAAAAAGAGGATTTTAGTTCGATGACCATCGCAGTTGGACGCGCCCCCAGTAGAGGGTGGTTTGACGTTCTAGACGACTGGTTGAAGCGCGATCGCTTCGTATTCGTAGGTTGGTCAGGGATTTTACTATTCCCCTGCGCCTTCCTAGCACTAGGCGGTTGGCTGACCGGTACAACTTTTGTCACCTCTTGGTACACCCACGGGTTAGCGTCATCATATTTAGAAGGCTGTAACTTTTTAACAGTAGCAGTATCATCACCAGCAGACAGCATGGGACACTCATTGCTGTTGCTGTGGGGCCCAGAAGCTCAAGGCGACTTCACTCGCTGGTGTCAATTGGGTGGATTGTGGCCATTCGTAGCCCTACACGGAGCCTTTGGTTTAATCGGCTTCATGTTGCGGCAATTTGAAATTGCCCGTCTGGTAGGCATCCGTCCATACAACGCCTTGGCATTCTCTGCTCCCATTGCAGTATTCGTCAGCGTCTTCTTGATGTACCCCTTGGGACAATCGTCGTGGTTCTTTGCACCCAGCTTTGGAGTCGCAGCAATTTTCCGCTTCTTGCTATTCCTACAAGGGTTCCACAACTGGACACTCAACCCCTTCCACATGATGGGTGTAGCTGGAGTATTGGGTGGTGCGCTGTTGTGTGCGATTCACGGTGCAACCGTAGAAAACACATTGTTTGAAGACGGTGAAGGCTCCAACACCTTCCGCGCTTTCAATCCTACCCAGTCCGAAGAAACCTACTCAATGGTGACAGCAAACCGTTTCTGGTCACAGATTTTCGGTATTGCTTTCTCCAACAAGCGTTGGCTGCACTTCTTCATGCTGTTTGTGCCAGTTACAGGCTTGTGGATGGCGTCAGTAGGAATTGTCGGTTTGGCACTCAACCTACGGGCTTATGACTTCGTGTCCCAAGAATTGCGGGCAGCAGAAGACCCAGAATTTGAAACCTTCTATACCAAGAACATTTTGCTGAACGAGGGTATCCGCGCTTGGATGGCTCCTCAAGATCAGCCTCACGAACAATTTGTATTCCCTGAAGAGGTACTACCACGTGGTAACGCTCTCTAATAGATCTTCGGTCATCGGCGGCGGACGCGACCAAGAGTCCAGCGGTTTTGCTTGGTGGTCTGGTAACGCTCGCTTAATCAACCTATCCGGTAAACTGCTTGGTGCCCATGTAGCCCATTCTGGTTTGATAGTCTTCTGGGCTGGAGCGATGACTTTGTTTGAAGTGGCTCACTTCGTTCCTGAAAAGCCGCTGTATGAGCAAGGTTTTATCCTCATACCTCACCTCGCCACCTTGGGTTGGGGTGTTGGTGCTGGTGGTGAAGTTATCGACACCTTCCCCTACTTTGTAGTCGGCGTACTCCACCTGATTTCTTCAGCCGTATTGGGTTTTGGCGGTATTTATCATGCCGTTCGTGGCCCAGAAACCTTAGAAGAGTATTCCTCTTTCTTTGGTTACGACTGGAAAGACAAGAACAAGATGACCAACATCCTCGGTTTCCACCTGATCATTTTGGGAGTCGGTGCGCTGTTGTTGGTACTGAAGGCAATGTTCTTCGGTGGTTTGTACGACACCTGGGCACCTGGAGGTGGTGATGTTCGTGTCATTACTAACCCAACACTCAACCCAGCGGTCATCTTCGGTTATGTCATTAAGTCTCCCTTCGGTGGCGACGGCTGGATTGTCAGCGTTAATAACTTGGAAGATGTCGTCGGCGGCCACATTTGGGTTGCTCTGATTTGTATTGCTGGTGGTATTTGGCACATCTTCACAAAGCCTTTTGCTTGGTCTCGCCGTGCATCCATTTGGTCTGGTGAGGCTTACCTCTCCTACAGCTTGGGCGCTTTGTCCTTAATGGGCTTTATTGCTTCTTGCATGGTGTGGTTCAACAACACCGTTTATCCTAGCGAATTTTATGGCCCTACTGCTGCCGAAGCTTCTCAAGCTCAAGCTCTGACCTTCTTGATTCGTGACCAACGCTTGGGTGCTAACGTCGGTTCTGCACAAGGGCCCACAGGTTTGGGTAAATACTTGATGCGCTCTCCCACTGGCGAAATCATCTTCGGTGGTGAAACCATGCGCTTCTGGGATTTCCGTGGCCCTTGGTTAGAGCCTCTGCGTGGCCCTAATGGTCTTGACCTAGACAAAATTAAGAAGGATATTCAGCCTTGGCAAGCTCGTCGCGCCGCTGAATACATGACCCACGCTCCTTTGGGTTCTTTGAACTCTGTAGGTGGTGTGGCTACTGAAATCAACTCCTTCAACTACGTGTCTCCCCGTGCTTGGTTGGCAACCTCTCACTTCGTGTTAGGCTTCTTCTTCTTGATTGGTCACCTGTGGCACGCTGGTCGCGCCCGCGCTGCTGCTGGTGGTTTCGAGAAAGGCATTGACCGTGAGTCTGAGCCAGTCATGTTCATGAATGAACTTGACTAAGTTGCAAATTTTCTTTCATCACTGACAATCAAATAGTTTATAAGCTCTTGTGTAAAAGCAAGAGCTTTTTTCTATCAAATTCAGGACTTAAGGGTCATGGAAAAACGTAGACGCGGAAATTGAGGCGATTTATCAAGCCTTGGATTCATCTTTAGGAATTCGTTTGGTACTTCTACTACCAACTCCTCTAAGACCTTGCTTATACTCTTCTTTTAGCTTGTATATTTTTTTACCTAAATTTTATTTATCTATGTCATCATTAAAAACTAAATAGGGCATGAGCAAAGTGCATAGGGCGTTTTAGTGGCAATGAAAATGATTTCTAAATTTCTCATGAATAATTTAGGATTGCTATATATGAATAGCACAAGGCAAAAACAAGTGTTTATTATTCAACCTGCTCCCACATTCATTGCTGCTAAAACAGCTTTTTGGCTAACTTCTTTGTAAACAGTGTCTAAATATTTCATTACCACGTCACTTGAGGTTAAATTGACTGTATTTTCCTCTGCCTTAGCTAGGGGAATTGCTCCTAATACATCTAACACTGTCTCGCTACTTGATGGTGCAATTACTACTAGAGATGACTCTAGCGGCTCATGATATTGCCAGAAATCAGCAATTTTTACAGAGTGTTGTGTATTGGGAATGGGTTGTTGAGTATCAGGTGTTTCCGGTGCAGCAGCTTCAACTTTAGCCTTGCGTAAGTTGCGTAAGTCACTGATAATTTGTTCTTTAGTGCGTCCGCGCAATTGAAAGAGTACAAACGGGTCTTCACTGAAGCGATCGCCCAATTGATAGTAAACTGCACCTATATGTTTACAAGGGTTTGCCTTGTCTGGACAAGAGCATTTACTGTGAACATCACCCAAGGTAAAAGGAAATAACGAAAGACCATTGGTTGTAAATACTTCTTCCATATTTTGTGGCATTTCTCCCGCCAATAATTTGGCAGCAAACACCGCTTTGTGGGACATTGTTTCTATCACATATCCCCACTCTTCATCAGTAAAAGCATTCAGGGATAGAGAAACTTTGTAAGGTTCTGCTTCACTACCTTGTACTCTAGCTAATACTTTTGCACCTTTAAATTCGATACTCAAGACATTTCCCTGTCGAGCATAATTTCTCGCCCGTTCTAAACGCTTTTTAAAGCGATAGGAATCGAGTAAATCTAACCACCTTTGTGACCACCATTCTCGGCTTGCTTGAAGAGTGTCGTTTGTCATTGTTGTTACCACAAATATTTTTTTGTATCACGCACCAGACGCAAAGTCGCACAGAAGAGTGCGAAAAGATGACTTTTGCAAGAGGTTTATTCTGAATCCTCATCAATTATGGCACTGCGGTCAAGTATTAGTAAGTTACGAAGTTGGTCTGTATCCATTTCGGTGAGCCATTCTTCACCTGCACTAACTACTTGTTCGGCGAGTTGTTTTTTACTTTCAATCATGTCATGAATTTTCTCTTCTAAAGTGCCAGTACAGACAAATTTATGCACTTGGACGTTGCGTGTTTGACCAATACGAAATACTCGGTCTGTGGCTTGATTTTCTACAGCGGGATTCCACCATCTATCAAAATGAAATACATGATTTGCTCTTGTTAAATTTAATCCTACTCCACCTGCTTTGAGAGAAAGAATCATAATTGGTGGCCCTTGAGGGTCGTGCTGAAAACGGTCAATCATTTCCTCACGTTGTTTTTTACTGGTACTACCATAGAAAAACAATATTTCTCGCCCTAACTGTTTTTCTAAATGAGGTTTTAGTAGCTTGCCCCATTCAGCAAATTGTGTGAAAATTAAAGCGCGATCGCCTTCTGCTAAAGCCACATCTAACATCTCTTCTAGCCGCTGTAATTTGGCTGAATGATGTTCTTCTAATGTGGTTGCTTTTAAATATTGGGCTGGATGATTGCAAATTTGTTTGAGTTTAACTAGTAAAGCTAAAATCATTCCCCGACGTTGCAATCCTTCAGCAGATTCAATTTCTGCTAAAGATGCTTCCACTACTTGTTGATAAAGTGTAGCTTGTTCAGGAGTAAGTCCACAAAATACAGTCATTTCTTGCTTATCTGGCAAGTCTTGAATGATTTCACGATCTGTTTTCAGGCGACGCAAAATAAAAGGTTGCACTAAAGAACGTAATTGACTCAAAGAAGCTGCATCACCATACTTTTCAATTGGCATGGCAAACCGACGTTGAAAAAATTGCCGATTGCCCAAATACCCAGGATTGAGAAAATCTAAAATTGACCACAACTCTTGCAGTCTATTTTCTACTGGTGTGCCTGTCAAAGCGATGCGAAATGTTGCTTCTAATTGTCGCACTGCCTGCGATTGCTTGGCTTCGGAATTTTTGACATTCTGGGCTTCATCTAAAACAATTGCTTGCCAAGAAACGCCTTGTAATGATTTAATATCTCGGTAAATTAGTGAGTAACTAGTAATCACTAAATCATGTTTTTTAACTGCTTCTACAAAGGCTTTACCTTTCGGGCGTTTGTCACCGTGATATTGCAAAACTTTGAGTGTGGGGGCAAATCTTTTCACTTCCCTTTCCCAGTTGCCTAAAACAGAAGTGGGACAAACTAATAAAGTTGGTTTTTCTAGTGCATCTTGTTCTTTGAGGTGTAAGAGAAAGGCGATGAACTGAATGGTCTTTCCTAATCCCATGTCGTCGGCGAGACAGGCACCCAAACCCCAACGTTCTAGGAAAGCTAGCCAAGCCGCGCCGCGTTCTTGGTAAGGTCGTAATTGTCCTTGGAAATTGGCTGGTGTGGGCAAAGGTGCGATCGCTTGATTATTTGTCAGCGCCCCAATTAACTCTTGCAATGCCCCAGAGGCTTCAAAGCTGACTACTGGTAACTTTTCTACTGCTTGGGTGTCACCTGTACTCAGGCGTAAAGCATCTTCCAAGGAAAGGGACATTTGGTCTTTGCGAGAGGCAAAAAAGGCTTGGGCTGTTTTAATATCTTGGGGGCGTAATTCCACCCACTCACCATTAATTTCTACCAGTGGACTATTCAACGCCACCAACCTGTCAAATTGGGCTTTAGAAATAGTTTGTCCACCAATAGCTAATTGCCACTGAAAATTCAGTAGACTCTGTAAACCCAAGCGTCCTTGTTTTGTGTTTGGGGTTTGGGCACTAATTTTTAAACCCAAACGGTTCGCCCATCCTTCGCGGTTCGCCAAACTCGCAGGTAAAATCACACCCAAACCGTTATCTTCAAACCTCCAAGCCACAGACTTAATAAACTCATATGCTTGTAACGGGTTGAGGCGGCAAAACTGGGGAGATTCGGTTTCTAGACTGGGGGCGATCGCGGGATACAATCGAGAAGCTAACCCCAAACCCCGTAAAAATGTTTCTTGGGGTTGTGCAATTGTGCGATTTTGATAAATAAATTGTTCAACTGGATGTTCCCAAATAGTTGGCGCATCCACTAAAAATTCTGGATCGTCAGCTGCTTGGAGAAAATACGCCAATAGCCAATCTGTTTGGCCAGATTCCGGAGACAGCAATTGCAAACAAGTACGAAACAGCGGTTTTCCAGCCAATTGGTATTGCAACGGCAAAGTCCAAGCTTTCAGTGCTGCTTCCAGGCGTTCCACTCCGATTGCATCTGCATTAACTGTGTGAGATGCACTAGTTAAAGCTTGTAACCACTGTCGCACCGCACTTGGTAAAGATGCCATCAACCTAGTTTCAATAGCAGGTTGAGAACCCACCATCTCCCGCACTTGGGCATCTATCGTACTGTTGAGAAACCCCAAAAGTAATGCTTGAGGTTCAGTTGGCAAGTCTACTGTGAGGTGGGGGGATGAGGGGGATGAGGGGGATGAGGGGGATGAGGGGGATGAGGGGGATGAGGGAGATGAGGGGGATGAGGGAGATGAGGGGGATGAGGGAGATGAGGGGGAGTAAAACTGTACACTTACTTCCTCATCTCCCCCTGCTCCCCTGCTCCCCATCTCCCCTGCTCCCCTGCTCCCCTGCTCCCCTACTCCCCTGCTCCCCTGCTCCCCTGCTCCCTGATAACTACGACAAGCCAATGGCATCTTCGCTGCAAATTTCTCCAGACGGGTGCCGTCTACAGCACTGTCTAATAGTACTTGCCACTTGGCAATGATAGAACCGTCAGTTTGCCGCTGAATGTTTGGTAAATACTTACACCGTGAGATTAAGTCTAAACTCCACCGAGCAATTTGTGACCAAAAGCGTAAATCTCCACCCAAAAAAGCATCTTCACCGTTAACAGCATTCAAAGGAATAGAAGTCAGAAATTTGATTGCTTCAGTTGGGTTGAGACAAAAACCCTCGACTCGCCAAGGTTGTAAATATGGGGGTGAGTCTGTTGACAACGCCAAACTGGCAGAATGCACTGGGGAAAGGGATAGTATCCCTGACTCACTGTTTTCTAGAATATAAGTTGCTAAAGCAATGATTTGGGAGTGTGTCGGGATTATTTGAGTAGCACTTACAGCTTTGCGCCCTCGCCCATTGGCAGTTACGGCAGTTGGGGCTTTTTGTATTGAGTTGGGAATTGTAATTTTTTGTAAACGCAACCACTCACCTAATTCGACTGCTGTCATGGAAAGTGGATTTACTGGTATATCTGTGGACATTGAGCAATCGAAATTCACCGCAGGCGATCGCCAAGTCTCACCCCAAATAAATAAACAACTATTTTGATTTTTTAGTAACCAATTACCGTGTAAAATTGCCATTTGCCAAAGTACTCAGATTTTTGTCAAACTTAAATATTGCATCTACTTTTGTCATCTGTTCCAGATGCATCTTGATCCCAAAACTGAAAAAATAAATACATTAAATACCATAGACATCATAAACATTAGTACTAATGAAATTTCCCCTTGATAAAGTTTTAAACAATGGGACGACAGTAGAACTAGATTATATGCAGCCTCAAGAACAGGAGGTTGTAAGAGCATTATTAAATGTTGTAATTATTGAAGGTCAGACCTATCCGCAAAAGCAACCCCTCTCTCAGACAGAATTTTCCAGGTACTGGTTGAGCCAAGATGCCTTTGTTGTTAGGGCATCTGGTCAAAAAGCCACATCCCAACCACAAGAAGTATTGGGGGCGTTTTATCTCAAGCCAAACTTTCCAGGTCGGTGTAGCCATATTTGCAACGCTGGTTTTATTGTACAACCTGGGTTGCGAAGTCAGGGCATAGGGCGGTTCATGGGAGAATCGATGCTGTTGATAGCAGCTAGCTTAGGCTACGAGGCTGTGATGTTCAATCTGGTATTTGCAACCAATGTACCTTCAATTAAACTTTGGAAATCTTTAGGATTTGATATCATAGGAACCATTCCCGATGCTGCAAAGCTAGCTGATGGGCAAGTGGTAAATGCGCTTGTCATGTATCGCGCTTTACGCGATTAGGGCTTGTTGCCCTTTGTATGTAACAAAAGCCAGCCATAGTGCATAAATGTTAGGATTGCCACAGAGAGAGAATAGAAAAAGAGAAGGAAAAAAAACTGAATGGCAGAAGTTGATAAGTCAATATCCTTCGATGGAAGGGATATTCGACTGAAGGTAGGCCTATTAGCTCCCCAGGCTGGTGGGTCGGTTTTGATAGAATCAGGGGACACAGCAGTTTTGGTGACGGCTACGCGATCGCAAGCCAGAGAAGGCATTGATTTTCTTCCTCTCACAGTAGATTATGAAGAAAGACTGTATGCCGCTGGTAGGATTCCCGGAGGAATCATGCGGCGCGAAGGTCGTCCACCAGAAAAAACAATTCTCACCAGCCGTCTTATAGACCGTCCCCTACGTCCTTTGTTCCCTTCATGGTTGCGGGATGACCTGCAAATTGTCGCCTTAACTTTGTCGATGGACGAACTAGTACCGCCTGATGTACTGGCGGTGACTGGTGCTTCCATCGCTACCCTCATCGCCCAAATTCCTTTTGATGGGCCGATGGCAGCAGTACGGGTCGGCTTGGTGGGTGATGATTTTGTGATTAACCCCACCTATGCAGAAATTGAAGCCGGAGACTTGGATCTGATAGTAGCAGGTTCCCCACATGGCGTGATCATGGTGGAGGCAGGAGCTAATCAGTTGCCAGAGCGAGATATTATTGAAGCGATTGATTTTGGCTACGAAGCAGTGCGAGATTTAATCAAAGCACAGCAAGATTTAGTCGCAGAACTAGGTCTAGAAATAGTGCAGCAAGCACCACCAGAAGTAGACCAGACGCTGGAAAATTATATCCGCGATCGCGCTAGCGATGAGATTAAGAAAATTCTGTCGCAATTTGAATTGACTAAACCCGAACGCGATGCAGCTTTGGATGTCGTCAAAGAACAAATCGAAACTGCGATCGGTGAACTTCCAGAAGAAGACACAATTCGAGTTGCTGCCACCACAAATAGTAAAGCACTGGGTAACACTTTTAAAGACATCACCAAAAAGTTGATGCGCCGTCAAATCATCGAAGATAACGTTCGTGTTGATGGTCGCAAACTTGATGAAGTGCGTCCGGTTTCTTGTCTAGTTGATGTTTTACCCAAGCGAGTCCACGGCAGCGGTTTATTTAACCGCGGACTTACCCAGGTATTATCTGCTTGTACCCTCGGTACACCAGGAGATGCCCAAAACCTCAACGATGACCTGCAAACAGACCAATCGAAACGTTACTTACACCATTACAACTTCCCCCCCTTCTCAGTTGGGGAAACCAAGCCAATGCGTGCGCCGGGAAGACGGGAAATCGGTCATGGTGCTTTAGCGGAACGAGCGCTGTTACCTGTGCTACCAACGAAAGAAGATTTCCCCTACGTGATCCGGGTCGTCTCGGAAGTACTTTCTTCCAACGGTTCCACCTCGATGGGTTCGGTGTGCGGTTCCACCTTGGCATTGATGGATGCTGGTGTGCCAATTATTAAACCTGTTAGCGGTGCAGCTATGGGTTTAATTAAAGAAGGGGAAGAAGTCAGAGTCCTCACGGACATCCAGGGGATTGAAGACTTTTTGGGCGACATGGACTTCAAAGTTGCTGGGACGGACACTGGCATTACCGCCTTACAAATGGATATGAAAATCTCCGGTTTGTCTATGGACGTTATTGCCCAAGCCATCCACCAAGCGAAATCAGCCCGGTTGCACATTTTGGAGAAAATGCTGCAAACAATTGACCAACCACGCACAGAAACTTCACCATATGCACCGCGTCTGTTGACGATTAAGATTGATCCAGACATGATTGGTCTAGTCATCGGCCCCGGAGGCAAGACAATTAAAGGCATCACCGAAGAAACGGGAGCTAAAATTGACATCGAAGATGATGGTACAGTGACAATTTCTGCTGTGGATGAGAGCAAGGCGAAGAAAGCCCGGAACATCATTCAAGGCATGACTCGCAAGCTACATGAAGGTGATGTCTACGTTGGTCGAGTGACTCGGATTATCCCTATTGGCGCATTTGTGGAATTTCTGCCAGGCAAAGAAGGCATGATCCACATTTCTCAATTAGCTGACTACCGCGTTGGCAAAGTTGAGGATGAAGTCGCAGTCGGAGATGAAGTGATTGTCAAAGTGCGCGAGATTGACAATAAAGGACGGATTAATCTCACACGCTTGGGTATCCACCCAGATCAGGCAACTGCGGCGCGGGAAGCTGCGGCAGTGAATCGATAAATCGATTTAGGATTTTAGATTTGATCTAAAATCCGCGATGCCTTTATAGTAGGCATCGCCGTAGCTTTTTAACCCACATTCTGTATCTAGTATTTTCACATATCCCTCTCCTCAGAAGAGGGCTATAAAACTCCAATTTAATTTTTGAAAATATACTGAGACTAAAAAGCCTGTTTTATCAGGTTTTGTCTGAAATCATGTTTAGAAATCAGATAGTATTCCTATATATGCTTAGGAACATGCCAACGCTCAAGCCTTATCGTTTGATAGCTTATTGATCTGAGTCCACCTGGGCCACCTGACATGAAGCTGGCTGGTTTTTCATATATTTTATTTAAGCATGGTTCCCAAGGATAAATTTGAAAAATATCTTGAGATATTTTTATGAAGCTTCTTTCTTCTCTTTGAAAAGAAGAAAAACTACTAAAACTCAAAAATGTACTATGCAATGAAGTGTCAGATGCAACAAGTGTTTTTACATCAGTTAAATAGCCATACTTTTTATATTCATCTTGTTCACTATATTTATGTTTATTGACAATGCTATACCATAAATAAAAATAAAAAGCATCTCTAGCTTTATTATAATCAGCAAAAAATAAATTCTTTTTAGTAGGATTATTAGGAGCAAAATATTTATAAGTTAAGTAACTACATAAAGAAGCTGTAATCGCAGAATAAAAAATCATTTCATAATTTTTTGCTCTGTTGGGCATAACCACTATATTTTCAAAAATTTTTCTTACTAAACTTGTATCACGCTTATTTAAAATTTCTTCATGTTTGTAGATACAATCATAATACTTATTTCGTGCGTCTTCGATTTTGTAGAACAAAGAATCTATATTTAATTCATATTTATTTTTATTTTTGTTAGAATCATCAATCTCCTTGTGAATTTCATTTAATATTCTATTTCCATTTTTAACGTCTGCTAACGCAGTTATAGAAATATATTCAAGAAACTTTTCATTAAAGACTTTATCAATTATATCTAATAAAGATTTTACATCTTTTACATTTGTTATATTTGATGCTATTTGAGCAAATGTAACTGCTTGTAGAAGTAAGAGAAAAGCTTCCATAAAGACATTTTATTTAGGTGAAGTACTTCAATTTTATTATATACTAGTACCTGTAAAGTGTGTTATCGCACAGCGTAACGCACCTAATGAGGCTTTGGTGCGTTAGCCAAAGGCATAACGCACTGGACTGACACAGCTAAAATGTTGCAATAGATTTTCTTGTGGGGCGGGTATCTTACCCGCCATTAGGACGGGCGAGACGCCCATCCCACAAGAGTTTATTTAAACCCCGCCCTTAAGGGCGAGGTCTTCATTAATGGGCGTTGCTGAATAAAGGGATGAATTAATTTATGTAGGTACAATTTGATACTTTAAATAATGAAGTAACAATTTAATTGAGTGTCTCAGCATTTGTTCTGATTTGGAATAGCATAAAGTTTTTCTGTGAAGGCGTGCAAGATAATGACGCAATCGAGTATTTTCATTTTCTACTCGCGTCATATATGTTTTACTCACAATTTGGTCTCCATCGGGTATAAAACTGGGGTAAACTTTCCAGCCATCGGTCACATAAAAATAGCTTTCCCACTGTTTCACAATTTCCCATAATGGCTCAAATGTTTCCGCACTATGGTCTCCTAAGACCCAGGCTAAAATACCTTGAGTAAAGTGATTTACTGCTGTCCACAGCCAGATTTTGTTTTTTTTGAACCTATGAATGTCTCTAATTCATCCAGTTCTCCAACTTCTGGTACAATATCTTCTTTTGGTACGTCTGGCAGCTTTTTTCCTATTTGTTTTACCCAATAAATTATAGTAGTATGATGTACACCTTTAACCCGTTCAATACCACGAAAACCCATACCATTAAGATACATTTTTAAACATTCTTGTTTGAGTTCCTCTGAGTATCCTTTTGGCGGATCGTACACATCAATAAATTGGCGATCGCAGTTAGTACAGATGTGATTTTGTTTACCTCTGCGTTTTCCATTCTTTCTAATTTCCGTAGACTCACAGTATGGACATTGCACAGTAGATGACCTCAATTCATCCTTCTATTATGCAACGCCCATTAATGCACTATTTTAGCTGTGTCAGTCCACTAATGGCTTAGCATCACCATAGAAGTCGCACGACATAACCAATGACGCCACTTTCAAGGTTGCCGAGGAACCCGTCCAACGCAGTGGCTCACAAATGACAAATGACAAATGACAAATGACAGCCCTCTCCAGTTATCTTTAATTACACTGACCTACTTACACAATAATTGCCCACATACTAACACCCAAAGCGATCGCAGCTAAATGTTGCCAAAGCATAGTTCTCAGTGGTTGTCGCGCAATTTTTTGCGTTAATATTATAGTTACAAGTACTGAGAAAATTAAAGTTACACCTTGCAAAAAAGCCATCACAGCCGGATGAGCCACTAATACAGGCAATTGTTCACCACTCAAACCAAAAGTAGCAAAGGTAACAGGTAAAATCCGCCCGCCTTCACCCAAACCTAAACGCAGATAGTGAGCTAAATTACCTCCTAACACTAACGGTAAATAGCCATAGGCAAGCTCTACAAATGGTTTAGGCTTACGTCCCAATTGAATTAGTTTCATCAAGCCATATGCCAAAAATGTCACCGCCGCAGGGATAATCAAAGTTATCAGTGATAATCCTAGGTGTTGCCAAAAATTAGTTAAATCTACTTGCAACTCCAACGCAGATAGTATTTCTGGCAACCGATGCAGATATATTCCACCTAACAACAAAAACAACAATGCCACTTCATATTTACGGGGTACATGAGTTGTCCACAGTTCAATACCAGGGGGACGCAAATTGAACTCCACAGAACGGTGGGGACAGGCTTTCAAACAAGTCATGCACAGCACGCAATCTCTGTTATCTTCTAACTGTGCTGGGTGAGAGTATAAGGGACATCCATTGGTTTCCATGCCTTCGCCCTTTTGCGGCCCGCCCTTGTAACACTGATAAGTAGTGCAAGTGGCTGAACAAATACCTTGCTGCGCCCTGAGTTCAGTCATGGAAAGTTTAGCAAATAAACCATTCATGCCGCCAATGGGACAAAGATAGCGACACCAAAACCGCCGCTCAAAAATGGCAGAAAAAATCATCGCGCCAGCGGTAATTAATAGCAGCAAACAAGCGCTGAGGTAGGCGGTATTTTCTAAATGCCAGAGTTCTTCCCATAAGAAAATCAGGGTAAATAGTCCAAATAAAAACCAGCCGCCCCATTTTTCCGCTTTCTCTCTTGGCCAGCGGTTGAGTTGTCTAGGCCACAGCCATAGTGAAAGTTTTTGCGTAATTTCCCCGTAAATCATGAAGGGACAGACAGCACACCACACACGACCCAAAAAGGGAAATAGAAACAAAAAGAAAGGCCACCACCAAGCCCAAAAGAGATTTAAAACCAAATTGCGATCGCGTGTTTGAGGCCCGATAAATAACACAGCCACGATGATTGCAAAAGCTGTGGCAGTAAAGCCATAATTAATGCGATCGGGCCACCAAGAACTACGCAAAAACCGCCGCAAACCAGGATAAACATTCAACAAATTGACGCGAAATTGCTTTTTTTTGCTGTCAGCTGACCAAAAAATTTCTTCTGTTAACTCCTGTCTTTCTCCTGCTTGCACAATCGCCCGTTCTACCAGGTTTTTCAACTCTTTGAGATTGCCAGGAAAATCATAGGACTGCAAGCGACGCAAAGCTTCTGGGGTGATGCGCGGTTTAGGCAGACCTCTAGCTCGAACGTAGAGACTAGCATAATATTCCACCTGAGCTTTAATGTCAGCTTTCCGTACTCGGAGCGGCGGTACTTTGATTACATGACCAACACAACGTTCAATTATTGACTCCGATTTTTCGGAAACAATGAGAATACGTGCTTTACTATGGCGAGGTTCAGCAGGCGGTGCTTCAGAACGACTCACAGGAGTATATGTACCTGTTTCTACCAACTGCTTAATGGATGGTAATAACTCCGGGGGTATTTCTTGGATGTTGTTGAGAATTAAACTGCCTTCTCCCACCCATTCTAAAAGCCCTGGTTTGCCCCCAGCGCGACCGAATAAATCAGCGCCGCTAGTTTGCAGAATTCCACAGTTGACTTTAATAATTGGTTCTCGCCGCTTGGGAGAACCGTAGTGAATGAGGGCGGCTATATTATCTTTTTCTAAGCCTGGTTCCCCGAAAATATCCACAGATTTGCCATCAGCAGCAGCTTCTCGAATTTGCTCCCGCAGACGCACAGCGTAGCGACTTGTCCCCACAATTCCCCGTTGCGCCTTGGTGACTAAATATGGCCGCAACGCCACAGAACGTTCTTGTTCGTAAGATAAAGCAGATGTAACCTCAGCTAATTCTTGAGCCAATTGACGAGAAAAAGCTTGAGCAATTTCGGGGTATTTAGTGACTAAAGCGCGAAATTCAAAAGCAGGTACAACCCACACATGAGATTCTGTGACGGCGGTAATTGTGAAGGGAGTTAACTCATCCAAGAGTAATTCTTGGAGGTGAATAACTGCTCCGGGTAGGTATCCACAAGCAAAATCTGAGTTACTTTTATCAGTAGTATTGCTTTCGAGTTGACCTTCTACAAGAATGTAAAGCGCTTCTGGAGAAGTACCTTCGCTAACTAAGTCTTTTTGCGCTGGTATAACTTGTGCTTCTATCACTTGGGCGATCGCATTCAAAACTTCAGGTGAGAGAATTCCTAAAGTCGTGCGTTCTTGTAGCCACGTAACTGTTTCTGGAGATGTCATAGTCTGTTCTCCGTTCAGGCTGCTGTATAAGAAAGAGTACATTAAAAAAGCACCCCCATTAAGGGATGCCGTGAAGATGTGATGGGATATGAAGTAGTGATTACCGCTCTAACAGTGCAAATGCTCTCTCAAGCAGCATCTTAGCCTGATGAAGTGCAAGCAATCTCTCTTGGTCAAATCTATCCGGGTAAGCCATTCTCCTACCCTCTAGCGTGATTTTGATGAGTCCTGCTTGCTCATCAGTAGGAGTTTCCATCACCTCAATCATTCTCCCTATCGCTTGGAAGTCAGCGAATTCAAGTGACCTTAACCCTTTTCCCTGCTTGAACTGTGAAAGGGCAATAATAGGGAATGCCATCAACGAGGTGATGTAACTAGTCTTATAGCCTCTATTCCCAGTTGGCTTGATACCGTAGCGTTGGCACAATTGACTAAGTTCCTGGATGGTTTGGATTTCCAGTTCGGAACGAGTAAACATACAATGATAGTGTCCATTTTCAAAGTGGATATCGGCGGGTAACAAGTTTCTCAGGCTTACGTACCCGCCCTCAAAAAACTCTATTCGTTTGCTTCCAAAAGAATCAAGCTATATTTACAGTTCTCAACAATGGCTAACCCTAAAGGTAATCCGCAAAATTTTGAACCAATCAAGTCAACTAGAGACAAGCCACTGACCGAGAAAATGAATATACGTATGACTCAGGAAATGAAAGAAGCGGTAAAAGCACAAGAAGACCCTCCTGAATTTTGTCGTCAAGCTATCCAGAAAGCACTAGATGAGCAGAACAAACAGAAGTAGTCAATGGCAATTATTAAGTTTTGTCCAGAGAAATTAATAACTAATATGCCTGGGGTTACTTATTACCCCATATCAGTAAACTTTAGCACTCATATCATGTCCGTTTAAACACTTATGATACCTGTGGGGGTTGGTAATGGGTAATGGGTAATGGGTAATAGTAAAAAACAATCACCCTTCGGGTTCGCCAGTCGCTCATGGGGGAAACCCCCTGTCCCCGCGCTGGCTCACCAATTACCAATTACCTATTACCAGGCAAACCGACTATATCGTAAGTAATTAGCCGAACTTGATATCATTGATTACTTTTCTTTGAGCGCTAGATTTTGAACTATCAATTGCAAAATGGTTTGCATCAACTAACAATAGGTAAAAAATGGCAGAAGCCACAAACAAAAGCAGAGACGAAAAGTGCTATATTGCCTGATGTTATTTGTGGAATTATCCCTGAAACGAATATCAAAAGAGCTGCGTGATGAGTTTGTCAGATCTGCCTAATCTCTGGGTTCCCTTGGTGCTTCTAGGTTTAATCGTGCTTGCGGCTGTTTTTTTCAGTCGCAGTAGTTAATGTAGTTTGTGAGATGTCAGAAGCGATTTCCCTATTCTTCTGTTAATTACAACAAAGTTTTATGGCGACATCGGTTTAGGATCAAACCTGCTCCAATTACACCTATACCAATTAAGGTTGTGGTTGCTGTTGGTTCTGGAACTGACCGGGGAGTTTGCAAGGTAAATGTCAGTTTCGCTAAACCTTCAGAAGCACCTCCCGACAGATTCAGCTGATCTTCTTCTGTAAAAGTTATTGTGCCTGTAGCATTCTTGAATAAGCCTGTTCCGCCAAAGATGGTTATTGTACCACCACCCTTAATAGTCTCTTCTAAAAAATTAATTTCAGCAGTATCACTTGCTCTGCCAAATAACTCATTAGCTCCGCCATAATATCTGTCAGAAAGTAGTGGTTCGTCTGTTAAACCAAACACACTTGGATCTGAATTAAAGGTATATTTGGCGATTAATGGATTGTCACTGGGTTCAAGCTTGCCGTAAGTATTGCTAATAAAGTAATTCAAACCATAAGGGGCAGGTTCGACACTTTCACCTGTAATGGTTGCCCTGATAATACCTAACTCTGGTTTATAAGTCGGATCAATACTTACTAAAGTATTGTAGTCAGCATTAAATGTATAGTTGTTAGTACTTTCTGCTGTTGCACGTTGTATGTTTGACCCGAAAGTAACTATGGTTAAGGTCAATGGAATGAGCCAAGCATTTTGTGAAATCAACATAATTTTTTCTATCTGTAAAAACTAATAATAGTTCTGCTGTTAGCCCGTTTTTATATCGCCAGGCTGATTAGCTAGATAGTTGTTTAAGACTATTACAAAATATCTTAAATGTATTGAGTTTTGATTTCAAGATTGATCAGGCGATATTTATAGGATTATTTTTAGATAATTGCTATAAAATAGACAAGATAAAATGAGATTTTTTATGTTACTGTAACGTAAAATCTGTATGTTCGTACCAGGCATCAGCGAATCTAGCGCAGCGTTCCTCTTATATTCGCCCAATACTTAAGAAACATCCTTTTATAAGCAGTCAGCGCAAAATGCGTTAACAGCTTCGGCAAATTGATGATTTTGCTCCATCAACGCCATGTGTCCACCTGGTTTGATGGTAACTTTTTGAGCATAAGGTAATTCTGCTACCATGCGATCGCTGGCAATCGGTTTAGTAGCTATATCTGAAGCACCACAGACAACTAAAACAGGTACGTTAATTTTTGCTAATGTCTCTGTTTCATCGAACTTGAACATTGCTAGTGTGCCACGAGCCAGAACACCAGGGGAAGCTAATGCTGATAACAAAGTTGCAAAATTGAGTTGACCGCGTGTTTCAGTACCCGTGAATCCAGACAATTCTACACTGATATAGCAATCCGATTTGATTTCTGAATCACTCGTAGAGGTAAGGGACTGGGGACTGGGGACTGGGGACTGGGAAGAAGGAATAAAGGTGTACTGAGTTTTGTTCAAAAATCAAATATGAGTCCTATATACAGCAAACCATTCAAATAGGAAAGCCAAGTCATCAACCAAAAAATGGGTGATAGCAAAATAGTCAAGTATAACAAAGGTTCGAGCAGAGGCTTTTGCAATTTGCGTACCAAACTGCTAAATATACAAGTTTTGACTGGATTAGTGTAAGTAGTATCGACTAAAATTAAACTTGCCACTCGTCGCTTCAATTGTTCTGGAAACAGCCGACAGAATGTCAGATTAATCATTCCACCCATGCTGTGTCCTAGCAGAATAACAGGTTTATCCCCAGCAATGTCAATAACAGCTGCTAAATCACGAGCATATTTTTCCAAGGAGTAATCATTGTTTTTTGGTCTAGAGGATTTTCCCAACCCTGGCAGATCCCAAACTATGACTCGATAGCGATCGCTTAATTATCGTTTGGCATAATACCATACTGTACTGTTAGGGCCCCAACCGTGTGACATGATAATTGGTTGCCCATCTGAGGGGCCAAAAAACTCTACTTGCAAGACGCTACCATCTGGTTGTGACAAGCGCTTGACAGTTTTACTACGCATGAACTTGGGTTCTTCTACTCCAGGACGACGTAGTAAAGGCAAACTGATAAAAGAGGTCGGTAATTGGTAATTGGGAATTGGTAATTGGGAATTGGGAATTGGTAATTGGTTTTGAGTATTACCTATTACCCATTACCCATTACCTATTACCAAGCAAACCGACTAGATCGTAAGTAATTAGCCGAACTTGATATGATTCAGGGGCTTCCAAATAAAAAAAATCTCCAAAATTTTCTTGTGGGATGGGTGTCCCCACCCGTCCTTTTTATTTAGGGCGGGCAGGATGCCCACCCCACAAATGAGGATAATTTATTTCTTGGAAATCCCTAAATTAAACGACGTAAGACTATAAGCGATCGCTCTGTAACTGGTAGAGTTTGCTTACCTGTAATGAACTTTCCTGGTCTAACAAAGCGAGGTTCATCGGTGTTAATCACCATTTCCCATTCTCTATCCTTGAAAACATTGGGTAAGGCAAACTCAATCATCTCGTAGTGGGCGTTAAAAAATAGCAGAAAACTTTCATCAATAATACGTTCACCACGGGGGCCTGGAGTGACAATCCCCTCGCCATTTAAGAAGATTTCCATTACTTTGGCATAACTAACTAGCCACTGCTTTTCGGTCATCTCAGTGCCATCAGCATTGAACCAACCGATATCACTGATCCCAAAACCGTGAATGGGGCGACCTTGAAACCACTTACGCCGTCTGAATACAGGATGTTGATCACGGAAATTAATCAGTTCACGAGTAAAGTCTAAGAGTTCCGCATTTGACTTTTGTAAACCCCAGTCACGCCAGGAAAGTTCATTGTCTTGGCAGTATACATTATTGTTGCCCTTCTGAGTACAGCCAATTTCATCCCCTCCCAGCAACATGGGAATACCCTGAGACAGCATTAGAGTTGCTAAAAAGTTCCGTCGCTGGCGATCGCGCAAGCGAATCACCTCTAAATCATCAGTTTCCCCTTCTACACCGCAATTCCAAGACCTGTTATGGCTTTCTCCATCGCGGTTATCTTCTTTGTTAGCCTCGTTGTGCTTTTGATTGTAGCTGACCAAATCGTTAAGGGTAAAGCCATCGTGAGCAGTTATAAAATTAATACTTGCATTGGGATTGCGTCCGTTTGTTTGATACAGATCAGGACTACCAGTAAAACTGTAAGCAAATTGTCCCAAACTATTATCTTCACCACGCCAAAAATCTCGCACAGTATCACGATATCTGCCATTCCATTCAGACCAGCGTAAGGGAAAATTTCCTACTTGATAGCCTCCCTCTCCCAAGTCCCAAGGCTCAGCAATGAGCTTGACATCTGCTAATACTGGGTCTTGATGAATAATATCAAAGAAAGCTGCGAGATTATCTACCTCATATAGTTCTCGCGCCAATGCTGAAGCCAAATCAAAGCGAAAGCCATCAACATGCATTTCTATTACCCAATAGCGCAGACTATCCATGATTAATTTTAGAACTTGGGCATGACGCACATTCAGAGAATTACCGCAGCCTGTAAAGTCCATGTAATAGCGGGGATTATCTTTAACCAAGCGGTAATACACGGCATTGTCAATGCCTCGCAACGAAAGTGTCGGCCCTAAATGATTGCCTTCACCAGTGTGGTTGTAGACAACATCTAAAATTACCTCAATTCCAGCAAAGTGCAAATCTTTCACCATCTGCTTGAACTCAGCTACTTGTTGTCCCTGAGTTCCACTAGCGCTATAACCAGAGTATGGTGTGAAATAATTGATAGAATCGTAGCCCCAATAGTTTTTGAGTCCTTTATTGACCAAAAATCCTGGACGAGATAAGAAGTGATGCACAGGCATCAATTCTACAGCTGTGATTCCTAGTTGTTGCAGATATTGAATTGCAGCTGGATGTGCTAGCCCAGCATAAGTACCGCGTAATTCTTCTGGAATGTCTGGGTGTAGGTTAGTAAAGCCTTTAACGTGAGTTTCATAAATAATAGTTTCGTGCCAGGGTCTACGTAGCAGTTTGTCATCTCCCCAATCAAAGGATTCATCGATCACAATACACTTCGGCATAACTTGGGCACTATCTGAATCGGAAAAAGCTAAGTCTTGTTCAGGAGTATCGAAACAGTAGCCAAAGATAGCTGAGGTATCATTAATTTCACCATCAATTGCCTTGGCATAGGGATCAATTAATAGTTTATTAGGGTTAAAGCGATGACCAACTTCTGGTGCCCAAGACCCATGTACTCTAAACCCATAGCGTTGTCCCGGCCCGACTCCTGGTAGATAAGCGTGCCACACAAAATTGTTTTTTTCTGTCAAAGCTAAGCGTTTTTCATTACCATCGGCATCAAATAAACAAAGTTCTACACCTGTTGCATTCTCCGAAAACAAAGCAAAGTTTGTGCCTTTACCATCCCAAGTAGCACCTAAAGGATATACATTTCCTGGCCATACAGCTACATACATAAATAAAGTTCCAATAACTAATTTTTCCTGTTAATCACAAACTTCAATGTGTTTGAAGTAATTAGTTTAGGCAAATATATAAAGATTCAAGTCAACAAAATTACTTGGATCAAGTCCCTGTGGTAGAAAGATCATAAATTGTTTAACTTTATTTATTGAAGCCTTTAAACTCAAGAATTTAACTGACGACAGCAGCCTCTGACATCGACCATAGTGAGGAAATCAACTCAGTCATTGTACAGATTTACTTAAAATATTCTTTGTGCAACTGTTTTATCGTAAGAATTCAGCACCCAGGAGTCAGAAGTCAGAATTTATAAGGAATTTAGTATGAATTGAATATTTATTGCGATCATGAGCAAAATAATATTGTTTTTGGGATTCTGGGGATTGCTCAATTGCAACAATTAATCCTCTAAAAACCGCTTCTTTTAAAGTATCTGTAACACTTTGCTCGGATTCTTCTGCAACGATCGCTAAAATTTCTAAATCAAATGACCCTAACTCTGGTATACGCGGTTTGGGATAAGTATAGCTGGGGACACTTCGGGTGAGCTTCAGTGCATCGCTGGGTGAAAAGTCTTTGTCTATTAAAGTTCAGATCGGCGTCAGCCGCCGCTGGGACGCCAGTTGCTTTGCTACGCAAGCGCGATTGTTCGCACTGGCTCGACTTTTCGCTTTGTGTCTAGGTTTTATCATCTGTTGATGTCCTAACACTACTGGCGACAGCTATAAATGTGAAAAACCCAAAAAACTCTTTCCCTACTCCCCACGTTCGAGTAGTATTTGTTAGCTTTATTCAGCACTTTGCTATACATCTGATTTGGGATTACTATATGCTTTGTGTAACTAGACTTAATCAATCCTAAAGCGGCAAAACAACGTGAATCTCCCATTGATTACTCGTGCTGAAGAACACAACGAGAAAATAGCGATAGTTACAACTGACAAAGCATTTAGCTATCGGGATTTGCTCCACACCTCCAGTGAAATTGCCACAAGTCTTCTTGAGAATACAGAAGATTTGCAGGAGCAGCGAGTTGCTTTTCTCATCCCACCTGGGTTTGAGTATGTAGCTACTCAATGGGGGATTTGGCGTGCTGGCGGTATAGCGGTACCTCTGTGTATTTCCCACCCACGCCCAGAATTAGAGTATGTGATTACAAATTCAGCAGCATCGATTATCGTTGCCCATCCTAATTTTGAGGGTATACTGGGGGCGATCGCCTCTGAAAAAAATTTGCGATTTATCCTCACCTCAGATATCCTGCCAACTAATATTAGCCGCCTACCAGAAGTAGATATCACCAGACGCGCGTTAATTCTCTACACCAGCGGTACAACAGGTAAACCCAAGGGTGTAGTTACAACCCATGAGAATATTCAAGCCCAAGTTACTAGCTTAATCACCGCTTGGGAATGGACATCAAGCGATTCTCCTGCGGAGACGCTGCGCGAACGCATTTTACATGTACTACCACTACATCACATTCATGGCATTATCAACGTCCTCACCTGTGCTTTATGGGCTGGCGCAGAGTGCCATATGTTAAGCAAGTTTGATGCCGAAATCGTATGGCAGCGAATTTCTCAGGGTAACTTAACTTTATTTATGGCAGTACCGACAATCTATGTCAAGTTGATTGCTGCTTGGTCAGCTGCTTCTAGCGATTCCCAAAAAAGCATGTCCGCAGGTTGTGCCAAAATGCGCCTGATGGTTTCTGGTTCAGCAGCTTTACCAGTTCAAGTGTTGGAAAAGTGGCAGACTATCAGCAGTCATTTTCTACTTGAACGCTACGGAATGACTGAAATTGGTATGGCGCTATCAAATCCTTTACACGGTCAACGGTCAGCAGGATATGTCGGTCAGCCTTTGCCAAAGGTAGAAGTTAGATTAGTCGATGACAACGGAGAGTTAGTCCCACCAGGGACACCAGGAGAAATCCAAGTTAAAGGCCCCACAGTATTTTTAGAGTATTGGCAAAACCCCCAAGCAACCGCAAAAGCTTTTCGGGATGGCTGGTTTTGTACTGGTGATCTCGCCGTTGTGGAAAACGGCAACTACCGCATTTTAGGCAGAATGAGCGTAGATATCATCAAAACCGGAGGGTATAAAGTTTCAGCTTTGGAAATTGAAGAAGTGTTAAGAACCCATCCAGATATTACTGAATGTGCAGTGGTTGGAGTTGCTGATGCCGAGTGGGGTGAACGGGTTTGTGCTGCTTTAGTCTTGCAACCAGAACGCAGTTTAACATTAGAATCTTTCCGGAGTTGGGCAAAAGAGCTATTAGCAGTTTATAAAGTACCAACCCAAATTTTGTTAGTTGAAGAATTACCCCGCAATGCTATGGGCAAAGTGACTAAGCCGACGGTGGTTGAGCTATTTCGAGCATATTCTTCTTAAATCAGCAACGCAGGTTTTTGCATGGGTATAGCAATGTTATCAAGTCCGATTAACTAGTTATTCCCACAGTCATTGCACCCCACCCCTTAATCCCCTCCCCGTCCACGGGGAGGGGAAACAAAGCGTAGCTTTGGTGGGGTGGGGTTCTTCGGTTTTATAGCACAAGCCTTGGTGGTTGGGACATCAACAGATGATACAACTTAGACACAAAAAGACTTTTCACCCAGCGATGCACTGAGCTTGTCGAAGTGTCCCCAGTCCCTAGCTATAATAAGCAATCAATTCAACATGATATTAGCTGTATGTTATGCTTATCTGCTGCGGGTGAAGCTAGCCGTTAGACTGCTAACCCGCATGATATCAAAGGACTTGAGTGGTCAAAGAGCGATCGCTTTTTACTAACTGATTTCTCATCCTTTTGGGGCATCCTGTAGGATTCTGGGCGGACACCAGAAGAGGCTTTTGCATACATATATTATAGAATTAGTTTCACAGAAGCTAGTGAATATGACTTTGGCATCAAATGGACAAACAGCCATCATCCGTACAGAACGCGGACTGACAATAGCGGGAACGCGCATCACCCTCTACGACGTGATGGACTATGTAACTGCCCAGTACCCTGCTAAATTTATTCGCTCTTTGTTTGACTTGACAGAAGAACAAATTGATGCTGCACTCTCCTACATAGAGTCACATCGGGCTGAAGTTGAAGCCGAGTACCAAGTTGTTCTTAAGGAAGCTGAGGAACTTCGGCAGTATTACGAAGAACAAAATCGTGAGCGGGTTGCCCGAATTGCCACCCTACCACCACCACCTGGTCTGGAAGCCGCCTGGAAAAAACTTCAGGCATCGAAGGCACGGCATCAGCCCCAGCCATGATTTTTTTAGTCGATCACAACCTCAAGGGACATGCACGAATTCTTCTTGGGAGTCTTGCAAGCCTTGGTTGGCTGGATTCTGTCCCGATTCGTTTTGTCACCTTTGAAGCGATAGGACTGTCAATTGATAGCAGCGATAGAGTAGTGTGGAGGCTGGCTCAGGAAAATCAAATGATTTTACTCACAGCCAATCGCAGCATGAAAGGTGAAGACTCTCTAGAACAGGTTATGCGTGAAGAAAACACGCCGACCTCATTACCCGTGGTGACAATTAGCAATGCTGATCGAGTGTTAACTGACTCAAGTTATCGAGAACGTTGCGTTGATCGTCTGGTTGAAATTGTGGTTTACATTGACAACTACATAGGTGCAAGGAGAGTTTTCATTCCGTAAGGTCTGGAGTATTAAGCGATCGCAATCGTAATTGGCAAGTTGCGGTATAACAACGCCCATACACCTGATCTGCTGCGGGTGAAGCTAGCCATTAGACTGCCAACCCGCATTATATCCAAGGGCTTAAGTGGTCAAAGAGCGATCGCCTCTACCTAATTTCTCACCCCTTCGGTATTTTGGGCGGACACCAGAAGAGGTTTTTGCTAGACACCCCAAGGGATTCTAGAATTCCTCGCATCACCTCTGTGCAGTACATCCAGTGCCCCAAGTCCTCATACATGCGATCGGGATTAAACTCCACGTTGTAATGCAGCACATTAGGAAGGTCGAGAAACTCATCAGATGACTGGGGAGAAAGTAGCAAAAGGTGAAATGGCTTCCCAAGACATTGTTTTTCCAGTTTGTTGACCAGATCAATCACGCCACCGCGATCTGCAATGCCTGTGCGGACAAAAAGCGCCTTGTCGCAGTTTTCCACTGTGTACCAAAACCTTTCAGAACGTGCCGTGTAGCGCTGGCGCATCCTCTCAAAGACAGGAGACATATCGTAGGCAGCGTTATCTGTGTCCTCCACTTCATGGGCAAAGGATAGACCTGCCCACTTGCTGTGGTAAATTCTGCCTTTAGATGAATCGTAATGCAGGTAACTAGGATTCCACATGTCATAAAAACGGTTTTCGATGATATCGGCGATATCTGCAATATTGGTAGTACGCGTCAAATCAAAGGGAAAAGCGGG
Source organism: Nostoc sp. UHCC 0702 (assembly GCA_017164015.1). Taxonomy (GTDB): domain Bacteria; phylum Cyanobacteriota; class Cyanobacteriia; order Cyanobacteriales; family Nostocaceae; genus Amazonocrinis. The sequence goes on from CP071065.1 coordinate 4,700,315, forward strand.
GCCGTCATACTCCATCTTGTACAGCATCATTCGCACGGCACAGCGATCGCCTAGGGGGATGATCGCCACCCGGCTGATGTCTGATAATTTACATTTGTATTGCAACAGTACGGCAGACTGGGCTGATATTTTCACCCGGCTTTCCAGCCCGTCTTTAGCAATGATCATGGTGCGGAAGGGAATGTTGGGATGCAGCGGATCTTCATAGACACCCGCTGGCATGGCTTTCAGGGCGCTACGTACCTCCTGCCACATGGGATGTACATTATACTCGTGATCTGATTCGTTAATCACCCACAGGTGGTGCTTATCTGCTTCCAAAATCCCTAGATGCCCGTCATAGAAAAAAAGTTGTGAATTGTTCGGCGCAAACAGATTGAAGGCGGCGCTGTATTCTAAGTCGGCACCAGGGGGGATTTCCATTGTAGTTGCGATCGCTCCATCTTCTTGCACAGCAAAGAAGGGCAGCGTTCCTTGCTGTGCATACTTGGCAAGGTAGATCCCTGGTATCAATCCTGCCTGACTTTGCAGTGCAGTTTGCAGTTCCTGCCAGTAGGGAGCAATGGTGTAGCTGTTTGGTGATGAATTGCTGATCCGCAAACGCTTCTCTTCGTTATTGGCAAAGACTTGGAAGCCCGCTTTGTCAGCGTAGACGGAGACTTGATTCGGCTTTTGGAAGCGTTGTTTTTCTTGTGCCAATTCGCCTTTGTCGATGTCGAACAAATCTAGGTTGATGGCTTCATACATGAGGCGGTGACCGATGGTGTTGGGGTGAGCCGGGTCGGAGGATATGCCGTCTTTCCAGCGTCCTTGTCCATTATCCAGTACTGCCAACCAATCCAGTACTGGAACGCCCCAATTTAACAGGCGGTTGTGTGTGTCTTTGAGCAGCCAGTAATGTTCGGGTGAATAGTCGTTATTGGGATAGACCCCGCCTAAAATCGGGCTTGCGCCTATGTCCCGTGTCATTTTTACCAACTGCTGCAAGCCACTTTCAAACCGCCGCTGTACTGCCCGTCGTTGGTGAGACGGACAGTGGGCTAAGCCTTCGTTGCCTAGAGATAAAGCAATAATCACTACATCCGGTTGTTCTGGCGTGACAACTGAGGGAAAGCGAGCGATCGTGCTACTTACATTTGTCCCAGACTCCGACACATTGACAAGTTGGTGTCCATATTTTGACTGCAAAGTCTGTGCCAACAGCCAAACCCAACCTTGAAACAGCCAGGCTTTATAACCGAATGCAACGGAACTACCAATGACTACGATTTTGAGACTCTGCGACCCTTGAAGCGGGGATAGCTTGGCAGCAGACCCCTCAATGTATCCGAACGGATAAGGCTGCAAATAACCGAATGCCCCATCATCCACAACAATAGTGCTGGACTTATCGGCTGGGTCGATGGGTATCCAGCGGTTTGGGCCTATAGCTTCCCATCGCACGTTGCCATTTGCATCAAGAATTACATACTTATATTCAACTCTCTGGGGTTCTGCTGACTCCAAAGACAGCTGAATAGGGATTTCTTTCTCTGTCCACCACAAAGGATAGCCCTCAGCATTTGTACGGAGGGGGACATATTTGGTCATGTCCCACAGTCCTAATTCGGGAATAGAACCGACGATACCGATGGATTCGCCCATTTGGGTGTTTGCAATGATCTGAAATTGATACATGGGTTTGTTCCTGATATATATAGCACTTTCAAGGGCAGTACAAATATTTTTGACTGGCTGGTAGATGGGTATTAGTTGCAATCGTCTCACATCAATCAGCGCTTGACTATTGTTTGGATACTCAATTCTTGCACCAGTTATATGATGACAATTTTTTCGGATGGCACTGCAACTGATTCGCTCAAACCCTTATTTTTCGGTTGTTAGCAGTACCCACCCTATATATAAGTCAAATGGGAAAGGTTAGGTTTAAAAAGTCTTTAAGCCCTGATTAAAAACTGATGAGAGACTTGGAAATGCAATTAAAAAAATAATTGCATTTACTATGCCTAATCCCGTAGAAATTCTCAAGGGGAAATTCAGCCGAAGCCTGGGATTTTTTTGTAAAAAATATTACCAGTCATAACAGGGCTGACAACAAAGAAGGTGTTTCTTTGATATTTTGCGGGAGCGAAAAACGCGCCCGTGAGGGGCTGATATCATGTCCGTTTAAACACTTATGATATCTGTGGAGGTCGGTAATTGGTAATTGGTAATTGGTAATTGGTTTTGAGTATTACCTATTACCCATTACCCATTACCTATTACCAAGCAAACCGACTATATCGTAAGTAATTAGCCGAACTTGATATGATATCTTGCACCATTCTCAATTAATCCTGTGGTGGATACTGCCAACAAGGTAAAAATCAAGGCTTGAGTGAACTATTAGCAGTGCCTACTCTACAAAAATGTTAATAACGCAACTGGTGCAAGATATGAATTTAGGGACTTCCAAGTAAAAAAAATATCCCACTGTTCACACTCAACACTCAACAGTCAACAGCCATCAGTCATCAATCAATAACTTCAACTGGGATAATTTATTTCTTGCAATTCCCTGATGTCTACCTTTTTAACAGTCATCACTAATAACGCTAATAGCAATTCTGTATAAAGATGTATATATAGAATTTACGTAAAAACACACGCTTTCTGGGGCAATTTAGGAATTGTCCCTACAATGGTGCTTTACCATTATTTTATCGAAATTGCGATTTTCTATGTATTTTTTCTTAATGATTTTCAACAATTAACCCTGATTTGTATATTAACGAAGACTATAATTTATTCATCCACAGGAGCGGACAACATCAGTATTTATAGTTTTCATGAATCTTCTAAATTAAGCAATTGACTTGGGAATATTAAATTAATAGGAGGATATATAGGATTACTATCGCCATTCCTGAGACGACCACCAAGGGAAGCAATCCCTGACTCACCAGAGTTCTTCCAGTCAAACGTGTGTTGTATTCCCTTTTAATGTGTCAGTTACAATAGCAAAACCAGAAAAGTTATGACTAATCTTTTAGAATACAAAGTTATAGAAACAGTTTATGAAGATTTAAGAACCCTTATTTATCGGGCATTGAGAGAAAAAGACGGCAAAGCAGTTATTCTCAAAACTCTCCGCGCTGAGTGTCCCACTTTAGAAGAAATCACTCAACTGCGGCACGAATACGAGATTTCAAACCAACTCAAAATAGCCGGGATTGTTCAACCATACAGACTAGAGAACTACCGCAACAGTCTTGTTCTAGTTTTGGAAGATTTTGGCGGTCAATCTCTCAAGCAATTTATTGATCACAATCCTGTTGATATTGTTTCCTTTCTCAAAATTGCGATTCAGCTAGCAAATACACTGTTCGGGTTACACGAAAATCACATTATCCATAAAGATATTAAAAGCCAAAATCTGATTATCAATCCAGAAACTTTGCAAGTCAAAATTACTGACTTCAGCATTGCTTCGCGCTTATCAAAAGAGAATCCCAGCTTTAGCAATCCAAAATTTATCCAAGGTACACTTGCTTATATGTCGCCGGAACAAACCGGGCGGATGAATCGTTCCATTGACTATCGCACAGATTTCTACTCTTTGGGTGTAACTTTTTATGAAATCCTCACGGGTAAACTACCTTTTGCAACGACTGACCCAATGGAGTTAGTTCACAGTCATATTGCCAAACAACCCCTACCCCCAAGCGAACTAAATCCTAAAATTCCTCAAGCCATTTGTAACATCATTCTGAAGTTGTTAGCCAAGACGGCAGAAGATAGATATCAAAGTGCTGTTGGTCTGGAAGCTGATTTAAAAACTTGTCTTATCCAGCTTCAGACCACAGGTGAGATAGAAAACTTTATCTTGGGCGAACAAGACCGTTCCAGTCAACTACAAATTCCTCAAAAACTTTACGGTCGTGAAACCGAAGTTACCACACTCATCGAGGCTTTCCTTCGCGTTGCAGCGGTGTCAGAAAATCCCGCAAATTCTGGCTCAACAGAAATGATGCTGGTGACAGGTTATTCAGGGATTGGTAAGTCGGCTTTAGTTAATGAAGTTCACAAACCGATTGTGAAAGCACGCGGTTATTTTATTGCTGGTAAGTTCGATCAGTTTAAACGAAATATTCCTTATAGTTCCGTAGTCAACGCCTTTCAAGATTTAATTAGGCAACTACTCACAGAAAGCCAAGAAAGTATAGCTGTTTGGCAACAAAAACTTTTAGAAGCTTTGGGTGCTAACGGTCAGGCAATTGTTGAAGTCATCCCCGAAGTTGAACTAATTATCGGTCAACAACCAGATCTGCCTCAATTAGGGCCAGCCGAATCTCAAAACCGTTTCAATCGGGTCTTTCAAAAGTTTATTCAAGTCTTCACTCAACCCGAACACCCGCTGGTTCTGTTTCTAGATGACTTACAGTGGTCAGATTCAGCATCTCTCAAATTAATTGAGCTGATGATGACAGACCCTGATAGCAAACATCTATTGCTAATCGGAGCTTATCGAGATAACGAAGTCAGCGCTACCCATCCTTTGATGGTGACTTTGGAGGAAATTCAAAAAACGGGTGCAACTGTTAACGCGATCGCTCTACAAGCTTTAGAAGTTGAACACGTTTGTCAAATCGTAGCGGATACCTTAAAACAAAAAGAAGAATCACAACCTCTTGCTGAACTACTGTTCCATAAAACCCAAGGTAATCCTTTCTTCTTGACTCAATTACTCCAAACTCTGCACGCAGACAAACTATTAAATTTTGACTTTAATTCTGACAGTTGGCAGTGGGATATTGCGAAAATTCAAACCATCGGTATCACCGATTATAATGTTGTCGAACTCGTTGCTAGAAATATTCAAAAACTGCCACCGGAAACGCAGCAAGTTCTGAAGTTAGCTGCTTGTATTGGCAACTCTTTTAATTTAGACGTTCTGGCAATTGTCCGCGAAAAATCTCAATCAAAAACAGCTACAGAACTGTGGATAGCTCTGCAATCAGGTTTAATTTTACCCCTGAGCAATGCTTATAAAATTCCTTTAGCAGCAGATGATGAGTTACAAAACCTTGATAGCTTTGCACAACTAAATACAGACCGGGAAGCACTAATCATTTCCTATAAATTTTTACACGACCGAGTGCAGCAAGCTGCTTATTCCCTGATTCCAGAGGAGCAGAAAAAAGAAACTCACCTGAAAGTTGGTCAACTGCTGCTCAAAAATACCCCGACAGCAAAAGTTGAAGACAATATCTTCGATATCGTAAACCAGCTTAATATTGGGGTGGAACTGATTAGCGATCGCGCACAAAAAGACGATCTAGCTCACCTCAATTTGATTGCAGGTCGCAAAGCTAAAGCCGCAACAGCTTACGAACCAGCAGTGAGATACTTAACGGTAGGATTGGGACTGCTAACACCTGATAGTTGGCAAACTCACTATGACCTAACCCTCAACCTCCACGTAGAAGCAGCAGAAGCAGAGTACTTAAATACCAATTTTCAAGGGTCAGCCATCTTAACTGAAGTCACATTGCAACATGCAACGAACCTCCTCGACAAAGTGAAGGTGTACGAGTTGCAAATTCAGTTTTATTTTGCTCAAAGCCAAATGAGTGCAGCAATGGATACTGGACTTTCTGCACTGGCAATGCTTGGTGTTTCCTGGGAAACTATCCCCAATGACATGCAGTTGGTAGCTAATCTGCCAAATCTGGCAGACTTAGAAGATATTCCTGTGATGACCGACCCTTACAAACTAGCAACTTTGCGTCTTTTAATCAGTGTTACAGCTGCCTCTACCTTTGCTAAACCTGATATGTTTCCCCTAATTATATTGACGCAAATTAACTTGTGTATCGAACATGGCTATTCAGGGCTAGCAGCTTTTGCATGTGCTTTATACGGTATGCTTTTATCTGCATTTATGGGGAATACAGATGCAGGATACTTGTCTGGTCAATTGGCATTAAAGCTATTAGATAAATTTAATGCTAGAGAACTCAAATGTAAGGTATATAACCTATTCAATCTTTTTATTCGTCCTTGGAAAGAGCATCTAAAAACATCTCTAAATCCATTGATAGAAGGAGTGTACAGCGGACTAGAAACAGGCGATATCGAGTTTTCTGGGTATTGTATAGTTAACTACTGCTGCCATTTATTTTGGTCAGGAGAGGAGTTGGAAAAGGTTGAACAGCAGCAAACACAATACTTAGAACTCTTGCTCAAAATGAAGCAAGAATATTCTATTGACAATGTGAGTATTTTGCGACAAGTTGCTTTAAATCTGTTAGGAAAAGCTGAAAATAAGTACCAACTGATTGGTGAAAGTTTTGATGAATCCCAAAGCTTACCTGCTTATTTAGCAGCAAACAATCCGATTTTGCTGTTTCTCACCTACAATGCCAAAACAATTTTAATGTATCTGTTGAAAGACTGTGCCCAAGCAGTTGCAAACGCGAAATTGGCAGCAGAACACATTACACCTGTTATGGGATGGGTGGTGATTTTTGGTAACTATACCTTCTTTTATTCCTTGGCTGTTCTCGGTTTGTATTCTCAAGCACAAACGAGCGAACAACAACAGTACCTAGCTTTAGTTGAAGAACATCAGCAAAAGATGCAGCAATGGGCCCTCCGCGCTCCTTGCAACTTTCAGCATAAGTATGAACTTGTAGCAGCAGAAAAAGCGCGAGTCTTGGGAGACATCGTTACAGCAATGGAACTTTACGATCGCGCGATCGCCAAAGCCAAGGAGGAAGGATACACTCAAGATGAAGCTATTGCCAACGAACTAGCAGCAGAGTTTTACTTTTCCCTTGGTCGAGAGAAAGTTGGTCAAACTTATTTAATTGAGGCTTACTACACCTATATTCGTTGGGGAGCAACAGCAAAAGTCAAAGATTTAGAATTAAACTATCCAACAGTTTTCTCCCAAATTCATAAACGAGAAACTTCAGACAAAGAATCAACTCAGACGACAACCTTGACTAGTGGGATTGCCTCCAGTGCATTGGATTTCGCCACCATTATGAAAGCATCGCAAGCTCTAACAGGCGAAATCGTCTTTAGTCGCTTGCTAGAAAAGTTACTCAGAATTGTCATGGAAAATGCTGGCGCACAAACCAGCTACTTACTTGTAGAAAAAGAAGGAAAATTATTAATTGAAGCCAAGGGTTCTGTTGAACAAAATGAATTCACTTTATGTTCATCTATTCCTTTGGAAAATACAGCATACTACCTTCCCACTTCTTTAATTAATTACGTGGCACGAACCAAGGAAAATATTGTTTTAAATCATGCTTTTGAGGAAGGAAGATTTACTAAAGACAGTTATATTGCTAGAACCAAACCAAAGTCAGTTCTGTGCATTCCTCTAATTAATCAAGGTCAATTAATTGGCATTATTTACTTAGAAAACAATCTCACCACCGATGCCTTTACTTCCCAAAGACTCGAAATTTTAGGACTGCTTTCATCTCAAATGGCCATCTCTCTGAAAAATGCTTTACTGTATGCCAATCTGGAAACAGCTAATAAAAAACTCCAACAAGCAAAAGAAAGATTAGAAGATTACAGCAGAAATCTCGAACATAAAGTCCAGGAAAGAACACTAGAACTTCAGGAAAAAAATCAGCATTTGCAACAAGCTTTGCAACAATTACAGCAAACCCAAACTCAACTAATTCAAACAGAAAAAATGTCCAGTTTGGGACAATTGGTAGCTGGCATAGCTCACGAAATTAACAACCCAGTTAATTTTATTAATGGCAACCTTGTTCACACAACTAACTACCTTCAAGATTTGCTACAGCTAGTAGAGGATTACGAACAAAACTATCCTCATCCCCTACCGGGAATTCTAGCTAGACAAGAAGCCATTGATTTAGAATTCTTGAAAGAAGACCTGCCAAAAACCTTAGAATCCATGAAAATTGGAGCAAATCGCATCCGCCAGATTGTGCTGTCGCTGCGTAACTTCTCGCGCCTGGATGAAGCGGAGATGAAAAAGGTAGATATTCATGAAGGCATCGACAGTACGTTGCTAATTTTGCAGCATCGCTTCAAAGAAAAGGCAGGACGACCGAAAATTGAAGTCTATAAAGACTACATTCAATTACCAAAGCTTGAGTGCTATCCTGGGCAACTGAATCAAGTTTTTATCAATATTTTGACAAACGCCATTGATGCCATCGATCAAGAGTATGAAAAGAGCTATGTTGCACACAAGTTAGAGCAAAAAAATGGTAAAGTTGTGCAAGCGATCGCTGACTTACCAGCCATTCATATTCGTACCGAACAGTTAGATTTTGACCGTGTGGCAATTCAAATCACAGACAATGGCCCTGGTATGACAGAAGAAGTTCGTCACCGAGTCTTCGATCCTTTCTTTACAACTAAACCAGTTGGTTCTGGTACTGGTCTAGGATTATCGATTTGCTACCAAACTATTGTTGAAAAGCACCGGGGTCAACTCAAGTGCAAATCTGCACCAGGACAAGGAACTCAATTCACTATCGAAATTCCCATCAAGCAGGGTAAATCTTAAGAAACACAGGTAGTGGGGAGCAGGGGAGCAGGGGAGCAGGGGAGCAGGGGAGCAGGGGAGCAGGGGAGCAGGGGAGTAGGGGAGCCAGTGCGTTGCGCGGGTTTCCAAGGCACTCCGTTCGGTCGCCAGAATTGATATTATGTCCGTTTAAACACTTATGATATCTGTGGAGGTCGGTAATTGGGAACTTGTACTGAGCGAAGCCGAAGTATTGGGAATTGGTGAGCCAGCGCGGTCTTGGGGTTTCCCCAAGTGGAGCATCTGGCGTTAGCGAGCTTGCGAGCGTCACCCGAAGGGTAATTGGTAATTGGTTTTTACTATTACCCATTACCCATTACCAGGCAAACCGACTATATCGTAAGTAATTAGCCGAACTTATATGAAAGAAGTGCCGCCGCGCTCTCGTGCAAGTGGCGTTGTGTATCGGCGAGAGTACGGCACCGTCAGAGATTTGCGGTGCTACTCAGGCTGGTACAAATCCAAAGCACCCCTGCACCCCTTCTCCCCTGCACCCCTTCTCCCCTGCACTCCTTCTCCCCTGCACCCCTTCTCCCCTGCACCCCTTCTCCCCTGCACCCCTGCTAGAAATCAGTAGTTCCAGGGCAATTGCTCTGTCTATGTATTTTTCGGTAATGGTAGCGGCGTAATTGTGAAATCTAGTTTTCTAAATCTGGTAAGTAAGTTTACTGAAAGTGTAAATGACTAACCTCGGTGCTTTCACTTATCGTATTAATTAAGCGAGGGGTTGAGACACCAAACAAAGGCAATCAACCAGATCGCTAAAAGCAAAATCAACTCAAAATTAGAGGTTTAAAACTATGTCTCACAACTTGTTTATCGATGTAACCGAAGAGCAACAAGAAATCGTAGCTGGTGGCGTAGAAGGTCTTACCTTGTCAACATTATATAGCCGCATCTACCAACTCTCTGAAACTATTGGGCCAGTTGCAGCTTCTTCAGGCCCTGATGGTAGCACCATAGTGTCTGGTGGTATCCAAAAGACAATCCAAGAAGCTCTCCAAACATCTTCTCTATTTTCAGCATTAGTTGGCTAACGCTTTTCAATAGTATTGAATAACCTGGATGCTAATCAAAGGGTTACTTTCTTTACTCGTTTGAAGTCAACTGATGTTTGAATTCAGTATTCCAATTATCGAGATTACTCAAGTCCAATCAAGGAGTTTTTAACTATGTTACACGAACTATTTATCGATTTATCTGCTGAACAACAAGAAGTTGTAGCAGGTGGTGTAGCGACTCTAGACTTTAGCACCCTATATGCTAAAGCGTTCCAACAAACTGAAACTATTAGCCCAGTAGGTAGTAGTTCTGGTCTTGGCGGTAGCATTTTATTCGCTGGTGGTGTGCAAAAAACAATTCAAGAAGCTATTCAAACAGCTTCTTCCTTTAACGCAATAGTTGCCTAGTTTATGCAATAAATCGCGATGAGTATGATCATCTCTCAACGCGTGAGGAAGGGGAGTAATTAGCGCTCCCCTATCTAACCCTAGATTTTTGTTTTGATGGCAGTTAGCAATCAGCTATATATTAAATTCTAATGGATACAAAATTAATGATGTTTCCATAAATTGCTGATAGCTAACTGCTTTTTTTTAATTATTGTGCCATGTTCATTGTTGATATAACATTGTAACTTCACTTTTTCAAGGCTAAAAAATATGTCTAGCCCTATCAAACCGGAAATTGATGAATTATTTATTGATGTATCCGAACAACAACAAGAAGCTATATCTGGTGGACGTTCCCGTTATTCAGGATTATCTATTAACAATTTGTTCTTCCAAAAAACAGATATAGAAACTTTTGCCAATAGTGCAATTAATGTATCTGGTAGTAATGGTAGTATTTCTTCTATTCAACAAACTGGATATAGGTTTTCACAAATTACTTTTGGGTTGAGTCTAGGTGGTAGAGGACGCGGGCGTAGGTCAGGTAGGAGATCTAGTTTATTCGATATGTTATTTAGTATTATATCTCTTCTAGATTGATTAAACAGCAAAAATTTTAACTTTTGATAGGCTCTGAATTCAGAGTTTTTAGTAATTGCAAAAATTTCCTAAAAATTGACAATATTATTAGGATCATTTTGTCATGAGTTAGGGTAATTTATTTATGAAATACCAATTTGTTAAACAGCATAGTGAAGAAGACTGTGGGGCTGCTTGCCTTGCTGCTGTTTCTAAATATTATGGTCGTACTTTTACTCTGAGTCGCATTCGTGAAGCTGTTGGTACTGGGCAATTTGGCACTACTTTGTTAGGGCTAAAAAGAGGTGCAGAAACACTTGGTTTTAATGCTCGTCCAGTGAAAACTTCACCAGAATTGCTAAACCAGATGAACGAAGCACCGCTACCTGCAATTATTCACTGGAAAGGCAACCACTGGGTTGTTTTATACGGTAGAAAGGGTCGAAAATGTTTAGTTGCTGATCCGGCTGTAGGTATGCGTTATCTTTCTAAAAAAGAGATCGCTGAAGGTTGGTCTGATTGGTTAATGCTTTTACTAGAGCCTGATCCAATCAAGTTTTTTGCTCAAGAAAATGAAAAAATAGGTGGATTTTGGCGTTTTTTTCAGCGCGTCTGGATTTATCGCGCTATTTTAGCTCAAGCTTTACCTCTTAACTTGATGTTGGGATTGCTATCTTTAGCTTCTCCTTTTTTGATGCAAATTTTGACTGATGATGTGCTGGTTAGAGGTGATACAAAGTTACTGACTACTGTAGCGATCGCTGTGGTAGTGATGAATTTTATTTCTCGTAGTCTGTCGTTTGTCCAGTCTAACTTAATTGCTCACTTTGCACAACGTCTACAATTGGGGTTAGTGCTAGAATTTGGGCGGCAAATTCTGCGATTACCTCTGTCATACTACGAAGCCCGTCGCAGTGGTGAAATTGTTAGCCGTCTGCAAGATATTGACCAGATTAATCATTTAGTTGCTCAAGTTGTTGTCAGTTTACCTAGCCAATTTTTTATTGCTTTAATTTCTTTTGGATTCATGGTTTTTTATAGTTGGAAACTGACGCTAGTAGCTATATTCATCGGTATAGTGATGAGCTTATCGACAGTAGTCTTTCAGCCAACTTTACAACAAAAAACTCGTGAACTTTTAGTTCAAGAAGCAGAAACACAAGGGGTTTTAGTAGAAACTTTTAAAGGCGCACTAACTCTCAAAACTACCACATCTGGGTTGCAATTTTGGGACGAGTTACAAAGCCGATTTGGTCGTCTTGCTAACCTCACATACCGGACAATTCAAATTGGAATTATTAATAATACTTTTTCTGGCTTAATTTCAGGAATTGGTGGCGTTATTTTGCTTTGGTTTGGTGGCAATTTGGTAATTAACCCAGCAGAAAATCTGAGTATCGGGCAACTATTTGCCTTTAACTCCATGAATGCTAATTTTCTGGGCTTATTTGCTACTTTAATCAGCTTTGTTGAAGAATTTACTCGCGCCAAAACTGCTACACAACGTCTCACAGAAGTGATAGATGCCACTTCAGAAAATGAGGGCGACGAGATAAAACCTTATGCAAAGATTGCAGGGGATGCTGACATTATTTGTACAAATGTTAATTTTCATTATGCTGGTCGCCTAGATTTAATAGATGACTTTTCTTTAACAATTCCTGGTGGTAAAGTTATTGCACTAATTGGTAAATCTGGTTGTGGTAAAAGCACTTTAGCTAAACTAATTGCTGGGTTATATCCACTGCAATCTGGCAATATTCGTATTGGACTGTATAACCTCCAAGACTTAACTCTTGAATGTCTGCGACAACAAGTAGTACTTGTTCCCCAAGAGCCTCATTTTTGGAGTCGGTCGATTGTGGAAAACTTCCGCTTAGGCGCTCCCCATGTGACGTTTGAACAGATTGTCAGAGCTTGTCAAGTAGCAGAAGCTGATGAATTTATTAGTAAGCTACCTGATAAATATCAAACTATTTTAGGGGAATTTGGTGCAAATATTTCTGGTGGGCAACGTCAAAGATTAGCAATAGCAAGAGCTATTGTCACAGATCCACCAATTCTGATTTTAGATGAATCTACTGGCGGACTTGACCCGGTAAGTGAGGCGCAAGTTTTAGATAAATTGTTTAAACACCGCCAAGGTAAAACCACAATTTTGATTACTCACCGCCCCAAGGTAGTTAATCGTGCTGATTGGATAGTTTTACTAGATCAAGGCAAGTTAAAAACTCAAGGCTATTTGGAAGATTTGCGCTCTCAATCTGGAGAGCATTTAGATTTTTTTAATCCTTAATTATCCAAATTTATTTAATTAATTATGCTCTACACATATAGTAAAAAACTTCTGCCATTAGAGCAAAATGAAGAGTTTCTCCCTCCTGTGAGTCGTTGGACATCTTTAGCAGGAACTTTTCTGGTTGTAAGTCTTGGTGCTGGGATTAGTCTCTCCTCATGGGTAAAATATAATGTGACGGTGAAAGCTGCTGCTGCTGTGCGTCCTACAGGAGAAATTCGGTTAGTACAACCGAAAATTGAAGGAACTGTTAAAAGTATTTTGGTGAAAGAAAATCAGCTAGTCAAACAGGGAGATGTGATTGCTCGCCTCGATGACGAACAATTGCAAATCAAAAAGAGTCAATTACAAGATAATATTCAACAAATTAGGTTGCAAATAGTTCAAATTTATGCTCAAATTAGAGCTTTAAATACTCAAATTATCGCAGAAGCAACAGTAGCAGAACGAACTGTGGCTTCTGCTTCAGCAGATTTAGCACGCAATCAACGGGAATATCAAGAGCGACAAATTACCACCAGCAGCGAATTAGTAGCAGCGCAAGCAAGTTTAGAAAAAGCTGAAGCAGACTTGCAAAAAGCTCAAGCTGATTTAAGTTTTGCTGAGGTGGATCGCGATCGCTATGAACAGTTGGCGCAGGTTGGCGCAATTGGTAGGCGCGAATTTGAGCAGAAAAAGCTAGTTGTTGTGCAGACTAAAGCCATACTTGCAGCTGAAACAAAAGCTGTTGATATTGCCAAAGCGAAAGTGCAAGCAGCTAAAGCTGCTGTTAATCCTACCACCGCCACAGTCGCGATCGCTCAAGAACGCATTGCTCAAGAAACTGCTAGAGGCGAAGCCAGCATCGCTATCCTCAAAAAGGAAAAACAAGCTTTAATTCAGCGCCAAGTGGAAATGCAAAACCAACTAGGACAATCTCATAAAGAACTTCTACAAGTAAATAATCAATTACAAGATACTATTCTCCGAGCAAGTACTAATGGTATTATTCTCAAGCTGAATTTACGTAACCCTGGTCAAGTGCTGCGTGCTAGTGAAGCTATTGCTGAAATTGCTCCCAATAATGCTCCTTTAGTTATTAAAGCTGTTATTCCTACTCAGGAAATTAAAAATGTCGCAGTTGGTCAAAAAGTACAATTGCGAATTGATGCTTGTCCTTATCCTGATTATGGCACTCTCAAAGGTGTAGTCACGGCTGTTTCTCCTGATACAATTACGTCTAAAAATAACAATGCAGAAATTCCCATACCAGGTTCTGCAACCCCTGCAAATAGCTACTTTGAAGCAAGCATTCAACCTGAAAAAACCATATTTGGCAATGGCGATCGCCAGTGTCATATCCAATCTGGAATGGAAGCCAAAGCTGACATTATTTCTAAAGAAGAGACAGCACTGCAATTTATGTTGAGAAAGGCTAGGTTAATTACTGATTTATAGCTGGGGACTGGGGACTAGGGACTGGGGACTGGGTGAAAAGTCTTTTTGTGTCTAGGTTTTATCATCTGTTGATGTCCTAACACTAAGGGCGACAGCTATATAAGGAGAGAAGTATGTGTTTATGACATTTAACACGCAAAATCTACTAATAATTATCTATGTAGTGACATTGATAATGTTTGTGAAAACCTATTATAGAATTCAACAAGCATTACAATGGTGGTTTTCTAGACAGTCTTTCAAACTATTTCTAGAAGCCAAAAAAATTCGTGACGGCTTATTACAAGAATCCTTTACCATCCGTCGCAGCTTAGATTTATTAGCGCAAGACAACCTGAATTTAACAACCAACAAAACCCAAGAATACCTCAAACAAGCTGATAATTTTCATCACGCTCTCGTGCAATTGAGCGATCGCTTATTTCCGGCATATATTCAAGATAGCCTACCTTTGGCTATTGAGTGCCTATTAGAACCGTGGTTAACATCAAATTCTCAGCTGTATTTCCACTTCGACATACCACCCTACTGGCGATATGAGCCAGCTGAACGGAGTTTGTTAGTTTTAAGAGCTTTAGAAGAATTACTAATATTAACTTTGTCCAATGTTTCAGTTTCTACATCAATTTTTATCAGTTTAAAACAACAGAAAAATATCGGTCAGCTAATGGTACAAATTACATACCCTGATCTATCCACAGTCATTTTTTATTCTTCTTTAAGAGAATTAAAATCTCTTTGCGAAAGTTTTCGATTCTTAACTTCGGGAACATGCTTTTGCCGTAAACAGAACCTGAGTATTACTTGTTACTTTTATTGGTAAGATTTCTTGCGGTATTGCTTGCAGTCTGCCTTAAATGTGGCTCTTAATGATTTTCGATTAAAAACACGTAATAATTTTGTCATAAATATATAATCACCAATATAATTATATAAGTAATTACCCAACTGGCACAATGAAACAAGCGTGAAGGTTGTGAAAATTCAACAGTTCATGGTCAAAAACAAGGTTTTTTAGACTATTGACCGGAGCCTTAGCAGTCTCCGACTCAGCTTTTGAATTTTGACAGCTTCATAGAAAAATCTCTTATACTTACGTAAGTGCTGTATATCCCAAAATATGTATGGATTGATTTCAAAATAAACAGTTATATAGTTACCTACTTCATCTGTAGGTTGTGAGTTATGAAACAAACTTTCACAGAGAAAGCACTGCTAAAAATTCTAGTAATTGATGACCATGAATCAGTTTTAGCTGGAACTGCTAATGTGTTGCAAAAGCAATACCCTGACGCTGAATTCATGATTGCAGTCAATGCTAAGAACGCTCTATTACAAATTACTACCTCACAGCTAGATTTGGTGGTGATGGATCTTTCTATACCAGATAACTTGGGAATGACAGCTAGACCTGATATAGGGCTTCAACTTCTCAGAACTCTGATGAAAAACTATCCCAACTTAAATATTGTTGTCCAAAGTGCTAATGTGAGAACGCTGGTCAGGGTTAGGCCTGATATTGATAGTCACAAAGGAGGCTTTACAGTCGCGGATAAAAGCCTCTCGACTCAGGAAATGTTGACCAGGGTTGATTGGGCATTACAGGGCTTAACTCATACAAAAGATATTAAAGGAATACATTCTGTATTAGAAGTTAAACCAGAGTGGCTTAGGGTGCTGACTTTAGCATTTGAGGAAGGATTGCAAGATAAAGCAATTGCTGAACGTATGTGTATGTCTGAACGGATGGTGCGTCATTACTGGAGTAAGCTACAAGATGCTTTAAGTGTTTATCCTGAAGAGGGTAAAAATATCCGAATTCAAACTGAAATCAGGGCTAGAGAAGAAGGATTAATTGATTGATATTTGATAAAAATGACACAATTTTTGCAGTCATCATGTTGGTATAAGCAATAGTCAAAAGACTAAAAATAGCTTGATTTCCAACTATTGACTATTCACAATCATCACTTTGGTCTTAGTGTGTTAATTGCATAAGTTCTCAGTTAATGATTAATGGCTGATAGTTCAAGGCTAATTAACAGCAAAAAGTGAAGGTGGACATTTATGAAGCCTGAACGTTGGAGAACAATTAAAGAGGAAATTGCTATATGGCGTGTAGGCGCATTACCAGGTATTGCAGTGATTGTACTAGTGATGATTGCTCGTCTGGCTGGTTTAATGCAATCTTTAGAGTGGATGGCTTTTGATAATTTTCTCCGACTACGCCCCCATGAACCTAGAGATGAACGAATTGTAATTTTGGGGATTAATGAAGATGATATCAGCAGTCACGCAGATTTTCCTCTATCAGATTATGACTTGGCACAGTTGCTGTTGAAATTGCAGAGTTATCAACCAAGAGCTATTGGTCTTGATATTTATAGAGATTTTCCAGTTAATCCTGGTCATCCAGAATTGCTGAGGGTTTTTCAAAGATTCAAAAATGTAATTGGTATTGAAAAAGTATTACCTGATGAAATCCCTCCACCACCAGGATTACCACCTGAACAGGTTGGTTTTGCCGATCAAATTACGGATAGCGATGGCAAATTAAGGCGTAGCTTGTTAAGTACACCCACAAGTAAAGGTTACAAGTTATCTTTATCTCTAAGTCTGGCAGCATTATATTTAGGTAATCAAGGTATTAGTATAGAAAACGGTATTAGCGATCGCGCTGCTATCAGATTCGGTCAGACTGAAATACCCAGGTTTTTGACTAATTCCGGGGGATATGTCCGAACTGATGCAGGTGGAGTTCAGGTACTACTGAATTTTCGCAGTGGTCGAGAACAATTTAGAACTTTATCTTTGTATGATCTCAAAAGCGATAAATTTAATCCTGACTGGATACGCGATCGCATAGTCATTATTGGCATAACTTCCCCTAGTCGTAAAGACTTTATCCCTACTTCAGCCATTGAATCTATCGAATCTGCACCAGGGCGAGTTTATGGAGTAGAAATTCAAGCACATGCTGTTAGTCAAATTCTCAGTGCCGTGCTTGATTCTAGACCACTCTTAAATACTTGGCAAGATGCATGGGAATATATCTGGATTTTGGCTTGGGGTTTGGTGGGAATTGCCATTGCTAGGCTGACAAAATCGCCTCTAACCAGTCTATTATTTGTTGGCATTGCTAGTTGTAGCCTGCTGGTATTTAGTTATTTACTCCTGACTTGGGGTTGGTGGGTGCCGCTAATACCGGCATTCCTTGTTTTAGCTTTAAACGGTATGGAAATCACAGCTTTATATCAATACGAGCAAGCTTTGCGTTCTGGAATTAGAACCAGACAAGCTATTATTGAACGCACATTTGCAAAAATTCATAATGGCCCTCTGCAAAGCCTCGCTAAAGTTTTGAAACTAGTTCGAGACAAGGAATTACCAATGAACGACTTGCTTCTAGAACTAGAAAAAGATCTGGAAAAATTAAACCACGAATTACGGGGAATTTATGAATATTTACAAAGCGAACCTATTGACCAAGAAACTAGTCTTTATTTAGGTAAAAGTCTAGTACTAAATTTGCGAGACCCTCTTCACGAAATTCTCTATCAAGTTTATAACTCTACCTTAGAGCGGGAATTACCGTGTTTTGAAACTATCAAAGTTAAAATCAGAGCTTTTGAACCTATAAATGAGCGCGGCTTGAATATGGAACAAAAGCGGGGGCTGTGCCGATTTTTGGAAGAAGCTTTATGCAATGTGGGTAAACATGCTATGGGAGTCACGCGTCTAGAAGTTACTTGCTCTTCATCTGAAGGCTGGTACACTCTAAGCATTATCGATGATGGCTTAGGAGGCTATTCATCTAAAGAAGGCCGGGGAACACAACAGTTTAGAAATTTAGCTCGACAATTGAAAGGAAAATTTCGGCGAATACCCCTTTCTCCTAGAGGTACTCTTTGTGAGTTATCTTGGCCTATGCCTAAATTTTATTTTGGCAATTATTTTAAATAAAATATTGACGCAAATATAACTTATTGGAAGTCTGCGAGCAACTCTAAAAGCACAATTCACTGGAGTTTTTCATAATTCTATTCTTGATTTAGCTTCTGGGTTAATCCAGTGTAATCTTACAAAGAATTAGTATTAAAACAGGGTTCAATAGGTAGACATCAATAAACTTCATTAAAAGGTATTAATTTGTAGTAGATGATATTGCTTATTTAGTTAGTTTTCATAAAAAATATTGATAAAAAATGAAGGATTTCATGATTATTTTCATGTATCTCCACTGATTTATGTATATAAATATATTGAAATAAAAAACCTAAATAAACTTGTTTATCAATGGGTAAATAATTATATAATGAGTATAATTACAAATATGCTTTATAAAAAATGTGTAGTTAATATGTGCATTTATATTTGTAAAGCATCTTGATTGAATCATGAACATTTTTTAATATGGATTAATTGCTCGGTGTAATACTAAAGGAGAAAAACGATGATTAAATCATCTGCATTTAGCAAGAGGAGCTATCGAAAAGGGCAAGAATTAGACAACTTAATATGTAGAGTAGTCCCTCTCTACAAAAAGGAAGAGACCCTGGCAAGGATATACAAAAAAAAGCCCTTCAACAAAATTTGGAATACTACAGTTTTAACAAGTTGTTTTTTAAGTATGTTCTTAAGTATGGGTCAGACTGCCCTAGCTGGGTATCAACCACCCAAAGATCAAAAACCCCCTGCTGGGCATTCAGACTCATCAGGTGTAAGGGGAGGATGTAAAACAAGCAGTGGGCGATCGCCAATCATGTTTGCTCCTGCGGCTCACATAAAACAACCCAATTATTTTGCATGGTTTGTAACTGATCACCAACCTGTAGCGATACAATTTAAACTCTACGAATTTGACATTTCAACCACTAACAATCCCTTTGTTGAAGCCAATATTGATTCTGAAGCTGATATAGAATATGTTGCCAACCATAAAGATTTGTTGCCTACTCGCAAAGAGGCTATAGATAAAGTTTTTACCAGTTTTTTAACTCGTGTTGCCAAGTTAAAAATCCAGGGCAGAGGCAGCATTTAATACCGTTTTAGTTTAATGTTGATACAAATAGGCAGCAGGGGCAGCCAGCGCGTCCTTGCGGTTTCCCGACTTGAAGCGACTGGCGTTGCAGGGGTGCTTTGGATTTGTATCAGTAATTGAGTGAAATGGTATAATATCATGTTAGATTAAAGACTTATAATATCTGTAGGTTGGGTTTCACGATAGTGAAACCCAACCTACTACATAGAGAGATTTTATTATAAGTAATCACTTGAACTTGATATAAGAGGATGTTTCTTAAGTGGGCAAAAGCTATAATTTGTCATGTTGTAGACGCTTTTGCGGTGAGAGGGTCGCAGTCTTGCTGAGTCCAGTAACCCAGAGGTGGGCAATGCTGACAACGTAAAAATCCGGGTTGCATGGCACTAAAAGCATTGCCCACCCTACAGAAATTGGCTAGGTTTCAAGGTTTGAATCTGTTGCCGAATTTTAGAGAATTGGTATAAATTAAGAGACATCCTCTTAGCGAAATAGCTGAGGGTAAATTTGTCTCCAAGCCAGCCAGATGCAGCTACCCATTAATAGCAACAACCAGATCAGCGCTGCTAACCACCACTCTGGTACACTGAAGGGCCAGCGTAATAAATCGACAAAGGCGGCCAAGGGTAATGCACTCGCTACTTTTTCGAGTAAGGGGGGAAGTGTTTCACGAGGAAAATAGGTACCGCTGATTGTAAACATCGGTACGATCAATAAAAAAATAGGTACGTTTAATTGGTCTACTGTTCGGACAATTCCCGCCGTCAGCAGTCCCATTGCAGCAAACAAAAGACAGCCAAGACAAATCAGGGGTAAAGACAAAAGCAGGTTCCAACTTGAATATAACCCCCAAAAAACCACTATGATCGCAGTTGCTAGACCCGCTATTAAACCGCGAGTTGCAGCCCAAAGCCACTCCCCCAAAAACACCTCAGTAAATGTTAGCGGTGCCGTCAACAATGCTTGCCAAGTTCTTTGAAACTTCAAACGGATGAAGCTACCGTAAGCACCTTCAAAATAGGATTGATTGAGAATTCCGATCGCGATCGCCCCTGGAGCTATAAACTCAAGATAACTCATGGTTCGCCCGCCATAAGTTATCTCTCCCACCAAGGGAGTTAAGCCATAACCAAAAGCCACCAGATAAATTAAAGGTTCTAAGATTGGCGGTAGCAAGTTAACTAACCAAGTATGTTGGTACACCTTGGCATTACGACGCCAGACAGAATAGACACCCCAAAGAGTAACACTTGAATTAAATTTCATTTTAATGATATTCCAGTAAGTCGCAGGAACACATCTTCTAAATTAGCTCGTCGCCGAGTCAGGCTTGTAGGCTCTATAGCCACAAGTTGTTCCCATAAAACATTGGGATTGTTTGCGGGTAAAGTTACCAGATAACTGCTACCAAACGGGCGATACCAAGCTCCTGCTGACATCGCTAGCTGTTGTAAAATAGATTCTGCTACACCAACGACTTCTACTATTTCTTGCCCGACAATGCGCTCAATCAGTTCTGTAGGGCTACCTTGGTCAATTACTTGTCCTTGCTGAAGTAATAGCAGGCGATCGCACAATCGTTGTGCTTCATCCATATAATGAGTCGTGAGTAATACTCCACAGCCATCTTGTTTGAGTTCACTGACCAATTTCCAAAAATCTTGTCGTGCATCTGGATCTAAACCCGTTGTTGGTTCATCTAAAAACACAACTTGGGGATGGTTAATTAAAGCACGCGCTAAGACTACCCGCCGCTTCAATCCTCCAGAAAGCTCATCCAAACGATGCTTGACATAATTTTGCAATCCTACTCGCTCTAATAATTCCCCAACCCTGTGCTGTGCAGCTTTGCCAACCAAGCGATAGTGATGGGCAAAGTGAATCAGATTCTGAAAAACCGTAAACTCCGGGTCTAAGTTATCATCTTGCGTGACAATTCCCATGTAAGTACGGACTTGCCGACCTTGACGATGCACATCCCAAGACCCCAATTGCACAAATCCACGACTGGGAATCACTGCACCGTAAAGCATCCCTACCGTTGTAGTTTTTCCCGCTCCATTTGGCCCTAAAAGGCCAAGAATTTCTCCAGAATTTAGCGCAAAATTAACGTTTTGAACGACTGGACTATTTCCATAAAATTTCCATAGTTCGCTAACTAATAATACCATTGATTTCCTCTCATCTAGTAATCATAAATAATTTTAAAAAAATCAGGACTTACGCAACTGGCACACAGATTTTCTGCGATGGCAGTCAATAGGAGCCAGCGCGTTGCGGAGGTTCCCTCCGTTGTAGCGACTGGCGTTCAAGAGTCAAGGGTCAAAAATCAAGCTTTTTTGGACTATTGACTCTTGACTTTTGACGATTTTTGTCAAAAATATATGACAATGCGCGTAAGTCCTATTAATAAATTAATTTTATGACTAATGTTGCAATGAGCAAACAATGATCTGTTGAAATGAATTAGAATTGAAAGGCGAACGATCATATCCGCCAAATTTATGTTCTATTTTGAAACCATTATATTTTAGTAATGCTTCCAGTTCTTGGGGAAAGTATAACCGATAAGTCATTTCTTCAACCTGCTCTTTTTCTTCTCCAGCTAACTTAAAAGACAACTTCATTTTATAAATTTGCTGAGTCAGATCCAGTTCGTTAGAGGAAGTTACCACTACTGTACCTTTAGAAAGTGGGTCAGGATAGACGGAGTAGAGGTTATTGCGAGAATCGAACAATATATCTAAGCCGATTTTTGTACCAGGGTTGAAGGTATCAATAATAAATTTTCCCCCTGTTGTCAGATGTTTCTTGATGCAGTCAAAACAAGCTTCAAGCGCTGCTAAATTTAAAAGATGCCAAATACCATTAACCGGAAGCAAAATTAAGGGAAACTTTCTCCCCAAATCGAAATTTTGCATATCAGCTTTTATCCATTCAACTTGAGAAGACTTGCTCTTAGCTACCTCTAGCATTGAATCAGCAAGATCAATTCCCGTCACTTGAAAACCTTTTTCAGCTAATGGTACAGCTAACCTACCCGTTCCACAACTTAGCTCTAAAATTGGATCGCCATATTGACTGGCAATATCCAGCCAGAAAGGAATGTCTGAACGAGCTAGATTAGGAATTGGATAATAGTTATCGTAGATCAAATCGTAATGCTGACCGTTATAAATGACCGATTCATTTTCTGAAAGTATGTCAGAACCTTTTCTGGCTGTATCTTCTAAACTTTTAATAGTTGCACTTACCTGTTCTTGTACTTCGTTACTCATGAGTTTGCTCAACTTTGATTTGATTCAGAATCTAACTGGAAAATCGGGCATTGGAAACAATTATAGATTTTGGGGAGGCAGCCCCCGTAGGTCGTGGGGGCCCGCCTTCTAATTCTGACTTTTCACGGTATCTGGAAAACCCCGCTTCCATTCCTCTCCCCTACAAGGAGAGAGGCTTTGATTTCTCCCCCTTCCCTCGTAGGGAAGGGGGCTGGGGGGTTAGGTCTAGCGTTAGCTTTTCCACATGACGTGAAAAGTCAGCTTCTAATTAAGGCTTGCAACCTGTAACAATACTCCAGTAGCCAAAAGTAGATTTTACTTCAACTTCAACAAATCCTGCTTCTGTTAAAATTGCGGCTAATTCTTGACCGGAATATTGCTGACCTTCCATTGTGAGAAGCATGGCAATATTGTAAGCAGCTGCTCGAAAAGGGCCAGTTTTGTCATCGTTATAAAGCACCTCGTGGATAACGATACGTCCTCCTGATGGCAAGCTTTCAAAACTCTTGCGAGTGAGAAAGCGACATTTTTCTGGCGGCCAGTCATGATAAATATCGGCGTAGAAGTGGAAGTCTGCAAGGGGATAGGGTTCGTTCCACATATCTCCTACTTGAACGCTAACTCGATTCTCTAGTTTGTAAGCGGCAATATACTCTTGTGCTGCTGGCAAAATGGCTTTGAGGTCATAAACTGTTGCTTTGAGGTCTGGCCATTTTAACGCCGCCGCGATCGCGTGCGCCCCTGAACCCCCACCGATATCTAACAGATGTTGGTGAACAGATAAATCGATGAATTCTGGCCAAATGGTAGCGGGGCCAATGCTGTGACCGTGCATTCCCCGAATAAATGGGTAAGGAACAGCTTTCAGTTCCTCAGATTTGAAAACATCTTCGCCTTTATAAGTGACTTGGGCAGAATTAGTCAGAACAGCCTTTTTTAAACTTTCAAACGCAAATAAGGGTGCGCTCATCTGTTGCAGTTCCACAAAATCTCCAAAATAGACGGGACTGCTAGGAAGTAGGTAATCTCTTGAAAGTTGAGTCAGCGAATAATAACTGTTTTCAACTTGAATTAATTCTAAAGCCACACACGCCGTTAGCAGTGCTTGGGCAGGACGCTCAACAATATTCAGCGTTGAGCAAATTTCTCTTAGAGTTCGTTGTTGTTGTGCAAGTAGGGGAAATAGTTTGAGGTCAAGTGCCACAAATAAGGTGGAAGCGGCAGTCATGCCATCTAGAATATCCCACAGTCGTTTGTCATCAGTTCTAGGTTTTGTAATTCCTAGGGTGTTTTGGTTCATAAAGATTCTTCTCTATATCGGGTCAGCGATCGCCTGTGGGTTAACAATACTGCTAGGACAATAAATACTGAGTGCAAAAACGCATTACTTATCTTAGTGTTATTGCTGAGATAGTCTGATATTAGGCGATCGCATCAAACCAGCATTACACACCTCAGCCAAAGTTTGTTAAAGAAAATAATTTATGAAGCAACTTGCAAGTTTTCACTGCAAAATACATTGCAATACCTTAGCTAGATTACCTTGATTGCTATGAAAGCTAGACTGTAGTTGAAAATTCCCATTTTTGCCGAAAACTTAATAATTTTTTTTGCATATCCGCAATTCTACAGAAGAATGCAAAATTATTAATCTGAAGATAACAGGCTTTTTACTATACCTATTTTTTATATTAGAATCTAAAATTAACAACAATCAAATCTCTTAAATAAAAAAGGCGAATTACAACAGAAAATACATAGTAAAATTCATAAATGGGGGAAAATATAGCAGTAATATTGCTGATTTTGAGACAACAAAAATTCGTTTTATCAGATACTATCCCTGTTACTTTTCCATTTTTGTGGGAATACTACACACAAGTTCAGACAATTCTTCATAATCGAAAGTTTTCTGTATTGCTGCATATTTTATATTCCCCTGTTAGTCTGAATTATTTATTTTTTTGGACTAAATGGACTGTGCGACAGGTCAAACAGGAGGCAAACACTAGTCAAATCGTATTCTTATATCATGTCCGTTTAAACACTTATGATATCTGTGGAGGTCGGTAATTGGTAATTGGTAATTGGTAATTGGTTTTGAGTATTACCTATTACCCATTACCCATTACCTATTACCAAGCAAACCGACTAGATCGTAAGTAATTAGCCGAACTTGATATTACTTCAAGTCTGCGATCTAGATTGCTTTCAGTTGTCATATGTCATTTAATGTGAATCTACCCAAGCTCTAACCCAATATTCCACCCTTTTTGCTATCACAATCGTTTTTGGTATTTTTATAAGAAAAATTTTATACTCAAAAATTCAGCAGTGGAAAATCCCTGGTGTGATATGGAATGCGGGCTTTAAGTAAAACTTGACTTGAACAAACAACTGCTTCGGCCAAAGTAAGCAGCTTGATAATTTTCTAGGTTCATCGCGATCGCTTATTCAATTTTCAGGCAAGGCGTAATCCAATGCTCAGTTACTTTCAACATGCATCTGTCCAGCAACTATTTGAATTTCAGGTAGAGCAGTCTCCTGATTCTATAGCAATAGTATTTGCGGGACTGGAGAGCCAGCAAACCTTTCAAAGTATCCTCACCTACCGAGAGTTAAATATCCGTGCCAATCAACTTGCGTGTTACTTAAAGACTCTAGGCGTAGGAAAAGAAGTATTGGTAGGTATTTGTGTAGACCGTTCGATAGAGATGATTGTCGGGATTTTAGGCATCCTGAAAGCAGGCGGTGCTTACGTACCTTTAGACCCCAGCTACCCCAAACAGCGCTTGGCGTTGATGCTAGAAGACTCCCAAGTACCTGTATTGCTAACTCAGGAACCTTTGGTGGAGTCTCTTCTTGCCAACAAAGCCGAAATTATTTGCTTAGATACAAATTGGCAGACAATTGCCCAACACAGTGCAGAAAACCTCACTAGCGAAGTCACTCCAGATAACCTCGCCTATGTGATTTACACTTCCGGTTCTACAGGCAAACCTAAAGGTGTCTTAGTTCCCCACGCGGGAGTTGCCAACCTAGCCACAGAACAAATCCGCATCTTCGACGTACAACCAAATAGCAGAGTTTTGCAATTTGCTTCTTTTAGCTTTGATGCCTCTGTTTCAGAAATTTTCATGACATTGCTAGCAGGCGCGACGCTAGTTTTAGCAACAAGGGATTCCTTGATGCCAGGTACAAGTTTGCTTAGGCTGTTACGCGAACAGCGAATTACAACTGTCACCTTACCACCATCCGCCTTAGCCATTCTACCAGTACAAGAATTACCCGATTTGCGATCGCTCATTGTTGCCGGTGAAGCTTGTCCCCCAGAATTGATTAATCGTTGGGCACCTGGTCGTCGCTTCTTCAACGCCTACGGCCCAACAGAAGCCACGGTTTGCACGACAATTGCAGAATTTACTCGTTTCTCGCCTGAAGATTACTGTTTAGGCAGCGGGGGTGGAGGGGAGCAGGGGTGCAGGGGAGCAGGGGTGCAGGGGAGCAGGGGTGCAGGGGTGCAGGGGAGCAGGGGAGAAGAAATTGCATCGGTAATCTTACAGGGGGAAGGGAGTCAAAAACCTCCTATTGGCTATCCGATTGCTAATAAACAAGTTTATTTATTAGATGAACAGTTAAAGCCTGTACCTGTTGGTGTAGCTGGTGAATTATATATCGGCGGTTTGGGTTTAGCACGAGGCTATCTCAACCAACCGCAATTGACGGCAGAGAAGTTTATTTTCAATCCTTTTGGCGGGGAAGCAGGGGAGCGGGGGTGCAGGGGTGCAGGGGAGAATTTCCTAATCACCAGTCACCAGTCACCAGTCACCAGACTTTATAAAACTGGAGACTTAGCTTGTTATCTGCCTGATGGTAGCTTGGAGTTTTTGGGACGTATTGACGAACAGGTTAAAGTTCGGGGTTACAGAATTGAACTCGGTGAAATTGAAGCGGTATTGGGACAACATCCAGGTGTGCAGCAAGCAGTGGTGACAGCACGGGAGGATGTACCGGGACAGAAACGCCTGATTGGTTATGTTGTTCAAAATCCTGACTATGAAGGCGAACCGGAACAAGTCGCCGATTTAGAGGCTGAGTTTATCTCCCAATGGCAAAGTGTTTCTGACGAAACTTACAAACTTTCAAACAGCGATTCTACATTCAATTTTGCTGGATGGAATAGCAGTTACACAGGTTTACCTATCCCAGAAGCCCAAATGCGCCAATGGGTAGAGCAAACTGTGGCGCGAATTCAATCTTTGCAACCTCAGCAAGTTCTAGAACTCGGTTGTGGGACGGGAATGTTGATGTTCCAAATTGCACCACAGTGCAGCATTTATTGGGGAACTGATTTTTCTCAACAAGTGCTGCACTATCTCCAGCAGCAATTGCAGCGACTTGACCAAAAGTTACCGCAAATCAAGTTAGGACATCGCACGGCTGACAACTTTGAAGGCATTGAACCAGCCAGCTTTGATACGGTGATTTTGAATTCGGTTAGTCAAAGCTTCCCCAGCATTGATTACATGGTGCAAGTAATGGCAGGGGCAGTTAAGGCGGTGAAACCAGGTGGTCGGATTTTTGTAGGTGATGTCCGCAGCTTGGAGTTGTTGTCAGCTTACCACGCCTCCGTGCAACTGTATCAAGCTGCTGATTCGCTGAGGCGATCGCAATTACACCAAAAAGTGCGATCGCGTTTTGCCCAAGAAGAAGAACTCGTTATAGATCCTGGCTTTTTCCTCGCCTTGCAACAGCACTTTTCCCAAATCGGAGAAGTGCAAATTCAACTCAAACGCGGTGTGCATCACAATGAATTAACTCGCTTCCGCTACGATGTCACTCTCCATATCGGCAGCCAAGTTAATTCCTCAGTCAATATCACTTGGTTAGACTGGCAACAGCAACAACTTACTTTACCAGCACTCCGCCAGCACCTCGTCGAAATCCAGCCTGAGATTTTAGGATTGCGACGAGTTCCTAATGCACGTTTAGCTACAGAAGTCAAGACTCTAGAATGGTTGGCGAGTGATGATGGTGTTGAGACAGTCGGTGAGTTCAAGAGCCAAATATTGCCAACTTTGCAAGGATGGGGAATAGATCCAGAGGAATTGTGGGCATTTAGCGACGATTTACCATACAACATTGATATTATCTGGTCTGATGTTGCAGGTTATTATGATGTGGTGTTACAGCGGCGAGACACCCCACCCCCCTGCCCCCTCCCCGTCTACGACGAGGGGGAGACAGGTTGTAAAACCTTTCATCCTCAACCTTGGAGTGCTTACGCTAACAATCCCCTCAAAAGTAAACTAGCTCGTAAGCTGATTCCACAACTACGGAGTTTCTTGCAAGAAAAGTTACCTGAGTATATGATGCCCGATCGCTTGCTGTTGTTGGATGCCCTGCCAATTACGCCCAATGGTAAAGTTGATCGCCAAGCACTACCAGCCCTAGACGCGTCTCGACCAGAACTTGCAGAAAACTTTGTACCGCCGCGCACACCCATAGAAACAGGACTGGCAGAAATTTGGGCTGAAGTGTTGGGAATAGAACGAGTCGGCATTCAAGACAACTTCTTAGAATTGGGCGGACAGTCCTTACTCGCCATT
The DNA here is from genome assembly GCA_017164015.1 of Nostoc sp. UHCC 0702. Taxonomy (GTDB): domain Bacteria; phylum Cyanobacteriota; class Cyanobacteriia; order Cyanobacteriales; family Nostocaceae; genus Amazonocrinis. Next base: position 4,728,512 of record CP071065.1, read on the forward strand.
CAGGTGGTTTCCCGCATCCGCGACAGCTACCAGGTAGATTTGCCCATGCGATCGCTATTTGACTCGCCCACCATCGCCCAACTGCAAGAGCAAATCGCAACCAGCCTAGAAAAACCAAGCCTCCAAGCACCTGCCATTGTTCCTATTCCTCGCAATCAAAACTTGCCACTTTCGTTTTCACAACACCGCTTGTGGTTCTTTGAACAATTAGTTCCGGGTACAGCTTTATCTAACCAGTCTGCGGATATTCGCCTCCCCGGTTTGCAGAATGCAACTGCCTTAGAACAAAGTTTTAACGAAATTATCCGGCGACACGAAATTTGGCGCACCACGTTTGAAATCATTGATGGACAACCTGTTCAAGTTATTCATCCCGCCCCTTATATTGCTTTACCTGTTATAGATTTGCAAACGCTTCCCCCAGCGGAACGAGAAGCCGAAGCCTTGCGACTCGCAAGCGTTCAAGCACAAAAACCCTTTGACTTAACTCAATTACCCTTGCTGCGAGCGATTTTAGTCAAGCTGAGTGAGACAGACTATCGATTGTACATGACGATGCACCATCTGATCTTTGATGGCGTTTCTCTGTACAACGTCTTTTTGCAAGAATTGGCGGTACTTTACCAAGCTTTTTGTCAAGGCAAACCTTCCCCGTTACCAGAATTATCAATTCAATATGCAGACTTTGCTTACTGGCAACGGCAATGGTTGCAAGCAGAAGTCCTCGCACCCCAACTGAATTATTGGCAAAAGCATCTTGCTAATCTCTCCATGCTGCAATTGCCCACAGACCGTCCGCGTCCAGCGATGGAAACTTTCCGAGGTGCTAGACATGCGGTGAAATTGCCCAAAGCCTTGACAGATGAACTCAAAGCCCTCAGCAGTCGTGAGGGAGTTACCCTGTTTATGACCTTGCTAGCCGCACTCAAAACGATGCTAGGGCGTTATGCTCGACAAGATGATATCAGTATAGGGGCAGTAATTTCCGGGTCGAACCGTCCCGAAATTGCTGGATTAATTGGGTTTTTGATTAATAACTTGGTGTTGCGGACAGACCTTTCTGGCAATCCTAGTTTCTGCGAACTGTTGGGACGAGTGCGGGAAGTGACTTTAGATGCCTACGCCAATCAAGATGTGCCCTTTCAAAAGTTAGTTGAAGTGCTGCGACCGGAACGCCATCTGGGTCATCACCCCTTGTTTCAAGTGCTGTTCGTTCTGGAACCGCCAACACCCGCGCTCTTGTCTGGATGGAGTTTGCGTCCCTTAATTGTGAATACGGGAACGTCAAACATGGATATGACGCTTTCTCTGGATGATCGCCCGGAAGGTTTAGTAGGTTACTTTGAATACAACAGCGACTTATTTGATGCAGCAACAATTGTGCGGATGGTCGGACATTTCCAAACTGTTTTAGAAGCAGTTGTAGCAAATCCTGCACAGAAACTAAGAGAATTACCTTTACTCACAGCAGCAGAAAAGCAACAGTTGCAAGCTTGGAACGATACCCAAACAAATTATCCTCTGAATATATGTTTGCATGAATTATTTGCAGCCCAAGTTGAACGTTCTCCCGATGCTGTTGCAGTTATCTTTGATGGGTTAGAAGCTGGTGACAATACTCTGACCTACCGCCAACTCAACCAACGTGCTAATCAACTCGCTCATTACCTAAAATCACGAGGTGTAGGAGAAGAGGTGCTAGTTGGTATTTGCACGGAACGCTCCTTAGATACAATCGTGGGACTGCTGGGAATATTGAAAGCTGGCGGTGCTTATGTTCCTTTCGATCCTGGGTATCCCAAAGAACGTTTAGCTTTCATGCTTGAAGATGCTCAAGTCAGCATTTTACTTACTCAGTCGCAATTAGTTGATTCTCTTCCACCCAACCAAGCACAAGTTATTTGTTTAGATAGCGATTGGTCAACTATTGCCCAATGTAGTCAAGAAAATCTTGATAGCGAAGTCAACCCGGAAAACTTAGCATATGTTATTTACACCTCTGGCTCAACCGGCAAGCCAAAAGGGGCGATGAATACTCACCAAGGAATTTGCAATCGCTTGTTGTGGATGCAAGAGACTTATGGATTAATAGAGAGCGATGGCGTTTTACAAAAAACACCCTTCAGTTTCGATGTCTCGGTTTGGGAATTCTTCTGGCCTTTAATTACAGGCGCTCGTTTAATTATCGCTCAACCAGGCGGACATCAAGATAGCGGTTACTTGGTGAAGGTAATTACCCAGCAGCAAATTACAACGTTGCACTTTGTTCCTTCCATGCTGCAAGTCTTCTTAGAAGAGCCAGAAGTTACAAGTTGCAACAGTATCAAACATATTATTTGTAGTGGTGAAGCGTTATCTGTGAGTCTGCAAAAGCGTTGTTTTGCCGTACTCAATACCGAACTACACAACCTCTACGGCCCAACAGAAGCCGCCGTTGACGTGACCGCCTGGAAATGCCAGCCAGATAGCAATCTATCAATTGTTCCCATCGGTCGCCCCATCAGCAATACGCAAATCTATCTGTTAGATCCTGATTTGCAACCTGTACCTGTGGGGGTTCCGGGAGAACTTTACATTGGGGGCGTTGGTGTGGGGCGAGGCTATCTCAATAGGCCGGAATTGACGGCTAAGAGGTTTATTCCTAATCCTTTTTGTCAAAGCGGGGGAGCGGGGGAGCAGGGGAGCGGGGGTGCGGGGGAGCAGGGGTGCAGGGGTGCAGGGGGAGAATTTTTAACTCCTAACTCCTCGCTCCTCACTCCTCACTCACTCATTACTCCACAGCGTTTGTATAAAACTGGCGATTTAGCTCGTTATTTGCCTGATGGCAATATTGAATACCTGGGGCGACTCGATTATCAAGTGAAATTGCGGGGGTTCCGTATTGAACTGGGGGAAATTGAGGCGGTGTTGAGCCAGCACCCAGATGTGCGGGAAGCGATCGCGATCGCCCAAGATGATCCAACGGGTGACAAGCGACTTCTGGCTTATGTTGTCACTGCTCATTATCCAGAACGAGTGCCTTATCAAGTTGCCTGTGCTGTGGAATTTACTGGCAAAGGAATAGCCACTTTAGAAACTGAGGACATCTCTATCAGGGGCCTGTGTTTAGTAGGCATTGATATTGATTTAGAACCAGGACAACCTGTCCGCGTGCGTCTGCAATTACCGGGTTCCAATGAGGAACGGTGGCTGTTGGGTAGTATCGCTTGGCACAAAAAAAATCGCGCGGGAATTCAACTCAACCTCATAGGCGAACAGCAACAATTGTGGGAACAAGGCGTTCATTACCTGCTTGAAAGCCAAGGCTTTTTAAAAGTTTGGCAGCGTACAGTTAGCGCAAATTTACGGAAGTTTCTCAAGCAGAAGTTACCAGATTATATGATACCGACCAGTTTTATCCTGGTGGATGCTCTACCGCTGACTCCTAGCGGCAAAGTGGATCGCAAAGCTTTGCAACAACGTTCGGCAACGGTAGCACCGGTAAAACCGGAATTAGCACCAGGATTTGCAGCACCTCGTACTGCGATCGAGGAAGCTGTTGCTGGTGTTTGGGCTGAAGTCCTCAAACACCAGCAAATCGGCATTCGGGACAATTTCTTAGATTTGGGGGGACACTCCCTACTAGCAACGCAGGTAATTTCTAGATTGCGTAGTCTGTTCCAAGTAGACTTGCCCTTGCGCCTGATGTTTGAGTCTCCCACCGTGGCGGAACTAGCAGAAGCGATCACTCAACTTCAAGGCACTCAGGCAATACCAAAAGAACCCGCCATTACATCAGTTTCTCGCGGCGCGTATCGCATGAAGCGCTCCTCGTTGAAAAAAGAGGCGGATGGCTTGGGTTAAAGCCCCGAAGCCTCCGTTGTAGTAGGGGCGGGTTCACGCTTACATCATCAACCAAAGTGCGACGATATCAGTAAACCCGCCCCTACTGACGCGGCACAGAGAAAAGGAAGAAATGTTTAAGTGAACTGTATTAGACCTCTTGCATAAATATTTTTTTGTCTCACGCAAAGGCGCAAAGGCGCAAAGAAAAGATCGCAAAGAACGACTTTTGCAAGAGGTCTATTGAACTATAAAGGGGAAAAAATGATACAAAAACTTCATAGCAACTCCTCTGGGGCTGTGGAAAATTCTTCGGCTGCTGATGATACTAAGTTACAAAGAGAAATAATATCTAGAAATGAAGATGAGAAAGTAACACCCCCCTCATCTCCCTCATCCCCCCCATCTTCCGAGGAAGAAGTCTTTGTCTTTCCTCTTTCTTTTGCTCAGCAACGGTTGTGGTTTCTCGACCAGTTAATTCCCAACAGTGCAATTTATAACATTTCCGGTACTGTCCAATTCCACGGACGACTGGTAAGGGTAGCGCTAGAGGAAAGTTTTAAGGAAATCGTTCGTCGTCACGAAGTTCTGCGAACAACTTTTGCGATCGCTGGTGGACAACCTGTGCAGGCTGTTGCTTCTGCGGAGGAAGAATCTACCCTACAGCGTTATTACTCGTTGGAAGAAATAGACCTGAGGTATTTCAGCGAACCAAACCGCCAGCTTGAAGTTCAACGACTGGCAACCGCAGAAGCTAGACTACCGTTTAATTTGGAACAAGGGCCACTGTTGCGGGTGATGCTTTTACACCTGGCTGAACAGCAGTACACCTTTCTAGTAACGATACACCACATCATCTCTGATGGCTGGTCGCTAAGCATCTTGATGCGGGAATTGATGGCACTTTATGAGGCTTTCTCTCAAGGCAACCCCTCACCGCTTCCTGACCTTGCCATTCAATACGCTGATTTTGCCCTCTGGCAGCGAGAGTGGTTGCAAGGCGAACTATTGACAAGTAAACTCGCTTATTGGCAACGGCAACTCAGCGGTTGTTTGCCTGTGCTGCAACTCCCCACTAGCCAACAAAGACCTGCTATTGAGTCTTTTCGGGGGGCGCGACAACTGTTCAACCTATCTGCAAACCTGACACAGACGCTGAAAACTTTTGCTCGTCAGGAAGGCGTAACTCTATTTATGACGCTGCTGGCGGTGTTCAAAATCTTACTCTACCGTTACACGGCACAGTCAGATATTTTAGTCGGTTCGCCTATTGCTAATCGCCAACATTCCGAGCTAGAATCAGTAATGGGCTTTTTTGTCAATACCTTGGTGCTGCGAACTGACCTGTCTGGCAATCCGACGTTCCGGCAATTGCTCGTTAGAGTGCGGGAAATGACGCTAGAAGCCGATGCTCACCAAGATGTACCTTTTGAGAAACTGGTAGAAGCTTTGCAACTCAAACGCGAACTGAGTTGGAACCCTTTATTTCAAGTCGCCTTTGTGATTGCACCGCCGATGCCAGCCTTGACTTTGCCGTGGAGTTACAGCCAGCTAGATGTGCATACGGGGACGGCAAAATTCGATTTAACGCTGGCGTTAGAGGAAAGACCAGACGGTTTGCTCGGCGCGTTTGAATATAATACCGATTTGTTTGCAGCAGATGCGATCGCTCGGATGGTTGGGCATTTCCAAACTTTACTAAAAGGCATTCTTACTAATCCAGATCAACCCATTGGCGAGTTACCGTTGCTGACTCAACCAGAATGGCAGCAGATGCAGTTGTGGAATCACACCCAAGCTGATTATCCTGACAACGCCTGCATTCATCAGTTATTTGCAGCGCAGGTGGAGAAAACACCCGATGCTGTGGCAGTAGTTTTTGCAGATAATCAACTAACCTACCGAGAACTGAATGCCAAAGCCAATCAACTAGCACATTACTTGCAAACCCTTGGTGTCGGGACAGAAGTACTGGTTGGGATTTGTGTTGAGCGATCGCTCTATAGTTTCATCGGTATTTTAGGCATTCTCAAAGCTGGTGGTGCATACTTGCCACTCGATCCAGCTTATCCTAGCGATCGCTTGGCTTTCATGCTCCAAGATGCACAGGTGTCGGTGCTATTAACCCAAAGCACATTGATTGCATCTTTGCCGCAATATCAAGCACAGGTGATTTGTCTCGATACAGATTGGAAAGATATTGCCAGATTTAGTAGTGAAAATCCTGACTCGCAAGCAACATCTGATAGCCTTGCCTATGCAATTTATACTTCAGGTTCCACAGGCAAACCCAAAGGTGTAGAAATTCAACACAGGGGTTTGGTTAATCTTGTCACTTGGCATCAACAGGTTTACAACTTAACGCCATCAGATCGAGCCACACAGTTAGCAGGTTTAGCCTTTGATGCTTCTGTATGGGAAGTGTGGCCCTACTTAAGTACGGGAGCAAGTATTTATATCCCCGATGAAGCTACTCGCAGTTCTCCCGCAAAGCTAGTGCAATGGCTAACTCACAAGGCAATCACTGTCTGTTTTCTACCCACCCCGTTAGCAGAAGCAGTTTTGTTAGAACAGTGGTCTGAAGACTTATCTTTAAGGTTTTTACTCACAGGTGGAGATAGACTGCACCCTGTTTCTGGGGCTTTTCCTTTTAGCTTAGTTAACCACTACGGCCCAACAGAAAATACTGTCGTGACGACATCTGCAACAGTTGTTAGTACAACTAATACTTCTCCTTCTATTGGTCGTCCCATCGCTAACACGCAAGTTTATATACTCGACTCCCATCTCCAGCCTGTTCCTGTCGGTGTTCCCGGAGAAATATATATCGGTGGAGTTGGGTTAGCACGAGGATATCTCAACCATCCGGAACTGACGAGTCAGAGGTTTATCTCTCATCCTTTTTGCAGGGGTGCGGGGGAAGCAGGGGAGCAGGGGAGTAGGGGAGCAGGGGTGCAGGGGAGTAGGGGAGCAGGGGAAGCAGGGGGAGAATTATTAACTCCTAACTCCTCACTCCTAACTCCTCACTCTTCACTCCGTTTGTATAAAACTGGAGACTTGGCTCGTTATCTGTCTGACGGTAATATTGAATACTTGGGGCGGCTTGATAACCAGGTGAAAATTCGCGGTTTCCGCATTGAACTAGGGGAAATTGAGGCGGTTTTGAGCCAGCACCCAGATGTACGGGAAGCGGTGGTAATTGCACGAGAGAATATATCTGGTGACAAGGGGTTAGTTGCTTATGTTGGCTACAACCAGATATTGGATAGGGTACCTTATCAAAGTCAGTGTTTGGCACAATTGAACAGCTACGGAACTGTGAAAGTCGAAACTGAAGATATTTCTGTTGGAGGTGTCTGTTTGGTGGGAGTGCCAGAGACTGCCGATCGCCATCTGCATCTGTGCCTTACACTACCAGATTTCATTCAATCTCAGTGGTTTCCCGGAAAAATTGTTTGGCAGCAAGGAAAACGAGCAGGGATTCAATTTCAGCTTTCGTCATCCGAACAAGCGGTTCTCAATCAAAGCGTTGAGTATCTCTTCAAAACTGGGGGATTTTTAAAAGTTTTGCAACGTACTGCTGTTCAGAGTTTGCGAAGCTTTCTCAAAAAGAAGTTACCCGACTATATGGTGCCTCATAGCTTTGTGTTTCTCAATGCTTTACCGCAAACCCCAAATGGCAAGGTGGATCGTCACGCACTCCCTGCACCTGAAGCTTTGGGGTCGGAATTAGACACAAAGCATATCGCACCGCAGACAGAAATAGAACAAGCGATCGCTGCAATTTGGCAACAAGTCTTGCTATTAAACAAAGTCGGGTTACATGACAATTTCTTCGACTTGGGCGGTCATTCTCTGCGGATGGCGCAAGTATACAGCCTGTTGGGTGAGGTGTTGCAAGAAGAAGTCTCGATGCTGGAACTGTTTCAATATCCCACAGTGAGCGCCTTAGCTAAACATTTGAGTCAGAAAAACACAGCACAAACTGCTTTTGCACATAGCCAAGAACGCGCCAACAAGCAAAAACAAGCCCTACATCTACAAAAACAAAAAAACCAAAGGAATAAGCAACATGGATAATCTAGAAAGCCAAGACGCTTTAGAAGGAATTGCCATTGTAGGACTGGCGGGAAGATTTCCAGGTGCTAAAAATGTGGAGGAATTTTGGCATAATCTTAAGGATGGTGTAGAGTCTATTTCTTTTTTTTCGGAGCAAGAATTAGAATATTCTGGCATTGATTCATCAGTATTTCGTCACCTAAACTACGTTAAAGCTAAAGCAGTTTTAGACGATATCGATTTATTTGATGCTGCTTTTTTCGGCTTTAGTCCTAAAGAAGCTAACATTACCGATCCACAACATCGCATATTTTTAGAATCTGCTTGGTCAGCGTTAGAAAATGCAGGTTATAACCCCGAAACATATACAGGTGCAATCGGTGTGTATGCGGGGGTGGGGATGAGTGGCTATTTGTTGAATAACCTTTTTAACAACTCTGAATTAACCCGTTTGGCTGGCGCTTATCAAATGATAATTGCTAACGATAAAGATTTTTTGCCCACTCGCGTTTCATATAAACTCAATCTCAAAGGGCCAAGCATTAATATTCAAACTGCTTGTTCGACTTCGTTAGTCGCTACTTGTATGGCGTGCCAAAGCTTGCTGAACTATCAATGTGATATGGCTTTGGCGGGAGGAGTTTCTATTAGCTTGCCGCAAAAAACCGGTTATTTGTACCAAGAAGGCATGATTTTTTCGCCGGACGGTCATTGTCGGGCTTTTGATGCCCAAGCCCAGGGAACCTTAGCAGGTAGTGGCGTGGGAATTGTTGTTTTAAAACGATTAGAAGATGCGATCGCAGATGGTGATACTATCCATGCCATCATCAAAGGTTTTGCTTTGAACAATGACGGCTCTATGAAAGTAGGTTACACTGCTCCCAGTGTAGACGGTCAAGCGGAAGTTATTGCTCAAGCGTTGGCAATGGCGGAAGTTGATGCAGAAAGTGTGAGTTATATCGAAGCACATGGTACAGGAACACCGTTAGGCGACCCCATCGAAATTGCTGCACTGACAAAAGCCTTTCGCGCCAGCACTCAAAAAAAGAATTTTTGTGCCATTGGTTCGGTGAAAACAAATATTGGACATTTGGATGTAGCAGCTGGGGTTACAGGTTTAATTAAAACTGTTCAAGCACTTAAACATCAGTCTTTACCACCTAGTTTGCACTTTGAAACACCCAATCCCAAAATTGATTTTGCTAATAGTCCTTTTTACGTTAATACCAAACTAGTTGAATGGCAAAAAAATGGCAGTCCTCGCCGTGCTGGAGTTAGTTCTTTTGGTATTGGCGGTACGAATGCTCATGTTGTTTTGGAAGAAGCACCTGTTGTGAAGCAGGGGGGCGGGGGTGCAGGGGGGCAGGGGAGAAGTTATCAGTTGTTGTTAGTTTCAGCTAAATCTGAATCTGCACTTGATACAGCTACACACAATTTGATTGAGCATTTAAAACAGTATTCTGAATTAAATTTTGCTGATGTTGCTTATACGCTTGCTGTTGGACGTAAGGCTTTTAATTATCGGCGGGTAGTTGTTTGTAGTGATTTGCAAGAGGCGGTAATAGAACTTTCTCACCTTGATCAGCGAGTTTTGACAAATACTCAAGAATCTCAACAGCAACCTATCACATTTATGTTTTCTGGACAAGGTTCCCAATACGTGAATATGGCGTTGGAACTTTATCAATTTGAAGCGATATTTCGTGAACAAATTGATAAATGCTCGGAATTTCTTCAACCTGATTTAGGATTAGATTTGCGTGATGTTTTGTATCCCAGTGAAGAACAAGTAGAAATTGCCGCACAACAATTAAAGCAAACGGCAATTACACAACCAGCGCTGTTTGTAATTGAGTATGCATTGGCACAATTATTGATGTCTTGGGGTGTGCGTCCTCAAGCTGCTATTGGGCATAGTATTGGTGAATATGTAGCGGCGTGTATTGCTGGGGTATTCTCTTTAGAAGATGCTTTGTCACTGGTTGCAGCGCGGGGACGGCTAATGCAGCAAATGCCTGCTGGAGCCATGCTAGCTGTCAGTTTAAAAGAAACAGAAGCGCGATCGCACCTCAATGAAAATCTTTCTTTAGCAGTGATCAATTCTCCTGCTAATTGCGTGATTGCAGGTACAATTGCAGCCATAGATGTTTTAGAACAGCAGCTACTCGCACAAGGTGTAGAAAGTCGTCGTTTGCATACTTCTCATGCCTTCCACTCACAGATGATGGAACCTACTTTACAACCCTTCATCCAACTGGTTAGGAAAGTAAAGCTGAATTGCCCACAAATTCCCTATATTTCTAACGTTACAGGAACTTGGATAACTGCCGCAGAAGCTACTGACCCCAACTATTGGGCGCTACATCTGCGTCAAACAGTCCGCTTTGCCGATGGCGTAGAAAAGTTGATGCAAGATTCTCACCGAATTTTATTAGAAGTTGGGCCTGGACGAACATTAACGACACTGGCAAAACAACATCCTAATCAAGATGCAGCGCTGATCCTTTCTTCCTTACGCCATCCCCAAGAACAACAATCAGATGTGGCATTTTTGTTAAATACTCTAGGGCAACTTTGGCTAACAGGCACAGAAATTGATTGGTCAGAGTTTTATAATGGTGAACAACGTTACCGTGTGCCTTTGCCAACCTATCCGTTTGAACGTCAGCGATATTGGGTTGAACCACAAGCGTTATCTCAACAACAGAAAGTTAGCAATTCTTGGCTGTGGAAAGCAGCGGTTGAGGCGGGTGAGAAACAAGCAGTTGCTGACATCTCGAAATTTGATCACCCAACTTATTGGGCGAAGCAACAATGCTTGGATCATCTATGCGTTGCTAATTTGAATCTCACTTTGAAAGATTTGGGTGCTTTTAGTCAGCCTACTGACAAATACTCTGTTGAAGATTTGTTAGAACAATTTTTAATTCTGCCACAACACAAGCAATTACTGTCTCAATGGCTACAAGTTTTAGTAGAACAAGGTCAGTTGCAGCAAGAGGGAGAAGTTTTTAGCAATTTGCTGTCAATTTCTAATGAGGCAATTGATGCTTTGGTGGCAGAAGTTAAACTCAGATGGGCAGATACTCCCTTATGGGTAGACCCGATTTTGCTAGCTCGTGAAAAGCTTCCAGCTTTATTAACCGGTAAAGAAAACTCTTTAAATTTGCTTTTTACTCAAGACTCTTTGGCACATACAGAGCGCATTGCTTTAGATTGGCCGATGCTGTCTTACTACAATGCGATCGCAAAAACCATCCTGCAACAAATAGCCAAGTCATTACCATCCCAAGTCAAACTGAGAATTTTAGATATTGGTGCAGGGATGGGGTTAACAACAGCAGATTTACTACCTGTACTACCACCACAACAAACTACCTACGTTTATACAGATGTGGCGCGTCTATTCCTAGACAACGCCAAACAAAAGTTTAGCAACTATCCCTTTATCGAGTATCAGCTGCTCGATATCGAGCGATCGCCCCAAGAACAAGGGTACGATTTACATAGCTTTGATGTAATTGTCGCCGCTAACGTCCTCCACGTCACCCAAAACATCAAACAAAGTTTAGATCATGTCCGTTCTTTATTGGCTCCTGGCGGTCTGCTGTTAATTTGGGAGGTAACACAACCTCAATTAATCTACAATGTCACCGATGGCTTATGGATGAAACCGTTGCAGGATGGAGAACGCACTCAAGCAAATCCGTTTTTGTCTAAGGAACAGTGGCAGCAGGCATTATTAGCGCATGGATTCCTAGAGGCTAATATTATACCACAAAATAATGATTTTGGCTACCATATTTTTCTAGCTCAAGCATCTATATCAGATGCGACACCTCTAGCTTTCACACAAACGAAGGAATCGAAAGAAGCTGATGTCTCTTTGAAGAAAAAATCAGATATTGCTGACTGGTTTTATATTCCCTCTTGGCAACGTTCTTTAATTCCGGTGCGAAATGCTAACTTTAATACTAAGTTGCCTTTAGAAATAGCAACTAAAAACAAAGAACATACCGAAGTAACATCCCCCTCATCCCCCTCATCCCCCTCATCCCCCTCATCCCCCTCATCCCCCTCATCCCCCTCATCTCCCTCATCCCCCTCATCCCCCTCATCCCCCTCATCCCCCTCATCCCCCCCATCCCCCCCATTCCCCTGGCTAGTATTCCTAGATGAATGCGGTTTAGGCGATCGCATTGTCAATAAATTAGAATTTGCAGGTGAAGATGTGATTACTGTGAGGATTGGAGAGTATTTTAGTAGCGATCGCCAAAACGCCTACACACTCAATCCCACACAACCCCAAGACTATGAGACTTTATGGCAAGAACTGCAAAAGCGAAATCAGCTACCACAAACTATTGTACATTTGTGGAATGTTACAGCTGACGAATTTTTAGAAACGAGATTTGAACGAGTAGAAAAGTTACAAAATTTAGGGTTATGGAGTTTATTGTTTTTAGCGCAGGCATTGGGGAAACAAAATTTCAACGAACATCTACAAATTGCAGTTATTTCTAACAACTTGCAAGAAGTAACTGGGGAAGAAAATTTATGCCCAGAAAAAGCAACTTTACTCGGGCCTTGTAAAGTTATTCCCCAAGAATATCTGAATATTTCTTGTCGCAGTATTGATATAGTTCTGCCGGAAATTGGCAGTCAGCAAGAAGAAAAGTTAATTAGTAATTTGCTTACAGAACTAAGCATTGAAACTTCAGATATGGTCATCGCTTATCGCGGTAATCATCGCTGGGTACAAACTTTTGCACCAGTCCGACTAGATAGAAGTCAAAAAACAACACCCAGGTTAAGAAATGGGGGATTTTATCTAATTACAGGCGGATTAGGCGGTATTGGGTTAGTTTTGGCGGAATATCTGGCAAAAACGGTACAAGCAAAATTAGTGTTGGTTGGGCGATCGCATTTTCCGGCAAAATCTGAGTGGGAACAATGGCTCTTAACTCATGAGGAACAAGATAGCGTCAGTGTCAAGATTCGGAAATTGCAAGGGATGGAGGCGTTAGGTGCAGAAATAGCGATCGCAATAGCAGATGTTGCCAACTTAGAACAAATGCAAGTGGTTATGGGTGGAGTTGGCGATCGCTTTGGTAAAATTCATGGAGTAATTCATGCCGCAGGTGTCATGCCAGGAGGGATGATACAACTGAAAACAGTGGAAAATATATCTAATTTACTAGCACCGAAAGTCACAGGGACTTTGGTACTAGATACTTTACTTGAGGATTTCGATTTAGATTTCTTTGTTCTTTGTTCGTCGCTCAATTCCTTTTTAGCAGGATTGGGACTTGTAGATCATTGCGCCGCGAATTCGTTTTTAGATGCCTTTGCTAACTATAAAGCTTCTCGCTCAAATACCTTAATAACTGCAATTAACTGGGATGGTTGGCAAGAGGTTGGACAAGCTGCTAGCGTTAAAGTCTCAGAACAACTTCAACAATGGCGTGAAGCCAGTTTTCAACAAGGCATTTTGTCCCAAGAAGGGGTAGAAGCGTTTGACTACATTTTAAATACTAGCTTGCCGCAAGTTTTGGTATCAACCCAAGATTTTCTCATGCGATTTGAGCAGTTTAGCGCGGCTAAAGAATTGCAATATCTGCAATCTCAAAAGGCAAACTCGTCTAAACCAAATCATTCTAGACCAAAATTAAGTCAAACTTATGTTGCACCTCGCAGCGAATTAGAGCAGACTATAACTCAAATTTGGCAACAATCTTTAGGAATTGAACCGATAGGAATTGACGATGATTTCTTTGAATTGGGAGGCGATTCTTTACTCGCCGTCCATTTAGTTGCCAAAATCAGCGAAGCCACGCAAACGAAGTTATCACCCCACAGCTTAATGGATGCACCTACCATTGCAACCTTAGCTGAATTAATTACTCAAAATGCCTCACCGTCTCAACTAACTAATGGAAACGCCAAGCCAGAGTTACCCTCGACGCTGGTAGAAATGCAGTCTAAGGGTTCTAAGCCACCGCTTTTCCTCATTCATCCTATTGGCGGTCACGTCTATATCTATCGAGATTTAGCTCAATATTTAAACTCAGACCAACCAGTTTATGGATTGCAAGCACAAGGCATCGATGGTCAGACAACTCCTCTAACTCAAGTAGAGGAAATGGCGACGCATTATATTGAAGCACTGCGCGTTGTTCAACCAGTGGGGCCTTATTTTTTAGGTGGGTCTTCTTTTGGCGGTACAATCGCCTATGAAATGGCACAGCAACTCCAGGCGCAGGGGGAAAAAGTAGGGTTACTTGCTCTCATCGATACCCCTGGCCTCGGTCATATGCCCATAGAAAATATCGAAGATGACGAAATCAAAATCATGTCTTATGCCTTGGGTGTGGGTGCCAACGTTCCCGTAGCAATAGAACATTTGCGCCAACTAAGTACTGATGAGCAACTGCAATACTTTTTAGAGCAAGGAAAAACAGCGTTGAGAATGCCCGCTGATTTTAGCTTAGCTGAATTGCATGTTTACTACAATCTGTTCAAGATTAATATTAAAGCCATGCGAAACTATGTCCCGCAAGCTTATCCTGGTCGAGTGATATTTTTTAAGGCAAGCGATCGCGATGCTTTCAACCCGCAAAACCCAGAACTCGGTTGGCAAGATTTAGCTTTGGCAGGGCTAGAAATCCACCAAGTCCCAGGCAATCACATTACAATGAACTTCCCGCCTCACGTCCAAGTGATGGCTAAGTGGTTAACAGTATACTTGGAGAGCGATTGAACTGGGGATTAGGGGCGATGGGGACTGGGTACTGGGAAAACATTCCAAATACTCAGTACTCCACACTCAGTACTCGTACCATTTCACAAAAAGCCTGATACAAATTTTTTCACCCCTGCTCCCCTGCTCAAAAGCTGCCTATTTGTACCAACATTAAAGTAATATCATGTCCTTTGCTTATTACTTATTAAACTCTAAGAACCCCACCCCACCAAAGCGTAGCTTTGTTTCCCCTCCCCGTTGACGGGGAGGGGTTAGGGGTGGGGTGCAATGACTATGGTAAATATAACTAATTAACCAGACATTAAAGTAAAACGGTATAACTATGGTGCTTTATTCCGGAGAAAACCCACTAGATTCTTGAAAAAAGATTGGCTAACTGCTGGCTTTTGAACAGGCTTTGGGGCTGGTTCGATAAAAGGGACGGCGGGAAGGGATTCTTCTGGGATGGGTACAGGAGCAGCAGCAGCCATAAAATATTCTTCTGCCAAACCAACTGTAATCAGTCGGTAGGCAATTTGTTGCACAGTTTCTACAGGTAATCTGAGTTGATTAGCAATTTTCTGTAGACTAACCTGTCCGTTGACAAATTCCCAGACTTGCCATTCTTGGGCATTTAACTGTAATTGGGGCTGTTTTCCTACCAAACTTGATAAACCTGAAGTAGGGTCTGGTAGTTTATCTTCTAAGGCTTTCCAGTCTCGTAGCGATCGCAAACCCATTAATATTACTTCAGTTGCTGACATACTTATACCTGTCAACTCTGCTAAAGGTATCTTTGGTGTTGGCTCAAAGCGAAACAAACCATCCTGGATTTGGAACAAGGTGGATATTGGTCGCAGTACTTGGCTATGAAATAATAGTTTTAATTGTTCCGGTTCTAGTAACCCTTGAGCCTTGAGACATAACCCTAGTGGAGATTCGATGAAACAAGAAGAAATTTGAGTCACCCTAGAAATCACACGTTCACTTATCCATCCCCGTTGAGCAATCATTAACGTCAAGCCTTGTTCATCCAAGCGATCGGCACCTGCTAAAATGCGACCTTGATGCAGCCAAAAGTAGTAAACTTGCTTTGTGCTATTTATTGTTTCTTCGAGTGAAAATTCAATGTGAAGTAAACCTGTTTTTTTACCTTGATCTAAAAAATGTAATAGTTCTGGTAAGGAAAAATCTGCAAAATTGCCAGTAATAGACATGATTTACATCCTTCTTATTAAATTGATTTAAATATTTCCAAATAATTACTATTGAAGTAGGTAAATCTTCCCCCAACAACTAATTTTTTAAAGATCTAGCACAAGCCTTGGTGGTTAGGACATCAACAGATGATAAAACCTAGACACAAAGCGAAAAGTCGGAGCGGCGGCTTCCGCCGATCTGAACTTTTCAAGACAAAGACTTTTCAAGGGGCGATGCACTGAGTTTCGACTGCGCTCAACTACCGCGTGGTCGAAGTGTCCCCAGTCCCCAGTCCCCAGTCCCCAGTCCCCAGTCCCCAGTCCCCTGCATATTAAACTGCACAACCTTGCATCGAGTGTTGTACGAGAGCAATAACTGCTTCAGCTACAGAATTTTCTTGCATTGGATTAACTTTCACAAGAGGAGGTCGATTATTTTCATCCACATACCCAATGGCAAGATACACATCTTCTTCAGACCAAGCTCCTGGACAATCGGTATGTGTTAGCCCAATAATCATAGGAACTTGTACACGTTCCTCTATAAAACGAAGGATCTGACGCGCGTTACGGAATTCTCTAGGTCTATGGGCAGCTACTAGTAAGATATAAGCGTGAGCCTTGCGAATTAAAATATCCCACATAAAATCAAACCGCGATTGACCAGGTGTACCATAAAGGTGTACTGCCATATCTGGCCCAAATTGCAACCGACCAAAGTCAAAAGCGACAGTGGTTCTTTGCTTGAGCAATGCTGTTTCATCAGTTGCACGAGTATCTGTATCTACCACTTCAATTTCACTGATAGAACGAATAAATGTAGACTTGCCTGCACCAACCGTTCCTGTGACAATTAAACGCATAACTTCCATGTTGATTGACTCCTCTATAAATCAAAAAATAATTCTTAACCACTTACTAGTTATTGATGGAATTTATGCCAAAATACACCCTATTTTAGGCAATTCATGAATTGCTGCTAAATGCAAATCCGGGTTTAGTGATTTAGTTAAAAATCATTTGTTTGCTAATTAAAAAGTTCCCTATAGTACCAAATATTTGTCTACAAGGGAACTGATAATCTATATCATGTCCGCTTAATTACTTATTATTCGGAGTATGTGTGCAGAAACTTTAAAATTCTCTCCCCTGCCGTCTTAATAATCGGCTATTAGGGTGTGTTAGCCTACGGCATCGCACCCTACTCAGGCTACCGTTTCAATAAGTCTTTAACCGCACGCGATATTAGTTATTTTTGAGATGAACTTGCTCACCGTTATTTACGCTAAAACCAGTTTGAGTTCTGCAAGAACACGTTTGATTTCTAGCATTAATAATCCCTGTTTTGCAGTTTCACTAGCTAAGACAAGCAAAACAGCGTCTTCCCCGCAACCAGTCAAAACACCAAAACCTTTGTTACCTTCAACAAAAATGCGGTCAACACTACCCCTAGCTAATTCAATTCCAATACGTTCTCCCAAAGACAGCATGGAAGCTGACATTGCTGATACCCGTTCTTCATCCATTGCTCCTGGTAAACTTGCGCCCAAAGGTAGTCCATCAGGGGTAACAAGTGCTGCTCCTTGAACATCAGTTGTAGCAGTGACAAAACTTTGCAAAATCATCCCAAGTTTTTCTGTATTGATAGCCATATAAGTATTCTCTGTTGTTGTGAATTTGAGAGTGAGTATGAAATTTCAGTAAATTCCGATACAGTCAAAGTAGGGTTTGTATTTAATGAAGGGTTGCGTGTTCCAGAAGAGTAAATTCAAATACATCATAATTACCGCCTCTTAGTACCGATTCGGAATGCACTCCTCTAAAACGGTGTCCCAGAACTTGTTCGAGAGCGCCCCAAATTGCACCCATTGTAAAGGTACACTTGCGTTCTGAATTTAGCGCTTCACCAGCAGAGCAAACGGTTTCAGAAGTGTAGGCTTTAATCACATCACCATCTTGAACAATTTTATGAAGGATGCACAACCTAGTCCCTTCTTTACCTAAAACTAAAGACAATTTGCCTGCTACAATATCTAAGGAATCTAAAGATCCCGATAAACCCAAATCTTCAGCCATTTTTTTACCCCGCGAACGGCCTGCTTTAGTTAATGCTATGGCTGTAGCCTTTTCTCCTAAAGCATCTTCCATGCCTTGAATTACCGATTTAAAGCAGACAATGCTATTAAAATCGCCTAATTCTTGTCGTAATAAATCTGGCATATCTAAACCTCATGTTAATTTTTATGACTAGAGCCTTGTAACTAAAAATTGAGGAGTACAATCTCTAGACTAGTAGGGAAAAATAAACTTTCTAAATCATGTTTCCAATTCATGCTTTAGCAATATGTAACTGTATAAATGTATGCTTCTTTATCAGTTACCTGTTGAGTTAATTATGCTAAAGGAGAAATTAATATAGTACCGAGAAACTACTGGAATTATTTAAACTCATAGCTAAGATAAGTTAAGTCAACATAAAGTAATATTACTTAAAATTGAAGTAATATTAGTTTTTCCATATAGTAATTATTAATAATATTGTCTATTCTCTTGATACCAATTCTGTATGAAGATGCGCTTATATGATTGACGAAAAATTACACGCTCTCTGGGGCAATTCATAAATTGCCCCTAGAATAAAGTGCAACCTGACATAGAATTGGTATGACATATTTTTGTTTGAGTGACAAACAGTTTATTTCAGGAGAAATTTCTTGTAAGTTGGACTTTGCATATCCCTCCACTCAACGATGTTCAAGTCTGATATCAAGTTCGGCTAATTACTTACGATATAGTCGGTTTGCCTGGTAATAGGTAATTGGTAATTGGTGATTGTTTTTTACTATTACCCATTACCCATTACCCATTACCAACCCTCACAGGTATCATAAGTGTTTAAACGGACATGATATGATATCCAAACTTATGACCGACTATTTCCGCTCTAATGTTGATGCAATGGCTAGTTATGTACCCGGTGAGCAACCCCCACGCGGTACAAAGATTATCAAACTCAACAGCAACGAAAATCCATATCCTCCTTCTTCTGAAGCTCTAGCTGTGCTGAGGAATATCGATGGCGAATGGTTGCGGCGGTATCCAGAACCGTTCGGGGAAGAATTTCGGCAAGCCACAAGTAAAGTTTTAGGCGTTCCCAGTGATTGGATTATCGTGGGAAATGGTAGTGACGAAGTGTTAAGCGTCGTGATTCGTGCCTGTGCAGAACGAGGACGGAAAGTTGTCTATCCAATGCCTACTTATGTATTGTATCGAACTTTAACAGAAATGCAAGCAGCGGATATTACTGAAATAAATTACGGTGAAGACTACAGTTTGCCTGTGGAAGAACTAATTGCTGCTAATGGTTATGTAACATTTATTGCTTCACCTAATAGTCCATCGGGGCATGTAGTGCCTAGAAAAGACCTGCAAAAACTAGCAAGCCAGTTATCTGGGGTTTTAGTGATTGATGAAGCATATGTGGATTTTGCCGAAGAAAATGCATTGGCTTTGGTAAAAGAACACGAGAACGTGATTGTGATTCGCACACTTTCAAAGGGGTACTCTTTAGCAGGCTTGCGATTAGGGTTTGGGGTGGCGAATCCCAAGCTGTTGCATGGATTGTTTAAGGTGAAGGATAGTTATAATATTGATGCGATCGCCTGTGCAGTTGGGGCAGCTGCTATTACTGACCAAGATTATAAAAATGCTTGTGTAGCAAAGATTAAAGCGTCGCGGGCTAAGTTAGCAACAGACTTAAAACAACTAGGTTTTGATATTTGGGATTCTCAAACTAACTTTTTGCTGGCACAGCCTCCCCAAGGAAATGCAGAATACCTTTATCAAAAACTCAAGTCACAAGGAATTTTAATCCGCTACTTCAAGCAGCCAGGACTTGAAGATAAATTACGCATCACCATTGGCACTGATGAACAAAATCAAACCCTAGTAAAGGCGCTGATTTATTTGTTAGGGACTGGGAAACGGACAATAGGGAGATGAAGAGCAGGGGAGCAAGGGTGAAAGAATTTGTACCAGGCTTTTCGTAAAATTGTACCGACGGGGAGAAAATCAGCAAGTTTGTCATGAGACCTATCTACCAGCAGGACGAAACAACTGTGAGTGGAACGATGATATTGTCGTAATAGCAAGCTTATGCTTCTATTCTTTCAATTAGGACTGTACTCATACAACGGTAACAACAATGGATACATTAGAAAACTATCAGTTGATTCTGAAAACGGGTAAAACTACCAGAGAAAAAGCTTTACAATTGTTTGACTATCTTGAACCTGTGAATTTAGACTTTATGTTTGGTCGTTGGCAAGGTTCTGGACTGTATACAGATCATCCAATGGATGGTTTATTAGAAACTTCTAATTGGTATGGAAAGGAATTTATAGATTCTGAAAATGTTCATCCCTTGTTATTTTTAGATCATCAGGGCAAAATTTTTAAGGTTGCGCCTAATTCCACTTTAATGGACTCAGTTTTGAAATTTCCGCTACCCAAAAATAATTCGCTGAAACCATTGTTAATCTTGATAAATTCTTTTCTCCAAACCGAAAAAAGTCAAGCCAGACTGCGAATGATGGAGTATAGAGGAAAAGTCACTGCTACGATGATTTATGATCATTTGCCGATTAATGATTCTTTTAGGAAAGTAGATGAGAATACTGTGTTAGGAATTATGGATTATAAAAACTTACCTCAACCTTTCTTTTTTGTTCTTAAGCGATGCCTTTAGCCTTTTAATTTGGCTGTGTTTGCATCTTGTTATGACAAACTTGCTGCTTCACCTGTAAAGGAGATATGAGAATTATTGGAACAGAAGACTCGATAGCTGATCATCTCAACTCCTTTACCAATACTTCACGTAACATAACTGCCAAATCTTGCAAAGCACGTTCACCATTCCCTACAAATATCAATAATTTTGAAATTCACACAGGCAACAAAGAAACATGTGCTGAAACTACTTTCCATCCCTCTGGAAATTTATACCAAGTCTGGCTTTGTCGTCCAAAACGCTCTATACCATTGATAATACGGCGAAATTCTAGAGTTACAGTTGCTGCATCATTGCCATAGGTCACAACTTTCAGATTCGAGATTTCACGCTCTATTTTTGGGTTCGGTCGAGAGGCGCGAAAGTTGCGAATCTCCTCACTACCGTAAAGGTTTTCTCCTATACCAAAGCGCACTACTTCTGGTGCATCCCAAAATAAATTATCCATCACCTCAAGATTATTATTAGTCAAAGCTTCTTCATATCTGAGGTACAAATTAGTCACCTCAGTGACAACAGCAGGGTCATTTACTCTAGTCATGGTTGTTACCAATTTTGGTGATATGGCTGATTATGACATTTCCCAGATACAAACTAAGAACGACGAATTATATCAAGTTCGGCTAATTACTTACGATCTAGTCGGTTTGCTTGGTAATAGGTAATGGGTAAGCTGTTCCACATTTAACTTGCATATATTGGGCGGGCGAGACGCCCACCCCACAACAAATGTACAATTTCAGATTATGCAAACTAGATGTGGTTTAGCTTAATAGGTAATACTCAAAACCAATTACCAATTACCAATTATAGCGGTTCTCGGTTGAGTGAGGTACAAGAACCCCACCCCCAACCCCCTCCCCGCTTGCAGGGAGGGGGCTATTATGTACCTCATATGATTAGGAAACGCTATACCAATTACCAATTACCAATTACCAATTACCAATTACCGACCTCCACAGATATCATAAGTGTTTAAACGGACATGATATTATTTGGTCATTTTTAACTTAAGAGACATCCTCTTATAATTATTACCTTCTGCCTTCTTGTATTATTTTTTGGATAATTTGTAGACGCTTATCTAGATTATTTTTGCTAGCAGCTTTCACGCTGTTGAGGACGGCTTCCGGGGCGGTTTGGGGTGAACCACTTTCAAAAGGAGGTTGGGGATTGTATTCTATTTGTAGTTGAATTGATTGGGCGATCGCTTCTGTGAATAATTCCGCAGCTATGACTAATCCAAAGTCAATTCCTGATGTCACACCCCCACCTGTAATCCGATTGCGGTCAATGACAACCCTCTGTTTGACTACCTCAACTCCTAGTAATTCCAGCAAATCTAGGTAAAGCCAGTGAGTAGTGGCGCGATAGCCTTCAAGTAAACCAGCCGCCGCCAGCAGCAGAGAACCGGTGCAAACGGATGTCACATAACGGGCTTTTTCTCCCTGAAAATTCAGGAAATCGAGAAACTTCCTATCTTCCAGCTTCGCATTAATACCTGTACCTCCTGGAACAAATAACACATCTAAAGGTGGAGACTGATCAAATGTCGTGTCAGGTAAAAAAGTCAGCCCGCGTTCGCCCTTGGCGTTGGCGAAGCCATCGCTCCTAATCGGTTCTAGAGTCTCCGCCAGCAGATATAATTGGGTGTTTGGAAACTTAGCAAAGACTTCGTAAGGGCCTGTAAAATCTAACTGGGTCAGATTTGGGAACAGTACGATACCAACAGATAGAAAAGAGGTTTGTTCTGTAAAAGTCATTAGTCATTTGTCATTTGTCATTGGTCATCAGTCAACAGTCATTTGACCTATATCTACGACGGGGTACGTCTACGCACAAAGCCTTCTGCACTCAGCAACGCGATCCCCAATGTAACAATACCAATCCCCAAGTTCTGAATTAGGTTTAAAGTTTCGCTAATTGTTGCCCATGCGACTAACGCTGTCAATGCTGGATTGCTAGAGCCAATCATAGAGGCAGTAGTTGCGCCAATCATGCGAATCCCCAAATTATTTAGAGTGTGTCCGATAAAACTTACTAAAGCCGAAAAAATACTGCCAATCCATATAGGTGTCCAATCAAGTTGGACATTGACAGGCGGCCAGAACAGTAAGCTAACACCGGAAAGTAGCAGAGTAGAAGCAAAACTGATCCAGGTGAAAGGAACTGGATGGAATTTTTGCAAACATTTTTGAGCGATGACACAATAAAAGGCGTAAACGATTCCTGCGCCGACGCTGGCGAGAATGCCCATAGCAATGGTATGACTGCTGTAGGTGGCTCGTGATTGAGGAATGGTGACAACGCTGCCCACTAGAATAATACCCATCACCAGCCAGCGGTAGAGTGTGGGGCGATCGCCAAAAAACCTCCAAACAAGCAGCGCCGTAAACACCGGATAACTAAAGAACAGGGTCATAGCAATTCCAGTGGGAATCAAGCCAATAGCGATGTAGAGTAAGGCAACATACACAAACATCAGCACCCCACAGCCAAAGGCTTGGATGAGAACATCAAAGCGATCGCGCCTGAACAACTCTCGCAATTCTTTAAAAGCAGATGGATATAGCTTAAATGCCAGAGATGCCATGAGTGGAACCACCAGCAGCATTCGCATGAACATCAGCAACAATGAATTCTGCAAATTTGGTTTAACGTATCCACCAAGTAAAAATAAATTGAGTACGAGATGTTCTGAAAACAAAACTCGCACAGTAATATTGTGAAACGCAAAAACAAAGGAGGATAGAAGAACTATCAGGATGCCTAACATGCGCGCAAAGGTTTTTTGAAACCCGATTGTATTGCTGAAACCACTGGACTAACAGACCAAACGAGGTTTGAGTTTTTAGGACTCTGGGGATTCATCTTAGGGACTTCCAAATAAAAAAATATCTTATCGCTATCGTATAGGTAGGGACTGCGCTCAAGATTTTCTGTTCAAATAGCGCCCAGTAGGTGAACCTAAAATTTGTCCGTTGTTGTAGATCAGATTTCCCCGTAAAAAGGTACTTTTGACCCGTCCCGTTAACTCTACTCCTTCAAAGGGTGTATAACCTTGTTGTGACTCTGACTCAGCAGCACGTACCACAAAACTTTCATTGGAGTCTACCAACACCAAGTCAGCATCATAACCAATGGCAATGTCACCTTTTTCTAACAAACCAAAGCGCCGGGATGGGTTCCAAGATAGCAATTTAGCCATGTGGTTGTAAGACATTCCCCGCTTGCTACCTTCACTAAATACACCAGAAAGTAAATATTCTGTACCACCAAAACCAGACTTGGCTAACCAAATATTATTCGGGTCTTTACCACTTCTTTTTTGTTCAGCAGAACAGCAAGCATGGTCGCTAACTATCCAATCTACCTGATGGTTGAGTACTGCTTGCCATAAGTATTCTACATCGGCACGGGGGCGAATAGGGGGGTTTACTTTTGCCCAAATTGTATTAGGTGTATCAACATCTAATAGCAAATGTCCAACAGTAACTTCTCGCCGAAAATTGATGTGAGGAAAAGCAGTTTGCATAGTCAAAGCTGCTTCCATTGCCTTACGCGAACTCAGGTGTAACAAATTGATATTTGCACAGTTTGTCTCATGCGCTAAATAAGAAGCAATGCAAATTGCTAAACCTTCGGAATGAGGAGGACGCGCTGCACTATAAGCGTGCAGTCCGCTAAGACTATAATCATTTTCAACTATTTTGGTATAGGCGTTGAGAATTTCTGCAACTTCACAGTGCAAACTCAAGCTAATAGTATCTCGTGCTTGGGGATGTTCTTCTATTAAGCGAGTTAGACCGCGCATAATAAATTCAAAATGGGCGAAGTCGTAACGTTCCTCTTTATTAATCATCAAAAAGAGGTTTTGCTGGTCTGATAAACCATGCAACCCATAACCGCCATAAAACATGAAGATTTTAAACGAAGATACACCATATTCTTCAAATAGTAGAGGTATTTCGTCAATATGCTGACTAGCAATAGGTGCGATGTGATAGCTGTAGTCAACAAAAAAATTACCTGCGGATAAGGCTAAAACTTCTGGAAAAAAATCTTTATATGAGCCGCCTTTATTGAGATAATACTGTCCTGTACGGATGTAATTCAGACTAGTTGTTACTCCCCCCATTGCTGCTGCTTTGGTTTCAGTCACAGCATCTTTATCGAGGTGTTGATAGATACCGATGTGCATATGGGCATCCACGACCCCAGGAAAGGCTAACAAATTTTTGCCATCAAATACCTCTTTGCCTGTGTCTGGGCTAATATTAGGAGCAATCCGAGCAAATTTTCCATCCTTAATTCCTAAATCAAGTAGTTCAACACCATCCTGATGGGGACGAACTACCCGCACATTTTTGATAATTTGATCTAATAGGGAAGCTTCAGACACAGTAGACCTCACACTAAAATGGATGAATACTCTGATTTAGTCAAGAATTCCAACATCGTACCGGAAGGCTGACCAAATGCCATGATTATGTAACGGTTTTTTATGAAATCATTTTCAGGAGAAAAGACAATGGAAACTTTTAATCAATATCATATGAATCCAGAGGAATTCCCTTTTCTCAAAAGCTTTCAATATGACTGGGAAGTGATTAGAGATGAATTTAAAAACTTTATTCAGCAGGCATCTGATGAGGAGTTAAAATTCACTTATGATATTTTGGGCCCTAAAAATAAAACAATTAAAACCAAGGGTAATTCAAAATACACTGCGTTTGGAATTTTATTTCAAGGCCTGTTTATTGAAGAATATATTCAACTGCATCAAATACAATATCCTGATTATGGCACAGATGAGGCATCAAAAAAAGCATTTACGTTAAGATATAAATATTTCTCAAATTTGGCTAAGGTGATAGAAAAAGTTAACTTTAGCAATGATAATATTATCAGAAATGTCTATTTTGGTATCTTCCATCCAGGCTTGGATGTGAAGCTGCATGTCAACTATAACCTTCATATGAATCGTGGCTATTTAGGATTAATTGTGCCAGAGGGAGATATAGCTATGAAAATATGCCATGACCAGCTTTATTGGCATGAAGGAAAATTCATGATTTTAGATCATAGCTATCCACACTGTCCGCATAATTATACCAATTATGATAGAACTGTCTTGGTTGTGGACTTTTTTAAACCGGATAAGCCTAGAGAGGAAGTAATCGAATTTGAAAAAGAGCAAGTCACACAACGTATGCAACATAATCCATACAGCTTAGGTGTTTTTGGTAAAAACGATCAAGCTCAAGTAGAAGACTTTATCAAATACGGTTTAGCTCATCAGTTAGAGTGGGATAAAGCCTTATAAGCTTAGGATTTATGCAAGTATCATAAATTTTTAGTTGAGGCTGTCAATGGTCAATAGTTAATAGTGTTATGCCGTAGGTTAATGCAGCTTTGATGTTGGCGGTGCGTCGCCCAGCGCAACGCACCCTACATTTCTATAAATTATAATTCAATAAAAAATTTGATAATGAATGCAATAACGTACAAAAAATTAATAGCGAAACAACTGAATCAATATTTTAAATCTGCTGTTGAAATTGTCGAAATTCCTATTGCTCAACCTGCTGCTAATCAACTTTTGATTCAAAACAAGTTTGCTGGCGTTAACGGTGGCTTTGATACATTACTTTGTCGTGGCGATGTTCCCTATGTTAACTTAATTCCTCCTTTTGATTTGGGTGTGGAAGCCGTGGGAAAAGTCGTCGCTATGGGTGAAAATGTCAAAAATTTTCAAATGGGTGATGCTGTCATCACTACAGCACGTGGTGGTGGTTATCGAGAATATCAGGTTATTGATGCAAACTTAGCTGTGAAGGTGCGCCAAGCTACAGCAGAGTTGCTAACACTAATGCCTACTGGTGTATCAGCTTTGGTTGCTTTGGAACAAGTGGGGGAGATGAAAAGTAATGAAGTGGTTTTAGTCACAGCAGCCGCAGGGGGAACCGGTCATATTGCAGTACAATTGGCAAAGTTAGCAGGTAATCATGTAATTGGTACTTGTAGTTCTGAGGCTAAGGCAGAGTTACTCAAAGAATTAGGGTGCGATCGCATTATCAACTATCGCACAGAAAACCTCAACCAAATCCTCAAGCAAGAATACCCCAACGGCATTAATTTGATTTTTGACTGTGTGGGAAAACAGGTTTTCGATACCTGCGTGGAAAATTTGGCTATTCGGGGACGTTTAGTGGTGGTTGGTTTTATCTCCGAATACGCGAAAACCCCAGAACAAATTACCCAACGGCGCATTTATCACCAGCTATTTTGGAAAGCTGCTTCAGTTCGCGGCTTTCTCATGCCTCATTATCAAGAATATATGTCAGAGGCAGGCGATCGCCTATTAAATCTCTTCTACTCTGGTAAACTCAAAGTTGCTATTGACCCAACTCAGTTTAACGGCATAGAGTCTATTACTAGTGCTGTGGAATACTTGCTGAGTGGTAAAAATTGTGGAAAAGTAGTTGTCAGGTTTTAGCGATGGATAAATACAGCCTTCAATTCAAGTTATAATATGAAATTTTTATAAAAATTTCAACATTAAAGGATGGTTACAATGGTAAAAGAAACAGAAAATACTTTAAAAGTTGCTCAGCAGGCGTTTGAGTATTTTACAAAAGGTTTAGAAACTAGTGAATGGGAAGCATTTATAGATATACTCACCGAAGATTTTACCTTTTGGTTTCCTATAGCCAAATTTCAGGGTTGGAATGTGGGTAAAGAACGAGCAAGAGAATTTTTTCAATATGTTTCTGCATCATTTCCTGGTGGGCTGAAGCTGAGTTTAGACAGCTTTACTAGCAATGAGACAACGGTTGTTTTTCAGTTTCATGATGAGGGAGTTTTATTCGGACAGCCTTATAAAAATCGCATAGCCGTTTCCTTTGATGTATCTGGAAATAAAATTTGTGGCTATCGAGAATATTTTGGAAGTGATGGGAAGTCGTCTTTGATGATTGATGACTGATGACTATTGACTATTAACTATTGTGTTAGTTATTTTCAGGGTTGAATTCTTTGAGTTCTCTGCATTTTGCTTCTGCTGCTTGATAAGCTGCTAAATATTCTTCTCCACCCAACATCACATCGCCATAATATTCATAAGGTGCAGCACCATAGATTGGTAAAGGATCGTCTTCTGGATAATCTTCTTTTGATTCTTCTATTATTGCTTTGAGTTGCTTAACACTCAAGCTTTGTGCCGCAAAATACCAGAGTTCCTGATGAGTTTTACGCAAGTGTGGTAGGGTGGGATCGACAATGCGTATAACAGTGTCTTCACCAGAAACATCGCTTAACTCAATCCAACCGTGTTCAATGGGTTGATATGGTTTGTGTGCAACAGCTAAAAACCCCTGCACATACTTTGCTCCTTCAGTGGCTAATGCTGCTCTATAAGCATTTTCAAACGGCTGATGAGCTTTGCTTTTTATGCTTTCAGCAACTTTGAGAGAAAGCGTTTCATCTAATGCTTTGTTCATCACAGGGGAGATTAGAGCGCCGACTACAATATGGTATCACTGTCAGTGGTTAGTGGTTAGTTGTCAGTTGTTAGTTGTCAGTTGTCAGTTGTCAGTTGTCAGTGGTCAGTTGTCAGTTGTCAGTTGTCAGTGGTCAGTTGTCAGTTGTCAGTTGTCAGTTGTTATTCTCCCCATCTCCCTATCTCCCCATCTCCCCATCTTCTCATCTCCCTACACCCCAACTGTGGCACAATAAAGAATTGTCATAAGAAAAATATTGTTAAGGTAATTTAGTGACTCCAACTGCTCAATCCACGGCAAGTACGCGTCGCGTGGTATTTCCTTTTACGGCAATTGTGGGCCAGGAAGAAATGAAACTGGCGCTGCTGTTGAATGTCATTGATCCCAAAATCGGTGGTGTAATGATTATGGGCGATCGCGGCACCGGCAAATCCACAACTATCCGGGCGCTGGCGGATCTACTGCCTGAAATCCCCGTGGTTGCTAATGATCCTTTCAATAGTGACCCCAGCGACCCCGATTTGATGAGCGATGAAGTCCGCCAAAAGTTGGAACAAGGGGGAGAACTTCCCATAGATCACAAAAAAGTCCAAATGGTAGACCTGCCCCTAGGAGCCACAGAAGACCGAGTTTGTGGTACCATCGACATCGAGAAAGCTTTGTCTGAAGGTGTGAAAGCTTTTGAACCAGGACTGCTGGCTAAGGCTAACCGGGGCATCCTCTACGTGGATGAAGTCAACTTGCTCGATGACCACTTGGTAGACGTGTTACTTGACTCCGCTGCCAGCGGATGGAACACTGTAGAACGGGAAGGTATTTCTATCCGTCACCCAGCCAGATTTGTGCTTGTCGGTTCTGGGAACCCCGAAGAAGGCGAATTACGTCCTCAACTTTTAGACCGTTTTGGGATGCACGCAGAAATTCACACTGTGAAAGAGCCAGCCTTGCGGGTGCAAATCGTTGAACAACGAGCAGAATTCGACCAAAACCCCCCGGAATTTCTAGAAAAGTACAAACCTCACCAAGAGGCACTACAACAGCAAATTGTCAATGCCCAAGAGTTGTTGAAGGAAGTGAAAATTGACTATGATTTGCGGGTAAAAATTTCTGAAGTCTGTTCGGAACTGGATGTAGATGGTTTACGGGGTGACATTGTTAGCAACCGTGCAGCCAAAGCATTAACAGCATTTGAAGGGCGTAATGAAGTCACAGTTGATGATATTCGGCGTGTAATCACTTTATGTCTGCGTCACAGACTGCGGAAAGACCCCTTAGAATCAATTGATTCCGGCTACAAAGTAGAAAAAGCTTTTGCTCGAATCTTTGGTGTCGAACTACCCGACGATAATGCAGCACAAAAGAACGGTGTCGGTCAAAAATTAGGAGTTAGGAGTTAGGAGTTAGGAGTTAGGAGTTAGGAGTTAGGAGTTTTATCCCCCCTGCTCCCCTGCTCCCCTGCTCCCCCTGCTCCCTTGCTCAGCACTCAGCACTCAGCACTCAGCACTCAACCAACTATGAGATATTGGAATTTTTGGTTAAACAGCTTCGTTTTAGCTAGCCAATACAATCCACCCAGGTTTGTAGAGTTATTGATGCTCATGCTAGCGATCGCCATGTTAACAATTGCGACTATTTCACCAGGAGATAGACCTTATTTGGTACTAGGCTTGAGTCTTGTAGTTGGGGCATCGATTTCTATCTTAGTACGAGAAGCGATCGCTCCCTCACCCCAGACGCGAGTCACCCAACTCACGGCATTATTATTGCTTTTTATTAGCTTTTATGGCTTTGCTGATTTGCTTCAAACTCTTTAGAAAAAGTTAGGAGTTAGGAGTGATTAGCAATACCATAAGAATTTAATATCTGAATTTTTTATTTGATTTACCTTTATTATTAAAACAGGAGAATTTGCTCTATTCTAGATAGTTTGATTTAATTTCTCAATATTATTAGCAATTAAGATGCGTTCGCCCTGACCTCCCACCTGACCAAAAAGCGATGTCTAACGACAAGCCGCTATGCGTCTACGCTGATTCTATGATGACACGGTAGGCGTAGACGCGCAGCGGTGAGCCAGTCCGGTGGACGGGTTCCCCGGCATAAAGAAACTGGCGAAGCGCGAAGCGCGAAGCGGTAGCGAGTCTTCTCCCAAGAGGAGACGCTAAGCGAACGAGCGTCAGCGGTAGGGCTTGTCGTTAGACATCGCCTGTTGTGAAAGAGCGAGCGATCGCTTTATATTTCTTCAGGCATAGTTATCCACAGAATAATGATCTGTGTATAGTTGATTTAGGTCAACAACCATATAAGCAAAATTTGAGTGCAGTAAAAATTATGTTGCAATCAATTGAAGGAGTTTACAAAGATGGTAAAATACAACTTACAGAATTACCACCTGATATTTCAGAAAGTCGTGTAATTGTCACTTTTTTAGAGCATAAAAAAAATCAACTAAAACAGCAAATAATGCAGTTTGGTATGTTTTCTGGAAATAAACAATCAACAGAAGCAGATTTTAAAATTGCTGAATTTCCAGGGGATAGCGAGGACAGTTTAGACTGGTCATAAGTATTTATGAAATATGTCATAGATACTCATGCTCTTGTCTGGTTTATCGAAGGTAATCCCCGCTTGGGTACAAATGCTAAAGCTATCCTTTCTAATCCTGATTCACAGTTAGTTATTCCTGCGACTACTTTAGCTGAGGCTGTTTGGATTGTGGAAAGAGGTAGGACATCTATTCCTCATCCTCAAGATGTAATTTCAGTAGTAGAAGCTGACCCCCGTGTGGTTATTTATCCACTTGATAAAGATGTAATTGCAATGACTATGAACCTATATGCTATTAATGAAATGCACGATAGGCAAATTGTAGCTACTGCGTTAGTTTTAGCAAGTAAAGGCGATATTGTGCAGTTGCTAACGTGCGACCAAAATATAGTTGCATCGGGTTTGGTTGCTATTGTTTGGTAGTTCGTAAATGAAGTTTCTCGTAGCGATCGCACTCCCCAAACTTCCTAAAAGCGATCGCTATTTATAAACATTCAATTCTCAATTTTGCGATGATGCCATAGGCTCCTATCACAACCCCAACCAACACCGCAAAGATTGCTCTAAAAGTTCAGCATCAGCATCAGCTAACTTGCCGATCACTTTTACAATTAAGCTTTTATGCACTGTGTATAGACCTCTCTTGACTGCTGTAGGCACGTTTAGCCCTGCTGCTGACCATTCAGACAAGACAAACTCACCTTCTAGCAATGCTCCAGTTTTGCTCGTCAAGGGTGTAATTAGAATGTCTTGAGAAACATGTGGCGCACTTACAACAACAGCAGGTCTAACTTTTGAACTGGACAAATCTGAAAAGGGATACTGAACCAAAATGATGTCATTTTTAGAGTAGTTGGGCATAGACATCATCCTCAGTGTTATCCCAAACTGATGAGAGTGATGTTTGACTGCTTTGAAGCCAAAATTCAGTTTCATCATCAGGAAGCAGCGTCACTAGCACTCTTGTTCCTTCCGGTAATTCCTCTGACTCCAGCAATTCGATTTTTCCATGCCGAACAGTAGCCCAAAGCGTTTTTAGCATATCCGTTTTATGAATAGTCATGCTTTAATTTTATGCTTCGATAGTTTATGAGGAGCGATCGCCTTACAGAAAACCTCAAAAATAAAGCGTAGAGGCGTAGCGGCTTGTCGTCAGACATCGCCAGTTGTGGAAGAGTGAGTGCGTTAGCGTAGCTTACCGTAGGTATCGCTGTGTATATTTAACTTAAAGACAAAAAAGTATAATAGTGAGGATCAAACCCATATTTGTTAAAATATCTTTTGTTACTAAACAGAGAGAAGTTATCTAGTGGACTCTACATTTAACTGGAAACTGGAACAGACTTTACTTGAAAAAGTCATAAATCTGGCTACTCAACGAGGGCAATCTCCTGAATCAATAGTCAGTGAAGCTGTTAGGCTATATCTCGAAACTCAATTGCTAGAAACAGTTGATAATTCTGCGTCTGACCCATTAATTGGCTTATTTGCAGGAACACCTGATTTGGCTACAAACTCAGAAGATATTCTCCAACAGGAGATTACTGAAAAATCTGGTTGGACGTGGAAATAACCTTAGCGGTAGCTGATATAGGTTTTGTTGTAGCATTGTTGAACCGTTCGGATACAATGCATCGTGTTGTTGCAACAGTATATATACAACAAAAACAAATTCTGTTACCCCAAACAGTATTAGCAGAATTAGCTTATTTAGTAGGACGTAATGCAGGTATAGCGACAGTAGTAGCTTTTTTGCAAGGACTATCTGCGAGTCGATTTAGTTTAGTAGCTTTAACAGACCAAGATGTAATTAGTGTGGCGGAAATCTTGGATGAGTATGCAGATAGTCGGATTGATTTTGTAGATGCAAGTGTTATGGCTATAGCTGAACGCTATGGAATTAAAAAAATATTTACTTTAGATCAGCGAGATTTTAGATTATATCGACCTCAGCACTGCGATAGCTTTGAGATTTTGCCTTAAAGAAATAATAGTTAACAAAAGAGCGATCGCCTTGCAGAAAACCTCAAAAATAAAGCGTAGACGCGTAGCGGCTTGTCGTCAGACATCGCCTGTTGTGGAAGAGTAAGCGATCGCACTTTGTATTTTAATCAATTCACCAGATATCTTTAAGATTAAGCACAAATTGCGGTAGCACATCTTCTCCTGATAAACTAGCAGGAGATTGCAGCACTTCAACATCTCTACCAAAGCGATAAATTTCTACTTGCCGAATTTCTAAATCAATTAACCAACCTAATCTAGTACCGAGACAACGGTACTCTTGCATTTTATTTTGTAGCCTTATTAAACTATCAGTAACAGAACGCAATTCCACGACAAAATCAGGACATACAGGCGGAAATCTCTCTTTTTGCTCCTGTGTGAGAGAATCCCATCTGTCACGTCTTAACCAAGATGCGTCAGGCGATCGCACTGCCCCATTTGGTAAAATAAACCCAACCGAAGAACCAAAAGCTATACCTAGTGACTCATCACGATTCCACACTCCAAGTTGAGCAGTTAAATTAGCATTGCGGTTGCTGGTTAAACCTGCGACTAAAGGCATTAGTAGCAATGTGCCATCAGCATTACGCTCAAATCTGATTAATTCATTTATCTGACATAACTGGAAGAATTGCTCATCTGTTATTTGAAGAACAGGAGCAAAGTTGATAGTTAACGCATCCATAGAAAAATTTCAACTTGAATATTCACATAAAATTTAATATAGAAGCGATCGCACTCCCTCATTACCAAAGCGATCGCTGATTCTATGATGGCATTGCAGGCGATCACCTTACAGAAAACCTCAAAAACAAAGCATAGACGCGTAGCAGCTTGTCGTTAGACATCTCCTGTTGTGGAAGAGTGAGGGCGATCGCTTTATTTATTTTATATTTAGGCATTCAATTCTCAATAGCTGCTTGAATTGCCTCGTGTGTGAGTTGCGGATATGACTCTAAGATTTCTTCTGGGTTTCATCAGCAGCTAGCCTTTCATATAAAGTATAAAATATGTAATATATTACAAGTATTTAGTAAATATAGAGAAATAAATGACACAAAGAATCAGACAACCTACTCGTTTAGTTGCTTTAGATACAGAAGTATTTGATAGGGAAAACTTTAACTATCAATCTACATCCTTCAAAAAACTTATAGAGTTAGTTCAAGATGAAAAGGTTTGTCTGTATTTGACTACGGTTACACAGCAAGAAGTGATGGCTCATATTGAGCATTTAACGCAACAAGCTTCATTAGAATTTAAAAATCTCCACAAAGAGTTTCGTAAACAAGCTAAGATTATTCATAATTCTCTTAAATTTCAAAAATTGTTAAATTCATCTTTAAATAAGGATGAATTATCCCATGAATTAAAAGAACAATTCAACGAATTTATAAAAGAATCACAAATAGAGATATTAACAATAGATGCTGTATCAGCAGAATATATTTTTACTAAATACTTTCAAATACTTCCTCCTTTTAAAAATGGTCAAAAGAAGCATGAATTTCCTGATGCATTTGCCATAGCTGCAATAGAAGAAAAAGCTAAAACTGAAAATAGAAAAATATATGTTATTAGTGGCGATCAAGATTGGGAGAAAGCTTCTAATTATAGTGAGTATTTAATTTATAAAGAAAGCATTGACAAATTGTTAACAGAGATTATAGAACAAGAATCCAGTGAAGTAGATTTGTGTTACAAAATACTTGATGATAATTGGAGCGAAATTAAAAATGAAATATCAGATAGTTTTAGCTCTAGAGAATTTTCTTTAAGTGATGACTTCGCACATGGTTACTTTGAATTGGGTAGTGAATATATAGAAGTAGTAGTAGAAGAAATAATAATTATTGATAAATCTATTGTAGATATCGATGAAGAAGTTGAATGTCCCGTTGTTACCTTTGAGCTAAAGACTGAAATTAGTTGTACCGTTTATATTAGCTATGATAGTACGGAATATGCTTATTGGGATAGTGAAGATCATGTGTATTATGGGATTGAACAAGTGGAAGGAAAAGTACATTATAAAGTTTTAATACCTGTTGAGTTAAAAATTATTTTATTTAGAGATGAATCATACAATTTGTGTTTCAATGCTATTGAGAATGTTGACTTAGATCCAAATGGATTGATTGGAACTATTGTGTTAACGCCAGGTGAATTTGAGGAGATTGAAAAGGAGTTTGATTCTTGTTTCTTTTAGCTCGAAGATTTGGGCAGGCATCTTGCCTACGCTACAATAACTATTCTATTCCTTCAATTTCTTCTTTATGGCTTTGCAAAGCATCCCAAAGATCAACTTTTTGCTGAAAATTAAGCCAAAGTCTTGGGCCATTTCCTAAAGCTTTACCAAGTCGTATTGCTATATCTACTGTAATTGACTTTTGACAATTAATAATTTCGTCAATTGTTTGATTAGATACTCCTAAAATTTCTGCAAAATTTGCGGTATTAATATCTAAATCATCTAAAATATCTGCAATTACTTCGCCAGGATGTATTGGTCTTACTAATCTATCATCAGTAATATCTTGCCAATTATCCATAATTAATACTTCTTACTTAATAATTTGATTAACCTTATTTAGCATTGTCTAGCCCATCAATATCATAGTTAACACAAGAGTTGGGGGTTAACATTCATTAAGTAGTACTTGGAGATTCTCAAAACATCTCCTAACTCACTGCATATTCTGTAAACTGTCTCATAAAAGGAGACTGAAAACCTAACACAATATCTTCCTTGGGAACTCCCACAGCTACCAAATTAGCTGCAATATCATCTTCTGTACCATTCCACTGAAGCCAAATTTTCCCACCTTTAATATCAATATGAATAATACAACTATGTACCCAGTCTTGACCTTCCCACCCTACATGAACTATTTGATAATGGTCACGTTCTGTATCAAAAATTGTTTCAACTTCTATATTTCCGTTAGCTGGTTTTTGCTCACTATAATCATGTAATATCTGTTGTACAAGCTGGCGATATCGAGTTAATTTATCCATTGGAAAATCACCTCTTGTTCTACATCATAAATAAGCATTTTCACTTGATTTTCTGCTATCATCTCTTTAGGAAAATCAAGTTTAAAAAATGTTTTGTAAGTTGTTAAAGGTACTGCTAAATACAAAACACGCTCCGGTTGCCGCCGTCGTAATGCACCTCTATAATTAATAAACTGTCCTAATGCTGTATGAAATTCTGAAATAGCAGACGACCTCTCTAAAAAACTTTTGACTTCGACTGCAATTTTTTGTCCTTCACGTTCTG
Organism: Nostoc sp. UHCC 0702; assembly: GCA_017164015.1. Lineage (GTDB taxonomy): Bacteria > Cyanobacteriota > Cyanobacteriia > Cyanobacteriales > Nostocaceae > Amazonocrinis. Next base: position 4,764,462 of record CP071065.1, read on the forward strand.
CTGCAATCAGCTTTTGGGCCGCTAAATCCATCGAAAGATTAACTCCTCCCACGCTAATTGTGAGTGGATCATGAGTAATTTGCCAACCATCTTTGTGTAAAGCTGTTTTGACAACTTCATGAAAGACATCTTTAGCAGACATACATATCTATAATTATAGCAATCCGATTTGATTTCTGAATCACTCGTAGAGGTAAGGGACTGGGGACTGGGGACTGGGGACTGGGAAGAAGGAATAAAGGTGTACTGAGTTTTGTTCAAAAATCAAATATGAGTCCTATATATATTTGATTTTCTTGTCAAAACCGTTTTTTATGTAGAGACGTTCTATAAAACGTCCCTACATTTATGATTAGGGATTATTCTATCCCTTCAATCCGGTCTTCAACTTCTTGGTACAACTCGCGCAGACGATCTAAATTCTCCTCGCTAGTCTCCCAATAACCGCGACCATTCACTTCCAACAAAGTTGATACAACCTTGCGGAAAGAATGAGGATTCAGATTCATCAATCGCTGACGCATCGCTTCATCTTTGATGAACGTTTCGTTAGTATCCTCATAAATCCAGTTATCCACAGCCCCGGCTGTCGCACTCCAACCCATTGTATTTACCAATCGTTTGGAGAGTTCGCGCACGCCTTCGTAACCGTGAGATAACATCCCCTCGTACCACTTGGGATTTAACAATTTGGTACGCGCATCTAAGCGGACGGTTTCTGATAATGTCCGCACCTGTGCGTTGGCTGTGGTCGTGTCTGCAATGTAAGATGCTGGTTTTTTGCCATCACCACGCAGACTTGCCACCAGCTTGGTGGGGTCAGAGTCGAAATAGTGGGAAACGTCCGTTAAGCTAATCTCGGAAGAATCCAAATTTTGGAAAGTTGCATCAGCAGTTTTCAAAGTGCTTTCAAAAATCTGCCGGGATTCGTCCATGATTCCAGGGTTATCGGAATTGAAGGAGAAAGATTTCCGGTTAAGATACATTTCCTGTAACTCGGCTTCGCTATCCCAAGTGCTGTTTTCCACCGCCAAGTTGATATTTGATGAATAAGAACCGGAAGCGTTAGAGAAAACGCGAGTAGCTGCTTGACGCAGATTAATCCCCATTTCCTCGGCTTGTTGCAAAGCATGTTTGCGAACAAAGTTCATTTCTAACGGTTCATCAGCCTCAGCTGCCATCTTCACGCCTTGGTCTAGCAAATTCATCTGGTTGATAAACAAGTCGCGGAATACACCAGAACAGTTGATTACCACATCAATTCTAGGGCGTCCCAACTCTTCTAAAGATATCAATTCCAACTTGTTCACCCGTCCCAAGGTATCGGGAACCGGACGTACACCGACCATCCACATGATTTGCGCTAGCGATTCACCGTAAGTTTTGATGTTATCGGTTCCCCAAAGCACGCAGGCGATGGTTTCAGGCCATTTGCCGCCGTTTTCGGCTTTGTTACGTGCCAACAGCCGATCTACAACGATTTTAGCTGATTGTACTGCTGCGGTTGTCGGGATTGATTGAGGGTCGAGTGCATGGATATTCTTACCTGTGGGCAATACATCCGGGTTGCGGATGGGATCGCCACCAGGGCCGGGTAGAATATACTCGCCTTCTAAACCTTGGAGTAATGCGCCTAATTCGTTGTCAGCACAAACTTGCTGCAAGCAGAATTCCAAATACTCAAACAGTGGTTTGAGTGCTGTATTATCAACTTTGGGATAACCTGCTTTATGCAATGCTTCTACCCAAGGTTCCTTTTTGCCCATGTTGAAGAAATTCAACCGTGAAACCAAAGAAACCCGTCCTTCAGCATCGATTTGTTCTTTGACAAGGGCACCAACTGCTTCGCGGGTTGCCAAGGTGATGTCTTGCAATAGCTGGACATCTTCTAAAATGCCTCTGTCGCTGTTTTGGTAAATCTCGTCAATGTTACGCCCAATGCTGTTGGCGATAATTCTGGGTAAGCTGAGAATTTCTTCTTCTTGACGGTCTAAGCTGGCGATATTAACCAAAGTTGCTACGGCTTCTTCTGCACTCGGCGGTTTACCAATGACGTGCAAACCACAAGGCAATAACCGAGACTCAATTTCCATCAACTTGCGGTAAACGCTGCCCACAATATTATCCCGCTCGTCAGCAGTCATATCCTTGGCATCGGTTTCTGGCAAGGCGATATCTTTATCCAAGTTCACCATCCGGCACTTATCCATGATGGTGTTAACGATGGGAACGCCGCGTCCGGTATCTTTCAAGGTTTGATAAGAAGCGATTAACTCGCTAAGTTCCTTCAAACCTTTGTATAAACCAGCATTTTCAGCGGGAGGTGTTAAGTAAGAAATTGTCTCGGCATAACCCCGACGCTTGGCAATTGTCGCTTCACTAGGATTATTAGCTGCGTAATAATACAGATTGGGGATTGTGCCAATTAAGTTATCGGGATAACATTCGCCAGACATTCCCATCTGCTTACCTGGCATGAATTCCAAGGAACCGTGGGTACCAAAGTGCAGCACTGCGTCAGCTTGCCAAACTTGCTCTAGGTAGGTGTAGTAAGCAGCAAAACCGTGGTGAGGACTAGCTGAACGGGAGAACAACAACCGCATGGGGTCGCCTTCGTAACCGAAGGTAGGCTGTACGCCGATGAAGACGTTACCGAATTGTTTACCGTAAATCAGCAGGTTTTGCCCATCACTATTAAGATGTCCTGGTGGTGGGCCCCAGTTCTCCTCTAGGCGTTGAGAATAGGGGGTGAGTGCTTCATACTCTGGTACTGACATCTTGTAGGCGATGTTCAACTCAGGACTGCTGTACTGGGCTTGGGCGTCGTGGATGACTTCTTGCATCAACGCTGCGGCTGATTCTGGCAATTCTGGAACGTCGTAGCCGTTATTCTTCAATGCTCTCATCACCTCGTAGATGGAACCGAATACATCAAGGTATGCAGCGGTACCAACGTTACCTTTATCTGGTGGGAAGCTGAAAACGGTGATGGCAACTTTTTTATCCAGCTTGGGTTTGCGGCGGAGGTTAGCCCATTTTAACGCCCGTTGTGCGACTGCTTCGATGCGATCGCGCAGTGCGATCGCTTTCCCAGTCGTGCCATCCCTACCCGATAATATAATCGGCTCAATTGCCCCATCCAATTCGGGAATGGCAATTTGCAAAGCCACTTGAATGGGATGCAAGCCCAAATCGCTATCCATCCACTCTTCTGTGGTTTGGAAAACTAAGGGTAACGCCACCATGTAAGGACGGTTTAAGCGTTTGAGTGATTCAATGGCTTTAGGATGGTCTTGTCTAGCGGGGCCGCCCACCAAGGCAAAACCAGTTAGTGATATCACTGCATCCACTAACGCTGTGTTAGTAGTTGGTTCGTAGAAGTATGCATCCACAGGCTTGGAGAAATCCAAACCGCCAGCAAATACAGGCAGTACCTTTGCCCCCAGTGCTTCCAACTCCTGCACCATCGCTACATAATGGGCATCATCGCCTGTAACTAGGTGAGTGCGTTGTAATACCAAGCCCACACAGGGAGCCAAAGGATCTTTCAAGTCCTTGGGAATATCCTTGCGGGCAGTATACCAGTTAAGGTACTCTTTGACATCCTCGAACATGCTGGGGGCTAAAGGATGCCAAATTCCCAAATCGGGATAAACTACTGGTGCTTGATATTCAACAGATGCAAAATTTTGTTTCTCTACACCTTTAAATACATATTTATCAGCTAGCATCAGCAAGAAGTTTTCCAAGTTGTCTGGAGAACCCCCCAGCCAATACTGAAAGCTGAGCATGAAATTACGTGCGTCCTGTGCTTTGTCCATTGGTAGGAACTTCAGCACTTGCGGCAGCGTTCGCAGCAGCTTTAGCATCCCATCTTGGAATCCCGCGCCGGATTTTTCTTTACGTTTCCGCATGAATTGTGCGATCGCACTCTTCGACTGACCCAACTGTGCCAAGGAAAAGCTGCCCATTTTGTTGAGGCGCATTACCTCTGGCATTGAGGGAAAGACAACGGCAACGTCCAAGCGATCGCGGTGTGGTTCGACTGCTGTAACTACTTTCTGTGCTAGGTCTTCTATGAAAATAAGTGAGGCGATGAAGATATTGGCACTCTCCATTTCCCGTTTGAACTCATTATAGTTCTCTGGGTCGCGGAGTTCTTCAATCAAGTAACCGCTGATTTCAATCGCCAGGTTAGGATTATTCGAGTTAATCGTGCGAACCGCTTGTGACAATGCACTCTGGTACTGGGACTCAAGCACGACATAGACCACCTTGATTAAATTACGTCCGCGTAAGTTATCTGGCGCAATATGTCTAATGGTGGACTTGACGTGGGTGAACATGCTTCCTAGGCTCCTTTGATGCGCGTTCTCTACTGGAAGTTATTAGCGGCTAATGCCGCCACAGGTTACTTCTTCTCTTTAGGCAATATGAGTTTTCTATCAGAAAAACCTTGCCCAGAGGGCATTTTATCGTCTAACTGACACAAATCGATATAAAAAATGCAATATTTATTAATCAATATTGACAAGTAATAAAAGTGATTACTTCTATTTATGTAACGAAAACTTAATATTGGGGATTAGGGGGACTTGGGACTGGGGACTGGGGATTGGGGCATTGGGAACTATTGACTATTGACTATTGACTATTGACTATTGACCATTGACTATTGACCAATGACTAACCAACCGTTTGATATTGTGATTCTCTCGAATGGGCCTGGAGAAGTAACAACCTGGGTGCGTCCGGTGGTAAAAGCTTTGCGGCAAGAATTAGGGGATGACCGTGCTGTTGTCAGGATTTCGGTAGTGTTATCACCTTGTCCTAATGCTAGTGGTAAAGAACGAGCGATCGCTCTTTCTTACCCAGAAGTAGATAGAGTTCAAGCTGCTGAGCATTTTTGGCAATTTTTGCTCTGGGGTAAGACTGTTGAAGATTGGGATTGGAGAAGTCGCGGTATAGTAGTTTTTCTTGGTGGGGATCAAATATTCCCTGTGGTCATTGGCAAAAAATTAGGATATCGCACAGTCGTCTACGCCGAATGGGAAGCCAGATGGCATAACTGGATTGACCGCTTTGGCGTGATGAAAGCACAAGTCGCTAAAAACGTCTCTCCAAAACACGCTCACAAATTTACCGTTGTGGGAGATTTGATGTTAGAAGCCAGTAGTCCCCAGTCCCCATTGCCCCTAATCCCCAGTCCCCAGTCCCCAGTCCCCAGTCCCCACTCCCCCATCATCGGCATTTTGCCAGGTTCAAAAGCGGCAAAATTAGCTCAAGGAGTGCCATTAACTTTAGCCATTGCCGAATATATCCACGCCAAAATTCCCCAAACCAAGTTTGTGATTCCCGTCGCCCCAACTTTGGATTTACAAACTTTAGCTAGTTTTGCCGACCCGCAGAAAAACCCTTTTGTGAAAACTTTTGGCTTTAATGGTGCTTCCTTAATTGTCTCAAAGGAAAGCACACAGAACTCAGCACTGAAAACAGAGAAAGGCTTATTTATAGAACTGTGGCAAGAAAATCCTGCCTATGACTTATTATCCCAGTGCTGCATCTGTCTGACTACAGTAGGGGCAAACACGGCTGAACTCGGTGCTTTAGGTGTGCCGATGATTGTTTTGCTCCCCACCCAACAACTTGATGCCATGCGTTCTTGGGATGGTTTACCAGGGTTATTAGCTAATTTACCAGGGGTCGGTTCCTACTTTGCGAAGGTGATTAACTGGCTGGTGTTGAGACGCAAAGGTTTATTAGCATGGCCGAATATTTGGGCGCAGGAGGAAATTGTACCGGAACTTGTAGGTAAACTCCAGCCGCCAGAAGTTGGGGAAATGGTATTAGACTTGTTGGAGCATCCAGAAAAATTGGACGAGATGCGAACCAAGCTCAAACGAGTTAGAGGCGAAAGCGGCGCAGCGCGGAGGATAGCGCAGATTGTTTGTGAGGAAATTGGGGAATAAGGGAGATGGGGGGATGAGGGAGATGAGGGGGATGAGGGAGATGAGGGGGATGAGGGAGATGAGGGGGATGAGGGAGATGAGGGGGATGAGGGAGATGAGGGGGATGAGGGAGATGAGGGGGATGAGGGAGATGAGGGGGATGAGGGAGATGAGGGGGATGAGGGAGATGAGGGGGATGAGGGAGATGAGGGGGATGAGGGAGATGAGGGGGATGAGGGAGATGAGGGGGATGAGGGAGATGAGGGGGATGAGGGAGATGAGGGGGACAACTGACAACTGACAACTAACTCACCTAATCAGAAGATTGTCCGTCTCTTCGCCCTAGTTCATAAATGCCGCAACCCATACAGGCTAATATGCCCATGCTAATTGCCCAACTGCGACCTAAACTTATTTCTACACCCCAGTTACATAAGGCACCAAAGACTAAAAAAGGCACGATGCTGAACAGTGAAGCGTAAAAGGCGTTTTGGGATTCTCTAGCTTTGCGAGTCTTTTCAAATTCTGTTTGGCTGGTATAAAGCGATCGCTCGGCAAAGTTAAACCAGCGGTTTAGTTGCTCGATTACCCATTCACTGACTGGAGAAAAAGCCAAATATAGCGCCAATGACCACAAACTCGCTCCAGCGATCGCGATCGGGTCTATCTCAATACGGAAAGGTATAATATCAGTCAGCATGGCTTGCGTGAGTCCTGCAAATGATCAACTGAATCTCTGATCATGCTCAATTGACCTTTTCAGCAATTTTAAGCATAAAGGTTAACATTATTTCAACTCCTTGACAAATGTTCAGTTGTTTGTTAAGCATAAATGTAATTCTATAAACTATCGTAATTAATTTTTCTACACAAGCGATCGCCTCTGTCAAAGCAAGCTAATTGCACTTTACACAATCACACTTATCAGCGATCGCCATCTGATATAGCACAAGCCTTGGTGGTTAGGACATCAACAGATGATAAAACCTAGACACGAAAAGACTTTTCACCCAGTCCCCTGCTATACATCTCTGATTTTATGGTTATAGGTTTGATTCTGGGGATTGTTTACTATCTTTATCTTGATATTCTTTGATTTTGTCATATAAACTGGCAACTGTTTCTTGAGTAAACAGTTTTTCTTTAAGTTGCAAATAGTCACCTTCACTTAGTTTACAGGCTGCCCAAAATTTCATTACCTTGGATGGTTCTAAATGGGTGAGTAAAACCTGCATGACTTCCTGTAAGTTTTCTTGCTCATTAATAACTTTAATTCTCATTTTCTGCCTCAAAAATAAAATTATTAGGATTGATTACTGTAAGTGATAAATTATGACATCGGTTGATTAATCTCCTGTCACAAGTGATAAAATAATCGCTTTTAGAAGCTTCTGCACAAGCTACATGAAGTGCATCATTTGAGTTCAAAACACAAAACGCCGAGTTCATAACTTGAAAGTTGGTGTTTCAATAATCGCGCTTGACAATTTGATAATGATATGTGTAGTTTCTTGCTGCGGTGCTGGCTTGCTGGCTGGGTTTTTTGCTATTGTGAGGTCAGGCGATGCCTGCGGCGGGCTTCGCCTACGCGCAAATCTGCTAAATTTTTGCGACAAGTAATATTACTATATTGATCTTTACAACTATCACAGGCGATCGCTTATCATTCTACAATCTAGGTGGAGCGATCGCGTTTTGAACACCATCATTTGACTTGGGAACACGAAACGTCGAGTTCAGAACACCATCATTTGACTTGGGAACACAAAACGCCGAGTTCAAAACACCATCATTTGACTTGGGAACACAAAACGCCGAGTTCAGAACACCATCATTTGACTTGAGAACACGAAACGTCGAGTTCTGAACTTGAAAGTTTGTGTTTAAATAATCGCGCTTGACAATTTTATAATGATGTGTATTCTTTATTGCTGCGGTGCTGGCTTGCTGGCTGGGTTTTTTGCTATTGTGAGGTCAGGCGATCGCGCAAATATGCTAAACCTTCACGACAAGTAACAGTTTTGGGATGATTTACTCCTAAGCGTCGCTCTAAAATATCTAAAGCTTGGATGTACAAAGCTTCAGCTTTGCTGTATCTGCCTTGGGATTTGTAGAGTAAGGCTAAATTGTTGAGGCTAGAGGCGACATCTGGGTGTTCATCTCCCAGCAGCTTGCGCCTGAGTGCCAAAGCTTGCATGTGCAGAGGTTCGGCTTCGCTGTATCTGCCTTGGGAATCGTAGAGTAAGGCTAAATTGTTGAGGCTAGAGGCGACATCTGGGTGTTCCTCTCCCAGCAGCTTGCGCCTGAGTGCCAAAGCTTGCATGTACAAAGCCTCAGCTTCGCTGTATCTGCCTTGGAAATAGTAGAGTAAGGCTAAATTGTTGAGGCTAGAGGCGACATCTGGGTGTTCTTCTCCCAGCAGCTTGCGCCTGAGTGCCAAAGCTTGGATGTGCAGAGGTTCGGCTTCGCTGTATCTGCCTTGGGATTTGTAGAGTAAGGCTAAATTGTTGAGGCTAGAGGCGACATCTGGGTGTTCTTCTCCCAGCAGCTTGCGCCTGAGTGCCAAAGCTTGCATGTACAAAGCCTCAGCTTCGCTGTATCTGCCTTGGAAATAGTAGAGTGACGCTAGGTTGTTGAGGCTAGTGGCGACATCTGGGTGTTCATCTCCCAGCAGCTTGCGCCTGAGTGCCAAAGCTTGCATGTACAAAGCCTCAGCTTCGCTGTATCTGCCTTGGGAACGGTAGAGGTATGCTAAGTTGTTGAGGCTAGTGGCGACATTTGGGTGTGATTCTCCCAGCAGCTTGCGCCTGAGTGCCAAAACTTGGATGTACAAAGGTTCTGCTTCACTGTATCTGCCTTGGGATTCGTAGAGTGACGCTAGGTTGTTGAGGCTATTGGCGATATCTGGGTGTTCTTCTCCCAGCAGCTTGCGCCTCAGTGCCAAAGCTTGGATGTACAAAGGTTCTGCTTCGCTGTATCTGCCTTGGGATTCGTAGAGGTATGCTAAGTTGTTGAGGCTAGTGGCGACAGATGGGTGTGATTCTCCCAGCAGCTGGCGCTTCAGTGCCAAAGCTTGGATGTACAAAGGTTCTGCTTCGCTGTATCTGCCTTGGGATTCGTAGAGTACCGCTAGGTTGTTGAGGCTAGTGGCGACAGATAGGTGTTCTTCTCCCAGCAGCTGGCGCTTCAGTGCCAAAGCTTGGATGTACAAAGGTTCTGCTTCGCTGTATCTGCCTTGGGATTCGTAGAGTGACGCTAGGTTGTTGAGGCTATTGGCGATATCTGGGTGTTCTTCTCCCAGCAGCTTGCGCCTGAGTGCCAAAGCTTGGATGTACAAAGGTTCTGCTTCGCTGTATCTGCCTTGTAAATCGTAGAGTTCTGCTAAGTTGTTGAGGCTAGAGGCGACAGATGGGTGTTCTTCTCCCAAACGCTTTTTGCTAACCTCTAGACACTGCTTATACCAAGGTGCTGCTTTGTCATACAATCCCTGACCATCGTAAAACCTGGCGTTACCAGTAAATGCCCAAATTAAATCATCATCGCTGACATATTCAATAAGATGATTCGCTACTTCAGCTAAATGAGGTATTGCAGGGGAAACAGCTTTGATTTGCTCAAGGATGGGGTCTTCAGGAATCTGTTTGGCAACTGCTACCATTACTTTGCAAAAACTTCGCTTAAATTCCTCTTCCTGTTCTAAACCTGTAAGCTTATATTGGAAAAACTCGCGCAGTAGTGGATGCAGTTGGTAAATTCCCTCACCTTGGCGCTGGAGTAAGTGCAAATTCAACAACTTCTCATCTCTAATTTCCTCGATTTCTTCCTTACAATCCTCTATTACACACTGTTCCACCAAATACCAAGGGATAGGTGCGGCGGCGAATAAACTCAGCAAACAGCCCAATTCTTTATCAGCATCTTCTAATTCTTGCCAACTCAATTCAAAAGCTGCTAACACACCCCGTAGTGCTGTCATGTTTGCTTCTGACTCAGGTCTAGAGAGGGAACGCTCATCTAATCTCTTTTGTTTTAATCGCCGCAACATTTCTGTAACAGACAAATCCCGCTTCCGCGCCAGATATCGCCCCACTAATTCCAAACCCAAGGGCAAATATCCCAGCCACTCACACAATTGCAAAGCGACGATTTCCCCGTGTAACTCGGATGACCTCTCCCCTAACCCCTCCCCTTGTAGGGGAGGGGAACAAATCTCCCCCTTCCCTCCCAGGGAAGGGGGTAGGGGGGTTAGGTCATTCTCCTGTTTAATAATTGACTTTAATAATTCCAGCGCCGCCTCTGGTTGCAGTACATCCAAAGATAATTGTGCTATCCCTCCAAAGTACTGACGTGTAGTCATCAGCACTTTAAACCGAGAAGATGACGAAGGTAAATAAGGCTTTACTTGCTCATAGTCGCTGACATCATCCAACACTAGCAGCACATCACCCTCACGCCAAAGCCGAAAGCAATATTGCACTTGCGCGAGTAATTTTTGGTTAGGATTGTCTGTTAAATTATCTGGTGGGTTTAAATCAAGGTGAGTTCTGGCAAACTGGACAATTTGAATCCCCACATCCCCAACTTTGGGAAACAACCAGCAAATTCCACCGTTGTAAGTTTCACGGTGAGCCATTGCATATTGTAGAGCAAGTTCTGTTTTACCCAGTCCACCCATGCCAGCTATGGCAGTAATTGCTACGCTATCATTTTGCTGCAACATCTGGTGGAGGTTTTGCAGTTCCGTTTCACGTCCGACAAACTCCACCACCCCAGTTAAGGGCAGATTTTGCGGTATTTCAGTAGCGAGATTTGACTTTACCTGTTCTCCTCCAGGCGAATGCAGTCAGAAATTGAAAGTTTGGTTTCGGTTATCATTAGCAACATTCCCAACATTCCCACCATAATTTTTATCTACTGTATTGGTAAAATTCTGAATGATAGAGGGTTGAGACTTAACAGCATTGGCGACAGTTTCCACAGCTTGGGCAATTTCATCATCTTTTTTTGCCGCTTCCTCAACTTGCTGTCCAATGACAACAGCTTGACCGTAATCTAAAGGTTGTGTTTGAGCCTGTTCTATAACAGTCGCCGTGCTGGGTGCTTTGCGCTTTAGCAGAACTAATAACTTACCGCCTTCCTCTAAAACCTTTTCGCCCAGTTTTTCACCACTTTTCTCAAAAGCTTTGGTGATGACTAAGATAGCAATAGTAGCCGCCGTCAGTGTTACAGGTTCCATAATTGAGTTATAAAATACGACATCGCACTGGGAAATACAAATGTAGCTGTGTGTATTCCAGAAAGATATCACATATATCTAGCAATCAGCCCGATATCCCGCCTAGCAATGAATTGCCAGGCTAATAGCCCAAGTCTACTTTAGTAGACTCAAGCCTTTGTCAGTCTTCTTGAGAAGACTTTCGCGCTTTAGCCATAGTTTCTAACCTGTGGCGGGTAATGCAACTCAATGAATTTTAACTGTAAAAAGAGCGATCGCTTTCACAACACTATCATTCATCTATATATAGCGGTTCTCTTTTGCATCAAGTACGCTTCAACCCCACCCCCAGCCCCTCCCCGTTCACGGGGAGGGGAGCAAAAGCGTAGCTTTGGCTCTTTGGGGTTCCAACTGTATTGCAACGTAGTGAGAACCGCTATATTATGTAGTCTAATATTTTGGGGAGTGCGATCGCCTTCATCACACAAAACTTTAGCTGTAGTAGCTTCCGCCTTCCCTGTAGTAACTTCCGTCTTCACGTTTCAGTATTACGCGCAGGCTGTAGTAGCTTCCGCCTTCCCTGTAGTAACTTCCGTCTTCACGTTTCAGTATTACGCGCAGGCTGTAGTAGCTTCCGCCTTCCCTGTAGTAACTTCCGCCTTCACGTTTCAGTATTACGCGCAAGCTGTAGTAGCTTCCGCCTTCCCTGTAGTCACTTCCGCCTTCACGTTTCAGTATTACGACTCTGACACATTGGCATATACTAAAATATTTGTATCCAGAAAAACACAATTATCGACCTTAATCACCGTAGATATCCTCACGTCTTAAAGAAAGTTTTTCAGGCCAAGGGCCATAATTATCTACTGGAAAGTTAAGAGGAGGACGCTTTTCTTTCCTCTCTCCTTGCTCAACCAAAGGCTTTTCATCAATTACTATCACCACCTGATGTTTACCTGCTGAAATATCCGATGGTAATTGTGCAGTCATCTTACCATCTTTTGTCACAGTGGCAATTGTTTCGATACTTTTCATCTCATTTCACCTCAATCATTCCATTACAGCTAACACAGCTTTTGGCAATAACTTATCTTTAAACCAAACAATTTTCGCCGGGACATTATCTAACTTTACCCCCGCCTTTTCCAAATTCAACCTTTCAGAAATTGCCAAAATCAAATTATCACATCCAGAACGCCGCACCTGGGAAAACTTCTTTTGTAAATATTCTGGTCGCCAATAACCGACAATTTCTAATAAATAGTCACGTCCGTCAGGATGCACCAAGCGGAAATCGGGAATCATCACACTACCAGGAATGGGAATTAAATCAACTTCTCGCTCTAACACCCAATCAGTTTTTAACGCATCCCACTTATCAGCAAAAGATGCTTCTAACATACTATCGTAAGGCTTACCTTTGGAATAGTGCGACACCAAACCACATTCAGAATTGAGAGTAAAACGTCCAGTTTTCCAAGAATCAGTGTAGACATCACGAGTTTGCAGCGTCGCCGAAAGACTCCATTTAGTCACATTCAGTAAAGCCGGAATCAGTTTAGCTATAGCCAAACCATAGCGCGTACTAGGAGTAAACAAACTCGTCGGGCCATCAACAGTAATAGTAAAACCGTGGTCAGCATCACCCTCAATATAAGCCATCAATTGAAACAACTTGAGATAGCGAAACAACAGCTTATATTCCCCTGGAACATTGCGATGAGCATTTAAAATTAACTGACTCGCCTTATAAAATATTCCCTGCACCTGAGATAAATTATATCGATTTAACAAATCCACTGCTGTAGGTGCATCAAAAGTTGTTAAAATCTTATTTTCAGCTAAATCAGCATATAAACCATTAAGAACCTGTTCCAGCAAAACTTCTCTTTCTAACTCTTGACTTAACTCATCAGCAATTTTGCTCAAAGTAACTTGTGTTGATTCTCGACTGGGAGCAGACTTAGCCGCCAAAGCAAACACTCGTTCTCTTAACATTTGCGGTTCCAGAGGACTCACCACTTCAAATGTGCAAAAACTGCTTTTGAGAATATAAGCTAAACCCCGCTTGACTCGATAATCAGTTGCATCTCCTTCCAAATCTAAAAGTTGACCTTCAAGCACACCTTGAGTCTTCCCCATTGCTGCTTGAAAACAATTAATCAACTCATTCGCCAAAGCTAAATTTTTATCATCAATCTTCAACCTCTTCGGGATGATCTCTTCTCCGTTGAGGCGATGACTCAGTAACTCCGTTGGTAACATCTTTTGGATTTTGGATTTTAGATTTTGGATTTTGGATTGAATAATTAATTTTTAACTGTTCGGCAGCTTTTTTAGTTGTTTGTTTTCCACTGCCATATACAACCTGCAAATTCCCTTTTTTCTGCTTTTCTCCCCATCCCCCTTTCTCCCCATCTCCCCCTCTCTTCTGTTCCCCTCGCCGCCGCGCGGAAGTCCCCTCTTCACTCGTATCCTCCGCCACTACTTCATACAAAATCGCCTGCTTATTTTCCACATTTCCCTTTCGTAAAACCCTCCCCAAACGTTGAATATACTCCCTAGTGGAACCAGTACCAGATAAAATAATAGCCACAGAAGCCGCAGGCACATCAACCCCTTCATTCAACACATGAGAAGCCACCAAAGTATTGTATTCACCCTCGCGAAACTTAGTTAATATTTCATGTCGTTCTTTCACAGGAGTTTGATGAGTAATTGCCGGAATTAACAACTGTTGAGAAATACTATAAACTGTCGCATTATCTGCCGTAAAAATCAAAATTCTTTGGGGATAATGTTGTGCCAGTAAATCAGCGAGAATTCGCAACTTGCCATCAGTACCCAAAGCAATTTCTTTGGCTTCGCGGTGTGCTAACATAGCTCTACGTCCAGGTTGCGATCTAGCACTCATTTGCACAAACATTTGCCAACCTTGAATACTTCCCAAAGATATCTTTGATTGTCTTAAAAAATCGTTGCGCGTTTGAATTAATTCGTTATATCTTTCTCGCTCAATTTGTGATAGCTTCACCTTAATTTGCACAATTTCATGTTCTGCTAACGCCTTACCCGCCAAATCTTCAGCGCGTTTGCGATATACCTCCGGCCCAATTAAGATATTTAAGTCTGCGTGTTTCCCATCTGTGCGTTCTGGTGTTGCCGAAAGTCCCAAACGATAAGGCGCGATCGCATACTCTGCAATTACCCGATTAAAATCTGTCGGCAAATGATGACATTCGTCAAAGATAATCAAAGCATATTGATTACCCAAGGCTTCGGCGTGAATTGCCGCACTATCATAAGTTGCAACTAGAATCGGAGACTTATCCCGTGAACCACCGCCCAGCAACCCCACCTCAGCATCAGGAAACGCCGCCACCAAGTGTGCATACCACTGGTGCATCAAATCCAACGTTGGCACCACAATCAACGTCGTGCGCGGTGTCGCCTGCATGGCCATTTGCGCCAGATAAGTCTTTCCCGCAGCCGTAGGTAGCACAACCACCCCTAACCTTCCCGCCAACTTCCAAGCCGCTAACGCCTCACTTTGGTGGGGATAGGGTTCCATTTCTAAACCGGCAACCAAATCTACAGGATAAAATTGCTTTGCCTCATCGACAAAATGCACATCTTCTGCTTGTAGCGCTTCTACCAATGGGCGGTATCTAATAGCTGGAATGCGGAATTTTTCAACTCGATCATCCCATGTGGCATAGTCTGTCCAAGCTTTGCCACGTGGTGGTGGATGCAAAATTAATGTACCACGATCAAACGTTAAAGTGGGGGTGCGAGGCATTGTAAATTAGGCAATTGGGTATGGGGCATTGGGCATTGGGTATGGGGCATTGGGAATTGGGCATTAAAAGAATTTTTCCCAGTACCCAGTCCCCAATACCCAGTACCTAGTCCCTTGATTACTAATAACGCAAAAAGTGCATGATTCCTCCGAGCAGAGCATAGGAGAAAATGAGGATGGGGTGATGGGGAGATGGGGGGATGAGGGGGATGGGGGGATGAGGGAGATGGGGGGATGAGAAGAATAACAACTGACAACTGACAACACTTCGGCAAGCTCAGTGCATCGCTGACAACTGACAACTGACAACTGACTCCTAACTTAAACCTTCTGATGCGACCTCTTACCTCTTTAGATAGATTCATAGCAAAAAATTGTTATCTGTGGATTTTCCAGATGCAAAATAGGTGTTGGGCGATCGCATTGTCTAGCCAATTTTGGGAATAATCCCTTCAGCTAGCTGCACTAAAGGAGAAGCCACTTGAAAGGAACACACCCCCGGCTCAGACTCTATATTGTGACAGTATTGGCTGTTGGTAGTGCTTTGCTGTTAACTTTATTGCTAAAGCCACTACTAACACCAACCATTTTTTTACTATTCTTTGCTGCTGTGGCCGTTAGTGCCTGGTATGGCGGTATGGAAGCAGGACTGTGCGCTACTTTTTTATCTACTTTAGCTGTTTGCTACTTTTTCATCGAACCAGTGTTTTCCCTTGCCATTTATAGCTTAGATAGCAAGTTGCGCTTGGGCTTGTTCGTCCTGGTGACAACAATCATCAGCTGGCTGAATTCTGAGTTACGGACTGCTAAGCAGTGCTTAGAAGTAAGTATGCAAAAGCTACAAGCTAGTGAAGTACGGTTTAGACGTTTGGCAGAGTCCGACATCATTGGCATGATTGTAGCTGATATGAATGGCGCGGTCGTTGAGGCTAACAATGCTTTTCTAAAAATCGTCGGTTACACCCAAGAGGATTTGCTAGCAGGGCGAGTGCGATGGCGTGACATGACACCATCAGAATATGTTGAGGTCAGCGATCGCTCCATTGCAGAACTCAAATCTACAGGGGTGTGTCAGCCTTTTGAACAAGAATACATCAAAATAGATGGCACTCGTGTACTCGTCCTCTTGGGTTTTGCTTTGTTAGAAAATAATTCTGAGCAAGTTATCGGCTTTGTTCTTGACTTGAGCGATCGCCAACGGGTAGAACAAACTTTACGCCAACGAGAAGAGGAACTACGACTAATTACCGATGCTGTGCCTGTTTTTATTTCCTATGTCGATGCCCAGCAACGCTACCGTTTTAATAATAAGAAATATGAAGAATGGTATGGGGTTTCTGCCTCAGAAACTTATGGCAAGCAAATTAAAGAAATTGTGGACAAGTCTGTTTATGAGATAATTCGCCCTTATATAGAAACGGTATTGTCAGGAGAGCAAGTAACTTACGAACACGAACTACCACATAAAGATGGCAAAATCCACTATATGAATGTTACTTATGTTCCCCAATTTAATCAACAGGGAACAGTTGAAGGATTTGTTGCCTTAATTAAAGATATTACAGATTATAAACAAGCGGAAGCAGCCATCAAACAAAGCGAGGAACGCTTTCGGAAACTCACAGAAAAGGTACGGGTGATTCCTTGGGAATTAGATGCTACCACAGGGAATTTTACTTATGTAGGGCCGCAAACTGTGGAGATTCTCGGTTATTCCTTGACAGACTGGTACACCCCCAATTTCTGGGAAGAACACATCCATCCAGAGGATCAAGAATGGGCAATAAAGTATTGCCAAGAATCTGCGCTCTCACTAGATAATTACGAATTTGAATACAGAATGTTAGCAGCAGATGGCAGAGTTGTATGGCTGTATGACATTGTAAATGTGGTGCGGAGTGAGGGTAAACCGCAGCTATTACATGGATTCATGATTGATATTACAGATCGCAAACTTTCAGAATCAGAACGCGAAGAACTACTCAAGCGCGAACAAGCAGCACGCGCCTCAGCAGAAACTGCAAACCGCATGAAAGATGAGTTTCTAGCTACACTCTCCCACGAACTGCGTACCCCCCTCAACGCCATGCTAGGCTGGACGCAGTTGCTGAGAACCCGCACATTTGATCAAGCCACTACTACCAAAGCTTTAGAGACAATCGATCGCAATACCAAGTCTCTAGCGCAACTAATTGAAGATGTCCTAGATGTGTCGCGGATTATACAGGGTACACTGCGCCTGAATATGCAACCCTTAGAACTGACACCAATTGTAGAAGCAGCAATTGAGACTGTGCGTCCAGCAGCGGACGCCAAAGAAATCCGTCTCGACACCAGATTTGACCCTACCGTCGGGGTGGTGATGGGCGATGCCAACCGCCTGCAACAAATAGTCTGGAACTTGCTTTCCAACGCCGTGAAATTCACATCCAAAGGCGGCATCGTGACTGTGCAACTACAGCGAATTGACAGTCGGGTGCAAATTCAAGTCAGCGACACCGGAGGGGGAATTGCGCCGGAATTCCTGCCCTATGTGTTTGAGCGCTTCCGCCAAGCAGATAGCTCAACCACGCGATCGCATGGCGGATTAGGATTAGGATTAGCGATCGTCCGCCACTTAGTAGAATTGCATGGTGGTACAGTCTTGGCTGAAAGTCCAGGCATTGGACAAGGGGCAACGTTTATAGTTAATCTGCTCATGAGAGCCTTGGCTGTAGATATCAATAAACCACAGCAGCTTTTACCGAGCAATAACAGTGAAAATCCTAATAGCCTGCCAACCCTGAACGGTTTGCGAGTGCTTGTAGTCGATGATGAACCAGATGCCCGTCAGTTGCTCATTACAGCACTGGGACACTATGGCGCACAAGTCATGGCAGTGACATCTGCTTTCGAGGCACTAGTTGCCCTAGAACAATTCCACCCCCATGTACTGGTGAGCGATATTGGTATGCCACAAGAAGACGGCTATGCCCTAATTCGCAAACTCAGAGCGCTTTCCCAAGAGCAAGGAGGACGAATTCCAGCAGTAGCCCTAACAGCCTACGCCAGAGCAGAAGACCGCACACAAGCCTTACTCGCAGGGTTTCAACTTCATGTTCCCAAGCCAGTCGATCCCACCGAGTTAGCTGCTGTAGTAGCTAATCTTGCTGGACGTACTTTATAGGGAGTGGGGAGTGGGGGGATGGGGAGATGGGGAGATGGGGGGATGGGGAGATGCGGGAGAAATAATTACCAATTACCAATTACCAATTACCAATTACCAATTACCAATTACCAATTACCAATTACCAATTACCAATTACCAATTACCAATTACCAATTACCAATTACCAATTCCCAATTACCAATTCCCAATTACCAATTCCCAATTACCAATTCCCAATTACCAATTCCCAATTTATAATAATGGCTATTTATGAAAAGAATAGAAGTTGAACAAAGAACAATTTTGATTGGTTTAGCAGGTAGCCACGGCTATGGGTTAAATCGTCCTGATTCAGATTTGGATTTTCGGGGAGTGTTTATTGCACCCAAGAGGTACTACTTGGGATTTGATCATACAGAACAAAAAGATACTGGTTGGGATGAACCTGGTATATTTCCTTTTCTTGATAGCAACAAAGATACAGTTATATATGAATTAAAGAAAATTCTGCAATTATTATCTGGCGCAAATCCTAATGTTCTAGAATTGCTGTGGTTGCATAACTATCCTGTCTTAACTTCAGTCGGTCAAAAGTTAATTAGTCATAAAAAACTCTTTTTGAGTAAGAAAGTCAAGCATACTTACTCTGGTTATGCTTTTGCTCAAATAAAAAAAATGGAAACTCATCGGAAGTGGTTATTAAATCCCCCGTCTAAGAAACCACTCCCATCAGATTTTGGGATAGAAGATGAAGCCCCATTAATCAAAGATGAACTAAATGCTTTTCTAGAGTATCTTTATATCTTAATTAAAGGACGAATTGAATTTTTAGAAGAAGCTGAACAATTATACAAATTACTGACGGCAGATATTGATTTTAAAGGTGTATTGAAACAATATTCTTTACCTGATGAAACTTTAGAATACACTCAAAAGTTAACTAATAGCCGTAAGGATTTTATTCGCCTACTGCAAAAAAGCCAAAACTATCAAATAGCTTTGCGAGAATGGAAAGCTTATTTGTCATGGCAAGAAAATAGAAATCCGGTAAGGGCAGAAATGGAAAGAAAGTCAGGTTTTGACCTCAAGCATGGAATGCACTGCATTAGATTGCTACGCAGTGGACTAGAAATATTGCAGAAAGGAGAGATAATTGTAGACAGAAGGATAGCTGGTGATGTTGAAGATTTAAGAGCAATCCTCAAGGGTGAATATAGTTATGAACAGGTGATGAAAATGGCAGAAGATTTAGTCGCCCACATGGAAATTGTTTACGAAAAATCAACCTTACCTGCCAAACCTGATATAGAACAAATTAATCAATTGTGTATGGAATTAGTAGAAATGCAAGGATGGTAATTAATAAAGTCAAGACTTACGCAACTGGCACACAGATTTACTGCGATCGCAGTCAATAGTCCAGAGTTAATAGTCAAAAAGCAAGATTTTTTGGACTATTGACTTTTGACCCTTGACTGCCCAGATGAAAAAAATATGACACTTGCGTAAGTCCTATTGAATTACTTTCCCCAAGTGATAGTTTCAAAGCTGCACAAGAAAAGATGAGAAAATATATAGATAATGGTGTAATTTTATGTTTTTTAATTAATCGTAAATATCGACAAGTGTAAATTTACAGACAAGGGAAAAAGGTTGAGGTTTTGGAATCTCCTGCTACAGTATCAGGAGAAGATGTTTTAAATGGTTTCGTGCTGAATTTGGGAATGATTTGGTAATCCATACTATCCCCATGAAATTCAGCAATTTGAAAATCTGCTGACGCTGACTGTTAATTTCCAGAGAACATACCAATACGCGTCTACGCTCACTCTTGGACAACAGCCGATGCTTTTGATGATGGCATCATAGAATAAGTCACCTCTACGCTTCATCCTCTATCCTGCTTATGAATGCCATAACAATCAATCTTAAACCAGTGCTGGAACTGACAGATGAGCAATTTTTTCAGCTATGTCAAGCAAATCGTGACTTGAGGTTTGAACGTACTGCAACCGGAGAATTAATTATCATGCCCCCAACTGGAGGAGAAACTGGAAATCGTAATGCTGGACTAACTGCTCAAATTTGGATATGGAATGAACAAAATAAACTGGGTATTGTTTTTGATTCTTCCACAGGGTTTAAACTTCCTAACGGTGCAGACCGTTCACCCGATGCTTCTTGGGTGAAACTGGAATGCTGGAATGCACTGAATCAAGAAGAAAAAACAAAATTTCTCGCACTGTGTCCTGATTTTGTAGTTGAGTTACTTTCACCAAGTGATAGTTTGAAAGCAACTCAAGAAAAGATGAGAGAATACCAAGATAATGGTGCGCGTTTAGGTTGGTTAATCAACCGTAAATCTCAACAAGTAGAAATTTATCGACAAGGGCAAGAGGTTGAGGTGTTAGATTCTCCTGCTACCTTGTCAGGGGAAGATGTGCTACCTGGATTTGTTTTGAACTTAGAAGCGATTTGGTAATAGTTAACAGATCAGTAGATTTACAATATCAGAAATCATGAGTCAGAATCTTGGCGCTGCTAAAATTTCCATTATTATTCCCACTCTCAATGAAGCAGGAAATATCAAAGAAGCAATTGCAACTACTCAACCCAGTACAAATATAGAAATAATTGTGGTAGATGGCGGTTCCCAAGATGACACAGTAGAAATTGCCAAATCATTGGGTGTAAAAGTTATCTCATCGTCTCCTGGTCGTGCTAGTCAAATGAATGCCAGTGTTGTAGCCGCTAGCGGTGAAATTCTGTTATTCCTCCATGCAGATACGCGTTTACCTACAGATTTTGATGTGATGGTTCGCACAGCTTTGCAAAAACCTGGAACAGTAGCAGGTGCCTTTGCTTTGCGAATTGATGCACCGCTTTTGAGTTTGCGATGGGTGGAGTGGGGAGTGAATTTGCGATCGCATTTTTGGCAAATGCCATACGGTGATCAAGCAATTTTTTTAACTAAAGAAGTATTTCAGCAAATTGGCAAATTTCCTGAATTGCCAATTATGGAAGACTTTGAACTCATGCGTCGTTTAAAACGTACTGGAAAGATTGGAATTATTCCTGTGCCTGTTGTTACCTCAGCTAGGAGATGGTTACAAAAAGGAGTCTTGCAAACTACCTTGCTAAATCAAATAGTTATTATTGCTTATTTACTCGGTGCCTCACCCGAACAAATTCGTAGCTGGTATCGCCAAGGTAAATTTAGAAAAACTTAAAAAGGTTGTACCGCAATAATTTCAGCAATTTATACACAGATAAGCTTTTCGTCTATCTTCAGAAATATTTTCAAATTTGATATTAGTAATTATGCTATTTATAATAATCTGTTTGTTATTTGTTCATTTTTCATTAACTCCCTAAATTAGTTCGTAAGAGAATTCAAGCAACAGTTAAATGTCATGTTATTACCTAGGTAATAATAAAATTAGCTATGAATCAGTAGCTTTGGATACAAATAGTATTAAATCTCAGGGTAGGGAGTATTGCTAATACATCAATCCTTAACTTTTCCCAAGATAAAACTATGCAACTACCACCATGATTGCTGTAAATATATTCAAAAATTAAATTTACTCATAATTTATTTATCTGTGAATAGTACTAATGGCAATCTAGTATTATGAGAATTTTTTACTTTTGACAAACCTTTATAAATTTAGGAAGATTATGTCTAACGATTACCAGTTTTTTTGTAGAGATTTCTGGCTACCTAGTGATTATGAGTCTGATAAAGATGGTGAGAGCTTTGTATTTGCTTCTGACGGTTTAGATTTAAGTATTGCTGGTTTTTCTATTATTAATTATTGTCTGGAAGAAGAAAATAAAAATAAAGTGAAATATGAAAGCCTTTTACAAACTTTGGCTTTTTGCTTAGATTTATTTGGAGAAGAAATCAGCTTTTTATCCCAACATAGTGCCATAGTTCTATTAAATGAGATATCTAACAAGTATTCATGGGAGCTTACTTGCTGGCTGCAAAATTACATTTATCCTTCATGGGAGCGTCAAAGAACAATAGACATACCTCGTGTCATTGATTCTTCTACTTTATTTAAAACCAGCTTAATTACTTGGTTTCCTGTACTGACAAATGCTGAGGCTTCAACTTAAAAGGGACTGGGGATTTGGGATTGGGTATTGGGAAGATGTTCTTAGAGGATGTTTGAAAAGTCGAAAAGTATACTAAGAACCCCTCTCCAAACCTCTCCCCGAAACGGAGAGAGGCTTTGAAACCCCCATTCCCTCGTAGGGAACTCGGGGCCCCCATGAAATTCGGGCTAAACCCGAATTTCATGGGGATTAGAGTCCGATTTGATTTATGAAAAATCTAAGTATCTGTAGGGTGTGTTATGGCGTAGCCTAACGCACCTAAATCGTTAACTGGTGCGTTAGCCTTTGGCGTAACGCACCCTACGTGTATTTCAGAAATCAAATATGAGTCCTATAGTTATATTTTGCTAGTATTTACTAAGGAAGTGCTAAGTTTTAATGTAAAAAGTTACATATAGTTCATAAAACCTCGACAATAACGAACAATCATTTTATGATTATGTAATCAGCTTGATGTTTGGCACGGCAAAGCGGGGGCAAAATCCCTGGAGTCCCGCCAAAATCGCCAGAACCTTGACAAATCAATAATTACAGCGTTTCAATAGTTAGAGTAAATGCAACTATTTTGCAATAAAATTGGCTGAAAATTACCAAAATTTCTCCCCCGCCAAAAACCCTAACAGAAAGCTTGCTCTGTAACAGTTTCAGACTGAAGAGTTTCAACTCACTACTACCCCGCAAGGGGATTGAAACCATCTTGTGCTATCACATCCTCCCTAACCTTTAAGTTTCAACTCACTACTACCCCGCAAGGGGATTGAAACCCATTAAGATTTGATGGAAAAATCAGTCAATTAATAGAGTTTCAACTCACTACTACCCCGCAAGGGGATTGAAACTAAAGAAAAATTACATTATTATTTTTCGTGATGGAAAAGTTTCAACTCACTACTACCCCGCAAGGGGATTGAAACACTGCTTCAAAAATATTCTCTACATTCCAGGCAATTTGGTTTCAACTCACTACTACCCCGCAAGGGGATTGAAACTCCTCTAAGGTGGCTGCCTTCGGGAATAATTCTTAGTTTCAACTCACTACTACCCCGCAAGGGGATTGAAACCTTATAGTCAACCTATTGACGAAACTAGATGAATTTGTTTCAACTCACTACTACCCCGCAAGGGGATTGAAACGGGCAACTCTTTGTTGAGCAAATCAGAGATTATTTCTGTTTCAACTCACTACTACCCCGCAAGGGGATTGAAACTACCTTTGCCACCAGACATCAAAAATGCCCTAGAAAGTTTCAACTCACTACTACCCCGCAAGGGGATTGAAACGGGCGAACCATTTTATATATTTACTCCTATAGGATCAAGGTTTCAACTCACTACTACCCCGCAAGGGGATTGAAACGTTGACATCGGAGCTTACGAATACAAGCCTTGATGTTTCAACTCACTACTACCCCGCAAGGGGATTGAAACCCTCGCCCAATAGACGGCGATCGCAATGGCTCTGCGGGTTTCAACTCACTACTACCCCGCAAGGGGATTGAAACTAAAATGTTTAATAATCTTGACGATAAGCCTTCCTTTCTTGTTTCAACTCACTACTACCCCGCAAGGGGATTGAAACATTGGCTCAAAGGGCAATCTAGGGAACGTTTCAAGGCGTTTCAACTCACTACTACCCCGCAAGGGGATTGAAACAAAGCATTCTTAGAGGAAATTAGCGATCGCACTCTACGTTTCAACTCACTACTACCCCGCAAGGGGATTGAAACACCGCTGTGTTTTCACAGCAGTTTTTTCTTTGCTGTGTTTCAACTCACTACTACCCCGCAAGGGGATTGAAACGATCATTTCAATATCACTTACGAATGACCTCTCCGTTTCAACTCACTACTACCCCGCAAGGGGATTGAAACTAGAAATCGCCCTGATAAGCTCTATGCTTGTCGGGGCGTTTCAACTCACTACTACCCCGCAAGGGGATTGAAACATCGTCCCTCGAATTTAATTAGGCGATCGCTTACAAGGTTTCAACTCACTACTACCCCGCAAGGGGATTGAAACAAGACAAAGGTTGTACTTCTCTTTAAAATCCTGCGTTTCAACTCACTACTACCCCGCAAGGGGATTGAAACAGTGCGTCGCCTGTGGGTTTATCATTATCCCGGTCAATGTTTCAACTCACTACTACCCCGCAAGGGGATTGAAACAAATTCAACTTATACGGACGCACAATGAGCGACGGACGGTTTCAACTCACTACTACCCCGCAAGGGGATTGAAACATTCTTGATCATCGTCAGGATCATCGTTGAAAAATTTGTTTCAACTCACTACTACCCCGCAAGGGGATTGAAACAAAGACTTTTTATTATTGCCTACTCCAACTGCTACAGTTTCAACTCACTACTACCCCGCAAGGGGATTGAAACAAGAATATATCCGACATGCTGAGAATAGTTGACAAAGTTTCAACTCACTACTACCCCGCAAGGGGATTGAAACGGTTGAGCAATCCAAGCGATCGCTCGATAAATTCAAGGGTTTCAACTCACTACTACCCCGCAAGGGGATTAAAACATGCAACCAAAACTCTCACAAGCCCACCCTACCAAAGCGATGCTTTATTTCCCCTCCCTGTGAACGGGGAGGGGATTAAGGGGAGCCAGTGCGGTCTTGGGGTCTCCCCAAGTGGAGCAAGAGACTGACAAATAAAAAAATACTCAATTACTTCTTGTGGGGTGGACATCTTGTCCGCCCATAGCCAAGGGCGGGCGAGACGCCCACCCCACAAGACCACAAGATTGGATAATTTATTTGTTGGAAGTCCCCAACTGGCGTGTGGGGTTCTTGATATAACTCTTAACTCAGCACTCAGGACTTTCTAATTTTTCCCATTCGGACGCTGAATAATCGTTTCTATCACCCGCCGCTTGGCTTTCGGATCAATCCCTACCAAACGCACATACTCATTGCTATATTCAGCTAAACTGGATTCTAAACTTGAGATGGCATCTGACTCTGCATCAATGTGGCTGTTAACACAACTTTGCCAAGAACCTGTACGGAAACGACGCTCATCTACATGTTCAATGCTGATTTTGTAACCTTGAGACAAAATTTGTCTAATCTGTTCTTGTGTCTCTAGGCTTAAATGCGTATTTGATGCTTTCTGTTTTTGAGAACCATTACTGGACGGCTGACTACTAAATTCCTCAGCAGCAGGTGGTGCAGATTGGTAATTTTTACCTCGATTGAGTCGATTGTATTGATCAACTAACTGGGAATTTTCCACCCGTTTTTGTTCACCCACCATCAATTTACCAGACTCAATTAAGTGCGACAAACTGAAATCTGGCTTTTTAAAGTTTGGTGGCCCTTCTACACTATTCACCACACGCAAAGAAATCCGCTCAAAACCGATTTCATGAATGAAATTGCGGATTTGTTCGTCATAAATTCGGGAACGCACAGCACTAAAAAAGTCAATCGATTGATTGGGAAAAGTATCAACTAATTGCTCTACTTCTCGCGGCGAAAGTCCGTCTTCAGCAAAAATTCCGCCCACAATTCCCACCTTGTCATCGCGGTTGGGTTCCCAGTAGAATTTCTCCATCCTACCATCCCGAATTAATGGTGCATAGAGAGTAGAAAAATCATTACCTGTGACAATAATCGGCACACGACGTAAAGGTGTGGAATCATAACTTCCAGGTAACTGCACATCTGTGGGATTATCAGCAATATTCATCAATGTGGCATTCACCAATTGCGTATTTACTGTATATTGAGTGCCTTCATCAAAACGTCCTGCACCCGCATCTAAATCATTAATCATCAGCACGCACATTTTACCGCGCACCTTGATTAATTCTGCTGTTTCACGATAGCGCAGACGAATTAATCTTGCTGGATCTCCTGCATCTGGACTTTCCAATTCTCCACCAGATATCAAGGTGACTTCGATACCCATTTTCTCGAAGACTAATTCACATTGAAAAGTCTTGCCTTCACCTTTACGTCCATGAATTCCCAAAATCACAGGTACTCGAACACCAGGAAGATTCAAAAAGTTTTTGGTGATGTGGACGGCAAGTTTATCTAAAAAGCGAGGAGCAATATAGTAACTCATGAAATTATCTTTAGTTATTACGGACTAGAATAATGTTAAGTTTTTTTGGTTGCTATTGTTCATTAGCTTTCTAATTAAAAATTTCGTGTTAGCTGCTGCACAAAATCTGCATGTTCTTGACTATTCAGTCCTTGTTGTAACACGGCTAAAACTTGTGTCATTTTTCCTGTACGTAATGCCTGTATATCCAACCACAAACCAGGAAAAACACGACTTTTGATCACTCCATCTGTACCCGGTTCTAATGACACATATTCTTCGTTTTGCAAACTGAACCAATCGAGTTTATTCTCTAAACTCTGCCAGACAATGTACTCTTTCACACCGTTGCGACGGTAGGCTCTTTTCTTATCATATAAGTCATTGGCTGCGCTGCTAGCTGCAACTTCTGCAACTAATTCTGGTGCGCCTTCAATGTAATCATCACTACTAATACGTGCTTGTCCACCTAAACGTTCATCTATTAAAAGTACTACATCAGGCTGTGGTTCGTTGTCTAAATCTAGCCGTACTGTGGAATTATCACCTAACTCAACTCCTGGAGTATAAACTTTGTAAGTTCCTAGCCAGATTATCAAGTCTCCATGAGGTTTTCCATGACTGTTGAAACGTAAAGGTGATGCCACGTAAACAACTCCTTCTATTAATTCTGCTTTCTGAATATGTGGCATCGCACTATAACGACGCTCAAATTCGTGGCGGGAGAGTCTGTCGCCACTTTCTAACGGCGGGATGCGCTCTAGAGATGATGTCATTAGCAGATTCCTCAAAGGATTGTTGCTAGATTTAGTATAGGCAATTCTTATCGGGAGCATCCCACTTTTTCACCTGTCCGATTACTTCTTGTGGGGTGGACATCTTGTCCGCCCTTGGCTATGGGCGGGCGAGACGCCCACCCCACTTGATTGGATAATTTATTTGTTGGAAGTCCCATAAGGTATATTCAATTCATTATTTAATATCACGCAGAGGCGCTAAGACGCAGAGAGTTTTTAAAGTTTATTATGGCTAATTAGACGGACTTGTTGACATTAAAGAAGAGAGGCAGAATTAACTGCCTCTCGGATTGAAAGTAAATTTAAAAGGTGTCAGATGAAGTGTTTTTCAGCTTTGACCTTTTTAGTATCTGCTGGGTTTGTGAACGATAAAGCTGAGAATTTGGCACTGCTTGATGTTATCAAAACCTACAACACGGATGTAGTTGTTGGAATATTGGGAACGGCAACCTTGAATTTCGTTCAGTACTTCTTGAGTAGATTTAGCGCCAAACAAAGGCAGCTTCCACAATGTCCAGTATAATTCGGTTGGCTCTGAGGTTTCGTTGAACTCAATTGCGGGAATATAACCTTGACTCAGGATGTACTGAATCTGCTTGGCAATTTGAGCGTCAGAAAGGGGAGGCAGATAAGAAAGGGTTTCGTAACGACGCTCTTTTGGTAGAGTTTGCATGGCTGGTGATAATAAGTTGCTATGTTTTACTACTGGGTTGACTTAGTAATTGGATAAGTTATCCAAAATTTGGGTCTGTTGTTTGTCTATTATTCGGTTTCAGGGCTGGGGTTGGATAAATTGAGTTGCGTACTCCTTTCTAAATGCTGGCGACGTTGTTCCATGTTGCTTTGCTGAATGCCAGTACGAACCATTTCCGGTAAGAAATCACTTACTTCCTCGGCTATGTGTTCTCTGACAGTCATAATCCGCAATGCCAAATCTGGCTTTTCTTTGAACAGTGCCTTAATATATGCTTCTCCATCTTGAACTTTGCCAGATGAGAAGTTTTGCAGCCAAAGTGCCAACGGAGGATTCGTTTCGCCCAGCTGTGCCAAGACTGTCCTTAGAGCCTGATAAGTCAGGTAACTTTGGAGAGTCTTGGCAGTGTCCTTCGCAATTTGCTTAAGATTCATGCTTGACCCCAGCCAGATAAGAGTTATGAGTTATGAGTTATGAGTTAATGTAACTCCTAAACGGCAGTTGCTTTAAGTCGGCAAAGCCGACGACAGTCGCGCGGCTGTCGGGAAACCCTTTCGGCAGTTCCTCCTGGGGGAAACCCCCAAGATCGGACTACCTCACCACGGCGCTGTCTCCCCAACGCACTGCCTCCTCTTAACTTCTAACTTCTAACTTGACATCAGACAGTATCAACTGACTCGAATTCAAACTTAATTTCTTTCCACAGTTCGCAAGCAGCAGCCAATTCAGGAGACCACTTAGCAGCTTCGCGGATAATATCGTTACCTTCACGAGCCAAGTTACGGCCTTCGTTACGGGCTTGAACACAAGCTTCCAAGGCGACGCGGTTAGCGGTAGCGCCAGGAGCGTTACCCCAGGGGTGACCGAGGGTACCACCACCGAATTGTAGTACGGAGTCATCACCAAAGATTTCAACTAGTGCGGGCATGTGCCAAATGTGGATACCACCAGAAGCAACTGCCATTACACCAGGCATGGAAGCCCAATCTTGGGTGAAGTAGATACCGCGAGATCTGTCTTGTTCAACGTAGTTCTCGCGCAATAGGTCAACAAAGCCCATTGTGATGGCGCGATCGCCTTCTAATTTACCAACAACTGTACCTGTGTGGATGTGGTCACCACCAGACATCCGCAGGGCTTTAGCCAATACACGGAAGTGGATACCGTGGTTCTTTTGACGGTCGATGACTGCGTGCATCGCGCGGTGGATGTGCAACAAAATACCGTTGTCACGACACCAACGAGCCAATGTGGTGTTGGCGGTGAAACCTGCGGTCAGGTAGTCATGCATGATGATGGGCTGTTTGAGTTCTTTAGCGAACTCAGCCCGCTTCAGCATTTCTTCGCAGGTAGGAGCGGTAACGTTTAGGTAGTGACCTTTGATTTCGCCGGTTTCTGCTTGGGCTTTAGTGATTGCTTCAGCTACAAACAAGAAGCGATCGCGCCATCTTTGGAATGGTGCGGAGTTGATGTTTTCGTCGTCTTTGGTGAAGTCTAAACCACCGCGTAAACATTCATACACAGCGCGACCGTAGTTCTTCGCAGATAGACCGAGCTTGGGTTTGATGGTACAACCCAGCAAAGGACGACCGTATTTGTTGATTTTGTCACGCTCAACTTGGATACCGTGGGGAGGGCCTTGGAAGGTCTTCAGGTAAGCTACAGGAATCCGTAAGTCTTCTAGACGCAGAGCTTTCAAAGCTTTGAAACCAAACACGTTACCTACGATGGAGGTAAACATGTTGGTGACAGAACCTTCTTCAAACAGATCTAAAGGATAAGCAATGTAAGCAATAAATTGGTTATCTTCACCGGGAACTGGTTCGATGTCGTAGCAACGACCTTTGTAGCGATCTAGGTCGGTGAGCAAGTCAGTCCATACAGTTGTCCAAGTACCAGTGGAAGACTCAGCCGCTACCGCAGCACCTGCTTCTTCAAAGGGAACACCAGGCTGGGGTGTAACCCGGAATGCCGCCAGAATATCTGTATCTTTAGGTGTGTAATCGGGTGTGTAATAAGTTAGTCTGTAATCTTTAACCCCGGCTTGATACCCAGATTTTGACTGAGTCTTCGTTTGAGCGTAAGACATATAATTCCCTTCCAAGAAGTCACTCTTTTTACTTATCAAATCACGTTCTGTGCAACTTTCTCTCACACCCGCTTTTTCCCACCATCACCGGGAGAAAAATCAGGAAAAATCTTTTGTTAGAGGTTGCCTTTGGCAGAGGGTAGCAATTTTTCGGCAACGAACACTTAGTTATAAATGTTTTCCCCACTTCTGGGTGCATGACCTAGCGCTTCTACTTTTCCCTCGTCCCATTAGTAAAAATTCTCTTTTCTCTGTTCCTTTTTACTCTGCTAAATCTTGTCTGTTATAACAAAAACTTTGCATCTTGCAGAAAGTATTTGATTATTACCCTCCACACCGGATATTTTGGGAAATGGGCTTATTAGCGCACATTCCTGCCTCCGTACTTCTGTTGTCTTCCCTATTGTCGGCAAGACGGGGAGAGAATTTGCTTGACAGAGATTCAGCAGAGTGGTATGTGAAAGTTCAACTAATTGCACACGGCGTAATTTGTAACTTGTCTCACAATATATCAAGAAATTGATAAGTTATTCTTTGAAAATTTTTAACTTATATATTTAGATTTGTTATTACATAAAGATTTAAACATTTTGTTAAGAATTATTTACAAAAGCATACTCTGACTGTATGGGGATGGGGGGATGGGGGGATGAGGGAGATGAGGGAGATGGGGAGATGGGGAGATGAGGGGGATGGGGGGATGAGGGAGATGAGGGAGATGAGGGAGATGAGGGAGATGAGGGAGATGAGGGAGATGAGGGAGATGAGGGAGATGAGGGGGATGGGGGATGGGGGGATGAGGGAGATGAGGGGGATGGGGAGATGGGGGGATGAGGGAGATGAGGGGGATGGGGAGATAGTTTTTCCCAATGCCCACAGGACTTACGCAACTGTCACAAGCAATGGTGCGGTGTAACCGCGCCGTGCGCCTAAACAACTACGCGATAAACATAGGAACAGCCGGACGTTTTAGTTGCTGAACTAAATAATTAGATAGTAGTCCATGCTTAATTTGATAAATTGTTTGACCAGTTATATAAGCTAAATTTTTGAGCCGAAGCCAGACTAAAATAGCGCAGGCGATATGATTTCTTTGAATACGACCCTTACGGCATTGACATGATTCAATGCCAGTCAATTGCTTTAATTCGCGGTGAAACTCTTCAATTTTCCATCGAACCTTACACACTTTTTGTACAACATCCGTAGAATCTTGAGATAAATCGTTTGTAGCGATAAAATCCGTTCTGTCGGTCGAGACAGTTACTCGGAATAGTTTCACTTTTTTAGCTTGAGGAAACTTTTTTATTTTTATTATTTTACCTGATATCAACTCCTCCTCATTCCAAGATAATGATTCAATCCTTTTATAATTTTCAAGACAATTAGTATCATCTACAAGTCGATTACGTTTCAAAGGACAATAATAATATTTTCCTAAGCCATCAATGTATAACATTAATTTATTTGTGGCATACCAACTGTCCATTAACACAGCTTGGAATGGTAAAACCTTATGATATACAAGGTTTTGCAGCATTTCTGTTACATGGTCTATTTTAGTTTTACCATCTGAGTCTGGGTCATAAATACGATAGTCAACCACCCAAAATTTTCCTTCTTCATGATTGACATATATACAATTTATTAAGCCGATACCCTGGATTACACCATGTTGGTTGCCACTATATTGTCGTTTACTTGTCTCTATTTCTGTGGCGTATCGTTTATCCAGCACCGTGTCATCAAAAACTAGATATGCAGTATCACTCACTTGGACGATATCTTTAACATTATCCCAAAGCAAACGAGGTGTTAACTTTTCATTTTTGAGATAACGGTTAATTTTATCATGACTGATCTGATCTAAATGCTCTGCCAAATTCGTGACTGTATAATTAATCTGACTGCTCAACAAGTATTGGCAATAGTTAAGTTTAGTAAATCTCATAAAATACAAGGTTTATTTTATGAATCCTTAACTCTATTTTCTCATAATTTGAACAAGGCTTCACACAGAGACACGACTTTAACTAATTTTCGCAAGCCCCTTGTTAGTAAGCTCATCTTTGCTAGTACATATGTCTTGTAGAAATGCGATCGCCTGTGCCAGTTGCGTCCATTATTCAATACATCTGTACTCAATTTTAGCGATCGCCTGTGCCAGTTGCGTAAGTCCTGGCCCAATGCCCAATGCCCAATGCCCAATGCCCAATGCCCAATGCCCAATGCCCAATGCCCAATTACCAATTACCAATTACCAATTACCAATTACCAATTACCAATTACCAATTACCAATTACCAATTACCAATTACCAATTACCAATTACCAAAAATCTTGCCCGTGACGTTTAAAAAATATTGAGCAGGGGAACACTGAAGTTAATTGTTAGCCAGTTTTGGCAATGGTTATGGGTACTGTCTCTAAAGGAAATGTCACTGTGGTATCGTTTCGTCAGCGTACTGGTTTATTGATGACTTCTGTGTTGCTGGGTTTGATTGCTCTGCCAAGTATTGGGCTTGTAGCAATGACAAATCCAGCGATCGCGCAAAAAAATGGTAATATCATCCCGCCCAAAAAAACTCCCGATATTAAACCATCCGAGACTACGCCTGTTTATCCCGCTTCTGCACCGCCACCGCGAGTAGACCCTTTACCAGATGAACGGGGACTGGAAGAGCGATCGCTAGAGGTAGATTATCGTGTTAGCAATTTACTGGGAGATTTTGCTGGTAATCTATGGGTGGGTTCTTGGCGGGGATTATCGCACATCGACCCGAACACGGGCAAAATTTTAGGTCGTGTGAATTTACCAAATGTCGCTATTGGTGCTTTAGCTCAAGATAAAGTCGGGCGCTTGTGGGTGGGAACTTATGAAGGACTGATGCGAGTTGACCCCAACACTAAGGAAATTACAGCCCAGAATTTGTTTTTACCTTCTAAACGGGTGTTGTCACTGTTGCTTGACAAACGGGGTTATTTGTGGACTGGAACTGATAACGGCTTAGCCTTAGTTAGTCCCGACCAAGGTTTAATTATGACGACATTAAAAAATTTGCCTGGTGTGAGTGCCAACACTATGACTTTAGATGCTGAAGGTCATGTGTGGGTAGGTACTCTTGATGGACTGGTGCGGGTGAATAGTGGCAAAGGTACGATTATGCAACGTATCGCTGATTTACCAGGGGCGACAGTACAAGCCTTAACTATCAGTCCAGAAGGCTTAATTTGGGCGGGAATGCCGAATAATTTGCTAGTGATTAACCCGAAAACTGGTGCAGTGCTGAGGTCTGTGACTCGGTTGCGTGGGCGTAACGTTACAGCTGTACGTTTTGCAAAAGATGGTAGTATCTGGGTCGGTACTAGCAATGGTTTGTTACGATTAAATCCAAATACAGGAGCTGTATTAGACAGTGAAGTTCCAGGACTTCCTTCAAGTCGGATTTTAACGATTGTGCCTGATGTCGGCAATAAATTGTGGATTGGCACTAGTGAAGGTCTGGCTTGGTTAATGCCCAAAATGGCCAGTGCAAAACCCCATCTTGCTTTCAGTCGCGCTGTTAAGTGAGGGAGTGGGGAATTGGGAATGGGGAATTGGCCATTGGGTATTAGTTCTTTTCCCCTTACTCCCAATCCAAAATCCAAAATCCAAAATCTAAAATTGGCATGGTAGTCACCACTCAGCAATTAATTCAATGGAAACAACAGGGACGTTCAATCGTAGCGTTAACCGCTTGGGATTATGCGATCGCTCAACTCCTCGATGCTGCTGGTGTAGACTTAATTCTTGTGGGGGACTCGATGGCGGTTGTTCTAGGGTATGAAACAACGCTGCCAATTACCCTGGATGAAATGCTCTACCATGCCAAATCTGTGCGCCGTGGTGTGAAACGAGCTTTAGTTGTCGTAGATTTGCCATTTTTGACTTATCAAGAAAGCCTGCAACAAGCGATGCATTCTGCTGGGCGAGTGCTGAAAGAAACCGGCGCTCAAGCGGTAAAGTTAGAAGGTGGCTATCCTGCGATGGTAGAAACTATTGCTCGGTTGGTACAGGCGGGAATTCCAGTTATGGGTCATGTAGGTTTGACACCACAATCAGTCCATCAAATCGGTTTGCGTCAACAAGGAAAGACCCAACAGACAGCAGAAAGAATTTTAAATGAAGCGATCGCTCTCGAACAAGCCGGTGTATTTTCCATTGTCTTAGAGCATATCCCCGTCGATTTGGCAATGCAGATTTCACAAAAATTGAGCATTCCTACCATTGGAATTGGTGCAGGGCCTCACTGTGACGGACAAGTTTTAGTTACTTCTGATGTTCTTGGGCTTTCTGAAAAGCAACCACCCTTTGCCAAAGTTTATACAAACCTGCGCGAGACAATTACCAAAGCTGTGCAGGATTATGCTGAACAAGTGCGGGAAAGGAAGTTTCCGTGATCAGAATGGGGAGCAGGGGAGCAGGGGAGCAGGGGAGCAGGGGAGATGGGGAGCAGGGGAGCAGGGGAGCAGGGGAGATGGGGAGCAGGGGAGCAGGGGAGCAGGGGAGCAGGGGAGCAGGGGAGCAGGGAAGATGAGGGACAACTGACCACTGACCACTGACAACTGACCACTGACAACTGACAACTGACAACTGACCACTGACAACTGACCACTGACAACTTCTTATGACTACACCTGAAACTTTGCCCACAAAATTACCCGACCACACTGAATTACCAGAATCAGATGGCACGTTTGTGAAAAATTTCCAGGAACATCCCCAAAGTATTCTTTTAACAGATTCAATTCAACCGATATTACAAAAACGTCATCCAGAAGGTAATTATTGCATTGGTCAAGATTCTGGCATTTATTGGCGAATCACAGACCCACCACAAAAAGGAGCAGAAGCACCAGATTGGTTTTATGTGCCAAATGTGCCACCACTGTTAAATAATCAAACCCGACGTTCTTATGTGCTGTGGCAAGAAATTATTTCACCGTTAATTGTATTGGAATTTGTATCAGGAGACGGTTTAGAAGAACGTGACAAAAGTCCTTGGACGGGAAAATTTTGGGTTTACGAGCAAGCAATTAGACCTGCTTTTTACGGTATTTACGAAGTGCGCTATAGTCGCGTGGAAGTGTATCACCTAATAGAAGATCACTATGAATTAGTTTCAGAAAACGAACGAGGACATTACCCAATTCATCCCCTTGGTGTAGAGTTAGGTATTTGGCAAGGTCGTTATCAGAATATGGAATTACCCTGGTTGCGTTGGTGGGATGAGCAGGGAAATTTATTGCTGACTGGCGAAGAAAGAGCAGACCAAACAGAGTTATTGTTACAGCAGGAGCGTCAACAACGGGAATTAGCAGAACAACGGGCTGAACAGTTGGCGCAAAAGCTAAAAGATATGGGCGTCAATTTAGACGAATTATAGCAAAGTGCTGAGTGCTGAACTTTAATATAGCTTTAATATAGTAGGGTGCGTTATGGACGATAGTCCTAACGCACCGAATAACAGTGACGAAAAAAATACACCCAATAGGAGAAAAATGCCAGCCATTGTTAAATTACAACTCTCCTTAGAAACTTTAGCAGAAGCAATATCTTCCCTTGATTTAACAGAAAAACGTCAACTCCAAGAGCTAATAGAGCAACAAATTTTTGAAGCGGAAGAAGCATTGTATGAAGATGATGCACAGACACAGGCAGAAATTCAAGCAATTCGCGCCGAATATAAAGATGGTGATTTCATAACTGTAGATGAATATCTTGCTAACCGCTCAGATCAGAAATAATGAGTTACACGGTCATTATTTCAAAGTCGGTACAAAAGCAGATTGATAACTTACCAAATGATGTAATTGAGCGTGTTATTGAAAAAATCCAAAATCTTGCTTTAGAACCGCGTCCCGAAGGAATTGTCAAGTTAAAAGGTTCTGATAACGAGTATCGTATCCGTATTGGTGATTATAGAGTTCGTTATGAGATTGATGATGAAAATCAACTTGTACAAATTTTGCAGTGCAAACATCGGAAAGATGTTTATAGAAAAGGTTAGTGCTGATTAATTTTACTCATTGGCTTTAATCATGGTAGGGTGCGTTAGGACTGTCGTCCATAACGCACCGTCAGACATTTGCCGTGTTGACGCTGGCGCGATAACGCACCCTACGAATGCTTAAGCTACTTTTAATGGCTTTCCTAAAGTTTGAGGTTCTGGCAAAGGTTGACCATCTTCTAAAGCTGATTCTATGAGCATTTCTAAAACTTCTTGAGCATTTTTGAGCGCTTCTTCATAGGTATCTCCATGAGTATGACAAAACTCTCCCCACTCAGGAAGACTGACAACAAAACATTCATCTTCATCAGACCATTGAATAATTATTGTATAGTGATAATTCATTCTTGTTCTTCCTCTTGTGCTTGTTTAATTTCTGCTAATTTTTGAAGTGCGTTATTAACATCTTTCTCCACAGTCATTGCACCCCACCCCCAACCCCTCCCCGCACGCGGGGAGGGGAGACGAAGCGTAGCTTTGGCGGGGTGGGGTAAGCGCGGATATTAAGGGTAATTGAGCGGACATGATATTAATTGTTTGGTGCTAGTTTTGAGTAGACTTAATAAAAAGTCTCAAAGCTAGACAGAATATATAGGAATCATATTTGATTTCTGAAAAAAACTCAGTACACTTCTACTCCCCTTTTCCTGTTCCCTGTTCCCTATTCCCTGTTCCCTACCTACACAAATAATTTCATAAATCAAAGCGGATTGCTATATTAAATAGCGTTGATAACTGATAAGTTGGAATTGATATTAGGAATAGTTTTATGGTTCTACAAGTTCATCGCACTCAAAAAGAACCAATTGTTACCTGGGAAGCACTTCCTGCGGACTATATTTTACCTGACGACCCAGTGGAAAATATTCAGCAACCAACTCTTGCGGCGGCGCTTACTGATGCTTTGGGAACCGCAGGACGCATCCAATCTCAAATGTTGATAGGCTCTAATTTTGGACTGGTAGCCACAGTCAATAAAAAAATCGTTGTCAAAGCACCTGATTGGTTTTACGTTCCTCAAGTGCAACCTGTAGCCGCCGATGTAATTCGTCGTAGTTATACCCAGAATTTAGAAGGGGCTGCTGTGGCTGTGGTTATGGAATTTCTCTCAGATACGGAAGGTGGAGAATTATCAGTCCGTTCAACTCCACCTTACGGTAAGCTTTATTTTTACGAACAGATTCTTCAG
Source organism: Nostoc sp. UHCC 0702 (assembly GCA_017164015.1). Lineage (GTDB taxonomy): Bacteria > Cyanobacteriota > Cyanobacteriia > Cyanobacteriales > Nostocaceae > Amazonocrinis. The sequence continues at coordinate 4,801,581 of CP071065.1, forward strand.
GTGCCAACCTACGTTACCTACGACCCATACGAACCAAGTTTAGAAGTGCGGTGCTTGGAAAATGGAAAATATATTTTGCCCCAAGCAGATGCAAATGGACGTTACTGGATTTCTGAGTTAGAGTTATTTCTGGGAATTTGGCAAGGTGAAAGACTTTGCCAAACGATGAATTGGCTGCGGTGGTGGGATAAAGAAGGAAATTTGCTATTGTGGAGTAGTGAACAAGCCCAACAAGAACGCCAACGGGCTGAACAAGAACGCCAACGGGCTGAACAAGAACGCCAACGGGCTGAACAAGAACGCCAACGGGCTGATATACTGGCAGCTAAGTTACGCGAACTAGGTGTTGACCCTGATGCGATCGCTACGGACATATAGTCTTAACCTTTCTGCGTTTGCGCCTCTGTGGTTTAATAATCTCATACCACAAAGGCACAAAGGCACTGAGAATAACCTGAGTCCTAACGCACCGATAAATGAGTGATAGTGCGTTGCGCTTCTTTTCACCCAGTCCCCAGTACCCAGTACCCAGTACCTAGTCCCCAGTCCCCTGCTATACTAAGCAGTTTTAGCATTTTGATTTGCTGCTTGCTCTACAACATTTTTATTGCGGGTCATCCTAATTTTACGCACGCGATCGCTACTACGAACACCACCCGCCATTTCATATTCGCGGCTGTCTTTACCGTACTTAATTGCAACCACCATCAGCATCTTTTCAGAAAGCTGACTCAAGTTTTTTTCCATATCTTGAATTTCACTTTTAGAAGAGTCAACCACAGACAAAGCAGTATTATAAATATCAATTTTTTTACGTAACTGCTCAATTGACTCAATCAGTTTTTCTAGATTATATTCATCATCAAATTTTATAGATGGAACAATCGATTTCATTCCAGTAGCTCTTAATTCAGCTTTTTCTAAAATGCGATATGTGCGTTTTTGACGAGACATAAAATTTATCCTTTAAAATGCTTATAGCGTTTCCTAAGCAAGTGAGGTACACCTTAACCTCACCCCGACAAAGCTGTGCTTTATCTCCCCTCTCCTTAGTAAGGAGAGGGGTAGGGGGTGAGGTGATCATATGTACTTGACTAGACTGGGAAATGCTATATATAGCTAGCTTGCCTCAATTAAACTGGATTTTGGTTCAGCAATACTCGCAGTTTTTTTAATCAAATATTCTAGTTACAGCAGTAATTTCTCGGAATTTAATTATTATAGGACTTACGCGCATTGTCATATATTTTTGACAAAAATCGTCCAAAGTCAACAGTCAAAAGTCCAAAAATCTTGACTTTTTACCCTTGATATCATGTCCGGGTAATTAGTTATGTTTCCCACAGTCGTTAAACCCCACCCCCAACCCCTAAGAGTCAACGGGGAGGGGATGCAAAGCATAGCTTTGGTGGGGTGGGGTTCTTCGAGTGTCATAAGCAATTAAGCGGACATGATATGACTATTGACTCAAGACTGCCATCGCAGAAAATATGTGTGCCAGTTGCGTAAGTCCTGCCTTATTCAGTCAGCTTTAGCTGAGTTCAGCTATTAGCCTCAGAATTAATTCTGAGGCGGTTATCGTAACTGGTGCAAAATATAAGTTAACGAAGACCGTTACCGCAAGTCGTGGAACCGTTACCGCAAGTCGTGTAACCGTTACCGCAAGTCGTGTAACCGTTACCGTAAGTCGTGTAACCATTCCCGCAATTCGTGTAACCGTTACCGTAAGTCGTGTAACCGTTACCGTAAGTCGTGTAACCGTTACCGTAATTCGTGTAACCATTCCCGCAAGTCGTGTAACCGTTACCGCAATTCGTGTAACCGTTACCGTAAGTCGTGGAACCATTCCCGCAATTCGTGTAACCGTTACCGTAAGTCGTGTAACCGTTACCGTAATAAAATGGGCGGTGAGAAACCGCATCTACACAGGCAAAACCCGCCTGCGCGGGTTGAAAACATTGATTTTGGCTAGTCCGCGCAGGCGATCGCGCCTTTGTCTAGCCGCCAATGGAATTCCCCCAGGCTTTATATTTAACAGTGTATTGGGTGCGATCGCTCTATCTGAGAGGATGTTTGTCAAGTATTGTGATTAACATCAATCAACCGAAAAATTATGCCACTTGAAATGACTGCCCTAATTTTTGAGGTTCTGGTAGAGATTCACCATTTTCTAATGCTGTTTCAATTAAAAGTTCTAGCACTTCCTGAGCATTTTTAAGTGCTTCTTCATAAGTATCGCCATGAGTGCAAGGCTGCATTACATTAGTAAACTCAGGCAGTAACACTACATAACATTGGTCTTCCTCTGACCATTGAATAATAATTGTGTATTTCATTCTTGTGTTTCCTCCCCTTGTTCTACTTTCTTTAATTCTGCAAGTGCTTCATTGACTTGCTTTTCTAAATAAGGTTTGGCATCGCTACCATCTTTACCAGCAATGATGATAGCTTTAGCTAATAGCGGATGTATCCATTTACTATGACTACCCTTTGCAGGTTTATAAGTAAACCCAGCTTCCAGCAACAACTTTTTGAGTTCTCTGATTTTCTTGGGCATAACCTCAGCTTACATTCACCCTTCCCACTGCCTCAACTTCTTTTGAACATATTCCCGCACTTTTTCATCCGGGTCATTTTCTGCTCTGTCGCGCAACAGTGGTAAAGTCAGGTGATGCAGAGGATACTGTTTAATAATTATCTCCACTGCAACACGCCGAGGATTTGCGTTGAACGAGGGTTGATGACTACCCTCAAAGGGGTCATTCATAGCACTGTGGTAGTAAATGTCAAACAAATCAGGTTGAGATTTGAAGTGCTTTGCTAATGCTTGGATAGCTGCACGTCGCACATACCCCTCTTTATCATTCAGGGCGCAATTTTGCAGGAAAGTTTGAGTGTTAGAAAATTCTTGCCAAGTCGTTACAATTGCTGAAATTGCCTGAGTGCGAATTTCCTGAACTAGCTCAGTTTCTTTACTATATTCATAATAGTACCAGAGGTCATATTTAGTTAAATTTTTGAGCTTGTCCAGTAATTTGTTAGCCGTAATCTCAATTACCTGACGATTTCTTACTTCTGCCAAACATTTAGCCGCCAAAAAAAGATTAACAAATTTTTCCTCTTCCCCATCCTGCACCATTAAATAATCAATAATTTCCCCAACAAATCTAGGCTCAATCATTCCCGCAATTAGCTGCAAAACTTCATGCCATGTTTCATCCTGCCAATGTTTACCAAAAACATCTTGCTTCAGTCTTTCAATAGTCAGCGTTTGCGTTTCTTTAAACTGCCAAACAAACTCCCAAGCACAGAAATATTCTAAAAAAGTCCGATGCATAAAAGCATAATAATCTGCACCCATGAAACATAACATAAAGTTGCGAATCCGCAGTTGATTAATCATCACCCGCGCGGCTTCTCTGGGTTTGTCAAATTCTATAGTTCTCAAATAATCACTGAGAATCTTCTCTAAATTACTTGCACTAATCAAATTGCCAGCCAAACCTTTTTCACCAGTTTGCATAAAATAAGCAACCTGACGCAACATCGCTTGTTTATCTTTATAATCAATGGTTTTTGGATCTAATCTTTTATCTTCAACTAAAGCGCGTTCCACATCCCACTGATGCAGCAATACCCGCGATGCTTGATGATAAAGTTCGGCTCTATCTCTTGGCAATTCTTGATTGCGATTCAAAATTGCCATCATCGTCAACAACAGCGGATTCCCCGCCAGTTCTGTAATGGCTTTGGAATTCGCAATCCCTCTTTGCAGTCTTTCCCGTTTTCTCAGTTTATCCGCTTCATCGCTAAAAGTTAACTCATGCCAACGTTTAATAAAATCCTGAATTTGTTCTGAGTCCAAATCTTGGAGCATGAAATGACGAAAATCAGCATCTTGCAAACGTTGTGGTTTATAGCCAATCACTCGTGAAGTAACAATCACCTGCACATTTGGATAGTCATTGCTAAAGCGATGAATATCAGTAATTACATCTTCGCGCAGACCAGGATCAAATACTTCATCTAAACCATCAAACATCACCAAAGCATTACCAGCTTTTAATTGTTCATGCAATTGATGCTGATTCAGGTGAGCAATTACACCGCTACCGTGATGGTGAAACTCTAGAAAATTCTGACATTCATTCTTAACCCGTCGCCGCATATAAGCCCGTAATTCAATGAGCAAAGGAATGGGTAGAGAAATAGCATTATCCAAGGGTGACTCAGCCCAATTTAAAGCGAGATATTGCAACAACGTAGACTTACCTGAACCAGGGTCGCCTAAAATTACAACATATTTATAATGTTTATCATTAACAACATCTAAAACTGAACGTATCGGTTGTTCAAAATAAACTCGTTTTTGACGTTCTAACTCTTCAACTGCAACTTCTGCCTCTAATTGGTTAGTTTCTCGCAACCGTCTCAGATGTTCTTTGGGCAGTTCGTGAACTTGTGGTAAAACTTGGTGAACTTTTCGCACATTTTGAGCGATAAACATCCGCCATAACTTCAAATCATTATAGGCGTAACCTGTGGTATCTAAACTTTCTAGTTTCAGCTTGCCATAGCGCTCACGAATGCCTTCTTGATAGCGTAGCAAATCAAATTGCGGAATAATGCCAGCAAGTTCTGTGGTGTTATCTTTAACTTTTTCCAAATTCCAAGAATCAAGAATCTCTCGCAATTCTGGAACTTCTCGAATAATCTCTTTCACCTTTTGGAGATATTTCTTTCCAACCCGTTTCCAGTTAAAATCATCTGGTAAGGGGGATGAAGAATTAAGTTGATACCAAATTTCTGGTAATTTCTTCGTATCTATAACCTGACAATCATGCTTAAAAGCATTTCCCAAAATTGATTTAACTTCTTCATGCTTGAGAAATTGCTTTAGCGGCTGCGTATACTTTTTAATTTCATCTTCACTGAGTCCACCATCTTCTAAATCATCTTGCATCAGTTGCAAAAATTCTGCCAACGCCATGACTACAGCTTTCTCAAGCGGTTCTCGTTGAAAAGGTGCGGTGACAGCATTATTAAAGATATATTTGAAAAAATCTTTAGCGTAGTCCTTGACTAAATCTTTTACAAAATCTTCGCTGATAATAGTCTTGACAAGGAATCCAACTGCTTTTGTCGCTACCCAGGTAGTGAACCATTCAACTATCATACTCGCGTCCACTGAGCTTTTGAATATGAGTACATACACTAGCTTGAGTCATGTTTCCGAATCTCAGGGTTATAGCTGGGGACTGGGGACTGGGGACTGGGGACTGGGGACACTTCGACAAGCTCAGTGCATCGCTGGGTGAAAAGCCTTTTTGTGCCTAGGTTTTATCATCTGTTGATGTCCTAACCACCTTGGCTATTGCTATATGTCAAGAAATATAGCGGTTCTCACTTCGTTGTTAAGTCGGAACCCCACCCCGCATTTGCGTTACGCAAACGCGGGGTGAGATCAACTTTGCTACTTAATCCTTATCCCAAATTATCCGGCTCTATGCCCAGCGCTCTTAATTGTTCAGCTAATTGTTCTGCCCGTTGGCGTTCTTTTTGAATTTGCTCTTGGGGTGTAAGATAGCGCTGTCCAAGTTCGTCATACCAATACAACCATTCCCGCGTCACACCGCTATAGTTACCGCGTTCACAACCGATTCCTAATCCAATTTCTGGTAGCCAAACTGGGTTTGATGTTTGCAATTCATACTTACCATTGACTAACTTATGTACTTCTAAACGCGGTTTGCGGCGACGGCGAGATGAATAAATTACGTAATAAAGTACACCCAAAGCTTCATAATCATACAATTTGTCGGTGTATTCTTGGCGATAATTTTGGGAAACTACTTCTAACACCAAAATCGGCACTACGTTTTCATCCCACAACACATAACTGGGACGTAACTCTTCATCATAAAACCGCTCTACACCCAAGCTTAAAAATGCATCTGGCACAATTGCCGGTTTGTCAGGGTGATAATAAATCCCCATGTCTACGCCAAACAACCAGTCCATGCGTTCTGCCCACAATAGCAGCAGTATCGCCTTCAGCAAGCCTGGTATCAATTCTTGCAACTCATTATCCACAGGCGTTTCATCTGAGTCTGGTAGTTCTTCGGCTGAGGGTAAGTATCTGGGCAAGTTGTACTCTAACATAGTTGGTTTCCCCAATACTCAAAGCATACTTTGCGGCTTTGCCTGAATTATAGCCATTTGCTTGGTAGATTTGCGATCGCTCCCCATGCATCCTTACCCCAGATTATCCGGATCTATCCCCAGCGCTCTTAATTGTTCTGCCAATTGTTGAGCGCGCTGTGCTTGTTGTTCTGCGCGTTGACGTTCTTGTTGAGCGCGTTGACGTTCTTGTTGAGCGCGTTGACGTTCTTGTTGAGCGCGTTGGCGTTCAAGCTGAATCTGCTCTTGGGGTGTAAGATAACGTTGTCCAAGTTCGTCATACCAATACAACCATTCCCGCGTCACACCGCTATAGTTACCGCGTTCACAACCGATTCCTAATCCAATTTCTGGTAGCCAAACTGGGTTTGATGTTTGCAATTCATACTTACCATTGACTAACTTATGTACTTCTAAACGCGGTTTGCGGCGACGGCGAGATGAATAAATTACGTAATAAAGTACACCCAAAGCTTCATAATCATGCAATTTGTCGGTGTATTCTTTGCGATAATTTTGGGAAACTACTTCTAACACCAAAATCGGCACTACGTTTTCATCCCACAACACATAACTGGGACGTAACTCTTCATCATAAAACCGCTCTACACCCAAGCTTAAAAATGCATCTGGCACAATTGCCGGTTTGTCAGGGTGATAATAAATCCCCATGTCTACGCCAAACAACCAGTCCATGCGTTCTGCCCACAATAGCAACAGTATCGCCTTCAGCAAGCCTGGTATCAATTCTTGCAACTCATTATCCACAGGCGTTTCATCTGAGTCTGGTAGTTCTTCGGCTGAGGGTAAGTATCTGGGCAAGTTGTACTCTAACATGGCTGGTTTCCCCAATACTCAAAGCATACTTTGCGGCTTTGCCTGAATTATAACCATTTGCTTGGTAGATTTGCGATCGCTCCCCATGCATCCTTACCCTAGATTATCTGGATCTATCCCCAGCGCTCTTAATTGTTCTGCCAATTGTTGAGCGCGTTGTGCTTGTTGTTCTGCGCGTTGTGCTTGTTGTTGAGCGCGTTGGCGTTCAAGCTGAATCTGCTCTTGGGGTGTAAGATAACGTTGTCCAAGTTCGTCATACCAATACAACCATTCCCGCGTCACACCGCTATAGTTACCGCGTTCACAACCAATTCCTAATCCAATTTCTGGTAGCCAAACTGGGTTTGATGTTTGCAATTCATACTTACCATTGACTAACTTATGTACTTCTAAACGCGGTTTGCGGCGACGGCGAGATGAATAAATTACGTAATAAAGTACACCCAAAGCTTCATAATCATGCAATTTGTCGGTGTATTCTTTGCGATAATTTTGGGAAACTACTTCTAACACCAAAATCGGCACTACGTTTTCATCCCACAACACATAACTGGGACGTAACTCTTCATCATAAAACCGCTCTACACCCAAGCTTAAAAATGCATCTGGCACAATTGCCGGTTTGTCAGGGTGATAATAAATCCCCATGTCTACGCCAAACAACCAGTCCATGCGTTCTGCCCACAATAGCAGCAGTATCGCCTTCAGCAAGCCTGGTATCAATTCTTGCAACTCATTATCCACAGGCGTTTCATCTGAATCTGGTAGTTCTTCGGCTGAGGGTAAGTATCTGGGCAAGTTGTACTCTAACATAGTTGGTTTCCCCAATACTCAAAGCATACTTTGCGGCTTTGCCTGAATTATAACCATTTGCTTGGTAGATTTGCGATCGCTCCCCATGCATCCTTACCCCAGATTATCCGGATCTATCCCCAGCGCTCTTAATTGTTCTGCCAATTGTTGAGCGCGTTGACGTTCTTGTTGAGCGCGTTGGCGTTCAAGCTGAATCTGCTCTTGGGGTGTAAGATAACGTTGTCCAAGTTCGTCATACCAATACAACCATTCCCGCGTCACACCGCTATAGTTACCGCGTTCACAACCGATTCCTAATCCAATTTCTGGTAGCCAAACTGGGTTTGATGTTTGCAATTCATACTTACCATTGACTAACTTATGTACTTCTAAACGCGGTTTGCGGCGACGGCGAGATGAATAAATTACGTAATAAAGTACACCCAAAGCTTCATAATCATGCAATTTGTCGGTGTATTCTTTGCGATAATTTTGGGAAACTACTTCTAACACCAAAATTGGTGTTACATTTTCATCCCACAACACATAACTGGGACGTAACTCTTCATCATAAAACCGCTCTACCCCCAAGCTTAAAAATGCATCTGGCACAATTGCCGGTTTGTCAGGGTGATAATAAATCCCCATGTCTACGCCAAACAACCAGTCCATGCGTTCTGCCCACAATAGCAGCAGTATCGCCTTCAGCAAGCCTGGTATCAATTCTTGCAACTCATTATCCACAGGCGTTTCATCTGAGTCTGGTAGTTCTTCGGCTGAGGGTAAGTATCTGGGCAAGTTGTACTCTAACATAGTTGGTTTCCCCAATACTCAAAGCATACTTTGCGGCTTTGCCTGAATTATAACCATTTGCTTGGTATAGGACTCATATTTGATTTTTGAACAAAACTTAGTACACCTTTATTCCTTCTTCCCAGTCCCCAGTCCCCAGTCCCCAGTCCCCAGTCCCCAGTCCCCAGTCCCCAGTCCCCAGTCCCCAGTCCCCAGTCCCCAGTCCCCAGTCCCCAGTCCCCAGTCCCCAGTCCCCAGTCCCCAGTCCCTTACCTCTACGAGTAATTCTCCAAATCAAATCGGATTGCTATAGATTTGCGATCGCTCCCCATGCATCCCTAGAGTTGGTAACTCTTAACTATTAATAAATATATTGATTTTTGGCACTAGTTATGGTTTATATTTAGCCTCAGGGTAGCGTACACAGCTACTCAACTTTTAGATACCACCAGACAGCACCATGATATCCCCTCAACACTGACTCTGATATTATTATTATTACAGGACGTGAGTAAAGGTTAAATAGACATTAAAACAGATAATTTTTGCTGAATTGCCACGGATAAAGACTAAACTAAAAAGTCTTGTGCAGCAAAGCCTCTAACTTTAAAATGAATTAATCATGTCCAAGGTTCTTGTCTCCGATACCATTGACCAGGCTGGAATTGACATTCTTTCGCAAGTTGCGACTGTAGATATCAAAACAGGTCTAAAACCAGCGGAATTAATAGAAATTATTGGTGAATACGACGCACTAATGATTCGCTCTGGCACCCGCGTTACCCAAGAAATTATTGAAGCTGGCACACAGTTGAAAATCATCGGTCGTGCGGGAGTGGGTGTAGATAATGTGGATGTTCCCGCAGCCACACGCAAAGGAATTGTAGTAGTCAATTCTCCCGAAGGTAACACCATCGCCGCCGCCGAACACGCCCTAGCCATGATGTTGGCTTTGTCTCGGCACATCCCCGATGCTAACGCTTCAGTCAAACGCGGTGCATGGGATCGCAATAGCTTTATTGGTGTAGAAGTTTACAAAAAAACTCTTGGCATTGTCGGCTTAGGGAAAATTGGCTCTCATGTTGCGGCTGTAGCCAAAGCAATGGGGATGAAACTTTTAGCTTACGATCCCTTTATCTCCACAGAACGAGCCGAACAAATTGGTTGTCAGTTGGTGGAGTTGGATTTGCTTTTCACTCAAGCAGACTACATCACACTCCACATTCCCAAAACACCAGAAACTACCCATTTAATCAACGCCGTCACCTTGGCGAAAATGAAACCCAACGCCCGGATTATTAACTGCGCTCGTGGTGGCATCATAGAAGAAACAGCTTTAGCAGCAGCCGTAAAAGCGGGTAAAATCGCAGGTGCAGCCTTGGATGTATTCGAGAGTGAACCACTGGGTGAATCAGAATTGCGATCGCTAGGCAAAGAAATGATCCTCACCCCCCACTTAGGCGCATCCACCAGCGAAGCCCAAGTGAACGTAGCCATAGATGTTGCCGAACAAATTCGGGACGTACTCCTGGGACTACCCGCCCGTTCAGCCGTAAATATACCAGGACTCGGCCCCGATGTCCTCGAAGAACTCAAACCCTACATGCAGCTAGCCGAAACCTTGGGTAACTTGGTAGGACAGCTAGCCGGCGGACGAGTGGAATTACTCAACGTGCGACTCCAAGGTGAATTGGCAACTAACAAAAGTCAGCCTTTAGTAGTTGCATCCCTCAAAGGACTACTTTATCAAGCCCTACGGGAGCGAGTAAATTACGTCAACGCCAGCATCGAAGCCAAAGAAAGAGGAATTCGCGTCATTGAAACCCGCGATGCTTCAGCTCGTGACTACGCAGGCTCACTACATCTAGAAGCCACAGGTACTTTAGGTACTCATTCTGTCACAGGCGCATTGTTAGGCGGCAAAGAAATCCACCTCACCGACGTTGATGGTTTCCCAATTAACGTACCACCAAGCAAATACATGTTGTTTACCCTGCACCGTGACATGCCAGGAATTATTGGCAAACTCGGTTCCCTACTGGGCAGCTTTAATGTCAATATTGCCAGTATGCAGGTAGGCCGCAAAATCGTCCGTGGTGATGCGGTGATGGCTTTGACTATCGACGATCCCTTACCCGATGGGATTTTGTCTGAAATTACCAAAGTCCCTGGAATTCGAGACGCGTTTACAGTCACACTATAAATTTTGGATTTTGAGATTTTGAGATTTTGGATTAGTCATGGGTAATTGCTAGCAGTTTTTACTATGGCCTATTACCCAGTACTTAATCCCCAATCTCAAATCTCAAATCTCAAATCTCAAATTTTATGGCAAACACCTGGTGGGAACTAGAGATTTTATGTGAACCAGCACTGGAAGATTCCATCTTTTGGCGGCTGGAAAATTTTGGTAGTCGTGGTACAGCTAGTGAAAGCAAAGGTAATTCCTGTATAGTGAAGGCTTACCTAGCGAGATTTCAAGCACAGCTACTAGATTTGGCAGCCCTATCGCTGTGGCTGCGTCAAGATGCCTTGTGTGTAGGATTATCTGTTCCTACCCTGCACTGGCGCTTAATTGACGAGGAAGATTGGGCCACTAGCTGGAAACAATATTGGCAACCGCAGGAAATAGGCGATCGCTTCCTCATCAACCCCGCATGGCTACCATTACCACAAACATTAGACAGGTTAGTGATTCGCCTCGACCCAGGTGTAGCATTTGGCACTGGAACTCATGCCACAACCCAGCTATGTTTAGAATCACTAGAAATGCGGATGACTGATTTACCAGAAGCTTTTGCAGGAAAGACTAGCAAAAAAGAGCCTATGGTAATTGCGGATATAGGTTGTGGCTCTGGTATACTTTCCATCGGGGCGGTGCTATTGGGTGCTGAGAAAGTCTACGCAGTGGATACCGACCCCTTAGCGGTACAATCAACTTTTAGTAATCGCGCCTTGAACGACATTAGTCCAGAACGGTTGATTCCAACCGAAGGTAGTGTAGACATGGTGACGAGATTACTGGGAGGACAACCAGTTGATGGCATAGTCTGCAACATTTTAGCCAATGTAATTATCGAGTTAATACCAGAAATAACCGCGATCGCCAAACTAAGTACATGGGCTGTTTTCAGCGGCATATTACTAGAACAATCCAAAACAGTTGCTGACGCCTTAGAAGAACATGGCTGGGTTGTTGCCACCCTTTGGAAAAGAAAAGAATGGTGTTGCTTGAATGTCAGACGTTCTTAAATATTATCTATCTTGTGGGGTGGGCAGGAAAGCCCGCCCTTTTGTACCTCACTCAGATGAAATCTGCTGTAAAGAGTTTTAATATCAAGTTCGGATGATTACTTATCATTGCAGTTCTTGCCTTATATCATGTCCGCGCTTATTACTTATAAAAACCAAAGAACCCCGCCCCACCAAAGCTACGCTTTGTTTCCCCTCCCCGTTGACGGGGAGGGGTTAGGGGTGGGGTGCAATAATTGCGGGAATCATAACTAATTAACCGGACATGATATTACCCCACCCCTTAATCCCCTATTAAGGGGTGGGGTTCAGAGGGTTTTATAAGTAATTAAGCGAACTTGATTAATTCGTTCTGGTGAGGCAATTGATGACGACTACTTATGAATTACTGCTGTGTCAGTTGTGACTTTTGCAGATTCTGGCTCAACATCATGTAAGTGATAAAAAGCCCCAGCACGCCAGCTATCTGCAATGTCTTTGATAAAACTGGCAGTGGGAATAGCAATTAGCAAGCCCAGCACTCCTCCTAATTTGGCTCCCACCAACAAGGAGATTACCACCCACACCGGATTTAAGCCAGTCAAATCGCCGAGAATGCGGGGTGCGACAAAATTAGAATTTACCTGATCAATCGCTACAGCTACAACTAAAACTTCTACTCCCAGCCAAAAGTTTTGCAACGCTACTAACAGACTAACTATAGCGATACCTATACCCGTGCCAAAGGGGAAGAGAGAGAAAAAACCAATGCCAATGCCGAAAAGTAAAGCCAGGGGAACTCGCAGCCCCACAAACACCAGTGTAACTGTCACCCCCAGCACAGCACCCAGTGTTGCCTGACCGATAAAGTAATTCTGGAAATCTTTTCTCAGTAATTGTCGCACTTTTGACGTAGTTGATGGGGGAAACCACTGATAAACTCCATCCCAGAGGCGATCGCCATTTAATATCATATAAATAGTTAACACCACCGCCAGCAGCACATTGACAACAACATTGATGGTATCCACAGCAAAACTAAGAATTTGACCAGTAAATGTCTGTAGCTGGCTAGATAATCGGTCAAGAACTTGGGTAAATAAGCCGCTGAAATTAATGGGAATTTGCTGTTGATTTAAAGCCCATTCCTGGAAAGTTTGCAGTTGTTGAGTCCCAGAATCAATCCAACTCGGCAAAATGTTAGCCAGTTCATTAAGTTGTTGTAGGATTAGGGGAACCAAAGTGATACCTAAACCCACTAAGATCACCACAGTCAACAGCAAAACTCCCCCAATTGCCAAGTTGCGTTTGATGCCTTTTGCCTGTAAAAACTGAATTGGATAGTTTAAAACAAAAGCCAGCAGGATGGCGGCGGCAACAACACTCACCAAGGGTTGAAAATACTGTACAACCTGGAGCAATAGCCAACCATTGAGAATGGCAATAGGAAATGCCAATCCCATAGCTAACCATCGTGGCAGTTTGTTTGCTGATTGCATTAGTGGTAACTCCACACGATATCTAACTTTATTTTGCCTCTTCGGGAATTGGGAATGGGGAATTGGGCATTGAGAATTGGTAATTGGTAATTGGTAATTGGTAATTGGTAATTGGTAATTGGGAATGGGGTATTGCTTCCCATCCCCCCCATCCCCCTCATCCCCCTCATCCCCCCCATCTCCCCATCTCCCCAGTCCCCAGTCCCCAGTCTCCAAATCAAATGCTGTGTGGATTTTTCTTTATCAGAAAAATGGGTTTTAAACCCCGTCGTTCTACGACGGCTTTTCTTGGTCTTGAATGTATTTTTTAAGAACTTCAATTGGCGCACCTCCAACAGAGGATACAAAATAGCTAGGACTCCAAACAGCATCTTTCCCGTAAGGTTTTGGGTATCCAGCTTGACCATATCTACGACTGGATACTCCTTTTAGTGAATTGACCATCTGGGAAATTGAAAGCTTTGGGGGATATTCTAACAAAACATGAATATGATCGGATTCTCCATTAAATTCTAGGACATTAAAATCCATTTTTTTGGAGACTTCTACAAATGACTTGTGGATGAGTTCAAGACTTTCAGCAGTAAATATCTTTCTTTTATATTTAGTCACGCAGACCAAATGTATTTTTAGGTCTGAAACACTATGCCTTTGTTTTCTCAAACCACTTGTCATGTTTATCCGACCAATGTACAATACTTAAACAGACCAATTTTACCACAGAGAATGAAAGCTAAATATCAGTACAGATTCTACCCAACAGACCAACAAAAGCGAAGTCTCGCTCAGTTATTTGGTTGTGTGCGTGTAGTCTGGAATGATGCGCTATTCTTCTGTAAGCAGTCTCTTGAACTACCAGGGTATAGCAAGCTTTCAGCAATGCTTACTCAAGCCAAAAAGACTCTCGGTAGAAAATGGTTAGCTGATGTTTCTTCAGTGCCATTACAACAGTCTCTTAGAGGATGTCTGAAAAGTCCTTAACTATGTATCAAATGAGTTTAGATCCCCCTAAATCCCCCTTTTTAAGGGGGACTTTAATTCTTGTTCCCCCCTTTTTAAGGGGGGTTAGGGGGGATCAGAATGTACTTAAGATAACAGCCGAATAATTCTCAGACATCCTCTTAGACACTTGGATCTTGCCTACAAAAACTTTTTTAATTCCCGCAATGGCAAGAGAAAAGGTGGCAAAGTAGGCGCACCAAGATTTAAGAAGAAAACTAACTCACAATCTGCTGAGTTTACCAAAGCAGCATTCTCCATAAAAAATGGTAAAATTTACCTCGCCAAAATCGGAACAATCAAGCCTATTTGGTCTAGAAATTTGCCATCCGAGCCTAGTTCATGTACTGTCGTTAAGGACTGCGCGAACCGATATTTTTTAAGCTTTGTTGTAGAGGTTGATCTGAGTTTGACGAATGCCAAAAACCAAAGTATTGGCATTGACTTGGGAATCAAAACTTTTGCTGTAATGAGCAATGGGGAGAAAGCAGAAAGTCCAGATTACTCTAGACATGACCGTAAAATCCGTAAACTACAGAGAAAGCTAGCTAGACAACAAAAAGACGGATTACGCAGAAACAAAACTAGACTTCAGATTGCTAAACAACATAATCGAATTGCTGATACTCGCAACGATTTTCTGCACAAACTATCAACCAAAATAGTTAACAACAACCAAGTGATTGTTTTGGAAGATTTGAATGTGATGGGAATGGTTAAAAACCGTCGATTGTCCAGGGCAATTAGTTTGCAAGGATGGCGAGAATTCAGGAATTTGTGTGAAGCTAAATCAGAAAAATCGAATAGAGAGTTTAGAGTAGTCAACAGATGGGAACCCACGAGTCAAGTGTGTTCTGATTGTGGGTTTAAATGGGGCAAAGTTGATCTTTCCATCCGTTCAATACTCTGTTTAAACTGTGGAATCGAACAGGATAGGGATGGCAACGCCGCTAAAAACATAGAAATGGTGAGTCTACTTGGCGGTGTCGGTTTCCGTCCCGTCGAAGTAGCGAACCCCAAGGGTCGGGATGGGGCATCGCCACGACCTTAAACGGACAGGGAGCGACTGTAAGACTACTCCGGTAGCGAGTTGCTATGAACTGTCAAGACTCACCGCCCTTTAAGGGCGGTGAGTATGTCAAAAAATCCAACATAATTCGCTGATGCATCGCCCCTAAAGGTCGCACTTCACCAGCGTTTTGCGAATAACAGTTACCTTGACGAATATCTGCCGGTGTCAATAACCCCATATCCCAGCCTTCATTCAAAACTAGTTGATTTAATTCCACCAACAGCGGTGCATGAAAAACATGTCTGATAACTTTATCATCTGGATAACAGCCGAATTCATAAAAAGGTGGTAATTCATAGCTGATTTCTTCTAAAAGTTCTCGCTTCAGTGCTATCTCTGGCGTTTCACCGGGTTCGAGATGCCCGCCAAACAGCCCCCAACAACCAGCAGCGGCAATATTGGGGATATTGTCGCGCAGTTGCATGAGAAACTTGTCTTGTTGGTAAAGAATAGCGATCGCTACATGTGCTTGTTGATTACTCATAAATTTACCTAAAATTACAGTAATAAATATTACTCTTCTATATAGACTTCCCCAAATTCCTGATTAGCTAAACGTATACTTTGGTAGCGAACTTTACCCTTAATGACTACTTCTACTCCTTCTTTAAGATTGCTTTGATTAGTGACAACCCAAATTGTGCCAGTGGAATCGTTAATTTGATATGCCCACCGCTTTACTAAAGGCACTCGCTTTTGCACCTTCCCTTGGATGTAAACCGTAGTTTGTTTGTTTTGTTGTGGTTTAATTTCCCGAATCGGTGTCACATTGCTGCCAAAGCTGAAGTTGCTGGCTTGAAAGCCAAGCATATTTAAGGAACCACAACTACAAAGTCCCGCTATGAGAAACAAAGTCAATCCTAAGCGGTAAGGAGTAATGCTGTGCTTGTCCCAGAACAAAAGGTAAAAATTTTTCGCTTGTTGCATGAAGGCTATGAGTTGAGCAAATTTTTACATCAATGCTTGTTTTGTCGCCAGTTTAAAGCTAACAAAAGGGACTGGGGACTGGGGACTGGGGACTGGGGACTGGGGACTGGGGACTGGGGACTGGGGACTGGGGACTGGGGACTGGGGACTGGGGACTAGATAAGAGTTTTACGAATTCCCAATTACCAATTCCCAATTCCCAATTACCAATGCCCAATTCCCAATTCCCAATTACCAATGCCCAATTCCCAATTACCAATTCCCAATTACCAATTACCAATTACCAATTACCAATTCCCCATTTCCCATGAGAAGATAAACATTGTGATCTTGTGGTTGGAGAGACGCTAGGGCATGAAACGGCAATACCATAATAGTCAACACTCAAGAGTTATTTGTCAG
The DNA here is from genome assembly GCA_017164015.1 of Nostoc sp. UHCC 0702. GTDB lineage: Bacteria > Cyanobacteriota > Cyanobacteriia > Cyanobacteriales > Nostocaceae > Amazonocrinis. The sequence continues at coordinate 4,818,312 of CP071065.1, forward strand.
TGTTGACTGCGCTACAGATAACTAAAATTTTGGAGTAAAGGCAAATCTTCTCTTAATTCTCATGGAAACAAAAACTGCCAAACTTCTTGATGGTAAAGCTTTAGCCGCAAAAATTCACCAAGAACTCTCTAGTCGCATTCAAAAATCACAAGCCAAAATTGGACGCCCCCCTGGTTTAGCGGTACTGATGGTTGGCGATAATCCAGCATCAGCAGCCTATGTACGCAATAAAGAGCGAGCTTGTGCTAAAGTGGGCATTGCCTCTTTCGGCAAGCACTTTCAGGCAGAAACCACCCAAAAAGAACTAGAGGAAGTAATAGCGGCACTTAACCAAGATGAACAGGTGGATGGTATTCTGGTGCAGCTACCTTTACCTAACCACTTGGATGCTGTGACTCTGCTGCATCAAATAGACCCCGATAAAGATGCTGACGGACTACACCCTGTGAATTTGGGGCGACTTGTGCGAGGCGAAGCAGGTTTACGCAGCTGTACGCCAGCCGGTGTGATGCGGCTGTTGCAGGAATATCAAATACCCTTAAGGGGAAAACAAGCTGTGGTAGTGGGACGTAGTATTTTGGTGGGTAAGCCGATGGCTTTGATGCTACTAGAAGCAGATGCTACCGTTACTATTGCTCATTCGCGATCGCAAGACCTCACTGCTATCACCAAAAACGCTGATATTCTCATTGCTGCCGTTGGTCGTCCAGGATTAATTACTCCTGACATGGTGAAACCTGGCGCTGTTGTGATAGATGTAGGGATGAATCGCATTACTGATGCCAATGGCAATAGTCGCTTAGTAGGCGATGTCGATTTAGAATCAATTGCTGGGGTCGCGGAATTTATTACCCCTGTTCCTGGTGGTGTAGGCCCTATGACTGTCGCAATGCTTTTGCAAAACACAGTAACCAGCTATTTCAAGAAGGCAGGAAGTTAAAAGTTAGGAGTTAGGAGTTAGGAGTTAGGAGTTAGGAATTATTAATTTTTAATTTTGAACTCCTGATCTCAGTCATCAATTTTTCAGCTCCACAGCACCTTAAAATTGTCACGTATACGACAAACAGCTAAAAGCCCAAAATTAAAGGAATTGAAGAATGGTAGCAGCCGATAACCTTCAGAAGATGCCAGAGGAAGCCACTTTTAACCTAAAAGCCTATCTCAAAGAGCGGCAAAAGATTTGTGAAGCAGCTCTGAATGAGGCTATACCCGTGATTTATCCAGAAACGATTTATGAATCAATGCGCTACTCGCTATTAGCTGGAGGTAAGCGCTTACGCCCCATTCTCTGCCTTGCTACCTGTGAAATGATCGGTGGCACAATCGATATGGCAATGCCAGCAGCTTGTGCAGTGGAAATGATCCACACCATGTCGCTGATTCACGACGACCTGCCAGCAATGGATAATGATGATTACCGTCGCGGTCAGCTGACGAATCACAAAGTCTACAATGAAGCGATCGCCATTTTAGCTGGTGATGGTCTGTTGGCTTTAGCTTTTGAGTTCGTTGCCGCTCAAACCCCCCAAAGCGTTCCTAGAGAGCGAGTTTTACAAGTAATTGCCCGACTTGGACGCGCACTAGGGGCTGCTGGTTTGGTCGGTGGTCAAGTGGTTGATCTCGACTCGGAAGGTAAGTCAGATATTTCCCTAGAAACCCTCAATTTTATTCATAACCACAAAACAGCTGCCTTATTAGAAGCCTCTGTGGTTTGTGGCGGAATTGTAGCTGGGGCCTCATCAGAAGATGTGCAACGACTGACTCGCTATTCTCAGAATATCGGACTGGCATTTCAGATTGTAGATGATATTCTAGATATCACTGCGACAACAGAACAGTTAGGTAAAAGCGCTGGTAAGGATATCGCAGCCAAGAAAGTGACTTATCCCAGCCTTTGGGGCATTGAGGAATCCCGTGCTAAAGCCCAGCAGCTAATTGAGGCAGCTTGTGCAGAATTAGAACCATTTGGGGAACTAGCACAGCCACTACAAGCGATCGCTCACTATATCACCAGTCGCAATCACTAAGTCAATACCAAAACACCATGCAGGACATAGGCGACATTTTAGACAACCGGGTGCTGCTGGTTGCTCTGGTAGCTTGTTTAATTGCTCAAGCACTCAAGCTCATAATCGAACTCATCAAACATCGCAAACTAAATGTGCGTGTTTTAGTCACAACCGGAGGGATGCCCAGCGCCCACTCAGCTTTAGTTACGGCTTTAGCGGCTGGAGTTGGGCAAACCCTTGGCTGGGCATCCCCTGATTTTGCTTTGGCTACAATTTTTGCCATCATCGTCATGTACGATGCCGCAGGAGTTCGTCAAGCTGCTGGCAAACAAGCACGTATCCTCAATCAAATGATTGATGAATTATTTCACGAAAAACCAGACTTCAGCCAAGACCGTCTCAAGGAATTGCTAGGACATACACCAGTACAAGTAATAGCTGGGTCAGCTTTGGGCATCACCATCTATTGGTTAGCGAGGTCTGCTTATGCTTACTAGTCATAAATCCAAAATCAAAACAATAGTAAGCAGCTTGATCTGGGTCAAAATTAACAATTAAAAATCAATTAGGCAAATCAGTAAAATTTTCAGATATCATATAGGGTTCCTATATACCACTTTGTAGGGGTGCAAAGCCTTGCGCCCCTATGACATATGTGGTTCAAATAGATGAAAACTGCTGCAAGGCGTTAATTTAGCTATTACTCCTTTCTCGCTGTAAGATTACCTGTGCAAATTTTTCTCCCCTGCTGTCTAAACGGTAATCTTCAGGTGATATCAAGTTCGGCTAATTACTTACGATCTAGTCGGTTTGCTTGGTAATAGGTAATGGGTAATGGGTAATAGGTAATACTCAAAACCAATTACCAATTACCAATACTTCGGCTTACCTCGACTTCGCTACTTCGACTGCGCTCAGCACAAGTCGGCACAAGTGCGAGAGTACAAGTTCCCAATTACCGACCTCCACAGATATCATAAGTGTTTAAACGGACATGATATGAGAAAGGAGTAGCCTATCCTTATTTCCGATTTCAGAAGAGTAAAGCGATGAATTCTCCATTTCCTGGAATGAATCCTTATCTAGAAAATCCTGTTTTTTGGGCAGAAGTACATCATCGATTGATTACAGCCATAGCAGATAATATTGAGGAAAATATTCCCCCACAATACAGAGTTGCTATTGAACAACGTACTTATTTAAGTGATGACTCCGATTCTGTATTGGTTGGTATATATCTGACTATATTTTTGTTATTTAAACTTCATACCTGATGTTGCTGTTTTTTCTCAACAAACATTACCTCAGCCAAAGGACGAAGAAGCCAAAACTGCTGTAACTACTGCAACCGCACAACTGAACGCAGTAGCACTACTTTGCGACTATCTACTAAGACAGCAAAAAAACCGCGATCGTTGAGCTTTTGTAATGTGTTGTATGCTTCTTGTTGGTTGGTAGTATAAACTGCTAACAAGTAGGGGCGTTGTCCATAAGAAGCAAAACCCACGTTACCCCCCACAGTTTGTTGTACACTATTTGCTAGTTCTGGGCGGTTGAAATAATCCACCAATACGGCGTAACCTTCTCCTAGTGCTTGGGGATTATAGCTAATTGATTGAGGTGGCGAGGAAGGTTGTGATTGTGCTGTATCGGCAGGTCGTGTGGTGATAATGGCAGACAACCCGACAATATTATTGATATATCTCGCCCAACGATTAGCATCGTCAATCTTTTTAAATCCCCCTATCCGTGTCACTGTTTCAGTGAGATATCGGCAGGTCGTGCTTTGCAGTTCATTGGGTAAAGCACTACGCAGTTGCTTTTGATTATCTGCCGTGGGGCTGACTACCAGTAAAAGATACTCACCCGCAGTCGGCGGTTGACAAACGGGAAGAGTAGTTTGTGCAACCGCAGAAGTTATACTACCCATCAATCCCGCGATCGCTACTCCTAAAGCACTGAATAAAGGCTCAAATTTCTGCACAGAATTGGGATACATAAACTGGATTTTTTAAAAGATTCTATTTAGCTATTACTCATTAGTCAATAGTCATTAGTCAACAGTAATAACTATGGACTATTGACTATTGACTTTTGACCCTTCGGGTGACGCTCGAAGACTCGCTACCGCTGCGCTAACGTCAGTTGCTCATGGGGGAAACCCCCAAGATCGCACTGACTCACCATTAACTATTGACTATATCAGGACACAGTGGTAAGAGATGCTAAAGGATTGGGAATAGTCTGTGAAGGAGCTTGAAATTCTCCTGTAATCACGTATTCTAATCGCAGTTTTAGCCAGGTAATAAATTGGGGATTAGTGGAAATAATTGCGGCTGCTGGTTTGGGACACTTCGCCTTGGCTTCTGCCAATTCTGGTGCTTCCAAAAAGGCTGGTTTTTGCACCAACCAAAAATCGATTTCTTTTTCTTGTTCGTGATAGTGACGGGTGCGTTCTTTCAGCACTTCATGTATTGGTTCTTCATCTACTAGAAATTGTTTACTTGCCAAAACGTAATAATATGTTTGCATTTTCGTCCTTTGCTTACTAATGAATAATTGCAGGGTACAGTTTTTCTCCTGTACCCCTAGCATCTAACTCTTGTGGAATTTTTTGAACCAAGAACTGAAGGGACAAGCATTTCCCTGGTTTTCACTATTTATCTGTTTGCCACCAGCTGTTAGCTTACCTAAAAACAGCGCGTTATCAAAATAGTGTTCCAAAGAAATAATCTTCAAGTCATCGGTTACGCTGGCAATGCTCATGCCGATAATTTCCACAGTTTCTTGTGTAGGTGCATAATCTTGATATGCACCGTTAAAATGTCCCCAGTGCCGCCACTTAAATGTGACGTTTGGTGGCCCTGAGAACACTTCCAATACTTCCCAAGGAAATCCTTGAGGAAAGGTTGTGTGGAAGAGTTTTGCTGATGATTCAAAGCTTTCTTGTGAAGCTTTGTAATGCTCGGAATCAGCCATAAATAAATTGTAAGTACCTTGTGCTGCCAAATCTGCTGCTGTGTACTCAGTTCCGCCATTGGTACTCACACGAAACTTGTCATTCACAATCGACAACCACTGTTGAGGATTCGTCTTAAATGATACCTCCATCTCGAAGGTTCTCACCAGGTTTTGCACGATCGCTTCTAATGTACCCTCAAGGTGGTTGAGTGTACTTTCCTTTGCGAGATTCTCTTTAGAGCGAGAATAATCTGGAGGTGTTTGATATCGCCATTGGACACCAGTACTTTCGGCAATCACCTGATCCCTATCTTGTACCCAAAGCGGAAGGTTGTTAGACTGTGTTGCGCTCATAGAAGTCTTTGCTGAAAAATTGCCAAATACAGGATTTCGCAGTTACAACCCCTCTAGGCTTTAAGAGGATGGGGGGATGGGGGGATGGGGGGATCGGGAGATGGGGGGATGAGGGGGATGAGGGGGATGAGGGGGATGAGGGAGAATAACTAGTGAACAATTCCCAGTCCCCAGTCCCCAGTCCCCAGTCCCCAGTCCCCAGTCCCCAGTCCCCAGTCCCCAGTCCCCAGTCCCCAGTCCCCAGTCCCTAGTCCCCATTCCCACGTATCGCTTGTTTCATCTCACGGACTGCTCGTTCTATGCCTACTAAAGCTGCCCGACTGATAATGGTATGACCAATATTCAGTTCTTCCATCCCTGGAAGCGCAGCCACCGGGTAGACGTTCCAGTAAGTCAGCCCATGACCAGCGTTCACTCGCAATCCAGCTTTAATTGCTTGTTCGCACCCTTTAGCTAACACAGCTAATTCTTGCTGGCGCTTAGTTTCATCCCCAGCCTCAGCATATTGTCCTGTGTGCAGTTCAATAAACCGCGCCTGCACCTTGACTGATGCTTCAATTTGTGCTGGTTCGGCATCGATAAATAAACTGACTGGAATGCCAGCGCCCTGCAATTTATCGACTATCTCGCCTATTCTAACAATTTGCCCGACAATATCTAACCCGCCTTCTGTGGTGACTTCTTCCCGCTTTTCCGGTACTAAAGTCACGTAATCTGGTTTAATATCGAGGGCGATCGCTAGCATTTCATCTGTAGCGGCCATTTCTAAATTCAGGTGCGTTCTCACTGTTTGCCGCAACAAGCGTACATCTCTGTCTTGGATATGCCGTCTATCTTCTCGCAGATGTACAGTAATGCCATCTGCACCGCCTAATTCTGCCAGCACCGCCGCCGCCACTGGGTCAGGTTCCACCGTCCGCCGCGCTTGCCGAATGGTGGCAATATGATCGATATTTACACCGAGTGTAGGCACCCCTATTTCTCCCTAGCCATAGTCCTCAGAACTTGATTTTACCGGAAATACTGGGGATTGGGGATTGGGGATTGGGGATTGGGGATTGGGAATTGGGAATTGGGAATTGGTAATTGGTAATTGGTAATTGGTAATTGGTAATTGGTAATTGGTAATTGGTAATTGGTAATTGGTAATTGGGGATTGGGGATTGGGGATTGGGGATTGGGGATTGGGGATTGGGAATTGGGAATTGGGAATTGGGAATTGGGAATTGGGAATTGGGAATTGGGGATTGGGAATTGGGAATTGGGAATTGGGCATTGGGCTAGGACATGGGGAAAAGTTATTTCCAACTTCTCCCTCATCTCCCTCATCTCACTCATCCAGGAAATTCTGAGCGGAACTGATTGACGACGCGATCTAATCCTACTGAGTGGGCAGCTTTAAATAATAAGCGATCGCCCTCTTGAACAAATGTCTTTAATCTGGCAACTAAATCGGCATGAGTGGCAAAGCATTCCGATGGAATTCCCTCGGCACTCAACGCGATCGCTTCGGCATCTTGTCCATCAACCAAAACCAATAAACCGTCTAATTTCAACTTTCGCGCTGTTTCCCCTACTTGTTGGTGCAACGAACGCGATCGCTCTCCCAATTCTTTCATCGCACCTAATACGGCAATCTTCCGCTTTCCGGGTGTGTCTGCCAATAACTGTAACGCTGCTAGCATAGCTTCTGGTGCAGCATTGTAAGTCTCATCTAAGATTACCACATCATTAGGCAAAACAAACTGCTGCGATCGCCCTGTGGGCATATTCACGATTACACCATCAAGCAAAGTTGCCCAATCAATACCCAGCACTTTCGCCACCGCCAAAGCTGCCAAAAAATTTGTGGCGTTGTGACGACCAGGTAAAGGTAAAGGCAGTTGCATTCCTGCTACTTCCACAGTTTCGTGATCAATCAGTTGCCCTTGGATATCGCCGCCAGATAAGCCATAAGTTAAAACTTCTCCTGACCAAACTTTCTTGGCTGTAGCAATTAATAAAGGATTGTCATGATTGAGAATTGCTACACTATCCTTGGGCATTTGGGCTAATAATTCGCATTTAGCCTCAGCGATCGCATCTTCGGAACCCAATAATTCAATATGTGCCGTTCCCACATTCGTAATCACTCCAATGGTGGGACGCGCTATTTGTGTCAGTTCGGCAATTTGTCCTCTACCCCGCATCGCCATTTCAATCACGGCGTAGTCATGTTCGGCATCGAGTTCTAACAAAGTTTTCGGAACACCGATTTCGTTATTGAAATTTCCATAAGTTTTGTGAACTCGCCCATGAGTTGCTAAAACTGCGGCGATTAGTTCCTTGGTTGTGGTTTTGCCCACAGAACCCGTTACCCCAATCACGGGAATATCGAAGCGATCGCGCCACCATCTACCAATTTTCTGATATGCTTCTAGGGTGTTTTTTACCTGCAATACAGGCACTTCTGGATTTTCGTAGGCAAAATCAACAATTGCTGCCTTAGCACCTTTAGTTATGGCTGTTGGCACAAATTCGTGTCCATCAAATTTTTCACCCCGTAAAGCTAAAAATACTTCACCTGACTTTAATATCCGGCTGTCCGTTTGTATCCCGCTACATATTTGTGCTAAGGCAGCTTCAGATAAGTTTATAGGCTGGGCTAAAAGAACTTCAATCAACTGGGTTAGACTAGCAGACAAAGGCATGATAATTGAGATTATTCCTAAAGATTAGTAAGTCAGCGTAAATATTTGTAGTTGGGATCAGGTAGCAGGTTCGACAGCACCAACCCAAAGGGCAGCTATGCTGGAGGGAAGAAGGTTTTCGCCTAGTTCGTTTTTTTTAGCATAGTTTGGTTTTTCCGCCGACTTACAAATTAGCCAGTAAGTGTAAAGCTCACTCACAAAGCGTGCTGAGATACAAGCGACTCGTGCAGTTCGGTAAGCTCACTGACCACAGTTTTAACCGCATTCAGAATTAATTTTTGGTACGAACAGCTGAGATTGCTTCGTTCCTCCTCACTGCGACTACGATTTTACGTCCGGAGCGAGCTTAGCGTTGTAATCGCAAAAGCTTAGTTTTTGTCACGAGTGTGTATAGCGGTTCTCGAACTAGTGAGGTACAATTTTGACCTCTCTCCAAACCTCTCTCCTAAAAGGAGAGAGGCTTTGAATTGTTCCCCCTTCCCGCTTCGGGAAGGGGGTTAGGGGGTTAGGTCTATTTCCATACCTGTACCTCACCGGATTGAAAATGGCTATAAGTCCTATAATAATTACAATCGCTGTATATATTAACTTCGTGTACTTGGCTAGCCAATTGGAATGTGAACATTGATAAAATTCAGTATTCTTTTAAGATTTGAGTTAATAACCATAACTTCTGGCATTACTGTGACGGGTGTTTGTTCTATTTCCTGAATGAATTGATTGAATATGATATAAAACGTAACGGTCGATGTACGAGTGAAACTTTATTGACCGTTACCGTATGCACTTTGAGCAATTCAAAATCTTTGGATAGCTGAGAATAAGTTTCACCTAATAATTATGAACATTTATGCCGCCCTTCTTAAGTAGCTATTTGAGGTTTTTCTCTACCAAATTGCCACAGCAAGATGACACCCAAGCCGAACAGATTGACTAGGAAAACTACTAACCCTCCAAAAAATGGAATTAGTGTCAAAACTGTCAGGATCGCCAAACCCACCAAGAACTGCTGCTGTAACGACCGACCGCCATTACTGACTAGGCGTTGACCGACAAAAAGTGCCACGCCTAATGACCCTACTAGAGAAGTGACGATCGCAGTCAAACTTAGTAGTGGAATCAGGGGAATACCAATGAGCGTAATCGCCAGAAACACGCTGAAAAAGATAATGGCGACAATTGCCCCCATCCCCCATAGAACAGTCAAACTGGGGTGTTGACGCAATTTTGTAGCCAAAGAAGGCAGGAACTGTGGGCTGGTATGCAAAATAATCAGTCCGAGAATAGCTGCTACTACGGCGGCGCTAATTCTAAAAATGGCACTGAAGAAATACTGAGCGAAGAAGCTACTTCTGCCTCGATTGGAACCATACATCATGCCATGTCTATCGCTGAATGTGGCGCGTTCACCAGCAACGATCGCACCTGGTTCCTGTACGATTTTGCCGCCAAAGGAGTAAGCATCACCCTCTACCCGCACTCCTTTTTTCAGTATGACATCTCCGCCAAAAGCGATCGCAGTATCCAAAACTCTGGCATTAGGTGATACTGTAACACTCCCCCCAAAAGCCAGGGCGTTTTCGACAACTTGATTCTCTGGTACAGTTACGCTTCCACCAAAGCGAATAAGGTTGGTACTGTTGATATTGATATCAGTCTGTGCCAGAGCATTGCCTGCAAATATTAAGCAAATGGTGGCTATAAAAGCCAGAATTAATTTTTGCCATTTCATAGATTTCATCCTCCTGAACGAGAAGAACATTGACATCTGATGATATTGAAAAAAGATGAGGAAACTATGAACAAGGTATGAATGGTTACTCATGATAAATTCCCCATCATTTCCGTATAAACCAATCAACGGGGCGGCGTAGTGAAACTAGCGACGGATAATTCTTTAAATAACGTGGAGATTTGGGGATTCATCAGCTTGGTTTTTTGGGGTTAGTCAACTAGCAGAAACTGCTTGCCACTCTTGGATCGCCGTGGATGGGATTTGTAACTCGATCGATGAGCCAGTTACCATCGGTAAAGTTAGATGAAGAGGAATTTCAGCCTGCAACTGCGGTAGGGCAGACTTAATGTCATATTCTGCGACATTCGCTGGAGTTGGTGTGTCCTGAGAAATTTCGCTAGAAATATCCTTGGCGGTTAGAATTTGCCCCATAGATGTTGTTAGCGTCAGTGGTTGAGTGTGATCGAATTCCACCCCACTAGGAAAGCCCACTAGCCGCAGAGAGACAATGGCACTACCTTCGGGATGGATGCGCTTGAAGGCGATCGCCTGCCAGGAATTTCCTATCTGATCTCGCAGGGTTTGCCGGGATTGGTAGAGCATCTGCCCTGGATATTCTTCGATTTGTGTCACAGCAGCAAAGGCGGGTAGGGGACTGCAAACAACCAGGAAAACGCAGATCCAAGCAGCCAGCAGCCAGCGCATCAAGTGAATTTTAGACCCATTAAAGTAGATAGAGTTCATCACAAAAGTCCTCACAAAGTTAAAATCTCTTGAAATTCCAGAGTAAAAGTTTGGATTTTAGCCCTAATTGTTTTGGTGCATTACTTGGAGGCGATCGCTTCTCCTGCGCCTTGCCAGCCTGCAAAGCTAGGTGGAAAACCCTGCACATTCTCATAGCCCAACAGGTGTAATGTCATCACACCCATTGCTGATCGATAACCGGAGGAGCAATACAACACCACAGGGTGATCGCGCGGAATTTGATTCAGATTGTGCGCTAGTGTTCGCAGCGGAATGTTAATTGCGTTAGGTATATGTCCAGAACGATACTCAGAGGTTTCTCGCACATCCACCAACACGGTTTGAGGTTTCCCTAACTGACTTTTCAACTCTTCGACACTGGGGATTGTGTAATAGCCTGCTGGAATCGAAGTGAGAAAGCGATCGACTTCCAATTCCACATTAGGTAAAACTTCAGCAACTGTTGCAATCTTGACCCCAACCATAAATATAGGGGAAGGTGTCGCAGCGATCGAGGGTTGCCCAACGCCAAAAAAGAATCCAATTGATAATGCGAGTTCAAGCAGAATTGTTGAGAGGAAGTTTTTGAATATCATAGATTTTTTGAGATAGGTTTTCCTGATTCAGATTGAATAACTTCTTGGGATTAATTTAGTAACTTTAAATCTGAATAAATTATTTATTCTGTGTATTTATGACCTTCTGTTTCCATCATTTCCGTATAAAACAATCAACGGATCGGCGGAGTGAAACCGGAGGTGGATAATCCTTTTTTGCCTGAAAGTCATGGGGACTAACATTGCTTGGCAGCAGTTGTGTCACTTGGGCGCGATGCCTGATCTCAACTTATTTTGACAATAATAAGTATAACGTTTCACAGTCATAGATGATGTTTGAGTAAATGTTTTGGTTTATGTATAAGTTATACAAATTGTCATAAAACATTCAAAAGGGGTAGATGAAATTCAACTTATTTACCTAGCAAGATACAAGAAGTATTTGATGCTTTCTGTTTTAATGACAAATCAGGGAACTAATCAGAAATTTTGCGGAGGTCGAGAGTTAATCAACAGAAAGTAGTGTACTTTTCTGGGTTTAGCTATTGCTTATCCAAAAGTTTCGTTTAAAAACAAAGAATTTTGGGGTTGTTCTAATGCTAAGTCCTGTGTTAACAGTCAGTATCTTTCAAAAACAATCCGACCCTAAAGTATTTTCAGCAGGTCAAATCATCTTTGAAGAAGGACAGCCTGGTGATGAAATGTATGGCATTCTCCAAGGACAGGTAGATATATTAGTCAATGGCAAGATTGTAGAAACCATTGAAACGGGCGAAGTTTTTGATGTCGGAATACTTGTAGGAGTCAAAAATAGAACTTACACAGCTATTGCCAAGGTAGATAGTAAACTGGTTTTCCTTGATGAGAGAGAGTTTCTCTTTGCCGTTCAGGAAACACCCATGTTTGCCGTAGAGGTGATGAAAAGTTACTCAAAGCGTCTGAGTCGCTTGCAGCATCAGGTCTAAAGCCACGCCTAGACAACAAACCTGAAGTTGGAACTTGGACGTATCTCGTCGAAATGGCATTGGGGCGAGATTCTATAAAGATGCTCATTTCACGAGTGTTCTTGTTCACATCAATCTCTCTGTAATAAAGGGGGTAATTGCATGACCGCAACCATAATGTCATTGAAGACTACCGCAATTCGTTGGGCGGATGTCATTGAGTATCCCCAGACTGGAGTCAAGAGCAAGATTCTGCTGGAAGATGAAAACTGCCGATATACGCTGATGTCGCTGGCGGTGGGAATGCACATCGCAGAACATGCTTCTCCTCGCAATCTCACTGTGAACGTGATTGAAGGACAGGGCGTACTGACACTGGAAGGAAAAGAGCTTGTCCTAGAATCGGGAGTCTTTATTTTTATCCCTGCTAACGCACGCCATGCGCTTAAAGCAGTGACAAACCTTGCCTTTTTATTAACGCTTTCTGAACAGTCTACTGATTCTCATCATTGACTTTCACGTATCTACTCCATCTAACAACAGATGTAAAGCGTGGATTATTTCTTTTTAATACACTACCAATCAACTGCATCTTTAGGAGAATATTAATGTTAGATATTGATGAAATGAGTTCAAAAGAAATACACGAACTACTACACCAAGTAGGATACGGTCATCTTGGCTGCATACACGAAGGCAAACCCTACGTGATGCCAATGTATTATTATCTCGAAGAAGAGGACATCTACCTGTTTACAACGGTGGGCATGAAGACTCATGATATTGACACGAATCCAGAAATCTGCCTACAGGTTGAAGAAATTCACGGGCCCCTTCATTGGCGCAGCGTGATTGTCAATGGTCGAGCTTCGCGCCTCACGGAGCGTCCAGAAATTGATCGCGCAATGCAGTTTATCAAAGAGCGCAATACAACGCTGTCACCCGCGATCAATCGAACCTGGATTGATGCTGAGGGACGTTCAGAAGCGATCGCAATCTACCGCATCCACGAGAGTGAGATAAGTGGACGGACAACTGATGGAGTTAGCAGTCAATAAGACCTGAGATACCTCAACCGTTAAGACTGTTGATGCGCGTGCGTTAACCTTTACGACGTTGATTTTGGCAAATTTAGGACTAATTTTGAGTGAAAGTTCTCCATCTCACCTCAGTCTAAAAATATTGAAATCTGCTAATGCTGTCCTTTGGTGGGTTATTGGGGGGGACTGGCTTTTCTAGTAATTGTGTTGTATGTTCCCTTCTTGCGTCAATTGTTTAGCTTCTCCTTCTTACACCCAATCGACCTGGCAATTTGTTTGGGCGGTGGGGCGATGGCTCTGCTTTGGTTTGAACAGTTAAAGTTTCTCAATCGACCCCAACGAATTATTCAATCTAAATCAAGAAAACCTATCCAAGAAAATCTTTGATTTACTTTCCTTTGATCTTGATACTATTATTTGTTGGCCCAGCGCTTTCTTCGATTGCAATTCGGCGATCGCTTTCGATGCGTTGGCACTTGGTTTTGCTTGGCATAATCATCTTCTACGGAATTTTACCCCTCCTACTAGCTTGGGGAGGACTGGGTTTGGCTGAACGCTTTGGTTGTCAGACAGAAACTATAATTTTTCATTGTTCTAACCCTTCCTGGCTTGGAGAAGTAGTTACAGGGATGGTTTTTGGTCACTGGCTTGCAATTATCACCATCCCATCAGCTGTTTTGGGTTCTATAGGGCTGATTAGTTCTTTAATTCTAAAACTTAATCCATTGCAAACAAAAGTAAATACTTCAGCCAAACCAACTGCCGCTTTTTACCGCAGTCGTCGCCACAAAGTAATTTCAGGAGTCTGTGCAGCAATTGCACAGCGCTGGAAACTGCCAGTTCAAGCAGTACGGATTGTCACCGTTATTTTAGCCGTTGCTATCCCTGGACTGATTTTATGTCTCTACCTTTGGTTATGGTTGGCGTTTCCACTGAAGCCACTACCGCAGCCCATTTAGTGGGTGGTTGAAATCAAGAATTCTAAACACCGACCGATAGGAGAATCCCATGAGTTTACCCACCAACCATCGAACCTCTCACTCCAAAGGCAGAGGCTTCAGCAAGCCGTTAGTGTGTCCCTATTGCCAGCATTCTTTTCTCTTGGCTTGGCGGCGATACTGGGCTGCGCCGTTGGGAGGTTACCGATGTTCTCAATGCAAAAAGGTATCTCATGTCAAAGCTAATTCTTTTTGGGTATGGCCAATAATAATCACCGGAATAATGGTAAGTGGAATAACATCATTTACTTTGGCAATATACATTTTTAATGATCTGTGGATAGGGACACTATTCTTCTTTATTGGCGGATTTGGAGTTGGAACTCTTATTGACCAATGGATGGACGGACATTTAAGACAGCTTGAGCCAAGGTAGGCAAATAATGAAATCTAAGCTATCCAGTTTGGTTGCGTGTTTAACAGCTTTGAGCCTGTTCGCGGGCTGCTCTTTTAAGTTAGGTGGGCTTAGAGGATCTGGGATCGTCAAGACCGAATCCAGAGAAGTGGGTGGATTCTCATCCATCTCTAGTGAATCCGTGGGCAGGATTATGGTGCAGCAAATAGGAAAAGAGTCCCTGACGATCACCGCTGAAGACAACATCCTGCCCCTCCTAGAGAGTCGCGTAGCTGACAATGTTCTGTATCTCACCACCGTGAAAGATGCCAATCTCGATCCGACCAAGCCCATTGAGTTCGTTGTGGAGGTCAAGAGCTTGGAGAGCTTGAACATAAACGGTGTCGGGAGTGTTGAAGTCAAGGATATCCAAGCTAAACGGTTGTCGGTTTCTCTTGATGGGGTGGGCAGCATGACGATCGCCGGAAGTGTTGATGTGCTGGAACTCACTCTTTCCGGGGTCGGAAGTTTCCAAGGCGAGAATTTCAAGACTAAGCAGGCTACAATTCGCAACAGCGGCGTGGGTAGTGCTGTGGTTAATGTGAGTGAGCAGTTAGATGCGACTGTATCTGGCGTGGGGTCAGTAGAGTATATTGGCTCTCCTCAAGTCCGCCGGGAATCTGTGCGGGGCGTGGGTTCGGTTAAGAAACGTTAGCGATCGCTGTTGCTGTTCTCTTAAAAACTTTTTGGTTCACTGATACCTCCTGCCTCCTGCCTCAAAACCTGTAGCTTTTGTACTTCATGCTAACGAAAACTGCTGTATTTTATAGATAGTGGCGCGATCGCACTTCACAAATATCCTAAAAGCATTGCCAAAGAAGCTGAACTCCTTTGGCATACTTGGTTTATATAATAGTTATAAATTGGTTATACTGAGAAATTATTCTGCAATATCACCTTAAGCGTGGTTTTTGATTAACATCACCTGCACGATTTGCAGCGCTATTTCACTGGAAAGACCTAAAGCCTGATACAGATCATTTAAAAAACTGTGTTCTTCTTCAGTCACGATGCCATCGGCTAAAACCAGATCAGTCGCTACTGCAAAAGCTGCTTCTCGCAAGTCTTGGGGTAGAGATTCTTGAGCTAGATTAAACAACGTATTGATTCCATCCCGCCGGATAATGCCTAGGAGTTTGTCAAACAGCCTCCTCATTACATCATCAGAATAGCTTCTAAAAAGCTTCATCCGAGACAGCGCAGCAGAGATTCCACGGGCTTCTTCATCAGAAAGATAACCATCTGAGGCTGTCGCGGCCAGAGTAATAGCTGCAAAAGCTTCCGCTGGACTGAATAATTCTTGAATTTGGTTTTGCTTGCCCAATACTGTATCAGATAAACCCATTGTAGTTTGCTCCTGGATTTGGGTCTCAGATGCGGTACTGTCACCTTTACGTTTCTTTACTTTCAGGTAATACAGCAACGCCGTGAGACTTGCTGGTTTTAGTGTTCCCAAGATCACTTAAATATGAACACTTGTACTTAATGCTTTTCGGCAAAAAGTACACCAACCACCAGGGCTTAGTATTAGCGTTCTCCTGTCTTTTCAATCGTTTCGATAACTGCTAACCCTATACCAGAAGCTGCTATTAGCAGCACTGCTGATAGCAAAAAGGCATTGGTAAGCATCCGGAGGGCATCGTCAAAGAAAATGTAGGTGGTCATTGCTTCACCTTTTTTTAACTCTATGCTGCTAGTACTTTTTACTTCTTCAAGCGTTGAGTGAATAATTCCCGTGAAGAAACTCCTAGCATTAGCATCTTAACAAAACTTTAGCTCTTCCATAAGACCACTATGATTTTTTCTTTTTCAAGATTTGATGAATTTCACTCTTCTTTCTGTTACAGGTAATACGGAAAAGACATGCTTGTAAAAATTGAGTCACTATCAACCACCGCAATTTCTTTTTAAAATTTAGTTAATTAATATACCTTTCAAATAAAATACTATAAAACTATGGGATTGATAAATAACCTTTAAATGGCTGTAATAGAGCCTATATGGCTGAAATTAACAGAAAATCTTTTTATAAAATTTTCAGTTAAACTACTAATTGTATGCATTTATCTTTACCAAATTCAAATAAGTTTACTTAATTATTGCTGAATGAATTGCTACTAAACATACAAAATGGCAAGAATTTGTAGTCTTGAATTTAGAGAAAAATTCTCAAGAATTTTTAGGGTATAGTCCCATGCAGAAAATTAATAGTAAATACCCAAAAATAGGCAATTAACTGAAAAAATTGGCACATAGAAAACGTGATAAACTAGAGAGAATTACGGGCGATCGCAGTTGTAGTGCAACAGAGTACGGTAGAGGCAGTAACAATACAATGGGAATTGGGCATGGGGAATTGGGCATTAGTTTAGTTATTCTCCCCCTCATCTCCCCCTGCTCCCCTGCTCCCCTGCTCCCCTGCTCCCCTGCTCCCCTGCTCAAGAGCCTTCTACTTACCCCCAGGATGGTCACAGTCAAATTGCACCACACAATTTTTTCCTCGTGCTTTTGCCTGGTAGAGTCCTTGGTCAGCCGCAGCAATTAAAGTTACAGGAGATAATTGGCTATGAGGAGTAATGGTTGCTACGCCAATACTTAAGGTAATGAATTCACTGACTTGAGAATTCAGATGAGGCAGTTGTAATGCACTAACATGACTCTGAATATCTTTTGCAACTGCAATCGCCCCTGCGGCATCTGTATTGGGTAAAATTACTGCAAACTCTTCTCCACCATAACGAGCAACCAAATCAGCAGGATGTTTCACTGTCACAGAGATGGCCTTGGCAACCTGTCTGATAACATCATCTCCTGCCAAATGTCCATAAGTATCATTGTAAAGCTTAAAGCAATCTACATCACACAAAATCAGAGATAGCGAGGCTTGTTCTCGTGTCAACAGTTGCCACTGTGCATTCAAAGTATCATCAAAACAGCGTCGATTTGCCAGTTGAGTCAGACCATCCAAAGAAGCAAGACGCTGTAATTCCTGGTTTGCTAGTTGTAATTGGTGGTAAAGTTCTGATTGTTGAATAGCGATCGCAGCTTGAGATGCTAACTGGTTAAACAAGTTAATCTCCGATTGCTGCCATTGTCTAGCGTTACGGCATTGGTGAGCAATCAATAGTCCCCATAAACGGTCTTGCTGTAAGATGGGTACTACCAAGTTAGCCCGGATTTGCAAACTCCGCAGCATGTTAAGATGACACCGCGATAATCCTGCTGTTTCAATGTCTTCAATGGCTCTAGAATTGCCTTGTTGATAATAAGCCGCATGGGTAGATTGAAAACATGTATCCATCACGTCAAATCCCAGAATCGACATGCACCCTTGTGCTAAGGACTCTACAGCCACCGACCCACTCCAGTCTGGCGCAAACTGATAGATCAGCACTCGGTCTACCTCAAACAGTCGTCGCAGTTCGGTTGCTGTGGTTTGCAAAATCTCGTTTAATTCCAACGATTGTCGGATACGCTGCGTCACAACAGCTATAATTCGCTCGGACTCAGTTTGGTGTTGGACACGCTGCCCAACCTGCGGAAAATGTGCCGATGTTATTAGGGCGCTTGTATCAATTTTAGGAGTTGCAGTCACAGGCACCGCACTCGCCCCAGCAATCAAATGCCCTTGAGCAAAAGTTGCACCTCGTTCTCGCAGCCACTTCAGTTCCTCAATACACTCAATTCCTTCAGCAACGGTTTGGATATTTAACTTTTGAGTAATTTCTAGAAGCTTCTCGGTAATGGCAGCTTTGTACGGGTCTTGATGTACATCTCGAATTAACCCTATGTCCAACTTGATAAAGTCTGGGCGTAAGTGATGCAACAAGTTGAGGCTGGAATTGCCAGAACCGAGGTCATCAAGGGCTACTAAAAACCCGCGATCGCGGTAGTATTGAAGCACCGCCTTGAGATGGTTTATGTCTTGAGGATTGTCTGACTCCACAAATTCAAAAATAACCCGTTCATGAGAAATACCTGCAAGATCAATTGCCTCCACAGTACTGCGAAGGCAAAAAGCGGGGTCATAAAGTGCCATTGGTGCAAAATTAATGAAGATCTGCCCCTTAAGTTGATGGCGGGAGGCTTGAGTGATGGTGCCCAGGCGTGCAAGTCGGTCGAGTTGTGGCAAAAGTCCCACCTCGCTTGCTAACTCCAGCATTGGCCCTGGGAAAACTAAATTGCCTTGTTCATCCAGTCCCCGCAACAGTGATTCATATCCATAAATTTGGGATGTATCGTTAATTGAGACAATCGGTTGGAAATAATTAGTAAATCGTTCCCTTGCCAGCATTTCCACCAACCACTCAGACTGGTTGAACTTAATGAAGCGTTGCAATGAGGCGATATCACTAAAATCTTGGAGTTGAGGTTGGATAGCGCCTCGAATGAAAAGGACTTGCGTCTCTGTTAATTCTCTGGGTGCAAGTATTTGAGCCAGGTTACGGGCTATTTCTTTGGCTTGTCCTGCTTTACAATTCAAACTCATACCTGGTCGCCCTTGCATCAGTTCATACTCAATAGCGAACTTTTGTAAGTAGGATCTGACTTTTGTCAAGGTATGTGGAACAGGGAACCAGAGAAAGAGTCTGCCTGCTTCCCCAATGTGGCAACGTGCAACATGGTAACAAGCACAAGTCTGGAAAATACTAGATTTTTGGCTCATAGATAACCACTTTGCTCAACCCGATTGACTCTAGTATTCCCCCCACTATTCTTCTAGGAAATGAAGTCCGCTTCAAGTAGATGAAGATTTGATGAGTTTGGTAAAATTTTTTACTGATAGCTGATGATTGATGACAACGAACAAGTCAATGTTTAAAAATTACTGTAAATCGTAGAGAACAAGGCTGACTTTTTTTGATACCATAAAAAGTCTGACTCGTTTAATCACTATCGACGTATGAGCAAAGGTACCCTGTTTGATAAAGTTTGGGACTTACACACCGTTGGTACACTTCCTTCAGGGCTGACGCAACTATTTATTGGGCTACACCTCATCCATGAAGTGACTAGTCCCCAAGCCTTTGCTATGTTACGGGAACGAGGTCTAAAAGTACTGTTTCCAGAACGGACAGTGGCTACAGTAGATCATATTGTGCCTACAGAAAATCAATCACGTCCCTTTACTGATAGCTTGGCAGAAGAAATGATCCAAGCCCTAGAGCGTAACTGTCAAGAAAATGGCATCACCTTTTATAACATCGGTTCTGGTAATCAGGGTATAGTTCATGTGATTGCTCCTGAACAAGGACTGACACAACCAGGAATGACGATCGCTTGTGGAGATAGCCACACTTCCAGTCACGGGGCATTTGGGGCGATCGCTTTTGGCATCGGTACTAGTCAAGTTAGGGATGTTCTCGCTTCCCAAACTCTCGCCCTCTCGAAATTAAAAGTCCGCAAAATAGAAGTTAACGGCACCCTCAACCCTGGTGTCTACGCCAAAGATGTCATCCTGCATATCATTCGTACCCTTGGTGTGAAAGGTGGTGTCGGTTATGCCTATGAATATGCAGGCACTACCTTTGAGCAAATGAACATGGAAGAACGGATGACAGTTTGCAATATGGCCATCGAAGGCGGTGCCCGTTGCGGTTACGTCAATCCCGATCAAGTCACCTACGATTACCTCAAGGGTAGAGACTTTGCCCCCAAAGATGCAGATTGGGAGAGTGCGATCGCTTGGTGGGAATCAATCAAGAGCGATGCTGATGCTGAATACGATGATATTGTAGTATTCGACGCTGCCGAAATTCCACCGACTGTGACTTGGGGAATCACACCCGGTCAAGGCATTGGCATCAATCAGTTCGTTCCCAAGCCTGAAGAATTGCCCGAAGAAGACCGCTTTGTAGCTGAAGAAGCCTACCGATACATGGATTTGTTACCCGGTCAACCGATCAAAGGTACGAAAGTTGATGTCTGTTTCATTGGCAGCTGCACCAACGGTAGAATTAGCGATTTGCGAGAAGCTGCCAAAATTGCCCAAGGTCACCACGTAGCCGCAGGTGTGAAAGCCTTTGTTGTCCCTGGTTCTGAACGCGTCAAACAAGAGGCAGAAGCGGAAGGTCTGGACAAAATCTTTCAAGAAGCCGGGTTTGAGTGGCGTGAACCTGGGTGTTCGATGTGTTTAGCCATGAACCCCGACAAACTTCAAGGCAGACAAATCAGCGCCTCTTCCTCCAACCGCAACTTCAAAGGCAGACAAGGTTCATCCTCTGGTCGTACATTGCTGATGAGTCCGGCGATGGTTGTTACTGCTGCCATTAAAGGTGAAGTTTCAGACGTGCGGGAGTTGTTGTAATTTTGGGCATAGGGCATGGGAAGATAAAAATTTTCATTTTTTATAGATAGTTCTGATGTCAGTCGTGTTTAAGGGACTTCCAAATAAAAAATATCCTAAATTTTCTTGTGGGATGGGTCTCCCCACCCGTCCTTTGTATTTAGGGCGGGCAGGATGCCCACCCCACAAGATAGATAATATCAAGTTCGGCTAATTACTTACGATATAGTCGGTTTGCTTGGTAATAGGTAATGGGTAATGGGTAATAGGTAATACTCAAAACCAATTACCAATTACCAATTACCAATTCCCAATTACCGACCTCCACAGATATCATAAGTGTTTAAACGGACATGATATAATTTATTTCTTGGAAATCCCTAATTATATTTTCGCTTTGCCCTATTCCCTATTTCCAACCCTAATTAGTGTATTTATTTTGGTTTAGCTAGTTAAGTAAATCTATGGTAAGTCAAGTTAAAACAGTTTCAGGGCGTGGCATTCCCTTAGTGGGTGATGATATAGACACCGATCGCATTATTCCGGCACGCTATTTGAAAGCCGTTACTTTTGATGGGTTAGGTGAAGGCGTCTTTATTGATGACCGTAAAGCCCTCAAAGGTGAACATCCCTTTGATCAACTACAGTACCAGGGAGCGAAAGTTTTAATCGTTAACCGCAACTTTGGCTGTGGTTCATCGCGGGAACACGCACCACAAGCGATCGCAAAATGGGGAATTCAAGCCCTCATCGGCGAAAGCTTCGCGGAAATCTTTTTTGGTAACTGTGTGGCAATGGGTATACCTTGTGTGACGGCTGATGCAGCTACCGTTAAACAACTGCAAGATTTAGTAGCCGCCAATCCTCAAGCAGCCGTGACAATAAATTTGCAAACCTTGCAAGTACAAATCGGTGATTACACTGCCTCAATTTCCATAGGCGAAGGTTCCAGAAACATGTTCGTTTCTGGCAGTTGGGACGCTTGCGGACAGTTAGTATCTAACACCAACCAAATACGGCAAACAGCGACAAAACTGCCTTACATAAGTTGGGGGAAGTTAGGAGTTAGAAGTTAGGAGTTAGGAGTTAGGAGTCAGTGGTCAGTGGTCAGTTGTCAGTGGTCAGTTGTCAGTTGTCAGTTGTCAGTGGTCAGTTATCAGTTGTCAGTTGTCAGTTGTCAGTTGTCAGTTGTCAGTTGTCAGTGGTCAGGGGTTATTTCTCCGCCATCCTCCTCATCTCCCTCATCACCCCTGCTCCCCTGCCCCCCTGCCCCCCTGCACCCCTGCTCCCCTACAGACCGCCTTCCGGAGTCCCCTCTGGTGTCGTATTGGGAAGTTCCTGCTGGGGATTATTCTCATTAGCTGGTTTCTCGGTATCGCGAAGTTCCTGCTGAGAATTATTCTGTTTAGCTGGTTTTTCAGTATTGTCAAGCACCTGTTTGGCTAGATTTGCCGCTGCTTGTTTAAATAACGGTTCTAATTTATTTCGCCAGTACTGAGTATTAGGCAACTTTTCAGGATGGTTTTTATAATCTAAAACTTTATCCCATTGACCATCTTCTAGTGCTTGGTTGATGTCATTAAATAAAGCATCCGCTTTAGTCCAATCTTCCTGCCATTGGTTAATGATTGCAGTGGTTTCTTTAATGCCAGAAGAAGCATTTGCCGGAATTGATTTCAGCAGTGCGATCGCTCCCACTAAATCTCCTGAATCATACTTATTTTTTGCTTGTTCTACAATCTTGCCACTATCAACACTAGGCTGTGATTGCACTGATTTTTCTGAGTCAGAATTTTCTGATTCAGAAGTTGGTGTTTTTGATATTTCTGAAGCCGGAATTACTACATCCCTAGATTTTTGTCTTGGCTTGGGAACTGGTAGAGAAGTAATTAAAGAACTATCATTTACTGTTTTAATGGCAATGCCTTGATCCCGCAGGCAAGAAATCCATTGATCATTATTGGCTATCACTTGCGAGTTTACCCAAGCCGAACGATTAGAGTTGAGTTTAATTTCTATCCAACCTCGTTTTGTCCGGTTGCCAGTAACCTCAAACTTGGTATCATTGCCAACTGTCCGCAAAACATTATCAGAATTAATAGAACTCGGTTCGGAACGAATATTAGAATTACCTACAACCACAGCCGAACACTTGCCCGTTGCAGCACTATTATTGCCTGTAAAATTAGCGGCGAAATCTTTGATATTAGGAAATACATTTGCTGCCAAGGCAGCTGCACCACCTGCCAATAATATGCCAATTAAAAGCGGCAATGGATCAGTTTTATTAGAGTTTTTCTGACGGGCTGGTTTGGCAGTGGCAGGATTTGCAGGGGCGACTGCAAGGGTTGGCTGGCGAGATGCTTGAGATAGAGAAATGGTTGGCTGGTAACTGTGATTTTTCAGAGATTCTTGTGGTTTGGTAACTGCCAACACAGGATTAAGGACGTTTTGACATGCTTGCAGTGCTTCCGTTACCGTTTGGTAGCGGTCTTTGAAGTGATAACGCACCATCTTGGTTAACACTGCTGCCAATCGATAGTTAACGTTTGCCAAATGCTGCCAGAGGATTTCACCTGTATCAGGGTCTTCTTGCAATTGTGCAGGCAGTACTCCTGTAAGTGCTTGGATGGCGATAATGCCAAGGGAATAGATATCACTGTTGGGACGGGGTTTACCTTGCCCTTGTTCTGTGGGCATATAACCAGGAGTGCCAATAGCCACTGTCGCAGAGGCTTGTCCGCCAACTGTCACCATTGGCGACCTTAATTGCTTCACCGCCCCAAAATCTACTAAAACTAATTTCTGGTCAGAAGTACGACGAATAATATTATCCGGCTTAATGTCGCGGTGAATCACACCTTGAGCGTGAACAAATTCTAAAATGCCCAGAACTTCCTGCAACATTTGAATTACTTGGTCTTCACTCCATTTCTGACCAGGTATAAGTTCCTCTGTGAGGGTATGTCCTTCAATAAATTCTTGTACTAAATAAAATTCTTGGTTTTCGTCGAAGTAAGCCAGCAACCTGGGTATTTGGTCATGGTTCCCCAGTTTTTCTAAAGTTTCAGCTTCGCTGTTAAATAGACGCTTCGCAGTTTCAAAAACTCTGGGGTCAGTTGCAGGTTGCAGATGCTTGACAACGCAAATGGGGTTGCCCGGTCGCCTGGTATCTTGGGCAATATAAGTTTGACCAAATCCTCCCGCAGCAAGGACTTTAATTACTTGGTAACGATGGTCTAATAGCTTGCCTATCATATGATTCCCCAGAGTTATTACCTAAATTTTCCAGCTAGTAATAAATATCTCCAAATTTTCTGCAATCAAATCCGCTATCTTGAGAAAAGATTTAGACTAAAACTCAGCTTTTTAATAAATCCAGACTGTTAATTTTTCTTTTAGTGCCTCTGTTGACTACCGATGCCACCTAGAATAACAAACCCAGTCACATGGCAGTATGCTGAACTTCTCATGCAACCTGCTTTCATTCGTGTTATCGATAATATTCGTAAACATCTCGATGCATCTGCCTGGAAGGGAACTTACGAAGATGTACTCATTTGGCCAGCTAGCACCACTGATGAAACGAAAGCGCTGGTAACTCAGTTGTTGCAAGACATGGAAACCGCAACAGCAGAACAAGGAGATAGAATCAGAGACACCCTTGCCCATCTGCCAATGCCCCATCCAGGATATCATCTGAATTTGCAACGTCAAGAGCAACAAGTAAGTATTGATTTGTGGGAACTGTGTTATCAGGTGTGTTTTCTTAACTATAGTCCAGAGAATGAAGCAGTTAATATTGATACTAGTTTAATTGATGAATTCGGTGAAGTCGATTGGCTGCGTTTGGAAGATAAAACTAAGGAGATAGTCAAGCAAGTGTTTGCAAGTTTACCAGGGGATTGAATTTTAGATCCCCGACTTCTTCAAGAAGTTGGGGATCTAAACTAAACGAGATTTTACAAAATCCCAAATTGGTATTACACTTTGAATTTCTCAGTGATCCGCTTGGTTGCTTCTTCTACATTTTGCCGGCTATTGAATGCTGAAATTCGGAAGTAGCCTTCACCCGCCGCACCAAATCCAGAACCGGGTGTACCTACAACGTTGACTGTGTGCAGCAATTTATCAAAGAATTCCCAACTGGATAAACCATTGGGGGTTTTCACCCAAACATAAGGTGCATTCACGCCACCATACACAGCCAAACCGGCTGCTGTCAGTTGTTCACGAATAATTTTGGCGTTTTCTAAATAAAAACTCACCAATGCTTTGATTTGCGCTTGCCCTTCTTGGGAGTAAACTGCTTCTGCTCCCCGTTGTACAATGTAGGATACACCATTGAATTTGGTCGATTGGCGACGGTTCCACAGTTTCCACAGTTCCACGTCTGAACCATCTGCTGCTTTTGCAGTCAAGGTTTTGGGTACAACGGTTAATGCACAACGGGTTCCGGTAAAGCCTGCATTCTTGGAGAAAGACCGAAACTCGATCGCAACTTCTCTAGCACCATCAATTTCATAGATGGAGTGGGGAATCGACGGATCGGTGATATATGCTTCATAGGCAGCATCAAAGAAAATAATCGAGTTATTGGCTTTGGCGTAGTCTACCCATGCCTTTAAATGTTCTTTGGTAGCAGTTGCACCGGTGGGGTTATTGGGGAAACACAGATAAATTAAATCAACTTTCTTTGAGGGAATCTCGGCGGTGAAGTTGTTTTCTGCGGTAATTGGCAGATATACTAAGCCTTCAAACTCGCCTTGATCATTTGCATTCCCTGTATTTCCCGCCATGACGTTAGTATCTACATATACGGGGTAAACGGGATCTGTAACGGCGATAATGTTGTCATGTCCGAAGATGTCGAGGATATTGCCCGTGTCGCATTTGGAACCATCGGAAATAAAGATTTCCGAAGCATCTACCTCTGCTCCCCTTGCTTGGAAATCTTGGACAGCAATTTTTTCCCGTAACCAAGCATAACCTTGTTCTGGGCCGTAGCCTTTGAAGGTAGCGCGATCGCCCATTTCTTCCACAGCTAGGATCATAGCTGTGCGGCAAGCTTCTGGTAATGGTTCGGTGACATCACCAATGCCTAAACGGATAATCTGAGCATCGGGATTGGCTTCGGCGAAAGCATTAACCCGTCGCGCAATTTCTGGAAACAGATAACCCGCTTTCAGCTTGAGGTAGTTGTCGTTAATTGTTGCCATAGTAGATTTGTTGACTGATGACTTGTACTGAGCGAAGCCGAAGTACTGATGACTGTTGACAGTCAGAAATGAACAATTAGAATGGGATATTTTTTTATTGAAAAGTCCCTAAAACAGCTTACTGCTAATTCATGTTTGGGATACATTTGTTGCTTGTAGCAATGTCACTCTGATGCTGTTTCTAATGCTGCTGCTACTACCCGAAAATGTTCGTCCTGCTGGAGTTTAGCGATTAACTGCTTGGCTTGGGGGTCTTGACAACCTTGAAGTGCGATCGCAACTCGCCACCGCTTTTGCCAAGATGAATCTTCTGCAAGTTCGGTTAACAACGCCAAAGCCTGATTCTTCAGGGAAGATTTCAACACTTGACCTAAAGCGAGAATACCTGCTTCTTGAACAAATGGTGTCTCATCTTCCAGAGAATCCATTGCCAAAGCTAATAAAACCTCATGATGCTGGCTTTCCATCAGCATATAAATCACTGAGGAACGAACTAACCAGTTGTCAGTCCGCTCAAATAGCTGTTGCAGCAAGGGAATCGCCACATCACCAAATTCCAAAAGGGAATTCGCTGCTTCAGATAGCACGTTAGCATCTCGGTTATGCTCTAGAATTTCTTGCAGAGCTTGAAATGAAGCTTCAGTGCGGTGATTGCCCAAACCCATCACAGCAAGGCGACATAATCCAACGTCTTTCTCAATAGCTAGCTTCTGGAGTATAGGCACAGCAACCTCAGATGGCAACGAGGCTAGTTCGTCTAAGGCGGCTTTGCGCTCATTCAAAGCTTTTGCACGCAGTTTCAACTCAAGAAGCTTGATCCGACTTTGATCCATTGCGTAAAAGGGACTGGGGACTGGGGACTGGGGACTGGGGACTGGGGACTGGGGACTGGGGACTGGGGACTGGGGAAGTTTTCTCAAATGTATTTGCCTTGAGAGCAAATTCTATAACGGACTTCGATTGTAAAAAATATCCCACTGTTCACAGTCAACGGTCAACAGTCATCAGTCAATAGTCAACAGTCAGCAACTTCAACCGAGATAATTTATTTTTTGGAGTTCCCTAATTTTTCCACCTTAAACCCAATCCCCAGTCCCTAGTCCCCAATCCCTAGTTCCGATATATCGCGATATATTCCGATATATCGTATAGTAGAGAAAGTTGATTTCAAATTTATCTATGTTTAGACACTTTCGCTTTCGCGTTCCCACACCGGCATGGGCAGGAGTCAGCCAGGACGAACCATTCCATGTCAGTCATCACTTCCAGCATCGCCAGCATCATGGTAGAGAGCATGGCAAGCACTTTGTTGATGACATGTTTGGTCGTGGTTGGGGAGATGAATACCGCACTCGTCGGGGTGATATCAAGTTCCTTCTGTTGGAATTGTTATCTGAGGGCCCCAGTCATGGTTATGACCTGATTAAAGCGATGGAAGTCCGCTATGGAGGCTTTCGTCGCCTCAGTCCTGGCTCGGTGTATCCAACACTCCAGATGTTGGAAGAAGGAGGGTATCTGACGAGCGAACAGCAAAGTGGTAAGCGGGTTTATACGATTACAGATCAAGGTAGACAACTGCTAGCAGAACGTACTCAACAGGAAACTTCAGACTCTCCTTGGGATGCTTTCAAGAGCTTTGTTAAAGGCAAGCCTCAAGAGTTTATCGAGTTGCGGAATGTAGTAGGAGAGTTAGCTGCTGTTGTCATACAGGTGGCTCGCAGCGGCAATGTAGAGCGGATGAATCGGGTGCGTGAGCTACTTGAGGAGACTAAACGGGAAATTTACACTATCCTGTCAGAGAAATAGATAGGGTTGTCTATGAAGAAACTGAAAAAGTATATCAAGCGATTGATCAAAGGCATCATTCAGCGGTTTTCTGACAATTCTCAACAACCATCGCCCCTGAGTTCTCGCCCCTCAAGCGCTGCTATTCCAACTGTTTCTCCTCGGTGGGAATCTGGTTTAGTGCTTGTGTGTTCCCAGTGTACGACAGAGCGATCGCTATCTGGCTCCCATCAACCTAGTAGAGGTGCAACGGCTTCAGAAGATTTACAGAATTGGCTGAAATCTCGGCTGAAATCTGAGGGGTTGTGGGGTGAATTTCGAGTTGTCAGCACCAGTTGTTTGGGTGTTTGTCCCAAGGGTCGCGTTGCTGTTGTCCTTGGAAGTCATGCAGGTGGAGACAATCGTCAGTCTTTGATTGTCGATGCTCAAAGCGATCGCGAACTTCTTTATTCACGCATCAAGCATCAGATTTAAACTTGTTAGCCCAGTCGCAGATCAGGATACTTTGATCGAGACTCAGATGCCTGATTTTAGGCATCTGGGTTATTAACATGTGCTGGTGTGGGTCGAATATAGGTCATATACGGTAAAAAACTGAATATTATTTTTGTATAAAAAAAACTGATACAATTGTGCTAGACTTGACGAATTCACTTAAATTTTCAAGTTTTGTAACAAAAATATGCAAAGGCTGACCTCAAAATCAAGCAAGTTGTAAGTAATTACATAGAGCTAACTTGCTTAGTGATGATCTAAAACATGATCAATGGTGAGCGATCGCACTTGATAAAAGCCTAAACATGATTCTCGTGGTCAAGCAAGGATACACTGTGTAACCATGCAACAGTTGTATAAAGGATGGTGTGAACCCGAGCGTAGACACACTACGACTTGTCGTCAGAAACGCTAGGTATAAGTTAGCTGTGGCGGCAGAAAAAGTCATCCATCTGCCTGGGAAATTGTTGCACAATGATATTAATGATAAATTTCTACTTAGGTGCGTAACTGGCGCTATGTCGGTGTGATGGCTAACAACAACCAATATACGTCTGTATTGTAATTGTCTTCAAACCACGGCGGTAAATCAAGATCTGTCAGTTTGGTTTTTGACAACTTCTCTTTTGGGGTTAGAATCAAAACTGGATTTTACAGTCGAGGAGGGTGATTGTGGTAGCAATAACGTAGGCAGTCTTTTAAAAGACAGGTGGCAAAAAACATAAATCATCGTAGATATACTTAAATAATCTATCTAAAAGTAACCTAGCAAAGGAGGACATCAAAAACAGCATATCTCAGGAGGAGAAAGTCGCTCACCAATGACTGTCATCAGGAGCCAGTGCGTTGTGGTGTTAGCGTAGCGTTAGCGACGTAGGAGCGTCGGGGGTCGCAGTCTTGGAGGTTTCCGCCGATTGCGATCTCCCGAACCCGAAGGGAGGTTCCCTCGTTGAGTGCAACTGGCGTTCAACACAATTAGATATCCAACTTAAATGTGTAACAGCCGATCATATCAACTAGCAAAATTATCGAATTATTGATAGCAATTGAAATAGTATGCAGGATAGATTTTCTCACATTGCCAATAGATTAGTCAAACTGTAAATGAGACTTGAATTCTGTGAATAGCAAAATTTTGCAGATTCGTCATTATTATAAAAACCCAAAAAAACTCTTAATCAAGTATATGCTTAACCCAATGTTAAAATTTGGTTAACATAATCTTAATAATGTTCAACAAGATAAATAGCTACTATAATTTTACATCATAAATGATTGTTAATTGATGCGAAATCATCGAATTTTAAGGTTGAAGATAACTAATATAGCAGTCCGAAATGATTTGTGAAATTTTCTCTTTCTTTTTTTACAGACGGACACTTTCACGCCAGTTGTTACCATACCCTGCGGGTTCTCCAAAGGAGTACAAAAAACTGCACGAAGTGCAAGGGTGTACTGGTTTCTCAAACGGAGAAACCCACAGTATTCGCCAGGGTTGGGAAACTTATCTTTTGCGATGGGGCTTTTTTTTGACGAAAGTGCCTTTTTATTGGCATCCTACCTTTCGATAAATTATTGCGCGTTCAATAAAGTTTGTAATTATGACAACTAAGATAAAATTACGATATTGGTAATCAATAATTAACAGGAAAATTGGCACATGTCTAGAAATAGTTATCAGGTGAGAAAATTTTACCAAATTGTAGTAGATAGTACTACAAAAACATCTTCTAAATTGAAAAGCATATTAGAATTTTGGTATCTGAGCCTAATTGAATCTGTACCTTTTTTGATTGCTTGCGCTGTGTTTTTAAGCGTCATCAGTTTAAAAAGCCCTATCTTACTTTTTTGTATGCTACTTGGCAGTCTGATAGCAATAGTCATACACAAAATTGGTCAGCAAGTGGACTTACCAAAGAAATGGGTTGTACCATTACAAATTTTGGCAGTAGTCACGATTCTCAGTTTGTTTTGGTTAGACTACTTTGCAGCCCCTGCACAAGCACAATTTTTTAAGAAAGCTGAAGATTTCTTTAAAAACAACCTGACACAAGGTGCAACAACAAATAGTACTGGCACTAATACAGCAGTGAGTTTAATTTTCAACGTATTGAGAGGAATTTACTTACTTTATATTGCCATTTCTCTAATTGGTGTGATTAACGCAGTGCGAAAAGATGAAGATTGGCAAAGCGTTGCTAGAGTTCCTTTATTGGTGGTACTTGCTGTGACTATTGCCGATGTCCTCACAGGCTTTGTGATTGGTGGGTGATAGTATTAGGTAATTAATTCATACCAAATCATGCAAAATTCAGTAACTTGTTATGGCTGAAAAAGGAGAACAAGAATTTCGTCCAGTTAATCAAATATTAGGCAGCCAACCATCATTAGGGCCACTTCCCGCCGATCAAATTTTTCCCTGGATAGTCATTGCTTTAACTTCATATTTTATTGTCAATGGAATTTTTGGGGGACTGTTTGCAGACGAATTTCAAAGATGGTTGTGGACGATACTAATTGCCGGTTGGGGAGTAGCTACTTGGTGGATATTAACTGGTGGTAGGAGTTGGCGATTTTTAAGTAAATTTATTGGAGTTCCCACTTGGACTAGAGGCTTTGCTCGTTATCAAAGCTTGCTGGAAGTTAACCATGAAGCAAAAAATCGGAAAAAAAGGCATCGGCATCGCAGGTCAAGAAGTAAGATTAACACCATTTGAAGATGCTTTACATCTGGCAACAATGCTAAGCATCTCGCTGAATGGGCGTGATATTGGCGCTTATATTTTGACTAAAGGAACCCAAAGGGATAGGTTTTGTTTCGTTTTCGGTTTTGAATGTCGAGGCATTCATACTACCTTAAGAGATGAACAAATAGATACTATTTTTAATAATATCGAATCTGGTTTAAAAGACATTCCATATGGTGAAAAAATGACACTACACATGGGGTCTTTTAGTTCAGATAAAAAGCGCCAACAAGAGCTAGCAGACTTAATCAAGCATACATCATCACGAGATATCAAATATTTGTTGATGGCGGAACGAGCCAGAGCCAGAGAACTGACTATTTCTGGGATTCGCAAGCCAAAATTTCTGCGAATTTATGTTACGTATACCATTGAACCAAATGCAACAAATGCTGATGATTGGATAGAAAAACTTATAGGCAAAGCTGAATTGTGGTGGTTGAAATTTAAAGGTGAACTGACAGACTTTGAAAACCAGCGCATCGAAAGTATTATCAATAATGCTTACCAACAAGGTTTTTCTCGCTGGGAGCAGTTGTTATCTAACAAGATGGGATTGCAGATTAAGCCTTTGACAGCTGGGGAACTATGGGAAAATGTCTGGAGACGATTTAATGATACAGAGCCTATAGAAATTCCTCAATTAATCCATTTAGATGAAAACGGTATACACGAACAAGTTGCTTCAGATTTGAGTAGTAGCAAATTGCTTGTAGAAAATATCCACAGTACAACTTTGCTGATGGAATCTAATGTACCTACCGCCGATCGCCGCTGGATTAATGTTAAAAATAATTACATTGGCGCACTCACATTTTTGGAGAAACCCGGTGGTTGGTCGAATAAATTTGCCCAACTGCGTTATTTTTGGGAACTGCTGGCAAGAGAAACAGTAGTAGATACTGAGATTTTTTGTCAATTAACTGCGGCAAATCCGGCATTAGTGAAAACTACCTTACAAAGAGTGCTGAAGCAGTCAAATATGACAGCTCTCATGGCTCAAGAAAAAAGTAAAACTATTGATGTCAACGCCCAATTAAAGTTAAAGAAATCAGTAGCAGCACAAGAACAATTATTTGAAGGTGCAGTACCTATTTATGCGGGTATAGCGATTTTTGTACATCGTCCTACTGTAGAAAAATTAGATCAAGCCACAAGATATATAGAAAACTGTTTTCAACGTCCTGCACAGGTAATTAGGGAAACAGAATATACCTGGAAAATTTGGTTACAATCTTTACCAATAGTTTGGGAGGGTTTATTAGTTACACCCTTTAACCGACGACAGTTGTATTTAACCAGTGAAGTTCCGGGATTAATGCCTTTAGTGTTAACTAAAGCAGGCGATAAATACGGTTTTGAACTGATTTCTGAAGAAGGGGGAACACCAGTACATCTAGATTTATTTAACCAACACAAAAATTTAGCATTGTTTGCCACAACTCGTGCAGGTAAATCGGTATTGGTGTCAGGAATTTTAACTCAAGCTTTAGCTCATGGGATTCCTGTAATCGCATTAGACTTCCCCAAACCAGATGGTACGTCTACATTTACCGACTATACAGAGTTTATGGAAGGAAACGGGGCGTATTTTGATATTTCCAAGCAATCAAATAACTTATTTGAACAGCCAGATTTGCGATCGCTATCTCTAGAAGAACAGCGCGATCGCTTGCTTGATTATACTGGTTTTCTAGAATCAGCGTTAATGACGATGGTTTTAGGCTCATCCACTGAAAACCAGTTACTATCACAAACCGTCCGTTCCCTGCTCAACTTAGCTTTAAGAGCCTTCTTTGCTGATGAAGGCATTACAGAGCGATATCGTAGAGCAATAGCAGGAGGTTTTGGTAGCGAGGCTTGGCAAAAAACCCCAACATTAAGAGATTTTCTCTACTTCTGCTCACCAGAACATCTGTTGCTAGATACCATGAGCGGTAGAGTTGAAGATGCTCTGAGTCAAATTCACCTACGCTTGCAATTTTGGCTTTCTAGTCGCGTCGGACAATCAATTTCTGCACCATCTAGCTTTCCCACCGACGCACAACTTTTGGTTTTTGCGCTGAGAAACCTATCGGATAACGAAGATGCAGCCGTACTATCTTTGAGTGCTTATTCAGCAGCATTGCGACGTGCATTAAGCAGTCCGGCTTCTATATTCTTTATTGATGAAGCACCAATTTTATTTGAATTTGACCAAATTTCTGACTTAGTTGGCAGAATTTGTGCAAACGGTGCCAAAGCTGGAATCAGAGTTATTTTATCAGCCCAAGACCCCGATACCATTGCCAAATCAAAAGCAGCATCGAAAATTTTACAAAACTTGACAACACGATTAATCGGACGTATTCAGCCAGTGGCGGTAGATAGTTTTATCAATATTTTGAAATATCCCCGCGAAATTATTTCTCGTAATGCGACAGAAAGCTTTTTTCCTCGCAAAGAAGGCATTTACAGCCAATGGCTACTAGATGATAATGGCATTTATACTTTCTGCCGTTATTATCCAGGTTACGAACAATTAGCGGTAGTTGCTAACAATCCTCATGAACAAACTGCACGTCAAAAAGCGATGCGCCATTACAGCGATAAATACGAAGCGGTTTCTGCATTTGCACGTCAGTTAGTGGCTTCACTCAAGGGTAGTTAAAAAAGGAGGTAATATCAATTCGTAATTCGTAATTTTTAATTCAACGTGAATTCGACGAACCTCTCCCTCCCAACCTCCCTTTCCTAAAAGGCGAGGGAGGAGCAACATTAGAATCAGGTTTTTAAGCCTCTCTCCTGATAGGGGAGAGGTTTGGAGAGGGGTCAAATCCATCATGAACCATGCTATTTCAGGTATAAACTCATGCGAAAAACTACTTTTTTGACACTTGCTTTATCATTATTAGTAGTCTTGCCAGCAACAGCACAATTAGGCAATGTTTGGACTGATTTTAAATCTTACTCTACAGATTTGCAAAACTATCTCAGCAATAATCTCAGCGACACTTTAAAGCCTCTAGAGTTGCAGACTCAAAGTAATATTACTGGTGCTAATGGTGATTTGAATATACCTAACCCTGTTGTTGCTGGACAACAAATTCAGGATTATATTAATAACTATTCGCTTTCAGATAAATTTGAGAATAATCCATCATTGAGAGCAAGGTCAGTTAGTAATGAACTCAATCGTCTTCTCACCCGTGGAGTTGTAACAGGCGTTCTAGGAACAGATGCTCAGAATCGGATAAAAACGAAGTTAGAAAATACTGAGGAAGTCCTCAAAAGTATCAGCGAAACAAGCGAAGAAGATAGTGGTATTATCGGTGAATTTATAGGGCTAGCGAACCAAGGTACAAATGCAACTAATCCGGAATTCAAGGGCTTATTGTCTTTGCTAAATGTGAACCAACAAAGTGTAAGAATTCAACAAGAACAAGTAAAAATAGTAGCAGAAACATATGCTCAATCATTACAAACAAATCAATCTCTGCAATACTCAAACTTAAACTTAGCAAACATTTCTCAGCAGATGGAAGAGTCAAACCGTGCGCGTAGAGTAGATTCATCAGCAGAAGCAGCAAGACTTTTACGCACTACTGCTCAAATAGACTTATTTGGGAGAAAAATTGACAATTAGTATTCATAATTAGACCCTTGTACGAATCAGCCCATAACTACCAAACAAATAAATCTCTCATCCTCTCTGCGCCTCTGCGCCACGCCAGTTGCTTCAAGTCGGCAAAGCCGCCCAACGCACTGGCTCCTCTGCGTGAAAAAATCTCATTTTCAAAGATTCGTACAAAAAGTCTATTCATCTACCTTTTCCCTCAGAGAAAGTCAAAATGCAGATTCATCCTTTGCCAATACTTGCTCAACTTGGCATCAACGATACTATCGATAACGGTACTAGAACAGCCAGAAGCATAGCCGAAAGTTGGGATAATCAATGGCTAAATTTATTACAAAATAACACCACTAATAACTTATATGGAGCGCTGACAAATCTAGGCATATTTTTCGCCGTTGGAACACTGCTGTTTTTTATGGTTCAATGGCTGAGAGATTTGCTCAACAGCGAATATTCGCGTCCCATATCAGCTTTTATTTGGCCTATTTTAGTAGTATTGCTATTAAGCAACTCTGGCAATGGCAGCATACTTTCTAATTTGACATTGGGTGTGAGAAATTTTCTGAATAATGTCAATCAACAAGTAATCACCACAGCTGATGCTAATCAAACTTATCAGCAAGCAGTGAGTCTGAGTGTAGCTGAAGAAATAGCTGGTTCATTACTGCGTCCTTGTCAGTCACTA
The DNA here is from genome assembly GCA_017164015.1 of Nostoc sp. UHCC 0702. Lineage (GTDB taxonomy): Bacteria > Cyanobacteriota > Cyanobacteriia > Cyanobacteriales > Nostocaceae > Amazonocrinis. The sequence goes on from CP071065.1 coordinate 4,853,571, forward strand.
ACTGGTGAACAACAAACCGATTGCTTTGCCAAAGCTGGCGATCAAATCGATACTCTCTGGCTACAATATAGAAATTTATATGGAAATCAAGTTTGGATAGATAGACTAGAGAATCAGGTAAATCAGATTAGATTTGGCACAGGAATTATATCAGATACAACATTTAATGCTTTATTGGGTAACACTGTACAAACTACTATTAAAAACTTTTTATTTTCATTACAATATGCTTTTCAGAACTTAATAGAAGCTACCATGTTGCTGATAGCAGCTTTAGGGCCATTGGCTGTAGGAGGGTCTTTGCTTCCTGTCGCTGGAAAACCAATTTTTGCATGGTTGACAGGGTTTTTATCTGCTGGAATCGCCAAGATTTCATTCAATATTATTGCAGTGTTGACTGCCGCAGTCATTATTAATGGCCCAGCACAAGATCCAAACGCCGATCCAGACTTGATGTGGTTCATCATTTTTCTAGGAATTTTGGCACCAATTTTATCTTTGATTGTGGCTGGTGCAGGAGGATTTGCAGTTTTTAATGCTATTAGTAACACAGCTTCTTTAGTGAGAGACAAAATCTAGGGTTTTTTTTATTCCCAGTCCCCATTACCCAGTCCCCAGTCCCCAGTCCCCAATCCCATAGGTTGTGGTATGAGAAAATGGTAAATTTACTCAAGAAGAGACAACGAACCGGCAATATTTTGACAGCCTTTGCGATCGCTACCTTTAGTTTGCATCTATTGGTATTACTTATATTCATCTTCCAAGGGTTGCAAATTCGCCAACTGAGTCTGAGAAAGCCTCCTAATTTTGTCCAGATGAAGGATGGTAAAGCAGTAGGTGCTACTGATGATTTAGCAAGAAACCCCGAAGCAATTCAGCAATTCGTTACTAAAACCATGACATTAATGTTTAACTGGTCTGGAACTCTACCACCAAAAAACATTGAAGAAGTCACAAAACCTCAACCAGATCCAGGTATACTCGTGAAAACGCCAGTAGCAGGGAGCAAAAAAGTTACTACTAGTAGTTGGGTAGCGAGTTTCGCCATATCAGAAGATTTTCGTAAAGGTTTCTTAAGTGCGATCGCTCAAATGACACCACCAGAAGTTTTTGCTACATACTCCAACCAAGCTATGTCAGCACAGTTAGTGATCAAACGAGTTTATCCCCCCAAAGAAATTTCTCCAGGAAAATGGCGAGTCGGGATGGTAGCTGATCTAATTCAAAAAAAACGAATTGATAATAGAACAAAAGTAACTCCTTTTAATAAAGATTTACTCGTTCGGGCAGTGGATTATTATCCTTATCCCCAAAATGATAATAGTACCGACCTCCAAAAAGCAATTTATAGCAACCGCGCTGACAAACTAGAAATTTATGAAATTCGTAATCTGTGTTTGCTAGATGAATATAGCAACTTAACAGAAGAACAATTAAGGCAATGTACCAATAGAAACAGAACTGGCAACTTCATCAGATAATTTTTATTTATTCTATTTGCCAAAATATAGTTGTAAGAAAAACATCCAAAATTTTATCAATGACAAATAACAACTGACAACTGACAACTGACAACTAACAACCTACTTTTATTTATGCAAATACTGAAACCAGAAAATAAAAAAAGCAGTATTTTACCATTGTTAGCTATAGGAACATTTGGCTTACATCTGTTCAGCTTGTTATTACTAATGTTTCACAGTTCTCTGTTAAAAGATTTAAGCCGACAATTAACACCTCAAAGTTTAGTACAACTCGTTGATGGTCAGGCGATAACCGTAGACCCAAAACCAAGTGTCGAGCGAAATCCAGAGACAATTCGCCGCTTTGTGGGTGAAACTATGACCCTCATGCTTACCTGGTCGGAACGACAGCCGCCAAAAACAATCTGGGAAATTAGTTCACAACTGTTAACCAATGATTTAAAATCAAAATTTCAATCAGAAATTACAAATTTAAGTGCAACTCCCCAGTTGGCAGACCTCAAAAGAGGAACTGAACAGGTATTGGTAATAGAAAAAATTTCTCAACCAATCGCAGTAGGTGAGGGTAGGTGGAAAGTAGAGATGCTTGCCAATCAATTAACTTTTGGCAGTTATGACAATATAGGAACTTCAACTCCATTTAATAAACAAATCTTCGTGGAAGCAATAGATCAGCAAGCTACTTCACTACCAGATGTCGGGCCACTGCCGTGGCATTTTGCAGTTTACCAGCTTGGCCAAGCGAGGTTGAAAATTTACAATATATGTGCAACAACAGATAAAAATTGTTCTTGAAATTTAAAGTAAGCTATACACAATGACTTCCTATTCAATTCCTGCAAAAAATCCAGATACTGTAAGTACCGACAATTCCCAACTCGAAGTAGATTCTTCAAACTGGGAATCGAAGATGGCGAGATTAGTTGGCTTGCTAGAAGAATCATCAACTATTGATGTCGAAGCCACAGAAGAGTTTGCTATCCCTGAGTCAGAGGCTTCTCAACCGCAAGAAATTGCAACAGAGCAACCCCTTTCATCTAACCCCTTCGCTAAATTAGCTTTGGTGGGTGGTGCTACCTTAACTATTGTTGTGGTGGCTGGCGTGTTTCTCTCGCAGTTGATGAGTAATACCAACCAAAAACCAGCAAATAATCTAGTTTCCTCCACAGCCAAATCGCAACCACCAACTGAATCCCGTCAGCAAGCTTTAGAACAAGAAGTTGAGACTCTCAAAACAAAATTAGCCCTAGCTGAACAAGCAGACGCGGTGACAGCAGCACAACAAAATTTGAGACTGACAACCAGTACTGCTTCTCGTTCAGCAGTTCCATCTACTCCACGGGTACAACCTTCAGCTGTTTCCACAAACAGAGTGACAACCACACAACAAGCACCACCTGTACGCACAGTTTATGTGCCTCAGAGAGTGCCCCTTCAGCGCCCAATACAAAACCCTTCATATCCACAAGCTATTCGCCCACAAATTCCTGTTCCTGTTTTGCCATCAGCATCTCCACCGCCAGCTGTCAACCCAAACACAAAACCATCCCCACCTGACCCCCTCGAACTGTGGGCAAAATTGGCGAAGTTAGGTAGTTACGGACAAGTGTCTTTCACTGGTCAATCAGGCGTTACCATAGCTAGTCCTCCACCTCTTAATAACAATGTGGCATCACAGAATATCAACCCTAATCCTAACCCAATGCCACAACAACCAAATTCTTTAGTGAGCCAAGCACAACCGCAAAACTCGAAATCCGTGAAAGTCGGGACTAGTGCCAAAGCTGTGTTAGCAACAGCTATATTTGGGGAAACTACTCGCTCATCAAGAAATTTTAATAGAGATAATAACAATAATAATAATAATAATAATAATGATAAAGATGAACCCAAAAATGCCTTTGTTATCAAGTTAAAAGAACCACTAAAAGCTATCGATGGTAGTGTCGCTCTAGCTGCAAACACAGAGCTATTAACTGAAGTTCGTTCTATCTCTGAACAAGGCTTCTTGCAGCTGGATGTAGTAAAAATAATGATTACAGATAAGAATGGTAATATCAGCGAAAGAAACTTACCGCAAAATGCGATTATTATTCGCGGTGTTCAAGGTAAACCTCTAATAGCAAGTAAATTTCCCAATTCATCTTCATCCATAGCATCGATGGATGCAGGACTATTCGTTTTGGGTGGTATCGGGAAAGCAGCAGAGTTATTTAATCGTCCTGATACCAGAGTACAATGTACTCCGAACACTTATACTACTGGTGATACTACTACTAGTTCTACTAACTGCTTTCAAATTACTGACAACAGACGCAACCTTACAGCTGGAGTTTTTGAAGGTGGTTTAAACTCTTTAGTCCCCCAAATTGCACAACGCAATCAGCAAGCGATCGCTCAAATGTCACAACAAACCAATGTTTGGTTTATGAAAGCTGGCCGAGAAGTTGAAATATATGTCAATCAAACAATGCAGTTTTAAGGGAAACTCTTTTTACCTCTCAACCAAATTTGTACCGTAGCACTTATTTGCAGCCATGAAATACATTAATTTTCGAGGAAAAACCCCAGACAAATTTAAATTCTTACCTCTGGCAACCTTAATTTTCTCGGCTGCAATGTTAATGATGGCAGGTCGTGCTGTGGCTAATAGCGTCCTCCGTTCTATGTTTTCCTGCCAAGCACAGGGTTTAGGCGGAATAGTGCCTACTCTGGCAGTTTCCTATCAACAAGGTACAAACTTAAGCTTTATACAGGCTGGAGAAACAATTAAAAAAGTTTGGTTAAATGATCCATCACAAGTAACTATAGATTTTGATGGGCCGATTTGTATGCAATTCGGTCAAGAAAGTAATATGAATTCAGCAGATTGTAAGAACTCAGGAGCAAATGTTATTCAACTCAGACGAATTCAAAAACTAAAAATTCCTGGGTTGCCCAACACGGATAATACACTTTTAACAGTGATTACTGAAGCGCAAGGTAAAACCAAGCTTTATACCTTTAGATTGTTATACGAAAAAGCTGCCCCAGAATATCATACTTTAGCAATTTACGCTGATCCCGCTTCTGCTAGTCCAACACCTTGTGTCAGACCTGGTAAGTAAAGTTGGGAATTGGGCATTGGGAATGGGGAATTGAGGTAAATATTTCCTCAATTCCCCCTCATCCTCCTCATCCCCCTCATCCCCTCATCCCCCTCATCCCCTCATCGCCCCTGCTCAAGATACATCACTCAAAAAAGCAAACTCGGATTTTATATTCCAGCGCCTACCGTTGTGAATTAACAGCGTTAACTTGTCAGCCGTAAACTCAAAATACAACTGACGATTTTCAAACTTTAACCAAGCAGCTTTAAAGTTTTGCCTGGTTAAATCCCGAAATGCAACTGTCATATGAGGGGTGAAAGCTCGCTTTTTGCTAACCTTGTCAACAATTCCTAAGCTAGCTTCCATATGCGCCATTAAATTTGCTTGCAACCTCAAAAGTTCTTGACTTTTCACCACATCTATATATATTACACGGGGAGGAAAGGTAGCAAACCCGCTGAGTGTAATAGGTACTAAGTGTTGTTCACTAGCAAACTCCCTCAAAGCTGCTTCTAGAACTGCGACATCGTTATTTAGCCATTGAAAGGGGGGTTGCAAAGTAATATGTGGCGGAGATTTTTGGGCGTGGCGACTACCATACTTATCAGCAAAGTACTGCTTGATTTGGTTGGCGTAATCTTGAATGTCTAATGGCGGTAGTAGAGCGATGAAATAAAGGCTCATTTGATTTTAAAAGAAGCGGAGGGGAGCGGGGGGAGCGGGGGAGCAGGGGAGCAGGGGGAGGAGTTAAGAGGGAAAATACTACAAATATCTTTACAAGACAGTGCCCGATAAATTATGTTTCACAACTGAGGATGCAAATCTTTCTTGCAATTCCCAATGCCCAATGCCCAATTCCCAATGCCCATTACCATTTGAGGTCGCAAAAAATGCCTTGGTTTGTGAAGATTGAAGAAGGCAAAGTCGATAAATCCATCTTTGACCAATACGTACCTGCTCACAAAGCCTATGTCGAAGAATTGATTGCCAAGGGACACAAAGCCAAAACTGGCTATTGGGCACAGTTCGGTGGAGGCATGTTGCTGTTTGAAGCCGCCTCAATGGCAGAAGCAGAAGTAATTGTGGCTCTTGACCCACTTGTAAAAAACGGCTGCGTCAACTATCAACTTTACGAATGGAAAATTATAGCGGAATGACACACTTACGGGAATTTGATGTTATAGTATTTATAGACCTGGATCTATGCGACTGCAACGCCTAAACTTTGTCAGAACCGGAAGGTAGCAGCAATACGGGATGCTTGTGGTAGGCGTAGTCTCCGGGTCGCCCTATTTTTAGGAGCGTTCAGCAGCAATGCCTGGTTTTGGAGATATTGTTCAAAAAGCTTTTTACCTCGGTGTTGGTTTGGCTTCTTACGCGGGTGAGAAAGCAGGAGGCAAATTAGCAGAACTGCGATCGCAAGTCCAAAAACTGGCAGACGAAATGGTCGCAAAGGGTGAAATGACCACAGAAGAAGCTCGGCGCTTCGTCGAAGATATGATGAGGCAAGCGCAACAGCCGCAAGCATCTAATACAACCCCCGAAAAAGCACCTCCTTCTGAACCTCGTCGCATCGAAATCTTAGAGGATGATGAAGAGCCAACGGTGAAACAAGATTCAAATGAAAATGTGGATCAATTACGCGAACAAGTGCTAGAACTGCAAGAAGAGTTAAAAAAATTGCAAAACGATTAGTAAAAAGCAACTTTTTATTTTGACTATCAGCACAAATTAACATTTTAGCATCAGCGGATGCACAGACACTTTATAATATACATTGCCTAGGGTGTACTCTAGTGCTTCAAGCCAGGTTGCACCAAGCGTCCTGTTTGTAGCCAGTAAGGGCGTTAAGTTTATGGAACAATGGCAAAAAGATTTAATGGAAATCGTAGAAACAGTGGCTGATGAAGTAGAGCGCTTTTTCTTGGGAATGAGTGAAATGGTAGAAGTCTTCTGTGAGTTAACAGAAGAATTTACTGAACAAGTACAAACTAGCATTGCCACCGAAGTTGACCAGTACATCCAGGATTTCGCTGAACCATTTTTTGAAATTTATGGGGAACTGGAAGACATTGTGGCAGATGTAGATCCAGGTTTTCCTTATTCAGTTGATGCCACACCAGAAAAAAATGCCGCCTGCATAGGTTGTAGTAATTACCACGGTCAAGTGTATGGTGGTAACTTGTTAGTATGTGCCATGCATCCTCATGGGTGGGATGATGAGAATTGTCCTGACTGGGAGCAGGTGTAGAGCAGGGGAGCAGGGGAGCAGGGGAGCAGGGGAGCAGGGGACAGGAGAATAACAACTGACAACTGACAACTGACAACTGACCACTGACAACTGACAACTGACAACTGACAAATGACAACTGACAACTGACAAATGACAACTGACAATTTACCAAGCCAAGAAATAAAGTATGGCGAACGCAACATTGCGGAAGGAGAATTAATTACATTTCCTAATCCGCGTGTGGGAAGGCGATACGATATCAACATTAGTTTGCCGGAATTTACCTGTAAATGTCCGTTTTCTGGCTATCCTGACTTTGCCACGATTTATATTACCTACGTACCAGATGAGCGGGTGGTGGAATTGAAGGCGCTTAAACTTTACATTAACAGTTATCGCGATCGCTACATTTCCCACGAAGAATCCGCAAATCAAATTTTGGATGATTTTGTCGCAGCTTGTGACCCTTTAGAAGTCACGGTGAAGGCAGATTTTAGCCCCCGTGGCAATGTTCATACTGTTATCGAAGTACGACACCAGAAGCAATCTATTAGTGATTAGCACAGACAGAATTAATTACGAATTATGAATTAGTATTTTTTATTCTGCAATTTTATTTGCCGCAGACTGCACCTGATCCACAACTTTTTTAGACAAAGGAAGATATCCAAGTTCCAAACTGGATTTTTGACCCTCAGTTAAAGTCCAGTCAATAAAGTTTTTCAATGCTTGAGCTTTAACCGCATCTTGATATTGGCGTTGACACTCCCCCAACTGACTAAGTATCGCTTCGCTCACTTAGTCGTAAAGTTGGGGGATTCTTCATTCACCGTCAGAACTTGCTCTAACAGGCTTACGCCAATTAGCGTAGAGGTTCCGACTCCTGAAGCGTTACTTCGCTTGTGCCCCAAGCTAGCGATGCCGCGATTCAAAATATTTTTTGCAGCATTAACATCCCTCTGTAAACTACAGCCACAACTGCATACATGGCTACGAGTTGAGAGGGATTTTTTCACAATTGCACCACAATCTGAGCATTTTTGAGATGTCATTCTCGGATTGACAGCAACAACTGTACTGTTAAATATAGCCGCAAAATATTCTAACCAACGACGGAACATTGACCAAGAAGCATCATTAATACTCTTGGCAAGAGCGTGATTTTTCACCATACCTTTAACATTTAAATCTTCATAGGCTACTAAGGCGTTAGCCTTGCATACGTTACGCGCCAATCTCATGGCGTGTTCTTTCCGTTGCCTACTTACTTTTAAATGCTTCCTTTGATATCTCTGTCTGGCTATCCGTCGTTTGTTTTTGCCTTTCTCTTTTTTGTAAATTTGACGTTGAGCGTGTTTAATTGCTTTCTCAGCTTGACTCAAAAATCTAGGATTTTCCTCATGATTACCTTTGGAATCTGAGTAAAAATATTCAAGACCCACATCTAGCCCGATTTCACCATTAGCAATTCTGGATTCAGATTTAACGTCTACATCAATGCAGAATTGGCAATAGTAACCATCAGCTTTTTTGAGTAATCTAACACGCTTAATCTGTTTGACTGGGTAAGTTTGAATATCCCATTTACCAAGTAATTTAACCTCACCTATAGCTTTTTTGTCGGTAAAGGTAATACGTCTTTTGATAGCGTTTAAAGCCCATCCTGACGTTTTATACTCAACCGAACGGTTATCTTTCTGAAATCTGGGATATCCCTTTTTACCTGATACTTTTTTCTGACAATTCTGGTAAAACCTATCAATGGCTAGCCACGCTCTTTCAGTGGCAGATTGACAAGCCATTGAATTTAATTTCTCAACAAATTTAAATTCCTTCCGTAATGCTGTTGAGTAATTATTCAAAGCAATTTTATTAACTTTGGCTTCTTTTGGTGCATCCATCCAGTAGCGTATAGCTTTATTTCTGATGAATTTAGTTGTACGGATAGCTTCGTTAATTGCATCATATTGATGCTTCTTAGCTTTAACTTTGTACTCTAAAACTAGCATTACTTAATCACCTCCTTGGGTTAATTCATTGACTGTAAATATAGTAGCGAGTTATTATTTAAGTGTCAATAGCTCCGAATAAAAAACATGACTAATTCGTTAGAACCTAGACACAACAATCACTCTATAGGTAACGCTGTCGTTCATCTGGTATGGATACCCAAGCGTAGACGTAAGGTGTTAGTGAATGAAGTAGCTAAACGAGTAAGACAGATATTTTATGATTTAGCTTCATATAAAGATTGGGATATTCTGGCTCTGGAAATAGCACCAGACCACATACATTTATTTGTGGAATATCAACCAACTTACGCGATTAATCAAATAGTTAAATTCTTTAAAGGCAGGTCATCTTATCTGCTTAGAAGCGAGTTTCCAGATTTAAAAAAGATGCCTAGTATGTGGACAAATAGTTATTTTTATTCAACTGCTGGAAATGTTAGCGCGGCAGTAATCAAGAAATATATTGAAGATCCTCACCACAAATAGAAAATATCACGGTGAATAAATTCACCGTTGGCGCTACATCCCTGGTCTAAAGACACAGGGTTTTGCGCCTATCGGAAAGTCTTATAAGTTAGAAGCCAGGTGTAAGTAACAATAGGATAAGACTGATTACCTATAGGATCGGTGATAAAAGCAATCAAGTTATCAGCGGGTAATTTGACTGCTTCTAAGGTTTTAGCTGCCGATTCTGGTGTCGGTGTGATGTAGTTACCAGATTTATTTTCCAAAGCAGCTACAGGTAATTGATTGCGTGTAGCGTAGACATATTCTACGTAGCCAATGGCTCCTGGAATTTGTTGAATTTGGGCGGTAACACCTTCGTTGCCTTTTGCACCAATTCCTACTGGCCATGGTACAGCTTTCCCAGCCCCGACCTTGCTCTTCCATTCCGGACTGATAGCACTGAGGTGTTGTGTCAACACGCTGGTAGTGCCACTACCATCAGTTCGGTGTACAACCACAATCGGAAGATCGGGCAACTTTACCTCAGGATTAGCTAAAGCTATTTGAGGATGATTCCAGTTAGTAATTTTTCCTAAAAAGATATCTATATAGACTTGGCGTGGCAGCTTTAAATTAGTTGGCACATTCAGGTTGTAACCCAGCACTATAGCACCGGCTGTTATAGGCAAGGCAATTACTCCCCGATTAATCTGGGCTGCTTGTTGTTTTGTAATTGCCACGTCACTGGCTGCAAAGTCTACAGTACCGTTGATGAAATGCTGCACACCTGCGCTACTACCTATGGATTGATAGTTAATTTCTACATTGGGATAATGCTTGTTGTAATCTAAAACCCAGCGCTGATATAAAGGTGCGGGAAAACTTGCCCCAGCACCAACTAAAGAAACATGTTTGGTGTTTCTATTATCAGCAGCGCAGGCGGCAATACTCAACGAGAGAGCGATGAGGGATAGAAGGTAAGTTTGGCGCTTAGATTGAAGTTGAGCAGACATATTAAGTAGAAGGCAGGGGTGCAGGGGTGCAGAGGGGCAGGGGAGATAATTTTTCACTCCTATAGGACTTACGCACTCGTGACGAAAAACTAAGCTTTTGCGATTACAACGCTAAGCTCGTAATGACGTAAAACCGTAGTCCGTGCGTAAGTCCTGTCCTAACAACTGACAACTGACAACTGACAACTGACAACTAACAACTGACAACTGACAACTGACAACTAACAACTGACAACTGACAACTGACAACTGACAACTGACTCCCCACATTCAAAGAAGCTATGGCAAATTTGGATTCGATGTTAGGGATTGTGTAGTTTTGGCTTGCTCTTCACTTTCTGGTTGTGAACTCAGTCGCTCTAAAATGTCTAAAACTTCCCTTTCAAAAACAACCTGGGCACGATTAGTTTTACCACCTACATACAAGCGATCGCTTTTTTCTAATGCCCAAATTTGTGAGTGCGAGAAGTAACTCATCACCGTACCCAGCATCAGCACGGCAAAGCCTGAGTAAACCATCGGTATACCTGGATCAGATTTAATTTGTAACCCAGTGCTGCCAATAACATCGAGAATTTTCAGCGTCACGCCATTGATTTGAGTGGACATCCCAGTCCGCACGGTATCAACTAGCTTGCCTGCGGCATCGTAAATTAATACCATACCTTGCAAGTCTTTGGCTATCAGGGAAACACCCTCACTCAAATCCGGTTTCGTGGGAATCCAAGTGCCCCAGATGCGCCCTCTGCCGTTGGTATTCAATGCTGCCATCGGCAGTTGAAAAATGGGACTGTTGTTGAATCGAATGCGAACAGCTGAGAGACCCCAATCAGTTTGATAGAAAGTTACGCCCCGATAACGTAAGGGCTGGTTGACAAAAATCTTCTTATGGTCTACTTCCTCTCCTTGATTATTCAAGACAGACATGTCTGAGTAAAACTGGTCAATTCCGCCCGATGGTGTATAGTCAATCCAAAAACGATTCACTCGTACAGACCAATCTTTCAAAATTTGGGTATTTGCCCAGGGCCCCGCATCTATAATATTTTTCACTTGAAATGTATCGCCGCTAGCAACCATTTCCTGGGCAAAAAATCCGGTCATCGCCCCCAAGATTCCCCCCAACAGAATAGTCACGATGCCCACATGAACGATGATTGGGCCGATGCGTCCTACTATTCCTTTACGGGCGTAGAGAATGCCGTCTTTTTCTTGAAAAACTTTATAGCGGCGCTTCTGTAATATTTCTTTTAAAGAATTTACAGAACCAGTATCTAGTTCTGCACTCAAAGCTAATTTTTGAAATTGCCGTGGTTCTTCGTAATATTTCCAGCGACGCGCTGTTTTTAAGGCTGGTAACTGGCGGGTGAAGGTACAAGCAGTGAGGCTAGTGCCAAACAAAATCAGTAACGCCAGAAACCACCAGGTACGATATACATGGTCTAAACCAACTACCTGGATCACCTTCCAAGTTAAAAAACCAAACAAAGCGGGATGCTCTGGGTAATTAGCTTGGTAGAATGCGGGTGATTGACCTTGTTCAATGACAGTACCACTGATGCTGAAAACAGCGATTAATAGTAGTAAGGCGATCGCTAATCGTAAATCTGTCAATACAGGCAAAAACTCCCGCCGCAAGAATCGCCCAGGTACCGACCACCAACTTGATTCTGTGGACGCTGAATTTTCTGTTGTCATTGATTAAAAACTTCCAAAAGGAATCCGCGAAACTAAGGAAAATACACCGAATCCTACCAACAGTACCCCGCTAACTGGGTTAATCCAACCAGACCAGCGACGCAACTCTAGTAAATTTTTAATTGCAGCAGTAAAAGTACCTGCCAAAATTAATGGTGCTACATATCCGGCTGTATACGACAGTAGCAAAATAGCGCCTAAAATTAAGTCTTGTGTATTGGCAACCCAACCTAGTAAGCTGGCTAAAACAGGCGTGCTACATGGAGATGCCACTAAACCGAAAGTCAGCCCAATTGCGTAGGAACGCACACCTTTTGGTAAATCTGGCGAAATCCAATTGGTTTCGCCTAGTGATGGAAATTGCAAGGGCAATGCTTCTAGTAAGTTCAGCCCCATGAGAATGGCGATAATGCTGACAATAATCGGTAAACCAATTCCCACTTGACCATAGACTTTGCCAACAAAAGCTGCTATAATACCAAGCCCTGCAAGTGTAGTTGCCAATCCTAAAGCAAACCAAGTTGATTGAGCAGCTGCTTGTAGGCGGCTTTTTGCTTCATAGCCACCGATATAGGCAATAGTAATCGGTAGCATGGAAAGCATACAGGGTGTGAGGCTGGTGAGTAAACCAGCCGTAAAAATGATGCCAATGCTAAGCAAGCTGAGGTGTGACAGTTGGTTAGAAACAAGAGTATTGGCAAATTGTTCTAATTCATAAATTCGGGTTTGCAGGTTTTCAAGCATGAGGTATTTATGAGCGGGAATGCTTACTCTGCTTGAATTTTAGCTTAATTTTCCCTACTGGGGGAAGGGATGAGGGGGGATGAGGGGGATGGGGGGGATGAGGGGGATGAGAGTTTATTCTTAGATTTCTAACTCAGAACTGGGCAGTTTCAAGTCAGCTACCCATGAGAAAATCCGACAATGAAGTATGAAGATATCTCTTCCCCAGTCCCCAGTCCCCAGTCCCCAGTCCCCAGTCCCCAGTCCCCAGTCCCCAGTCCCCAGTCCCCAGTCCCCAGTCCCCAGTCCCCAGTCCCCAGTCCCCAGTCCCCGTAAATTGAAGTTTTTATAAAGTAATTATTATGTCGGAAGTTTAAATTGTGGATGATTCAGGCAGTTCAAACTTGTAACCATAGCCTCGAACGGTTTTAATAAACTCAGGCACAGTAGTATCAACTTCCATCTTTTTGCGAAGCTGACCAATATGTACGTCAACTACCCGGCCGTCTCCCACATAGTCACAACCCCAAATTTTTTGGATTAGCTGTGGACGACTCCAAGCTTGATTTGGATGACTTGCCAAAAAATGTAAAATATTAAATTCTAAAGCTGTTAAGCTCAGAGGCTTATCGTTAAGTGTTACCTCCCGACCATCTGGGTTGATTGCTAGCTGTTTGAAGATCAACCGCTGTGTAGGAGAAGGGTTAATTGTGCGTATGCGTCTTAAAAGCGCTTCTACTCTGACTTCAACTTCTGCTAAGCTAAATGGCTTTGTCATGAAGTCATCAGCACCAGCAGCAAGGATACTAATTTTATCGGCTTCGGCAGTCCGTCCAGACAATATCATCACTAAGACATTAGTACGACTCTGCATTTCTTGACAAAGCTGATAGCCACTGGTGTCTGGCAAATTCCAATCCAGAATTACTAAAGCCGGGTTGAAATGCTCAAACAAAGACAACGCCGTTTTTCCATCTGCTGCGGACTCTATTTGATATTTTCGACCTAAAAAGCGATGTATGAGATTGCGGACGCCAAAGTCGTCATCGACAACAAGAATTTTGGGATTTGTAGCGGGAACCATGACCATAACCTTCTAGCCTGTTTTTTATCTGGCGATGCACTGTCAGTGTAGCGACTTTATTCTCCTAGCCTACTCTAACTTAGTCTGCGGCAACGCTTGATCGCGATCGCCAGCATGAGCAGCCAGCGCCATGACTCCAGACTTTGCAACTTTAGCGACGGAAAGCGTAGCGTCTCCGTCAGGAGAAAGAATCTCACTTGAAGGTCTTGGAAAATCACTAGCGTTGCGAACCTCTTTGTGGTTCGGCTACACAGAAGCTGCTATCAAGGAGTGTATAGCTGGATGTGCTTTGGGGATGTTTATTCCTGCCTAGCTCAGTTGAGTAGGTAGACTTAAAGCAGCTTGTCGCCAGACATTGCCACTGTAGTACTTAGCTTTACTTAATTTTGTATGAAATTTATGAAAAATTCAGCTATTATGATGCATACCATATGTATAAGTTTTGTATAACTTTGGTATGTTTTTTGAATTTAATAGTATAGTTATTAATCTTCGTAGTTAAGAAAAATTTAACTTTAGGGAACTAGAAAAAATAAATTATCCAATTCCTGCACCGAACACGAGTATCAAATTCTTCTTAGGCTGCTCTTTGTTTAAAAGTCCTTTAGCCACAAATAGACTAAAACTACTAGCTCATAAACAAGCGCAGAAACTATCTCAATTTTCACTCTTGAACCATAGCTGATTTTAACTAACCCGATAGGAAAGCCTGTTTCGGGAGATAGGAATATGCGTCAAAATATTTACGTAAAATTACTGTCTTAAGAGCATGATATTTAACTATATAAGCTGAAGTATGACAAGCCAAGGATTGAGAGCTTCACCAGAAGGCATCAGAGCAGCAAAAACAGCTTTAATTGACAAAACCTTAAGCCAATACAAGTTAGCAACAGCTTTGGGTATCACACGCCAACCAGTTTCTAAGTTTTTTGCTGGGGAACCAGTATCCCGCAGTTGTTTTGTGCAAATTTGCCAACAGCTTGGGTTATCCTGGCAAAAGGTTGCCGGCTTACCAGAAGATTTAGCATCCGAGGCAACTAATAAAGTACAGCCTAACAGTTTTGACCTTGATGCACTGGTGCAGGAAATCCGCCAAAAGCGGCTAGACAAAATCCAAGACCAATGTAGCACTGTGCAAATGTTGGATATTGCTCAGGCAATTTCATTAGTTGATATTTACACTAATGTCAGCTTTTTGGAGCAATTAACTTGTCAGCAATGGCTAGAAATTCCCGATTTGTTGCAGAACTTTAACAGTCCTGAGTCCAACTTGAAACGATTTGCAGCAGGAAACCATCAGAGAAAATTACCAGGGTTAGAAGCTGTATCTCGTTACTCGAAGCTAATGGTGCTGGGTAAGCCAGGATCGGGTAAAACCATATTTTTACAGTATCTAGCGATCGCTTGCAATCAAGGTGAACTTCAGCCACAGCATATAGCAATTTTTCTCAGGCTGAAAGAATTTGCTGAAGATGCCCAAGATGAAAATGAATTCACTTTATTTAAACACATCACCCAAGAATTTATCAATTGTGGTATTGAAGAACAATCAACTGCAACTATACTGACTAAAGGTAAAGCCTTGATTTTACTAGATGGATTGGATGAAGTGCCATTAGAACAGGCAGATCAAGTTACAAGAGAAATACGCAGATTTACCCAATTTTATTACAAAAATCAGTTTGTTATTACTTGTCGGATTGCTGCTCAAAAATACAGGTTTCAGGGATTTACTGAAGTTGAGATTGCAGATTTTGACTATGAACAAGTTGAAACTTTTGTTAAAAACTGGTTCGTTGCAGTTGCTCATCATTCCAGAGAAGATGGAGAAGCCACAGGTAATTTATTTATTCATCAACTAAATCTGCCAGAAAATCAGCAAATCCGAGAATTGGCTACCACACCACTTTTACTACATCTAATTTGTTTAATATTTCAAGTAAAAGCTGAATTTCCAGCTAATCTACCCAAGTTATATGAACAGGCTTTAAATATTCTACTATTCAAGTGGGATGAAATTAGAGGTATTATACGGAGGCAGGTTGGATATAATTTAACTTTAGCTGAGACAAAAAAGCTACTTTATCAACTTGCTGCCATTACTTTTGAACAAGGAAAATATTTTTTAACGCAAGAAAAAATTCAGCAATTGATTACTAACTATCTGGTGACGTTACCTAATCTGCATTCAGATACATTGCAGTTGCAGCCAGATAGTGAAACAGTGCTGAAGGCAATAGAAGCGCAAAATGGTTTATTGGTAGAGCGATCGCGCTTAATTTACTCGTTTTCTCATTTAACATTGCACGAATATTTAGCAGCTAAAAATATCATTGAAAATCCCCAAAACCAAACTTGGCAAACTCTAGTCACTCACATAAATGAAGCACGTTGGCGCAATATATTTTTGCTAACCGTTAGTATGCTACCAAATGCTAATGAAATGCTCAGTTTAATGAAGTATAAGATTGATATGCTAGTGGCTGGTGATGAGAAGATACAAGAATTTTTGATTTGGTTATATCATAAATCTCTTTCTGTCTCTACTAGCTACAAACCAGTGGCTGTTCGTGCTTTTTACTTCGTTTGCGCTCGCGTTATTCATACTCATAGCTATGAGCTTGAACGTGCCCTTGTTGGTACCATAGCCTTTAACCCTGACCTTGCCCTTGACGAATTTCTGACTAGTACTCTTACCTGTGCTGTTGAGCTTAACTTTGCTGTTGAGCATAGAGTTAATGATGCCCTGATTATAGACCATACTCATGCTCTTAGCATTGCCTTTGATGAGGCTCTTGAACTGATATTAGAACCTGAATTCAAGCAAGAGATGCAAAAACTCAAAAAACAATTACCTTCTACACAAAGCCATCACAAGAAATTTCGACTTTGGTGGCAGGTTAACGGTAAAGTCTGGGGTGATAAATTAAGAACTTTATTCATTAAATGTCGTAATATTGGTTATGATTGGCAGTTCAATAAACAGCAAATACAATTGCTTCAACAATATTATGATGCCAACAAATTACTAGTAGATTGTCTCAATAAGACCGCAAGTTTAACTCCATTAGTACGGCAGGAAATTGAGGGAACAATGTTGTTAGCGATCGCTGATCTACCAAAAGAAATAAAAAACTGCACTCAACGTCCTTAGTTCAGGATTTTTTCAACTGATAATTTGAAATTAAATCTATTCAAATAGAGTGAGAAAAATATATTTTTTGATGAATTGATTAATTAATATCAAATATGATAAAGAACTAATCTACCATAAGAGAGATTTTCAGAGGATTCATACCAAGGAAAGAGCAATTTAATTTGTAAAATTAGCTAAATTGCGATTAATGTAAATCAGCGAGTGATAGCTATGAGTAACAATTTACTAGGCAATATAATTCCCGAACAGCCACCAATAAATTCGCAGTCTGACGTTCATGTGCTGAAGTCTCGTTTAGAATGGGGCGAACCGGCTTTTACAATACTAGATGTACGCGATCGCAACAGCTACAACGAAGGTCACATCTTGGGTTCAATGCCAATGCCAACAGATGACCTAGTAGATCGAGCCTCATCATCAATCGATAAAAGCCGTGATATTTATGTTTACGGGGCAAATGAAGAACAAACAGCCCAAGCTGTACAAGCACTGCGTTCTGCTGGATTTGTGCATGTATCTGAACTCAAAGGTGGTTTAGCTGCATGGAAGGCAATTGGAGGGCCAACAGAAGGAATTATTGAATCCAGAACTACCGGCGGTGCAGATGAATACAATGTCGTTTCTCGCGTCAAAGATCACTTAGAAAATCAGCAAAAGACAGTTCCTGGCCCCGATCCAAACACTGTTGAATCCAGAAATCGGGCAGATGCAGATAAGCCTAATGTGGTATCTAAGGCAAAAGAAGGTTTAGAAAACCTTAAAGATAATGTGCAAGAAAATGTACAAAAGGCAGCTGACCAGTTGAAAGAAGCGACTCGTGATTCTGAAAATAATCAATAGTCAGTGGTCAATGGTCAATGGTCAGTGGTCAGTGGTCAATGGTCAATGGTCAATGGTCAGTGGTCAGTGGTCAGTGGTCAGTGGTTAAAGACAAACAACTAACAACTAACAACTGACAACTGACAACTGACACCTACCCTTAGTGTTCAAATAAGTCTTTGAATTGCAAAAGGTCTAAGGAAACTATCGTTGGTAGAACTTGAAAGCATTCTTGAGCAAGTTCCCAACGATCTTCTCGTTTAAGCATTTCTATTAATTTATGTTGCACACTGAGTAAATAGCGTACATCATTGGCAGCGTAATTCAGTTGGGCTTCAGTTAAATTAACAGCATTGCCCCAATCAGAACTTTGAGAGCTTTTATCTAGTTCTACTTGTTCCAATTCTTGCACCACATCTTTGAGTCCGTGGCGATTGGTGTAAGTACGGGCTAACTTACTAGCAATCTTGGTGCAAAAAATCGGCTGAACTTTAATCCCCAGGTTGTAGCGTAAAGTCGCAATATCAAAACGAGCAAAGTGAAATATTTTAACTACATTTGCTGCTTCTAACAATTTTTGGAGGTTTGGGGCACTTTTTTGCCCTTTTGCAATGCGAATAGCTGTGACATTGCCCTGTGGGTTGCATAGCTGCACAAGACACAAGCGATCGCGTTGGGGTAACAATCCCATAGTTTCGGTATCAACAGCGATCGCTTCAGATTCTAAATAATGAGACAGAGCTGCATCACTGATATCGCGATCGTCAACCTGAAAATCTTGTAATGTCATGAATCACTCAACAATAAGAGGCAGGTAGGGGAGCAGGGGAGCGGGGGAAGATGAAGGAGTAAGCAAATAATCATTATTCTCCCTCATCCCCGTCATCCCCGTCATCTCCCTCATCTCCCTCATCTCCCTCATCCCCCTCATCCCCCTCATCCCCCCTACTCCCCAATCCCTAACTTGCAACTTGACTTTGAGGTGGGAAGCCATGCTGAATTCTGCCTTCGTCTGCATCAAATTTTTTGGAGGATTTGAATAGTTCAAAACGCCCATCAGCAGCATATTGGGCACAGCGATCGCGCAAAGCTTGCATTTGTTGTGCTTGCATTGGTTGAAAGCCACGGGCAATGGCTAAGTTCTGACGCAGCACAGCTAAGGAATCAATGCCGCTGACCAGGGTAGCAATTGGTAAACTCATGACATACCGTATGGCTTCTTGTGGTGTTAGGATGCCTTTTTTGATGGCATCACCATTTCCACTGAGGCTTTTCATCCCAATGGCGGCAATTCCCCGTTTGTTGAGTTCTGGTAAAACCTGTTGTTCAAAGCTTTTAAAGGTGGCATCAAAACAATTCAGCGGTAATTGTACTGTATCAAACGGGTAATTGTAAGAAAGCATCTTCAGATGAATGGCTGGGTCTTTATGACCTGTAAAGCCCACGAACCTGACTTTACCCTCTTTCTTGGCTTGATCTAAAGCTTCAATTGCCCCGTTGGTACGGAATATCATTTCCGGATCGTTGTAGTAAACAACTTCGTGGATTTGCCACAAATCAAGGTGGTCAGTTTTGAGGCGGCGTAGGGATTCTTCAAGTTGTTGCATTGCCACTTTGCGATCGCGTCCGTGGGTACAAACTTTGGTCATTAAAAATACTTTATCCCGTCGTCCTTGCAATGCCTCTCCCATCCATTCTTCACTGCGGTGCTGGTTATACTCCCAGGCGTTATCCATGAAGGTGATGCCGTTATCAATGGCTTCGTGGATGATCCGAATCGCCTCTTGTTTGTTCTTTGCTTGCCCTAAAGTCGCACCACCCAGCCCAATGGCTGACACTGACACCCCTGTTTTTCCCAAAGGACGGCTCTTAATTTCACCTGTGCTTTGGCTATTGATGGGAGTTGCAGATAATTCTTCTACTTGTGCGGCTTCGGCGTGGGAATTGCCATTGAGGATGCGATCGCTAAAAATTGCCCCTGCGCCTGCACCAATAAAGCCTAGCCCCTGTAAAAACTGGCGTCGTTTTACTTCTAAAGGTAGATGCTTTTGAGCAGTTTCGTCGTTTTTATCTGCCATTAACTTGTTGACCTAACAATACTTAAATTTCCTAATCACTAAGGGATTTCCAAGAAATAAATTTATCCACAATTGTGGGGTGGGCATCTTGCCCGCCCTTGAGACAAGGACGGGTGGGGACACCCATCCCACAAGAAGATTTGAGATATTTTTTGGAAATCCTTAACAAAATTCCGCCTGTTAACGGTTTGATAATGTCTATAAATTAATTGCTTGTGGCTTATAGCTTGAGTGACTATCCCAATAATCAGCCTTGTTGATATTTACTTTGAGCAAAGTAATATCAGGTTCGTCTATACCTTGGGGAAACCAGGTTTGCAATTCTGGCTGCCATTTCTCTTGCATTTTGTTGCGGTCTTTCACTAGTTGCGCTGTACCTGATACAGAAATATATCGCTGCCTATCAGGTGACACGAAGCTCACATTCACTTGCTGATTGTGTGAAATCTCAGCTGCTTTATGGGAACTACCATAAATGAAGAACCAGAGTACACCATCAGAGTCTATATCGTTATTCTTCAACATGGGACAACTATGCAAGCTGCCATCATCATCTACTGTGGTCAACATGCCCGCGTCAATGTCTGCTATGAGTTCACGCAGCTTCTGAATCTGCTGGTTTTGGTCTGTAGTGGTTGTCATTTACTTATACTTCTCTATGCTTTTTTCTTGAATGAGAGTTATTGATTACAGCCAATTTCAATGGCTTTTCTACTCTTTTATAGTGTTAGCGTTTTTGAAGTTAATTTTCTTGAACCTAGAGAAGTAGTTCTGCTCTAGTTAATATTCTTTTACTTCTACCTATAGAGATATTCGCTCTTGAGCGATATCTGCTGTATGTATTTTGATTTATGTAAATATTATATGCAAAGAAAAATTAAAAAAGATTACATTCAAAATTTGAAATATTTTTTGAGATACAATTAATAATTCATAGAAGACTCTATTTAAAATCCCTATGTAACTTAGGACTGATGCGACTAGTGAGGGGTTTAATTATTGTGGGATATTACTTCAGAAAAAACATTTGAAATTACAATTAAACAGGGGCATTATCAGGAGCAAAATTTGCTGTGATGAAAGCAATACATACCAGGGTTAAAGGCAGAGCAAGATACAAAGTAAATGAACTTTATCGTTCGCCATCTTTGAAAGACTATCTAGAGCGATCGCTCTCTAATAATCCCGAAATCACTTATGTTTCGGCAAATTCGTTAACCAGCAATATTCTGGTGATTTTTCAGCCAGAAAATAACATTAATAAAATTGCGTCTTTAATTCATCAAGCCGTATTAGATTTTCAAAATAAATTTCAAACAACTCAGAGAATAAAAAACAAAAAAATACCAAAAGCTAGACAATCTGTTGTCAATACCAAAGAACAAAGGCAAGAAAATTGGCATTTAATGGCAGCAGATAGGATTCTAGACAGATTCAATACTTCAACATTAGGATTAACCCATGAATCTGCCGTCGCAAACCTGCATAAATATGGGTCAAATGTTTTATCGGAAACAGCTAAGCGTAACAATTTAAGTATTTTAATTGACCAATTCAAATCTTTACCAGTTGCTTTACTGGGGGTTGCTGCGGGGATTTCTATTTTCACTGGGGGAGTGGTCGATGCCATAGTGATTATGGGTGTTGTTGGTCTAAATGCAGTGATTGGTTATACCACAGAAACCCAGTCAGAAAGAATCATTGAATCTCTTAAAAGTCGAGAACAAATATCAACTTGGGTAATTAGAGAAAGCAAGCAAATAGAAATTTCTACAGAAAATGTCGTCTTGGGAGAAATTTTAGTTCTCAAACCTGGCAGCTATGTGGCAGCAGATGCGCGACTTATCGAGTCTGAACAGCTGAGTGTGGATGAGTCTGCTTTGACTGGTGAAAGTATCCCCGTTACTAAAAATACTACAGCTGTGACTGATCAAGATGTGCCGTTGGGCGATCGCCTGAACATGATTTACAAGGGAACTTTAGTTACTGGCGGTCAAGGATTAGCTGTGGTTGTAGCCACAGGCAAATTTACAGAAATGGGCAAGATTCAACAACTAGTAGGGGAAGCCAAAGCCACAGAAACGCCCTTAGAAAGACAACTAGATCAAGTCGGCAGTCAACTAGTTTTAATTAGCATGGGGATTTGTGGTGCTGTCTTTGGTTTAGGATTACTCCGGGGATATGGTTTAGTGCAAATGTTGAAATCATCCATATCTCTGGCAGTAGCAGCAGTTCCAGAAGGACTACCCACAATTGCTACTACAACTTTGGCTTTAGGCATCCTAGATATGAGGAAGAATAACGTCCTCGTCCGCAGTCTGAGTGCAGTAGAAGCTTTGGGTTCTGTGCAGACAATTTGCATGGATAAAACCGGGACAATCACAGAAAATAAAATGTCTGTGGTGGAGATACAAACTAACACCAGACAAATTAAAGTTTCAGACGGCGAATTTCTTGTAGGGAAAGAAAAGATTAATCCCTATACTGATGATGAACTTTTAAAACTGATTCATGTATCAGTTCTTTGTAATGAAAGTGAAACCAGCAAACAAAATAATGGTGAGTATCAAGTCATCGGTTCAGCAACAGAAAATGCCCTAATCTATATGGCAATTAGTGCTGGGGTGGATGTTATAGAACTTAAGCAAAAATATCCCCTACTGCAAACTAATCTGCGGTCAGAAAACCGTAACCTCATGAGTACAATTCATGAAACTTGCGATCGCCACAAGTTTGTTGCGGTCAAAGGTAGCCCCGCCGAAGTGATTCAGGTATGCCAAGAGTGGATACAAAATGGGCAAGTGCTGCCTTTAACAGAAGAAGACAGACAAGCGATTGAAATTGAAAACGATCGCATGGCTGGGAAAGCGCTGCGAGTTTTGGGATTAGCATATGGATATATTGATGAGACTGGCAACGGCAACAATCACGAGTCAGACTTAATCTGGTTGGGTTTGGTGGGGATGGCAGACCCCATCAGAAAAGGTGCCAAAGCATTAATAGCCGACTTTCATCAAGCTGGCATTGATACAGTGATGATTACCGGCGATCAAAGTCCAACAGCATATGCGATCGCAAAAGAATTAGAATTAAGCCGAGATCCACAATTAGAAATTCTCGATTCTACTAACCTCAATAATCTTACTCCCGAAGCACTAACAGCACTCAGCGATAAAGTGGATGTTTTTGCCCGCATCAGTCCTAGCAATAAACTGCAAATCGTCCAAGCTTTGCAAGCAGCCGGCAAAGTTGTCGCCATGACCGGCGATGGTATTAATGATGCACCAGCCCTGAAAGCTGCACAAGTCGGTGTGGCAATGGGTAAAGGAGGCACCGATGTGGCGCGAGAAGTTGCAGATATCATCCTAGAAGATGACAGACTCGAAACTATGATGATTGCTGTCAGTCGAGGAAGGACAATCTACAACAACATCAGAAAATCTGTGCATTTTTTGTTAGCTACAAACCTGAGTGAAATCATGGTAATGACTACCGCCACCGCCATTGGTATCGGCGAACCCTTGAACGCCATCCAACTTTTATGGCTGAATTTAGTAACTGATATTTTCCCCGGTCTTTCCTTGGCGATGGAAGCACCAGAACCCGATGTATTGAGTCAGCCACCCCGCAACCCCGACGAACCAATTATTAAGAATTCCGACTTTGGCAGAATTACTTTTGAGTCAGCCACAATATCCGTTAGCACTTTAGCAGCCTATAGTTACGCCATGTCTAGATATGGCATTGGGCCTCAAGCAAGCACCGTTGCTTTTATGAGTTTGACATCGGCGCAGCTGCTGCATACTATCAGCAGCCGTTCCGAACAACACAGCATATTCAGCAAAGAAAAACTCCCAAATAATCCTTACTTAAATGCTGCCATTGCAGGTTCTTTTGCCATACAACTTTTAGCTATAGCTATCCCCCAATTGAGGAGTCTTTTGAAAATCGCACCAATTAATCTATTGGATGCTGCTGTAATTGGTAGTAGTGCTTTCCTACCTTTATTAGTAAATGAAAGCACAAAACAATTAAAAATTATTGCCAGTAGCAAATCTAATAATTCTTTGGAAATCACAGCATAACTTACGAAAAAACTCTTATTCCTTTGTGTCTACGTGGTTCAAATGACTTATGAAAAAAGACTTCATGTTTACATCAGAATCAGTCACCGAGGGACATCCTGATAAACTTTGCGATCAGATCAGTGATGCGATCGTAGATCGTTTTTTACAGCAAGACCCCTTCTCTAGAGTGATCACAGAATGTGCTGTATCCACAGGCATAGTTTTCATAGCTGCTAGATTTGAACCTAACGCTAATGTAGATTTTACTACTATAGCTAGACAGGTAATTGATCAGATTGGTTACGAACAAAAAGAATTTAATGGTAAGACCTGTAGTATTTTGACCAGCTTAAGAGAACTACCGCCTAACGAATATCATTTATTTAATGAAACAAGTCTGTCTGACGAAGAAATAGAAAAAATTACTGTTAACAATCAAGCCACAGTTTTTGGCTTCGCCTGTAATCAAACATATAGTCTGATGCCGCTACCAATCTGGCTAGCCCATAAATTAGCGAGGCAAATTAGTGAGGTGAGACGGCAAGAAATATTGACCTATCTTACACCTGATGGCAAGACTCAAGTAGGAGTAGAATATAAAAATCGCCGACCTTATAGAATTCATAGTATAACAGTAATCGCCAGTCAAAATAAAGCTTCAAAACCTAATTTACAGCAATTACAAGATGATATTAGAGAAGCTGTAATTAATCCAGTGTTTGCAGACGAAGACATTAAACCAGATGAGCAGACAAGAATATTTATTAATCCCGATGGGCCATTTATTAAAGGCGGGCCTGCTGCTCATTCTGGATTAACAGGTAGAAAAAACGCCATAGATACTTATGGTGAATATTCCAAACATAGTGGTTCAGCATTGAGCGGTAAAGACCCCATTAGGATAGATAGAGTGGGAGCTTACGCTGCTCGTTATGCAGCTAAAAATGTGGTTGCTGCTAAGCTTGCTGATGAATGTGAAGTCCAACTCAGTTATTCCATAGGATTAGCTAGACCTGTGAGTGTGCAAGTAGAAACTTTTGGTACTGGCAAAATTTCTGATGAAGAAATCACAATTTTACTAGAAAAGTATTTTGATTTCCGCATTGCAGGTATTATTAAACAGTTTAATTTAAGACATTTACCTTCATTAACTAAAGGTGGTTTCTATAGGAAATTAGCTGCTTATGGTCATGTGGGTAGGGTAGATATAGAACTACCTTGGGAACAAATAGATAAAATTAGTGTTTTTTGAACTTAACTGATGACTGTCATCAGTCATCAGTCATCAGTCATCAGTCATCAGTCAACACAGTTAGATATGCAACTTAAATGCGGAACAGCTTATCTTCCAGTTCCAAAGATGAAATAGGCGATCGCCTATTTTTGGGATTTAGCGATCGCCCTACAAACACTTAGCTATTTTTGATGTTCACTCTCGGTCTAAACTTACCGTACAGCACCTTGAGTTTCTTGAGCTAATCTCTCTTGGATTTTGGCCTTAGCCGCCTTGAATTCGGTAGCCCATTGTTCAGTTTGATCACTACTCAAGTTATTGCGAATAGCAGCAAACAATGTGCTTTCTTCTTGACGGACGTGATCCATCACGATGAGTGCTAGATTCTTGACTCTATCTTTAAAATCAGATGTGGATGTAGAGGGGTCAACACTCTTGATTTGCTGTAACAACTGCTTCATTTCGGCTTGTTCGTCGTACAGTTCTTGAGTGTCATCTTGACCGTAGAAAGCACGCACTCTGGGATAAACAACTTCTTCTTCAGCTTCAGCGTGGGCAGTCAAATCCTTGTAGAGTTGACCAAAGTACTCTTGAATCTTTTGTGGGTCGTTGCTTTGGGCTATTTCGGTAAACAGAACATTTACCTTGTTGTGATCCAAACGGATAATATCTTGGATGTTAGCATCCTGTTTGTCAGAGCCTTGAGTAACAGCGCTACCTACCACACCGCTAAATGCTGCGATCGCATCTTGAACTCGCGCCCAAATACCTTGATCTGCATCTTGTCCGGTGAGTTCACGAACACCCAAGATTTCAAGAAGACCTTTAAGTTGCTCTTGGTGAGCGCGGTTTTCAAAGTTAACAGTATTGATAGGCCCAATCGCAGCCAGTACATCAGCACCGACTTTTTGAGCAGCCTTGTGAACTAACAAGCCGCTAGTTACTTGTTGATGCTTAAGCAGTTCGTGCTTAGATACTTTTTCAAAGAAAGTTAATTCAGAACCCTGCATCAATTCGCGAATCTTGTCAGCTTCTTGTTGAACTGTTTGTTTCGGTTGTGCCGGGTTGCCATACTGAACAATTACAGTTTCTATAATACCCAGATTTTTTTGGTCATCTTCGAGGAACTTTTGCAAGCGATCCGAGACTTCGCTGTCGGTGGATTCTTTCAAAAATTGTTGTTCAATTTCAATGATCAATTCTTGGAGTAATTTAATATCGGCCAATTTTGTCGCAATAGCTTGACGCTTTGTATCGTCTAAAGTAGATACCATCTTGAGTTCTCCTCGGAAAAGTGGTCTTAATCTTGACTAATTTAAGGTTGACATAGAGTTTCTGAATTTTTCCTCCTTCTTTTGAGCGATTACTTCCCTACTTGGGATAGAAAAGTGACAATTTGTCTCATCACTTTTACAATTATTCTTTTTGATAGATAACTTTCCAAAATGTACTCCATCGCCAGATAGATAAAATTTTCAGGCGATTTTTCTAAATTGACTCAAGGATACTTAAAACAGGAGATTCGTGAATAATGGCAGAAAATCCAGGAATAGGAGAGCAAGCGTTGAATAAAGCCGCAGAGATGGGTTTATCTAGCCAGTTAGATGAAGTAAAAAAATTAGATGTAAATGTCACAACTGACCCGCTCAAACTTGTTCAGGGAGAAGTCGATGTAGTCACCATTGAAGGCGAAGGTTTGGTGATGCAAAAAGACCTCCGCGTAGAGGAAATGAAAATGCACATTAACAGCGTTGCCATCAATCCTCTGAGTGTGGCTTTTGGCAAAATTGAGCTTACCAGACCTGCTAATGGTAAGGTGCGGGTAGTTTTAAATGAAGCTGATATTAATCGTGCTTTTAACTCTGAATATGTCCGCTCAAAACTGCAAAGTCAGAAAATAAATGTCAATGGACAACCAAAGACAATATCACCCCAGCATATAGATTTCTCTCTACCTGAAGATGGAAAAGTAGCACTGAATGCGGAAATTCGGTTAACAGAAAGTAATGAAATCAAACAAGTTGCTTTTTCCGCAACACCCCGTGTGAGTGCTAACGGACAAACTGTTTCTCTAGAAAATGTCGAGTATGACCAAAGAGAAGAAACATCACCAGAATTGACAAAAGCTTTGATAGAGCAAACCAGCGAAATTTTAAATTTGAGTAACTTCGATTTAGAAGGAATAAGCCTGCGAGTTAAGCAATTACTAGTAGAAGCAGGTAAACTGACGCTGCAAGCTGAAGCTTACGTTGAGCAAATACCCTCTAGTTAAAAATAGGATAGTCAATTATGGAAACTACAGATACACAGACAACTTCCACACCTTTTCCCAATATCCCACCAATTATTGAAAGTGACGACAGAGAGTATCGCGACTCTGGTGTACCCAGTACAGTAGCGATCGCTGGACATCCTTTACACCCCTTGAGTGTGATTTTTCCCATAGCCTTTTTAGCCGCCGCTTTGGGAAGTGACTTTGGCTACTGGTTAACCCGTGACTTCTTCTGGGCCAGGGCTTCGCTGTGGTTAATCGGACTGGGATTAGGTGGAGGTTTAATAGCAGCTGCGATCGGCTTGAGTGACTTTTTGAAAATTGAACGAGTTCGCAAGCGCAGCGCTGGCTGGGCGCATTTGATTTTGAATGTTTCTATCCTAGTCTTGACACTCTTTAACTTTCTTTTGCGGTTGGGCGACGCTGAGTCAGGTATATTACCTTGGGGGCTATTACTATCGCTAGTTGTTGGTACGCTGACTAGTATTTCTGGTTGGTTTGGTGCCGAACTTTCCTATCGCCACAAAATTGGTGTGGTGGGCGCTGGTAGCAGAAGATATCCATAGTAGGCAGTAGGCATTAGGAGAATTCCTAACCCCTAGAGTTTATACTAAATGGCGAGAAAAGCGGTCATATAAAAATGGCCGCTTTTTGCTTAATGCTGAGATTTAGAAAAAATGACCGCTTGACCATGACATTTTATAAGCTTAGAGGAAAAAATTATGCCAGTCGTAGAACTATAGTACGAATCATGGCGAGTCAGTAAAAGTTTCGGAAGTTTTGAGGAGTCTTTCATAGTCCTTGCTTAATCTACGGCCCAATTCAGTATGCAATGATTTATAGTCTCTTCAAAATGTAATCAAGATCACATTGACAGAAAGTACCTTCTAAAGTACTATCCTTCTAAGGATACATACAGCAGATATTGGTTTCCTACTTGACATAAGTATAAAAATATAAGGAGTATATTCTATGAATGATAAAGCTATTGTAACTCTAACAATAGGAGAAAATTTTTCACAAAATTGGAAAAACTATTGCTACAAAAATTGGAAAAGTTACGCTGATAAATATAACTATGATTTAATTACTATCGATGAACCACTTGATGTCTCTGAAAGAGCTCGAAAGAGATCTGCATCTTGGCAGAAGTGCTTAATTCTCTCACACCCTAAAATTGTAAATTATCGACAAGTCGTTTGGATTGATGCTGATATACTTATTAATACGGAAATAGCTCCTTGTATCTGCTCAATGGTTCCAGAGAATAGAATTGGAGGAGTAAAAGCAGATTCTTACCCAACTAAAGAAATTTCTTACAGATCACTTAAAGCACAGTATGAATTATGGTCGAAAAAAAATATTAATTATATTGATAATTTAACTCCTTATTTATTCTATAAAAACTACGGAATTGAAACCGATATTAGTGAAATTTTTCAGATGGGAGTATTTGTGGCTTCTCCAAAATATCACTGTGACATTTTCAAGAAAGCTTATGACGAATATGAGGACAAGGGAGCATCCGCGTGGAACTATGAAATGAGACCTCTTTCGTATGAAATAATTCGCTCTGGTTTAGTTGAGTGGATACCATTTGAATTCAATTTCACAATATCACCCTACTTAAATACTCATTATCCATTCCTACTTAACTCACCAAAAAATACTAATAGATACATAAGAAAATTCTCAAAATTATTGAAATTAGAAGATTTTCCTTACGAAAAGCAATGTATCCAGACAGTCTTTAGAAACTCCTATTTCTGCCACTTTGCCGGCATGGGGTTTAGTAAAATGAAATACATCTTGCCCACACTGAATGATTAAACGGGATTGGGAACGTCTGCAAGTCTGTTTAAGCCGTACCAAAGAGATGCGGTAAGGACAAGCACTGCTAATAGAAATCAAAATCGGTTTAGGGCTAAAATCTTGCTTAGTCTTTAGCCTTGGAAAAAATGCTACAAAACCGTAACCAAGCAATATTAATTATCCTGTCTCTGCTGATTGTGGTAGTGATGGGCTTTTTATTTAAGTACTACACTGGGCCTGCCCATCAGTGGTTTAATAACTACGGAGCAGCTGTATTTTATGAAATATTTTGGTGCCTATTCGCATTTTGGTTTTTCAGAAGTCGAAAAGCCGTCAAACTAATTCCTGTATGGGTTTTGATTATCACCTGTATAATAGAGTTTTTGCAACTTTGGCATCCACCGCTATTGGAAGAGATCCGGGCTACATTGATAGGTCAGTGGTTGCTTGGTTCTACCTTTAGTTGGTGGGATTTTCCTCATTATGTGTTGGCTTGTATTTTAGGTTGGTTGTGGCTGCGACAGTTACAGAGAATAGGTTATGCAAAAAAAAGTTAAAGTTAAACCTAATTCTAAACAGCAAAAAATTGAAGAACAAACTGATGGCAGCCTGACTGTACATTTAAAATCTCCACCAGTAGATGGCAAAGCTAATGAAGAGTTAATTAAAATACTAGCTGAAAAATTTGATGTGCCCAAATCGCATATCAGAATTAAATCAGGTTTATCGTCTCGGCTAAAGCTGATTGAAATTGATACAGATATCTAGTCAGCTGTTCCACATAAAAAAATTATGTTGAATGATGACTGATGACTGTCATCGGTTAGCGGTCAACGGCCCTGACTACTAACTATCTATGTAATTTAGATGTATTTTAGCTTAACGCTTTGCGTAATTTGTAGTTTGTGAGTAAGTCAGGAATAGAGGAGAGGAATTTTCATCCGAGATTGTAACAAGAGTTCATGAATGTTTTTTGGGTGATGCTTATATAGCTTGGTTGACTTTTGACTCGTTCTATCCAAGCTTGGATAGCAGGAAATTTCGTCAAATCAAACCCGCCTTCATTAGCGACATGAGTATAAGCAAATAAGGCAATATCAGCAATAGTGTAACGCTCACCCACAAAAAAGGTGTGGTAGCTCAAATGGTTTTCCATCACTTTTAGTGCTGCGTAACCTGGTTCACGTTTTTGCTCTATAGCTACACGATATTCTTCAGGTTTACTTAAGATTGAAATCCAAAATCTGCATGTAGCAATATAAGGTTGATGGCTGTATTGTTCAAAAAATAACCATTGCAACACTTGCGCTCTTAAAAAGCGATCGTATGGTAGAAATTCTGTGCCTTCACTCAAATACATCAATATGGCATTTGATTCTGCCAAGTATTTCCCTGGCTCAATTTCCAAAACTGGTATCTTACCATTGGGATTTTTACTTAAAAATTCTGGTGTTCGAGTCTCTCCTTTCAAGATGTTAATCTCTATCCTTTCAAAGGGCATACCCATTTGTGTCAATAAAAGACGTAACTTATAACCATTGCCGGAGGGTAAAAAATCGTACAATTGTAATGTTTCCATGCAGAAAAATGTTGATGAATGTGTTGGTAGATGATGGTCTAAAATACAATATTTTACAAAAGAATTGTTGCCAAACAGGATATTTTATATATTTTTTGTATCTCTATGCCAAACATGATTAATTATCTGAGAAAATAAAAATAAAAGTGTTATTTAATCCTAGTATCAAAGGTTTTATTTTATTCATTAGTCGCAAATAAAATTATGTGTGGAAGATTTACTTTAAACCAGCCAGCAGCAGCATTAGCCCAACTTTTTGGTGTACAGCTAGTTGCAGATTTAGCGCCTCAATATAACATTGCACCTACGCAAATGGTCGCAACCGTGCTACATAACCCCCAAAGTGATCAGCGTGAATTTCAATATTTACGTTGGGGGTTAATTCCTTCATGGGCGAAAGAAAAAGCAATGGGGGCAAAGCTAATCAACGCTAGGGCAGAAACTGTTGCCGAAAAACCTGCCTTTCGTTCAGCTTTCAAGCACCGACGCTGTTTAGTGCTAGCTGATGGCTTTTATGAGTGGCAAAAACAGCAGCGTAAAAAGCAGCCATTTTATTTTCGTCTCCAAGATGGACAACCCTTTGGTTTTGCGGGATTGTGGTCAACATGGCGATCGCCTGCCCAAGAGGAAATAGTCTCTTGTACAATTTTGACAACGGCAGCCAATGAATTATTGCAACCAATTCACGATCGCATGCCAGTAATTATTGCTCCACAAGATTACAATTTGTGGTTAGATACCCAAGTGCAAACGCCTGAAGCATTACAGCAGTTATTATTACCCTATGCAGCCGAAGCAATGAAAGCGTATCCAGTTAGCACCTTGGTGAATAACTCTCAACACAACAGTTCAGAATGTATCATACCTCTTAGTGGGGACTGGGGACTGGGGACTGGGGACTAGGGACTGGGGACTGGGGAATATTTTTCCCAATACCCAATACCCAATACCCAATCCCCAATACCCAATCCCCAATACCCAATACCCAGTCCCCAAATAAAGACAAATATGCCAAGAACACAAAAAAACGATAACTTTGTTGACAAATCTTTTACAGTGATGGCGGATATCATCCTGAAAATCCTGCCAGCAAACAAAAAAGCTAAAGAAGCATTTGTTTATTACCGAGATGGCATGTCAGCGCAGGCAGAAGGAGAATATGCCGAAGCACTAGAAAACTACGAAGAAGCCCTAACACTAGAAGAAGACTCCAACGATCGCGGCTATATTCTTTATAATATGGGGCTAATCTACGCTAGCAATGGCGACCACAACAAGGCTTTAGAATTGTATCACCAGGCGATCGAGTTGAACCCACGTCTACCCCAAGCCTTAAACAACATCGCTGTAATTTACCACTACCAAGGCGAAAAAGCTAAAGAAAGTGGGGACAACGACGCTGGGGAAGCACTGTTTGACCAAGCAGCCGATTATTGGATTAGAGCTATTCGCATGGCTCCCAATAACTACATTGAAGCCCAAAACTGGTTAAAAACTACTGGGCGTATGCAAATTGACGTATTCTTTTAGTCATTAGTCATTAGTCATTAGTCAATAGTTATTAGCTGTTGACTTTTGACTGTTGACTGTTGACTTTTGACTTTTGACTTTTGACTTTTGACTTTTGACTGTTGACTGTTGACTTTTGACTTTTGACTTTTGACTTTTGACTTTTGACTTTTGACTTTTGACTTAACCATGATTGATCGTGAACAAGTTCGCAAAGTAGCCCTTCTCGCTCGTTTAGAATTAACACCAGAAGAGGAGGAGCAATTCACCACTCAACTCGGAAGTATTTTGGATTATGTTCAACAGTTGGGTGAACTAGATGTCAGCGATGTGCCTCCAACAACAAGGGCAATTGATGTTAGTAATGTGACACGAGAGGATGAGTTGCAACCTTATCCTGAACGCGAAGCCATCCTTAACAGTGCGCCTGAACAAGAAGGTGAATTTTTCAAAGTACCAAAAATCCTTAATGCTGAATAGGTAATAGTCAATAGTCATTAGTCCAAAGTTTTTGACTGTTGACTGTTGACTGTTGACTATTGACTATTGACTCAGGAGAACAATATGGGTTTGGGAATCCTCAAAGATGGTCAGTGGATCTCTCGACGAGATCAAGAAGATTCACAAGGTAAATTTATTCGTCCATCAACAACTTTTCGTGAACAAATTACAACAGATGGTTCTAGCGGATTTAAAGCTGAACCTGGACGCTATCATTTATATATTTCTTGGGCTTGTCCTTGGGCGTGTCGTACTGCAATTATCCGCAGATTGAAAGGGTTAGAAAATGCCATTGGTTTATCGGTGGTTGCTGCGGAAATTGACCAAAATAGTTGGGAATTTACCGATGAACCAGGGTCTATTCCTGATACTGTTAATGGTACTCAGTACCTCTGGCAACTTTATCTGAAGGCTGATGCAAACTATAGCGGGCGGGTAACAGTGCCAGTTTTATGGGATTCTCAAAAAAAGACAATTGTCAATAACGAATCCCGCGAAATCATCAGGATGTTTGATACACAATTCAATGCTTTCGCTAAACAAAATATTAACTTTTATCCTGAGCATTTACAAAAAGTAATTGATCAGACGATTGATGCAATTTATCAACCCATCAATAATGGTGTATATCGTGCAGGGTTTGCAACTTCTCAATCGGCTTATGATGAAGCAGTCACAGAATTATTTACTGCTCTCGACTACTGGGAAAAAGTATTAGAAAAACAACGCTATCTTTGTGGAAATGAAATTACTGAAGCGGACTGGTGTATGTTCACTACCCTGTTTCGTTTCGACGCAGTTTATTACGTGCATTTCAAATGCAATCTCCGCCGGATTGTCGATTATCCCAATCTCTGGAATTATCTCAAAGAACTCTACCAATTTCCGGGAGTTAAAGAAACTTGCAATCTTGACCACATCAAACGACATTATTACAGGAGCCATCCACAAGTCAATCCAACCCGAATTGTACCAAAAGGGCCTGTAATTGATTTTGATGCACCTCATAACCGCGATCGCTTTTGATTTTGACTTCTTCTTACTGTCGTTAACTGATGACTGATGACTGATGACTGATGACAGTTATCAGTCATATTTTTTACATTTTTTAATTATTTTTCATATTTTCAAATATCTATATAATAGACATAAATTAGGAAAAATACATCACATCAATTAAAGATAGTGCAAAAAATCTAATTATTGTAAGGGAATAGAAAAAAATAAATCATTCAAATATTCATAGTGACATGACACACTTCAAGTAGTGCAAATTTTAATTAGGTTAACTCAAGTTTTATCAAACTTTTGGATCTTAATTTCTTGCACCAATTTAACTGTGTGGTGTCAGTAGTCGCGCGATTGTTTTTAAATAGTGCATTAACTGTAGAAACCCAATATCCCTGCAAATGTTGGGTCTAATATTTCATCCCAAGCAATAAAATTTATTACACCAATTGATCTGTGTCGTCTCAGCAGTAGCGCGACTGTCTTAAAATAGTGCATTAAAAATTTCTGGAAAATCAGATTTGAGAAACATAATCTAATTTTTTTATTGCACTAAATTAGCCCAGTAACGCTAGTACTGCCGCGCGAAAATAAAAAGTCAAAAGACTTATATTCTCGGCTTGTTCACCATTTTTAATGGTAGCTGTATTTCCGCGCCCGATGTACTAGTAGTGGCGTGTCATGAAGTAACGCCCTCTATCTTCATATTATCTATCGCGGTGCTTTAGCAACAAAGTACCGCATTCTAAAAGTTGGATTTTTTTAATTGCATGTCTCTTAAATGCGTAAGTTCTATCTCATAGAACTGGAGAGTCACTCATTATGTCCATACAAAATAATCATAATAAAAATCTGAAATTATTAGAAAGGTTTGATGATTTCAGTGTTGACAGCAGTCCATCATTAACTCCTCTTTCATCTGAAAGAAATTACGAAGATGTTTACTACTACGAAGATATTATTTATTATAAAAAATTTCTATATACTAACTCTGGAGTTAGAAAACATGTTATCAATCATCCAATACATTTAGAAAACTTAAAACGAGGAACTAAAAACTGGATAAAAACTAACTATGCAACTGCTCTAGAGATTGGTGCTTTTATGAGCGCTGAATCTATTAATAAAGGAGAATGTATTGATATCAAGGCAAGTGTAATTGTAAATGGCAGTATAAAAATTGAAGTTTATAGATTGGGGTATTACGGAGGTATAGGAGCAAGATTAGTTAGTAGCATTGATAATATTGCAGCAATTAATCAACCTATATCTAATGAACAGGTTGATGCCCAAACAAAACTTGTTCGTTATGACTGGGTAAAAACTTACACCATTACAACTGATGAAACTTGGGTTACTGGTTGTTATATGGTGAAGCTAACCGATAAAAGAACGACTAAACAATGTTTAGCATTCTTTATTTTGCGAGATGACACTCTAGAATCCGACATTATTTATAAATTTGGCTTTGCAACTCACCTCGCTTACAATACTTTTGCTTATGATAAAATCAATAGAAAATCATCTTATTCTAGTGGTGAAAGGGCATTACAAATCACCCACGATCGCCCGTGGGAAGGAAATACTTATAACCCCAACATAGTCAACAGTAACCCTTTACGTTGGGAAGTTAACACTATTCGTTGGCTAGAAAAAAATTGCTATCGCGTTTCTTACTGTTCAGGTCAAGATATCGATAAAAACGGCTCAGATTTTGTCAAAAAATATCGTGTCTTTATGAATAGTGGTCACGATGAATATTGGAGCTTTAAAGAGTATAAAGCAATTAAAGAAGCAGTAGAAGCTGGTGTGCATATCGTTTCGCTGGCGGCAAATAATTGTTACTGGAATATCAAATGGCATGATGACTACAGAACCGCCGATCTCTATAAATTGAACGATCCAATGGCAGGCGGCGTTGTCTCTAACTATGTGGAAGACACATTAAATTTTCCCCCAACTTACCGTTTTCGTGACCCAGCTTTACTAGGTAAAGCATTTGATGGATGCAAAATTACAGGTGAGTGCGGTTTATTTGGTGTCGGATATATAGGGGATATTGAAAATGCTTATGGAGGCTATGATCTCACAGTTAAAAAAGACCATCATGTTTTTAGAGGCACTGGCTTGAAGGCAGGTTCTAAACTGACTCAATTACTTGGTTATGAATGGGATCATATTGATCCAGACCCCCAAGCACAGCCTTTAACCAAATCAGGCACGCCCAACTTTTTAGACTGTATTATTTTTGAATCAACTATTCCTAATCCTATTCCTGCGACTTCTAATGTTTCTCAGTCATTTCTGGGTACCTTACCCATGCAAGCAGTGCAGACAGCTCAAGGTGTCTATTTTACGGCTCCCAGTGGTGCTAGAGTCTTCGCTGTGGGGTCAATTCAATCGGTTTGGGGGTTAGATTCATGGAGGGTATGGCCTGCCAGGGAATCTATAGCCTATCAGCGATTCATCTACAACGTATTTGAAGATATGGGAGTATGGGGAGGATATGAGCCTGTATCAGTTGGTGTAACAGAGAGTTATTTGTGGGAATCGGGCTGGCAAAATTTAGTCAATTGGAGTAACTCGGTTAATAGTTCCAGCAAGACCTTTTTCTACCGTCTTTTAAACTATCTAATAAAGTCGATTCAACCCAAACAAGTCAGAACATCCAACCCGGATTGTAGCAAAAGGGCCTGTAATTGATTTTGATGCACCTCATAACCGCGATCGCCTGGGATACCACAATTAACACTGACCGCTTTTGATATGTCACTATGTTAATTGTTGAGTTATGAGTTTTTAACTCAACAGTTAACATCTATATGTTTACTTGAACGTAACTACGTAACAGTTGATATCCTAAACTTTAGAGGTAGCTTGTTGTTGCTGCTTTTGCTTGCGGCGTAAAACTACACCAAAAGCGC
Organism: Nostoc sp. UHCC 0702; assembly: GCA_017164015.1. GTDB lineage: Bacteria > Cyanobacteriota > Cyanobacteriia > Cyanobacteriales > Nostocaceae > Amazonocrinis. The sequence continues at coordinate 4,890,314 of CP071065.1, forward strand.
CAGCTGTTAACGAACCTAATATAGTAATGGGTTCAGGAACAACTCCATCAGGAACAACTCCAACATTTAGATTTGAGTTGACAGCGGTATCACGCGAATTTACAACCCCAAATCCTACAGTGTATGTTCCGGCTGTTGTGAATGTGTAGGAAGTTTGAGATGTGGTGTTTCCATAATCACCGACTTGCTGCACATCAGCCAGCTTAGAGACTGAAGACCCAATTGAGTAGAAAGAAAAGTCGTTATAAGGTAGGTAATCACTCGTCTGAAACCGCCAATCAAATGTCAAAACATCTCCGCTTTCGACTGTAAAAGTGTTTTTAATCGCAGAGCCATTGGTCGCGTCTTCAAAATTAATACTATCCAAAGCCCCAGCATCTAATCCCAAGAATGTCTCTATGTCCGTGTCAGACACTCCTACAGTACTAGACAGTGAAGCTCCTTGATCGCTAAGACTAACGTTACCAACACTCTGCCATCCAGTAAAATTTGTGGGGTTGATAACAACTGCTTGAGAAGGGCTAGCAGCAAAAACAAATGTTGCTCCAGCACCAGCAATCAGCAACTTATTCGTGAAACTCAATTTAGTCATTGCACTTACTCTTGTGAATCTTTCAAGGTTGATACTAAATTTACTCACCACTGAGCTACATTGATACTTCAAAGCTCTTGCACACAAACTACCTCAAAATAGGTAGGTGATTATTGTGTCACGTCTATCAGCAGCCATAAAGTTACTGACGAGAGTATAACTGTGTTTCAGCTACTCATATTGAGTAAAGTTACAAAAAGAGCAATCATGGTCAAGGGTTTTTACTGAAATTCATCAAGTTTTCATATTCAAATATTCATGGGTATTTTGATATAAACCAAGTAGTATCAAGTTAAAAGCATCAAAAGCTGAGAAGTTTATATAAAAATTGTGTGAATTTAATTTATTCAGATTAAAATAAAAAATATTTTTTACTCGCATTTGGCGTCTTCAATAAATATAAGACTTACGCAAACAAGAGCCAAAACCCTTATTTTTATGTAGCAGCAATTCATGAATTGCCACTACAACGTGTAGTTTTGCGTAAGTCCTAAAATAGAATATGCAAATGCTGAGAATAATAAGTTATAATAATCAGTCATGGGTAAAAGGTAGTAGATAATTAATGCATTGTTGCTACTACCCATGACCAAATTTAGCGGATGACTTGTTGCAGAGTAGCAGTGAAGTTGGGATAGGAAATGGCTGCTGCTTCTGCACGGTGAATTGAGGTGATTCCAGAGGCGACTAAAGCTGCGATCGCTAAACTCATGGCAATGCGATGATCTGTATGGCTATCTACATCAGTACCTACCAAGGGTGTACCGCCAGTAATTTCCATACCATCGGGTAATTCGGTGACTTTGGCTCCCATTTTATTGAGTTGCTGTGCCATTACCGCAATGCGATCGCTTTCTTTAACCCTTAATTCCTCTGCATCCCTAATCACTGTGGTTCCTTCGGCAAAAACTGCTGCTACTGCCAAAATGGGAATTTCATCAATCAATCTCGGTATAATATCCCCGGCAATGGTGCAGCTTTTTAAACGACTGTAACGCACTCGTAAATCAGCGACTGGTTCACCAGCAACTTCTCGCTGATTTTCCAGTTGCACATCTGCCCCCATTAAAGATAAAGCTTCTAATATTCCCGTGCGACTGGGATTAACACCAACATTTTCAATTAGTAAATTAGAACCCGGTACAATTGCCCCAGCTACTAACCAAAAGGCGGCTGAACTGATATCTCCTGGTACAACTACTTTTTGTCCGTAAAGTTGAGCAGGGCCAATAATCGTTACACTATTAGTTTCTGGGTCTGTGGTCAGGTCTGCACCAAATGCCCTTAGCATGCGTTCACTGTGGTCGCGGGAAAGCGCGGGTTCGGTGACGGTGGTTTTGCCTTCGGTCAATAAACCTGCAAGTAATATACAAGATTTCACTTGAGCGGAGGCGATGGGCGAGTGGTAATGAGTAGGTTTGAGGGCTTGTCCAGTAATTGCCAGTGGTGCTAGGGAATTGCCTTGGCGTCCCCAAATTTGCGCCCCCATTTGTTGCAAAGGTTTAACAACACGGGACATGGGACGCGATCGCAAAGAACCATCACCTGTCACCGTAAAAAAGCGTCCAGGATGAGATGCTAAAAGTCCTAACATCAGCCGCAGTGTTGTGCCAGAATTCCCAGCATTCAATACATCAACTGGTTCAAGCAGATTTCCCAGACCAATACCTTTAACCCGCACTAATTCTGTATTTAGCTCGGAAATTTCTGCACCTAAAGCTTGAAAACAGCTTGCAGTGCTGCGGGGGTCTTCTCCTAAAAGCAGACCTTCGATTTCCGTTTCACCTTCAGCTAAAGCACCCAACATCAAAGCACGGTGGGAGATAGATTTATCTCCTGGTACTCGGATGCTACCTGTTAACGATAGTCCACCAGAGGGTTGTTGGATAATCAACTTATGAGAAAGGTCTTCTTGAGTTTCTACGGTTATAACAGAAGCCGACATTAGCATATACTAACTTTTAAATACACTGGTTTTTGAAAATATCAGAAGTTCATTAGTGATTTATGCAGCCACTGAGAACTTCCTCTTTAGTATGGTATCGCTTTTGATTGTATGAAATTTCATCAAATTTACTAAAAATAGTTCTGATGTTCAGTTTTTCTTTCAGAAGATACTTAATAGTCTCTTCTGCTTCTGCAATAACTGGCGCTCTTTCGACGCTTTTACCTTCATTTTTCACAAAAATTTAAGTATCCACCAGCTTGACTGAAAACTTACCTCTTTGTATAAAAAGTATTGTTTTTGCTCTTGAAATTAATATTTCACTTGTTTTGATTTTTATCTAGTTAGCTTACCAAATAAGCATATTCAGTTAATATTAAGCATGTTTTACTATTTAGTTTCTGACCATGACCTGCTAGAGATACTGGTATTGATTTGATTTTGTTCAATAGCTTTTAGCCCTTATCGCTCCCATGCTGACTTATCACCGCAAGCCCGTGTGCTTATCACTTATTTCGACTGATCTGCCATTTTGGTCTGTTGTTGAAACGTCCGGGACACTGTATCAAAAAGACAGCGATCGGTTTCATTTACTGTTGACTGCACCGCCCCTAATTACCTGTGAACTAGCAAACTCCGTTAGTTCAGAGGATGCCCTTCCCCCAAAAACCAGCAGCGCTTACGCCCCCAGCAGTCCCAGAGTTTTGTGGCTGGAGATTTCCCCTTACCGAGTCATCATGACTATGCAAGGAAACGGTCAAGTAAGTTACCGCCACTTCTGGGAACAAGGCGTTTATGGTATTAGCCGCTATTGGTTGCCAACTGAGTCTTTGCAAGCTAACGACCCTATCCGCTTACGCAATTTTACCAGCAATTTGGCACTCAAAGGACACACATTACCTGAGCATCTACGTTTGGAATACGAATTATGGGCAGAAAAAGTCCAACTCGGACGCTACATCCTCAATTTGGAAATTAAGCAGTAATAATCAAGTACTACATATCCTCCTTTACAGTAATCTGCGATTGCGTAGGGGAGGATATTTATCTAGTTGACCAACCTCGTAACGAAATTGGGGACAGGCGGTCTAATTAGCCCCTCAGATAAAGGTACGAGGAGTTTCTATCAGCCTTGGTGGAATCATAGCGCGTTGTCTAATATCAACCAAAATAACTAGGTGCGTTCCCAGGTTTCCATTTAATATTGCAACCAACACTAGGCTTTTGTTCATCTGTCACGGGTTTACCCGCCAACACTGCGTCAATCGCAGCGCGTAAATCTGCACCTGTTACAGGTTTGCCATTACTAGGGCGGCTATCATCTAATTGTCCGCGATAGACGAGTTTTCGTTGTTGATCAAATACAAAAAAATCAGGTGTGCAAGCTGCTGTGTAAGCTTTTGCTACCTCCTGAGTTTCGTCGTAGCACAAAGTAAAAGTAAAGCCTTGTTCTGTTGCAAATGCCTTTAACGAATCTGGCGCATCATCTGGGTAATTCTTGGCATCATTAGCGCTAATGGCAACAATCGCCAAATCGCTTGTGAAATAATCTTTTCCTAACTGTGCCAATTCTTTTTGCACGTGCTTTACAAACGGGCAATGGCGACAAATAAACATTACCAACAGTGCTTTTTTATCTGCAAAGGTGGACAGTGAAGTTGTCTTTCCAGATACCACTTCCGGTAGATGAAAATCTGGTGCTTTAGTGCCTAAAGACAACATTGTTGAAGTAGTTAAAGCCATAATTTATCCGATACCTTTACCCTGAAAACGGCTCTTGTTATTCTTTACTGCCAAAATAGCATGAAACTCCCCATAAACTTAGAGACGGGAAATTTCCCGTCTCTACATTGTTTCAGAGTGAAGCGACAAAAATCAGTTTTTACAGGCTTCTCAAAACACCAAGAACGCCTTGTCCTGTCAATACTTCTAATACTATCAATGAGATAAAACCAATCATTGCCAAACGACCGTTGAGCAGTTCTGCATAGGGGGTGAAGCCGGTGCGGTTACCTTGCTCATCCACATAAACCTTTGGCTCGATCGCAAAATTATTCATCAAACCTTGGTCGTCAACGATGGCATTGTTTGTACGCATGAATTTTTCCCCAGTTATCCTTTATGTAACAAATTGTAACAAAAATATTAATTTATGTAAAGTATCTGAATCTGCCTAAAGAGATATCATGGTGAATCGGGTTCACAACCACGTCAAAAGAACAAGTGGAGCTGGTTCTTTTGAGACAGTCTCACCTACACATCAACTTCCTAAAAGCCAATGCATCGATTCCGAGTAGAGGTTATTGCCAAAACACCAAACCCCCAGCAGGTGATTTACGCCGCGATGCACCAAGACTATACCGAGTCTTTCGTGTTTGATGAGCGCGACTCTTGGCCCTCGGAGTCAGAAAGCGGTGAAATTATTGTTAAGCGCCTCCTAGCGGGAGAAAGAGGTCATTATGGGCCTCTAGAGCATCCCCAGATTGTTTTTAACTGTGGCTATTTTCCCCACAGTGTCATGCAGCAGGCTCGTACTCATCGTGTTGGCGTATCATTTGATGTACAATCTTTTAGGTATACAGGGAACCAATTTATTGATGTAGTAGAAGGTAAGAAAGACATTGAAGAGGTTTTCTACCTGCGTCCCGTTGGTTATTACACTGATAGACAAGGCAAAAAATATTACTATTCACCAGAGCAACGAACGGCAGATTTGCAGTGGTGTTTAGAAGCAGTGAAGCGCTATCAAGCTGATTTTGAAGGGGGAATGTCTGAAGAACATGCAAGAGGTAAAGTACCTTTTGATTATCGTCAGCATTTTGTAGTTAGTTTTAATTTAAGGTCTTTCTTGCACTTTTGCGACTTGAGAAATAAGAAAGATGCTCAACTGGAAATTCAAAAATTGTGTGAACTGATGTGGCCTCATTTTGCAGATTGGGCACCTGCGATCGCACAATGGTATGAAAAGCAGCGTTTAGGTAAGGCAAGGTTAGCACCTTAGCTGACGATAAAATTGAGTTACCAGTCAAGTGTCCTGATAAATTGTCAGAAAAAGCTGAATGGCTAAAGACCGCTTTCACGATGCAGTTAGAATAGCTCTAGAGAAAGAAGGATGGATAATTACTGCCGATCCATACGAGTTGAGCGTTGGAGATGTAGACTTTGAAATAGATTTGGCAGCAGAGATGTTAGCTGCTGAACGAGCAGGTGAAAAAATTGCAGTTGAAATTAAGAGTTTTATTGGGCGATCTAGTGTATCAGAATTTCACACAGCCCTTGGACAATTTATCAATTATCAATTTGCCCTTGAAGAATTTGAACCGGAACGCAAGCTTTATCTTGCAGTTCCCGAGTCAATTCATAACTCATTTTTTCAGCGTCGTTTTGTACGGTCAGTGATTGAAAGAACTCAAATTAGTTTATTGGTTTACGATGAAAAACAAGAGGTGATTATCCAATGGCTGTAGAACAGTATCGTCAAATCATCCAACAGTTAATTCTAGAACGGGCAAAAAGAGGCTCATCGCAAGAGGAAATAGAAACACAAGCTATTCTAGATGCGGAACGTGACCACTACCTCTTATTACATACGGGATGGCGTGGGAACCGTCGGACACATGGGTGCAGCCTGCATCTCGATATCAAAGATGGCAAAATTTGGATTCAGCATGATGGAACCGAAGTTGGCATTGCTACGCAACTCCTCGAACTGGGAGTGCCAAAAGAAGATATTGTTTTGGCGTTTCACTCTCCTTATATGCGCCAATTTACAGAGTTTGCTATTAATTGAGCTTTGAATATAAGTTGCTAAAATTTGGCTGGAATAAAGCGATCGCACTTTAAACTATATGCGAGCTAAAGTCACTTTTTCTAACTGATCCTGATATTTACCCTGACGCGCTTCGTAACTGATAGCACATGGTTCGCCTTCTAAAAATAGCAGTTGTACCACGCCTTCATTAGCATAGATGCGACAGTCTGCACTCGAAGAATTAGAAAATTCTAGAGTTAAATGACCGCGCCATGCAGCTTCAGCAGGTGTTAGGTTAGCAATAATCCCACAATTATGAACAAAAACCCCTGCTTCTAAGGCAAAATTACCTGCTTCCGGTACTGTTAAACAATAAACATCGTGAATACCAGGTACATCTTTGATAGATATAACTTTGTGATTTTTAACAGACTTACTTGGCGATAGACCTCTAAACGTCTGTATAATTTCTGGAAATCGCCTAAACACAGAGCGATCGCAATTGAGTAATCGAGCAGCCCCACGAATAGAACCAGTTTGCTCTAAGGCAAAACGCACCACATCAGCAGTAATTTCATGACGAGTCTTTGATGCATCTGCTAATTTTTTCATCAATTGGGATTGCTGATAACGTCTTGTTCCATCATCTTTTGCCCATGCTTGTTTGCTAATTTCTCCAGTTAAGGCTCTAGCTACGGGATTTTTGTAATACTCAATCATCGCATCACGATGCACTTGCCTAGTTGCATCAGAGCAGTTTCTTCTCCCTTCAATTACTTTTTGGCGTACTTCCCGATATTTAGGATGATGCCAGAAATTTATAGCTTTTTCTTTTTGCTGTTGAGAAAACATTGCATTCCATTCAGCATTTTGTTTTAGTCTGGCAATAGCTTCTCGGATTGATTCCCCATGTTCATCAGGATCAAAACCATCATTATAATTTTCGCTATTATGCAGTCGAATGTGCGCTGATGCATCCATTCTGATAATATTCCAGGGATTGTTATTCAAACGATTAAAGTCAACATGATGGCGATGAGTGTTAGGAATATCCTCGTAAATTCCGTAGTACAAATTCCATTCATCACTCAATCGGTGAGTGGGATAAAGATGACCGTTAAGCGGTTGGTATACCATCTCGTAACCACGAGCAATCTGACGGTAAAGAGGCATTAAAGAATCTTGTGGTCTAAGATTACCAGCCTCGATCATTCGACCATCTCTGGTCATAAAAAGGTGATCGGGTGTACAAAATATAGATTGGTGATTGTCTAAAGTCACTTCTAATAGAGAATCTCGGCCAATATATCTTGGATTCTCTAATAAAGTGACCATTATTCTTCCGTGTTGACCAATACTATAGCCCCAGAATTTCTCACCATCTGTAGAGCGCTCAGCCATTTCTTCTAATGTTGGTGCTGTACCATCAACCAAAGCTACACGAGTATCGCCTTTGAAACATCTTGCATAAGTACTTTTGCCTATGCAAATTACTGTAATATTATTTGGAACCTCTAACCTTTCTAGCGCCACACCCAAACCATAGGAATGAGCAGGCAAGATAAAGTAACTACCATTAGTATCTGTGTGCAGTGGCGTTGGCTCTAAATTCTGAGGATTAAAGTTTTTAGGGTCAACTACAGTTCCAGGAATATGGCGGAAAATGCGGAACTCAGCCGATGAAAGCCTAATATCGTAGCCATAGGAAGACAGTCCATAGCTAATTACAGGTTGAACGCCTACAGAAGCATCTTTTTGGATTCTTCGGATTAAACTTGGCTCAAAGGGTGAAATCATACCTTTTTGAGCCATTTCGGTAATCCAGATATCGTTCTTAATCACAAAGTTCACAGGTAATTTAAACAGAATTACTACAATAGCGTGAACTGAGCATTTTGTTTAGGGGCGATGACTGCGACGAATTTCTGTAATTTGATCTGCCACGTCTAAAAGAGATTTCGGCATCTCCGGCCCTGTGAGAATGATATCAACTTGGGGAGGGCGTTTTGCTAGAAATGCTAAAACTTCAGTTTCGGCAATTAAACCAAAGTTAATCGCCAAACTTAACTCATCTAAGACAACCAGAGAATACTTACCCTCACACACTACCTGTTGTGTATGCTGCCACAACTTTTGTAAAGCTTCGTTTTCTGCATCGTCTAGGTGTGGTGTATCGATGCATCGAGGCAAGTCACAGCGAATCCAATCTAAATTTTGTCCTAGCTGAATTGGTCGGTCTTGTCCTTGGTGAATGCCGCCTTTGAGAAATTGCACTATTAATACTGGCGTACCTTGACCAGCGATTCTCAGTGCTTGGGCCATAACTGTTGTAAAAAAGTTACGATGCGTACTAGTAAAAACTTGTATTAGCCCTTCAACTGGGTGTGGTAGGCTAAGCACCGAATTTACACTTGGGGTTTCTAACTGGGCAACCATAGAAAAAAGTTAAATAATTTACAATTAAATAAGTGATTTTGCGGTAAGTAGTTACAAATGTACTTATACGCTGATTCTGTTTTTGACAAATTTAGTTTACCTACAAATTTGCATTCTTAGTCAAACACTACATTTGTCCTCAAGTCAAGAGTTACAGATATTGACATTTTTGTTTTTTGCATGAAACTAGTCTTAACAATAAAACTACGTAATTGGCGATGACAAAAAATTTATGAATCTGGGGGTCGAAAACTAAACTAACCAGTTTATATCAAGTTGTTAAACATATGACTGCTTTGGGCGAAACATAATTAGAATGTGATGAATTTTACCACTTGAGGAGTGAAATGTTGTGAGATTGGTGATTCTGGGAGGTTCAGGATCGGGGAAAAGTACTCAAGCACAGAGGCTTTGCAGATACTTTGATATTCCTCAGATTTCCACAGGTGAGATTTTGCGGGAGGCGATGTCTGACGACAAGCCGCTTGGCAGCGTCTACGCTAAACTTAGCACTTTAGGTCGCCACGCACAGCCATACTTGATCAAAGGGGAGTTAGTCCCAGATGAAATGATAATTGATTTGATTCGGTTGCGGCTGAAAAATACTGATGTTACCTGTAGTTGGATATTGGAGGGTTATCCCCGTACTGCTTTCCAAGCGGAGGAATTGGATTTTTTGTTGGAGGAATTGGGGCAGAAGTTGGACTGGGCGATTTATTTACAAGTACCAGAAGCAGTGATGGTTAGTCGGTCTTTGGGGCGATCGCTTCCGGATGACCAACCCGAAATCGTGCATCGCCGGGTAGAAATTTTTTACGATCGCACTATTCCCATTTTAGAATATTACGACCGTCGCCGCCGTCTGTTGACTATTAACGGAGACCAGAAGCCTGAGATGGTGGAACAAAAGATTTTGAATTTGTTGTCTGTCCCGTGATGGAGATGGGGGGATGAGGGGATGGGGGGATAAGGGGAATAACTATTGACTATTGACCACTGACGACCCTAGAGGAGTTGCGACACTAAGGTAATCTTAAGGCAGTATTCTTACTCTATGAAAATTTTGAGGCTACTCCAATGGTTTGGCAGCGTCCCGACGAGCGGCAACCCTACGAACTTCGTCCCGTAAGCTTTCACACAGGCTTTACTCGCTTTGCTCCTGGTTCTGTTCTAACAAAATGTGGTGATACTCAAGTACTTTGTACTGTCAGCGTTGCTGAGGGAGTACCTAAATTTTTAACAGGAACAGGCAAAGGCTGGTTGACTGCTGAGTACCGAATGCTACCTTCTGCTACTCAACAACGGCAAGAAAGAGAATTGCTGAAATTATCGGGACGTACACAAGAAATTCAGCGTTTAATTGGACGCAGTTTACGGGCGGCAATCGATTTCGAGGCTTTGGGAGAACGTACCCTGACTGTAGATGCCGATGTATTGCAAGCTGACGCTGGTACAAGAACCGCAGCAATTACAGGTGGGTTTGTAGCGTTGGCTAATGGGATTTCGCAATTGTTGGAACGAGGAGTACTAGAACGATCGCCCCTGTGTGGACAAATAGCAGCAGTTTCCGTAGGTTTATTACAGGAAGAGCCATATTTGGACTTGAACTATGTTGAAGATGTGGCTGCAACAGTAGATTTAAACGTAGTGATGAATCAGCACTTGGGAATCATTGAAATCCAAGGCACAGGGGAAGAAGGCAGCTTTAGCCGTACTCAGTTAAATCAGCTACTAGATTTTGCACAAAAAGGTATTCAGCAATTGTTAATTGCCCAGCGAGAAGCGATCGCTAATTGGGAAGAATTGTTTGTGGGTTAGGAGTCAGTGGTCAGTTGTCAGTTGTCAGTTGTCAGTGGTCAGTTGTCAGTTGTCAGTTGTCAGTGGTCAGTTGTTTTTTCTTTAACTGTCTGTCCCGTCATTTTTGCCTTCCCTACTCGGCAACGCTAGTCACGTCAAGTTTGGGAACCACAGCACAGGGCTAGCTGCTCAGCAATTCACCCCGGAGGTAATTTTCGTGGTTAGTGAACTATATCTTTGCGACAATTTGTTACCTATTAGCCAGTTAAAAATCAAGTAATTAATTATAGCAAAAGCCTTGGTGGTTAGGACATCAACAGATGATAAAACCTAGACACAAAGCGAAAAGTCGAGCCAGTGCGAACAATCGCGCTTGCGTCCCAAAGCAACTGGCGTCCCAGCGGGGGCTGACGCCGATCTGAACTTTAATAGACAAAGACTTTTCAAGGGGCGATGCACTGAGTTTCGACTGCGCTCAACTACCGCGTGGTCGAAGTGTCAAGAGCGATGCACTGAAGCTCACCCGAAGTGTCCCCTGTTATATTTTTGTAAATATTTGCCAAGATTTGAAAAGTACATGATAAACCGTTCCAAGCAAACAACCTCTTACGGGTGACGCTCGCGCTTCTCGCGCTTCGCTCTTGAGATCGGCAGTTGCGCGGCTGTCGGGGAACCGCGATAGCGCACTGCCTCACCACTGACAACTGACAACTAACCACTAACCCCATCTCGTGATGTTAAAAGTTTCAAAAGTTAAAAAGGGGGGTTGCCATAATTTAGGTATTGTATTGCTGGAAGTCAGCAATGATAATGAAATCATGAATAAAACGGTTGAAGTTCTACCGGATCAGTCAGCGCTGGTTGCGCGATCGCTGGAGTTGATCCTGTCCAAGTTGGAAACTGCGATTGAGCAGCAGGGGCGATTTACCATCGCTTTAGCTGGTGGCAGCACACCTAAGCCGTTGTACGAAGCGATCGCTACTCAAAAACTGCCTTGGGATAAAATTCATGTATTCTGGGGTGATGAACGTTATGTACCACCAGATCATCCCGATAGCAATGAACGGATGACGCGTCAGGCGTGGCTAAATCGTGTTGATATCCCAGCAGCTAATATTCATGCTGTACCGACTTTGTCAGGCGACCCAGCGGCATCAGCTGCGGAATACGAACAGCATATCCAACAATTTTTTGATTCCGCGCCTGGAGAATTTCCTTCTTTAGATGTAGTATTGCTAGGAATGGGTGATGATGCACATACCGCATCTTTGTTTCCCCACACTGAAGCCTTGAAAGTGCGCGATCGGCTGATTACTGTGGGTAATAAAGACGGAAACCCCCGCATAACCTTCACTTACCCATTCATCAACTCTGCTCGCAGCGTCATTTTTTTAGTTGCTGGTGCTAACAAACGGGCAGCTTTGGCTCAAGTCTTCGCACCCGTAGCAGATGACTCTACTTACCCATCTCGCTTAATTCAAGCTCAAGAAGAACTTTGGTGGCTATTGGATGCGGCGGCAGGTTCGGAACTCCAACATGAAGTTTCTCATCGGAAGTAATTGTTAAAATCGAAAGCTAGAGTCGCCATTTTGGCAATTCTATTCGATGTGGGAGCCGCCGCACCCTGCGGAAATTCCTTCGGATTCGCAGTCGCCTGTCGAGGGAAACCCTCTCGCAGCGCTGACTCACCGCACCAAGCGTCTGTATAGTTCTCTCTGCTTGCCAGTACCATTTTACGATGATCTTGAACAAAGGCTTAAATCGATGATCGTCTGCCCTAATTGCAATCACCCCAATCCCGACGGGGCTGTCCAGTGTGAAGCTTGTTATACGCCGTTACCAGCGACTAGTAACTGTCCCAATTGTGGGGCAACTGTGCAGGCAGATGCAGCTTTCTGCGGTCAATGTGGTTTTAATCTACACTCAACGGCTGCACCAGCTGCGGCTACTGCTGTGGCAACTGTCGCTCCTGAGATCCCACTGGAAGTACCGCCATTAGTGACCCCTGACCCACTTCTGGCACTTTTACAACCAGATCCTTTGGGAATGAATTCCGCTCCTTCACCGTTACCACCGACGGCGGTGGCTATAACTCCTGAACCAGTACCGCAACCCGCAGCACCCCCACCAACTGTAGCTGCTGCACCTGTGGTTTCTGAGCAGGAAATTCCTACTCCACCCCCCGAACCAGCGCCACCACCAGAACCGCCGCAAGCAGTAGCGCCTCCTGAACCACCAGCACCGCAAGCTGCTCCACCACCAGCCCCCGCAGTTGCTAGAACGCAATTGCAACAGGTAACAGCACGGTTATTCCACGTCCAAAGCGATCGCGAGATTGAATTACCACAAACTTTGTCTGTAATTCATATCGGTAAACCCAACGATCGCATTCCCCCGGATGTAGATGTTTCAGGTTTTCCTAATTCGGAAATTGTTTCACGGATACATGCAGATATTCGTGTAGAAGGAGATGCTCACTATATCGAAGATGTGGGCAGTTCCAATGGCACTTATATTAACAATTTGCCGCTATTACCGGGAAATCGGCACCGCTTGCGACCAGGCGATCGCATTAGCCTGGGTAAGGGAGACTTGATGACGTTTCTCTTTCAGTTAGCATAGGTGAGGCAGGGGTGCAGGGGTGCAGGGGTGCAGGGGTGCAGGGGTGCAGGGGGGATGAGGGAGATAAGGGAGGCAATTCTTCACTCCTAACTCCTAACTCCTAACTCCTAACTCCTAACTCCTAACTCCTAACTTTCGTAATTCGTAATTAGAAACTAGTAGTTATAAATTACGAATTACGAATTAGCCTCCGGATGACGGCTACCTCACCGGATTGCCTCATAAACTACGAATGAATTGTCAAGTTACCTATGAGCGAACCAGGAAAAGACTTTAAACCTTTACTTACAAGAGAAGCCCCGCCTGAAGTCGAACGCATGGGGCTAACTTGGTTGACGGTTGCAGCGATCGCTACTATTTTACTGTGGCAAGTTCCAGCCGGAGATTATATTTTATATCCGTTTACTATTCTGGCAACTTGGTTTCATGAAATGGGTCACGGCTTAATGGCATTGCTATTAGGAGGACAGTTTCAGAAATTAGAGATTTTTAGTAGTGGTTCCGGTGTAGCAACTTATAGCATTTCCAGGTCATTAGGGCCAATTGGGCCGGGTTTAGTCGCAGCCGCCGGGCCGATGGGGCCGCCAATTGCGGGTGCAGTTTTAATTCTGGCTTCCCGTAGTTTTAAAGCAGCTTCTTTAAGTTTGAAAATTTTAGGAAGTTTTTTACTGCTTTCAACCTTAGTTTGGGTACGTTCCTGGTTTGGATTGGTGGCTATTCCCCTGCTAGGCTTAATTATCCTTGGTATTGCTCTCAAAGCACCGCGATGGGTGCAGGGGTTTGCCATTCAATTTCTGGGTGTACAAGCTTGTGTGAGTACCTACCATCAACTAAATTATCTATTTAGCTACAGTGCTGGCGGCTTGGGACTGTCTGACACAGCGCAAATGCAGCGGTATTTATTATTACCTTACTGGTTTTGGGGTGGATTGATGGCGATCGCATCTCTGGTGATTTTAGTCCAAAGTCTCCGCGTCGCCTATCGGTCGTCATAAATTATGCAAATTAGCGATCGCTCTCTTCCCATTACTAATTCAACTCTCAGTACTTTGATTGCTGAACTAGGTACAGAATGCGGTAAAGTACAAACTTTAATTAACCAGCTTCAGTTACCTAGTTTAACTACTAACCAACAAGCTGAAATTTTAGTAGAATTACTAGCTGCTGCGGTTCATCTCCACACTCACTGTGATGAGGATTTTCAAACGCTAATTGCTGATGAATTAGAAAAATTGCCTGATAATGACTAGTACCGCAAGGGGGAAGTCAAAAGTCAAAAGTCAAAAGGCTTTAATTTTGGGCTTTTTGGCTGTTTTGAATGGTAAGTTTATTTCCGCCGACCTGTACTAGTGATTGTGGAGAGTAATTGCATTCTTTCTTTGTATTTTTTAGTATTTAAAATACATTATTTCAACTTGGCTACATTACCCACCTGGGAATTAATTCCCAGGCTAATAGCTAAAGTCTACTTCAGTAGATTAAAGATTTTTAGGAATATTCAGTTATCTATTCGATGACTTTTGCTATTAGCAAGGAACTGAAGTTCCTTGCGGGATATCGCTTTTGTGTTAAGTTTACACGTATGACAGCTGTAAGTAAGTAAGTGTAATTAAACTAAACTATGTATAGTTTTGTAAGGGTCAAGGGAAAGGGTTAAAGGGTAAAGGTTTTCCCTTTGCCCCTTACCCAAATCCCTTGTTAATATATAGGACTCATATTTGATTTTTGAACAAAACTTAGTACACCTTTATTCCTTCTTCCCAGTCCCCAGTCCCCAGTCCCCAGTCCCTTACCTCTACGAGTGATTCAGAAATCAAATCGGATTGCTATAGTTATGTTTATTTCCACCGACTTACCTACGCCCCTACTGTTAATTCTATAAAATCAGAATTTTCCTTAACCGAAGCGTCCACTAATATACTCTTCGGCTTCTGTGGTTTCCGGAGAAGTAAACATTTTTTCTGTAGAACTGAACTCAACTAGTTTTCCGCGACGTTTGCCATGCTGGTCAATTTCTGTGTTGAAAAACGCTGTCCAATCTGCAACTCTGGAAGCTTGCTGCATATTATGAGTCACCATAATGATGGTATACTGCTGCTTGAGTTCTAGGCAGAGTTCTTCGACTTGACGGGTAGAAATTGGGTCAAGAGCAGAACATGGTTCATCCATCAATAATACATCTGGCTTCATAGCGATCGCCCGTGCAATACAAAGCCGTTGCTGTTGTCCCCCAGATAAAGCAGTACCTTTTGCTTTCAATTTGTCTTTGACTTCATCCCAAATTGCAGCACGTCTAAGTGAATCTTCCACCAACTCATCAATGTTACCTTTATAACCATTAGAACGTGGCCCAAAAGCAATATTTTCGTATATTGACTTCGGAAAAGGATTTGGTCTTTGAAAAACCATGCCTACTTGGCGGCGTAATTTCACAGAATTAATTTTAGGGTCGTAAATATTGCGATCGCGATAATTTAATCTCCCCTCTACCTTAGCACCAGGGATTAAATCATTCATCCGGTTGAAACAACGCAATAAGGTACTTTTACCACATCCTGAAGGGCCAATAAAAGCAACGATTTGTTTTTCTGGAATTTTTAAGTAGACATCGAGAAGTGCTAGAAATCCACCATAGAATACCTTCACACCTTCAACATTAAACACAGAGTTATCTTGTTGGTTGAGTGTGGCACTATCTGATTGACTTCTACTGTTGCTATATGTCATTTTGATGAACTCCTGATAACTATTAACACCCGACAATACAGTTTAATTTGCTTTCTTAGTACTGACAAATCAAACCTTACAAAAAGCAACTTTCCCCTTCTCCTTCCCCTTCTCCTTCCCTAATTTATCGAGAAGCGTTGCCGAATATAAATCGCTACACCATTTAAAACTAAAATCAAGGTTAACAATGCAATAATTGTCGCTGCTGCTGCATTTGCAAAACCTGGTTCTGGACGAGTGATGTAACTGTAAATTTGAATCGGTAACGCCATAAATCTCTGGAATAAACCAGGGTTGAACGTGAGAAAACCTACAGCACCTACAACAATTAAAGATGCTGCATCACCAATAGCACGGGATATAGAAATAATTACCCCTGTCAGAATACCAGGAATAGCATAAGGTAAGACATGACTGCTAATAGTTCGCCATTTTGTCACACCTAAGCCGTAGGAAGCATTCCTTAAAGAATCTGGAACGGCGCGAATTGCTTCTCTAGCTGTCACAATAATTACTGGTAATGACAACAATGATAAAGTCAACGCTCCCGAAATTAAAGCAGGGCCAAATCCCAGCAGATAGTTGAAAACTCCTAAACCTAGTAATCCATAGACAATAGAAGGTACTCCCGCCAAATTGCTGATGTTAATCTCAACAATTGCTGTCCACCAGGCTTTAGGTGCATATTCTTCGAGATATAAAGCTGCTCCCACACCTATTGGTACAGTAACTACAATAACAACAATTCCTAAAAGAATGCTACTAACAACGGCAGGACGAATACCACCTTGGTCGGGAAAACGAGAAGGGTTTTCCGTCAGAAAGCCAGGTGTCAAAAATCTGGCTATTCCGTCTCTAAAAATATCAAAAAGTAGCAATGCTAGGATAAATATACCAATCAACAATCCTAACAGAAAAATTATCTCAAATACTTTTCCTAACGTTTCCCTTTTCTCAACATTATCACTAAATTCTGTTGACAAATCCCAAGAACTATCTCGTTGATAACTTGTAGCCATGCCTATTACTCGTACTTTTCCTTAAAACGATTAGCAATCCAGTGACTCACAATATTTAAAGCTAACGTAATTAGAAACAAAAGAGCGCCTACAGCATATAAAGTCTTGAAATTGAGACTACCACGCGGGCTATCTCCTCCAGAGATTTGCGCCATATAAGCTGTCATTGTTTCCACTGATTCTGCGAAGTTAATAGTCAGTTTTGGCTGTTGTCCAGCAGCGATGAGAACAGTCATTGTTTCACCCACAGCACGAGAAATTCCCAGAATAATCGAGGCTATAATTCCAGAAAGTGCTGCTGGAAGAACGACTCTAAAAATAGATTCCAATTTAGTAATACCTAAAGCGTAAGCACCCTCCCGTAAAGACTGTGGAACTGCTCGAATCGCATCTAAACTGATGGAACCAACTGTGGGTGTAATCATTACTCCCATCATTAACCCAGCACTCAAAGCGTTGAATATTTCTAGAGGTACAATATTTCGCAGCAATGGGGTAACAAACAATAGGGCGAAATATCCATATACTACTGTTGGTATCCCTGCCAAAAGTTCTACTGCTGGGCGTAAAATTGCTGCTACTTTAGGTTGAGCATATTCACTTAAATAAATAGCAGAACATAAACCCAAAGGAATCGCAACCGCCATCGCAATAGCTGTAGTCAAGAAAGTGCCTGCCATTAAGGGCCAAACGCCAAAATGTCTCTCTGCGAATAGAGGCGTCCACTTAGTATCAAGAAAAAATTGAGCAAAGGAAACTTCTTGGAAAAAGCCGAATGTTTCCTGAAAGATAATTACTACAATACCAAAGGTCGTTAAAACAGAAACTAAAGCACAAGCAAATAGGATTACTGCAATAATCTTTTCGTAAATATCTTCAGATGGATTTTTCTCTAGTGACTGTCTAGATCTTTGATAGGAATCGTCTTGAAAATTGGGATTTTGCATAAACAGTTATGAATACAATCAAACTACAATAACTAACACTTTATTTAAATAAAGTTTGTGATTGGCTCACCTGGTTTAGCTTTTTTAAATTTAGTGCCAGTTTCACCGGTAGCCAACTTTTGTTTTACCTTGACGTAAGCTTCATCAGGTAATGCCACATAACCCACGCTATCTACCCATTTCCAGGAATTTTCTAGATAAAAATCTACAAATTCCCTAACTGCTGGCTTGGTATCTAAGGATTGTTTACTGACATAAATGAACAGGGGACGAGACAATGGTGTGTAGATATTTTTGACAACATTATCTACAGGAACTGGTTTTTCACATTTGCCTGTCGGCCCTTCTACTGCAACTAAATTGAGTTTGTCTTGGTTTTGAATGTAGTAAGATATCCCTACATAACCTAAAGCTGATGGTTCACCTGAAACTCCTTGCACGAGTAAGTTTTGATTGTGACTGGGTGTGTAGTCTGTGCGTCCATTCTTGGCTTTACCAGTCACAGCTTGAGTCATGTAATCAAAGGTTCCAGTATCCGAAGCTGGAGCATACAGCTTCAGTTTTTGGTTAGGAAATTTGGGATTAACTTGATTCCATGTCAAGATTTTACCGTCTGATTTAGCGCTCCAAATTGTGGCTAGTTCTTTGATAGTGAGACATTTAGCAAAGTTATTTTGACGGTTGGCAATGACAGCGATACCATCTAAAGCAACAGGCAACTCGACAAATTCAACATTCTTGCTTTGACATTTTTTGATTTCTTCATCTCTAATGGTACGAGAAGCACCAGCAATATCAAGATCGCCATTACAAAATTTACTAAAACCACCACCTGTACCACTGGAAGCAACGCTAACTTTAGCATCAGATTTCAGCTTGCCATATTCTTCTGCAACTGCTAAAGAAATAGGGAAACCTACCGCTGCACCATCAATACTCACCTGACTTTTCTTTTCTTCGGCGCTGCTACAACCAGTCACACCAGAGGTGATAATCAAAAGCGCCAGAAAGAATCTATCTTTAAGTAGGCTACGAAAGCTCATAAGCTCAAAAGTGACTAAAAATATATAGAGGGGTTTTCATCCAAGTGAAGTACAGGCTAATTGTCATGAATTGCTTCTACAGTGTAATTGATTCGATAGCAATTTGTTTTATTTATGCTTTCTCTATCTCATGAGAGAACGCTAGGCAAGATAGAGCTTCATGCTTTTTTAGCAGCCTGAACTTGATCAAAAATCGCTCCATTCACAAAAAACTTTTTCTGGATATTATCCCACCCACCTAAATCTTGAGATGTGAATAAAGTATCGATTTTGGGATACTGTGATAATACTTCTTGGCTAACGGTGGGGTTTACAGGGCGATATTGCAATTTAGCGAATTCTCGTTGAGCTTCTGTTGAGTAAAGAAAATCAACAAATGCTTCTGCAACTTCTCTTGTACCGTGCTTATCAACGTTCTTATCGACTACGGTGACAGGATTATCAATGGAAATATTAATTTTTGGTACGCTATAAGGTAGTTTTGTGCCATTTTTTACTGCCAAGAATACCTCATTTTCGTAGTTAATTAAGACATCACCCTGACCTTTTTGGAAAAATAAATCGCTAGCCTCGCGAGCATCTTTTGTCAACACAGGTACATTTTTATAAACTTTTGTGACAAAATCTAATGCTGCTGTCTCGTCACCGCCTGCTTGAGTTACCGATCCCCACAAAGCTAGGTATTCCCAAATCGCAATACCAGAGGTTTTGGGGTTAGCTGCAATCAATGTCACGCCATCTTTTGCCAAGTCTTGCCAAGTATTAATACCTTTAGGATTACCTTCGCGGGTGACAATGGCAGCAACAGATCTACTCACAATACCATTTCTAGGAGATTTGATTTCCCAACTTGATTTAATTAATCCTGCTTGTTGAATTTTATTAACATCAAAAGAAAGTGCCAGGTGTACTATATCTGCTTCTTGTTCACCAGCAATGACAGCAGCGGCTTGAGCGCCAGAACCTCCATAACTTTGCTCAAAAGTGACGTTTTGGTTGTGTTCTTGCTTCCACTTTTGCACAAATATGGGAATGATTTTGTCATGAGCTGCTTTGGTAACGGAGAAGGAAACGAGTTTGAGTTTGACATCGGCTTTGCTAGCTGAACTGCTTCCAGAGCAGGCGGCGACTGCCATACTCAAAACAGTACCTACTAAAAACAGACACACAAAACTTCGTATAGAGCTTTTAGTTATTCTTTGATACCAAAACTGTATAGCTTGCAAAGTTTTCACCACATAAATCTGCATTCCCTCAATTAGGTAAATTCCTAACTGTGTCGGATGTTGCGATTTGCTCATCAGCATTTACTCCTAAAATCCACGGTATCTTGAGCGTAATACCGTAACTTTAGAAATTATACATCATATAGAACAAAAGTTCTCATCGGCTTCAATTTTTGTTACTAAGTGAGCAATTGGTCATGGATATCACTATTACTAATACATTCAGGAACGAGGAACAGAGTTTGAAATTTTTGTCCAAAATTAAAATAAGTAAGTTTAACAGCTTACTAGCAAGTTAGTAGCAATATATTAAAAAGCAACTGAGTTTTTTCGCTGGCAAGCTAATAAACACGGTCGTATTGGTAACATAGTTTTTTCCAAATAATCTGTTACAGATAATACTTAACAGAGATAAAAATTGTGGTTTTTTTAGCACATAAAGCTGACTTGAAGAATATAGTTGTTTGGTTATATAAAAGACCAGCCGCACAAGAGTATATTCAATATCATGTAAGGGCGATCGCACTCATATAATATGACATGGGAGTTCATCTGTGCGTCCATAGAATGCAGAGACATCAATTGCTTGCGTCAGTATTTTCCACTAGTTTGACTTGACAATTCGCTGCAAATAGCTGACTGAGTAACTTGCATCTTTAACAATGTTCCTACAAATCTGATTCTCGCAATCACCTTGGTAAATGGCTATTTGAGCAGAATTCAAGCCTATTTCGACTTTTGCAGCCCTTGTTCAAAGTTTAGAGGATGCGATCGCGTGTGATGTTGAGGTATCAAGCACTTATGGATACTTTACCATAATTTTATACAAACTTCTATGTATGTATCGACGAATAGCAGTGGATCTGAGATACTGAAATTCATAGTTTGAGGAGTAATTAGTAGGGTGGGCATTGCCTAGCAAAATCTAGGAACATTTTGCAGAAAATCACAGCAATGCCCACCTTACCCCGATTCACCAAATACAATCTCTGGGAAATCTGGGATTTGGGGCATCTTACCACAACAGCTACAAGCCCAATCAGCCTGATATCCGCCTCTTTTTACCCATGTGTGAAAGCTGGAATATTCCCATAGGTGCGGGCAGGATACCAAACCATGCTTCACTGGATTGTAGTGGATATAATTTAAATGCCTTGTCAAGTCTGCCTGGTCACGAATGGTATGCTCCCAAAACCGACGTTGCCAAATATCACTTTCTCTATGTTTGCGACGGGAAGCAGAAACATTTTCAGGTAACGACCTTGTACCCCGTAGCGACCTTGTAAACAGAATCTTTAACCGAGAGACTCTTTGAGAGTAATCTGAATCATTAGGCGGTAATGTCCAGAGAAAATGAATATGGTCAGGTAAGACAACTGCTCCAGTAATTTCAAATGGTCTTTCAGTACGAGTTTTGACAATAGCAGCCCGTAAGCGAGAGACATTTTCTGGCTGAGAAAACAGAGGTGTGCGGCGATAAGTCACCAAGGTGAGGAAAAAAGTTCCACCTAGTGCGTAGGAGCGACGATATTGGGGCATGGGGTGGTATTGAGGACTTTGGTGGGCATTGCCTTTGTAAAATTATAGTTATAAAGTACACATATTCAAGGGCAATGCCCACCCTACTTTTACTGAGGTGGGCATTGCCTTTGTAAGCTGATAGTAGGAGCGACGATATTGGGGCATGGGGTGGTATTGAGGACTTTGGTGGGCATTGCCTCTGTAAAATTATAGTTATAAAGTACACATATTCAAGGGCAATGCCCACCCTACTTTTACTACTTTTACTCATACAGCCTTTTTACTACTCTAACCAGTTCTCTAATTGCAAATTAGGTATATTTTCAAAATCTTTGATATTGTTCGTAACCAAAATATCTTTACGAGAACGGACAACGGCAGCAATTAGTGCATCTACTTCTCCTGTCGGTCTACCAATTTGCCTCAATTCACTTTGAATTTTACCAAATTCTCTGGCAGCATCTATATCAAATGGCTGAATGGGTAATAGTTCAGTTAGTTGTGCTAGTATTTCTAAATTTTTTTCAACTTGTTTAGAACAGTAAACACCTTTATAAAGTTCTGAAACTACTATTGTAGAGAGATAGCATTGGCTAAAATAGCGATTAAATATAGGTACTAGTACCGCAAGGCGGAAGTCAAAAGTCAAAAGTCAAAAGTCAAAAGTATTATGGAATGGGCTTTTTAGGGATTTTAAATGGTTGCTCTATTTCCGCCGCGATGTACTAGTTTGGGATTGCCGTTAAGCAGTGCAATGCAAATGTTAGTATCTAGGAGATACATTAGTGTTTTTCCTATTCATCTATTGAGTCTATCACCCTTCCTTGGTAAGTATGACGCTGCTGGTCAATTTCAGCAAAGATGTCTATTAACTCTGGTTGGTTTTGCCAAACTCCTAATAATTGATTTAATTTTGCTAGTCTTTCTTGATTTGTTAAATGTAGTTTTGCCTCCACAGGTTCAGTAAGAGGAAGTTCTAGATTAACGATTATTTCTGCTCCATCAGGAATACTAGGAATTTGCTCTAATAATTCAATAGTTTGACCGCGTTTGATTCCTCTAATCTTCATTGTATGGTTACTCCTATAATCACTACTATTCTAATTTCAGATAATTTTCTCATTACTTAAGGCTAACACGAACAGCGATCGCTGATAATTTAGGTGTAGTGCATTGGCGTAGCCCACCGTTGGCAGAGCCTCTCGTAGAGAAGATATCGTCCCTCCTGTGAGAATATATAATCAGGCGATCGCTCGTAGCTTGTAGGGTGGGCATTGCTCCCGTAAAATCTGGGAATATGTTGCAGAAAATTAGAGCAATGCCTTTTACTCAAATTTGTTCTTTTACCCATTTCCGAAACTCTTTCAATGCTGAACTCATTCCTGTGGTTCGCGCCATTTCCACGAATCGGGGAATGATATCAATCACAGCAAAATTAGGAAATGTCGGGCTTGTCTGAGAGTTCACATAATGCTCACCTTGCAGCAAACTAATTTCTAAATTTCTGTTTTCATATCGCCAAATTTCAGGTACTCTCAATGCCTCATAAGCACTGATTTGAGTTTTAGAGGTGACATCAATTTTAATTGCCAAATCAGGAGGAGGATCAACAGTTAGGTCAATTTTGTCTTTACCAATCATTAATTTATAGTTTTGAATATAAAAGCAATCATCCGGTTCAATACCTGCATTCTTGTCTTTTCGCTTAAAGGTAGTTGAACCTAAAGACTCCCAATTTAAATCGAGTTCATCCAGCAAGGCTTTTACTAAGTCTCCAATTATGACTTTACTTCGCTCATGTTCTGGTAACGGAGCCATATGTTTGCGACGGGAAGCGGAAACATTTTCAGGTAACGACCTTGTACCCCGTAGCGACTTTGTAAATAGAATCTTTAACCGGGAGACTCTTTGAGAGTAATTTGAATCATTAGGCGGTAACGTCCAGAGAAAATGAATATGGTCAGGTAAGACAACTGCTCCAGTAATTTCAAATGGTCTTTCAGTACGAGTTTTAACAATAGCAGCTCGTAAGCGAGAGACATTTTCTGGCTGAGAAAACAGAGGTGTGCGGCGATAAGTTACCAGGGTGAGGAAAAAAGTTCCACCTAGTGCGTAGGAGCGACGATATTGGGGCATGGGGTAATATTGAGTACTTTGGTGGGCATTGCCTTTGTAAGTTTATAGTTACAAAGTACACATTTTTAGAGGCAATGCCCACCCTACATTTACTAAGGAATTCCCGCTTGTTGAAAAATTTGTTCGGGTGTAATTTGCAGTCCTTCAAATAAAGAATCTTCTAAACTATCTTCACCAGTTTTTGTTTGAGGTCGTGCATCGGGATAAAAAATAGTCACTGTTTTAGCTTTTGCATCCACAACCCAAACTCTCATCACACCTGCATCTAGATAATCTGTAGCTTTAGCACTCATTTCGCCAAAAGTTTGGTCAGGAGAGATAATTTCAATCGCTAAGTCTGGAGGTATGGGACAAGGTTCATCTTCGATAACATCACTCTTGAGGCGAGAGTAAGAGACATAAAGTAAGTCTGGTATAGGAACCCAATCTCGACCTTTACGTTTTAAGGTAACTGCCCATTCAATACCAACTTCACCGCGATTTTTTGCCCACGGAGTTAAGATTAGATAAATTGTACCTGTTAGTCTTGAATGAAATCTTTTTGGAGCCATTTTCGGTTTAGCTGCACCATCAACTAATTCGTAGGTTATATCGCCTTCTGGTAGGGCTAGGAATTGTTTTAGTGTGAGTTGAGGTTTGACTTGAGTCATCGCGATCGCATTTCCTTCAGCAGTCACCAACTGAGTCAGACGTTTTAGTAGTATGGAAACCCTGATTTAATCAGAGTTTCTGTAATTACGAATTAGTTGCTTCTAGCCAAACTTCCACATCATCTCCTAGCAATTTTTCTGCTGCTTCTAGCATAGATGCAGCTATATCTTTCAAGTCTTCACGATTATTCAAGTAGGTTTTTAATGCTTCCATTGGGTCAATACTGCTACTTGCACTTAATTCGGGAATGCGCGGTCGAGCTAGCTGACTCACTAATTCTGGTTGAATGGTGTAGGTGTGGGCTGAATTTAAAGCAGCATGTAAGGCGGGGTTATCAATTAAATCCAATTGTTCCGAGCGAAGTTTGTAAATTAGCCGCACTACTGCATCTTGAATATCATGTTTAGCGATCGCTTTGATCAATGCAGCTTGGGGATCATCTGCTTTTGAGGCATCCACCTCAATTGTACGGAAAAGCCGAGCTGGCAAGGGGCAAAATTCCCATTGCACACTTCCCCGCTCCAGTTCTATCATTACATAACCTTTGTCTTCTTTTTCTTCGCTAAAATCTACCCGCTCAATGCTTCCTGGATAAATCACTGGCGGGTTGTTAGATTTATTCAAATTTTGATGGCGGTGGACATGTCCTAGCGCTACATAATCAAAACAGGGACGTGTCAGTAAAGATAACGGTAGAGTAAAGCCTTTACCCACCGCTAAATAACGTTCTGCTCCCAAAGAAGCATTATCAGCCATCAAGTGAGCCAAAAGCACAGTTGGCACATCAGGGTCAAGACGGCGAATTTCTCCTTCTAAAACAACTTGCAAACGGTCAGTTAATAACTGGTTGATTTCCGCTAAAGACAAGTTTTCGGTTTCTTCACGAGTCATCAAGGTTGAACGCGTCAACCAAGGAAGGGTGATAACTTGCACTCTACCGTTGCGCGTTGAGATGTGGTGAGTGGTTAATTTATCACCGACTACAAAGCCTGGTACTCCCAAGGTGCGGTAAATATTTAAACTCGCTCCTCCTTGTCCTTGGGAATGTTGGTCGTGGTTCCCTACCAACAAGACTGTGGGAATGTTAGCATCCACGAGACGGCGAAACTGGCTGGCAAAAGCTTCTTGCACATATGGTGGTGGCGTCGCATCAGGAAAAGCATCGCCACCAAATATTACCAAATCCACGGGTTCTGCAAGCGATCGGTCAATACATCGAGATAATGTATTGACAAAATCTTCTAATCGTGTATTTAACCCTGTTGTTGGATTAATCCGTCCGTGGGAAAAACCACTTCCCATGTGGATGTCGGAGAGGTGAAGAATTTTAATCATATGTGTCAGTTGTCAGTTGTTCTTTCTCTAAATACTACTGACTAATGACAACTGACTAATGACTAAATTAAATATGAATTCCACATTCTGTTTTATTACTTCCCCGCCAGCGTCCGGCGCGTTCGTCTTCACCATCACCTACTTTAGTGGTGATGGGTTCGTCACCAATGCTGGGATAACCTTGGTCGTGCAGAGGGTTGTAAATTACTCCATGTTCAGCCACATAACGCCAGCTATCTTGGCGTGTCCAGGCGGCTATGGGATTTACTTTCAGCCGACCTTGATTATCGAGTTCAAATATGGGCATATTAGCACGGGTTACTGCTTGGTCGCGGCGGCGTCCGGTAATCCAAGCGACTGTGTTGAGTTCGTCTAAACCCCGTAATAGTGGTTCAATTTTAGTAACTTGGTGGAATTGGGCAATATCTTGATTCCAGAGTGCTTCGCCGTATTTAGCTTTGAAGGCTTCGCGGGTATCTACGTCTGGAGTTTTGTAAGTTTGCAAATCTAAGTTATAGACTTCTTTGGTTTTAGCAACTAGTTCTAGAGTTTGGGGGAAGTGGAACAAGGTGTCGAGAAATATCACAGGAACAGGATGCTTGAGTTCGCTGTAAAGTATATGGGTAATTACCATGTCATCCACGTTAAAGGCGCTGGTTTGTACCAGTGCTGTGGGGATATTCTCTATAGACCATGCCAGGATTTCTTTAGGAGTGGCAGTTTCAAACTGTTGATTTAATAGTTCTAAGTCAAAAGTGGTGGTTAGGTTTCTAGATGCCGTGGAAGCTGTCATGATAATTTTCCGGTCAAATGGTTTTACCTTGATTAAATTTAATCTTACCCTATAAAGGCGCATATCCCGCTCGGGGATAAGTGAATTATTTTGTTCGGTTATCACTACCTAGTAATTGAAGATAAGTGCTTTAATATACTAATGTTTTTTGGAATTAATTAGGTGTATTGAGTAAATACCACAGCATTTACTAAGAAACTTAACGAAAATTTAAGTTTTACGATGGTTTGATAGATATTTATGCTGTTACTGATATGTTTATTTAAATAAATAAATTAAGGGATTTTACTAAAATGAAGAACTCAAAATTCACCAATACCTTAGGTCAATCTCTGTTTATGGGCGCTTTGATTATGTTAACCAGTGTTAGCATCATCACGATCATGAACGTTTTCTAAGAAAAATCTCAAAGTGTTAGCAAAAAAAGTTTACAAAACCCTGCTCAAGACTGAGTAGGGTTTTTGCATTTTGTTACATATTTCAAAAAAGCTATGGTGTTGACTGATGACTGTCATCGTTCATTGGTCAGTATAGTGATACTACACTAATTACCTATTTTTTTAGCAAAATCTCTAAATATTTTTGCAGTAATCCCACTAGGAGAGTAAGGAGTGGTGTAGTTACACTGAGTAGATACCGCCGAAAGGTTTGGACATCAAAGGGCCATACAGGGAATTCGTCAGTCATTGTGTAGAAAGTACGTAGCTCTCGAACTTTTTCAGTTCTTATTTTCAGAGTTTCTGCATCTTCTGTCAGACTATTGTGAATTTGTGAGTAATCTGCTTGGAACTGGTGAGCAATCTTGTGTAAAAGTTTCTTCTTAGCCTCTTCCATACCTCTATGAGCAGTCAGTAAAGGCCCAAAAAAACACGCCAATGATAAAGAAATATACAGTATAACGATAAAATAAATATACCAATAATCTTGCCCACGGCTTTGTGTGATAGTTTGGTAGCTAATAATGCTAATCCAGAAACCTAGAATAGTTATTAAGTAGGCAGCCTTGAGCGAATAATCACTCAGAGGTCGAAGACCACCACAGCGATCTGGATGAAGTGGATTAATATTCAGATTTTTCTTTCTGAAAATGCGATGTAGAATTTGTATATTGTTAATCAGATTAAGAATCAGTATAGTACCCATGTAGATAATTATCAGGGTAGCAATTGTGACGCTCAAATTTGGTAGTAAACCTGAGCTTGTCCAGCTTTTACTCAAATTGGGTTGAGTAACGAATACTAAAATACCGATACCAACACCGCTACCGAGGGCGAATAAATTCCGCAATCTTTTGTAATAAAGAAATGAAGATATACGCTCAATCTTTAATCTGTCAATTTTTACTACATTAGATGCATCAATGTTATTAATTACACTGTTAATTGCCTGGAAACTCCACAAATAATATCCAACCACTACGGGATTTATGACTATGGCTGCTATCCAGGGTATCGGGTCTTGAAGCAATCCTCTGTGCCCAGCTTTAAGCCACAAAGTATGGCTGACTAATGCAACTAGTAGATAAAATATGACAGCGATCGCTAGTGACCACAATCCAGCACTCAGAGGCGAGAAATGGAGCTTTTCTAACAGTAAATATGCAATGGGATCGGAACGACAAAGCTTGTTTTCCTGTAGCCTATGATTCATTACTTTCAGAGTTGGTTGATAGTATCAATAAAATACTGATATTATACATAAGTTTTGCGTATAAACACCAAAAAATTGCAGGCGATCGCGCGATCGCCTCCTACTCCCAATAATGCAATTTTTCAATTAAGCGATCGCTACACCTAAACCAAGTATTGCCAACCGGATTCTTTACCCTAACTGTTCACTAAACCTCAATCACAGGTAGTAACTGCATAGGCGTTGGGTGTAGCGATGTTTACGACAAGTTCGCTTACACACTGTGGTCAATACCAATACAGTTAATAAACCTCATCATGCGTGCCAATGTCGAGCAGAACAATGACTTCACTATTTGTTTCTGCATCCAGTTCAATGGAGAAGACAACACGACAATCATAGCCACAAGAGCAGGACTGAAGACCGTCAAGTTTGCCCCTCAGTTTGTGGGTACCCAAGGCTGGAGCAAATACGTCTGCTTCCATTTGTTGAAGAGTTTCTTCAATGCGCTGCTGGAGTTCAGCATTTTGCTTGACAAACTTACGGAATGCTCGTTTGAATTTTGGGGTCAAAACCAGCAGTCTCATTTCTCTGGTTCATTTAAAGACTGGCGTAACGCTGCAATCACATCCTGGGCTGACTGATGCCGAAATTTACCTGTATGGAAATCAGCTAAGGTTTTTTGGGCATCCGTGGCTATTTCTGTACGACGATTTTCGTGGAGGCGGTTTTGTAGAATCTTGATCAGCATTTCTTGCTGCTCGTAGGGAAGTTGGGAAGCATCTTCCAGCACTTGATCGAGATTACTCATAATGAAATTAGACTATTGATTTTGAGATTGAACAACATTACAAAGTTGAGTGAATTATAGCGTTCTATTCCCACAGTTAGAGAAATAAGCCCACATAACTATTTCTATAGGAATAGATGTACTTTTGGCACAACCAGATTCTATCTTGGGTGTGGTTAATTCTGGCGCTTGGGCCATAACTAGATATTCGGTTTCATAATTAAAGGTAGTTTCAGTTCCAGGTTCGGCTAATCCAAACGTAACAGCTTCCCTGCTCAAGAACTCCCTCAATCAAGATAAGTGATCATGGAATTTCTATCTGATACCGTTATACTGTCGCGGATGCAGTTTGCCCTAACTGCTTGCATTCATATGCTTTGGCCCACGCTGACAACTGGTGTGGGAATTTATTTAGTCATTATTGAAGGACTGTGGTTGAAAACCCGCAATCCCGACTATTATTATCATGCTCGCTTTTGGTCTAAATTGTATGCCCTCAATTTTGGTGTTGGTGTAGCAACGGGCATTCCAATGGAATTTCAGTTTGGCACTAACTGGGCCCCCTTCTCGGAAGCAGTTGGCAATTTTTTTGGCAGTGTCATTGGTTTTGAGGCATCTTGGGCATTTATGTTAGAAGCCGCGTTTCTAGGCATCATGTTATTCGGTTGGGAACGTGTCAATCCGGCGATTCACTATCTTTCTACGATTCTGGTGGCGATTGGAGCAAATTTATCCACGGTTTGGATTTTGACGGCGAGTTCCTGGATGCAAACACCAGCAGGCGGAGAGATGGTTAATGGTAAGTTTGTGGTTCATGATTATTTTCAGGCAATCCTCAATCCGTTTATGCCGTTCAGCGTTCTGCATATGTTTTTGGCAACGCTAGAAACGTCTTTGTTTGTTATTGGTGGTATTAGTGCCTGGTATATTCTGAAGAATCGCAATGCAGCGTTCTTTTCTAAGTCTTTTCAAATTGCTCTAGCAGCTGCGATCGCAGTTGCTCCTTTACAAATATATGTAGGACATTTGAATGCTGAACAAGTTTACCGCTATCAACCAGAAAAACTGGCAGCAATGGAAGCACAATGGAATACAGTTCCCGCTGGACAGTCTGCCGATTGGAGTCTTCTAGCTTTACCAAATAACAAAGCACAAAAAAATGATTGGGAAATTATGATTCCCAATGCATTAGGATATATCTTGGAATTTAAAGAAAAGTTAACTGAGCCGGTACTGGGTTTAAAAGAGTGGAAACCAGAGGATCGTCCACGCCTGATTGGTCTAGTCTACTATTGTTTCCGCACGATGGTTGCGATTGGTTTTTTCTTAGCTGCCTTAATGTTTGCTAGTATTTTCTACTGGGTATTAGGGAAGCTTTCGCAAGAAAATATTACTCAGCAGCGTTGGGTGATGCGTGCTTGGATGTTTGCGGCTCCTCTGGGATTTATTGCGATCGATACCGGTTGGATTGTGCGCTGCGTTGGGCGACAGCCGTGGACGCTTTATAGGCAAATTCGCACTGTAGATTCTGCCTCTCATGTTCCTGCTACCAATGTCCTTGCATCTCTGACAGGTTTTACAGTTACTTACATTTTATTACTAATTGCATACGTATATTTTGGTAGCCGTATTATTCGGATAGGCCCGAATTTTGAGCTACCTGTACCCGGAGTTGAAGTCAGCAAACCAGCGATTGATACAACACCTGGAGAGTTTCTTCCCGACGAACGCCCCGTTGAAGCAAAACAGTAGCCACTTAATTGTTCTAGCTTCCTGTTCATAGTCATCAGTCAATAGTCAATAGTCAATAGTCATCAGTCATCAGTCATCAGTCAACAACTTTGCAAACTGCTGTAAATTCATTCAGAGAGGGCTTTCAAAGCTGCTTCTGCCAAGATGCGATGAGCAGCAGTTGTTGGATGAATGCCGTCCCAGAATAAAAACTTGTTCGGATTGTCACAAGTAGCAAGATTAGAAACACATGCCTTAGTCACATTTGTCAAACCAAATTTTTCAGGTTTATCTATTGCTTCCCGATATAAAGAATTAACATCAAGTTGAATGATTTTAGTGTTATTCCCTGATTGTTGGTGAAACAAATTTAGAGTTTTAGCCAACTCTAAATTATGCAGGTTAGCAAATAATTAATGGCAATCATAAATCCCTATTTCCAATTAATAATAAATTTATTTGTATCCCTGATAACTTTTCAGCTTAACCTTTAATTAAACTATAGACGGAGGTAAATTTAGAGGAATTAAAGTTAATCTTTAATTATCTACTAAATGACTTCTGGCAGTATCAGTTTTCTACTAAACACAATCCTCGAAACCCCATCATAGCGATATGATGGGGTTTTTATTACTAATAAAACCTTGTTGGCAATTAGAGCCTATTTATAAAGTAAATATTAAGTAGGGGAGGCAAAAAGCGGCGTGGATGTTCCTCCCGCTTTATTGCCGTTGTGTTACGGCTATGCAAGGATTTCGGAGTTTGAGATAGTGAAGATTAGCCGCAGGGCACCATCTTTTTCGGTGCGTTAAGCGTTGCTATAACGCACCCTACAATTTAAGGTTTACTTTATAAATCATCTCTTATGTAAATAATACTTAATATTTATTAAACAAAAGTATTTTATGTTAACTGATTGACATTAAATTACTGGAGTTTAGACTAGTTCTCGGTTGAGTGAGGTACAAGAACCCCACCCCCAACCCCCTAAGCGCTTGCGAGGAGTTGGCTCTGATATAGGACTCATATTTGATTTAAGAACAAAACTCAGTACACCTTTATTCCTTCTTCCCAGTCCCCAGTCCCCAGTCCCCAGTCCCTTACCTCTACGAGTGATTCAGAAATCAAATCGGATTGCTATATACCTTATGTGATTAGGAAACGCTATAGTATATTTCTCTTGTGAGAGAATGATTTGTGGATAGTAATTTTTATGCTGGTGAGTTCAAGCTAGAAGGAATAAAAAAATTATCAGCTGAGATAATATTTATTTTATAACTCTAGATGTACAGGTTTTGATACAACTTTGAAACTGTTGACAGAGAAGAGTCTATGAGTTTTTTGCTACAACATAATATATAAGAATACGAAACATTTGTGAACCACAAGCTCACCGAATTTCCTAAAAATTTGGTGAGCTTAGCCTGGAAATTTTCACAATTTCAATCGGTGAACTATATCTATATATAAGTCAAAGGAATGACGAATAATGACCATAGCTATTTCAATATCGCCTAAGTTTAATCATGGTCAAATGGTGGGATTTATCGGTGGAGTAGGCACTATCAAAAATTACCGCCCTGAGTCTGGTAGCTGGGTTTATCTGGTAGAAATGGAAATGGAACTAGAGCCAGAAATAGATAGGATTGGCTATGAAACTATGATTTGGCTATCTGAGCTAGAAATCTGTTCACTGACAAATAATTTTTCTCATAACCTAAGTGGCTAGTTACAAGATCGCCAATCAAAATAATTGAATTTATGGTTTTGATTTTCATGTTTTAAGTAGAGGTATTATGACGGTCAGTGGAAGTAAACGGCAATTGGTGATTATTGGGGGATCTGAAGACAAAGATAGTGATTCACAAATTTTATGGGAGTTTGTTCGTCGTGCTGGGGATACAAAGGCAAAAATTGCAATTATCACAGCTGCGACAGAACTACCAAAAGAAGTAGGAGAGAACTATATTAAAGTATTTGAGCGGCTGGGAGCAGAAGAAGTTTACATTATTGATACGGAAACCCGTAGAGATGCATCTTCATCCACTGCATTAGAAGCGATCGCTAAAGCAACTGGTATATTTTTTACTGGAGGCAATCAAGCTCGCATTACCAACATTCTCAAAGACACTAAACTGGATGCAGCAATTCACAAACAATTTTTGGCAGGCGCAATTATAGCAGGAACCAGTGCCGGCGCTGCTGTCATGCCAGATAAAATGATTGTGGAAGGCCATTCACAGACACACCCTCGAATTGAAATTGTGGAAATTGCTCCTGGTCTTGGCTTTCTTCCTGGAGTGTTGATAGATCAGCATTTTTCTCAGCGCGGACGCTTGGGACGTTTAATATCAGCTTTGCTTCAAGAATCTGCGGTGTTAGGATTTGGCATAGACGAGAATACCGCTATGGTAGTGACGGATAGCCAAATTGAAGTGATTGGCAAAGGTTCGGTGACAGTTGTGGATCAGTCAGAGTCTACATACAATAATATGCACAAAGTTTTAAAGGATGAGCCAATGGCAATTTGTGGACTGAAACTCCACGTTTTACCACATGGTTGTATTTTTGACCTCAAAAACCGCCAGCCTATTCTCACTTCAGGCACTATACCAATTTGAGATTTGGGATTTTAGGGACTGATATCAAGTCCGCTTAATAACTTACGATATGTCATTGCAAGTGGAACGGAGTGAAACTAAGTAATCGCTGCGGACTCTGCGATTACTTCACTCCGCTATCGCTGCGTTCGTAATGACAAGTAATTTGCCGGACAGGTTCCCCCCGCCCTTGCAAACTTCGGGGTGTCCCCACCCGTCCCACTATATTTTCATCTAGCTGCAATTCAGGAATTGCGGCTACAGTCTGTAGTTTGACAGCAGTCTCTACCTGTTTGCTTGCAAAATCCACCAAAATCACTGTGCTATCTACTGATATAAGCAAGCATTCAAGCATTTTTAGAAGCCAATATGCCGTTTGCTTGCGGAAAACACCAAAATGAGTGCGTGATCTACCGAAATGAGTAAGCATTCAGGCTTTTTGCTTGCGGAAAACACCAAAATGAGTGCGTGATCTACTGAAATGAGTAAGCATTCAAGCATTTTGAGTAAGCGTTTAGGCTTTTTGCTTGCGGAAAACACCAAAATGAGTAAGCAATCAAGCATTTTGAGTAAGCAATCAAGCATTTTGAGTAAGCATTTAGGTATTTTGCTTACTCAAAACACTAAAATAAGCAAGGAATGATAAAGTCATATCATGTCCGTTTAAACACTTATGATATCTGTGGAGGTCGGTAATTGGGAATTGGTAATTGGTAATTGGTAATTGGTTTTGAGTATTACCTATTACCCATTACCCATTACCTATTACCAAGCAAACCGACTAGATCGTAAGTAATTAGCCGAACTTGATATCATCTGCCTGTTTGGTAATTGAACTTGACTTGATCCAGAAGAATTTTTCCTTTGAAGAAGCATAATTCGCTGCTTGCAACCAGTCTGGAGGCGAGACAAGTCAAACCTGGAGTTTGATATGGTTATGTTTATTTGTGCTTTGATACTTAAATGAATACGGAGAATTTTTTTAACCAGGGATTAGACAAACATTTACAAGGGGACTATCAAGGAGCGATCGCTTATTATACTCAAGCAATCAAACTAAATCATGAATATGCCGAAGCCTACCATAACAGGGGTATTATCAAAAGCGGTGAGTTCAAAGATTATCACGCAGCGATCGCTGACTTTGATCGAGCAATAGAAATCAATCCTGATTTTGCACAAGCATACTACAACCGAGCTAATGCTCGTTACTTTTTAGCAGATTATACTGGAGCGATCGCTGATCATCATCGGGCATTACAAATCAACCCTGACTTTCCCCAATCTTACCACAGTCGCGGTAATGTCTACTTTGTTTTAGGAGACTATGACCAGGCGATCGCAGATTATCACCAAACAATCGAGTTGAGTACTGACTTAGCTAATCATATTCACGTTGATATTGCTCAGGCATTGCATAATCGGGGTGTGGTTCACGATCAACAAGGTAATTATCAAGCAGCGATTGCAGATTTTCAGCAAGCTTTACAGTGGCATCCTGATTTTGCCGCAGCTTACAGCAGTCGCGCTAGTAGTTACCAAAGTTTAGGAGAATATCAGCAAGCGATCGCCGATTATGACCGAGCATTACAACTCGACCCTAACCTCAAAGAAGCTTACCATAACCGAGGCAATACCCGCTATGCTTTAGGAGACTATCAGGGTGCAATTGCAGATTATAATCGCACGCTAGAAATTGACCACTATTTTGCCATAGCATACTACAATCGCGGTCTGGTTCATTCTCACCTGCAAGATTTTAACCACGCAATTGAGGACTTTAACTTAGCTGTGGTGCTGAATCCTGATGATGCACAAGCATACTATGAGCGGGGTTTGATTCGTTCTCAGCTTCAAGATTTTAACCACGCGATTGCAGACTTTCATCTCGCCTTGCAGAAAAATCCGACTTTAACCTTAGCCTATGGCTTTCTGGCTCATGCTCATTGCCAATTAGGAAATTATACTCAAGCAATTGCAGATAGCGATCGCCTACTGCAACAAAATCCTCATCTAGCTGAAGCATACTGCGATCGCGCCACTGCTCGTCGCTGCTTGGGAGATTATCAAGGAGCAATCAAAGACTACAATCAAGCATTGCAGATTAATGCCAATTTAGCACAAGCTTATTACGGTCGAGGAGTTGCTCAGGAAGCTTTGCAAAATTTCTCAGATGCGGTCAAAGATTATACCCAAGCCATAAATATTTTACCTGAGTTTTCCCAAGCTTATTGCAACCGGGGTAATGCTCGTCGTTTGTTAAAAGCAGAACAAGGAGCGATGGCAGATTACAACAAAGCTATACAGATTAATCCTGATTTAATAGAAGCTTACTATAACCGGGGTTCTTTGCGCTATGCCCAAGAAGACTATAAAGATGCGATCGCTGACTATACCCAAGCTTTGCAAATCAATCCCCAGTTGGCGACATTATACAGCGATCGCGCCAATGCTCGTTATGCCCTGCAAGACTATGAAGGGGCAATAGCAGATTACGATCAAGCAATTGCCATCGACTCTAACTGTGCCGAATACTGGTATAATCGAGGTCGTAGCCGTTTGCAATTGGGAGACTTCCCCAAAGCGCAAACAGACTTAAACCAAGCTTTGCAACTCCAGCCTTATTCAGCTTCAGCCTACATTTTACGAGCTGAGATCCGCCGTAGTCTAGAAGATTATCCAGGAGCAATTGCCGATTTCCAAAAATCTGCCGAGCTTTACTACCGAGAAGGGAATATACAATATTATCAACAAATTATGGATGCGATCGCATATCTGGAGACTCTTCGGGGATAATATTCGCTAAGTAGGTCGGCGCAAATAAAGTTAACTGGTGAGGGTCGTCAGTTGTCAGTTGTCAGTTGTCAGTAGTAAGGATAAGAGCCATATTTACGTTTCGTAACATAGTTTGGTTTATTCCTGCCTACCTACTTACTAGCTTTTGATTACGCCGCAGCAGCTCAATAGCTTCTCAAAACACCATTCTGAAAGCATCAGTTTTGCCAGTGATAGACTTAGAACAAAATGGCTAGTCACTGAGCGAGGTTGGTATGAACGCAGAGTTCACTCAGATTTTTGAGTTAACCCTTTCGGAAAAATTGCAGCTTGTTGAAGACTTATGGGATAGCATTGCCCAAGTTCCAGAGCAAATTCCTGTGCTTGATTGGCAAAAAGAAGAACTTGCTAAGAGAAAAGCTGCCTATTTACAAAATCCTGACTCAGGTAGCTCATGGGAAGCAGCTAAGGAGCGAATTCGTAGTGGACAGTATGGTGCTTAGAAATCTGATTATTCTGCCAGAGGCGGAACAAGATGTGGCTCAGGCTTATATCTGGTATGAAGAACAAGAACTTGGTTTGGGTGAAGAGTTCCTTCGTTGTGTCGATGCTTGTATTCAGTTCATCCGGCGAAATTCAGAAATGTATCAGGTAGTTCACGAAAGCTATCGAAGGGCTGTAGTTCGCCGCTTTCCTTACGTTGTTTTCTATGAGCATTCAGACACTACGATTATTGTCTACGCAGTTTTCCACTGTTCTCAAGATCCAAAGAAATGGCGTAGTCGGCTACCATAAGAGCAACTGATAGCGGCAGAACAATAGCTTTGATGATTTTTTGCCAGTGAGATGTTTCCAGGCTGAATCAAAGGCTTTCCTGACGCGATCGCTCAACTAGTAATCGGCAAAGTCAGGGTGAAGGCAGTTTCACCAAAAGATGTAGAATTAAGGATGAGGTCGCCACCATGAGCGCGGGCAATTTCACGGGCGAGGCTGAGTCCGAGTCCGAGTCCTTCTATCTTGCGGGTACGGGCGGGATCGCCGCGATAAAAGCGGTCAAAAATGCGATCGCGATCGCTCAGGGGAATATCTTTTGATGCATTAGCGATGGTAACGTAGATAGTTCTTTGAGTTTGATGAGCGTGAATCTTAATCCAACCGTCGGCGATGTTATATTTGATGGCATTACTGAACAGGTTTTGCATAATTTGAACAATCAAATCGCGATCGCCCATAAAACGCAAACCCTCAGTAATATCAGTTTGCACACTCAGATGGGGAGCTAGTAATTCTACATCCTCTACCATCTCAATCAGCAACTCAGACATATCTAGCTCAATTAAATACAAGCTGATTTTTCCCGCATCTGCCAGAGATAGCAGCAAAAGTTTCCGCGTAATTCCACTCAAGCGACCTACCTCATCCAACAAATTGCTTAAGCGCTGTTGCACCTTTGAACCTGGCTCAACCTCTTGCAGAGTTCGTTCTAGTTCGCCTTGCAGAATCGTCAGTGGAGTTTTTAATTCATGAGCTGCATCACCACTGAAGCGCGAAGCTTGGGTAAAACTGCGTTCCAAGCGTTCCAGCATTTGGTTAAACACCCGAATCAGTTCGGCAAATTCAACATCCGTGGTACTCTTGGGAATCCGTTGATCTAGCCCTTTGACGGTGACTTGTTGAATTACCTCAGTTAATTGACGGATAGGACGCAAAGCACGACCAGAAATTAACCATGCCCCCCCAGCAACCAGCATCAACACTCCCGGAATTGAAACAAGAAAGATATTGCGAATTGCAGCCATGTCTTGATTGACGGTTTCCAGACTAACAGCAATGGCAACTTGAACATCAGGAAATCTAGCTGCTGCAATTCGCCAAGTTTCTGTGGCTGTATGTTCCGTAACGGCCATAGGTGGGCGTGGGGAAATAAAGGGCGATACTAGGATGGGTGGATTCTGGAAGGGTAAACGTGGTGGTTCACCGGGAGGGGGCGGTGGCATAGGTGCCGACTGAAGACGCTGCACCAGCAGACGATTCACTTCCATGTCGGCAGGTAGCGAGTTGGATTGATAAAGTGTATTGTCGTTAGGGTCAAGCACCAGCAGTGCAATGGGGGTTTTTGCATTCCTGCTAAAAGCATAGGTTAATGAGTTTCCGTAGTCCTGCCATCTGTGTTGAATAGGGGAACGGGTTGCCCGCATCAAATGATTTAAAATTTCTGCATCGAGGCGGCTGATATTTGCATTGTAAATCTGTAACCAAGAGACTGCGCCAAACCCTACTAAGGCACTTCCTGCAAGAGTTGCAGACAACAGGGCAATTCGGAATCGAAACGAAAATCTTTTCATGAGCGAAAGCCAAGCTTGAGAATTGGTCGTTCCCTGATGGTTTTATTTTAGATTTTTTATTCTCTTGTTTAAATTACAAAAGTGTAATTTTAAAAGCAGGCAAACTGTCATTTAGAGCAAGTCTAATCATAAATATCAGTCAACAGTCAACAGTCAACAGTCAACAGTCATCAGTCAACAGTCAACAGTCAACAGTCATCAGTCAACAGTCATCAGTCAACAGTGAATTCTAAATAACTTTTGGAGATTAATTATGAACGTTCGTAAAATATTAGCGATCGCAACAATTCCTGTTTTGGTTGGCACATTTGGTTATATTTCACTCAACCAGGCAAATGCTGAAGTTAAATCCCAGCAAATTGCACAAGTTCCAGAACCATCCAACCAACCACCAGACAATCAACGTCCGCCTCGTCCTGATTTTGCTGCGGCTGCGGCTAAGTTGGGTGTGACGGAACAACAGTTAAAGGATGCGCTGGGAGTGCCTGCCAATCCTCCTAACCCCGGCGAAGGCAAGCGTCCGCCTCGTCCTGATTTTGCTGCGGCTGCGGCTAAGTTGGGTGTGACGGAACAACAGTTAAAGGATGCACTGGGAGTGCCTGCCAATCCTCCCAACCCCGCCGATGGCAAGCGTCCACCTCGTCCTGATTTTGCTGCGGCTGCGGCTAAGTTGGGTGTGACAGAACAACAATTAAAGGATGCACTGGGAGTGCCTGCCAATCCTCCCAACCCCGGCGAAGGCAAGCGTCCACCTCGTCCTGATTTTGCTGCGGCTGCGGCTAAGTTGGGTGTGACAGAACAACAGTTAAAGGATGCGCTGGGGGTTCCACCTCATCCTAATAGCGATCGCCCACCTTCTCCCCCAACTAATCAATAAATTTGATTACTGCTGACTGATAACTGTTTCAACCTGCGATTGATAGATAGCGATCGCAGGTGTTTCAATTTGACTAATGGGGGCGGGTTTCATGTCGCGGTAGTCTAGGAGTTGGACGAGAATCAGGTAGGCGATCGCTAAAATAATCGAAATCGCACCTGTAATAATGGCAACTATTTTTGAGCGGTTCATGAATATTTCCTTTAAACTAATCTAAATCAGGTTCCACACCAAGTGATCGCAGGGTCAGTTTGATACATGTGAAACAGTCCTGACGATGAGGCTCTCAATTATATTATGAAACTTTGTTTATATAGCCGTGAATTCCATTCGTCCTGAACAACATGAAAAAGTAATCATGTAAACTGCTATGGAATTTAGTGATTGTCGTGTCCCTATATGCACATTGCCACAGATACTCACTTACTGATATACATCGCTGCGATGGGCTATCAGCAAAATAGTAATCAGAAGTTGCGCTTCATCTACGTGATAAACAACCCGCCAGTCACCAACTCGATAACGGAAAAATCCTGCAAAGTAACCTTTGAGCCGTTTAATATTGGGATGCTCATAAGGATTCTCTCGCAGCTGATCAAAGCAACGATTCAGACGTTCTGCTAGAACACCAATTCAGTAATCCTGGAAGAACCTCTCCCCCTACCCCTCTCCTACGAGGAGAGGGGAGTTGAGCTACCCCTTCCCTTGTAGGGAAGGGGGCTGGGGGGTTAGGTTTTTGATTACTGAATCGATGCTCTAGCGATGTATCTACTTCCTGATAAAACTTCTGGGCTTTGCGAGTTAACAGTAGTTCATACATGGCGACGAACGCTATCAAACCGCACTGTTTCCCCAGTTTCAGCTTGCTGCAAAGCTTCACGCAAAGCTTCCTCAAAACCAGGAATATTTAACAATTCTGCCGTTGCCTCATTTTCTTCTCTTTCCTCCAGATAAGCCATAAAATCACTCACTACGAGCAGCTTTTCTGGAGACAGTCGCCGTAAACGTTTCTCGGCTTCTTGAAGAATAGTAATGTCATCTTGCTTTGATTCCATTGTCATCTTTACGCTCAACACTTTTTACATCCTATCCACATATTACAGTTACAGTTTTTCTCAAAGTGAGCAAACTGAACCATCCAGAAGCCGAGTTAGAAATCGTAGCAATGGAGAAACGCGGCGAAGATAAAATCTTACTTCGAGCCAAAACCGCCGCAGGTAGCGATAAATCTCAACTAAGTGCAGAATATTTTGATGATTAAGTAAGTCGGTGAGAATAAACAGAGCTATGTTACGAAACGTAAATATGCCTGAAACCCTTACAACTGACAACTGACCCTTCGGGTGACGCTCGTTCCGACGCTCCTTCGTCGCTAACGCTTCGCTAACGCTAACGCTGCGAAGATCGGCAGTTCCTCATGGGGGAGACCCCCGCCTTTTGCGGACTGCCTCACAACTGACGACCTTTACCAGTTAGCTTTATTTGCACCGACCTACTTATAATCAATTCAAAGCTTTATCTCAAAGTCAGCAATTACTGCTAGTAGAAAAGGATAATTATATTCGTGATTTAAAAAATATGATCACAACTGCACTCCAGCAGCCAAAATTTTATACACAAGGAAATACCAATATGTCTGATATCAGCGGCATTAATATAGAAGGCAGCAGTAATGTTAGTGGTATCGCTGGCGGTGGTTCTATTGCCAACCTGGGAACCATCAGCGGTAATGTCAGTATTGCCCTCAATCAATTGCCTGATTCCCCCGAACCAGATAAACCAGGAATTAAAGAATTGTTGTCGCAGTTGCAAGATGCAATCACACAGTCCTCACATTTGCCAGAAGCAGACAAAGCCGAAGCCTTAG
The DNA here is from genome assembly GCA_017164015.1 of Nostoc sp. UHCC 0702. Taxonomy (GTDB): domain Bacteria; phylum Cyanobacteriota; class Cyanobacteriia; order Cyanobacteriales; family Nostocaceae; genus Amazonocrinis. The sequence continues at coordinate 4,931,469 of CP071065.1, forward strand.
AACAGGTAAAAACTTTAGCCGAAGCCAGTCAAAATCCCCAAGAATCCACCAAGCAAAAGGCTGCAAAAACAGCAATCACCATGTTGAAAGGGATATTTACAGGCTTACCCACAGTTGCCACATTATACGAAGCGGCTAATAAATTATTGCCTGCGATCGCTAAGCTATTCAATTTAGGATAAAATACACCTAATCAAAAATCCCTAAGCCGTTAATATCTGCTGCACTTCTCCAGAAACGGTTGAAAATATTGCACTAGCTGCAAAAAACGCCATAGGTTAGAAACCTATGGCTAATAGCTAAAGTCCTCTCAAGAGGACTAAACCCCTATCAGCCGCTGTTATTCAGTCCACTTAAGTGGACTTAAGCTATTAGCCAAGAAATTTATTTCTTGGCGGGAGGTTGGGCAGGTGCAAAATCTCAAGGGTGGAAGTGTCATCATCATATCTACTTTGTTCATTGTCAGGTAGTTTTAAAATGTAGAGTTCAGTTTGTCGAAAATGTCCTTAACTGAAGAAATTCTCTCGCAACTACCAGGCGATGTATTGGCAGGATTGCGTCAAAGCGATCGCATTCTCGCATCTATTAGAGAAAATACCGCACCCATACCAACAGTAGTTAAAGAAAGTCAACAACCTTTAGGCACTGTAGACTGGGATGTAATTATCTGCGGTGGCACTTTAGGCATTTTAATTGGTTGCGCTTTGGCGGTGAAGGGACTGCGAGTGGCGTTGCTGGAACGCGGAATTTTGCGGGGGAGAGAACAAGAGTGGAATATTTCCCGTCAAGAGTTAGAAGTTTTTGTGGAATTAAATTTGCTGAGTGAGGAGGAATTGCAAACAGCGATCGCTACTAAATATAATCCGGCGCGTGTCGGCTTTCAAGGTGGCGTGGAGGTTTGGGTAGAAAATGTCCTGAATATCGGCGTAGATCCTGTTTATCTCCTGGCTACGTTGAAAACTAAGTTTTTAGCTGCTGGTGGCAAGTTGTTAGAAAACACACCCTTCACTGAGGTGGTGGTTCACCCAGATGGGGTGATGGTAAATCAATTCACAGCTAAGTTGTTACTCGACGCAATGGGACATTTTTCCCCCATCAGCCGACAAGCACGTCAAGGTAAAAAACCGGATGCGCTTTGTTTGGTTGTGGGAAGTTGTGCCCAAGGTTTTGCGGAAAATAACTCAGGCGATTTGTTGTTATCATTCACATCTTTGCAAAATCAATGTCAATACTTCTGGGAAGCTTTCCCGGCTAGAGACGGTAGAACCACTTACTTGTTTACCTACATGGATGCACATCCACAACGCCTAAGTCTAGAAGCTTTGTTTGAGGAATATCTGCGGCTTTTACCAGAATATCAGGGTGTGGCATTAAACCAGTTGAAGTTTCAACGGGCGCTGTTTGGCTTTTTTCCTACTTACCGCCAAAGCCCTCTCAAAACTCCTTGGAATCGCATTTTACCAGTGGGAGATAGCAGCGGCAATCAATCTCCATTAAGTTTTGGTGGTTTTGGTGCAATGGTGCGTCACCTGAAACGTTTAACATTTGGCATTGAAGAAGCACTGCAAACCAATCAATTATCTGCCAAGGCGCTGTCATTGCTGCAACCCTATCAGCCAAGTTTGACTGTCACCTGGTTATTTCAAAAAGCCATGAGTGTTGGTGTAAATCAGCAGATTCCCCCAAATCAAATTAACCAGCTACTTTCTGCGGTATTTCAAGAAATGCAACAGTTGGGTACACCAGTACTCAAGCCATTTTTACAAGATATCGTACAGTTTTCTGCCTTGACACAAACCTTATTAAAAACTGGTTTATCCCATCCTGTATTAGTTGCCAAAATAATTCCTCAAGTAGGTTTAGTAAGTTTGCTCGATTGGCTGGTACATTACAGCAATTTAGGTATTTACACTGCCTTAGTTTGGCTAACTCCAATGTTAGAAACATGGTTTAGTAATCAACCAAGCGAACAACAATATTATTGGCATCGCTTAGTTGATGCCTGGAAGTTTGGTTCTGGCGCTGATTACTCGGATGAAACATGAATAATCTCTATGTGAGGATAACATGATTGAACGGAAATCTTTAGGAATCAAATACTTTACAGTGCTGATTGGTTTACTGCGCGATCGCCAAGGATTTCTAGAAGAAATTCGCCAAGGTGCGAGATTACCAACTAAAATCATTTCTCTGCTAGTTTGTAGTTCCATATTTCTGGCTATTTATGGCGGTATTATTGGCGCATTTCATAGCTGGATGCAAGCTTTATCTTCCGCCATTAAACTACCAGCCCTTTATTTAATTACACTGCTAATTTGTTTACCAACACTGTTCTTTGCAAATATTATTTTTGGTTCCAAACGAACCTTTGGACAGCACTTTGCATTAGTATTAACAGCAGTTTCAGTCACTAGCGTACTTTTATTTAGCTTTGCTCCCATCACATTATTTTTCTTAATTACTACCAACAATTACCAATTTTTAATTCTGTTAAATGTAGTGATCTTTTCTCTGACAGGATTTATTGGTGTTTCGGCTTTATATCAGGCGATGAATTCAGTCTTAGAACAAGAGGATGAAGGTAGTAAGACCCGCAAGAAAATTTTACAGTTTTGGCTATTTCTTTATGCTTTCGTAGGCAGTCAGCTGGGATGGACTCTCAGACCTTTTTTTGGTACACCTGATTCTCCCTTCCAATTGTTTCGAGAAAGAGAAGGCAATTTTTATCTCAGCGTCATTCAAGCTATTAGCTATCTCCTGGGATTTCGTTGATGAATTATGAGTGAAGAATCCAGATTTCAATATTCTTGAATAAATCTAAAATTGTTATGTTGGAAAAGCCATCTTACAAAATTCAACACTTTGCTGTTCTGATTAGTTTATTACGCGATCGCCAAGCTTTTTTAGAAGAAATTCGTCAGGAAGTGAGATTACAAAAAAAAATTAGTTCTCTGTTTGTTTCTAGTTCTATTTTTTTTGCAATCTATGGCGGTATTATTGGTGCATCTCACAGTTGGGCACAAGCATTATCCGGCGCTATTAAATTACCAGCATTCTATTTGTTAACACTCATCATTTGCTTTCCGACTTTATTCTTCTTTAACGTTCTCTTTGGTTCTCAAAGCACAATTCAACAGCATTTTGTTGTATTACTCACATCTGTATCAGTAATTAGTGTGCTTTTATTCAGTTTTGCACCAGTCACGCTATTTTTTCTCATCACTACCCCAGATTCTTATCAATTTTTTAAATTGTTAAACGTGTTAATTTTTGGGATCACAGGTATCTTTGGCGTTAAATTCCTTTATGAAGGAATGCAGTTACTTTCTCAACAAGATGAAGTTGGCAAAAAAACCCGCACCACAATTTTAAGATCCTGGTTACTTCTTTATGCTTTTGTTGGTATGCAGTTGGGATGGTTTCTTAGACCTTTTTTTGGTGCGCCTGACTCAAAATTTGAATTGTTTAGGGCAGTGAAAGGTAACTTTTATCTTGATATTGTAGCGGCGATTTCGGAAATTTTGGGTATGCGTTAAGTTGATATTAGACTTGAGATTCTGGATTTTTAAGGGAGTTCCAGATAAAAAACATCCCAAATTTTCTTGTGGGACGGGTGTTCCCACCCGTCCTTTGTCTGAAGGGCGGGCAGGATGCCCAACGCCACAATTGCGGATAATTTATTTATTGGAAATCCCTAAATCCAAAATCTCAAATCCGGTCAGCTATTACAACCCTACCCAAATACTTCCTTCTTCTAAACGAGTGGGAAAAACTGCCAGAGTTTTTTCTTTAGCAACTACACCCAATACTTTGCCAATACCAGGGGGAAAGGTACTCCATTCCTTAACATTACCAGTGGCCAAGTCAAAGGCGCTGCGGTGAAAAGGACAAACAATAGCTCCATCATCTGTGATTTTGCCCTTTTTCATCGGTAGCTTCAGGTGGGGACAGGAATTTTCCACCGCGTAGATTTGGTTATTGTGGTTCAGCAGTAAGATAGCGCGTTGTTCGACTTTTACCACTTTGCGCTCATTGGCCCCTAGTTCACTTTGGGGAAGAACTTTAATCCAGTTCATCAATACCTCGCTTGATTTTACAGGGATGCTGCTTGACAGAGTACTAGGAAAGTTATACCAATTTGTACGCGGCTTAATTTAAGTTTTTCATTCTAACAATTTGGGGAATGGAGAATATGGAATTTCCAAAAGTTGGGGGGATGAGTATCCCTACTCATCCCCCTCGGTTTTGAATGCTGACTTATTGCTGTGCTGCGCTGTTTGCAATCACCTATTTCCGCTGCGGAGGCTCCCGCTGACTCGAAGAGAAACTGAGGCTTCGCGTACAGTGTAGGTAGTTTACTAGAAGTACATCATATCATCATCTGCTCAAGGGCGAGCGAGTTCTGACTAATTCGTCAAAGTCATACCAGTAAGCTTTTCCCAACTTCAATTTTGGTGATCACATGTTGCCAGCCAGGAACCCAGTGCCGAACCGCTACCTTTTTCCACCAGTTTATCGCCGGACTGCTCCAGAACAGTACCCATACCTAACCTGACCTTGAAAGCATCCCGGCTGCGGTTACGTTTCATGCGTTTGATATCGCCAAGGGAAAACTTGACCACACGCTTGCCGTTCTGGCGGGTGACTTGCTTTTTCTTCACCTCCTGGGTGGTGGTAATGTGCGCTCATCAGCAGCCCAGCAGAAAAAGCAAGCGGTCAAGGAGGCGATCGCACTTGGTAAGTCCAATTTCTCTGTCACAGAACATTGTTATTATTTAAAAGCACCAAAACAACGCGGATCTTGTAATGTTGCTTTTTGAGGCTCTCGTGGAAACCAAGCCGCTGTGCGCTTACAAAACTCAACCAACATCAACATCACCGGTACTTCGATTAAAACCCCTACCACTGTAGCCAGTGCTGCACCTGAACTTAAGCCAAATAGCATTACAGCCGTGGCAATAGCAACTTCAAAATGATTGCTAGCTCCAATTAATGCTGCCGGTGCGGCATCTTCATAGGATAAATTTAGCTTCAAGGCTGCTACATAACTAATCAAGAAAATAAAATTAGTTTGGATAAACAGTGGTACCGCAATTAACAAAATATGCGAGGGATTGTTAACAATTAGTTCACCCTTGAAAGCAAACAACAGTACCAAAGTTAGCAACAGAGCAGTAATAGCAACTGGAGTCAGATAGTTTAAAAATCGTCTTTCAAACCACTCTTTACCTTTGTATTTAAAAATCCAGTATCGGCTGTACATTCCCGCTACTAGCGGCAAGCCAACATAAATTAATACTGACAAAAGAATAGTTTGCCAAGGCACAGTTAAATCATTCGCTGCTAATAACCACCTCCCCAATGGTGCATATAAAAATACCATTGCCAGAGAATTGACTGCCACCATGATTAAGGTGTGTCCTTGGTTGCCGTAGGAAAGATAACCCCACATCAACACCATCGCTGTACAAGGAGCAATTCCTAATAAAATGGTGCCAGCAATGTAAGAATTTGCCACTGTTACTTCGTTACCACGAATAATTTCAGTTCCGGTAATCAAAGGACGAAATAACCATCCTAAGAAAAACTGAGCAAATATCACCATTGTGAATGGTTTAATTAACCAATTCACTACCAAGGTGAGAATAACAGGTTTTGGAGCGCGGATAGCATTTGCTGCTTGTGTGAAGTCAATCTTCACCATGATGGGATACATCATAAAAAACAAACATACTGCAATAGGAATAGACACTTGATAGACACTCATTGCATCAAGAGCTACCGCCACTCCTGGAAATAATCTACCTAAAGCAATTCCTACAACAATACACAAAAATACCCAAACGGTAAGATATTTTTCAAAAAAACTCAGATTACTTCCTGCTTGTATCCTGGCTGTATTAACTTGTGAATTATCACTCATTGAAATCAACCTCAAAGTTACTAACTCCAATGGCTTTTTGAGACTGCTGACTTGGATACCAAAGCCAGCGTCAAGAGTGCGATCGCCAATTGCTTCACGTTTGCCTTCATTGACTTCCCCTACCTGTGTTATGGCTGGGTTTGTATATTTGTATATATCAATAAAACTTGATGCATATTCAACTTGTCAACTGCAATATACAAAAATACATCAAAAAAAATTGATATGTTATCTCATGTCTGCCTGATTACTGATTATTCGGGTGTGCATACACCTTAAAAACCCTCGCCCCTGCTCCCCTGCTCCCCTGCTCCCCTGCTCCCCTGCTCCCCTGCTCCCCTGCTCCCCTATTAGGGATTGTCACAGGAGCGGGCAGGCAGTATCTTAGTTAGGCGGCGATAATCGGATAAATATTGCTCTAGGACAACGAATTGAGCCAAATTCAGGCTGTAGTAAATCCAGCGTCCCTCTTGGCGCGATCGGACTAAGCCAGCTTCTTTGAGAGTTTTCAGGTGAAAAGACAGTTTCGACTGATTAACCCCTAAAGTCTCGCACAAGTCACACACACATAATTCTTGCTCTCGCAGCAGTTCCAAAACTTGCAGCCGTAATGGCTCAGAAAGAGCATGAAAGCCAGCAACGATCATATCGGAAGTGGGAGTGTAGAGAGAATCCATCAAATTTTATTGAACTATTTTTCTGATCATACTAAGCTAAATTCAACTTAGACTTCAATATCCCACTGTTCACAGTCAACAGTCAACAGTCAACAGTCATCAGTCATCAGTATTCTATCCAATTTGATACAGCCGAACTTCATAGGAATTTAAAAGGGCGCTAAAACTTGCCTGAGTGGATAGGTTAGTGATAGTCTCTTGTTTAATAGCTACTGGTTTACCAGCCAATGCTGAAGTGAGTTTTATAGTCAAGTTAATCTGATGATGATTTTGATTAACAACTATCAACAAATATTTTGTAGTATTAGGTATGGTAAATAATTTAAATTTGATGTTTGAGTGATTAATTTGTAGTGAATTTGTTAAGTCTTCTCCTTTAGCGATCGCAGGCAGATAATTTCTCAGCTAAATCAACAACTTTGTTGAGTGCGTTGTGGTAAGATGATACCCCTTGAAACTCTTGAACTCCCACTTCACAAGGATAACAATCCCACATCAATATATCCATTGCACCCATATAAGGTTTAATTTTATTGATGTCGGCAAAAACCAAGGCAATTGGTCTTGATTGATCTTCTTCTTTAATGGCCTGATATAGCCTTTCCAACGAATCCGGAGAGAGTGGTGTAGGTTTTCTAATCTCTGGTTCATCATAAGAGGTTGTTTGAAAAGTGTTTCGCTGTGACTTTGGGCACTTTTAGATCCCCCCTAACCCCCCTTAAAAAGGGGGGAACCTGAATCCAAGTCTCCCTTTTTAAGGGAGATTTAGAGGGATCTAAAACTTTTGATACCAACAAGAGGACTTTTAAAACATCCTCTAAAGATACCAGCCATAGACGGAAGGATGATTTTTAAAAGTCTGAACAAAGTCTTTCACCCCGGAAATATTTTCTGATACTACCAACGGACGAGAAATTTCCAGCATAACTTTTATACCTGCTTGATCAGAAGCATCTAAAAATTCTTCGATTTTTTCCTTTTCAGCTTTTCAACATAAGGCATTAATAAATCAATTTCTTCAGCAGATACCTTGTCTAGCACAGCTATATTAGTAATATAGTCATACCAGCCTAAGAAGAAAGGTAAATTTCGCTTGCGAGTTGTAATTGAATAATTCTTGGAATTTCTACTCCAAAGTATGGTAGTGGTAAAACTTGCGGCGAAACCAGTAATCAAAGCTATAAGTTTACGTCGCTTGAACATGATAATATAAAAATTTAATATTTACACAGAGAGCTTATTTTATATCATGTCTGCAACTATGGAAGCAATCATATGATTGATCAATTGGTCGAGTTTCATTTTGTGCTGTTGGCGTAACTCTTTGAGGGTTGTAGGTGACAACCAACTCATACCAATTTCAATAATCTTTGCGACACATGGATTAGCTGTAGGGGCGTACAGCTGTACGCCCCTACAAGGTATCTGTTGCATTCTTTTTCAAATTGGTATCAGTTAGCGCTTGAGACAAAGAAAACGTTACACTCATATATTGCATATAACTAACTTTTACCCTCATGACTGGAGAGCAAAACTTTGGGAATAGAACTACGCAGTTTCGTATTTCTCGACAGCCTGCAACCCCAACATGCAGCATATATAGGAACAGTAGCCCAAGGTTTTTTACCATTACCAGGAGATACATCGTTATGGATTGAAATCTCCCCAGGTATTGAAATTAATAAAATTACCGATGTTGCGCTCAAATCTGCTTCTGTTCGTCCTGGAGTACAGGTAGTCGAGCGACTGTATGGCTTATTAGAAGTTCATTCTGCTTCTCAAGGAGAAACGCGAGCTGCTGGTCAAGCGATTTTGGCGATGTTAGGAGTTAAAAAAGAAGAGTGTCTCAAACCGCGTGTAATTTCTACTCAAATCATCCGCAACATTGATGCTTACCAAACACAACTAATTAATCGCACGCGACGGGGACAGCTATTATTAGCAGGACAAACGCTATATGTATTAGAAGTTGAACCTGCTGCTTATGCTGCACTAGCTGCGAATGAAGCAGAGAAAGCAGCCGCGATTAACATTCTGGAAGTGCAAGCTGTAGGTAGCTTTGGACGACTTTATTTAGGTGGACAAGAACGCGATATTCTTGCAGGTGCGGCTGGGGCTTTAACGGCGATTGAAAATGTACCTGGTCGGGTAAATCCTTTGGGTGGGCGAAAAGAATAAAGGAGAGAAAATGGCAAATCAGGAGCATTTAGCTTTACTCAAAGCAGGTGCAGTCACATGGATTTCGTGGAGAACGAAACATCCTCACATTGAACCAGATATTAGCGCCGCAAATCTGCAAGGGGATAACCTCAGAGGTGCAAACCTGCAAGGGGTAAACTTGAGTAAGGTGGATTTGAGTAATGCTTTACTTGTACGAGCCAACCTCAGCAATGCTAATCTTGCAGCCGCTAACCTTTATCAAGCCAAGCTGATTGAAGCGAATTTCAGCGCAGCTAATTTGAGTGTTGCTAACTTGAGCGCCGCGACATTGACACAGGCAAATCTCAGTCATGCTAATTTGATTGGGGCTGATTTGAGTGAGGCGAATCTGATTGGTGCTGCGATCGCAGATGCTAATCTAATAGGGGCTGACTTAAAGGGCGCTGACTTAAGAGACGCAGATTTAGGTGCAACAAAGTTAATGCGAACTAACTTTTGTTTTGCAAATTTGATTGCAGCTAACTTAATTGGGGCTGACCTCAGCGAAGCAACCCTCTATCAAGCTGAATTGATGGGGGCTTACCTATACAAAACTGATTTATATAAAGCTAATTTGAGCAAGGCTCACTTGAGTGGTGCATACTTGTTGCGGGCGAACTTGAGCGAAGCTGATTTGAGAGGTGCAAACTTGAGTTGGACTAATCTTAGCCAAGCGAACTTAGCAGGGGCTGATCTGAGAAAAGCTAACCTCAGAGGAGCTAATCTAAGGGGAGCTAATCTCATCGGTGTGAATCTTGAAGAAGCGATTATGCCTGATTGATAATTGATGATTGATGGCTGATGACTGTGAAAAGTCTGAATTTAGACTGATAATGTCACTACTCCCCCACCCTAACCCTCCCCTTGTCAAGGGGAGGGAATTGGATCTCTTATTTCCGCCTTGGTAATACCATTTTACTCAATTACTGATACAAATTCTTTCACCCCTGCACCCCTGCACCCCCGCTCCCCTGCACCCCTGCTCCCCTGCACCCCTGCTCAAGAGCTATTTGTATCAACAAAGTAAAACGATATAAGGGGGGTTATTAATATCGCACATAGCGAGCAGGAACCCAGTACCGACGACCGTATCGTGTTCTTTCCCAGTGCCCACGAATCAACCTCTGACGGACAACTCGACGGTTAGCCACTGGACGAACCACTCGACGACGGTTAACCACTTCACGCTGAACGACTCGACGGCTAACAACATTAGGTCTAACGATGATCTCTGCTGCCGATGCTTCTGACGGTAAAGAAGCTATTGCGATTGGTAGAGCAAGTAAAGCACCAATGATAAAGCGTTTCATTATGTGAATCTCCTATTAGTTACGTTTAGTTTTGTCTACAACATTCCTCACTATTTTGTGAACATTTACCCCACCAATCCTTTAAAAATGCATTTAAAGTAATAGTTTTTCCATGAAGCAAAGTGTTCGTAAAACTATAGGTGGTCTGTGTTTCACAAATAACTAAGATTGCTGTATTGCCCTAAGTTTAAAACATTAAACAAGAATAAAGATTGGAAGAAAGTCATAATTTGAGCATGACTTTAGTCATGTTTAGGCAATGTGCAACTTTTTTGAGATCAAGTTGTAAGCATTGGCAAAAATCTGTTAAAAATTATAAACAAATGGGAACAAATAATATCTGTTGGTAGATAAAAATATTTGTATCTGGCTGTGGATTCTATAGATGCACAGGCGTTAAAATCATTATTAACTCAATAGAAACACTCGCCCAAACCCTTATATACAGCACTTTGCAAGTAAATGAAGTACACATCTTAAATATGAGAAATCTTGTGGCGTTGGGCATCCTGCCCGCCCTTTTATACCTCACTCAGATGAAATCTACTGTAATCGAGCTTTGACCTTGAAAGTGTTTCTTGGTTTCGTAGTGAAGGGTTTAATATTTTTGAATGAGTGATATCATGTCCGCTTGATTACTTATAAAAACCAAAGAACCCCACCCCACCAAAGCTACGCTTTGTTTCCCCTCCCCGTCAACGGGGAGGGGTTAGGGGTGGGGTGCAATAATTGCGGGAATCATAACTAATTAACCGGACATGATATGACTTGTGCGTAGCGTCTTTAAATATTCTCTACCCAGAGAAGATTACTTGTGTAAGCACTGGTGATCAGTGCGTTGTATAATTTTTCATCTGCTGACACCATCTGGCATCTAAAACATAGTTGTAATCATTCATCAACTAATGCCAGCGCTTGATTGATTACACGGTCAGAGAGATACATTCCCAAGGAGCGCAAATTCTCTAGAATCGGTCGTGCTGCTGCTATTTTGCCACGTTGCTTTGCAGTCAAAACTAGACCAAGTGTTCCACGAACAGGAATCCCTAGTACTGCTGCACATCTACGAGCTGCAAGATCATCCACAATTGCTTCTGTACCTGGATGTATATACGCCCATGTCAAAACAGATGATTCGCCTTTGCCTAAATCCCAGGACTGGATAATCTCCGGTGTTGGTGGTGTCTCCACCACAACTAACCAATTTGTTTGTCTGAGTGCTACAAAAGTGGGATCTTCTGTGCCTCTTTGCTGAATTTCAACAGCTACCGCAGATGGAACTAAAACTTCATCACCCAATAATTGCAACAAATCAACTAAACCCCCTCTAGATAAAAAAATGAGAGGTGAAGCATTAATCACAGGTGGTTCAGCCACGTTCTAATTCCCGTTGTAAGTCATCAAAATCTACAGTAAAGGCATCAACTTGTTCACGGGACAAAGCTAGAAGAAAATCTGTTCGGTCTAAACCTGCAATATTAGCTGCTTTCTCTTGGGAAATTTCACCACGTCCATACCAGTAAATAGCCGCCGCCAGACGCAATTCACGCACAAACTCATTAGGTGACAGGCGCAAAGCAGAGAAAATTTCTTCAGGTAGCTCTAAGGTGACAGTAGTCATAAAACTTATCTCTTGTGAAAGCCTATCTTAGACTTAACTTTAGCAATTTTTGGGTGTAGGATGAGAGTGATTTGTTTAATTCTTGCAATAACGATTCCAAAAATATTTGCAACACGTGAATCAGCAGTAGGGGCGTACAGATGTACGCCCCTACTTAATCAGGTATTTTGTGAAATGGTATGAGTATCGCAAGTTCTGCCAGAAATATCGACCGCAGGCGAAGCCTGAGAAGCGAAACCATTGGGGTAGTCGCTTTTTGCCATCGATGAAAAAGGACAGTAAGGCTAAAAAGTCGTCGCCAGGACAGATAAGTTTGCCTTGGGATAAGCAAAGAGTGACCGAAAGCACGGAGGTGCATGAGGTAGCAGAAAAGTTTATTCAGGCAAACTGCTATCAGCCCACAGTGCCAGGTATGGAATCGATGAAATGTTGATTATTACGTGGAAAAGTCGGTAGTAAAAAATCTTTACAAACTTCCGAAAGCTTTAAATGTTACACTTTGCAAGTCTCGATGCGAGAGAAGAGACAATACCAAAATTTCACACCATCGAACAACACACAACAGGGGAGGTGTCCAGATGTGGCTGAGGTATCAAAAGTTACTTCGTCGTATTTTATCCAGTTCTCTTCCACTCTCCATCCTACGCGATCGCCAAACTTGTTCCAGACTTCTTCATCAAACTTCCCGTCAAGCTTACCGCCGACTTCTAAGTAAATGTTCTTCTGAACGCTGAAGCCAAAACGCCCATTGCTATATTTTATTCACAGGCGGTCAATTGTGTGCAAGTCAGTGCAGGGGAAATTTAAAAGTTCATCTGGAGGTAACCACTCGTCTGACTCTCTTCCTACAGCTTGCAACATTACCAAATAAGTTTCATTATCAGCTTCCTTCCAGTTTCTTGCTGCTAGGAGGTCGCGCAATTTAGTGTAGTCTACGCCTCTTTCAGAACTGAGGTCATCTTGTGTTCCTGGCGACACCTGTAAGAGTTTATCTACATCTACTTTTTCCAGGCTATATTTTTCATCTATATCTATTATCTCTGATTGCGAAGCATGATATTGAGGATGGCGGAGTAGTTCGATTAATTTTGGTTTACTACCCCAATATTTTGTAATTTCATTACACTGACTAAAGTCAAAGTCAGCAGTATGATTCAGCGCAGCTTTTTGTAAGTTTTTTAGTAACTGGCGGTCTACATCTAAATCAACAATTAGTCTCGGCCATTTTACAGCAATAGCAGTAAACTTGCCCAACTGTTCTAAAGTCAAAAGTTGATTAATAGATGTACCGGAAAAAACTATTTCATCAAATAGACCCGTATTGCTGGCAATATAGGTTTTCAGTCTGAACAAATTAATAAACTGCTTCAAACGACGGGGATTATAATCTAAAGCAGGGGCGACCATTAACACAATATCCCGCACTGTTTGCGAATCTTGGGTTACATCCAGTTTGATTCTTTCACGACGTTCTAATCTGGTTTCTTGTCGAGTTTGTATTTGTTGTTGTTGGACTATTGGAGTTGATTCTGCTAAATTTGGGCTTGACTGTTGCTGATTATTCAATTGTTTTAATAATCTCAAAATATAATTGCGAATAGACTTTGCAAAACTGGGTTTCTTTTTTTGCGTAACAGGAAGGGCGATTTGATCTAAAAAACGCTGAAAGTCTGACTGAGCCGGTTGTGGTACTTGAAAAGGAATTTGGATAAACTTCTCTAAAAAAGCATAACCATATTCCATTGCTTTAATAGATGAACCATAGCTGACTGGTGTTTCCACGTCAAGGGCTACATAGGGAATCACTTCCTTATATTTGACTGCAATACCCGCCGCTACTTTTTCTCTATCCATACCCAGAATGAAAATTAATTGCGGGTCATTGGCTATCATCATATTTATCGCCTGCATCAAATCAGCAGACTTAGGAAGTTCACAACGGTCAAGGTCATCAATAAAAACGTATACTTTATTTTTCCCCGCGTATGCTTCGACAATTTTTTTAAAGTCTTCGTGGAACTTCTCCACAAAACTAGTTTGATTTTCATAGTTAGGCGACTTCAGATATTTAGTTAAATCGTTTTTGGGGTCGCCTACATTGAGGAGTTTGAGCAAAAGTGAGATCAAGCCTGTGACTGAAAATCCATAGACTATAAATTTCAGTATTTCTGGTGATAGAGTTAATTTTTGTTGAAACAGTTGCTTGAATGCTTGCTTAATCTGATTTCCATTCTGCAATAATTCGTCTACTCTTTGCAACGCCACAACAGCTACTGTTATGATGATAAATAAACCGAACAGAACTAGAAAGATTAGCTGAAATCCGTTTTTCCAGTCGAAACGAAGCAAAAGCAGCCTCAAGTTACCTGTTAAAATCGGAAAGATATCGCTACGATGGCGAAATTGAGAAATTTTACGCAGAAATTCCAGTGCAAAGGCTGCCCATAAAGCCTCGGCTTTATCATGTCTCCAAGCATTAAACCAAATTGTCTTTGGTCTAGGTTTAAACTTATTAATATTTAAGCGTAAATTTTTATATATACTAATTAAAATAGATAAACTTGGAACACAAATCAATTCAAAATTGCCACGAAGCCTGTTTGGTAAGCGCTTGGTCAACTTTCTGATATTTGCCCTTGCATTGATTTCCAACTTACCCAGATTGTTTTGTAACTTCTTCTCAAACTTTTTCTGTTGACTTTCTTCAATAGCTTTCTGGAGTTGCTTCATAAAAGAAGACTTACCGCTACCCCACGCACCCTCTATGGAAATAGTTAGCGGGGGTTGAGTTACAGGATTGGTTAAAAACTCAGCAATAGCTGTAACATAAGGTTCAAAGCCGAGTGAGTCTGACTCTGCTGCTTGATCGCTGACACTAGCGTTGAGGATAGACTCTGTTTGAGAATTGGAATTACTTGTACTGTTGTCTGCCATATATAGCAGGGGACTGGGGACTGGGGACTGGGGACTGGGTGAAAAGTCTTTGTGTGTCTAGGTTTTATTATTTGTTGCTATAAATCCTGAGTCAGGTTAACAACAGACTAGCTGTTAGATTGTAGTTAAACTTACCATAGATTAGTGGGAAAGGGAACTTCAAGAAATAAATTATAGCGATTCTCAGTTGGATGAGGTACGCTTCAACCCCACCCCCAGCCCCTCCCCGTGAACGGGGAGGGGTTGGGGGTGGGGTATTTTTCTTAAAAAGTGGGCTTTACCGCCGACTTTGTGTAATCACAACGTCGCTAGTAATTCCTTAAGCCGATCGCGCCCATCCCGAAAAACAGGCCAGCCATCGCCTACCAAAACTGCTTCTACTTGGGTTAATTCCGCCAGTCTCCGCACCGAAGCGATCGCTTGTTCTCGATTCATCAGCTTGTCATCTGGTAAGATAGTTAAACTGCCGGCTTTCCGTGCCCGCACTAAATCCCCGGTAATCAAAGTTGTTTGTTCTAGTAGCAAAGCCAATTCTCCAGGAGTTTTAGAACCGTGGAGTTCAATCACCTTCAGTCCTGGCACTAACTCATCACCATCAGACAACCAGCGATCGCAACGTATGGGGAAATTCTCTTTTTCTGCCGCTGGCCCGGCTATCTTAGCATAGGTTTGATCGGCAATTTCCTTCGCTGCCCTGACATGTTCTGAATTCGTCAGAATAATCCAAACCACACCACCGAGAGATTGCAGGTGATTCCAATCATGGTTTGATAAGGCTACTGGATCAACTAAGATATTACCATCTGGACGTATCCAGGCAATCCCATTGAAATCAATATTTCTTGCAGGATTGAAAGTAGACCAGCCATATAAATCGGGACGGTGGAGAGATTTCATAATAATTCTGGTGCAGTACCTGCAATTATTAATAATTATTTTCAATAATCTATCAGGAATTTAGCACAGAGTTCAAGAGTTGCGTTTATTCGAGTTCTAGAAATTGAGTATACTACTGTAAATCTATAGATATTATGAATTTTACCTGGAAATTACCAATTTCCATAGAACTTTAACACAAATAAGCGGAGGCTCAGGGAAAGTGACGAAGATTCAGCGCCAAAAAATATCAGTCAAGGCCAGCCAGTTTACAGAGTCGGTAATTCGGGAAATGACAAGGGTAGCACTGCAATACGGTGCTGTGAACTTGGCGCAGGGGTTTCCTGATTTTCCATGTCCGGCGGAATTAAAACAAGCAGCCTATGAAGCAATAGAAACCGATGTTAACCAGTATGCGATAACTTGGGGCGATCGCGCATTTCGGGAAGCGATCGCCAAAAAAGTGCAGTGGTATTTAGGTTTAGACATCAACCCCGAAACACAAATCACCGTTACCTGTGGTTCAACAGAAGCAATGGCAGCTGTTATGTTAGCAACCATCGACCCAGGAGAGGAAGTGATTGTATTTGAGCCGTATTACGAAAACTACGGCCCCGATGCCATTTTGGCAGGTGCTACACCTAGATATGTAACACTCCATCCCCCCGACTGGACATTTGACCAAACAGAATTACGTCAAGCATTTAACGCCAACACCAAAGCCATCATCATCAACACCCCCCACAACCCCACAGGTAAAGTCTTCACCCGTGAAGAACTCACCCTAATAGCCGAACTTTGCCAGAAATGGGATGTACTAGCATTCACAGACGAAATTTACGAACACATCCTCTACGATGACGCTCAACACATAGCCTTAGCCACCCTTCCCGGAATGGAAGAACGCACCATTACCATCAATGGTCTATCCAAAACATACAGCGTCACCGGATGGCGCGTTGGCTACATCTTAGCAAACCCCCAACTCACAGGAGCCATTCGTAAAGTACATGACTTTCTAACAGTTGGTGCGCCTGCACCCTTGCAAAGAGCCGGAGTAGCCGCCATGCAACTGCCACCAACTTACTATCAAGAACTAGCCCAACTTTACCACAACAAGCGAGACACCATCTTAAAAATCTTAGATCAAATTGATATACCTTACTTCATACCCAAAGGAGCCTATTACATCTTTGCAGACATATCTAAATTTGGCTACAAAAACGATATCGAATTCACCAACCACCTAATCAAAGATATTGGTATAGCCGTAGTTCCTGGTTCCAGCTTTTTCAACCAACCAGACAAAGGACAATCATTCATTCGCTTCTGCTTCAGTAAAAAACCTGAAACCCTGGAAGCAGCCGCTAATAAATTACACAAACTCAAACCAACAGCCTAAATTAAAACTTCAAAAATTGCTCTTGCCTCAAAATTAACACTGTTCTCTTTGTGTTCTCTGCACCTCATTTAAATATTTCCAATCCATTCAACATGAAAGACCCATAACCACATATTTATCATCACCAGCCAAAACTAACCATGCCTACTTACGACAACATTTTACAAGCAATTGGTAGAACTCCATTAGTCAGACTTAACAAAGTAACAGAAAATATTTCCTCCTGCATTTATGCCAAAGTAGAATATCTCAACCCTGGCGGAAGCACCAAAGATAGAATAGCCCTCGCCATGATAGAAGCAGCAGAAAAAACAGGTCAACTGCAACCAGGGGGAACCATAATTGAAGCTACCGCAGGTAACACTGGTGTAGGACTAGCATTAATTGCCGCAGTCAAAAAATATCGGTGTATTTTTGTCATGCCCGATAAAATGAGTCAAGATAAAATTAACCTACTCAAAGCTTACGGTGCAGAAGTAGTTGTCACTCCCACATCAGTAGCACCCGACTCACCAGAAAGCTATAACGGTGTAGCAGAAAGACTCGCCAAAGAAATACCAGGAGCATACAGACCAAATCAGTTTGAAAATCCAGATAATCCTTTAGCTCATTACTTAACAACTGGCCCAGAAATTTGGGCAGATAGTCAGGGAAAAGTTGACGTTTTTGTAGCAGGTATGGGTACAGGCGGCACAATTTCAGGAGTTGCCAAATACCTCAAAGAGCAAAATCCGAATATAGTGATTGTTGGTGCAGATCCAGAAGGTTCTATACTTTCAGGAGATGCACCAAAATCATACAAAGTTGAAGGCATTGGTGAAGACTTTATCCCCAAAACATTTAATCGTCAAATAGTCGATGAAATGGTTCGAGTGAATGATAAAGAATCCTTTAATATGGCTCGTCGTCTTGCACGAGAAGAAGGCTTATTAGTGGGAGGTTCTTGTGGTACAGCAGTAGCCGCAGCACTCAAATATGCAGCGCGATTATCAGAACCAAAATATATTGTAGTACTTTTACCAGATACAGGAAGAAACTACATCAATAAAATCTACTCCGATGCTTGGATGCAGGAAAATGGTTTTTGGGAGGGTAAAACAGTAAGAACCATCAAAGTTAGTGAAATTTTAGCTCAAAAAACAGATTTTCCTTCTCTAGTTGCGGTTAGTCCCCGCGACACCTTGAGCCAAGCTACCAACCTACTGCAAAAGCTGAATATTTCGCAGTTACCAGTAATTGATAACAATCATGTGGTAGGTAGCCTCAACGAAGCATCTTTGATGAAATTTCTCCATGATGGAATCAACTTTTCTAACCAAGAAGTTCTCGCAGTGATGGGTAAACCCCTGCCAATTCTCGATGAACAAGTTGATATTTCCGAAGCTTACCGAGTCCTTTTATCAGGAACAACAGCTATTATTATAACGCGTCATGATGTACCCATTGGATTAATCACCAGAGCCGATTTAATTAGATATTGGATTAATCAATTAAAGGATGAAGCCATATAATATCATTTTACTTTAATGTTGATACAAATAGGTTACAAGAGAGCAGGGATGAAAAAATTTGTATCAGGCTTTTCATGAAATTGTATAACATGGTGCGTTAGGCTAAAGCCATAACGCACCCTACTTAAACTTTTTGCGTTCTTTTCTTCTTTGCGCCTTTGCGTCTCTGCGTGAGACAAAAAAATGCCAGAGGCCTATGAATTAAATTAAAACCAAAAATAACCAAGGAAAAATCATGGAATTTGAAACTAAAGCGATTCATGAAGGGCAACAATCAGATCCGCAAACTGGTGCTGTGATTGTACCAATTTATTTAACTTCTACCTATGAACAACAAGCAATAGGTCAGCACAAAGGATATGAATATTCTCGGACAGGAAACCCCACCCGCAATGCTTTAGAAGAGGCTTTAGCCTCAATTGAAAATGCTAAATATGGTTTAGCATTTGCCTCTGGATTAGCAGCAACTACCACTGTATTAAGTCTACTCAAAAGTGGCGATCACATTGTTGCAGGAGATGATTTGTATGGTGGTACTTATCGCTTGCTAGAAAGAGTTGTGAAAAATTGGGGTGTGACGACTACTTATGTAGATATTGATAACTTGGCTGACTTTGAAACAGCCATTCAACCAAACACCAAGCTAATTTGGATTGAAACTCCCACCAACCCATTGTTAAAAATTGTTGATATTCCAGCTTTAGCAAATATTGCTCGGAAACACAACATTGTTCTAGTAGTTGATAATACCTTTGCTAGTCCTTATTTTCAAAAACCCTTAGATTTAGGCGCTGATATTGTAGTTCACAGCACAACTAAATATCTAGGTGGACACAGCGATATTATTGGCGGGGCAGTTGTCACATCTAATGAGCAATTATACACCGAACTGAAGTTTTATCAAAACGCGATCGGGGCAGTTCCTAGTCCTTTTGATAGTTGGTTAGTGCTGCGAGGTATTAAAACCCTAGCTGTGAGAATGCGAGAACATGAAAAAAATGCTTTATTTTTGGCTGAATTTTTAGAAAAGCATCCGAAAGTAGAGCAAATTTATTATCCAGGGTTAGCCAGTCATGAACAACATCAACTAGCAAAAGAACAAATGTCTGGCTTTGGCGGAATGATTAGTTTGGAATTAAAAGGTGGTTTTGCTGAGGTTGAAAGATTCGTTGCTAAACTGAAGTTGTTTTTGCTAGCTGAAAGCTTAGGAGGAGTGGAATCACTGCTGTGCTATCCTGCCAAAATGACCCACGGTTCTCTACCAGAAGCAGAACGAATTAAACGTGGAATTAAGGATAATTTAATCCGTCTTTCTGTAGGAATTGAGCATCCGCTGGATTTGCAAGCCGATTTAGAGAATGCTTTGAGATAAGGGAATTGGGAATTGGGACTAGTTTTCCCATTTCCGATGATGGCTATTTTGCGTTGAGTATTGTCTGACGATGACTGATGACTTTGGGTACTTGGGTTTGTCAAGGAGGGCGATCGCAGTTCGATGAGCATCGTTATTTGAGAATCTGTCAATTTTGATACTCTTCCATTACCCATTCTCGAAAACTCTATCCAATAGGGGATGGAGTTTTTTATTGCTTTTATGACATCTATATTCGTGTCTATCTATTTTCAATTTTATAAAAGTTAATAAATGCTTTGGTTGAGGCATTTGTTAAAAAAATATGACATCATTATTTGACTAAATATTAAGTTTTTCTTGCCATCCCCAGTTAGTTACTTACTACCTGAATCAATCTCCCCTAAACGACGGGAGATTCAAACCCTCGCTGAGCAATAATTGCCATAAAAACAACAGTATTTTATGTGGAATTACATGAAATTCCCGGTAATTCTATCGGGATTGGTGGTTGATAAATTATGTAATAAAAAAGTCCATTGACTCTTTAAAAGAATAAGATTACTGTTATGAGTAGTCCTCGTTAGGGCACTCTTAATACATCAATAAATCAAGAGGTATTTCCTATGATGATGATGATGATGACTGAATCCATAACCCCCGAAATGCAAACTTGCATGGACGATTGCATGGATTGTCACAAAATGTGCATGGAAGCCATGACTCACTGCATGAGCAAAGGCAGTAACAATATGGACATGAGCATGATGAGCATGATGCGTGACTGTGCTGAAATGTGCATGATGTGCATGAATATGATCATGGGCGGTTCTGAGTTCATGGGACGCACTTGTATGCTTTGTGCTGAGATGTGCGATCGCTGTGCAATGGCTTGTGAACAAATGAGCGATGATCAAATGATGATGGATTGTGCTGCTGCTTGCCGCAAGTGTGCAGAATCCTGTAGATCTATGGAAATGATGCCTGTTTAATTACGTTACATAGCAGAAGTTTCTCTGCAACCTATTATTCAAGCGCTCAGGCTGTTCAAGTCTGGGCGCTTGAAGTTTTGTTAACTAAATCATCAGTCTGATAAATGGAACTAAATTATCAGATTGTAGGAAATTGAGCCGCAAAAAGCCGAAGGGGAGCTAAGAGGATGTTTGAAAAGTATTGGGCGAATATAATTCGCTACTACACAAACACGCGTCCGCCTGTGCGGACTCATGAAAAATTAAGGGTTTTGAACCCACGCAGGTGTGTAAAGTCTCGTGTAGCCAAGCCACTGCGAAGAGCGCGGTTTCCCGACAGCCTTTGCATGTGGCGCGCGACTTCTAGTCGCCAAAGCAAGTAATAAATTAGACTTTTCAAACAACCTCTAAGACACAAAGGGTTTTCATTGGTTATGGTGTACGCAGTTCATGATGGCTACTTATTAATTCCATTCAACTTGATGAGGTGAAATCAGGTAAATTATCGGATTTACTAAGAATGAATAAACTGCCATCTCCTCCACGTCCAATTCTTAAAGTTTCATCCAAATAAGTAATGTCAAGGGTGGCAGTTCTACCTTGAGGATTATTAGCATTGGACACCTTAAATTGGTTGAATTGAGGGGTATTAATGCCGAAAATTTTCTCAATTGATAGATAACGTTTGTCAAAATAAACGTTGATGCGTTTATTTGTTAGAGGCTCTACATCTTCTTTCGCAGGCTCAAAGCTAGCTGTGACTTTGACATATCCTGATATTAGCCCCAAAGAATGTTTAACTTCAGCTAGATTGAAAAATAATTTATTTGCAACATCAATCACTTGATAGACTTTACCTAGTTTTAATCCCAATGGTAGGGAAGCTAAGGATCGGATTTCTCTAGCAGTGGAGTATTGTAGTTGCCAAGCTCCTTCTAGCAAAGAAGTAGCATATAAAAGAGGATTGGGATTGGGATTGTTGCTTTCTAGTTCTGTTGTCAATTGTTCAATTTCTGCGGCGGTAGTTTTGTCTAGCTTTAAATTGGTGACAGGAGAGCGATCGCTGTCGGTTTGTATCTTCGCCAACCTCGCTTGTAATTTTTCCTTCAATAAGAGTTGATTGTTCAAGGCTTGAATATTTCCCTTTACATAGCGTATATCTTTTATTAAGCCTTATCTAGTTGCAGATGGGGCTAACTTAAAAATTAAAATTAAAAATTAACAATCTATTCTCTTGGTTCCTGCTTCCTAACTCCTGAATTCTGGTATATTTGTCCTTTGTAAACTTTTTCTAAAAAGGTTGAAGTTATACATATGGTTGTTGAAGTCACTACCTGGTATTTAGAAATGCTAGATCCCAAACAGTTGCGTCCAGGTGCTTTCAGTGACTTCAATTTGAGAATTGAGCAAGCAGAAATTCCTTCACCCGAATTCAGTCGCTTTCTTTACAGCAGTGTAGGAGGGAACTGGTATTGGATTGATCGCCTCAAATGGGATTACGAACGTTGGTTTGCTTATCTCAATCGTCCAGAGTTAGAAACTTGGGTTGCTTATATTTCGGGTACGCCAGCAGGATACATCGAACTGGAGAGTCAACCAGGAAATAATGTAGAAATTGCTTACTTTGGTATTTTACAACAGTTTACTGGACAAGGATTAGGAGGGTATTTACTCAGCCAAGGAGTAGAACGAGCATGGAAAATTGGCGCAAAGCGAGTTTGGGTGCATACTTGCAGTTTGGATAGTGTTTATGCATTACCAAACTACCAAGCACGAGGTTTTCAAATTTATAAGCAAGAAGTACACACTCAAAAATTGCCTGATAAACCTATTGGCCCTTGGTTGGGTGCTTATGATTCATGATCATTGAGGTGATTGTGCGATCGCCTGTTATTTCTCGGCTGCAAGTTTAGCAATCACTCCAGTATACAATGACACAAACTGTTGCTGTTCTAAAGGTGCATTGTTATTATTCCAAGTAGCAACCACACAGTAATTTTTGCCGTTCTTTGCTTGCAACCAAGTTGTCATATTGATAACACCAGGCTCAGATCCACCTTTAAATGCTACCCGCTGCCAATCTTGAGCATTCGTAACACCGGGATTAATATTCATCAAAGGCAAATCAGCAACTTGTTCCATTAATTCGCAGAGTTCTTCAGCTGTAAAAAACCATTCTACATCTAGAGCGACTGGATTAGCTGTTTCTTCAAACTCATTCACATTAGGAAGCGGTTTATTTGTCAATTCTTGGAGTATGGCGCGACGTTGAGCTTCTTTGCTTGTGCGATAACGCTTCAGCAAGTTTCGATTTTGAGAACCTTTGAGAACGAACGCTTCACGAGTAGTCAAAAAGGGACGGTTACGGGGTGATACTAACTCAATAGGCTGTCTTCCAATGAGATTAATTAATATGTCTGTTGCTGTATTGTCGCTGAGAGAAATCATTAAAGATGCAAGTGTTTCTACTGTCAGATATGCATTATCTGGCCATGTTTGTAACATTCCAGATGGTAGACTTTTTAAATTCGGTTGCAGTTGCACTACATCTTTCCATGTCAGTTTCCCAGAAGCAATTTCTGATTTGAGTGCTTTGAGTACTGCTAATTTGAAGGCTGAACCAACTGCCAGAGGGGTTTTGCTATTTAATTCGGCTTGTATTGTTTTGCCTTCTTGAACTAAAAAACTGACTTTTCCAGGTAATGCTTGAAAAAGCGCGATCGCGTCTTTTAAATTAATCAGCTTAGCTTGTGGTGGCTCAAACAGCAAGCCGGAAATTTGTCCTTGTTTATTCAGAACTATTTTAACCGATACTAAAGCTTGATTAAATTTAACCAAGTAATCTTGACCATTATTTTCTACACCTTCATAGCCTCCCAATTGAATCTTGAGTACAGCAATTACTTGTCGCACTTGTTCTATAGGGACTGGTGCTAAAAATTCAGGTGCAAACCACTCTGGCTTGATTTGTTTACTCGTAAATAATCTTTCTAAAGCAGCTTTGGGAGATATGGTTTTATCTATAGTCTCAATCTGAGCTAAGGGTAGTAGTTGAAGTTTAACGTCTGCTAACGCTAACTGAGGAAATATCAAGTTGATTGTTAGCAGGATAGTTAATAAAGTAATTATGTAATATTGACGCATGAGAAAGTTTTAGCAAGCTGGTAGAACCATAAATAAGAGTAAGCAAAAAGGGGAGGTGCTTGCAAACTTACTTCCTGAGCGCTATGTTTCAGTCCCCTTGCGGGGATTATTTGTGCGGAAAGATGTTTGATTTAATTCTAGCGATCGCTATTGTAGCCGTCAGCGTAGTGAAACGATCGCAGCTCTTGCGATTTGCTTGACTTGGTTGCAAGAGCTGCGGACGGATGATCACCAAATTAGAAATCATCTAACAAACTCATCAAAGCTTGCAATTCGGAGTCTGGCGACTCTGATAATTGAGAGCGTAACTCTAGCAATTGATTCTGCAATGCTTCAGCTACATAGACCATATTAGATTCTTGTGCGATTTTTAGCTGATTTTCTTTAATTCTGATTTTTCTCACCAAGTCGTTTACAACAGAAATTGAATCGCAATCTTGAGAAAGCATAATTTGATATCTGTTAAAAATTTAGGGAGTATTGTATCAAAAACTTCATTCACAAGAGGATTAAGTTTTGAAAATGGTCATTGGGCATTGGAAGATAATTTTTAACTCCCTCATCTCCCTCATCTCCCTCATCTCCCTCATCTCCCTCATCTCCCCTACACCCCTGCTCCCCTTTACAACCTCAGGGTTTACTTCAACTCGTC
Organism: Nostoc sp. UHCC 0702; assembly: GCA_017164015.1. Lineage (GTDB taxonomy): Bacteria > Cyanobacteriota > Cyanobacteriia > Cyanobacteriales > Nostocaceae > Amazonocrinis. Next base: position 4,956,040 of record CP071065.1, read on the forward strand.
CAAGTAGCATTATTAACTAAATATATGTAACTACCTTAGCAGTTTACTTAGTCAGTAGCTGTTATTCTTATAACTACTTCGGTCTGTCATAGCAGATAATCCTCGTGGTGATGTTCTTTTGTTAATCACCAGCACTCATAATCCCTTCGCGGGAGTATGAGTGCTTTTATTTTTTGACATTAATACCAATTCTGTATGAAGATGCACATAACAAAACCCCCCTTGGCAACGGGGGACAGCGTAGCTGGGGGGTAAATATATGCAGCCTCACAAAGAAACGGTATAACAACTAAAAAACTTTGCGCTCTTCTAAGTGTGCTGTAATTTCCTGTCGAGTTAGCCAAACCGGACGCAACTGCTGACGGGCGAAAAGTTGCAGCTGATCTCCAACATGAGGTGAATGAGGTTGAGTAGCATTACCATAACTCGTGAGAGCCTTTGCTTTAACTGGCGTCGAGAACTCCACCGCAGCCACAAAAGAATCACCCGCGACGGCTTGAAAGCGTCCATTATCTGCTGGGGTGAAAAACACTACGCGGAAAATGCCTCTATTACTTGCGCCACCATTGGCGGGTAAATCTAAATTGCCATAGCGCAAGCGAAAGACATCACCCCAAGCTATATCTATAGTTCCATAAGTTTTTTCTACTTTGGCTGCCGCATCTGCTAAGGCTTTGACTGCGCTTGCAGGATCTGCTAAACCGTCTGGTGTGGTGCGCGGGGATTTTTCATCCCAAGGAGTGGCAAACAGCTTGTCTAAGTCTACATTTTCTACCCAGAAGTTGAATAGTACAGCACCTCGGCTATTAGCATCGGTTTTACGATCCCAAGCTGCTAAGACTTCGGCGGCGCGACGAGCTAATTCATTGCCTTGTTGTTGGGCTGCGGGAATCAAATCATCGAGAATGCGTTCGGCCAGTTCCACTTGTGTAGAGTGCTTGTAGGCAATCATTTCCTCAAAGGTAATGCTTTCATCTTCTGCTAACATCTTTGCAGAACTCTGCGCCCGGAAATCCATCGGCCCCCTTGGTGCCATGTAGGATGGATAGTTATCTGCTTTGATGGCAGTGGGAAAAGTAGTAGTCCAAGGTGGATCGTTAGCATTTTGTAACCAACCACTGGGTGGATCGATGACTTTGGGCAAATCTTGATATGGGTGAAATTTAGTCCATAAAGTTTTAGATGTATCGCCAGGAATGATACCTTGCCAGTATTCAAAGTCTCCCTGTTGCCGCACGGGAACCACACCGTTGAATAGATGCATTATATGCCCTTGGCGATCGCTATACATGACGGTGAACATGGGCAGTTGTAAGCGTCGCAAGGCTTGCTGAAATTCGGTGAGGTTTTGAGATCTAGCCATATCCCACCACTGTTCTAATACACCTGGCCGATCTTCACCAACTACGCGCAGGGCCAAGGCTTTGCCGCCTTTCTCGCTGACTACAGGCCCGTGGACAGAACTTTTGAGCGAGATTTTTTGCTCTTGCAAAGAACCATTTTTTTGCTTTACCTTCAATAACTTGGATGCTGTTTCAAAACGGCGAACTTTGCCATCTAAAACATAACCATTGTTTTGCAATTTCAGTTCGTAGGCATCCCAACCATCGTGAGTATTCACGGTATGAGTCCAGCCTAAATTATCATTAAAGGCGATCGCTAATACGGGAATGCCCACCAGTGTAGCCCCATAAGCATTAATACCTGGGGCAGTAATTTGTGCTTCGTACCATAAAAATAAATCTCCCCACAGTGTATGAGGATTAGCCAGCAACATCGCTTTACCACTAGCAGATCGTTTTGGTGCGATCGCCCAACCGTTAGAACCTGGGGTAGACTCTCTATGGCTAGTATCTGCAACTTGCCCCGCATCGACTACAAAAGTAAATAACAGAACCCTTTGCAAGTGGGCGAGTACATCCTCTGGCCTGACAGGTAACACCACTTCTACTTCATCGTCAATTAAATTTGCATGTTCTTTGGCGTAAGTATTAATCCCAGTGGCAAAGGCATTGATATACTTACGAAAAGCCGGACTTTGCGCCTTATACCAAGCACTCGCACGTTTGGGTACTCCCATTGTCAGCACCCATTTGTCTGATTCTACATATTTCTCTCCCCAATATTCGGCAGCCCGTCCCCGTGCTTGTCCGTAGAGGCGTAAAAGCAAGTTGGCGTGGCTTTGCATCTGCGCCCAACCAAATGCTTGAAAAGCACCTTGAGCATTATTACCGTAAATATGCGGTATGCCGTAAGTGTCCCAAAGAATCTCGGTATTTTTGGGTATGGTGCTAATACTCTGATTACTCACCATGAAAGTAAAGATGATGGCAAGTAGAAAAGGAAAAAATCTGCGTGATTTTTTGTTCCAGATTACGGACTGAGCGCGTTTATTTTTAGTAGAGAAAAACATGACTTTTATATTAATTATGCTTGAGTCATTTGTGCAGACTCTGACATTTTCTTCCTCAAACTCAACGGTCTCATATCAGTCCATACTTCCTTAATATATTCGAGACATTCTGATTTCAACCCGCTTTTACCTGCATCTCTCCAGCCCAGAGCATTTTCTCGGTCAGCAGGCCAAATGGAATACTGTTCTTCATGATTGACAACAACTTTGTAAATTGTCGTGTCTTCTGAAGTTGTTTGGTTCATTTTTTATCTCCTATTAATTTTTATTACTTAACTAAAATTTTAAACAGAAGCACGGGGAGGTAAAAAACCTCCATCCCTCAGTTTTTCTACACTATATTTAACAGCTTGAATAATGTAGTTGATATCTTCATCTGTGTGGGCTGTAGATAAATAACCGCTAATCCCTAAAAGGTGAACTCCCTGATCAAGTAGATGATATTTTAATAAAGACATAGCTACTGAAGCAGCAGAATTTCCTTCAGAAAGTTCTACAGACGCAGAACCAAAGAGTGAGCCAAAGTTCGCCATTCGTAGCGGTAGTCCTTCTTCCACAAAATAATTATTCAACGCAGTAACAAATTTTGTTGTACGTACATTCAACTTATCATGTAATAATGTTCCTTGACTTTGCAAATATTTTAGAACTGTTTTTGCAGCAGCGATCGCTAAGGGATGCTTACAAAAAGTACCAGCAAAAAATGTTTTTTTCGTTTGAGGGTAAGAATCATCGCCATAATGCCACATACCCCCATCAATTGCATCCATATATTTACTTTTACCAGCAATCACCCCAATTGGTATTCCACCGCCAACAATTTTTCCATAGGTAGCAATATCAGCTTGTACACCAAAATAAGCTTGTGCGCCACCAGGATGAATGCGAAAGCCTGTAACCATTTCATCAAAGATTAAGGCAATATTATAAGCTTGAGTTAATTCCCGCAACTGGTGCAGAAATTCCTTTGGCTGTAAAGCTGGTCTACTAGTTTGTACAGGAACTACTAAAACTGCTGCTAATTCTTGCTGATGAGTTTTGATGATTTCTAATGATTTAGCATTGCCATAATCTAACACCAAAACATCATTAACAAAATTTTGTAATACGCCAGGTGCTAAGGGTATGGCATATTCATTATCTTCTCTCTTATTTTTATTAACTAAAGTACCATCAAAATGACCATGATAAGAGCCTGAAAAGATAACAATTTTGTTACGTCCTGTAACTGCTCTAGCGATGCGAATAGCAGACATTACGGCTTCTGTACCTGTATTGCTAAAACAAACTCGTTCCATCCCAGTGAGTTGAGAAACTAACTCAGCTACCTCACCAACAAGTTCTGATTGGGGGCCAATTTGAATACCTTTATCAAGTTGTGCAATTAAAGCTTCTTTAATAAAAGTTGGGTTATGTCCAAAAAGATTGATGCCCAACCCCATCATTACATCTACATATTCATTACCGTCTACATCCCATATTTTAGAACCCAATGAACGATTAGCTACAATAGGATAATACATCTCTTTGAAGAGTAAATTAAACTCTCCTAAATTTTTATCATCAGCTAAAAATGGGCGAGAAGTTTGAGAAATATGCTTTGATATTTTGGTTCGTGCGCTATAGCGATTGATAAAATCTCGCAAATACTTTTGTTGCTGGTTAGTAAGTCCTGCTGTAGCTAATAGCTTGCTTAAATTGTCTGAATTTTGAGGTAATGTAACTTGTTGTGCATTCATAATTTTTACTCTTTTTACCTAATGCGAAAATTATCTAGAGTTTTAAAATAGGGTTATTTAGCTTTTTTATCCTCATATTTTGCATTATTAAAAGATAAGCTAGAGTCTGCGTAAGCAGACTCACTTCGTGTAGTTATAAACTTTTTATCAGAGATAACCTACTAACTATCTACACGCTTATAGCAGACAAAATATGTACTACCAGGCATTTGAGATATTTTTAGATCATGATGTGAATCATAACTGTTAATGTCGCTAAAACTAGCCTTTTCCAAAGCAGATATAATTTCTTCTTTGGTATAGCATTTCTCTAAAATAGTGCTATCCAAACGCTGCCACGTTTTCTCTATCAACGAAAATATAGTCAAATTAATTGTAGCTATTTTATTTTCTGAATCGTAGCTATTTCGCGCAGCCCATGCATAGTCTTCTTTCACATTTCCAGTAATTTTGCCGTCCCAGTTGAACTGATATTCTTCTTCTAAAAATATATAAAATAAGAATATACCATTATTTAATAGAGCTTGATAAACATTATTAAAGACAGTAGTTAATTCTTCTAGGCTCATCACATGGTTAAAAGCTCCAATTGAAATCACTGCATCAAATGTAGGAGAAAAATCAACAAGACGCGCATCATTAAGAATTAATTTTGCATTTGATGCCTTTTCATGGGCATAGCGTAACATTCCTTCTGAAGCATCAATTCCTGTTACCTTATAACCTTTTTCAAGTAGCTTTTGTGCCAATTGTCCTGTGCCACAGCCAAGGTCGAGAATTTGTGCATTCTTGGCTAAATTTGGGAAGATTAATTTTTCTAAAGCTGGTAGTGTCTCTTTGAGAACTCCTAAAGCCCAATCTTCATTATATACTCGTGCTAAAGGATCATAACCAGTATAAAGAGTTGTGTTAGTCATATGATATATCTCCTGATTTTGTCCAAAAATTTGTGAATGATTTGAATTCTTCTCTTTGTTTAAGATGTCTCTTATCTTCAAAATTTAGTTTTCATAAATCCTTGCTCCATTAGATAATAAAAATAAACACTGAGTAACTGATTGTCTATTGGAGGACAATCAATAGAAGTACCTACTAAGCCATTGATAACGTTTTGGTTATCAAGCTGTAAAAATCCTGAATTAGAATTTTCTTCTTGAGCTTGCCTAGCTGGGAAAAATGGCATCAATGAATATAAAGGATGCTCTAATGAACCTTGAGTAATATTGAGTAATTTCTCTCGCCACTGGTTATAAGAAATTTGCTCAATTGCATAACCTAATGAGAGAATATGGTCGATTAATGTACTAGAGTGAAGAGTTTGGGGATGAACTAAGTGAAAGGTTTTACCAATAGATTCTTCCTGCTTGGATAAATGAACTATGGCTTTGCTGACATAATCTACAGGAACTATGTTTTCTTTAATGTCGATATCTGGCGCACTTCCTAATTGCACACAACCTATGATCAATTTGTACAGAAAATCATTGCTATTAAAAACACCAGTTTGGCTATGTCCAGATATGCGGGATGGTCTGTAAATAGAAATAGGAATTCCTCTATCAGCCGCAGTTTGTACTAATTTTTCAGCTACCCATTTAGTTTGACAATATCCGTTGCTAGGAAATTCGTTTTCATTGAGACTATCTTGTTCTCGAACTATTTTCACTCCAGATTCAACCTTTGAGGATACAACACCAGAGCTAGAAATAAAATGAACTGCTTTGGTTTTAACTTGACTAGCTAATCTCAGGATTTCTTGTGTACCCAGTACGTTCGCAGGTTTGAGGATAGAGTAGGGATAAATATGATGCACCCAAGCACCATTATGGTAGATGACATCAATGGTAGATGCTAATTGTTGAAATTTTGCAATTTTTAAACCCAAAAGTGGCTTCGATAAATTGCCGACAATGGGAATTATTCTATAATTCCAAACTTCGTTACAAATTCCATAAGTTTCAAGGATACTTTGTAACTTTATATGGCTATCTTCAAGATTGTCAGAACGCACTAAGCAATAAATATCTGCTTTGGTTTGTTGTAGTAGTTCGGTTAGTAAAAATGCTCCTAAAAAGCCTGTCGCTCCAGTTAATAAAATAGCCTTGGGTTCAGGGATGAATTGACCAACAGTTTGTGGATAAATTGTCTGGTCTAAAACAGTTTCAGCTTTGATATCCAAGGTTGAATGCTCAAATTCTGTTTGACAAACTTGATCAATATTTTCTGCTAAACCTTCTACAGTGGGCCTTTCTAACAAACTGCGTAAAGATATATCCAAGTTAAAAGCTTCTTTAACTTTGGCAAGTAGCTGAGTTGTTAATAAAGAATGTCCACCCAACTCAAAGAAGTTGTCGTAAATGCCAACTTTCTCAACTTTTAAAACTTCAGCCCAAATTTGAGTCAGCTTTTCTTCTACAGGGGTGCGAGGAGGAACAAATTCTCCTATCAAATCTGATCTGATTTCTTCTGGTGCGGGTAGGGCCTTTCTATCAACTTTACCATTGGGGCTGAGAGGAAATTCTTTTAGCAGTACTACAGCTGATGGAAGCATAAACTCTGGTAGTTTCTCTTTGAGAAAGTTGCGTAGTTCATTAACTGTAGTGGCTGATTTTAGCTGAGAAACTACATAAGCAACTAAGCGTTTGTTTCCTGGTATATCTTCACGCGCAATAACTACCGTTTCCTGCACTCCCAGATATTGATTTAATAATGCTTCAATTTCACCTAATTCTATACGGAAGCCACGAATTTTTACTTGGTTGTCAATGCGTCCTAAAAACTCAATATTGCCATCAGTTAGATATCGCGCTAAATCTCCAGTTTTATACAGACGCATTCCTGGTTTTTGGCTAAAGGGGTGAGGAATGAATTTTTCAGATGTAATTACAGGCTGATTTAAATAACCTCTGGCTAACCCTTCACCGCTAATATAAATTTCACCAGAAATGCCAACAGAAACCGGATGTAAGTGAGAGTCTAGTATATATATTTGTGTATTGGCTATGGGACTACCAATGGATATTTGCCTTCTGGTTTCTAGAAAATGGCAATGGTATACAGTACTCCAAACAGTTGCTTCTGTCGGCCCGTACTCATTAAATAGAGATGTTTCCGGCTGTAATTGAAAGTGATCTTCTACCAATTCTGGTGGACAAGCTTCACCTGCAACTATGACAGCACGTAGGGAATTTAACTGTTGTGGTTTGGCTTGTTGCAAGATTAAAGCATATAGAGAAGGAAGACTTAATAAATGGGAAATACGATTTTGGAAAATTAACTCTACGAGTTTAGGTACTTCTCGTTGTACCCCTTCTTCTGGTAAATGTAGAGTTCCGCCACAACAAAGTGTCCAGAAAATACCAGCAATTGAACTATCAAATGCAAAGGATGAGAGTAATAAAAAGCTGCTGACAGGTTCTTGATAGTAGGAAATACGTGCAGTTGTGGAATGAACTAAGTTACGATGTGCGATCGCAACTCCTTTAGGCTTACCTGTAGAACCGGAAGTGTAGATTATATAAGCCAAATTCTCTGGAGATGCTGTGAGGAAGGGGTTTTCCTGGCTCTCTTGTGCTACGGTTTCCCAATCTGTATCTAAGCAAATTGTCTGTGCATTGTGGTTAGGTAAGCCTTCCAGTAGATGCTGCTGAGTCAATAATATTGATAGCTGAGTATCTTGTAACATGAAGGCCAAACGTTCTTGGGGATAGTGCGGATCGAGGGGAACATAAGCACCACCAGCTTTGAGAATACCCAAGATACCCACAACCATTTCTAAGGAACGTTCAACACAAATCCCCACTAATACTTCTGCACCTACCCCCAAACGTTGCAAGTAGTGAGCTAGTTGATTAGCACGCGCATTCAGTTCAGCATAAGTAAACTGCTGACTGTTAAATGCAACGGCGATATTATTTGGTGTGCGTTCTACTTGTTCTGTAAATAACTGGTGAATACACTTATTATGTGGATAATTAACCTCAGTTTGATTGAACTCAGATAGAAGTTGATGTAGGGTGCGATCGCTTAAAATATTGAGTTTACTAATTACCTCTTCTGGATTATCAATAACACTGGCTACTAACTGATTAAAATTCTCTGCTATGAGTTCAATATTTTGGACATTAAATAAATTAGAGTCATGATGAAACTCTAGATTTAAAGCCTCAGCTTGCTGTTTACAATCAAGCTTAATTTTAAACCTTTCGATGCAAGTATACTGCTGCTCAATTGAAAATTTGACATCTCCCCCATAACAAACAGTAGATTCCTGTTCAAAATCAAAGCCAAATTGTAAATTAGTGAAATTTGGAGCAGTATTATTAATTTGTTCCCAACTAAAACATTCTTGCCATTTATTTATTTCTTCTATAGATTCATTTACCTGTTCTAAAACTTGGCTAAAACTTAAATTGCCTTCTAAATGAGAACGTAGCGGTAGATATTTAGCAAACAAACCTAACGCACTTTTTAATTCATCATATTTCCTCCCATCTATACCTACACCAATAACAATTTCTGATTGCTCAAGCAACCGCCACAGTAAAACCTGCCAGCAAGAAAGAAGGAATATAGAGCTAGAAGTATTATATTTTTTAGCTGTAATTTCTATTTTTTGTAACCTATCACCATCAATCAAGGAGTTGATAGTTTTTGGCTCAAACTGATGCTTATCTGAATTATTTATTTCGTAAGGTAGCTTTAAAGTATCAAGAATAGATAAATTTTGTTGTAACCAATATTTCCTGCCAATCTGTGTTTCTTCTGCTTCTAATATTTGGTTTTGCCATTCCGAGAAATCTGCATATTGTAGCAGTTTTTCAGATAATTCACTTTTAATATTAACAGAGTAAGCACTAGCAACTTCTCGCATCAAATTATGGAGAGTGATCAGATCACCGCAAATTGCAGGTAAACTGAGATATAAAAGATGCTTCTTTAATGAGAGAGTAATCAAAGCAGTCTGTAAATTTAAACCCTTTTCTAAATCAAAAGGCAGACATCTCAAATCTTGAAGAATTACTTGAATTTTAGTATATTGCTCCTCAGCATTTAAATCGCTCAGATTGTATATTTGAGCTAAAGTTACTTTGCTATTTGTAATCACCTGAACTGGGATAGTCATCCCTGGAAGACAACGAAAACAGGTGCGGAGTATTTCATGACGATTAATAATATCTTGTAAAGCTGATTCCAAGCGTTTTACATCAAGATTGCCTGTAATTGAAATTATACAATCACTGCGATATACCGATTTATTATCAAATTGTTGTAACAACCATAAATGTTCTTGCTGTGGCGAAAGTCGAAACCCTTCTATAATTTCTGCTTGCATATTCTTACCTATTTATTTCTATTTACTAGCGTTTCTTAGTAATATTTAATTCTTTTCGAGCCTCTATACTGCAACTGAAGAAGTATAGGGTTCAGCCATTCCTACTAAAATTTTTCTGGGTGGAACAAAAGGATTACGAGCATGTATGGCTAACATATTATCAAGCATCAATACATCTCCTTTTTCCCAGGTAAAGCTCACCATTTGCTGCTGATAAGCTTGGCGAAGATGCTCTAAAACTTGTGGCTCAATTACAGAACCATCACCGTAATATGTATTGGTGGGTAAATCTTCTTCTTTAAAAGAAGATAATAGAGAATTACGAATTTTTGTCTCTAGTGTAGAAACATGGAAAAAAGTTGCATGGTTAAACCAAACCATTTCTCCAGTTATGGGATGTTTAATAATAGCTGGGCCTACTTGACGGGTTCTTAATTTATCGCCTTCTTTCCATTCAAAATCAATTCCGTTTTTCTGGCAATATTCTTCTACTTTTGCTTTTTCTGTGCTTTGAAATACAGTCTGCCAAGGTAAGCCAAACCCATCACCAAAGTTACGCATATACATAACTTTTTTTTCAATAAATCGTTCTTTGATTTTGGGGTCAATATTGGCGAAAACTTGACGACAATTACCAATTGGTGTTTCTCCCCCTTGTGCTGGTGGAGTTAAACAAAAGAAGAATATTTTTAAAGGAAAAGTAGGCGAATAAGCGTGTTCGTTGTGCGGGAATATACTTTGGTCAGCAGGATAATCAGTGGAAGTGTAAATTCTACCAGCGACTTGAGTCCGTGGTGATGCTCGATAACGATATTCTAATGCTTCTCCACAGATAGCAGCAATAATTTGCTCAAATTCTTCTATTGATGTGACATTAAAACCACGAAATAGAATTGCTGTGTATTTTAATAATTCATTTTTAATGAACTGTTGATTATTCAATGACCACGACAGTAAATCAATACCTTTAACATTTGGTCTAATTACCAGAGGGAACTGATTTTCTGGTTGGATAAACTCTGTTGAAATCATTTCATTTGGAGAGATCACAACAGATTTGCGCTTGATGTTTTTGATACTGACAATAGTGTTTTTTGAATTTTCCAAGTTGCTCATAGTTTTTCTAATACTTTATCTAATGCTTGATAATTTGTCGTTACCTCTACGTTTAATCGCTTTTAAGCTATGCTTAATACGACTTTCATAATTTTCTGTTTGAGCTTGAAGCTGTTGTTTATCTGCTTCTGAAAGAATATTTTTAAGTTCACTCAAATGAGTTTCTGGGTATGTGGCTATTTTGGTAAGCAGTACTTGAAAATTTGCTGACAATCGAGCAATAGTGGCGGTTTCAAATAAATCTGTACTGTAAACCCATAAACCACATAATCCTTGCTCAGTTTCACTTAATTCTAGCAATAGGTCAAATTGAGAAGATTTTTTGTTGACTTGAATCGAGGTTATTGTCAATCCAGTAAATTCTAATGTGGGACTTTGAGTATTCTCTAAAACTAATTTAACGTTAAATAGGGGGGTACGAGATAAATCTCTTTTGGGATTTAAAACTTCTACTAACTTATCAAATGGTACATCTTGGTGAGCATAAGCTTCAAGAGTTATCTCCTGTACCCGCTGTAGAATTTCTCGGAATATAGGATTGCCAGATAAGTCTGTACGTAACACTAATTGATTAACAAAAAAACCGATTAATTCCTTAGTTTCGATTTGATTTCGGTTAGCAATATCAGTACCAATAACAATATATTCTTGACTTGTATACCAGTGCAGCAAAGTATTAAAGGCTGCAATAATAGTCATAAATAAAGTGATACCTTCTTTATTATTTAGACTTTTTAGCTTGTCTAATACTGCTTTGGGTAATACAAAAGATTGCTGTTCTCCTCTGTAAGTTTGAATAGCTGGTCGTGGGTGATCAAAAGGTAGATTTAATTCAATAATTGAGCTACCGAGTTCTTGCTGCCAGTATCTTAGCTGAGCATCTAATTCCTTGCCCTCTAACCAACGCCTCTGCCAGATAGCAAAATCAGCATATTGTATTTGTAGTTCAGGAAGTGGTGAGGAATAACCGCAAGAAAATGCCTGATAAAGTGTAGTAATTTCGCGTATTAAAACACCTATAGACCAACCGTCAGCAATAATATGATGCATTGACACAAACAAAGCATACTCTGTTTCTTCCAGTTGCACCAAGGTAACTCGTAACAAGGAATCTTTTGTTAAATCGAAGGTAAATTTTGCTTCTTCATCAGCTACTCGTAAAACTTCGGTCTGTTTTTGAGATGGAGAAAGTTCTTGTAAATTTAATAGTTTTAGCTTGAATACAGCAGTAGTATTAATTACCTGAAGTGGTTGGCCATCAACTACGGTAAATGTAGTCCGCAAAATTTCGTGACGCTTCACAACCTCTTGGAAACTTTGTTCCAGTGCAGGTACATTGAGTAAACCTGTCAACCGCATTGATTGACATATATTAAATGCTGGATTACCAGGCTCCAATTGGTCGAGGAACCATAACCGCTGCTGGGCAAAAGAAAGAGGGAAACGATTTGACTCTCTGCTTTGGGGAGTAATTTGTATGGCAGAAAAACCACTTTCTTTTTTATTACTCAGCTTTTGTAGTAAAAGCTTGCGTTTTTCTGGAGAAAGAGCAGCGATTCGTTCAAGAAATTCAGTCATTTTTGCAGCTCATGATAATGAGTTATAAATCAACGTGTAATATGGTTTCCGATTAGGCTTTTCTCAACTTAAGCCTCAAACACTTACAACATACTATCTAATTAGATTGAAATCTAATTTTGCAAAGCAATCATTGCTTGCACTTCTTTTTCTGAAAGTTCCTCAATCTCAGCTAAGGTTCTTGCTAGCTCTTCTTCATCTGTTTTGTCAGCAAGTTTTTGGGCAATAAATTCAGCTAACTTGGCAATAGTGGGTGAGTTAAAAAATTGTTTGTAGGGCAACTCAATCTGAAAGTTTTTACATAATTGAGAAACAAGCTGAGTAGCAAATAAAGAATCTCCTCCTAATTCAAAGAAATTATCATGAAGACCCACACGATCAATCCCAAGAAGTTGTTGCCAAATGTCAGCTAGGGTACTTTCCAGTTCGTTGCGAGGAGCAACATAAGCATTATCTAAGTTGGGACGGGGATGACTTGCTCTAGCTTGGTTGAGTTGGGCTAATTGTTCTTCTATGGATTTATTAGATTTCTTCGGCTGAAGCTGGCTGTGCAAATCTTGTGTGGAAACAACTATTTGAGGCAAATTACTACTAGATAAAATCCAATTAAATGCCTCAATACCTTCTTCCGCAGTCATTCCTGCCGTTAACTCTTTTCCTGTAATATCTTTGTGCCTTTCTTCAATTGCAACAGCCATTCCTAAGCTGTTCCATCTATCCCAATTAATAGATGTGATGAAATTACTATGTTGTCCAGCATGATAGTGAGCGAAGGCATCTAGAAATACATTTTCGGCGATATAGTCAACGAGTCCTGATGTACCTATAAAGGAAGAAAGAGAGGAACAAAGTACAAAAAAATCAAGCTTGGTATTTTGGAAAATTTCATTTAATACTCTTGTTCCTTGGACTTTTGGTGCTAAGGCATCAGCTGCCATTTCTTTGGTTTTGAGTTGAATCATACCTCCACCTAAAACTGCGGCTGCATGAATTACTCCGTTAATTTGACCAAATTGTAAATTTGCTTTTTTAATCACTGCTGACATTTGCTTATAATTAGCAACGTTGGCACTAATTACCATTATTTCTGCACCAAAAGCTTGCAGATTTTGTAATTTCCGAATTTTTTGGCTAACTACATTTTGTGCATCATGAGTTGATAGCCATTGTGTCCATTCATTTGGTTGAGGAAAAGGCGATCGCCCGACTAAAATAAGTTTAGCTTGTACGGTTTTCGCTAGATATTCGGCTAAGGCTAGACCAACACCACCCAAACCGCCAGTGATTAAATATACTCCTTTTGACCTTAAACGCTGATTTTCCTGAATCGAGGTGTCTAATTTCACAGCTTCAAAATCTTGCACCCAGCGATGATGTCCTCGGTAAGCAATCACCTGTTCAGATGTTTGCATAGAAATTTCCGTAACTAGCTGGTTGATTAGTTGCTGTTCAAGCCAACTATCTGCTAAAGGAAGAACTACATCAATGCTGCTACAGCTAATATTAGAATACTCTTGCGGAATGACTTTACAAGGGCCAATCATCAAAGCTTTTTCTGGACACAGTTGTTCGGAACCTATCACCATTTGCAGCTGATTGGAAATAACTTGAATGTCTAAGGTATCTTTTTGGTAAGATTCCGCGATCGCTTGAGCAAGAAACACTAAGCTGTAAAAACCCAAGGATTCATACTGTTGTGGTGCTAATTCCTCTAGATGATCTGGGGTAACACTCCATAAATGAATAATGTTGGTGGGAATTTTACCCGATGTGCGAAGTTCTTGGCACAGAAACTTGTAATTTTGTGGTTGCTCTGGGTTAATTGTATATGAGCGATCGCTCTGACAACTGTATTCTTCTCCAACTGTGACGGTAATTACCTCCCCACCCTCTAATCTCAATCGCTTGACTATTTTTTCACCCAAGCCGCACTCATCCACAAACACTAAGCAGCATTTCGACTGAGTTATTTTGCTCTCATTTGGTAAATACTGCGGTAAAGAAGCACGTTTCCAAGTTGGAGTATAGAACCAGTCAGCAATGTTAGGCTTTTTACCTAATAAAACTGTCTTTTCTTCACTTGGTTTGTGGTCAATAAATGCGCTAAATGCTGTAGATGCAGAATCGCTTGTAGTAGCTTGAGCAATTAAAATTTCCTCGCCGAATATTTCTGTTTCAGAAACCGCAGCTACCTCAACAAATCCATGACAATTTAATGCTTCACACCACTGCTGTTTAGATAAGAACGGATTGCCACGACTGCGTTGTGCATCCTCTAAAGGATTCATCAACAAACCATCAGTGATATCAAAATTCAATTGTGCTTCCGTAATTTCCCATAGTAATAATAAACCACCTGGCGCTAACAACGAGCGCACATGCTCAAGAGTTTTATCAATATTGCGAGTAACATGCAAAACGTTAACAGCAATAATTACATCAAAACTTTGCAGAGCATACCCTTGTTCAGTAGGAGATTTTTCGATATTTAGAAAACGATATTCAACAAAAGGATAAGCACTAAAATTTTCTTTGGCTAAATTGAGAAAGAAACCACCGACATCAGTAAAAGTGTAAGTTGTTCGTTCTTGGGGTAATACAGGTAACAAAGCTGTAGTAGCAATTCCTTGTCCACCTCCTATTTCTAAAATTCTCAAATTAATGTTTGGTGGTAATAATTTTACTACCCGATCCAAACTTGCCTGCATGATACCTTTAAAATAGGTATACAAAGGCAATTCTGATGTTATGGTTTCTGTTTTTTTGTTACTGGCTGCAAAATACAATTCTAAAGGTTCTATTTCACCTCTAAGTACAGCCGGCAAATTTGCTCCGCATTCCTCAACAATATTGATTACTTGTGGTAAACTTGCCCATTTTAATTTAGCTGTTTCTAAAAGAGTATTGAGCGTATCATTAGACAACAGCTTCAAGTTGCTAAACAGCCCTTGCTGTTGCTGTAAATAACCTTGTTCTACCAATACATCCAACCAGCGATACAATAACTGTTGATAGCGAGGAATAATGTGGCTTTGCTGATATAATTCTTCAAAAGAATATTTGGTGGAGGCATTTTGAAAAATATCTAAATGTCTCAGAGCCAAATTGATGTAAGCAACGCATAAGTTATCCAAACACTGTTTATTAATTAAATAAGTTTCTTCATCAAGTAACTGTGTTTGAGCCTGGGTTTTTCCAATTGCTACTACAGATTTCCAAAGTCCATCAGTTGTAATTTGTGTTTTAAAGTTCTGTTGTTGCGGTTCTACCCAATAACGTTGGCGCTCAAAAGGATAGGTAGGTAAAGGGATATGGTAAGGTTTTTCATCCCGATAAAAACTCGACCAATCAACTTTTATCCCTTGCAACCACAGACGACCCAAAGTATTAAATATAAATGCAACATCTGACTTTTGTTCTTGGGGATGACGGAGTGAGGTGAGTGTTACTACCTCTGATTTTTGATGTTGCTTGACAAAGGTACTCAAAGTTTTACCGGGGCCTACCTCCAAAAATATGCGTTCTGGTTGCTTTTGTAACTCGGTTATTCCAGCACTAAATAGCACAGTTTGCCGCAGATGTTGTGCCCAATAATTGGGGTCTGTGGCTGCTGCTGCACTTATCCATGTACCGCTAAGGTTGGATATGAAGGGAATTTGGGGAGGTTGCAGGGGAATTTGTTGCAACAGTGTAGTAAATGGTGAAATCATCGCGTCCATCATTGGCGAATGAAAAGCACCAGATGTATGCAGTCTGCGACAATTTATACCTTGCTGTTGTAACTGCTGTTCTAACTTTGCGATCGCACTCACGGAACCTGAAATCACACAAGCTGATGGTGCATTGCTAGCAGCCAAAGCCAATTCTACACCCAAAAAAGGTTGAATTTCCGACTCTCCTAGTTGCACCGAGAGCATCGCCCCTTGGGGTAGTTGTTGCATCAAACGTCCGCGAGTAGCAACTAACTTTAAAGCATCTTCTAAACTAAAAACTCCTGCTAAAGTTGCTGCGACATATTCCCCGATGCTATGACCAATCATCGCTTCTGGATGTACACCCCAGGTCATCCATAATTTTGCTAAAGCGTATGCAATCACAAATAAAGCAGGCTGGGTTATGGCAGTTTGTGTTAGTTCTTGAGTCTGGGTTGCATTAGGGTAGAGTACATCACGCAGATCAATATTTAGATGCGGCTTGAGCAGTTCGGCACAATAGTCAACTTGTTCTCTAAAGTATGGTTCACTTTCATAAAGTTCTCGACCCATATCTGCATACTGAGAACCCTGACCAGGAAACATAAACACCACTGGACGATGACAGGGTTTTTGATAATGAGTGAAAACTTCTGGATTATCTGGAGATTTTAGCGTTGTGATGGCATGTTCAAGATTTTCACAAACCAAAATCCGCCGATGTTCCAAAGCTTTACGACCTACCGCCAGAGTGTAAGCGACATCAGCCAAATTCAAATCTTGATTTTGCTGCAAGTGTTGGACTAAGTTTGCTGTCGCCGTCTCCAGGGCTGTGCTAGTTTTGGCAGAAAGCACCAACAACTGAAATTGCTCCCCTGCACCCCTGCACCCCTGCTGCAAAACAGGTGCTTCTTCCAAAACAACATGGGCATTTGTTCCCCCAATACCAAAGGAACTAACCCCTGCACGTCGGGGAGTTCCATTTGTTTGCCAATCAGTTAGTTGAGTATTGACGTAGAAGGGACTATTAACAAAATCAATTTGGGGATTAGGTTGTTCAAAGTGTAAGCTGGCTGGGATTTTTTGATGCTTGAGAGCTAAAACAGTTTTAATTAAACCTGCCACGCCAGCCGCAGCATCCAAATGGCCGGTATTGGTTTTTAAAGAACCTATTGCACAAAAACCTGTTTTGTCGGTGCTGGCGCGAAAAGCTTCGGTTAACGCAGCAATTTCAATGGGATCTCCTAAAGATGTGCCAGTACCATGCGCTTCAATATAGGTGATAGTTTCGGGTGCAACTTCAGCGACAGCTTGAGCAGTGCTAATGACTTTTGCTTGGGTATCGATACTGGGTGCTGTGAAACTGACTTTTTGTGAGCCATCGTTATTAGTCGCAGAACCTTTAATTACTGCATAGATGGTATCTTGATCTGCGATCGCATCTTCTAATCTCTTTAACACCACAACGCCCACACCTTCACCGCCAACGGTGCCCTGTGCTTTGGCATCAAAGGCGCGGCAATGTCCATCAGGAGAGCCTATGCTTCCTTCTTTATAAAAATAGCCATGTTTTCGTAATGCACTAATAGAAACGCCACCAGCTAAAGCCATGTCACATTCTCCATTCAGAAGATTTTGACATGCTAAGTGAACAGCAACTAATGAAGTTGAACAGGCAGTTTGAATGGTATAACTTGGCCCTTGTAAATTTAATTTGTAAGAAACACGAGTACTTAAATAATCTTTATCGCCACCAATTGATATTTGATGACCATCAACAGAATTACGAATATTTTCATTATTATAAACATTATATAAATAGCCACTCAAACCACTACCAGCATAAACACCAATCGCACCAGAATAATTTTCTGGGTTGTAGCCAGAATTTTCTAAAGCTGACCAAGCACACTCTAAAAACAGTCGATGTTGTGGGTCAGTAATTTCTGCTTCTCTGGGAGTGAACCCAAAAAAGGATGCATCAAATAATTCTGCGTCTGCTAATACACCTCTAGCTTTCACATATTTAGGATTATTGATTACAGTTGTATCTATCCCTGAATCTAAAAGTTCTTCATCCGTAAAAAAGGTAATTGACTCTACACCTGCTTGTAAATTCTGCCAGAATTCTTCAATGTTTTTCGCCCCAGGGAAACGCCCTGATAAACCAATAATTGCTATTTCTGACCCATTGGAATGAAATGATGCTGAATCGTCCATTTTTCTATAACTCCTTAAATATTTTTAATTGATTTCATTTTTTGTAAACGTTTTCTTTGTTGTTCTTTAGCAGATGTAATTTTTTCCAGTTGATTGTCTGTTTTCTGAATGGATGTAGTTTTATTTTTTAATTGACTTAAAAAATCGGCTAAATAACTGATGGTTGGATATCTAAACAAATCAAGCATTGCTAAATCAGTTTTAAATATTTCCCGCAATTCACTATGAACTTTAATCATTAGCAGTGAATGACCACCGATTTCAAAAAAGTTATCGTGAATACCGATGTTTTCAAGATTCAAAGCTTTTTGCCAAATATTAGCAATAGTTTGTTCTACTTCAGTTTGCGGTATTACATAATTAGCTGCTAACTCTGGGCGAAATTTTTCTGGTTTAGGTAATGCACGCCGGTCTATTTTGCCGTTGGGGGTGAGAGGTAAAGCTTCTAAAATTACAAAGGCAGAAGGTATCATATATTCTGGCAGTTGTTCTTTCAAAAAGCTTCGCAGTTGAGTACCTGTTAGTTGTGGCTTTGACTGCGAACTGACATATCCTACTAAACGTTTATCACCTTGTTCATCCTCCCAAACTTTTACCACCGCTTCGCTAACATCGGGATGTTGGTTTAATCTCGCTTCAATTTCGCCTAATTCAATCCGAAAACCGCGAATTTTTACTTGATAATCAACCCGTCCTAGAATTTCAATTTCGCCATTAGGTAAATAACGTACTAAGTCACCTGTTTTATAGAGACGTGTTCCCGGTTCATTACTGAAAGGATTGGGAATAAATTTTTCTGCTGTTAATTGAGGTTGGTTGAGATATCCCCTAGCAATACCCATACCACCTATGTATAATTCCCCAGGTATACCAATAGGAGTAGGTTGGAAATAAGAATCTAATATATAAACTTGTACGTTATCAATTGCTTTGCCAATGGGAACTTCTGATAAGTTATTATTTTGTGTTTGGCAGTGAGATAAATTGCTAATAGTTGTTATAATTGTTGCTTCTGTAGGGCCATATGAGTTGATTAATTGAACTTTATTAACTACATATTTTGTCCATATTTGCAAGTATTTTAGTAATGCCTTTTCTCCACCAATAATTACTAACCTTAATTCTTCAGGTAGGTGTAAATTTTCTTTTAAAAATTCCCCAGTCATTTGATGCCAAAAGGCTGTTGGCAGATCCAATACAGTGATTTTCCATTTTTGGCATTGTTGTAAAAAAGCTGGAATTGAACTCAACATAGCATCATTTCGCAGCACTAAAGTAGCCCCTTGTACTAAAGAAGGAAATATTTCTTCTGCTGCTGCATCAAAGCAGATGGAGGCAAATTGTAGAATGCGATCGCCTGCCTTTATCGCATATTTAACAATCACCGTCTCTGTATAATTGGCTAAAGAATGATGTTGCACCATCACTCCCTTGGGTTTACCTGTGGAACCTGACGTATAAATCACATAAACTAAGTTTGCAGCTAGAGTTTTTGTCTTTGGGTTCTCTTGACTTTCTTGACTGATTAACTGCCAATCTGCATCTATATAAATAGCTTGATACTGATTTTGAGGTAGCCATTCTTGGAATCGCTGTTGAGTTAATAACAACGATAAATTAGCATCTTCTAACATGAAAATCAGACGCTCTTGGGGATACGCTGGGTCAAGCGGCACATAAGCCCCGCCCGCTTTTAAGATACCTAAAATACCCACAATCATTTCCAAAGAACGCTCTACACAAATGCCCACCAATACCTCTGGCCCCACGCCTCGTTTTTGCAGGTAATGTGCTAGCTGGTTTGCTCGCTGGTTCAGTTCCCGATATGTCAATTGCTCATTCTCAAACACCACAGCAACAGCATCAGGTGTTGTTTCTACCTGAGCTTCAAAGAACTGATGAATACATAGGTTTTTACTATAGTCAATTTGAGTATTATTCCACTCTAATAATTGATTTTGTTCTGCTATGGTTAGCAGTGTGAATTTTTCAATTATCTGGTCTGGATTAGCGACAATACCCTCTAGTAAAGTTTGAAAATGACCCTGCATCCGAGTAATAGTTGCAACCTCAAAAAGGTCTGTTTTGTACTCGAAGCTGCCTATTAATCCCGCTTCGTTTTCTACCATTGATAGACTCAGGTCAAACTTCGCTGTATCGTTGTGGAACTGCAAAGTTTCCCAAGTCAAACCCGGTAGTTCTAATATTTGAGTTGGTGTGTTTTGAAGCTGAAACATCACCTGAAACAATGGTGAATGACTCAGGCTGCGTTGCGGTTTAAGTTTTTCTACTAATTGCTCAAAAGGTAAATCTTGATGAGCATAAGCTTGCAAAGCAACCTCACGCACTCGCCGTAATAATTCGCGGAAACTCGGTTTACCATCTAGGTCAGTACGTAACACTATGGTATTGACAAAAAAGCCAATTAACTTTTCTATTTCTTCTCGGTTACGCCCTGCTATAGTTGTGCCAACTAAGATATCTGTTTGTTGGGTATAACGATAAAGTAAAACTTTAAAAGCAGTCAGTAAAGTAATAAATAAAGTGGCTTCTTCTTGTTGTGAAAGTTCTTTAAGCGCCTGGGTTAACTCTTGCGGTATTTTAAAAGTTAACTTGCAACCGCGATTATTCATCACAGGTGGTCGCGGATGGTCTGTAGGCAATTCTAGTAAAGCGGGGGCATTTGCTAACTGTTTTTCCCAGTAAGATGTTTGCTTTTCTAAAACTTCTCCTATGAGGTACTGCCTTTGCCATAGGGCATAATCTGCATATTGAATTGGCAATTCTGCTAGGGTTGGAGGTTGACCGCTAGAGAATGCTTGGTAGAGGGTGATGAGTTCTTGCACCAAGATTGCAAATGACCAGCGATCGCAAATAATATGGTGCATGGTCAGCAGCAATACATAATCTGTTTCACCCAGTTGCAGCAGTTTAACCCGTATGAGTGGCCCTTTGCCTAAATCAAATGCTTGGGAAGCTTCTTCAATAGCTAGACTTTGGACTGAGTTTTCTTGTTCGCTATAACTCAAAGACTGAAGGCTAACTATTGGTATATTTAAGTTTAAATTTGGGGTAATGACTTGGACTGGTTGTCCATTAGCTGTGGCAAATGTAGTTCTGAGAGATTCGTGCCGTCTGACAATTTCATTAAGACTTTTTTCTAATGCAGCTATCCGCAGAACACCCCGTAAGCGTAAAGTTATTGGTTCATTATATAGAGGCTGATTTGGATCTAACCGTTCTAGAAACCATAGTCTTTCTTGGGCAAAAGATAAAGGAATTGAATCTGATTCTTGACGACGAGGTATAACATTAGTCTGCAATTTACCTTGCATCAACTTTGCTAATAAAGCTTTTTTTGCTACTGATAAATTAGCTTTTCTTTGTAATAGTGAGTCAGATTCAAACATGTTGCCACTCTCAGCCATTCAAAAGATTTTCTTCCTAATATTAGACTTAGTTTTATTACCTAAGCCCTAAACTCCCAAAAGGCGTTGTGCTTCTTCTTCCGATAAATGCTCGATTTTTTCTAAAATTAGTTGTTCTACTGTCTCAGCTAGGTTGACGATTGTAGATGCCTCAGAAAATAAGCTAGTTAGAGGTATTTCTACTACAAAAGTTTTTCGCAACTGAGAAATGATTTGCGTAGCTAATAAGGAATGTCCACCTAAATCGAAGAAACTATCATAGATGCCGACCTGTTCTAAACCCAAAATTTGTTGCCATACCCCGGCAATAGTTTTTTCTATATCACTGCGGGCAGCAACATAAGGATTATTGAGGTTCGGGCGGGGATGAAGTTGTTTAGAAAAATTGCTTTGGCTTAATTCTTTTTCTAGTTTATTTAACTGTGTTGCCAAATTTACTTTAGCATGACTTTGTTTAATCTGTTCCTGAATATTTTGTTTATTTACTACGACTTGAGGTAATCGATTATGCAAAAT
The DNA here is from genome assembly GCA_017164015.1 of Nostoc sp. UHCC 0702. GTDB lineage: Bacteria > Cyanobacteriota > Cyanobacteriia > Cyanobacteriales > Nostocaceae > Amazonocrinis. The sequence goes on from CP071065.1 coordinate 4,978,077, forward strand.
CCGACTAAAAATTTCTACCCCATCTTGTGGTGATATAGCTTTATTTAAATGCTGTTTGCGGCGGTTTTTTAGTTCTTGTGGTATGGCTGTATTAACTAACATTCCAACTTCTTGCCAACCACACCAATTTATCGCTATAGTCAGAGGTTTTTGCTGGCAATATTTACTTTGGGCAAATGCATCTAAAAAAGCATTAGCTGCACAATAGTCTACTTGTTCTAAGCCACCAATAATTGATGTTAACGATGAGCAAAGAACAAATAAATCTAAATTTACATCGCAGAAAACAGTATCAAGTACTAAAGTCCCTTGAACTTTTGGTGCTAGTACATTTTTTGCTGTTTCTGGTGTTTTGAGTTGAATAATTCCGCCACCAGGAACACCAGCAGTGTGAATTACACCATTAAGTTTACCAAATTTGGCTAGTACTTGAGTTTTCACGAACTGCATTTGTTCTAGACTGGTAACATCAGCAGTTAAAACTATAACTTCAGCACCAAATTTTTCTAAATTCTGTAACTTTTTGATGTTCTGACTAATAGTATTTTGAGCATCATGATTTATTAGCCATTGTTCCCATTCATCACGGTTGGGAAACTGCGATCGCCCGATTAAAACCAGCTTAGCCTGTACTGTCTGGGCTAAGTATTCTGCTAGTGTTAAACCAATACCTCCCAAACCTCCAGTAATCAGATATACTCCCCCTTGCCGTAGTGGCGAATTATCCAAGCTGGCTGTTTCTAACTGAGTTTTTTCAAAAGTTTGTATCCAGCGATGCTGTCCCCGATAAGCAACAATTAATTCCTGATAATTAGTTTTTATTTCAGCTAAAAGCTTCTCTATAAGTTGTTGTTTTTTATTTATTTGCTGAGGAATCACAATATCAATGTTACGGCAGGTAATATTAGTAAATTCTTGACCAATTACCTTACACGCACCCAACACAGTTGATTTTTCAGGACATAAATTTTCCTCTCCAGTCACATTGTGCAGATTATTAGTAATAACCATAATTTGCACTTCCTCATTAACAGGCTGTTCTCCTAGTGCTTGAGCGAGAAAAAGTAAACTCCAAAAGCCAAAATAATTTTCTGATGAAGTTTGATTATTTTTAGTTATTCCCCAGCAATGTACAATCATTTGTGGGGTTTTATTGATCAAGCAAAGGTCTTGAATTAAAGCATCATAATCAGCCTTACTTTGAGGATGAATACTATAAATACCATCCCTCAGCTTAGTAAATTTATCCCCCGCTTGCACAATAATGATATCTTGCCCTTTTTGTTGTAATTCTTGGACAAGTTCTGTTCCCACTCCTAAAGCATCAACAAACACCAAACAACGCTGCATCATCTGTTGATTAACATTTGCTTTTAGAGGTATTGTTTGTTTCCAAATAGGGACATAAAACCAATCATTAATATCTTGAGAAATCAGGTCTACTTTTGTTTGTGGTTCTATCCAGAATCTTTGCCGTTCAAAAGGATATGTTGGTAGAGGAACGCGATAACGACGCTGAGAATTATAGAACTCTGACCAGTTGATTTCAACTCCACTTTGCCAAAGTTTACCCAAAGTGTTGAGTAAAAACGCTACATCTGATTGTTGCTCTTGGGGATGGCGCAGAGAAGATACTATAGTTTGTGATACTTCTAGCTGTTTTACTAAGTTACTTAATACCTTTCCTGGCCCAACTTCCAAGAAAATTTGCTCTGGTTTGTTCCCTAACTCAGCAATACCATCAGCAAAACGCACTGTTTGCTGCAAATGCTGCCCCCAGTAGTGAGAATCAGTTGCTTGGGCGGTTGTAATCCAAGTACCTGTAACATTAGAAATAAAGGGAATTTGCGGAGTTTTTAAACTAATTTTGTCTAAATACTCTTGAAATTCCTCAATGATGGGGTTCATCATCACAGAATGGAAGGCGTGGGAAGTGTGCAAATTACTGCACTCTACATCCTTGGCTGTTAGTTGTTGATGTAGTGCATCTATGGCTGCATGAGTTCCTGAAACCACACATAAATTAGGGGCATTATTAGCAGCTAAAGATAAATTTTCATTTAGTAAAGGTTTAATTTCTGCTTCTGGCAGAAAAACAGCCAACATTGCACCTGATGGTAGTTGCTGCATCAATTTTCCCCGCATTGCTACCAGTCCTAAAGCATCTTCGAGGGTGAAAACATCAGCAAGACAAGCAGCCACATATTCCCCAATACTATGACCAATCATTGCTTGTGGTTTAACTCCCCAAGCCATCCATAATTTAGCTAGTGCATATTCAATGACAAATAGTGCTGGCTGAGTAATGGCAGTTTGGATTAATTGCTGTGTTGCTTCTGAAGTTGCTGCGGTGGTGGGATAGAGTATTTGGCGTAAATCTAACCCTAAATAAGGTTTGAGTAGTTCACAACAATTATCAACTTGTTCCCTGAAAATAACTTCTGTTTCGTACAGTTCCCGACCCATGTTCACATATTGGGAACCCTGGCCAGGAAACATAAATACTACAGAAGGATGTTCTGATATTGGAGATGAGGTAAATTGTTGGATGTCTAAAACTTGAACTGCATCCTCAATGCTTTGACATACTACTATGTGGCGATGCTCAAAACTCCGGCGACCTGTGCTAAGGGTATATGCAACATCAGCCAAATTAACATCAGGATGTTGCTTGAAGTAATTAGCTAAATTTTTGGTTGCTACTTCCAGGGCAGAATTTGTCTTAGCTGAAAGTGGTAAAAGTTGCCACTGGCGCGAGATTCCAGAAGTTACAATATTTGGTGCTTCTTCGAGAACCACATGGGCATTTGTCCCACCAATACCAAAAGAACTCACACCGGCGCGGCGTGGGTGTTCTTGTGAATACCATTCCCTCAGTTGGTTATTCACATAAAAAGGACTATTGGCAAAGTCAATTTGGGGGTTTGGTGAGACGAAATTGAGGCTAGGCGGAATTTGCTGGTTTTTCAGTGCCAAAACTGTTTTGATGAAACCTGCAACACCAGCAGCCGTATCTAAATGCCCAATACTAGTTTTGACTGAACCTATGGCACAGAAATTCTTTTTTTGAGTATTGAGTGAAAAAGATTTGTTTAAGGCTGCAATTTCAATTGGGTCGCCTAAAACTGTAGCAGTCCCGTGAGTTTCTACATAGCTAACTGTTTCGGGATGGACTCCTGATACTGCTAATGCTTCGGCAATGACTTTTGCTTGTCCTTCAATACTAGGTGCTGTATAACCTACTTTGAGAGAACCATCATTATTAACAGCTGTACCTTTAATTACAGCATGAATGCGATCGCCTTCTATAATCGCATCTTGCAAACGCTTGAAAACTACAACGCCGACACCATTACCATTAACAGTACCTTTGGCTTGAGCATCAAAGGCGCGACAATGACCATCAGGTGATAAAATGCCTCCTTCTTGGTAGAGATAACCTGTCTTTTGATTTGCAGAGATGGAAACCCCGCCAGCTAAAGCAATATCACATTCATGATTGAGTAAGCTTTGGCAGGCTAAATGAATGCCCACTAAGGAACTAGAACAGCCTGTTTGGACATTAATAGCTGACCCTTTAAGATTTAATTTATAAGCTACGCGTGTGGCTAAGTTATCTACACGATTATTATGACGAATTTGATCAAGACCGATGATTTTTATCAGTTCGGAATTAGCAAAAATATTAAATAAAAAATAAGTGTTAATGCTAGAACTAGCGTAAATACTAATTTGTCCTGGATATGTTTCAGTATTATAGCCAGCATTTTCGAGAGCTTCCCAAGCAACTTCTAAAAAAATGCGTTGCTGTGGTTCCATAATTTCTGCTTCTCTCGGAGAGTAATCAAAGAAGTCAGCAGCAAATAATTCAACATCTTCTAATACAAATCCTGCTTTGACATAATTAGGGTTATTCAGCAATTGTGCATCTACACCCTGCGCTGGCAAATCTGCATCAGTAAACTGAGTTAAAGCCTCTACTCCATCGCGTAGATTCTGCCAATAAGCATCAAGATTACCGGCTTTGGGAAATCTTCCAGCCATACCAATAATGGCAATATCAGTTTCACGTATTTGGTTAATGTCTTCTATGTCATTCATGGCTGTATTAGAAGTATATTGAATAGAATAAAGTTATTTATAGCCGTGTTTGTTTTTTTCGGTTTGAACGAGCATTTATGCGGCTTGCTGCCCTTTGTTGAGTTTCTACTAATGTAGATGTTTCTGGTTGAGCTTGAGTTAAATATTTAGCTAGACTACTGATAGTTGGATATTCAAATAAATGGGTAATAGCAATATCAACTGAGGACATTTCTAGAAGTTTGGCATGAACTTGAACTAGTAGTAAAGAATGCCCGCCGATGTCAAAAAAGTTATCATTGATTCCGACTTTTTCAATTTGTAGTATTTGCTGCCAAAGTAGAGCGATCGCTTGTTCTATTTCTGTCTTTGGTAGTTCATATTTTACTGCTAATTCTGAAGATAAACTCTCGATATCTGGTAATGCTTGACGGTCAACTTTGCCATTGGATGTTAAAGGTAAGTTTTTCAGGATGCCAAAAGCTGATGGCAGCATATAATCTGGTAGTTTTTGTTTGAGAAAACTACGCAATTCATTAATATTTATTGCTGTTTTTTGTTGAGTAACAATATATGCTAACAAGCGTTGGTTATTTTCTGAATGTTGAACTTTAACTACAGCTTGTTGTATTGCTGGATATTTAGTCAGAGTTAGTTCGATTTCTTCTAATTCAATGCGGAATCCCCGAATTTTGACTTGGTTGTCAACTCTACCCAGGAATTCTATATTACCGCTTTCTAAATAACGCGCGCGATCGCCTGTTTTATACAGACGCAAATCTTGATTGAGTAAAGAATGGGAAATAAAGCGTTGTGCTGTGAGTTTTGGTTGGTTTAAATAACCACGAGTTAATCCTGCACCACTAATATAAAGTTCACCTGGTACGCCTAGAGGTACTGGTTGTAATTCTTCATCTAAGATATAAACTTGAGTATTAGCAAGTGGACGACCTAAAGGAACTGTTTCGGAAATTAAATCATCTGCTTGATTTCCCACTACATAAGTTAAAACGCCAACGGTAGTTTCTGTAGGGCCATAATGATTAAATATTTCACAGCTTGGTGCTTGCTGTTGAATTTGGGAAATTAATTTCCAACTAGCAGCTTCACCACCCAAAATTAAGCATTGACGGGGGAGGATAGATGCTGCTGATGGAGTTGCAGTCAGGAGTGCGGCGAGGTGAGAAGGTACAATTTTTAAACAGTCGATGGGGTGTTGACGACAATATTCAGCCAACTCTACCGCATTCCCTACCCGCGCTGAGGAAATAATGTGTAAACAGCCTCCTCTACAAAGAGAAGGGAAAATCATCGTATTTCCCAAGTCTGCACTCAAACTAGAAACGGTGGCGTAGTTTGCAGTTGTTGGTAAGTTGAGTTGATGAGCGATCGCATTGATATAATTCAACAATTGACGGTGTTCTGTACCCACCCCTTTTGGTTTACCTGTAGAACCGGAAGTGAAGATAACATAAACAAGATTTTCAGGTTTGACTTCTGTGTGAGGATTTTCATCACTTTCACCTGCAATATTTTCCCAGTCTGCATCAATAGCAATTACTTTTACTTTTTCAAAGCGGTTAACTAATGACTGTTGAGTGATTACTAATGATGTTTGTGCCTCTTGTAACCGTAAATTGAGAGCTTCTATTGGTAAATTAGGCTCAAGTGGTAAATATGCTCCACCTGCTTTGAGAATTCCTAATAAGCCAACTATCATTTCTAAGGAACGTTCTACGCACAAACCAACTATAAATTCTGGCTGTACTCGTTGCTTTTTTAAATAGTGTGCTAATTGGTTAGCTTTACAGTTTAATTCACCATAAGTAATTTGGTGTTTTTCAAAGACAACGGCAATGCTATTCGGATTTTTTTCTGCTTGCTCTGCAAATAATTCATGAATACATTTATTGTAGAAATAATCAATTTTATTTTGGTTAAACTCAACTAATAGTTCTTGGCGATCGCTGGCGCTGAGTATTTCTAATTGACTTATAGGTATATCTGAATTATTGCTCAGATTTATCAACAAGGTTTCAAAAGTTTTAGCTAGTCGTTGAATTGTTTCTTGAGAAAAGTAATTAATATCGTAGTCAAACTCTGCCAATAAACCATTATTACGTTGTAAACAAGTGAGCTTTACTTTAAAAGGTTCAATAAAGCTGTAGATGCCTTGTAAAGTGAACGTTACTTCTGTATTATCAAATTTATTTTCAGAAATATTTTCAAATTCAAAGCCAATAGGAAAAGCTAGAAAATTATCCTGAACTACAGCTTCAGCAACAAAATAATCTTGCCATTCGGCAGCATTTTCTAATGTTTGCGCTACCGCTGCTAATACTTCTATAAAGTTTAAATTAGGTGTAAATTTAGTTTTAATTGGTAGCCAAGTTGCTAACAAGCCAAGTGTATCATGAAGCTCTTCATACTCACGGCGATCGCTTACTGTGCCAATGACAATTTCTGACTCTCCTGTGAGTCTCCAAATTAGTATTTGCCAACAGGCTAATAAAATGACTTCAGGCGTTTTATTATGCCTTTGGGCTAAATTATAAATTTTATCATATAATTCTTGGCTAATAGCTAACTGATAACTATCAGGGATAAATTGTCCACTTTTTATTTGCCGTTCATTAGGTAATTTTAATGCTAATAAAGAGTTAATTTTTTGCTGCTGCCAATATTCTTGAGCTTCCTTTGCCTCTTCATCTTCAAGTAATTGATTCTGCCATTCAGAAAATTGGACATATTGCACATATTCCTCGCTGAATGCTTTACCTTGGCAACATTGAGCGTAAGCTTGACTAATCTGATTAACTAAATTTTTAATTGTTCTAGTATCAGCACATAATGCAGGCAGAGAAATAATTATAATATGCTGAGTTTCTAACAGCTTGATGAAATATAAGCGTAGTGGGTAGGCTTGAGATAGATTTTGATATTCCTGTCTGGCTTCCCAAAATAATTGTTGAATTTTTTTAGAAATATCTTCCTGAGATAAATTAGTGAAATTTAGATATTCCCAATTCAAATAACTCTGATCTGCAACTACCATAACAGGAGTTTTTACTCCAGGTGGGCAATAAAAACTTGTTTTCAGGATGTCATGATGATTGACAACTTGCCTAATAGCCTTTTGTAGTAACTCTGGTTGCAGATTACCTTCAATCAAAATACTAGCTTGCGAACAGAAAGCAGAACTATTGTGTTGTAAATTCCATAGTCTTTTTTGTTGAGGTGCGAGTCTAAAGCCGCTAATAGTTTGAGTTTGCATGTTGATTGAGGATTTTTTGACGAAAAGTATTAATTTTTAGGACTATCGATATCTTTACCATTAATCATTTCTGCCATTGCAACAACGATTTTACGCTGCCCAACAAAGGGGTTTCTACCATGAGCAGCCAGCATATTATCTAGCATGATAATGTCGCTTTTTTGCCAAGGGTAGCTAGTTTGCGATCGCTGATAAACTGCATTAATTTCGGCAATCTCTTCTTCTGTAATTGGTGTACCGTCACCAAAGTAAACATTACGAGGTAACTTGGATTCACCAAATATAGATAGCAGTGATTCTCGTACTTTCTTATCTAAATAGGATATATGATGTAATTGAATTTGATTGAAAAATATAGATTCACCAGTTTTGGGATGTACTACTAAACCTGGGCGGATTTGTCGGGTAACTAACCCATTATCAGCATACCATTCAAAGTCAATTTCAGCTTGACGACAGTAATTTTCTACTTCGTTTTTATCTGTAGTTTGAAAGAAGTTCTGCCAACTAACATCTAAACCCTCAGCGAAATTTCTCACATACATTAACTGTTTGGTAGCTAATTTTTCTCGCAATTGAGAACTGAGCAATTGATAAGCTTTACGACAGTCTACAATGGGGGTTTCTCCACCTTCAGCCGCAGGTTGAACGCAGTAAAACCAAATCTTTGAGGGGAAGCAATGTAAATGGGAGCTTTCATTATGGAAGAGAATTGCTTTATCTGCTGGGTAAGGAGTGGAACCATAAACTTTGCCACCTTCACCTGTGCGGGGTAAATCGCCATATTCAGCAAATAAATTAGGAGAAATTGTTTGAGTAAAATTTTCAAACTCTGAAACTGATTTTACATTAAAACCTCTAAATAAAATCGCCCCATGTTTGCATAATTCTGATTCAAGATAATCTCGATTACTTTCAGCCCAAGATATTAAATCAACTTCTGCACTATTAGGTTGAATCACGAGAGGAAATTTTTGCCCCTCTTGCAGATAATCTGTTTTGATTAATTGCTCTGCTGACAGACTCACCGCTTTAGGAGCAATAGTCATAAATTTTTGTCTTTTAGCTGCTTTACGCTCCTGCTGCTGCATAGTTTGTTGTGCCTTTTCTGCTTCTGTGAGCATTTTTAATGTATTGATGCGGCTTTCAGATTGAGCCACAATGCTGTTGATTAATGTTTCCCAGTGATTTGTAAATTGAGTGATGGTATTCGCAGCAAATAAATCAGTGTTATATTGCCATTTACCTTCTATACCTGCCTCGGTTTCTGTGAGAAACAAGGCTAAATCAAATCTGGCATTTCTGCTTTCTAGTTCCAGTAAATTTAAGGTAACTCTTGGTAATTCTAAGGCTGAATTCGGTGTATTTTGCAGGACAAATAACACCTGAAATAATGGAACTGTGTTGCTGAGATGCCGTTCGGGTTGTAATTCTCTAACTAACTCGTCAAAGGGTAAATCTTGATGAGCGTAAGCTGCTAATGTTTGGGTGCGAACACGTTGCAATAACTCTAGGAAAGTGGGATTTCCACTTAAATCTGTACGTAAAACTAATAAGTTAACAAAGAAGCCAATTAATTGTTCAATTTCTGCTTGATTGCGGTTGGCAACATCAGTACCAACAACAATATCATCTTGATTGCTGTAACGTTGCAGTAAGATTTTAAAACTCGCCAGCAGTGTCATAAATAAGGTTACACCTGCTTGCTGAGAAAGCGATCGCACTTGTTGCACCACTGACGCAGGTATCACAAAACTATAACTAGCACCCCGGTTACTTTTCACTTCTGCACGGGCACGGGTTGTAGGTAGTTGCAGTACAGGTAAGTTTGCTAATTCCTGCTTCCAGTAGGTGAGTAAAGCTTCTCGTCTTTCACCTTGCAAGTGTTGACGTTGCCAAACTGCAAAGTCTGCATATTGAATGGGTAATGCTGGTAGAAAAGAGGCTTCGCCGGCAGCAAAAGCGGTGTAGAGTGCTGCTAATTCCTTAATTAATATACCAGTTGACCAACCATCAAAAACTATATGGTGGATAGTGAATAGTAAGATTTGTTCTTGTTTGCCTAGTTGCAAAAGTGTGCATCTGAGTAACGGTGCTTGGGTAAAATCAAAGGGACGCTGGAATTCTTCAATACTCAAACGCTGAATTTCTGCTTCTTGTTCAGCTTTCGTCAATTCCTGCAAGTTTATTACAGGTATTTTTAGCTGCACATTGTTAACAATTACCTGTAATGGTTCCCCATCATTTAAAACAAAGATACTGCGTAAAACTTCGTGACGACGGATAATTTCGTTAATGCTTTCCTCTAACGCTTTTATATTCAACTCACCTACAAGGCTTACTGCTGCGGGCATATTGTAAACACCGCTATTAAGGTTAAGTTGTTCTAATAACCATAATCTAGCTTGAGCAAAAGATAGAGGTAAATTTACATGACGAGAAATAGGTTTAATTGCAGAAACACCCTGGTTACTTGTTTGCTGAATCTCCTTAGCTAGTTTTGCAATGGTGGGGAATTCAAATAAACGCTGAAGCAGTATATCCACCCCAAAGGTTTTGCGAATACGAGAAATGACTTGAGTTGCTAATAAAGAATGTCCGCCTAGTTCAAAGAAATTGTCGTGAATACCAACTTGAGAAACACCCAAAACTTGACTCCAAATTCCGGCTAATACTTCTTCTACTGGATAACGAGGAGCAACAAAACTACTTACTAATTCCCAGCTATTATTTTCCGGTGCAGGTAAAGCGCGGCGGTTTACTTTCCCGTTAGGAGTTAAAGGTAGAGAATCTAAGATAACAAAAGCGCTGGGTATCATGTACTCAGGTAGTTTTTGCCGTAAATACTGGCGCATCTCATCATTAACGGCGTTTTCAGCAATTACAGCAGTTTTCATGTTTTTATTCCACACTCTTGATTGCTCTCTGCGCCTCTGCGTCTCTGCGTGAGATAAAAAAGATGTGTTATCTTTACCTGAAGATAGCTGTAAATAAGCAACTAAACGTTGATTTCCTGGTACATCTTCTCGCGCCATCACCACACATTGATTAACTGCGGGATGTTGTTCTAATACTGCTTCAATTTCGCCTAACTCAATGCGGAAACCTCGGAGTTTAACTTGATAATCAATCCGTCCTAAGTATTCAATGTCTCCATTTGCAAGATAACGGGCTAAGTCTCCAGTTTTGTATAGGCGGCTTTGTGGGTCAGAAGTGAAAGGATTAGGAATAAACTTTTCCTGAGTGAGTTCAGGTTGATTAAAATAACCCCGTGCTAACCCCACACCACCAATATACAGTTCTCCAGGAACGCCTACGGGTACAGGTTGCAAATGTTTGTCAAGGATATAGATTTGGGTGTTAGCTATAGGATGACCAATAGTAACTATAGCTTCACCCTCATCTACTTGATGAATGGTAGACCAAATGGTTGTTTCTGTAGGGCCATACAAATTCCACACATTAGCTGATCTTTGACGCAATTGTAAAGCTAAGTTTTGGGATAAGGCTTCACCACCACAGAGAATTTTGAATTTTGTATTTCCTTCCCAGCCTGCATCTAATAACATTCGCCAAGTTGCAGGAGTAGCTTGCATGACGGTTGCAGCAGAATTATCCAGTTTTTGTAATAATTGAATGCCGTCCATCGCAACTTCACGGCTGACTAAAATTAATTTAGCTCCCGTTATTAAAGGAAGGAAAATTTCTAAAACCGCAATATCAAAAGATAAGGTAGTTATTGATAGCAGGTTATCTGTATTTTTTAATTGCAAGTTCTGCTGCATCGCGGTGAGGAAATTTACCACACTCCGATGGGTAATTTGTACGCCTTTGGGTTTACCAGTAGAACCGGAAGTATAAATTGTGTAGCTGAGATGGCTAGGATTAACGTTGCTATTAACTGGGTTTTTTTGATGTGTAGCGATGCTTTCCCAGTCGCTATCTAAACAGATAACTTGTGCATAGTTAGGTGGAAGAGTTTTTAATAAATTTTGCTGAGTTAATAAGACTGAAATTTGCGAGTCTTCTAACATGAACGCCAAGCGTTTTTGAGGATATGTAGGATCTAAAGGAAGATAGGCTCCTCCTGCTTTGAGAATTGCTAACATAGCAATGATCATTTTTGAGGAACGCTCTACACAAATTCCCACTAATACTTCTGAATATACTCCCAATTTTTGCAAATAATTAGCTAATTGATTGGCTCGCTGATTTAGTTCTTGATAAGTCAGTTGCTCGTTTTCAAATACTACTGCAACAGCATCAGGTGTTTGCTTTACTTGCGCTTCAAATAGCTGATGAATACAGACAGATGGATAATCAGTTTGTGTATCATTTTGCTCGATTAATAATTGCTGTAATTCTGGCTTTGTTAAAATTACAAAATTTGATAAATACTGATCAGGATTGACTACAACTTTTTCTAGTAATGTTTGAAAATGCCCTTGCATTCTGCTGATGGTTGCAGCGTCAAACAAATCGCTGTTATATTCAAATACTCCCATCAAGCCTTGATTACTTTCTGTTAAAAACAAAGTTAAATCAAAGGCAGCTGTTTCAGTATCTACTTGCTCTAAATTGATAGTTAATTCTGGAAGCTTGAGTTCTTCCAGAGGAGCATTTTGTAATGCAAACATCACCTGAAACAGTGGTGTATGGCTCAAGTTGCGCTCTGGTTGTAACTCTTCTACCAACTGTTCAAAGGGCAAATCTTGGTGAGTATAAGCGCCAAGTGTAACTTCCCGTACTCGTTTGAGTAATTCTTGGAAAGTGGGATTACCAGATAAGTTAGTTCGTAACACTAAAGTATTGACAAAAAAGCCAATAAGCCCTTCAATTTCCACTCGATTACGGTTGGCAATAGGTGAGCCAATTAAGATATCTTCTTGCTGGGTGTAGCGATAGAGTAAAGTTTGAAAGGCTGCTAGTAAGGTCATAAACAGCGTTACGCCTGACTGCTGACTCAAGGTTTTGAGTGCTGCGGTGAGACTTGGGGAAATTTGAAACGACTGTTTTCTACCAACAAAGGTTTGAATAGCTGGTCTTGGTCGGTCAGTGGGAAGTTCTAAAACTGGTAAACTACCACTCAACTGCTGCTTCCAGTAGTTTATTTGAGATGCTAACACCTCATTTTGCAACCATTCTCTTTGCCAAACAGCAAAGTCTGTATACTGGATGGGTAGTTCTTTTAATAATGAAGGTTTGCCAGTACAAAAAGACTCATACAGCGCTGTTAATTCCTGCACAATTACGCCTGTTGACCAACCATCAGCGATGATGTGATGAATGGTAAAGACTAACACATACTCTTGTGCAGATAGTTGTATGAGTATGGTATTGAAGAGTGGCCCAGTGGTTAAATTAAAAGATTGCTGTGCTTGTTGTTTCGCCAGTTTTGTGATTTCTGTTTCTTGTGTTTCTTTTGATAATTTCCTTAAATCTAAAATTGGTAATTTGATAGTGAATGTAGAATTAATAACTTGAATTGACTGCCCATCAACTGCTGTAAAAGTAGTTCGCAAAACTTCATGACGGCGAACAATTTCGTTGAGACTCTGTTCTAAAGATGCTATGTTTAGCACACCTTGGAGTCGCACAGTTCGTGAGAGGTTATAAGTACTGTTACCTGGTTCTAACTGGTCGAAAAACCAAAGTCGCTGCTGAGCAAAGGAAAGTGGTAATTTTTCATCTCTTACTATTGGTTGTATGGGCAATACTTGCTGTTTTTCTCCCACATTCAGCGCTAATTCTACACGTTCTGCGAGTGCAGCAACAGTTGGCGATTCAAATAAACTCCGCAGAGGTAAATCTATCTGCAATATTTCCCTAATCTTGGAAATAACCTGCGTTGCTAACAGTGAGTGTCCCCCTAATTCAAAAAAGTTATCATCAATTCCTACCAAATCAAGATGCAGAATTTGTGCCCAAATTCCTGCTATCACTTCTTCTACTAAGGTGCGGGGTGCTTTCTGTGACTGTGTTTGTACTTGTTCTGGTGCAGGTAATGCTTGACGGTTGAGTTTACCATTGGGTGTTAAGGGTAATGCTTCCAACATCACAAAGTTAGAAGGCATCATGTAATCAGGCAATCTTTCTTTTAAAAAGCTGCGGTAGTTACTAAAGTTGGAGTTATCAAAGCTCTGATCATTATTAGATACTATATAAGCGACTAATCGCTTTTCTTGTGAGTCTTCCCTCGCTACAACCACAGCTTCCCGCACAGATGGATGTTGACAAAGTACTGCTTCAATTTCTGCTAGTTCAATACGAAAACCGCGAATTTTAACTTGGTGGTCGCTACGACCGATAAACTCAACTGTACCATCTGGTAAATATCGTCCTAAGTCTCCAGTTTTGTATAGCCTTGTTCCCGGTTCTGTACTAAAGGGGTTGGGAATAAATTTCATAGCCGTCAGTTCCGGCTGCTGCAAATAGCATCTGGCTAAACCTGCACCACCAATGTACACTTCTCCTTTGACTCCTATGGGAGCTAGTTGTAAGTGTTCTTCCAACACATAGATTTGTGTGTTAGCAAGTGGTTTACCAAGGGGGACTGTTTTAGATTTTGTATGACCAGAAAGTACTGGATGGGTGAGTACGCCGACAGTCGCTTCTGTGGGGCCGTAGTGATTGAAGATTTGGCAATTTGGAGCATAGTTTTGAATTTGCTCAATGATTTGCCAAGTGGCAGTTTCACCACCTAAAATCAATCGCTGGCGCGGCAGGATAAACTCTGGTGTAGAACATAGCAAAAGAGAACTGATGTGAGAGGGAACAATCTTCAAGCAATCGATAGGATGCTTGCGGCAATATTCCGCTAATGCTGTTGGGTCTGTTGTGCGGTCATAAGATATTACATGCAGACATCCCCCCGTGCAAAGAGAAGGAAACAAGACTGTGTTACCTAAGTCGGCAGCTAAGGTAGAAACAAGTGCAAAGTTAGCACCTACTGGTAGGCTTAATTTATCTATGATGCCATTGAGGTAATTGACCAATTGCTGGTGTTCAACTGCTACTCCTTTGGCTTTGCCTGTGGAGCCAGAAGTAAACAGCACATAGGCTAAATTAGCACTTGTTGTCATGCTGCTGGGATTCGTATCACTTTCATTAGCAATAATTTTCCAGTCCCTATCTAAACAGATGGCTGTTATTTTGCCTTCATTAGTGATTTGTTCCAATCTATGCACTAATGAGGAATGACTAACAACAAATGACACTTGGGCATCCTCTAACCTTGTAGTTAATGCCTTTGTAGGCAAAGCTGGATCTAGCGGTAGGTATGCACCACCAGCTTTGAGAATACCCAAAAGTGCCACAATCATTTCTAAAGAGCGCTCTACGCACAACCCCACGAGTACTTCTCTTCCTACTCCCAGATGTTGCAGGTAGTAAGCTAGTTGATTGGCACGTTGATTCAATTCTCCGTAAGTTAATTGTTGGTCTTCAAAGACAACGGCAATATTATTAGGTGTTTTTTGTGCTTGTTCCTCGAATAGTTGGTGAATGCATTTGTTTTGGGAATAATCTCGCTTTGTGTTATTTACCTCGTTGAGTAATTGTCTCTCGTTTTCGCTGAGAATTTCTAGCTGGTTAATTGGTATATGAGGATTAGCGATCGCACTAGCTAACAATGTCTGAAATTGTTCTGTTAAACGGTTGATATCTTCTGCTTGTAATAAGTTAGCGTCGTAGTGTAATACTGCGTTAATTGTATGATTTTGATGAATACAGCTAAGTTTTATTTTGAAGCGATCAATACAACTATACTGTTGATAAATTGAAAATAAAATATGCCCATTACAATGCTTTACTGGTTCTTTTGCAAATTCAAAACATTCAGAAAAAAAATGTAAATTATTTGGGAAATCTACTAGTTCATTCCAGCTAAAATATTCTTGATATTTATCAATATTATTTAAATGAATATAATTTTGCTGTAGAACTTCTAATATAGAAAATTCAGGTTGTAATTTAATATCAAGTGGTAAATATTTAGCAAATAGTCCTAAAGCAGCCTCTAATTCCTGATATTTACGCCCCTGGAAAGCTAAACCGATAATTAAGTATTGCTGCTGGGTTAAGCGATACAGTAGAATCTGCCAGCAAGCTAATAAAAAATCGGCTAGTGAATGATTATACTGTTGAATTAACTTTTCTAGCTGTTCTAAAAGATCAGGTGCAATCGTAAAAGTTTGCGTTTGTGGATAAAATTCTAGCTGTTGGGCTGTGTTTTGTTCCCATATTGACGAAATATCTTGTTTTCGCCAATAGTCTCTACCTAATTCTGTATCTGCTCCTTCCAATAATTCATTTTGCCATTCTGCTAAATCGGCGTATTGTAGTGGTTCATTTTCTAGTTCTGTATTTTGCACGCAAGCTGCATAAGACTGGCTGATTTCTTGCACCAAAATATCTAGTGTTGCTGCATCTGCACAAAGCGCCGGTAAGCTGATGAGCAGAACATTTTTATATGGCGATAGAGTTACTATAGATAGGCGCAATAGTGAACCTTGAACCAAATCAAATGGCTGTTGACCAAGTTGATGAAATAAACTTGATAATAATTCTTCTTGTTGTTGATAACTGCAACTGCTCAAGTCATAGTTTTCTCCCCAACTAATGCTGTTATTCCCAATCACTTGAAATGGGATTGTCATCCCTGGTAAGCAATGAAAATTGGTACGGAGTATTTCATGACGATTGACAACTTTTTCTAAAGCTCGTTTCAAGGTGCTGATATCTAAATTTCCCTCTATCAAAACTGCACACTGTGAACGATAGGGGAGGTTATTAAATTCTTGCAATTGCCACAAATGTTTTTGCTGGGGTGAGAGCCGAAAACCCTGCATTTCCTCAAGCATTTTTCTTCTCCATAATTGGCACTAAATATCTGAAATTAATTTTAAATGTTAATTTTTTGATGAAATAAATCATCAATCAAAAATTGCATGGCTATTAAATTGTTCTGACATTCCCACTACAACTTTTCTTTGTCCTATAAATGGTCTTCGTCCATGTGCTGTCAGCATATTGTCCAGCATTAAAATGTCCCCTATCTGCCAAGGAAAAATTACGGTTTCTTGTTGATAAACAGCGCGAATTTCATCTAATACAGTAGGTTCAATTGGTGAACCATCACCGTAATAAGTATTATGTGGTAGGTCTTCTTCTGGGAACTCTGCTAACAATGCTTCGCGGATCTTAGGTTCTAAAGTTGAGACATGAAAGAAGGCTGCGTGATTAAACCACACTAGTTCACCAGTCTTTGGATGTGTAGCAACAGCCTGTCGTACTTGGCGGGTTCTCAAACGGTTGCCTTTTTTCCACTCGAACTTAATGCCATTACTATGGCAAAATGTTTCTACTTCGGCTGGGTTTGTGGTTTGAAAAACTGTCTCCCAAGGTAAGCCAAAACCATCACCGAAATTACGGACATACATCACGCCTTTTTCGATGAAGCGATCGCGAATTTTTGGGTTAATCTGTTGTAATAATCTCCGCGTATCAGCAATGGGGGTTTCTCCACCTTGCTGTGCTGGTGTGACGCAGTGAAAGAAAATTTTTAAAGGCCAGCTAGCAGCGTAGGAATTCTCGCTATGCAAAAAGATACTTTGGTCAGCAGGATAGTCAGTAGATGTGTAGATTTTACCTTGAATTGAACTACGAGGAGAGGAACGGTCAACATATTCTAACAGTTCCCCAGAAACTATCTGAATAAATTTCTCAAACTCAACCAAATCTAAAAGATGAAAGTTACGAAATAAAATACCTCCATATTTCAGCAAATTACTTGTAATTAACTCCCGATTACTTGCTAGCCAATAAATTAAATTTATCCCATCTACCGCAGGTTGAATCAGTAGAGGTAACGAACTATCTGACAGTAAAGGAGTTACTTTAATTAATTCTGCATTCGATAAATTGACAGCTTGCCGTTTAACAGTCCGTAACTGATTGAGGCTGATTTTTGGAGGCTGGGGAATTGTCATATATGGGAATTACTTTGATTTTTGGAGCAATTCAAATTGAGTTTTTACATTATCATTTTTAGGAAACTCTAAATCTAGTTCATCCAAGGTTTTAACACCAAATAATTCTAAAATATCAGGAGACAAATTATTGTTTTCAATAAAATTGCTCTTTTCATTATTTTGCCCTTTATATACAATTACTAAATTGTGATAAAAATGCAGAGAAGTAATATGCTTATCAAAGTAGGTAGGCACATAACCAGGATGCAAAAACTCTTCATAATTGAGTCCATCCACCATTTTTTTAAACATATTCATTACAGTTTTTGGGTCATTTAAATCTAGGCTACCTCCAACACTAATGCAGTTTTGTAAAAAAATATTATCTTTAGCAAACTCTTTCCATCTTTCACCAGTAAGACTTGGCCAATAAGAGTGATGGATATTTTCTGCCGCATAAATTCCACCATCTTTCAGTGCAGGGAAAAAAGTATGGAACGCTTTTATATGGTGTTCATTGGCAGAACTACCATCTTCAATCACAATATCTAGCTCGCCGGTTTCATCTAAAATTTTTTTAATGAAATCTTCATCATTTTGGTCGCCGTGCAAAATTTTAATTCGGTCTTCTTCCAAATACCTTTTATCTACAATATCAAGACCATAAACCATACTATTCGGAAAATACTTTTTCCAAGTTTTTAAAGATTCTCCACCAAAGGTGTTATCATCATAACCGCCGATACCAATGGCTAAAATTTTGAGTTTTTTCTTCTTTAATGGCGCGAAGTGGCTTTGATAGCGATGAGCAAACCGCAATTTAGGCCATCTATCATGAGCATAGAGAGTTGATACCTTAGTTAAATCATTAGGCTCTAGTAATACCATTAATTCTTTTTGCCATTTTTCCCATACTTGTTTGTAATTGTTTAATAATTCCATGATTGTGACTCCTGTGAAAAGTAAAGACAAAAAACTGGTGTTAGGGAACTCCAAGAAACAAATTATCTAGGTTGAAGTTGTTTACTGATGACTGTGAACAGTGGAATATTTTTTGAATTTACAGTTATTTACAGTCAATTACTGTTATTTTCAGTTACTACAGATAGCCTTACGCTTGCTTTGCTTCAACTTTTGTAGTGAAGTTGATTCAAGTTCTTTCGCTTGTATTAACTGTTGTTGCTGATTATTTAAAGCGAGTAGTTCGACTAACTCATCTACTTTAATACTTGGTTGTTGCACAACAGCATGTAGTAACATTTCAAAAAATTTATTCATGCTGGCAATAGATGCGGCATTAAATAAATCTATTTTATACTCCATTGAACCTTGAAAACCTGTTAAATTTTCCCAAATACTAAATTTTAAATCAAATTTAGAAGTACCAATATCTACTTCTTGAGGATGCATAGTCAAGTCAGTAAGTTCTATAGCTGGTATCGGTGCATTTTGCAAAATAAACATTACTTGGAACAAAGGGTTATAAGTCAGGTTGCGTTCTGGTTGTAACTCCTCTACTAGTTTCTCAAATGGTAAATCTTGATGCGCGTAAGCATCTAAGGCGTTAGCACGTAACTGTTGTAGTACCTCTCGAAAACTGGGATTTCCACTAAAATCTGTGCGAAAGACTAAAGTATTGATGAAAAAGCCAATTAAGTTTTCTGTTTCTTGCCAGTTACGACCAACTACAGGCGAACCAACTAAAATATCTGCTTGCTTAGTGTAGCAGTAAAGTAATGTTTTAAACACTGCAAGGAGTGTCATGAAAAGAGTTACACCCTCTTGTTGATTTAAGTTTTTTACTGCTTCTTTGATGTCTCCTGTAATCGTGAAAAACTCTTTTTTACCTTTGAAGGTCTGAATTGCTGGTCTAGGTCTATCAGTGGGGAGTTGAAGTAAAGGTGCGCTATTACTAAGTTGCTGCTTCCAATAATTTAACTGAGGTTGGAGAACATCTGTTTGTAACCATTGTCTTTGCCAATAAGCATAATCTGCATACTGGATGCTCAGTTCTGGTAAGGGAGAAGGTTTACCAACAGAAAACGCGGCATAAATTGTTGCGAGTTCTTGAATAAGCACCCCAATTGACCAACCATCAGAAATGATGTGATGAGTGCTAATTAGCAACAGATGTTCATCTTGTTTGTAATGTAGAAGTTTTGCTCGTAATAGAGGTAGTTGGGAAAGATCAAAGGGTTGTTGGGTTTCTTGCAAAATTAAACTTTGAATATCAGAGTTACAATTTCGCAGAATTGATAATTTGAGTTCTAGACTCTGATGAATAACCTGAATAGGTCTTCCGTTTATAGCAGGAAAACTTGTCCGTAAGCTCTCATGACGCTTGATGATTTCGTTGAGACTTTGTTCGAGGATTAGTGAATTTAGTTTACCATTTAATCGAATAGCGATCGCTACATTATAAAAAGGATTTCCCGGTTCTAACTGGTCAAGAAACCATAAACGTTCTTGTGCTAAGCATAGAGGTAATTCACAATTGCGCTCAACAGGCTGGAGTTTTTGATTTGTTGTGGTTGTCTCTGTAGCTAATACCACCTCAACTACCTGAGCAATACTCGCTTCAAACAAATCTACAGCCGAAATAGACACCCCTAAATCTTGCTGAATGCGATTTTTTAAATCAAAGGCTTGTAAGGAATCTATACCCAAATTGCTCAGAGGTTGTTGAATATTTACCTGCTCTAAAGGAACTGATAATACTTGAGCTACTAGCTGTTGTAAGTAAGTTTCTATATTTGCGGGTTGGCTTTGGGACAAACTCACATCAGAACTATCCAGAATACTACTTTGGATAACATTGAGAGTACCTGCTAAAAATTCTGCCTTGGTAGCACGACGTTGTATTTTCCCACTAGAGGTTTTAGGAATGCTACCAGGTTTAATCAACACCACTGCATAAACTTGCATCTCGAATTCTTGGGAAACCGCCTGACGAATAGCACCGGTAACTTCTACTAGATTTGGTTTGGCGCGGAATTCCAACTCCTGCACCACTACCAACTTTTCTTCGTTCTCTACCTCAACTGCAAATGCTGCACTACTACCCAAGCGTAAAGCTGGATGAGAGCGTTCGGCGGTGAGTTCGATATCTTGGGGATAAAGGTTGCGGCCGCGAATGATAATTAAATCTTTGGCTCTACCAGTGATGAAAACTTCTCCATTTTCCAAAAAGCCTAAGTCACCGGTGCGAAGAAAAGGCCCCTCTTTGGTGTTTGATAAAAAGGCTTGGAAAATCTGTTGTGTCTGTTCTGGACGATTCCAGTAACCTTTGCCCACACTGGGGCCAGATACCCAAATTTCCCCTACTTCCCCAGGCTGACAGCGAGTTAAGGTTTCTGGATTGGCGATCGCAATTTGTTGTTGTGGCAGAGTTTGACCACAACTAACAAAACTATATACATCTTCTTCGGTAATCTTGTCAATAACTTGATTTTGTTCTAATGCAGCTTTGTTCACTGTTTTGATTTTGGGGAAAACAGCTTTGTCACCCCCAGCTATCATCAATGTTGCTTCTGCCATGCCGTAACAAGGGTAGAATGCTTGTTTACGAAAACCGCAGTCGCTAAAACTAGCTGCAAACCGTTCTAAAGTCTCCTGTCGTATGGGTTCAGCACCGTTAAATGCCACACTCCAACTACTCAAATCGAGAGTTTGTTTTTGTTCTGGTGTAATTTTTTGAATACACAACTCGTAAGCAAAGTTAGGTGCGCCACTCGTCGTACCTCCATACTCAGAAATCGTCTGCAACCAACGGTAAGGACGCTGGAGAAACGACGCTGGTGGCATCAAGATACAAGGAAACCCACCATAAAGAGGTTGTAAAATACCACCAATTAATCCCATATCATGATATGTGGGTAGCCATGAGACGAACACACTCTTAGGGGAATGTCCCATAAGTTCGTATGTTGCCGCAGCATTATGCAACAAGTTGCCATGACTCAGCATCACGCCTTTGGGTGTGCCTGTGGAACCCGATGTATATTGCAAAAAAGCTAAACTATCTATGTTGATTGGAGCTTCTTGCCAAGCTTCTTCTTTGCCGTTGGGTAGGTTGTCGGTGACAAGCCACTGCAAACAATTTAAGTCTGCTTTGTCTTTTAGTAAAGATTGTAAGCTTGGTAAAAGCGCCGTTGTTGTCAGGGCAATCTTAGCCTGTGCATCTGCAATTATCGCCTGTATTCTGGGCGTGTTGCGTTGATTGCGTGGTGGATAGGCCGGAACTGCCACAACTTTTGCATATAAGCAGCCAAAAAAAGCCGCTAAGTAATCTAATCCTGGTGGATATAGTAATAAGGCACGTTCCCCGCTCAAGTTTAACTCTTGTAGTTGCGCTGCGATCGCTCGACTGCACCGATCCAACTCTCGGTAAGTCAAGCTTGTTGCTTGCATCTCGCCATCTTGCAGAAAGGTAAAAGCTTGTATATCTGATTGTGTGTTGCTTCTGTACCGCAGAATCTCTACAAATGTAAAAAATTTGCTAAGTGAGACTTTTTGGCAATTGTCATGTAGATGCGTTGTACTTTTTGGCATTGGGATGCACCCTTATTAAATGCGGAATCTTGCCTGATAAAACCCTGAAACCTAATCACAGATACCTTGTTCGCAAAGTCCACGCGATATCATCGACCTGGACAATGATAAGCATCAGTTATGTAAATACTAAATTTAGTATTTGTGAGCTTATTAAAAGTCTTTCTCAATTCCAATCATTACTTTAATACTCTTTTTGCCAATTATCAACAACCTCTTCACAAATAATTCTCAATAACGTAAGATATCCCTTGTCGGTTGCTCTGAGATGTTATCTATGCCTTGATGTAAATGTTGGCTACCATCTTCAACTTGGAGAAAGCGCCACAAGCTTAATTTGTTTGTGAGTGCAAAAACTCTTGTTGCATGTTTTACAAGTACTTCAGGGAGCGTTTTTGTTGTTGACGCTTCTGTGGTATAGCCTTTTTGTTTTTAAATACAACAATGTTGATAGATCTGTGAGAAAGAAGAAAGTTTTGCAATAAAGTCAGCACTTCATAATAAATCTCATTATCAATAAGCTAAATGGTAAAAATAATGATAATTATGATCTCTACAGGTACAAATACTCTTTGACAAACTACTGCTTAGATTTCTCAATTAGGTGTAAAGCTAGAAATGAAACTGCGTCAAATCCTCAAAATTTCATTATTGACAAGTTCTGTTTGTGTATTGGTGACAAATCCTGCCTTTGGGGAGGAAATACAAGATGCATCAGGGCAGAACATACCAAACAGGAGTGCTTCTTTATTAGTACAGTCGTCGGGGGAAGTGATAGAAGTAACCACCGTCAAGGTGAATGCCACCGACAATGGTGTAGAAATCATTTTAGAAACCACCAAAGGGGATCAACTGCAAGTATTGAATCGCAGTTCGGGCAATAGCTACATCGCCGATATTCGTAACGCTCAACTACGTTTACCTAACAACAATACCTTTCGTCAACAAAAGCCAGTTGCAGGAATTACAGAAATAACCGTTACCAATCAAGATGCCAATAGTATTCGGGTGATAGTAACCGGTGAGACGAGTTTACCAACTGTTGAGTTGTTTGATAGTGATGAAGGTTTAATTTTTGGCTTCACAGGAGTTGCATCGGCTGCTACACCAGCACAACCAGAACAACCCGCTGCTACAACACCGCAACCAGAACAACCCGCTGCTACACCAGCACAACCAGAACAACCCGCTGCTACAACACCACAACCAGAACAACCAACAAGCGAAACAGAGCCAGAACAACCAGCAGCCGAAGCAGATGAACCCATTGAATTGGTAGTGACAGGTTCACAAGACTCAGGATATAACGCTCCTGATGCTAGTACTGCAACTAGAACTGATACTCCTCTTTTAGAGATTCCCCAAGCAATTCAGGTAATTCCTCGACAGGTGATTGAGGATCAACGAGTACAAAGGGTTTCAGATGCTTTACGTAATGTCAGTGGTGTAACTCCAAATGTAAGTTATTCTACTCCTGATACTTATACCATTCGCGGTTTTAGTGCTGATACCAACTTGAGAAATGGTTTTAGGCAGGATAATTTCAGTGCATTTACTGATACTTCTACCATAGAAAGAATTGAAGTTCTCAAAGGGCCAGCTTCAATATTATATGGTCAACTAGAACCTGGGGGTATTGTCAACTACATCACAAAACAACCACTGGAGGAACCTTATTATTCTGCAACATTTTCTGTAGGCAGTTATAGTTACTATCGCCCAGAAATTGATATTTCCGGGCCACTCACCCAAGACAACACTTCTTTATATCGCTTTATTGCTGCTTACGAAAACTCTGGTGGATTTCGAGATTTTGCCTATAGAGAGCTTTATACTTTCGCTCCCAGCTTAAGGGTGAAGTTAACTGATAGTACAAATTTAGATTTGCAGTATGAATACGTTAACCTCAATCAACCCTATGACATAGGTTTATTGCCAACCAATCAATCATTGAACATACCAATTGATTTCAACTATGGTGAACCAAGCGATCGCTATGACCTCTTTGCCAATCGGGTAAATGTTGCCTTGGATCATCGATTCAGTGAAAA
Organism: Nostoc sp. UHCC 0702; assembly: GCA_017164015.1. Taxonomy (GTDB): domain Bacteria; phylum Cyanobacteriota; class Cyanobacteriia; order Cyanobacteriales; family Nostocaceae; genus Amazonocrinis. Next base: position 5,002,004 of record CP071065.1, read on the forward strand.
TTGGCGATTTCGCAGTGGGGTTTCTGTGCAAACTGTTGACACCTATCGTTCTAATTTTCAGCCAGTTAATTTTACAGAAGAATTTAGCGAAGATAATTCTTTGATTGAGAGAAGATACAACAGAGTAGATGAGCATACCAGAGATTATGCTTGGCAAAACGACTTAGTAGGGAAATTTAAAACTGGCTCAATTGCTCATGAATTACTATTAGGTTTTGAATTGAGCAGAACTGTTAATAGTTACACATTTCTCATAAACTATGATGACGTACCTGCACTTAATTTCTTCAATCCAGTATATGGAGCATCGATTCCAACTACTTTTGATGATGGTTTTGCACAAGAGAGAGATACAAATAGGGTAGGGCTTTATGTGCAAGACCAAGTAGCACTGCTACCGAATTTAAAGGTATTGGCGGGTGGCAGATTGGATTTTGTACGTTTCAGAGACGAATTTAATGGTGATATCGTCAATGGCGCTGAAACAACAATTACACGCCGTTATGATGATGCATTTTCACCACGAATTGGAATACTTTATCAACCAATCGAAAATCTGTCTCTTTATACTAGTTACAGTCGTGCTTTTAAACCGAATACATCTGACATAGATCCTGCTGGAAGTCCCTTAGAACCAGAACGTGGCACTCAATACGAGGTGGGAGTTAAAGGAGAGTTTCTCGATGGTAAGCTGACGGCGACATTAGCAGCTTATGAAATTACTAAGACTAACGTATCAACAAGCGTCTTGGGCACTGACAGGTCTATCGCAGCTGGAGAAGTCAAAAGTCGAGGCATTGAATTGGATATAGCTGGAGAAATATCGCCTGGTTGGAATGTGATAGCTTCTTATGCCCATAACGATGCTTATGTCACTGAGGATGCTGTCTTGCCAATAGGTGACAGATTGGTGAATGCACCAAGAAATAGTGCCAGTTTGTGGACAACCTACCAAATTCAAAGAGGCAATTTGAAAGGTTTAGGTTTTGGTGCAGGATTATTTTTTATAGGCGATCGCGAAGCGACTTTACCAAATAGCATCACAATTCCTTCATACGTCAGAACCGATGCCTCAATCTTTTACCGCCAACCAAACTATGAAATAGGACTAAATTTTAAAAACCTCTTTGATATCAACTACTACGATTCTCGAGGATACACCCTTTCTCCTGGCGCACCGTTCACAGTTTTGGGAACAGTCTCAATCAAGTTCTAAATTAAGGAATTTTAGATTTTACATTTGGGATTTTGGATTGATGATTCGTTGAAATTTCCAAAAGTCTGAAAATAAGCGAATTTATTCGTGTAATAAATCACAAATTACAAATCTAAAATTAAATGACAAGGACTTTAACATAACGTCAATCTAAAATCCAAAATCCAAAATTGTTTTACTAACAAGAGGCACCTATGATGAAATCGCGCAAAATCCGTGACATAGCCTTCATGCTGCATCGCTATATTGGTTTAGCTGTAGGATTATTAATAGCTTTTGTCGGTTTGACAGGTAGCCTTTTGGTATTCAAACCAGAGATAGAACAATTGCTGATTTCCCAGCGAGTTGGACGTATAGTGCCTCAAGAACAAATGGTTTCTATTGATACAGTCATGGAAACAGTTAAGGCTGCGTTGATGCGAAGCAGCTTGTCGCAAGACATCGCAGATCGTCCCAATTTCGTATTTTACTCACTCAGATTGCCTGATACGGTTTCTTCACCATACCAAGCACAGTTTGACGCTAACAATAAACTGGTTCGACTATTCATTCATCCTTACACTGGTGAAGTCATTAATTGGCATGAAGCTGATTCCAGCTTTGAAAGAGTGATTCTTTACCTGCACTATAATTTGTTGTTAGGTAAAAATGGTCAAATTTTAGTTGGGATTACAGGACTATTGATGTTCATCCTGTCCCTTACAGGAATAATATTATGGCCTGGTTGGCGCAAATTAATTGCTGGATTCAAAATTAAATGGAATGCTCATCCCAAACGGGTTAATTTTGATATTCACAAAGTAACGGGAATTATCGCAGCAATCTTTTTTGCTTGCACTGCTTTTACAGGTTTCTGCTGGAATTTTGCTGATTGGACATATCCTGCAATCTACGCAGCTACTTTTACTCCCCAGCCAGAAGAACCTACTTCCAAACTTCTTGCTAATCAACAATCTTTAAAGCTATCTCAAATATTAGAAAAATCTAATCAAGTATTTCCTGATGCAACCACGTTTTCAGTAACTATTCCCAGCAAACCTGAAGAAGCAATTTATATCCGTAAACGTCAAGCTCATGAATATCTATTTTATGGTGAAAGCGGGGTATATATAGACCAGTATAGTGGTGAAGTATTGCGCGTAGTTGATAGCCAAAAATTCTCACTGGCAGACCATGTATTTTCTACGTTTCATCATTTACACTATGGTACATTTTGGGGGCTAGGAAGCCGAATTTTCTACATTTTTGTTGGGCTGATTCCTACCATTCTATTTGTGACTGGTATTGTCATGTACAGGTTTCGTAAAAAGAAAACTAAACAACAAGATGTGATCACAAAGTCACCAATAGCTTAGAGGTTGTTTGGGAAGTGACTAAGTATACTAGAAACCCCGCTTCCATTCCTCTCCCCGAAACGGAGAGAGGCTTTGTATTCCTCCTTACTGAGGTAGAAAGGGGGTCAGGGAGTTAGGTATTTGATTACTTTGATGTTTTGCATAATACTTTCCAAACAACCTCTTAGAGAATATCTGAAAATTAATTTTGAATCCTTGAATCTTCACTTGAGAGGACTAGTATCAATTGCTGTTGATAAACGTACAACGTAGAACCAATTCATGAATTGCTTTTGCAATTACCCTCTAACTATCAAAGCTATAATCTAGCTTTTGTTTTATGCAAACTTTTATTATCATCTGGCTGGGTCAGATGGTTTCTCTGATTGGCAGTAATATGACTGCCTTTGCTTTTTCTATATGGGTGTGGGAACTCACACATCAAGCTACAGCATTAGCTTTGTTTCATTTATTTGCACAAATACCACAAATTTTGATTACCCCGATCGCTGGCGTAATTGTAGATCGGATCAACCGTAAATTTGTCATGATCGTAGGAGACACAGCCGGTGGTATTTTCACTTTGATCGTTTTACTACTCTATTTAACTGATAGCCTACAATTATGGCATTTGTATGTAGCTTTTGCTGCCAAATGTACTTTTGAACAATTTCAAGAACTTGCCTATTCGGCATCAATAACTACAATAGTGCCTAAACAAAAATATAGCCATGCTAGTAGCTTGAGTTTCTTAGCCAGTTACGGATCATTGATTATTGCTCCTGCACTGGCTGGTCTCCTCTACGGTGTAATTGGACTTGTTGGTATTTTATTTATTGATGTCACTTCTTTTTTAGTTGCAATCGTAACAGTGGTACGACTAGATATTCCACAACCTGCGATCGCACAATCAATTAGACCAGAACCTACAAATATTATCCAGGATATGAGTTTTGGTTTTAAATACATGATCTCCCAACCTAGTTTGCTGGCTTTACTAATATTGACTGCAATATTTTGGTTGATTCATGGTATTGGTAATTCTGTTTACAAACCTATGATTCTAGAACGCTCTGGTAATGATGCTGGTGTTTTAGGTAGTTTATATGCGGCTGCTGGAGTTGGTGGTGTTCTTGGTGTTTTGCTGATCAATATATGTGGTGGCTTTAAAAATAGAATTAAAGGAATACTATTCGGTATGATAGGTACTGCCTTGGGCAACATCATACTTGGTTTAGGGCGTACACCTGTTATTTGGATTCCTGCCCAGTTATACTCATCTTTAAATTATCCATTCCTTGGTAGTTACACAGATGCTATCTGGCTAGCTAAAGTGCAACCACAATTACAAGGACGTGTTTTTGCTGCCAAGTCAATGATTCTTTTGCTAACCTCAGCATTAGCTAACTTAATTGGGGGGCCACTTGCAGACCGGGTTTTTGAGCCTGCTATGATGCCCCAAGGTAGTCTTGCACCCATATTTAGTAGTATATTCGGCACTGGCAGAGGTGCAGGTAGTGCCCTGTTGTATGTTATTTCTTCGGTTGGCTTGCTACTAGTTGCTTTGAGTGGATACGCTTTCCCCAACTTACATGATGTGCAAAAAAATCTACCAGACCAGGATATTGAAAATACTTTCAAAGACATGTAAAAACTGCTATGTTGCCCTATCATCAGGCAATACAGGTAATCAGGGTAAATTTTCTCAGTGCGATCGCTCTTGTTTGAGGGTAAAGCCTGGCTATTTTGAGTAGTAGTTAAGTAGAAGAATTGATACGAAAGCTTAAAGTGCTTGCTGTGTCCTGAGATTCGTAGACTAGACTAGTACCACAGGGTAATAATTAAAGGGATACTATGATGAGCGATCGCGACTATACACTAATCATTGACAAAAGTGGCAGTATGTCCACTCCTGACCAAGTTGGTGGTAGAAGTAGATGGGAAATAGCCCAAGAGTCTACTCTGGCTTTAGCAAGGAAAGCCGAACAGTTTGACCCAGACGGTATCACTGTTTATCTCTTTTCTGGAAGATTTAAACGCTATGACGATGTGACTTCAGCTAAAGTCGCGCAGATATTTCTAGAAAATGACCCAGCTGGTACGACAAATTTAGCAGCTGTACTCCAAGATGCACTCAATAATTATTTTCAACGTAAAGCCGCAGGCAAAACCAAACCCAATGGTGAAACAATCTTAGTAATTACTGATGGCGAACCAGATGATCGCAAAGCCGTATTTGAGGTAATTATTCAAGCCACTCGCCAAATGGATCGAGATGAAGAATTGGGAATTTCCATTATTCAAGTAGGTTCCGACCCCCAAGCTACGAAGTTTCTCAAAGCTTTGGACGATCAGTTGCAAGGTGTCGGTGCTAAATTCGATATTTGCGATACTGTCACTTTAGATGACTTAGAAGACATGAGCCTCGCAGATGTATTAAAAAATGCGATTGTTGATTGATTATTTAAAAGTCAAAAGTCCAGAGTCAACAGTCCATAAACAGAAAACTAATCTTGGATTTTCAAGTATTAGCTATAGACTCATCAATGGAGAATTAAATCATGCTAGAAAACAGAGATTACACCTTAATTATTGATAAAAGTGGCAGCATGGCAACCCCAGACCAAAAGGGTGGTAGAACCAGATGGGCAGCAGCACAAGAATCGACTTTAGCCCTAGCTAGTAAGTGTGAGCAATTTGATCAAGATGGGATTACTGTTTATGTCTTTTCTGGAAGATTCAAACGCTATGAAAATGTCATATCTAGTAAGGTAGCACAAATTTTTCAAGAAAATGAACCTTCTGGAACTACTGATCTAGCAGCTGTTCTGAAACATGCAACTGATGATTACTTACAACGCAAAACTGCTGGTCAAACTAAGCCAAATGGTGAAACAATTTTAGTTGTTACAGATGGCGAACCCGACGATCGCAAAGCAGTCATGAGGGTAATTATTGAAGCTTCTCGTCGTATAGATAGAGATGAAGAACTCGCTATTTCATTTATTCAAGTTGGTACAGATCAACAAGCTACCCGCTTCCTGAAAGTTCTGGATGATGAACTGCAAAGCGCTGGAGCCAAATTTGATATCTGTGACACAATTACAATGGATGACATGGAAGATTTGACTTTATCAGAAGTGCTACTTAATGCCATTACTGACTAATACAGCAAGCAGAAATAAATATCCAGTTAAAAAAGACTAAAAAGCTGACTTTTATCTTATCTCCCCCACTCCCCCGCTCCCCCGGCTCCTTTCAACAATCACCTTTATTAAGATGTAAAACAATGGATGCCATTGAGAAGCTGTTAGCTCAAATTCAAGCTGAATATGATGAAGCAAAACCTCAAGAACAACAGCCAAAACCAAATCTAGTAAAATCATTCATGCCAACGCCCCCAAAATCCTTATCTTTAATAGATAACCTTTTGTCAGAAGTCAAAGCTGATTTTGCAACACAGGATGCAGCTGTTGAATTAAGAAAACAGCAAGAATTAGAACAAGAACGAATTCGACAACAACAAATCAAAGCTAAACAATTAGAGACTTTCAAAAAACAAGCACAAGAATGGCTAGAAAAATTAGACCCATTCTCACCTGAAGGACTTTGGTTTGAAAGATTTTCTGAAAGCTACCCCTCAAAATTAGAAGCCGCAATTGAATATTTACAAAACAACGAATAAACTCCAAATTAATTCAATTTATTTAACTGTTGTGCTGACGATTTATTTGAGATAGATGCTGCACAGCCCATTCATGCATGGCATAGAGAATTGGTTGCAAACTTGATCCTAAGGGAGTTAACGAATATTCTACCTTGGGAGGAATTTGAGCGTAAATTTCTCGATGTACAATACCATCTTCCTCCATTTCTCTGAGTTGTTGAGTCAGCATCTTTTGCGTAATTCCAGGTAAAGCTCGCTGCAATTCACCAAATCGTTTTACGCCTGCCAATAATTCTCTAAGAATTAAAACCTTCCAGCGTCCGCCAATCACCTTTAAGGTGGTTTCAACCTCACAAGTCAGTCTAACATTGTTTTCTGCTTCAGCTTTCATAGTTACTTTTTAGTAAGTATCTTACTTTGAAGTGCCTACTTTTCATATTAACTTCATTTAGTTTAAAGTCTATTGGGCAAGTTTTTGTACCTTGGGCCAAAAAGTCTCAAGTGCAAAGGATGAATGATGAAGTAAGAACATGGCACATTGCTCACCCCTGATGGGCGAAATGCAGCAGTTTCTTTTTCAAAATTCATACCTCATCCCTGATGGATGAATTTCATCCTTCATTCTTCCATATACCTATAGGTACACCTCAGGTTAGGAAATTTATTTATGGCAAATATCCTCCACATTGATAGTAGTCCTCGTGGTGAACGTTCCATTTCGCGATCGCTCTCTTATGAATTCATCACATCCTGGAAAGATACTCATCCTGGCGATACAGTCACCTACCGAGATTTAGGACACAATCCTGTTCCCCATGTAGACGAATCATGGATTGCTGCTGCTTATACACCACCTGAAACACACACGCCCGAATTGGCTCAAGCAATTAAGCTATCTGATGATTTAGTTGACGAGTTTCTAGCAGCCGAACGCTATGTCTTTGGCGTGCCAATGTATAATTTTAGCATCCCCTCCACATTTAAAGCTTACATTGACCAAATTGTGCGTGTAGGTCGCACTTTTGCAATTGACGAGAACGGCTATCAGGGTTTAGTCGATAGCAGCAAAAAAGTACTGGTGATCACAGCGCGTGGAGGCGCTTATGCACCAGGAACCCCCTTTGCTGCTTATGATTTTCAAGAACCCTACCTCCGGGCTATTTTCGCTTTTATTGGTCTGACAGACCTTACCTTTATCCACGGTGATAGCGTCAGCTTAGGTGATGAGGCTCGTGAAAAATCTCTAGCCGCAGCTAAAGATGCGATCGCTCAAGCTGTAGCTAATTGGTAACGAGTTAGCAGTAGAGAAGCAGGGGGCCCTGAACCCCCCTGTGGGGATAGGGGAGCAGGGGAGCAGGGGAGCAGGGGAGCAGGGGAGCAGGGGAGCAGTCATCAGCCATCAGTTAACTAAATCTGCAATGCTTTAAACCACTTATTCAAAACACTATTCACTGTACGTTTAAACTGATATTTGCGATACCATTTTTGAAAAGCCATTTCATACTCTTCACCTTTAGCTTGAAAGGTATTCCAAACATCAAGTCCTACTGCCATACCCCAGAATAGCAAAATATATAGTGACCAAGTAAGACCGCTGCCACCGATAAAATCCACCAGCATTAAACCAGCATTGACAATTGCATAATTGCCTAAGCGCTTTTTAAAACGTCCTATACGGTAGTCATCAAAGGCTTGCCGTTGTTGGATGCCGCTTTGTTGCGATCGCCAGTCGCGTTCTGCTAAATTTAAGCATTCAGGAGATATTTCTAACTCAGTAGCAATTTCCAGCAATTGCTCATAAGAGAATTCTTTGTCTTGGTCGTCAGCTTGACGGGCGATCGCTAACTGAAGAATTCGCTGCACATCTTCTTGGCTATAGGAACGGAGGCTCTTAGGTTCAAAGTCCGTCATAATTACTATCTCTGATTATTCTTTTAATTACAATTGATCGCCCGACAGCTACTACTAGGTATGCTGCCACAATCAGCAATGTTTACATTACTCCTACACTAGCAAATTTAGATAGGGCTGAAGTACGGATTTTTGGACTGGAGCCTCTGGTGGAAGATAATTATACCCACATGGAGTGCAAAGGGTACTTATTCTGTCATTTTGTTAGCTTTGTAAAGCCTTTATCGTCACCTCATTTCTCTACTATTTGAACAAAACTGACATTTTATAAAAAAAATAAGCTTAATACTTGACATTGTTAAGCTTTCTGGGCTAACTTGATTTATACAAGCAAGCTCTGAGCTTTGGAGGCCAGATCATGCCTGACGGAGATAAATATCACAATAGGCTTTGGTGGCGTTATCAGGAGTCTTACCGGGAACTCTGTGAAAGAAAGTCTGAACGCAGCGAAATTGTATGGACTTTGAAAAAGGCGCTTTTGCTGGATATCAAGAAAAGCTACGGTCAGGAACCCCACGCCTAAAGGCGGGGGCTTGAAAAAGCCTTAACCTGACCAGACTAAGTTCTTAACTGAACTACGTTAGAGGCAAGAGTTAAAGACCTACCAGGGGATGCGTAGCTAGTCCCCTGCTCTAGAACTGAACGATTAAACAGGCTTAACGGGGTTAAACCAGTGTCGTTTGGATAGTTACCGACTTCTAACATTGTCGAAGCTCACATTACCCCGCAAGGGAGGCACTTTATGTGCAAAGTTTTTGTAATTGATACCAACACTAGACCACTAAGCCCAATTCATCCAGCACAAGTAAGACAATTATTAAGGAACAAAAAAGCAGCTATCTATCGCCGCTTTCCATTCACGATTATTCTCAAAGAATCACGTCCAGATTCGCTCCTTACACCACTGCGATTAAAACTTGACCCTGGTGCTAAAACCACAGGTATAGCACTAGTTAACGATTCAACTGGCGAAGTAGTTTTTGCTGCTGAATTAAAACATAAAGGCTTTGCTATTAGAGAGGCTTTGATTTCTAGAAGGCAATTAAGACGCAGTAGACGAAATCGCAAAACTCGTTACAGAAAGCCAAGATTTCTCAATAGAACTAGACCCCACGGATGGCTACCACCTAGCCTCATGAGTGGAGTTCGTAATGTAGAAACATGGAGCAACAGGTTACGTAAATTTGCACCAATCACAGCTATTAGCACCGAGTTAGTCAAATTTGATATGCAGTTGATGCGTAATCCTGAAATCGAAGGTAAGGAATATCAACAAGGTACGTTAGCAGGTTACGAAACTAGAGAGTATTTACTTGAAAAGTGGAATCGACAGTGTGCTTACTGTGGAGTACAAAACGTACCTTTGCAGATTGAACACATTCACCCACGTTCTAAAGGTGGGTCTAATTCCATCACAAACCTCGCATTAAGTTGCGAAAAATGCAACCTCAAAAAAGGAGCTAAAGATATTAAAGACTTTCTCAAAAAAGACCCCACCAAGTTACAGAAAATCTTGGCACAAGCTAAGAAACCATTGGCTGATGCAGCAGCAGTCAACACCACTAGATACGCATTGCTAGAAGTTTTAAAAGCAACTGGTTTAACTGTTGAATGTGGTTCTGGTGGATTGACAAAGTTCAACAGAACTAATCAACATTTGCCTAAAACTCACGCTCATTGTGATGAGACAGATGGTCTGATGAATTGCGGGACTAGGTGGAATTAGGCGGGAAGTATTGAGATGTGAGCGTTGTGGCGTTTTTGTCTAAAAATGGAATGTGTCAGATGGTTTGACTAATGTTGTCGCAAAAGCGTCAGATGATTTGACTAACACAATTTCAGCTTATTGACTATATTCTCAATAATTAAGCGATCGCTTACTCGTGGAGATTAAAAATTTATGGTGATGCGATGCGATCTCGGCTCTTGGAAGGTTAGATGAGTCGCTGCCACAAGAAAACCAGCCCCAACCAGATGGTAAGAATACTGAGGAGGAGCCGGAAGTGTTGCAGACGAATTGAAATAAGAATCTTTGTGAGCTTGGTACTTGTAATTGGCACAGAGGCAGCAGCAGCTTGTATCTGTGATTGTTAACTCAGTAGTGATATGTAACTTTGTATAAAATTTATTAATAATTTTTCTGTTATTATATTTGAAATTTAAGTGTTTATAATTTTGCTGATTTGGTTAAATAAAATTAGTCACAATGAGCTATTAAATTCTTTTCCAGAAGTTATAGCATTCTTGAAAATTACTGCAACTGCCTGCATTAAAACTATCGGTCATGGCTTTACAAGAAAAGCCGATTGGACAATCACCAGCTTTTAATTCTTCCTCGGTTTCCAGTTGCTTACGTCGCATCCTTTCTACCTGTTCAGAGTGCCGCCGCCTTTGCTCCTCAATTAATCGTTCATATTCTATTTGTTTTTCTCGTTTTTTAAAAAATGCTTTCCATATCTCCTGCCTCCAAGGTTGAGGCAAGTCATCAGGATTTCTATTAAATAAAACTATCTGCTCTAAAAAATCTATTTTGAGTTCGTAGTTTGGCATTAATCGCCATCCGAAAACTTTGCGGTAATCAGATTTATACCTATAAAAATTATCAGGATGTGGCCCAGATTTGACAAACTGAATCATGTAAAAAGACCACAAATCACATCGATGTTGTCTATTGGATGAGCTTAGTAGAGAGAAGTTAAGAGGAATATCATCATATTCTATAAATTTATACCAAGCTTTGTTGAGGTATTCACAAATATCTCGCCATTGTCGTAGTTGTTCATAAGTAATTTGCATCTTCAAATTCTTCTATTTTAATTCTCCCATTCTGGTTTATCTAAGAACGATGCTTCAAACTTATAATCAAATATCTCAATGCCACCAGGCTGGAATGCAAGAATGGCGATCGCTAGTGTAATTTTGTTAAAAATATCTACAACTTGCCTTTTTTTATCACCACCATATAGCAGAATATCACCGTGTTCCGCCATCAAACTCGCAATTTCTGGGAGTTGTTGATACAACTGCTCAGGGATATATCCCATACGTTTGATATCAACTATTGGTGGCTTAACTGCCTCTTCTGCTTCCAATCTTAATGTCTGTTGTATACAAATTCTGACACCAGCCATTACCGCAGCTAAGTGGGGGTAGAAAATAGCGCACCCTACTAGCTAACTAGGTTGGAACCGAAATTTAACAAAAAATGTACTATGTGTATGCTTGCTGTATAGTATTAAAAATGTGTTTTTTTTCAGCTATGCTTCTGCCTCGCATGGCTAAAAAAAACACGCGCATACACCGTATCTACTGAAGTCAGTGGAATTTTGTAGGCGCATATTTCGATATGATTTTTCACTACGGAATCTTAATGCATTACTCATAATTTGGTGCGTTAGGCTAACGCCGTAACGCACCCTACTACTGAAGATTTATTGACTTGTTGAGAATTATTATTATCCAAGCTTTTACTAATATAACGGCGATTTAGTTAAGAGGAATGTAAGAGGAATGTAAGAGGAATGTAAGAGGAATGTAAGAGGAATGTAAGAGGAATAAATAGCATTCTTTTGAAAACTAATTGAATTTGAATCAACTATGCTAACGTTGTTAATATGTTGTTTATTGCTGCTTAATACAATTAATTATGTCTTTGTAGTTTTGAATTAAAAATGTTAAAATCACAAAACCGTTTTTATGAACCTTGAGATTAATGAAAAATTACTTACTCCTCGATTTTTTGAGTTAATTCTACAAATCTCAAAATTATATCAATTGGAATTTTGCCAGTTTTACTTAGAGCGTAAAAATTCCGATATTGTTTTGGTAGTAGACTGCCCTAAGTATTTTGTTGATAACATTTGGGAAAATAGACATAAAATATTATCAGCTGCGTCAAAGCTTGGATTAAAGAAAAAGCTGATAATTAAAAAACAAGGAGAAATCTTTGGCGTTGCCTCTTCACCACTTAGTGTTAATGAAATTAAAGAAAAACTAATGTTTTCAACAGCATTTGATAAATTTACATACAATGATCTGCTTATCAAAGTAGCAAATTCTCAGTATCCTACTTTTGTAACCGAAGTTCCTAAAGGTTGGCATTGGGGGCAACCACAGAATTTGATACTAACTAATTCTCAAGTTGCTCCTTTTTCAGGCGTAAAACCTGTGAAATTGCATGGACAAGACGTAACCTTGCTATATGATCAGCATGTTTTTGAAAAACAAATGTCGGTTTTGACTAAAGATTTTGAAATAACTAATCAAGGATATAATTTTGTAGAAGATTATTCTTATATTTCTTATACAATTGATAAATCCCGACAAAGTTTATGCCGGGATATAGCGCATGAATATAATGCTGATTTTGAGCTTATATATTTGAGAGATATGGAAACGGTTGTACGTGTTTGCTATTGCAAAGAAAGGCGTCCGTTATGATTATTTAGTTCCGTTTAATTTATCTAATTTTTCGCCCTGCCAATCATAGGCAGGGTTTGTTTTTGGCTGTGATTCAAGAAAAGCTAAGATCCATTCAGTTTCAGAATAGGCTGTTTCCTCTAAATCCACTAAAAGTCTAATTTGCCTAAGCTCATCTTCAGTAATATTTCTAACTCGTCCTTCTTGAATTTCTTGGAATCTATTAATATCTATAGTCACTGTTTCAGCTTCTTGCATTTTTAATAACTCTATCTCTATCTGGTCTTGTGACAAATTATTCTTTTTCATAGCAGATGCAATCATTTCTTCTAAGGTCATATAGCATCCCTGCTTGAAGTTCTTGGTAGCTATGTGAGCAAGTTCCAGCCAATCGCTATAGGTAATGTTTGTGTCTACATAAACCTTGTCTGTAAATGCAAATGCTTTATAAATTAGTGGTGTTATGGCTTTAAGTATTTTTTCTTCTGGTTTAATAACTTTGCCGTTTATATATTTGCTAGCTGTAGATGGAGCAATGTTTGCTGTTTCAGCAAACTTTCTCACCGACCATTTCCTAATTTTTAGCGTTGCTTGGATTAACATGCTTAAACGCTTTATACCCTCTGGGGAGTATTCAAGTTGAGGGTCTGGCTCAAATGGAAATATATGTGGCGCTGCTAGGGCGTTTCTCAGCGTTTTCGTCACTAGTGTTTCCTCATTGCTAATTAAACAATAACTTAAATTGTTTGTCCTGTACTGCTTGTACATTTTGTATGAAGGTGTTAGATTATGTCAAACACCGCGAACACTACGAACAGTGCAAACAGTTAAATCAACAGAAGCAGCCCCATCTATAAGAGAGAAAGCTGATGCTATATGGTTTTCTGCCTCAGCGTTAGTTAGTTTACCGGGAATGCCGGGAACTGCACGGGGTGTCACCCAAAAAGGCCATCACGAAAATTGGCGATCGCGTAAGCGAAGCGGAATTGGTGGTGGTACTGAGTACCATATTTCCTCCCTGCCACCAGAAACACAACAGCATCTACAGAGTCTTGCATCTGCCGAATCGACGCAGTTAGCAGAAAAAACGAAGTTAGTAAGAACAGGATTATCTTCACATGTATATAAATATGTTCGTTTGGGAGCAGCAGTTGAGGAAATTTCAACTCGTGAATTCATTGAATTGGCAGTCCTAGAAAGATACGAAAGGCTTCAAAAGCCTTTCAAAAATAGAGAGGAGTGACGCTATGTGGTTGTCTACTTCAGAGTTAACTGGTTTGCCAGGAATGCCGAAAACAATACAGAATGTCAGAAAAAAAGCCCATCGTGAGGGCTGGCAAAATCGAGATCGCAAGCAAGTTGGCGGCGGCAAAGAATACCATATCTCCTCTCTCCCACCAGAAACACAAGAACATCTACTAGCTACGACCGCCCAAACACCGCAGCCGCAGCCAGCAGAAGAAACACCCGCGATCGCCTCCTTACCGCAGCCGCGAAAAAAAGGAAACAAAGAAGACAGAATAGATGCCAAACTGGACATCCTCAGACAACTAGAAACCTACTGCCAACAACATCAACTGCAAAAAATAAAAGGCCAACACGCCTTCATCGCCGCCTACAACAGCGGACAAATAGCAGTTGATGTTGCAACCAAACAGGTGATGCCCAGCATCTCCCCCAGTTCGGTGCAAAGGTGGCTGAAAACCCTCAAAACTCAGAGCGTAGACGCTCTCGGAGGCAGATACGGCAACCGCGCGGGTGAAAGCAAAATCGAAGCCTCACCAGCATTACGCAACTTCGTTATCGGCATCCTCGCAGAATACCCCCATGCCAGTTACCGCCACATCATGAAAGCAATCTGTGGACGCTTCGAGCAAGAACTCATTCCCTCACAGCGCACCTTAGACAGGTGGATTAGCAAATGGAAGGAAGAAAACAAAGAACTTCTGACATCCATAGCCAACCCTGATAGGTGGAAATCGAAAAACATGATTTCCCTTGGTAGCTATTCAGACGGCGTAGACGCTATCAATCAGCTATGGGAAATAGATTCCACCCCAGCCGACATCATGCTAGAGGATGGGCGACACACCTTAATAGGCTGCATTGACGTTTACAGTCGCCGAACTAAATTACTAGTAGTACCACGCTCCAAAGCCGTAGCTATTGCTACCCTTTTGAGGCAATGCATCCTAGATTGGGGCGTACCAGAAGTAATCAAAACCGATAACGGCAAAGATTACACAGCCAGGCACTTACAACGCCTATTCGCCAACTTAGACATTAAACATAGACTCTGCCAGCCCTTCCAACCTTGGCAGAAACCGCACATCGAGCGCTTCTTTAGAACCTTTGCCCATGACCTAGTAGAACTACTACCCGGATACATTGGGCATAACGGAATGGCACTAAGAAAAGCTCTAAGCTATGTATAATAAGGGCTACAGCTTTAATACCTACTCCCGCAGTCATGGCATGAGTCAGGCGATCGCAAATGAAGAGATGATGTACGGTGTCTTCAAAAATTTTTGTCGGTAGAAAAAGCTTACTCGTCCGTGAAATACTTTTATGAGAACGAGCAAGCCAACACTATAATTACTACTGTGACACTAAGAGTACAAATCCTCAAGGACAAATTTAAGCAAAGTTTAGGCTTACCTTTTAGAGAACTGTTGCCAGAATCGATAATAAGTCAAGCAATATCTGAGCTAGGAATCAAATACAAAAAGCGGTTGTTTGACCCAATCGTAACTTTATGGGCATTTTTATCACAGGTTTTGGATACTGATAAAACTTGCCATAATGCTGTGAGTAAGATAATTGCACATTTGGCAGAAGAAAATGTAGAACTTCCTTCAACAGATACGAGCGCATACTGCCAAGCTAGGGCAAGATTGCCAGAAGAATTGTTAGAAAAACTTTTCAATTATTCAGCACAAAAACTAGAAGATAAAGTAACCCAAGAACATTTATGGTGTGGTCGAAATGTAAAAGTGATAGATGGCTCGACGGTATCCATGCCTGACACTGTGGAGAATCAAAAAAAATACCCTCAGCCTAGTACCCAAAAAGAAGGTTGTGGCTTTCCAATTGCGAAAATCGGTGTAATATTCAGTTTGTTTACAGGAGCCGCAGTCGCTTTGTGCATAGACGTTTTGAACACCCATGATATTAAGTTAGCAAGGAAATTGTACCGTTTTCTTAAACCAAATGATGTACTTTTAGGTGATAGAGCATTTTGTGCCTATGCCGACATGGTTGCTATTAAAAAAATTGATTGTGATGCTGTATTTCGTAAACACCAAGCACGCACAACAACCATGCAAAAAGGTAAAATTATTGGTGATTGCGATAAATTGGTTACTTGGGATAAACCTAAAAAATGCCCAAATGGATTAAGTAAAGATGAATTTGATGCTCTACCTCCTTCTATAACTTTACGCGAAATTCACTACTATATTGATATTCCTGGTTTTCGTACTAGTAGAATTAGCTTAATTACGACTTTATTAGATCAAGAAATCTACCCTCGCTTAAAAATAGTTCGGCTTTACTATCAACGTTGGCAGATTGAACTCGATCTAAAACATGTGAAAACTACTTTGGGTATGGATATTTTACGATGTAAAACTCCTTCAATGGTACGCAAAGAAATTTATGCTTATTTACTTGCTTACAATTTACTGAGGAGTTTAATGTGGTCAGCTGGGACTACTTACAATACTCCTCCAAATCGTATATCGCTGCAAGGTACTCGTCATCATTTTATTAACTTTCTTCCTAAATTAGAAGCAGCTAACTCTAAAAAACGGCTTAGACTTTACCGCACTTTGCTTAAAATTATTGTTCACAAGGTTATTCCCGATCGCCCCGCCAGAAATGAACCACGAGCTACCAAACGTCGCCCTAAAGCTTACCCCAGATTGACCCAGCCACGCCAACAATTACGTAAACAATTGCAGACCGCTTAATTGGTAAGCCTTTCCGCTTTTCTTAGTGCCATTCGGTGGACAAACTACTATTAACTTCCTTGGTTCTCTAAGGGCGAAAATGAGCAGTGATAAGGTTCCTACGTTGGATGATGGCTGCTATGTCTTGGCTTGTACGCCGTACCACACTGCTCAGTTGAATAAGGATATGCAGCAAAATCGTCAGTTCGTAAGTATGGCAAACACTGAAGAGTTGACGAATATGCTGTTTAAGGCGACTGGCAATAATGATATGGGGCGGGTTTCGGGGTATCGAGGTACGATTTCAGGGTTCCACATTTTTGAAACGAATAGTTTTGGTGGTGGGGTTGCTGGGACTGCTGGGGTGCAAACGGAAACTATTGCCGGCGGGGGTAAGATTACTAGAACCGCGTTTGCTATGGGGACGGGGACGATTGGGTGGGCGACTGCTAAGCCGATGGAAATTAATGAAGACCCCAGCAATAGCTATGGGTTAAATAGAAAGTTTATTTGGACAAGCCATGAGGGGTCTGAGGCGCTGGATGTTGACCCAAATATTAATCCGCCTACAACTAGTGATCAGCAGTTGCGGGTTTATGAAGTACGAATGACTGATGTGGAGATAAGTTGATGAGTCAATATCCTACGGGTTTTTATCAAAAGATAGGGCTTCAGGTTTGTCCTAATTGTGGGGAGAAAAAGAGAACTAATTCGAGCGGGGTGTTTTGTCCCAGTGGTAAAAGTGATTGTCCGATGTTAGGGGGTGATGATGTTCAGCAACCAAGAGGTATTGCAAATTCTGTTTCATCTGGAATTAAACCAGCAAAAGCTCCCACTGCTGAATGAGGCATTGGTTACTGCGATAGCCGTCTTTGAAGTGGAGGAAGACCAAACCGCCTACAAGCAGCAGGTTATGGGTTTGGTGGCTGAACTTGAACAAATTCGAGAAACAGCCAAAACAGCTAACAACGACGATGCTGGATTGATTAGAGCAGATGTACTTGAATGGTCGGAATCTAAGCCAGCAAATATTAAAAAGCACAAAGACAACCTCAGACAAAGACTTGCAAAGTTAATTAATTGGGAATGTCCTTTGTGTTCTGTTGAAAATTGTTTTTAAATTGAAAAAATAAGCGAGTTTTATATGACAGCAACAAAAGCGATAATCGGACAAGGAACAAAAATTTTAGTCGCGCCTATTGGCAGAGACAGAATTTTTCCTGAAGCGACTGTTTTTAGTGTTTCTGCTGATGCGGCAGCGGCGGCAACTAGTTTATCTATTAGCTTTACTCCCGCAATAACTAGGACAATTTTTGCATCTACTGATAAGCCTCTGTACTTAAATTTCACCCAAGAAGATGGGGTGCAGCATTTAGTAAAGGTTACGGCTAATATTGAGCCTGCAAGTAATTCCTTAACTGTTGGTGCATTGAAAAAGGCGGTTAAGCAAAACGCAACTGCGCCTTTCCCGGTGATTTTAAGCAAACGGACATCAGCAAACCTGACTGACCAAGATGCAGAGGCAGATGTCAATGTTTTTGAAAACTCTGGTTGGAAGGACAGCATCACAACCCTTTTGGGCAACGGGCTTGAAATGAACGGATTTTACGATGCTCTAGACGCGGGTTGGAATATCTGCAACTGGGCTAGGTACAATTTCGCTGAAGTTTATTGCGAACTCCAACTGAAGCCTCCTAGCAGTGATTACACTAAAGGGCATATTTTTAAGCTATTTTCTGGGGTTAAAATTCCCCTCGAAATTCCTTCAGATAACATTATTAACGCGAATATCAGTCTGATGTCACGAGGGCCAGTTACCATCATTGATCCAGCTTGATGATTACCAATTTACCTTTTCAAGTTAGTCCGCAAATTTCAAAAATTCCTGTCGGTAATAGCCAGACGGGAATTCTTGAATTTCAGGCTGTCGGTGGTTTGATGGTTGGGGAACAAATTGAAATTGATGAAGCAATTGCTAGTGTTCCCAGCCCATTTGTCCAGGCTTCTAAGCTGGCTGTCAAAATTCACCTTGAACAAGGTATTGATGATTTGGTCTTCTGCTTTGATGTGGTCGCCAGTTCGCAATCACCAGATCCAGAAAGAGAGCACCTTTTTGCTACGAATAGAATCCGGTACGCAGCCGAAATTGAAGCTGTCAATCGCATATCTGAGCAGGTAGCCAAGACGAAAAAAATCGCTATGGTGACAGCTATCATCCACCATCGTCTGCAACAGCCAAAATGGGATGAAGAGCAGACAAAATCGTTGTCAAGTCCATTATTCCAAGCAATTTGGAATTTTATCCAAACTGAAATGTCTGCCAATGCAAGCGAGGAAAATTCTGCCCCTACAGCCGAAGATGTGGGAAAGCCGCCAGGGGCTGTCAGCCACAGCCCCTAGATTGGGTGAAAGTATATTGGGAGTTGAAAAAGCTTTGGCCTTTTGAATCTGGCTTTTCCAGTATGAATTTCGGCTTGCAGCCGATTTGGTTGGTGCTGAATGCTTTGTCGGAGGGTAGGAGGCTGGAAAAAGAGCGATTGCATCATCAGGAGATGGCAGTTGCTCAATTGACCTCAATTTATTTCAACAGCCAGAAGACTAAACCGCCCTATACCAGGGCTTCTGATTTCTATTGCTTCCCGTTAGAGGAGCAAAGCAGCATTTCGCCTGTAATTTGTAATACATTTTTATCTCTGTGTAGAGATGAGAGCTTGCCTAGCTGGGCGTTACGCTTGGCTCCGGTTGATGAATTACAGAAGGGTGCAAGTGATGGTGGCAGCACTTCTAAGCCTCGCTTGTGGATGTGTAGGGGCATTGCTCTGATTTGTCCTGTGTTGGAGGATGAGGTTCTCTCAGTAGGTTTGGCGATTGTTGATGATGATGCGCCGTCAGGAAGGGTTACGGTTTGGGATGTTGACACAGGCGAGGCTCATGTGGTCTGGTTGCCAAAGGTTGATGATGTATTTGTACTAGAGGGGGTGTGGTCATGGGAAAATCCCCATTCTTGAGATATGTTAACGCCACGTTGCTGGTGGTTGTTGCTGTTGAGGGTGAGTTGAGCTTTGATGAAAATGGCAACGCGCTGCCAGCTTCTCAGGTTATTGAATATAAAGCTTGTTTGAAGTCAAAGTTTAATAAAGATGACTCCAAGCTTAGGGAGCAAGCCGGAGTAGATTCGAGCAGTATTTACCTGGAGGGGTGGGTAGTTGGGCGAGTCGGCGAAGATGGTGAGGTCGTAGTTGGTACAGCGTTTTTACCCGTTTCGGTTCCGTGTGAGTTAGAAGCCGTTGTTGATAGTCAACAAGGGAGATTGCAGGTTTTGCCTACAGTTTCTTCCCCATTTGGTGTTGAGCAGAAAACTGGGCAGAAGATTATGGCTTATTTCAGCCATCGAAAGGGGGGTTAATGGGTTTCAAGCGTAATCAAGCTGGAATCAACGAACTCAAGGGGCAGATTCAGGAAGCTTTCGCATTGACGATGGGAGTGCTAGACCTGGAGTTTGATGATGTGATTGAAAGCGATAATGCTTTTGCGGATAGGGGTTTTGTCAATTGGGACATCGTGGATACAGGGCGGTTCCTCAAATCAAAAACCATCGCTTCTCCCTCGCCTAATCTTGTACGCTGGGAGTGGAATCCGAAAAATCCCAAAAATTCATACCCGTATGCCGCAGCCCTTTACACAGGTTTCATGGCTTTTGGGAAACAATATATACCTGGTCGCCCCTGGACGGATCGGGCGATTGAACGGGTGAATGTGCCTGAGTGGATGGCTTTTGAGTTGTGGAAAATGGGTATTCGGGCAAGGTGGAGAAGTGATTGATTTTTTAATCCCCGCTGTTGCGATCGCGCAATCTTTACACTAATAGCCGTGTTTATTGGGTATGCGTAGTTAATGGGTGATGGGTAGAAATGTTTTATACAGCTTTCACTACTCAAAATGGATTCACAAAGCATACTGGATCTTGCAAAACAAGGTGACCCAAGTGCGATCGCAGCACTGATAAACAGTTCTTTGAAAAGTAAAGGTATTATCGCTAAAGTTACAAAAAAAGAAGATTGTTTGCGAGTTATACTAGAATCTCAAAAAATATTGAACCAAGAGTCATTGGTTAAAATTATTCATAAAGAACTATCGTCATTGGCTATTGAGTCTATCAATTACGCCATGATATATGCGCGTCAGTCAGAAAACAGTCCCACAGCTTGGAGTGAAAGACTCAGCCTGAGTACCACAGAACCTTTAAACATGCCTGAGTTCAGTCCTCCAATGGACGCGGAAACATCTCAGAAGCTTAAAAAGCAAGAACGGAAAAGACAAATGGAATTTAGCTTGGTATTCTGGGGTTTAATTTTTTTAATTGGCGGATGCGCTGTATATGTGAGTGGTTCCCCCTGGACTTGTCAACAGGCTGAAGATGCGGTAAAAGAGGCGCAGAGAGATTTAGATGGTGCTTTCAGGAAGAATTTGGATGGTGAGCGAATATATAAGTATAGCTATATTTTAAGCAACAAGCAGGGCTTAAGAGATAGAAAATGTGGTGATTAGGCTTGTTGACTCTTACTTTTCACCTCAAAACCCTTTTATCGCTAAAGCAGATAGGTTCATTGAAACGTTAGAAAGAATTTTGATTGCCCTGATTTCTGAAATTAGGGTATTTTTTTACCTGAAATTTTGCACCTGAACAATTGATTTTTAATCACGTAACTTAGTGTAAGTAAATCAACTTTTTCTTTTAATGTGACTGCTGACGCGCTGCTTTTACGCTCAATTGTAACAAGTGCCTTAGCAGGCTTTTTAGGCACATACACTTTCACGAATGGTCAATCAGTAGTAGCACTAGCAGTCATCGCCAATAACGGCGAAATTTACCCGCCTGAAGGCACGAAGGTAAGCGGTTTGGAGATTGTGATTTATCACCCTTATCTTTCGCCAAAGCCACTACTACAAGGGCATAAAGTGAAAGAAACGTGGGTTATCCACCTAAAACAATGGCAGCAAGGTAAAGGTGTACAAGAAGCTCTGAGGGCTTTTTTATCCTCAAATTTAAGTGATTTTATCACTGAAGAAATAGCTGAAGTACCAGCAGATGTAAGGATGGGTATCCCTGCTGGAGCGCAAATCAAATTGTTTAAATTCGTAATTTTAGGAGCATGAATCTATGATTAAACTGCCTTTTATTGTTGAGCCAAAAATAGAAACTTGTATTCTTGGAAATCCCCAAATAGGTGAGGTAGAGATTCCCAAATACTGGGGGCTTTCTAGTCAAGAGGAAGAATTTATTGCTCTTCACACTGCAAATTTGCCAGAAAGTTATAAGTTAGCTGTTCAGTGTGCCACTAATATTGCCTCGGTACTTAACGCAAAAATTATTGATGTGGCTAATGCGTTGTTGCTTTCCGATTATGACTTTTTCAAAGATAATCTTGGCGAAATCTTTAAGTTTAACGACTTGAGCAGAGAAAACGCTGTTAAGGGAAAGCTAGTAATGGCAACAGCGATTATTAAATATCGTTTGGTCAGTGAATGGACTTTGGAAGACACTTACAACCCTGACCAAATTCCTCCAAGGCTGGTAGAGAAAATTGGTGATTTTGCTTTTAATGAGCGATTGGGATGGCAAGACGAGGAATCAGAACCTGACAAAAAAGATGAGGAATCAGAACCTGACAAAAAAGACGAAGAGCAGGAATAAACACGACAAACACCAAGCTCAATAGGTAAATAAAAATTTGAACAGTGGCGAGGTGCAATATGAGCATCTCGCCACATTATTAATTAGGATAAAAACATGAGTGTTTTAGGGTCTGTTGCGATTGAAGTCGGGCTGGATGAGAAAAGCCTTGATAGACAGCTTGAGCTATTAGAAAAGCGAAAAATCAAGCCTCTACGGCTCAAGGTAGAGCTAGATGCTGTTAATTTGCAGCAACAGACTAAGCAGTTATCACAGCAACTTGACCCTATCAAAGTTGATTTATCTCCTAATGTTGAGGATTTTCAGAAGAAGCTGAAAAAGTTAGGTAGTTTGGTTGATTGCATTCCCATCAAGTTATGTCCTGATGTTGAAGATTTTCACAAAAAGCTCAAGCAGCTACCTCAAAAGCTTGACCCTATTAAAGTTGATTTATCACCTAACGTTCAGGATTTTCAGGATAAATTACGGCGACTTGGGCGTATAAGCCCGATTGATGTTGAGGTCAGGGTTGACAAGAGAGCAGTTAAAGCCCAATTTGAAGAAATTGGCAGATATGCTTCTGAGGGATTTGCTCAGGGTTTTTTGACTGAGGATGTTGGTAAATCAGCAGCCGAGTCTTTGGTAAGAAATGTTAAGCAGCAATTAGGTATTCAATCGCCGTCAAAGGTTTTTCGTCAGATTGGTAAATATTCTATTGATGGGTTGATGGAGGGGCTGAAGGTTGATAGTTCCGAAATTAAATCTATTGTCAATGATATTGAAAATCAATTTAGAAATTCTAGAGTTCAGATTAGTTTAGATATTGATAAAATCAGTACTAGCGGTAAGCTGAAAGTACAAACCCTCGCATCACAAACAGAAAAAACTACTGATTTTACTAAAAATATCACTAAATCCATAGAAGAGGGATTCCAAAAGGCTAAACCTAAAGCTAATTTTTTGGGAGCCATCTTTGGAGGGGTCGGATCACTAGTCAGTGTTCCGCTAGCTGCTGCGTTTAGAGGTGTATTTGAAGGCATTGGAACACCTTTAGGCTTGCAGATGGGCACTGGTGTATCCAAGGCTATCCAATCGACATTAGGGCAAAATATTGGCTCGTTAGAATTGGTATCCCAAAAGGCCATAGAAAAATCTTTACAGGCTATTCCTGATGCTACTGAAGCAATAGTTGAAACTATCAAAGCCAATCCCATTGGCAATGCAGTAGTCAAGCAGCTTGAGTTATTGCAAAGGACTCTTGATTTATACAATATCAATTTATCTCCTCAAAAAGCTGTTCAGTCTTTAGCTACAGACCAAGAGAGAGCAGTTGCTTCATCCTCAGCAACTTTTGAATCTCAGCAGTCTGAATTTAAGTCCCGCAAAAAAGCTAAAGCCTCAGCCAGTAACGAATTCGTTTCTCTTGTAGGTAGGCAAGGGGAAATAGATAAAATCAGCCAATTAATAAAACAAAAAGAGCAAGATTTAACAGCAAAACTGAAAAAACTTCAGTTGACTCAAGATGCTATTGCTTCTTTAGAAGCTCGACTACAAAAAATTGCCGAATTACCGCAAGAACAAAGAGCAGCAACAGAAGCGCCTATCAGGGGAAAGATTACAGAATTATCCGAGATCTTAGAGGGCGGAAATGCAAGTATCGAACAAGATACTAAAGATATTGCCTCTCTTGGAAAAGTTAAACTTGAATATTTTGAAAAATTAAGTAATCAAATCAAAATTTTAGCTAATTTAGGAATCGAAACTGATTTATCCTCTCAATCAGCAGTAATTCTAAAAGGTGTAGAGGTCTTTGAGCAGATGGCGGTTGCTCAAAAAGCACTTCAAGAAGCTCAAAAAAATACCAAAACTAACGCTAAAACTCCTGAAACAATTCGGAATAAAAAATTAGATAAATTAACCACTTTAGCAGATTCTGCCAAAGATAAATTAGATAAAACAATAGTTTTACCCGATGCCACTCCAGCCCAGATTCAAAAACTCAAAAAGCGTTCTGCCGCTGCCAATAAAGCACTCGAATTGTACAAGTTAGAATTAGCTGATCCTGCTAAAGAAATTGAGAAGATTAACCAAAAATTAGCCAATGGTAGAGAGACGCTAGCTAAAAATATTCAGGAACTACAAGCTAGACTAACTCAAGCTATTCCTGCACTTTTTAGAGAGGCATCACATGAAGTAGTTAAGGTTAGTAATCTTGGTGAAATTGCACCACAAAAACCCAAATCGCTCATACAAGAGCAGAAAGAATATTACAGTGAAACCGCTATCCTACAAAGGGAACAAGGCAAGAAAAAAGAGCAGGAAATAAAAAGAACTATTGCTAATAGCCGCTCCGAAACTGAGTTACCGCGAGAATATAGAGAGATAGTCAAAGATGTAGCCAATTTGTATGCAGGTCTTAAAGTTAAATCGAAGGAGATGCCATCACTGAAGGCATCTGGCACCCAAGAGAAATTAGGATACTCAGGCCAATACGACCCTAAAAAAAACCAAGTATTAGTCAGCGATGAATTGTTTTCTAGGGCGTTGACTGGAAGTTTGACCTCACAGGATATATCTACACTAACCCATGAAATAATCCACGCAATTGACTATGGATTTGGGAAAAAAACCCAAATAGACGCGGCTAGTTCTATTCGCAACATCCAGCCAACAGTTGAGGAATTAAGAATTGAAGGCGCACGTATTGAAGGTTCTACTCGCTTTGAAGATGCCGAAAAAAACTACGGGCAATCACGAGATTTATCTAGAACACTAGAAACTAATGCCTATATAGGCGATTTAAGACTCTCTCCAGAAATATTGAAGTGCGTAGAAAAAAGACGTGCAATTCACAATTTTGAAACAGAGTTTGGGCGAGGCGCTCCTTTAGCGGTTAATCAATTCAAAGAGTTAAATGCGTCTGTAATATCTACAGCATCCCAAAAGCCTCAAGAATTACTAACTCGACAAAAAGCAATATTACAACAAGGATCAACGCAGTTAAAATCGTTAATTGATAAAGCAAGAGAATCGCTTCACATCTTACCCACAGAAGAAATAATTGAATTACAGCTATCAATTAGGAAGGTTATAGCGGACTCTATAGCAGCGATCCAGAAAGAAGAAACATCTTTGCTCGAAGGCGCTACAGAGGCGAATACTTCAGTTCAAAAAGAACTTGAGCCAGTAGTTAAAGATATCCCCAACATTGAATTACCAATACCTACTAGCAAATCTGAGCTACAATTTAATTCTTCTGGAGATGTACGGGCATTCGCTACTGAAAATCTTAACGCTAGGGGCGTGAAAGATTTGGCGCGACGGATGGGGATTGATACTAAAAATGCTAATAAAGAATTTCTGATCAATGAAATTGCTGCATTCGGTGGAACTTTCGATAGTAGGCAGCAAATCGCACAATTAACAAGTCAATTATCACCCGATAAATTTTTAGCCAATTCCCAAGTTAAAGGCAAAACATCTTCTCTACCCGAAGCTCAAAAAGCTATCAGTGATCTGAAAAAATCTCGTAAAGCCTTGGCTGATGCACTGAAGCTTGCACAAGAACTTGATGAGGATGAGCGCCAAATAGTTTTAGAAAGTGTCGTCGAAACCGCACGAGAACAAGAAGCGATCGCCAAATCATTAAGTAGTGAATATCAACTGACTCCAGCGCAAAGCAAGTCACTGGGAGGAGTCAAAACCCAGTTTAAAAATATCTCTGACCAAGCAAAAATCGCGCTAACTGAAACCAAGCCGCAGCCAACAGGGCAAGAACTAGGAGCTAACTTGGTTAATGCGATTGGCTCAGGGATGATCAATGCCACTGCTAAGCCTGTCAAGGAAGCAAAAAAGGTAATGGCAGCAATTGAGACTGCCGCCAAAGACCAAGCCGAGATTAAATCGCCTTCTAGGGTGTTCCAGAGGATTGGTAAATTCCTGACCGAGGGTTTATCGATTGGTATTGGACAAGGAGCGAAATCTACTCAAGATGCTATTTCTTCTGTAATCAAGGGCGTTGAGAAAATGCCGCAATCAGTTGGCAAGCTCAAGATATCCAACGATGCAGCAAATCAGGTCAAGAAACTTCAAGAAGAAACTCGAAAAGCTACAGAAAACTTTCAAAAGCTTTTCCCGGAAGTTGTGAAAATGGCAGGGATTGATCCTGTAACAGTTAAAGATAAAATACCAAGAGTTGCTTTTCTTGATTTACCTGGTACTGCTGGCAATTATGAATCCACAACAAATCGAATTGCTCTAAGTCAAAACACTAGAAAAAGATTAGCTTCTGGTAATTTAATCAAAGATGATATTGATACAATTGCTCATGAAATCCGTCATGCAATTCAGATGGCTTTTGGCAACTTGAAACTGGTGGATTTTGAGCAACATAAAGATGTACCTGTGCCACTGATGTCTATAAAGGATCAAAGAGCAGCAAACACGGCACTAACATCTACCAATTCATACGCTGAAAACTACAAAAAAAGAATAGGCTTAAAGCCATCAAACCAGCATTTAAAGACTGTTTATGATTTGGAGGCTGACGCGGTTGCTTTTGCTGCTCAAGTAGCTGGAGTGATTCATAAAAATATCAAAGCTATTCTTAAAGCCGCAAACCAATCGCCCTCTGAAGTAACGTTTCCACCGCCACCCAAAACAACACTTCCACCACCTCCACCACCGCCTTGGGAGATGGTGAAGGCAGTTGTGCCGTATGAGTCAAAATTACCTGCACTCAAACCCAAAACAACACTTCCACCACCTCCACCACCGCCTTGGGAGATGGTGAAATCCCTAGTTCCACCGCCAACCAAAACAACACTTCCGCCACCTCCGCCACCTCCTTGGGAGATGGTGAAGGCAGTTGTGCCGTATGAGTCAAAATTACCTGCACTCAAACCCAAAACAACACTTCCGCCACCTCCACCACCGCCTTGGGAGATGGTGAAGGCAGTTGTGCCGTATGAGTCAAAATTACCTGCACTCAAACCCAAAACAACACTTCCGCCACCTCCACCACCGCCTTGGGAAATGGTGAAATCCCTGGTTCCACCGCCAACCAAAACAACACTTCCGCCACCTCCACCACCGCCTTGGAAAATGGTGAAATCCCTGGTTCCGGTGTCACCTAAACCTCCTGTAACACCCCGCAAATCCTCACCCTTCCCAATTCCGCCGTCACCCGCACAGGTTGACCCCAAGTTTGGCTTACCCATCAAACTGAGAGAGCTTTTTGACAGAGTTGTTGATACAGGTGAGCTATTAAAGATAGTTTCTGACATTCAAAAAGATCAGACAAAAGGTCTAGAGAAAAAACTTAAAGAATACGACCAAATAGTTCAGATATACGATGATCTAGAAGCAGAAAAACTTAAAGACAATCAAGCTTTAGATGATAAATTCTCACCCGATAAAATTGATCAACAGCGTGAAACTATTAGACAGAGAGCAAAACTATCCGCTAATTTAGAACGCAAATATGGCATGGAGGGACTAGCGCCAGAGATATTACCTGAGCGCATTCAAGAAAGGAGTGAAACTGCACCAAGTCCTTCAATATTTCAAAGCATTAAAGATGTCTTTAAATCTTTTGATAATAGCATTGCTAAGCGGGTTAAAAAGCGTGCTGCTCAGTTAGCGATAGAAGTAGATACTGCGATCGCACCATCTTTAGAAACAGGCGCTATTGCTGCACAGCAGCGTGGAGATAAGGCTGAGCAAAAACAATATCAAAAATTAGCAAAGCAAGCTCGTGCAACAACTAAAGGCATAGCTAAAATTCTAGACTCATCTGAAGAACTGACACCTAAGCAAGTCAAGCAACTTGATAGGCTCACTCAGCAGCTTGAAAAAGTTTATGATGCGATCGGTAGACCCTTGCCAAGTCAGGGATTTTTAGAATCGTTCGGTATTGGATTGTCTGGATTATCTAAAAACCTGGGCGGATTTATCAAAGGCGCGATCGCTTTTGCTGCTACTTCTTACTTGCAAAATTTCTTCCAGAGCATAGCCAAGGATTCTTTCTTGGCTTACGTTGAACTTAATCGCCTCAAAACCGCGCTCAATTTCGCTTCAGGTGGAAGTGCAGGCGGCGCTCAAAATTTAGCTTTTGTCCGCAAGACCGTTGATGACCTCAAAATTCCTCTAAAGGCTTCAACAGAGGGTTTTACAAAACTAGAATCTTCTGCTCGCGGATCTGCGTTGGCCGGGAAAGACGTTAAAGAATTGTTTAAAGGCTTATCTCAAGCCAGTACAGTGTTAAGTCTTTCTGCCGAGGAAACACAAGGGATAACAACAGCAATTAGCCAGTCGATTTCAAAAGGGAAGCTCCTAGCAGAGGAGCAAAACCAGCTAGCAGAGCGTATTCCAGGTATTTTTGGTATTATGGCTAGAGCTGCTGGAGTAACAGAAGCAGAATTTACTAGGCTGCGTGATGCTGGACAGGTGTTATCTGTTGATTTTTTCCCGAAATTTGGTAGGCAACTGCAAGCTGAATTTGGCGATGCAGCCAAAGATGCGGCGGGTAATGCTCAATCAGCAATTTATGATTTAGAGAATTCTTTCCTCAGTTTACAGCAGGGCATTGGTGAAGGAGTTTCGCCAGCTGCCATATTGGGACTGAACACCTTGTCTGGTGTGGTCAAGGGTTTAAACCAATTTTCTAAAGAATTGGGCTTTAGTTTGCTGGCAGTCTCATCTGTACTTGCTATCAAGATGGTCGGGGCGTTGCAGGCAGTGGTCGCTGAGTTGATAGCTACAAAAATGGCGACTGGTACATTGAGCGGGGGCATGGCTCAACTCGGTAGAAATTTGAACAATTCCGCCTCTGTTCAATGGGCTGTTGGAATATTTGCAGCCCTAGAACTGGTTAATTTGTTAAATCAGGCAATTAACACCGAATTAGTGCAATCCTTCGACAAAGCTGCCAAAGCTGCTAGGAGGGGTGCAGAAGAATCAAGGAAAGCCTTTGAGAAACCTGCTAATGGGAAGGCTCAAGGAGAAATAGATCCTGAAGCTTCCAGTGGATTTGGCAAATTTGGTGATTCGCTGATCAACTTCCTCAACAAGGATTTAGGCCCAATTAAGGGAGGTTTATTCGGTAACAAAATCAAAACCTGGGGTGAATATGAAAGAGATTCAATCATCAACGATATCGAAGAACAGGGGCAAGCCCTAGCTCAATCAAACGCTGAAACACGCTATCGTATTGCAGAGTTAAAAACAGGTAAAGGCGAGGCTGGTAAGCTTCGTGGCATTGATTCCGAGTTAAAAACTGCCGAAGAAGAAAGAGCGATACTACAAGCTAGGATTAAACGCGAATTTACCGACAAAGGTCAAGTCATTCCTTCAGAACTCAAACAGCAACTCGAATCTCAAAATCTAAAAATTACTCAATTAAATAATCAACGCTCTGAAATCGCTACTCCGTTAACCCTAGAACTAAACCGCAAAAACCAAGAAATTGCAGCGATTCAATCCAATTTAGAATTATTGCAAAATCCTGAAAAAATCAAAACTTTGGGAGGTGAGGCGGTAGCAGAGAAACAGCGTCAAGAACTGCGACGGCAGCTTGAATCGCATAAGCTTTTTCGTGACGCATTGGCTAATACACTAGCATCGTTAAGAGTTGACCCCATACTCGCATTTAATCAAGCATTAAGACAGTTAAATTTGACCTTAGCTGAGGGACAAGAGAAAAATAAGCTAACCCTCTCAAAACGCAAATTAGCCAACACAAGAGAAGCGATAACAGGCTTCTCCAGCAACAAATTAGCAGCCAGACAATTGGCTCTCAAAAATGCCAATGATGAATTTCAATCTGCTCAAACCGATGTCAATCTCAATGAGAAAGCGGTTGCAGCATATGAACAGGAGATTAACAAATCAGGCTTTCAAGCCACACTACAACGCTTAGGACTAACACCAGATGCCAGTGTATCTAAAATTGATGATGTATTGAAATACACTACAGATGAGGCTGACAAGGGAACACTAGAAAAGCTAAAGGCTGGTCGGGAATCTAAAGCGAATCTCATTCAAGTTCAACAAACTGCTGCTGATGCAAAACAACGCCTCAACCAACAAATTCAAGATAATTCACTTTTTAATATTGATGAATCTACGGCTTCCTCTCGCGCTCGTATTACCAAATCCGAGAACCGAAACATTGCTCAAATCAAAAACGCTCAGGCAGCAAAGCGCTTAACAGACGAAGTTGTTGCCGAAGAATTGGCTAAAATTCAACTGACTAGCACACAACAGCAAAAAGCAAGCCTGAACGAGCAATTAACTGCACTCCGTACCTACTACAAACAAGGTGCAATTAGTGCCGAGGAATTCGCCAAACGCGAACGCGACCTGACCACAGAACAAACCAACATAGAACGGCAGGAGGCTGAGAATCGCCTAGCCGTACAGCAAGCACTACAAGCACGTCGCATCAAGGATCTCGAATTTGCCAACAAGAAAGCTGAAGCAGCAATTACACTCAGTCAGACCACATCTAATACTGCGGTCAAGCTGGGGATATTGGGCGGGGATTTGGACAGCCAACAAGCCTCACAAGAACAAAATAAAATCGACCAGAAGGCAACTACAGATAAAATTGCCTTAATTAATCAACAAATTACCCAAACCAAAAAACTGCGTCAGGAAGGACTGTTAAACGCCAGGGAAGCAGCAGAAAAAGAGCTATCCCTCAACCAAGAACTCTCCCAATCTAACCAGCAACTAGTTGACCAGCAAATTCAAGCTCAGGAGCAGCTAAGAGCAGCCATTGATAAAGCTTTTCAGCGTCGTAAACAACAGTTAGATCTAGAGAATTCTCGCCGCGATACCAACACTACTGCTGAAGCGCTAGCAATTTTCAAATCATCCTCTGCTCTCGATTTGCGTGGTTTAGAATTGTCAACCAGTGGCAAATCCTTAAAAAATAAACAAGCCTATCTTGCCTCTAAAAAGTCTATTCTTGAAGAAGAATTGGCTGGCATTGACAAATTGAAATTATCAGAACAGGATGCAGCCGATAAAAAACGCCAATTGCTAACAGAAATTGACCGCTTTCGTCGTGACCAAATCGCTACAGAAAAAGAACTCATCCAAAATAAACAAGAACAAGAAATCAACGGAATTGAGCGATTGCAAAGAGCCGAAGAAAATCGCTACAAGCTTGTCAATTCTTACTTAGATGAACAAAAGGCGAAACTCGACCTTTACAACCAAAGTTTAGACCGTACTAAACGATTAGAAGAATCACGCTACAAACTCAATAAATCACTGTCTGATGCGGCTGTGTTTGGTTTAGAAAGTCAACAAAGTAATGCTGATGACGCATTAGGTTTGTTGCAAAAGCTCAAAGATCCAGAACTTGCTCCCCAAGCCAAGGCAGCAATCAAGGCTCAATTAGGGGAATTGGGTTTTTCAATGGGTGGGGTGACTGTCACACCCGCTACAGTTAGAACAGCAGGCGGCGGTGATAACCCTGAAGAACTTGAGTTAAAAATAAAAGAGAAAAAAGCCCAGCTAGAGCAGGAGATTGCCGACACAAAGCAAAAGGCAATGCAAATGGAGCAGGAATTTCAGCGTAAGTCCTTAGAAAATGATCTCAAGCGTCAGAAAATTGCTGCTGAAACTGCCGTATTTGAAGCAAAAGCAGCCCAATTAGCCGCCCAAAAATCAAAATTAGATGCTGAATCAGCTTTGAAAACTGCCATTGCCAAAAAGGATGATATTGGCATTGAGAGTGCGAAAGCGGGTATACAAATTGCTGAAAGTCAAATTGCCTTAAGCAATGAACGGCTGAATAATGCCATTGCTAATTTGAGCGACCAGGATACGATAGCTGCTGATGAAATTCAATCTCAAAAAATTTCTCAGCAGACGGCATTTAACCAATTACAAACAGATAGCGCAAAGCGTCAACGTGCAGCAGGGTTGGATTTGGCTTCATCTGGTGGAGCATACACGCCACCTGATGCACTTGGGGAACAGCTAAAGCAGCAATTATATCAACCAGGCTCTAACGCACTAACACAACAGTTGAAACAGCAATTACAATATCAGCCAGACCCTTCTTTTATTCTAAAATATGGCAATTTACAGCCTCAAATTCCTACCAACAATCTAAACGCACCCTCACCACAGAATTATGAGCAGAATGCTGCATCATCGTCAAATCTTGCTGCTGAAGTACAACGGTTGATTGATAAAGTAACCACATTAGCCAATGACATAACTGCATTGGCAGCCAGACCCTCTGTACTGCAAGTCAGTACTCCGCAGCCAGTGAAAGACGCAGCTGATATTTACAGTAAAATTTCTCGAAATGCGGTTAGGGGGTCTGGTTTATGAGTATTATTTTGGAAATAAGCAGTATCTCAGTTGAAATCACAAAATTTACAGCCCCCAAATTTCCCAGAGCCAGGATTGAGCCACTACCAAAGCTAGACTACAGCATAGATGGTGCAAGCTTGGGAAGCGGCCCGTATTTTGAACCTAAGTATTTGTGGACAATTAACTGTAATTTGACTCCTGATGAGTCAATATTAGTAGAAACAATTT
This sequence comes from Nostoc sp. UHCC 0702, assembly GCA_017164015.1. Classification (GTDB taxonomy): domain Bacteria; phylum Cyanobacteriota; class Cyanobacteriia; order Cyanobacteriales; family Nostocaceae; genus Amazonocrinis. The sequence continues at coordinate 5,034,738 of CP071065.1, forward strand.
ATTTTGAATTTGATTATCTGCGGCGCAAGCTACAGCCCGCAGAAGTGACACTTACAGACAAAACACTACGATATACAGAACGTAAACCGAGAACTAGAGACATTGCAGTCGGTACAGATGAGACTTACATTGGTAACACGCATACTGCATATTTCGCCAAATTTAAATGTTGGTTCATTCAACCTCCAGAGTTTGAAGAAAAAGGCGTGTACAATAGCGCTAGCTTCTCTCTACAAGAGGCAGACTCATGACTGTAAATCAATCCGCTCGTCAAACTAAAATTACAATTGATGGTAATGATTTTTCATCTGCACTGATATCTTTTGCAGGTTCAGACAACCATATTGACCAATCAGGATTGATTTCGTTTACTGGTACAGTCACATTAGGAAATGAGAATAGTTTAAACGAATCCCTAGATGACCGAATTAACTTTTCTCGATTTTGTCGAGGAAACCAAATATTAATCTCAATCGCAAACGAATCAGGAATAATAACTCGGCATCCAAGAGGCGCACTGAGGATTATCAGTCCTCATTACGATTACTCAACAAGGCAGCAGACTATTGAGGTTGCTGACCTGATAACTGCTCTTTCTTTTAAAGAACCAACAGACCCAGAAAAAGCAAAAATCACAGTTGGTAAAAACCGTTCAGTTGCTGCTATCATAAGGGATTTGCTCACAGAATGTGGTATTAGAAACGTAGACGGTGATTTACCTGATACAACAATAAATTATCCATTAGACAATTTATCTGGTTCATACTTGCAGGCAGTTGGTCAACTTTTATATGCAAATAATCGGGTTGCTTGGATTGATAGCAACGAAGTATTTCGGATTGAAAAAGTTAAGATTAAAGGTAGTACTCCGAAACTTTTTGTCAAAATTGGCAGTGATGAAATTTGGTATAACAGACTTGCAGGGGCTGAACAACCAGCTGCAATCATTAAAACTGTTGCAACTTTAAGGCAGCCTGTAGCAAATCCATCAGAGAGGACAGACTATTCAGTCAGTTACGGAATAGCATCATATGTAGATCCTGCCTATGGTAACTTCCAAATTATTATGGAAGAAACCAATAAACAAGAGGTTTATGATAAAGACTTATCCGAATTAACTATCACTACACAAGTACGCAAACCATTGGGCTTAATTGTGCCTGATGCTGTAGTCAAAGCAGTACTACTTCGTCTATTAGATAAAACTGTTCTCAATGACTATGAGTATAGAGTTGAGACTTTTTATTATGAAAAAGGTTCTGAGTGTAAACTCAAGAGTAAAGTTGAGAAAGTTTATCGCAATTTAGGTAATTTATACAGGGAAGTTATCACAGGTAAAAGTGGTGGGTCTGGATATTCAACTATAATACTGAAACTTGGTTTATCAAAAGTAATTACTACTACTTATGAATACACAAATGAAGATATCTTAAGCCGTAAGACAACTATTACCCAGGAACACATACTAGCTGCACTGAGTGACACAGATGAAGATTGGAGCGCATGGGGTCTGGGTTATCTATTAGATTATCTCATTACTTCTTCAATCTCTACTGAAGAATGGAAGCAGTTAAGTAAAGGTGTATCTCCTACTTGGAGTTACCGCATTTCTAATTCTCAAGTACTGGCAAGAGTTAAGCCAGATATTGCTACAAAAGGGCCACAAGGTAATAAAACTGCTTTGGTTGATGACGGTACTAGTAAATACGAAATATCAAATTCTGGACAATTGTCTCCCCCAGCAGCAGAGAGATGTCCTGTGAATTTTAATATTCAAGAGCAGAATATTGAGGGGAAAGCAAAATTCCAAGACCCTTGCAACAGTGATTTAAAACCCCGTGAGCGGACTTATCAAGTAGATATGCTTCCAAGCGGTTTAGAGATAGCAAAGTCTAAATTAAATGAAATCGCTTCACGTGAAGGTAGGCTCTTACTTGGCAGGTGGAAGGGGCAAAATCTTGCCTGTGCCATGCATAATGTATGGTTTAGTTACACTCCTTTAATGTGTGTTGCTGCCATTGAGAAAGATAATTCAGTTCAGAGTTTTCTAGTTGATGGTGCAAGCTGGGTTGTCGGGCAAACCAAAGCATTGGTGAGCTTTGATGGAGTTTGGATTGGTAAGTCGTCTCCATTGCCAATTGAAGTGGGCAACGAAACGATTACAATTACGCCCCCATCTTTGCCATACATAGAAATTACTATCTTTGAAGGTGGTAGCGGCTGCGGTGGTGAAATGTTATCCCGCCTATATTCTGTAAATCCTGTCACCAGAACTTTTCAAGGTGGGGTAGGGACTGGTGGTAGTTTTGGAGTTGCCGTAACTAGTAATTTTGAGGGTGGGGTAGGGACTGGTGGTAGTTTTGGCGCTGCTGTAACTCGTAGTTTTGAGGGTGGGATAGGCACTGGTGGTGATTTTATCACTTCTACCACTAGTGTTTTTAATGGAGGTGTCGGTGCTGGGGCTGATTGTATCGTTGCTGCCAGCACCGTATTTCAAGCTGGTGTAGGTGCTGGCGCTAGTTTCCTACCTCCTGTGCTTGCTGCTTTTGCTGGGGGTGTGGGTGCTGGTGCTAGTTTGATACCTCCTGTGCTTGCTGCTTTTACTGGGGGTGTAGGTGTTGGGGGTAATTTTTTAGCTTCTGTCGCCACCCTTTTTACTGGAGGGGTTGGTGCTGGTGGTGACTTTGAAGTTCAGTTAAGCCAAAAGTTGGGCATTCTTAGAGAAATAGTCACGGTGGCTATTTCTGATATGGCTGGAAGTAGCAGCAATTTATCAAATAATTTGTATTTGGGCAACTGCTATTTACTGTTGAAGTTATCTTGCTCTGTACCTATAAGAGCAAGGTTTTACACAGATTCAGCAAGCCAAAGCTCTGATTTGTCCAGACCTATTGGAGGTACAAAAGCTACTAATAATGGTTTGATTTGTGAAGTGGTTTTTGCATCAGATTTGCTACAGATCAATGTCAATCCGATTGCTGTGGCAAACGTGAATTTATCCACATACTTAACTATTACAAATTTATCTTCTGCTGCACAAAATGTTGTTTTGACAATTCACTATATTACATTATTAGAGTAATTTTTATTATGGTAAGCGCTACTATCACAACCAGCATTTTATCAGGTACTATAACAACGCTCCAAATCGCAAATGCCTTTAGGGATGCCCTAATCACGGCAGGTTTCACCACTTATGATAGCTACCTAACAGGTAGTACCGAAATTCGTATAATGTCGCTCTCAATGAGCGCGGCGACCAAAGGTACTCTTTATTTACGGTTTGATACTAATTCATCAGGAAATGTAAACAATTATCAAATTTATGATAGTTGGAATACGACAACCAAGACAGGTACTAATAGCGGCGGATCGATTAATTTTAGTGTTTTTGTAGGAATAACTACGATCACAATACGTAGTTTTTCTCATCCAGAATTCAAAGGCATCGCTTTTGAACAAGGGACTCTTTACGGAATCATGGGAATTTTACGTCCAAAAGGCAGTCCTCCTAGCTGGTGGGATGAAAATGCTTATCCCTATGGATTTGCTGCACAGTACAATGGCTTTCCGGGTAATAGTAGGTTTGTTTCTAGTATTAATCCATTTGGTGGTGCTGCTGCACATGAATATTTGCAAAATACAAAATTGCAAGATGGCAACCCACAAAATAGTGACTCTAGGAGTAACATCCCTTTAACTATCCTCTCTATTGGTGTCGCAGGTATTCTTCAATCCTGCGATGATGTAATTATTACTTGTAGTAATACCATGCGTATTATGGATACGGTTACAGTTAGTCCCTCAGAGGTTTACACCTACATTTGGGGGCCAGCTACCAACTGCGGAATCGCTATAAGGACAACTTAAGATGCCTAATTTTTCTGGCAATACAGCTATCAATAACACACAAATCAAACAAAGTTATTTAAATGGTATTAAAAATTATTCAGGTGACATAAGTCTCGTTTTTCTGAGATATGGCAGTTTTAATTCTGTGAGAAATTTTGCTGGGAATAACCCTAATGGCAGTTCTAGCGCTGTTGTTCGCACGGTTGGGCAATTATATCCTTGAGTTTTGTAGTGTGAAGTATACTTTATTATCTTTAGCTAAAAAGGTTTAATATGGTTGCATTTAATTTCACAAATGCTTTCATCTCAGAAATTGCTAAATATGCTCTCAGAGGTGCTACTCCTCCACCAACTAGTAGATTAAGGGGGTGTCTGGCAAATACCGCAGTGCTGACTGTCAGCAGTACTTTAGAGAGTTTCCTTGCTGCGGAATTGATACCAGGAAATGGATACAGTCGCCAGCAGGTGGCGATACCATCAGATGGGGCTTTCAATATCACAAATAAACGGCACGAGATGCCGACTATTAGCCCATCGTGGACAGCTAGCGGTGGAGCTTTGCAATTTCAAACAGTTTTTCTGATGGCGGATGGAGACGCAACTGCATCTAGTATTGTTAGCAGTGTGAATACCTCTACCGATACCCTGACCATTAATGCTCATGGTTACAGTAATGGTCAAAAACTAACTTTTTCTGCTGATAGTGGTGGCAGTTTGCCAACGGGTATAACGGCTGCAACAATCTACCAAGTTACTAATGTTGCAACAAACACTTTTCAGTTGCAGCCTAATGGAGGTGGCAGTACCATCGACATAACTGGGGCTGGCTCCGGCACAATCCGCGCCAGGTCTGCTAATGGTGTAATTATTGCGTATGGTGTTGATTCAAATCCTGTAACCCTAGCTGATGGACAGCCATACACGCCGGTAATCAATCTCATATTTGCTAACGCGGGGTACATCAGTGGGGTCTGATTTTGATGAAGTAGCAGCGCTGTATCAATTGTCTTGTGCCAACAGGATAGCTTATCGGGATACACAAGTGGTGCAGCAGCGTAAAGAAAGAAACTCGGCTGAAGCTAGTGCCAAAATTGTCAGCTATGATGCCTCTACGGGTTTCTACAAGGTGGAACTGACTGATGGGAAGATGGTGATAGCACGAGCTATTTCTAATTCTGCGGCTCTGTCTAAAGGTTCGCTAGTTTCCCTGGTGATGCCAGCGGGGGGTACGCCGATTATTGATGCTATGCCGAGATAATCAAGCAGTCCAAAAGCTGACACCATAAATCTCGGCATTACTATTGTCTAATGAGAAAGCTTTGCCTTGTTTAAGAGCTTCTTTCTTGATAAAATCTCCAGTGCTGTTGATTTCCCATTCTTCAGCGAACAAGGTTACATCTTCTGTTTTGTTAGAATTCTTGACTTGGGAAATATAAAACTTTTTACCAATATTATTGAAGTTACTTAAATTTAATTTTGCAGCTAAATCAACTCTAAGTAGAGGAAATTGCCCTGAGTTATCAAATGATTGCAGGTCATATTGATTGGTAGATAATCCTGTAATTGCGTCCAAGTTTCCTATGATTAATGGATTGAATTCACTGAATTCATTGAATTCATTGTCATAACTATAGTCAGCTACTATTGGTTCGCTATCGATTAAAAAGTTTCCTGGTAAATGTCGGTAGAATAAATCATCTATTGAGCCATTTAGTGATTTAACTACCCAATTATCACCTTGATCAAGCCCAAAATCTACATCTCTTATGTTACTAATCTGTACTCTAATTTCAAGTAAATAACTATCATAGCCAGGTGGCGTATTAGCATAAACTATAATTCCATCAGCAGCTTTGTACTCTGTATCTGATACTTTCCCCCCTACTTCAACAGCCATACCGACTAAGAAAGAATAATTACCATTAGCTTGATATCCGATATTTATTAAATCAAATGTATAGATTTGTCCTGATTCAAGTGGGATACTTGTTGACCCAATAGTTCCTGAAAGATGGAAAGAGCTATTTAAGTTAAGAGAGGTTCCGTTTTCAATTAGTGAGTAGGTTTTATTAATAGATAGAAATTCAAAAAAAGGGTTGTTGATATAGCTAACTCCCCAGGAGAAATCTGTAGGTAAATTATAGCGGCGATACTTAGTAAGTGATTCAATAGCTTCTTGAATATAGAAGTCCTTGGTGCTATAAACCAATAAATTTTCGCTACGAGAGATTGTAGTTCTACTTAGTCCTATAGTACTTGATTGATTGGTATAGCCTCCCTCAATCACTTGAGTGGTGGTACTAGAGAGAGATATTGTGCCAGTTCCATCAGGGAGAAAAGTTGTATTACTAGTTGCTATTTGATTATTGGTTTCTGTCCTGCCTTGAACAAAATTGCGCGCTAGATGAATAGTTTCTGTATAGTTTCCAGTATTTACGCCGGAGACGAACCTATCTATGTAAAAATTATTGGTTTCTCCACTTGTATCTGATGTATACCTCATCCCTTGATATGTGCAGTTAACATAATAATAATTCGGATTAAAAGTCAAAGTGCCAGGAGGAAATACACCTCCAATACTTCGGACTTCAAATTTTTGAGTACCAGTACCAGAAAGGATATTAGGATAGATGCCATAAGGCGCGGTGTCAAGAGGAACTGACTCTACAAAGTTGCATGAATTTGATAGAGGAGGAACTTGCATGCTTGTAACCATTCCCCAATAACCATTAGTCCTGATGTTGGTATTGTTAGTACGAGGTGTTATTTGATTGCTAGTCCAACTTAAATTGCCTTTGTAGCTAAAATTCAGATAGTCTTCATCACTGTTCATTACATAAACCTGGAAAGGAGTTATGTAATCAAAAGTCTCCCTGTCAGTAATGTTAATAATTCTGATTTTGCTATCGGCATTTCTGTATTTTATTGAGACTTCATAATTATTTAAATCACTGCCTGTGTTGTGAATGTGGCATGTCAGACGGGGATAAAAAGTTGAAACATCCGTTTTCTCAACTGAAAAAATCTTCGTTGGAGTGGCGCGATCTCCACCAATATAGAAATTGATAAAGCCTTCTTCTTCGAGTGAGAATAGGATTTTGAAATTACCTGTTGGTGTTATAGTTGGTTTTTGTTTTTTGGTTACTTGCTTGGTACTGGGCATCTGGTCGTAGCTTGCTATACCACCGCGACGTAGCCTGATGTTTGTACCAATGGCGATCGCGCCATTGGTTTGGGCTTTGCCATAGATGACAGCCCCGCTGCTATCTTGCAATCGAGCTAGTCCTGTGGCTGCATCAAAGCCAGTGTAAGTAGTGGTTTGTTGCTGCTCAATTGCAGCTTCGGCAGCATCAATTAATCGTTGTCTGAACTTGTAGCGATTGTTTTGTGAAGTCAAGCGCAAAATTTCTTCTTCGCTGTCCATATAATAATGTGTGCAGAAAATATTGCTTTTTAATATTAGCCTCGTAATTGCAGTTCGTATAAAAAATGCCTCAGTAATAATTGAGTCATCTAATTGTAGTGAAGATTTGTTGCAAAGTTAGCTCTGTTGTTAAGCATGAAAGAGGCGGTAGTCTTTTTTGTTCTTGGTCAAACCATGTAACGCAATTAGTCAAACCATGTTATTTTGACTAATCAAATCATGTGCCGCCCTACAATGGGATACTGTGGAATCCCGAATTTCAAGCGGCTTTTTGAATAATGCTTAGTCATGGATCATCACGCTTGAGGGAAAATGTTATGACTACCAATATCCTAGACAATATAGACCTGCGGACGTTGGGGGAACTCCTGGTAGAGGCGCGTAAAAAGTGCGGCATGACTCAGGCTGATGCAGCTAAGGTGATTGATGTTTCACGTCCCACTATGGTTGCTATCGAGAAAGGTGAGCGCCGTATTAAGTCAACTGAACTGATTAAACTTGCTCGTGCCTACGGATGCCCTGTGACTGACTTTGTGAGACCGCGCCCTGTGGTGCAACCTTTTGAAGTACAGTTCCGGGCGGTCTATCAGCGCAGTGAGAAGGAAGAGGCAGAAATTAAACCATTCATTCTTCACCTACAGGAGTTGTGTCAGAATTACCTAGAACTTGAGAAGATTATAGATGCACCACTACCGCAGAACTACCCTTTGGAATATGAGGTGAAAAATCTGCCAATTAAGGCTGCTGCGGAAAATATAGCAGTTGCGGAGCGTCAACGCCTTGGACTAGGGGACGGCCCCATTCCACGTCTTCGGGACATTCTAGAGCAAGATGTGGGACTCCGTATTTTCTATCTGAAGATGCCCACAAAATACTCAGAAGTGTATAGCTACAACGAAGAACTCGGCGGTTGCATGGCAATTAACGCACTTCACCCAGAAGAGCGACGACGTTGGTCAATGGCTCATGGATACCTTCATTTTTTGGCACATCGGCGAAAACCTGAGTTCCACTTTGATGATCAGTATCAACGAGTTCCAGAAAGCGAGCAACTAGCGGAAACTTTTTCCAGATATTTCCTAATGCCTACCAGTGGATTACTTAAACGGTTTAATGATATGTGTCGGACACATAGTGAATTTAAATTTACTCCGACTAATCTATTTACACTGGCACATTACTATGGTGTTTCTGTGGAAGCACTCGTTCGTCGTTTAGAGGAAATGGAACTTCTGCGTTCAGGAACTTGGAATAAATTGCAAGACCGGGGTTTGAAAGTCAGAAAGGTGCAAAAGGAACTTGCCTTAGAGGAAATCCCACAGCGCCCTGATATGATGCCACTCTACTATCAGCGCCTGGCGATTGAGGCACTAGATCAGGGACTCGTCACTGAAGGGCGTTTTGCGGATTTCCTCAATGTTGACCGCTTAGAAGCCCGCTGTATTGCAGAGAAATTGCGAGAGAAATTTCAGGAGGATTCAAGTGCAATGTTGCAGGAAACCATTGATTTTGACCTGCGTCAGATGCAGGAATGATGGAAGTGAGAACATATGTATATTGCTCACTCCCACGTTCTTCTTGATGCCTGCTGTGTGCTAAATTTTTGTGCTTCGGGCAAATTGCTTGACATCTTAAAATCTATTTCTGCTGAGGTCGTAGTCACGACAGTTGTACAAGAACGTGAGTTAAAGACACTCCAACGTCTTCAGGATGAGGAGAACGAGGGTGCGATTCAGTTTGAGACAGCCATTGCACAGGGTCTACTGACAGTTGTAGATTTTGAGTCAGAAGAAAAGGTAGAATCATTCGTAAACTATGCTGCAATTCTCGGAGATGATGGTGAGTCCGCCACCTGCGCGATCGCTGTTCACCGAGGATGGGCAATAGCAACTGACGATAAACGAGCGATCGCGTTTTTTCAGCAGTCAGCACCATACCTTCAGGTTTTATCAACCTTAGATATAATCAGGTATTGGTCACAGGAAACAGGTGTTAATTCGTCAGTACTACGTGATGTCCTCAATGCAATTCGGGTTAAAGGGCGGTATTTACCGGATAAAAACCATTCTCTGCGAACTTGGTGGTCAGCTGCTTCAACCGATGTAGATCAGTAAAGATAAACAATATTATTCAGCACTACTCAAGGCTTTTTGCTGTTGATAACGTTGTTTAAACTGCTGTTGCTGTTGTTTATGGTCTACAATTGGGTCAGGATAGCCAAGCCCATGACGCTCCAAAGGTGAAATTTTACCAGTAACTAAATATTCTGTATCCACAGACCGCAATTCTGGCACCCATTGCCGGATATATTCAGCTTCGGGGTCGAATTTTTGTGCTTGACTGGCTGGGTTGAAAATCCGCACGGGTTTGGGATCCATACCACTAGAAGCACTCCATTGCCAGCCCCCATTATTAGCAGATAAATCTCCGTCAATCAACTTCTGCATAAAGTATTTTTCTCCCAATTGGGGATTAATCAGCAAGTCTTTGGTAAGGAAACTAGCAACAATCATCCGACAGCGGTTATGCATCCAGCCGCTTTCATTCATTTGGCGCATGGCTGCATCCACGATAGGATACCCAGTTCTCCCCTCACACCAAGCCTGAAAATGTTCTGTGTTAGTTTCCCAAGGAAAGTTTTTGAAGGCGTCGCGGTAAGCACCTTCAGCTAATTCTGGAAAATTATACATTGCATGTTGGTAAAATTCCCGCCAGGCTATTTCTTGTTGCCACGTGCGGATACCTGCTGCTGCTTCGTCACTGCGGCTGTTTTCTAGGGCTTCTATTGTGGTTTGCCATACAGTGCGAATGCCAATTACACCAAATTTCAAAGCTGCACTCAGTTGTGATGTACCGTCCACGGCGGGAAAATTGCGCTGTTCTTGGTATTCAGTAATTGCTTTATTAGTAAATTCTTCTAGTCTTGCTTGCGCCGCCGCCTCCCCTGGTGGAATAATTAATCCTCCATCCCAGATAAATCCTAAATCTTTGGCTGTTGGTAATTTAATCGCTCCTGCAATGTTTGCTGTTTGTTGTTCTGTTTGCGTCAATCCCTCAGCATTTTGTAGAGTTTCTACTGCTTTAGCTTTGGCTTTGCTATACCAATTTTTCCAGAAAGGAGTGTAAACTGTGTAAGGTTGATTACTACCTGAGCGTATTTCTTCTGGGGCGTGGAGAATTTGATCCCAATTGTGGGTAAGAAACTCAATGCTTTTTTCTTTCAGGGAATTGATGATAGTGCGATCGCGTTCTTGTGAATACGGTTCTACATCCCAATTCCAAAACACAGCCTTAGCTTGCAAAGTCACTGCTAAAGCTGGTATTGCCTCCACAGGATTAGCATGAAGTATTAACAGTTGACTGCCAACTTCCGCATATCGCCGTTGTAGTTCCTGCAAACAGCCAATCATGTAAGTGACTCTCACAGGGGCAACATCATCTCGTTCCAGAATATTAGGATCAAGACAAAACACCCCCACCACCTTTGGACTTCGCCGTCTTGCCGCAGCCAATCCTGTATTATCAGAAACACGTAAATCGCGCCGATGCCAAAATAGAATTAAGTCAGACATTCTATACCTAAAATAGTTCGCTTGTACTAGATTAGAGCTAAGTGATACCCTTGAGCATCATTCTGCCGATAAATTTACGAGTCGTGATGCGTAAAGCCCCCGCGCAACAGATGCGCGGGGGATATAAGCGAATAGGAAAAATTTATTTGTTCGTCATGTTTATAAAGCACAAATACGATTTATAATCCTAAACGAGGTGATAAACAAGTGTTTAATCTGACATACGAATTTAAGTTAAAGCCAACCCATGCACAAGCTCAGGCGTTTGAAGACTGGTTAGAAATTAATCGCCGTGTCTATAACTATGCTTTGGCTGAACGCAAAGATTGGTATTTATCGCGTAGTTGTCGGATTAATGCCTGCTCACTCAAACATGAATACATTATTCCTGTTGATGCACCGCGTCCAACCTATGCCCTTCAATGCAAGGCGTTAACTGCTGCAAAGAAAGAGTTTCCTGAACTTAAAAAAGTACAGTCTCAAGTTTTGCAGCAAACCCTAAAACGCCTAGAAGTTGCATTTGTGGCAATGTGGGAAAGAAACCACGGATTCCCCCGATTCAAAAAACTGGGACGGATGCGGTCTTTTGTTTTCCCACAAATGCAACTTGGTGAGAGACTGAAGCCAGGAATGGTTAACTTGCCTGTGATTGGATGGGTTAAATTCCGCAAATCAAGGGGAATACCTGATGGTGGTGTAGTTAAACAAGCCCGTGTGGTCAAGCGCGTTTCTGGGTGGTACGTGATGCTAACCGTTCAATGGGATGTATCTATACCTCAAAATTTGCCACATGGAGAAGGAGTAGGGATTGATGTAGGATTAACAAGTTTTATTGCAACTTCTAATGGTCTAACTGTCAAGCGTCCGAGGTTTTTTATAGATGCCGAACGCAAGCTGAAATTGCTGCAACAGCGTGTCAATAGAAAACGTATTGGCTCGAACAATTGGCATAAAGCCCAAAGGAAAGTTGCTTCATTGCATGAGTACGTTGCCAACTGTCGTAAAGATTGGCACTCTAAATTGTCTCACCAAATCTGTAACAATACTGGAATGGTGTTTGTTGAGGATTTGAACCTAGTCGGGCTATCTCGTGGGATGCTGGGTAAACATTGTTTAGATGCTGGATTTGGTCAGTTCTTCAACATCCTTGAGCAAACTTGTTTTAAGCGTGGTGTCTATTTCCAAAAAGTAGATAGCCGTAAAACCAGCCAGATTTGCCCTAGTTGTGGTGTCCAGACTGGCAAAAAACAATTGTCACAACGTACTCATGTTTGTTCAAATTGCGGCTATACCACAGATAGGGATGTGGCAGCCGCTCAAGTAGTTCTCTTAAGAGGGCTTGCAGCCGTAGGGCATACGGTGAGTCAGCCCTGAAGGAGGGTTTCCCTCCGTAGGGGACTGCGAACCCGAAGGGTCAAGATGCTTGCTGAGGGTAAATTCATTGGAATCCCCGTGAAGCAAGAATCCCCGAATTAGAAATTCGGGGAGTGTCAAAAGAGTCACGAGACAGGAAACAAAAAGCAGGAGTTATTCCCCCCCTGCCCCCCTTCTCCCCTGCTCCCCTTCTCCCCTGCTCCCCTGCTCCCCTTCTCCCCTTCTCCCCTGCTCCTCATTGCCCCCAATGCCCCCATCCTCCACAAACCCCACTATCTCTATCGGAGAAAGTGGCTTGTTGAGTGAAAGTTGAGTATACTTTTGTTAATAGTGAATTAGTCTTTCTGTCATGCCTACCCTACTATTAGACGACAGTACAATTGAGAGCGATTTAGGTGAGATAGCTCGTGAACTCGCTCCTGTTGGCGTCTACGTGAAACACTATGACCCAGGAACATCGCTGCTTTTTCCCGATCTATTAGAACAGGACGTTTTGACTGATTCAGAGAAGCGCTACATTGTAGAACTACACAACGGTGTCTTTGAATTTCTCCAACAAGAAAATGGCTCTCTGTGGTGTGACTTGCTGAATGTGCATCCAGGTTCACCCAATCTCCAAATGCTGATAGATGGTTACAGCCGCTACCATACTCATAGCGCTTCTGAGCCGCTTTACATCTTGGCAGGAGAAATGATCTTTGGATTCGTTAGACCCGACGGCAGCCAGGTACAGCTTTTAGTTCAGTCCCAAGACTATATTTACATCCCAGCAGGAATCGAGCATTGGTGTAGCCCTACGGCATCATTATATTTTAAAGCGGTACGCTATTTCACAACAGCAGACGGCTGGATAGCTAACTATACAGGCACTCCATTGAGTGATTCTCTCAATAAACCGCGCTAACTCTTAATTTGAAATCTCGATTTAATTTTGGGTAAAAGTAGAGATGTTCCGGCGGAACGTCTCTACTACACCCCTGCTCAAGAGCATTCTGAATGGATAAATTAAATGCACGACAGCTGATTATTTGTTATCCCAAATCAGTTCTAAACGCTCTTGGGCTTTTTGGAGAGCTGCTTCGGTAGACTCACCTAATAATGCAGCTTCAATGGCTCGACCAAGACTGTCAGAAAGACGACTAGCCCCAGCAATAATTGGGCGAGCGCCTGCTACAGAAGTCTGATCCAAAAACACTTTTAATACTGGCTTTTTGCTAATAATTTCCTGATAAGCTTCACTTTGGGCAGCTTTCAAATTAACGGGCAAAAAACCCGTCCCAATACTCCATTCTGTTTGGAATTCTTCACTCAAAACATACTCCAAAAACTTGAGTGCAGCTTGCTCTCTTGCTGGCGCGGTCTTCATTACAAACATAACTCCCGTAACTGTCACCGTCGCCCGTCCGACACTTGCAGGCATTGGAAACACCCCATAATCAACGTTAGACTTCATGATATAAGTCCAAGGGCCTGTCATTTGCATAGCAACCCGACCCGTAATAAAAGCGTCTTCTTCATAACCACGTTCGGGAGAAGAAAGGGTCGCTGAACCATCTGTCATCAGGTCTTTCCAGAACTGCAAAGCACTAATAGCCCCCTTATTCATCAAATTCGGTTTATTATCTGTCAATATCTCACCGCCACTACTTAATAAAAACGGAAACCAACTCAAAACAGTCCATTCTCCCTTTCCTAAAGGCAGTAATATTCCGTACTGTTCGGGTCGCCCATCGCCATTGCGGTCAATAGTCAATTTTTTAGCAACTTGCCTTAATTCTTCCCAAGTCTTAGGCATTTCTGTGATTCCCGCAGCTTGGAAAAACTTTGGTCGGTAAAAAATACCGAAATTGGCTGTGTATAGGGGAATTGACCAAATATGATCGTTTAAGCTCAATTCATCGAATAAACTGGGGATAATTTCTGACTTCAACGGTGATTTGTCCAGCCAATCTTCCAAAGGTTGAATTGCCCCTAATTCTGCCAACTGACCTGTAATTTGTGAATCGTATAACAAAATATCTGGAGGCGCATTGCCCACAACTGCTGTTAAGATTTTCGGTAATTGGGGATCACCAAAGAAGATAGAATCTACCTGAATATCAGTATGAGTTTGATTAAATTTGTCTACTAGTTTATTAAACACATCCCGATTAGAAGGGGGATTGAGTACTTGCCATAAGCTTAGATGAATTACTCCATCATTTTTCTGTGCTGTCCCCTGACAACCAGATAAAAATATCAGACATATACCGAGAATAATTAACAGAAGTGAAAGCCGCAAAACAGAATTAATAAACTTGCCATAAAAATTCTGAATTGGGGATTGTAAAAGAGTAAAGTTCATACCAACTAGTTAACCAATTGCATCGTCTGAGGATGAAGTTAAAACTTCATAGATAAGTTTGGTGATTGGGAATAATTACGCTAAAAACTTAGTACTAAGTAAGTCGGTGAGAATAAACAGAGCTATGTTACGAAACGTAAATATCCCTGAAACCCTTACAACTGACAACTGACAACTGACGACCTTTACCAGTTAGCTTTATTTGCACCGACCTACTTATGTATTTAGGTTGATATCTTTGCTCTGTTTTTAGGTGTGTTCAATAGCGATGATTTCCCATTTTTAAACTACATCGCAGTGTAGTCAATTAGATGATGGTTAAATTGCTCTCCTTTCAAAGATTCAAACTCATGTCAAGCTTTCTGGCAACCTTCCCAATAACAGTAGTTATCCATCAAAATTATACCATTTGGAAGTATGCTGTCAGAGAAATTATTGGAAATGTTTTATCCAAAATATTGAATATACACCTGATATATGGTAATGTAACACCTGATCACAGCAGTTTGGTTGTCAGATTTATAACCTGACTCTGAGGTAAGAGCGTTAGTAAGCATCGACCTCTACTAGACTATCTGCTTGGTATCTTACAGAAAAGCTATTCACAGGCTCTTCTGTATTCAGCTTTCATTTATAGACTTGCTGAATAACTCGGTTGAATAAATAATTATCCATAAATAAGGACAGTACTAAGCATGGGCGTCCCAAATAAGGTTTTTCAAACTAGCCTGACTGACAATATTGACTACCCTGAATTCTGTTTGAAAGCCAGTTTGGATTCTTCCATATTCAGAGATTTTCGTCGCAGTGAAATATATAGGGTTGCATTAGAACACGACTCCTTCGAGCAAGGTTTAGAGTATCTGGAAGCAACCAAGAAGTCTTCCTCTAATGTATTGAGTAAGATTAATGAATTCCTGAAAAATGATCAGCTCGGCAATCCTGAAGCTTTTGATTACGAGGGCATTGGTACAATAGCACCACCAACCCTGCGATACATAAAAATTCTGTCAGATTTGGAATCTGAATTCGGTACTCTTGACAATTTAAATATATGTGAAATCGGAGTTGGTTATGGAGGTCTGTGCAGAATTATCAGTAGTTATTTCCACGTAAAAAGCTATACGTTGGTTGACTTGAAACCAGTGCTAATGCTAGCTCAAAGGTATTTAGACCATTACCCATTAAATACGACGCTGATCTATAAGACAATGAATGAATTGGCCAAAGAAAGTTATGACATTGTGATCAGCAATTATGCCTTTACAGAGATGAAACGAGAAATCCAAGATATTTATCTAGAAAAGGTGCTTTCTTCTGCCACAAAAGGCTATATTACATACAATGAAATCAATCCAAAAGATTTTAATTCTTACACAAAAGAAGAGTTGATTAAGCTCATTCCCCAAATCAGAGTAAATCCAGAAGTTGGCATATTACACCCTAAAGATTGTCTTTTGGTCTGGTAAACTCTTCAAAAACATAGGGAACAGGAAAGGAAGTGTTTCTTTCATCTGTTGCGGGAGTGAAAAACGCACCAGTTGGTTTATTGCAATTTTTGTAGGATGGTATTGCTTAGGGTTCTCTAGAACCCTTATTTTTATTATATTTTGTGCCTTACCTCCGGTTATTGAGAATGGTGTTTTTCCCAAGTTTAATGGCTTGGAGATACACTCTGTAAAACTAGGGTGCATTGACTGAAATATCTGAAAAGCTTACTGTAGAGCGGGCAATAAAAACTATAATTAAAGGAGATATTTGACAGATGTTTAATGATGAATTAATGCTAAGTGTAAGTTCAGATGACAGTTTGAATATTAATTTTCAAGATATATTTGTTTCCAAGTTTATTCAATCCCAAGCTGACAAAGTTGCTTTACTATTTACTAATGAATATGAAGGGATTTTGGAAAATAGTGGAATTGCAACCTATTACAACACTTTAAGTCAAAAGTTTTCGCAAGAAGGATGGTATGTAATCCTCATAGTCTGCTGTGCTGAAGATAAATTTGAAGGCAAATCAAATATACCTCATGTCAAGCATATATTCTCTACTTGTGAGGTAGAGCAAGTTTTAAATCTTCAGCCTATTCACTCAGCAATGTTATCTCAAGTCCAATATAATAATCCGATTGATTATACCAGTTATTGTTGTTTGTTTTTTACTCAAGCTGTTGTTACTACTTTTAAAAACTCTCTGATTTATGTGGAATTTCATGAGTATGACGGTATTGGCTACCGTACTATTCAAGCAAAACAAGCAAATATATTAGAAGCTAACTGTTTGACAGCTGTCACCATCCACGGTGGACATGAGTGGATATCTGAGACTAACAAAAAATATATTGAAAATGATCCTGATGCGTTTTGGCAAGTTTGTTATTATGAACAGTATTCTTTTGAAAATGCTGATTTAGCCTTATTCACATCTTATCACCTAAAATCAAAAGTAGAATCTTACAGTTGGAAAACGTCTCACGCACTGCACGTTCCCTACTTTATACCCATAGTTGAAAAATTGCAAAATCCGAAAGAACTTATTGATATACATACAGCAAATATAGTTAAGCCAGAAATAGCAGAAAAAAGCAGTTTATCCCAAATTGAAGAATTGAAGTTTTGGCAAATCAAGTATATTGAAGAACTAGTTGCTAAATCATCTCCACTAACTGACACTGAGCCAAAGGTGACTGTTGGAGTCACATGCTATAACTTGGGCAAATACCTTTTAGAATGTCTTAACAGCCTGAACGTACAGACATATAAAAACTTAGAAGTAATTGTTATAGACGATGCTTCTACAGATGAATATACACAGGAGGTTATTAATCAAGCTGAGTTGATGTTTCCAAATTTTCAGTTTATTAAATCTAATATAAATAGAGGGTTAGGTGGCGCTCGTAACTACTTAATTGAAATTGCAGAAGGTGATTATTTTCTACCTTTCGATGCTGATAATGTAGCATTACCTTTCATGGTAGAAAAATATGTTAAAGCAGCTCTTGTTTCTAATGCTGCTATTGTTAACTCTTTGATGTTGGCCTTTGGAACGCGTAGTACTGGGGTTGAACCTGAGACTTCAATTCATTGTTTCACTGGGGGCTTACTACCTACCATGTTGCAAAGTAATTGTTGGGGTGATGCTGGCGCGCTGTTTTCTCTGAAGATTTTACGTAAATTTAAGCATACTGAAGATAGAAGTACAGTGCATCATGATGATTGGTATATTACGACGGCTACATCTGTAACTGGTGAAAAAATGGGCTATTATACATATCCCCTTTACTATTACAGGGTGCGTCCTGATTCAATGATTCATTCTACTAGTAAAAATCTAGCTCGCGATCAATATCAACTTCGACGTTACCTATATCAAATAGAACCATCAAACTATTCTCATCGCCATATATACATGTTACTGACTGCTACACAACAACTTATGCAATCTCGGGAGTCCTTGCAGTTCCAACTTCAGCAAGCTCAGGTAGAATTAGAACTAGCAAAGTCTCGAATTGCAGCTATGGAAACAAGTAATATCAAGTTCGGCTAATTACTTACGATATAGTCGGTTTGCTTAGTAATAGCTAATAGGTAATGGGTAATGGGTAATAGGTAATACTCAAAACCAATTACCAATTACCAATACTTCGGCTTCGCTCAGTACAAGTTCCCAATTACCGACCTCCAGAGATATCATAAGTGTTTAAACGAACATGATATAATATCAATTCTCCTTGATTTCATAGAAAAACTGTTTCACCTCTGGCTGATATCTAATATTCCCTGATCCGCATCTAATGTCACCTGGACACCCACTGGTAACGCGGCATTGGGGATATCATGACCAAAGGGCAAATCAGAGACAATAGGAATACCCAAATCAGCCAAGCGATCGCGCAAAACTGACTCTACAGTAAAACTAGGAATATTCTGTGGCGCTTCGCAACGGTAAAAGCTTCCCAAAGCAATACCTCGCAGTTTTTGTAAAGCACCACTCAAACGCCACTGCGTTAGCATCCTGTCAATACGGTATGGTGCTTCTGTGACATCCTCCAAAGCCAGAATCACACCATCTAAATTCGGTAGTATGGGTGTGGCTAAAAGATGGGTAGCCACCGTCAGATTACCTGGTAACAACATGCCACTAGCAATGCCACCGCCCCAACCACAACCTTTCAGAGGAGTTAGAGGACAACCTTCCACCCAATCGAATAATCGTTGCATTGACCAATCTGGCTCATCTGCCAAAGTAGTCAACACGGGAGCATGAACGCTGGAAATTCCTGCTGTGTAAAGACTCCATAACAAAGCAGTGATGTCTGAAAAACCAATCAGCCATTTTGGAGATGTTGAGTTTGTATGCCAATTCCAATTTTCCAAAATGCGGGTGCTGCCGAAACCGCCTCTAGCACAAAGGATACCGCGACAATCTGGATCTTGCCACGCTGCTGCTAATTGCTGAGTGCGGTTTTCATCTTTACCTGCTAAATATCCCCATCTGTCATCTATCTGTGGAATGATTTCTACTTGATAACCACGCGATCGCCAAATTTCCACACTCTGCCCAAACGTTTCAAATTCTCGCAGAGCACCGCTAGGGGCAATTACTCGCAGCAAGTCACCAGGTTTCAGGGGCGGTGGTAAAATTTTAGATTGCATGAATAATCTGTTAGTAGTAAAGAGTAAAGATAAGCAAACAGAGTAGATGGTAATACAGTCTTACAAATTGTTATTTATGTCCACTCCCGTCGGTGCCCTGGGTACAGGATTGGGCGGTGGAGTGGAATTGACTTTATTTAATATCGCTCAACCGATGCTGCGGCGAGGACACAAACTAAAAGTTGTGGCACCGCAAGGATCTGTTATTGGTTCATTGCCCATTCAAGAAATCCCCGGAACACTCCAGATATCAGCCCAAAATCAAACTCGTACCGACCCAATTTTCGTACCTGCTAATTCGGTTTTGGCGAATATGTGGGATTATGCTCGCCAAGTGCAAACAGACTACGATTTGATTGTGAATTTTGCTTATGATTGGCTGCCATTGTATTTAACACCCTTTTTTAACCGTCCCATAGCCCATCTCATCAGTATGGGTTCTCTGACAGATGCAATGGATCAGATGATTGAACAGGTAGTAAATCGTTTTCCAGGTACTATTGGCGTTCACGGTAAAACACAAGCAGCTACTTTTTCATTTGCAGACCAATGTAAGTGTCTAGTTAATGGGATAGATTTATCTGCTTATCAGTTTTGTGGTGAACCAGGTTCGTCTTTAGCATGGGTAGGTCGGATAGCACCGGAAAAAGGGCTAGAAGATGCAGTAGCAGCAGCAAAAATCACAGGCATTCCCTTGAAAATCTTTGGACTAATACAAAATGAAACTTACTGGGAGCAGATTTGTCAAGAATATCCTGATGCACCCATAGAATACGTAGGATTTTTACCGACCAATGAACTACAACAGCAATTAGGGCAGTGTCGGGCAGTATTCATAACTCCCCGATGGATAGAGGCTTATCCGAATGTGGCGCTGGAAGCACTCGCCTGTGGAGTGCCGTTAATTGCCTATCGTCGGGGCGGGTTGACAGAAATTGTACAGGATGGCAAAACAGGCTTTTTGGTAGAACCAGATAGTGTCCAAGGTTTAGTAGAAGCTATTTACCGCCTGGATGAAATTGACCGTTACGCCTGTCGCCAGCAAGCACAAACAGATTACTCTCAAGAGGCTATGGGCGATCGCATACAGAATTGGTTTGACAACATTCTCAGCAATCATCCATAGTTGCTAAAACTATCAAAAACTCCATACCCAAGGGTATGGAGTTTTTGGGAATGGGGAATCCCCCGTGACATTGGTTGAGAAAAGGGTGAAAAAAGTGGAATTTTCCTATAAATCCTACTCAAATCTACTTTGAGCCTGAGTACTTCCTGCTTCACCCTGGTAATGTCGGCATTATCCAGTCCACAGGCTATCCCGATCTAACTGATCGTTCTTACCTATACTTGGTTTCAGGTAAGCTACTTAAGTATTTTTACTGTAAAAAACTTAAAATCAAACTGCGATATAAAGCTATTTTGAGTAGATTTAGGTAGGTTTTTAACTTCTGTTTTTAGCCCTACAAAACTGCAAAAGGCACTTTTGCAACAGGTCTAACGATGTAAGATATACGGCAATTGGATTTTGGTAAGCTTTTTGTGTTTTCCCAAAAATTCAGATATTGTATTACTTAGGAGTAATATCAAGCTATTTGCATGTATTAATCCTCGTATTTGATACCAATGAACAGCAAAAGACAAAAAAGCTTAAGTTCCTCTTCAAAATCAATATCTTCACTGGTAAACATGTTCGCAAATTTGCAAATATCTAGCTTAACAATCCATAAATTCAGGGTAGGATGCAATGACTACATCTGAAAGAACCTTAACAAAAGTTTGAGATAGCATGCCTCTATCTCAAACCTTTGTCTAAAACTCCATACAAAGTTGGTAAAATCCAAGTATAATTACTACACTGTTGGTATCACATGAGTAAAAGTTTAACCGTTCAGCAAATTCATCTTGATTTGGAATTAGATGAAGCCGAAAGGCTGGAAAAACACTGTAATCAGACAAGCAAAACCGAAACTGATGTGATTCACGAACTGATTCGCAAACTGCCTGATTACCCGAGTTCTCTACCAACAAACGTAGATAAACACCACAGCAGTTGAGTTAAGTTTCTCCAACCACTTGTTTCGGAAGTGTTACTGAAGAAGTCTCAACTGGTAGAGACCGGATTAATTCCCTAATTGTATCGGTTGCAGGTCTTCCTGTTTTTGAGCAATACTGTTCAAGCTTCTCCACCTCGCTGGATGTGAGATTTACAGTTAGTCGCTTAACAGCCCATTTTTTATTCATGATTCATTTTTCTCCTTGATATATTAGTCTTCGTAGAAAAAAATTTTACCCCCGTTTGAAGAATTAGTGGTAACTTTACCCAAAAAATTCTTCACTTTTCGGGGGTAAGTTCATTTTCTCCCACTTTCTGAAATTGTTTTTGATAACTTTGTGAATCACACCCTGATATAAATAGACTAAAAAGCAGCTTTTTCGTGCCTGGTAGATACTGGATTTTTTAGGTTACTTATCTAGCATCAAGCACTTATAGTGTTAATGCTACAGTATAAATCACATGATTTCATGAAAGAAATCATGAAGAAGTAGCATTCATCTTGGTTTACAAGAAAAATATACCAAGAGTTAGCACCAGTTTTTACCATGCGATCGCCTACTTAACCCTACTGTGTAGTCGATAGTATAGCGTTAATGGTCAAAATTGCATCCTTGCTTATTCGGATACCGAATTGCGCTTATTCATTATTTTTTTTTATCATTTTAAAAATAAAGAATATTTGCTTCTATCGTTTATCAGACGTACATTTAAGTCATGAGGTTGAACACAAACTGAAATGACACAAAGAGGTGTAATGTGAATCACGAGCAACTTTTTACCCTTGACCAACCAAGTTTAAACAATAACAAAATTGTTAAAAAGCTGATTGGTCAGTAAAAGTCAGACCAAGGCAGGTGTAGTGTTCATGAAACTTTTCCAAATTATTCTAGTGACCTTTATGCTTTTGGTCAACTTATTAATTGCTTGCCCCTCTTGGGCAGATAGACCTCCTAACTTTATTAGCAATGCTGACTACTTTGAAGTTGGACAAAAAGTCATTTGGCTTTACAAGCCTCGTGCAGATTCTGCCGATGTCCAAAGAATTCCTGCCGAAGTAGTCAAGCTAGGCTCAAAGCAAGTGCAAATCAAGGTGTACAGACCCAACAAAGAAGTTATCAATCGTTGGGTAAATCGAAACAGACTTGAAAGTTTACATCAGGTTAAACACTCAGTACCTTAAGAGGATGTTTGTCAAGTCGTTTTGAATACTCAAATCCTGACTTTAGGGGAGTAGGGTAAAACGAAAAATCTGGTAGTTTCAGCTTCGTTTAATGCTGACTGTACTTAGATTTTCACCCAAATCAAAATTATTGATACTTCTCAAACATCCACTAATACCGTTTTACTTTAATTTTTATATAAGTAGGCAATTCTTGAACTGGAGCAGAGGCGAAAGAATTGATACCAGTAAAGCAGTGAAGTGGTATAAAAAAAGGTCAATCTGCGTTCATCTGGAAGCGGAACAGATAATGACTGCTTACTAAGCAAAGATTTCAAAGTCTTTACGGAATTGCACTATGCCGTGTTGTAGTACTAATAAGCTAATGTGCTAAAAACTGTCTGAAACCTCTTGACTTATTTGTAGTATACTTGTAGTATAAATAAAAGATAGAGTTTGTGTGCTTTTGTAACTAAATAATACTAAGAGATTGAAATTTACCTTTGAAATATCTGACTATTAATAGCTTTTTCTGGCTGCATAATTGAGATTCGAGATTAAAGAAAGATTTGTAACGCAGCCAGCACAGATTTACTTGTTATGTATTGGTGAAGGATAAATCTATGAAACTTACAACTGAGCTAACTGCTAGAGATATTGTTGCTTTTAATCACTTGATATCCAGAATCGTTAGAGATCAAACAGTCGCTAATAACAATCATCAGCTACCGATAAACACAGCCATCAATTCTAAGACTTTACGTAACGATTTGACAGAGGTTGGTTATCTTAAACCCTTTGATAGTGCTTTTATTGCTTATCAGATGATGGGTCTTAGTTAATAAATAATGCCAAGTTGCGAAAACGCAATCCGTTTTGGCAGTCAGTAGGTTCTCAAGCGGTACAAGATATTTGTCAACCCATTGAAAAAGCCTACCAACTATTTTTTAAACACAATAAAAGTAGAGACGACCCGTCGGGTCGTCTCTACAGACCCCTTCGTCCACCAAGTTTCAAGAAAGTACAGAGAACAGGGAACTCTTAACAGGGAACTCTTAACAGTAAAAAGTAATAAAAGTGTACTGAGTTTTTTTCAAAAATCAAATATGAGTCCTATACGTTAAAAATACTGATTATAACTACAACTAATTTAAATTAAAAATGTTATTCATGAGCTATAAAAATACTTTTTATATTAACTTTATTATTATTAATTTTTTATTGTAAAAAAATAGAAAATAACTCCTTTTATGGTTGACACATAATATTTTGATCGTTAGACTTTTAAAGTCCTCCAGTATTGGAAGGTCGTAAATGAGTAGTTTTTCCGGCAAAGTGGCTCTTGTGACAGGTGGTGCCTCTGGCTTGGGGCAAGGCTTGTGTGAAGAGCTTTCGCGGCGCGGTGCTAAAGTCATACTGACGGACATCAATGCAGAGGCTGCGCTAGCGCAGGCCTTGCGTTTGCAGCAAGCAGGGGGAAATGTGGAAGCTGCTACCTTGGATGTGACAAGCCCAGAGCGTGTTGCAGAGGTTATCGGTACAGTTATAGATAGCTACGGGTGTATCGATTATGTATTTAATAATGCTGGTGTTGTAGTGGGTGGGGAATTTCAGGAACTCGATACAGCTACATGGCAGCGTGCTGTGGATATCAATCTGCTTGGTGTGGTTTATGTGATGTACACAGTTTACAATCAGATGATAAAGCAGCGTAGCGGTCACATTGTCAATATTGCTTCAATGTATGGTTTGATGCCTGGCTTGTTGTGTTCGCCCTATGTGGCAACCAAACATGCCTTGGCTGGTTTAACTCAGTCGGTAGCAGTAGAAGCAAAAAACCTTGGCATCAAGCTAACGCTTGTCTGTCCGGGCTATATTGATACCAATATTTTAAAAAGTGGTGTATACGGCAAAAGCCTCGATGCAGAAAACATTAAGAGCCGTATTCCTTTAAAGTTTCTCGATGTACCGACCGCTGTCAACAACATACTGCGCGGGGTGGAACGTCAGCAGTTAATCGTAGCATTTCCTAGCTATGTGCATATATTGTGGTGGATACACCGCCTGAGTCCGCGGTTATCATTGCTGGTCAATAATTTCATTCTACATAAACAGCGCCAGCGTTATGGCTCACTAATTTAAAGTGAGTTCGATGAACCTCTCCCCAACCCCTCTCCGACGTGGAGAGGGGCTTTAACATGCTTAAATGGAATCAGTAAACAAGGTAAATGCAATTGACATTGCAAATATTCAACAATGGGAAATTCCTGATTTACCAGACTTAGTAGAAAAATTGGTGATTGGTGACTGCCGTCAACTCAAGATATTAGAACAGGGAGGTATTCGGCAGTGTCGGGCAATGATTCGACTTTGGGAGGGGAGCAGGGGAGCAGGGGAGCAGGGGAGCAGCGGAGCAGGGGAGCAGGGGAGCAGGGGAGCAGGGGAGCAGCGGAGCAGGGGAGCAGGGGAGCAGGGGAGCAGCGGAGCAGGGGAGCAGGGGAGCAGGGGAGCAGGGGAGCAGGGGAGCAGGGGAGCAGGGGAGCAGGGGAGCAGGGGAGCAGGGGAGAAATAACTTCTTTTTACCATTCCCAATTCCCCATTCCCCATTCCCCAGTCCCCATTCCCCATTCTTTATATGTAAAATTTTTTATAGTGCATAATTATTATACTGAAGCTATCGTTAGACCCCACAGATAGATGGGCATACTGACTTCAGAGAAGTCAATGTCTGAGATGGAGTCAGTCGAATGGACGCAGCAGTGGATTTGAAAATTGCAATTCCTGGATACCATCTGGTTGAGCAACTGTATTGCGGTTCCAAGACGGTGGTTTATCGGGCGGTGCGGGAGGCGGATCAGCAGGCGGTGGTGCTAAAACTGCTAGTACGGGAGTGTCGAACTTGCAGGGAACTGTTGCAGTTTCGCAACCAATATGCGATCGCTAAAAACTTAAAGATTCCAGGAATTATTCATTTTTACAGTTTGCAGCCATATCACAACAAATATGCCCTGGTGATGGAGGATTTTGGTGGCATTTTCTTGAGACAACATGCCCAAAAGCAACCAGAGGCAGTGCAAAAACCCAATTTTAAACCCTTACCATCGCTGACAACGAGTAACCCCTCGGCAATTGTATCTTCTCCAACTGAGAGCAAAAGCAGCAATCGTATTTGCGATGCCCTTGATTTAACTTCTGTTCTCAAAGCTGCTCAAGTCCTCTCCAGTACCATTGAATTAGACGAATTAATCAGCAGACTGAGCAAAATTATTCTCGAAAATTCTAGGGCAGAAACTTGTGTGTTGCTGTTGCCTGAGAATGATCAATGGCAAATCAGCGCCATCGCCACCGCTAGCCCACAGGATAATACTTTCATCGTCCAACGGCAAGTTCAAGCAGCAAAAAACACAGTTGTTCCCACCAAGCTGATCCAATATGTCAAAGACACCCTCGATTCTGTTCTAATTGAGGATGGTAAAACTAATATTCCCGGTATCATCGGTGAGTATTTCCAAAAGCACCAGCCCAAAAGTGTGCTGTGTATGCCGATTATCAATCAGAATAATTTAGTGGCGATTGTTTATCTGGAAAATCGTTCTACCGAAGAAGCATTTACTCGCGATCGCGTAGAATTTCTCAACTTACTTAGTATTCATGCAGCCATTTCCCTAGAAAATGCCCGTCTCTATCAAAAATCGCAAGCCCATGCACAAAATTTAGAACAATCTTTAGAAGAACTCCGTGCTACTGAAGGCCGCTTTCAAAAGCTTGCTGATAATGTTCCAGGGATAATTTACCAAGTTTGCATTACTCCCGACGGTTCATTTGTTATGTCTTATGTCAGTTCTGGCTGCTACAACCTCTACGAATTGACGCCAGAGGAAATAATGGCAGGAACGCAGAACTTCCGGTTAATGGAACATCCCGATGATGTTGCAGGCATTGATCAGGCGATAATGCACTCTATCCAAACCATGACGCCATTTGTTCACCAATGGCGAATTATCACACCATCGGGCATTGTCAAATGGGTGCAAGCGGCATCCCGCCCGGAACGGCAAGCAGATGGTTCGATAGTTTGGGATGGTTTAATTATAGATATTAGCGATCGCAAAGTTGCTGAAGCTGCTCTTCTACATTCTGAAGCCGTACTACGCCAGAAATCGCAAGAAGTAGAGCAAACTTTAAAAGAACTCCAAGCCATGCAATTACAACTAGTGCAGAATGAGAAAATGTCTGCTTTAGGAAATTTGGTTGCAGGAGTTGCTCACGAAATTAATAATCCGGTTGGCTTCATTGCCGGAAATCTTCAGCCTGCTAAAGACTATGTTAATGATTTATTCGGACTGATTGACTTGTATCAAGAGAAACTGCCTAATCCCGATGCTGACATTGTAGACGAAATTGCAGCCATCGATTTAGAGTATGTGCGGGAAGATTTGCCGAAGTTAATTGACTCAATGAAACTGGGGATTGAAAGAATTGGCAGCATCAGCACGAGTCTGCGAACTTTTTCTAGAGCTGACCTAGATTACAAAGTTCTGTTCAATATTCATGAGGGAATTGAAAGCACAATTTTGATTCTCAAACACCGCTTGAAAGCAAATGAACATCATCCGACAATTGAAGTTTTAAAGGAGTATGGAAAATTACCATCTATTGAGTGTTTCCCCGGTCAATTGAATCAGGTGTTTATGAATCTGCTGGCCAATGCAATTGATGCTTTAGAAGAATCAAACCAAGGGCGTACATTTGAGCAAATACAAGCCAATCCCAATCGCATTACCATTGTGACATCAGTGCCAGATCAAGATCATGTCAGGATTGCGATTGCTGATAATGGCACAGGTATGACTGACGAAATCAAACAACGTATCTTTGGCCATTTGTTTACTACTAAAGCAGTCGGTAAAGGAACTGGGTTAGGCTTGGCGATCGCCCATCAAATTATTGTACAAAAACATGGTGGCACAATCAGGGTTAACTCAGTTTTCAAACAGGGGACAGAGTTTATCATCACAATTCCAGTTAAAGCTCAAGTCGAAAATCATAATAACCTTGTAGAGGCAGAGGTGTGTCATGTCCCCAATTAGCCTCAGAAAGATGCTTCACAAACAAGAGTTATCATCTCTGCTTGAGGATTTTGCCAGTACACTCAAGATTGCCGTTGATGTTGAGGAAGTAGACGGTAGAAAAGTGCTGAGCATTGGCCAGCAAACTGCAAACAACCGATATCCTGTGAAAATATCGGCAGGAGTGATCGGTTGGGTTGTTGGGGAACAACAAACAATCTTACTGGCGAATTTGCTCTCGTTGCTGGCAAAACAGGAAGCTGAAAAAAAAGAACTGGCTAAAGAATTGCTAGAACGATATCAGGAAATTGATTTATTTGAGGATATCTCAACTCAACTCACAACGAGTTTAGATAAGCGAGAGATTGCTCAACTGGTGCTTCAAGAAATCAGCCAATTGATTTCTTCATCTGGGGGGATGATTTTGCTTTTGAATGCAGATAAAAATGCGTTTGAGATCATAGCAGAATTTGGAGCATTTTTGAATTGCGATCGCCCAAAACCAGGTAAGGGAATTATTGGCAGCATTGTCCAATCCAACCGCGCAGAATTGGTTAATGATGTCCAGGCCGATCCTCGCTTTGAGGGAGGGAAAAGTATAGCAGCCCTAGTTTGTGCGCCATTGCGGGCAAAAGAACGAGTAGTAGGAGCGATCGCCATCGGCAGCCATCAAACAGACGCTTACACAGCCGAACACCTCAAACTTGTTAGCATCTTTGCCTCACAAACAGCGATCGCCATAGAAAAAGCTTTACTTTACGAACAAAGCTGTCAAGCAACTGCCCAAGCAACTGCCCAAACACAGCGACTTCAGCAAGCCCTCAATGATTTGCAACTAGCACAAACACAGTTAATTCAAAGCGAAAAAATGTCCAGTTTAGGACAACTAATCGCCGGAGTCGCCCACGAAATCAACAACCCGGTAAACTTCATTTGTGGCAATTTGAAGTATGTTGCAGAATACACACAAGACCTGCTAAACCTACTGCAAAGTTATCAGGAGTTTTTACCCGTTGCTCCAAAAGAACTGCAATTAGAGTTAGAGTCTGTGGATTTGGAATTTCTCATGGAGGATCTGCCTAAACTACTAGAATCGATGAAATTTGGCACTGATCGCATTGTGGAAATTGTGCGATCGCTGAAAAATTTCTCCCGCCATGACGAAGCCGAAATGAAAGCTGTAAATATCCACGATGGCATCAACGGTACACTGATGATTTTGCGTCATCGTCTCAAAGCCTGTCCCCATCATCCAGACATTGAAGTCGTTAAAGAATACGCAGAACTTCCCTTAGTTGAATGCTACCCCGGACAGTTGAATCAGGTATTTATGAATATCCTGGCAAATGCGATTGATGCACTAGAAGAGTCATTTGTCAATAGTCAACCGTCATCAGTCAACAATGGACTTTTGCCCAAACCCCAAATCTGGATTTGCACTGAAATTTTCAATGAACAGTGGATTGTGATTCGCATCGCTGACAATGGCCTTGGCATGAGCGAAGATGTGATTCGGCGCATTTACGATCCCTTTTTCACCACGAAAGAGGTGGGCAAGGGAACGGGTTTAGGCATGGCAATCAGTCACCAGATTGTGGTAGAGAGGCATCGAGGTATCCTTAAGTGTTGTTCTAGACCTGGTGAAGGAACGGAATTTTGGATTCAGATTCCGCTAAATTGTTCAACGAGCAATACTGCTGTTAGGCAGAGTCCCGCGATCGCTATACATAATTTACCCACCAAGTCAACACCTACTGCCGATGCAGGTGGCTTCATTTCCTCAGCTATTCCCAAGCTGCAATCAACTAACCTACTGAATCGCCATGTCCAACTGATCCAGCGGCTAAAGCAGCAAAATCCGGACATTGGCAATTCATCCCACGACCAGTTTTACCAGATGCTACAACGCAACCCAATTTCATTAAAGCTTTACGCCACATTATTGTCCCGATTCAAAGAGTCCTAATTCCGTTCAGCTCAGCCAGCAAATTTGTCAAGTCAATTAATCAATGGACGCTTCGGAAAACGCGGCTAAAAATATTCAAGCAGTTAGGGTATCGACTGTTGGGTTAGGCGATGTCCTGCAATTACTGTTTGACCCCAGAATCCCCCGAATTAAATTCAAAGGAGTATGTCAATTTATTTGACCGAAAACAACTGTTAAATTACAGTATAATTTCGCAGGCTGATAATACAATCTTGTTGTCCTGTCAATGCCTGAAGTTATGGGTATTTTTATACACAATCGCCGCTGGCTACTTCTGATCCTTTGTGTGGTTGCAGTTGTTGTAGGGTGTACAAGATTTATTAACCAAGGCAATCAGCCAAGAACACAACATAATGTAGTAATTTTTGTTGCCGATGGGTTGCGTCCAACTTCAATTAATGCGACCGATACCCCAACTTTGCAAAAAATTCGAGACCAGGGAGTAAACTTTGTCAACAGTCACTCTCTGTTTCCTACTTTTACCACCGCTAATGCTTCAGCGATCGCTACTGGACATTATTTAGGTGATACGGGTGACTTTAGCAATACCATTAAAGTCAATACTCCAGTCAAAAGTGCCAAAAACAGCTTAGTTCCATTCTTAGAAAACAATGCTGTTCTCCAGGAAGTTAACCAACAATTTGGTGCTAACTATCTCAACGAAACTAGTCTGATAGCAACTGCGAAAAAAGCAGGTTTCAGTACTGCGGCGGTGGGAAAAATCGGGCCAGTTTTGATTCAAGATGTTACCCAGCAAAACGGCGAACCGACTATCCTCTTTGATGATGCTACAGGCACACCCACAGGAATTTCCCTCAGTCCAGAAATCACTCAATTACTTACTAAAAATTCTCTATCACTGGCGACTCCATCACGGGGAGAAAATGGCAAAGCGGGTGACAGCAAGACCCCAGGTACAAAAGTGGCGAACTTAGCACAACAGCAATATTTTGCTGATGTCACAACCAAGGTAATCTTGCCATTGTTCCAGCAGCGACAAAAACCGTTTGTGTTAGTTTACTGGTCGCGTGACCCTGATGGTACACAACACAACCACGGCGATAGCCTCAATAAACTTGTTCCTGGGATTAACGGCCCCACTGTGCAAGCAGCGCGGCAAAATACTGACAAGAACTTAGCACAAATTCGCACCGCCCTGAAACAATTAGGTTTAGAAGCGACTACAGATATATTTGTGACTGCTGACCACGGTTTTTCAACTTTGAGTAAGGAAAGCAAAACTAGTTATGCAGCAACACTAACTTATGCAGATGTGCCAAAGGGTTTTTTACCGCCTGGTTTTGTAGCTATAGATTTAGCACATGACTTAAAACTGTCTTTGTTTGACCCTGATGCTAACAACATCCCTGTTAATCCAATTCAGGGAAAATATTCTAAAAATAGTGTGATTGGCAAAGACGCCAACAAACCCGATATCATTGTTGCAGCTAATGGCGGTTCTGATTTACTTTACTTGCTGAATGCTGCCAATAACAAAGCTTATGCTCAAAAGATTATCGATGCTCTGCTGAAACAGGATTATATCAGTGGCTTGTTTGTAGATGATACTTTGGGTACAATTCCTGGTACATTACCTTTGAGTAGCATTTACTTACGTGGAGCAGCACGAACTCCCATACCATCAATTGTGGTCAACTTTCGCTCTTTTGATACAGGTTGCGGTAATCCCACAGCCTGCGGCGTAGACGTAGCGGATACAGGCTTGCAGCAGGGTCAAGGAATACATGGTAGTTTCAGTCGTGCTGATACTTACAATATTATGGCTGCGATCGGCCCTGACTTTAAGCAGGGATATCAAGACCAAACTCCGGTGAGTAATGCAGATGTAGCACCAACTCTAGCGAAGGTATTAAATTTAAATTTGCCTGCTCAAGGTAAGTTAGTTGGTCGGGTGATGAGTGAAGCTTTGATTGGTGGCCCTGATAGTCTTAAGTCTAATTCTCAAACCCTAACATCTCAACCTGCTACTAATGGCTTAAAGACTATCCTTAAGTATCAAACAATAGAAGCAACTCGCTACTTTGATAGTGCAGGATTTTCAGGTCGTACTCTTGGGTTGTGAGGAGTTAGGAGTTAGGAGTTAGGAGTTAAGAGTTAAGAGTTAGGAGTTAAGAGTTAAGAGTTAGTTGTCAGTCGTTATTCTCACATCTCCCCTGCTCCCCTGCTCCCTTGCTCCCCTGCTCCCCTGCTTCCTTGATCAGGGGAAATTGCCCCCATTTTGTTCGGTTCTACCACTGTCGCCAGTACACAAATGACTATAACCTCATAACTAGTAGGGAAATGCCTAATTTAAATGCTGTAAGTCGCTCTTCAATCAAGGGGTGAAGTCCTGTGTACCAATGGATATTGCCAAGTCTTAGTGAAATTCTAGCTGAAAGTGAACCAACTGTGGCTGAATGTTCACCAACCAAAGCAGAGCGGCAGTGGCGCGTCAGTTTAGCAGCTACAGAACGTCTGCTAATCAATTCTTTAGCAACTGCTGTATGTGATGCATCACAGGGATTAGTTTTAGCTGCACCTGCACCCCTATTTAGTCAGCATTGGCTGACTCAACGCTTACAGACAGTCACCTTTACGGCAAAGCCCTTTAATCCTTTGGCACTGATGCCATTTCAGATGCCAGATGCGATCGCCATGGCAGATGAAGAAGTCACTCCCCATGAATCAGTACTACCTTTACTACCTGCCGATCCGTTGGCGGCGGAGCAGTTTTGCTTGGTGTTCACACATAAGTTTAGATTAGTGCTGGTTTTGGCAGAACACAAAAACGGTAATAAAACCTTTTCATTTTCCTTTGAACCAGAGGTAGTGCAACAGGCGTGGCGATCGCTGGGAGCGCGTGTAATATTAACTAATCCAGATTTATTTACCGAATTGGATGCATTGGTAGAAAAGTATTCCCCAGCAGCACCAGATTACCGCACTGTAATTAAGTTTAGCCAGTTGTTGCTTCAGCAATTAACAGAACCCCAAGAGGACACAGCAACAGGGGGACAGGGGGACACAGCGAAAGAGGAAACAGACAATGCAGTACAACTGTGTGCGTCAGCCCATCCTTCGCTTTTGGCGTCTCACGAAACCTCTGTGCGTCCTGATGTAGAATTGCTCCAGGCTTTTGCCCATGAAGTCCGCACTCCCTTGACAACGATTCGCACCATGACTCGCCTGCTGCTGAAGCGACGTGATTTGCCTGCCAATGTCATCACCCGCTTAGAGATTATCGATCATGAGTGTACTGAGCAAATTGACCGCATGGAGTTGCTGTTTAAAGCAGCAGAACTACAAACTAGTACATCGGTAAAATCTGCAAACACTCAACTGACACCCATGTCTTTGGATCAAATTTTGCAGCAGAGTATTCCCCGTTGGCAACAAGCAGCAAATCGGCGGAACTTAACTTTAGATGTGGTGTTACCCCAGCAACTACCCACAGTGGTGAGTAATCCTAATATGCTGGATCGGGTACTGACTGGTTTGATGGAGAATTTTACCCGCAGCTTACCAGCTGGGAGCTGTATTCAAGTACAAGTTATTCCTGCTGGCGATCAACTAAAGTTACAATTATTACCCCAATTTCAATGTGAAGATGCTAATAAAGCCGCCACACCTGCACCACCAATTCGCAAAGCTTTAGGGCAATTACTGATGTTCCAGCCGGAAACCGGTACAATTAGTCTGAATATTGCTGCAACTAAGCATTTGTTTCAGGCGATCGGTGGCAAATTAATTGTGCGCCAGCGTCCACATTATGGGGAAGTTTTAACTATTTTCTTACCCTTGGAAGTTAGTAGTAAGCAAAAGTTAGGAGTTAGGAATTAAAACGCAGGGGAGATGGGGCAATGGGGTAATGGGTAATGGGTAATACTCAAAACCAATTACCAATTACCAATTCCCAATTACCAATTACCAATTACCAATTCCCAATTCCCAATTCCCAATTCCCAGCCTTTTTAAACAACTACTCTGTTGTGTGTACTCGGCAACTGTAATGTAAAAGTAGAACCTTCATCAGGCCTACTCTTGACAGAAATAGAACCACCACAACGCCACAGCAACCGCTTCACAATTGTTAACCCCAAACCAGCACCACCAAATTCTTCTGTTAATCCTGAACGCACACGATAAAAGCAGTCAAAGATTTTGGGTATCTCGCTTTCAGCTATGCCGATACCAGTGTCACGGAATTCTAATTGCACATAATTACCCACAACACGCGCTTTTACCCATACTTGCCCACCCTTGGAGGTAAACTTAATACTGTTGTGCAGCAGATTAATTACTATCTGCTTGATTCTACCAGTCACACACCAAACAGCTGGCAGTTCATTTGGGACAGTGTAGGCTAACATAATACCTTTTTCTTGGGCTACAGGCTGGTAGGTGCTGACTACCCCAGGCACAATATCTGACAAGCGTACCAACTCTAAGGTTGTCTTTTCCAAATTATGCTCTAGATCCACCAGTTCCAATAAACCTGTAATTAGAGTATTTTGGCGATCGCACTCGTTATTCAGCATCTGCAAGTAACGTTGTCGCTGTGGTGGCTTGATAGTGGGAGAATTCAACAGCGAGAGTGCTGTCTTCATGTGGGTTAAGGGTATACGCAGTTCTTGACAGACATTGTTCAAGTATTGATCCTTGAGTTGCTCTTTGTTGTGCAACTTTTGATTTTGCTGCTGCAACTTGGCGATGCGTTCAGTTCTATTTTGACGATTAATTTCATCCTGTCGCTGTAGTTGTTTTGTCAACAGCTTACTGATGAGTGATGGTTCTGATACAGTTGGGTAAGTAAAATCACCAAATGTAATTGCTGAAGATTCTGGCGAAATTGTTTGTTTAATGCCATCTAACACTTGCTGAATCACTCTTGGTTCCATAGTAGTGATAGCTAGCAAAGGTGGACTTTTACTAGCATTTCCCTTTGCCAAGACGCGGGTTTTGCCTTTTTTGGGCGGTCGATGTGCCAAAATTAAATTGCAAAACTGTGGCGACAAAATTATTAGAAAGTATTCCCTGTGTAATTGCTTATGTGGTAGTAGCTGCACCCAAATATCATGTGATGCTGAAGGAGTAATTTCTACCCCTGCTCCCCTGCTCCCCTGTACCCCTAATCCCCACTCACGAGCGGTCGTGGGGGTCTTGACTTCTCCTGCTCCCTTGCTTTCCTGCTCCTCTGCTTCTCTGCTCTTCCCAATTTGGCAAGTATAAATAGTAGCAGACGCTCCGACTGAAGATTGATAACGCAATAATTCTGCCTGCCAAATTTTTCCTGGTGGTAGCTTAAACCATAAAGTTGCAGCGATCTGCTGCTCAATTAGTAAGTCTATTTGTGACCTTACCAGTGATAGCAGAGTAGCAGGATTAACGTGCAATGGTTGGGGAGGCGCTTCCACTCGCAAAGCTAGCTGATAAATAGACACATCCTTACGCTGAGTATCATTCATGAGTTAAGCACAACACAAATATTGGAAATTGGGCATGGGGCATGGGGCATGGGGCATGGGGCATAGGGCATGGGGCATAGGGCATAGGGCATAGGGCATGGGCATGGTAAAAAGAAGTTATTTCCAACTGCTCCCTCATCCCCCTCATCTCCCTCATCCCCCCCGCTCCCCTGCACCCCTGCCCCCCTCCCTAGTCTCTAATCCCTAGTCTTTGTTGTAAAGCATCGCGTGCGTGTTCTCGGTCGTCAAAGTGGATTTTTTCTGTGCCGAGAATTTGGTAGTCTTCATGACCTTTACCTGCAAGCAACACTCCATCACCAGGTTGTGCTTGTAAGATGGCGGTACGTATGGCGGTAGCGCGATCGCCTATGACTGTCGGGTTTGCTGTTTGGGGAATTCCTGCCAAAATATCTTGTAAAATTCTTTCTGGGTCTTCGGTGCGGGGATTGTCTGATGTCACCACTGCTACATCAGCTAAGTCAGCGGCGATTTTCCCCATTTTCGGGCGCTTAGTGCGATCGCGATCGCCGCCACAGCCAAACACACAAATCATTTTACCAGGTATAAATGGACGTGCTGCTTTCAGCAAATTCTCTAAACTATCTGGGGTATGAGCATAATCTACAATGACGCTAATATCTTGCTTGGAAGTAATTTGCACTCGTTCCATTCGTCCAGGAACCCCAGGAAAATCAGGTATTACAGCTGCCAATAAATTTAAATCTACCCCTAAGTGTAAAACTGCTCCTACCGCCGCTAGTAGATTTTCTAAGTTGTATTGACCAACCAAAGGCGAACGAAAAGCTACATCACCCTTTGGCGTATGCAACGTACCACTAACCCCATTCGGCTCATAACTCAGGTCACTCATCCACAAATCAGCACTGTTGTGGTTAACACTGTAACTCCAAACCCGTTCGGCATTCAACCCCGCAATTAATCGCTGACCGTAGGCATCATCAGCATTAATGATCGCTCGTCCTTTGAGATAATCAGGGCTAAATAACAACGCTTTGGCGGCAAAATAATCTTCCATGTCGCTGTGATAGTCCAAGTGGTCTTGGGTAAGATTGCTGAATACCCCCACCTCAAACTGACAACCCAAAACTCGACCTTGGGCTAAAGCGTGAGAACTCACTTCCATCACCCCAAACTCACAACCAGCATTCACCGCTTGCGCGAGTTGCTGTTGCAGTTCCACAGCAAACGGCGTAGTGTAGGCAGCAGTTTGTTCAAAACCAGGCCAACGAGTGTAGAGAGTTCCCATCAAAGCCGTAGATAAATTCGCTTTGGATAGCAAAAATTCAATGAGGTGCGTAGTAGTAGTTTTACCATTAGTACCAGTCACACCAAGCATTTTGAGTTTTTGCCCTGGATAACCATAAAAAGCAGATGCAATCTGGGCACAGGCTGTAGTCATGTTGTTAGCACTGACAACAGCCTCCGATGTCGGGGGATTTTTCTGGATAGCTTCAGGAGAAACGATCGCCGCCACAGCACCAGATGCGATCGCACTTGGCCAAAATTCTCCACCATCTACCCGCGTTCCGGGCATCCCAATAAACAAATCTCCCACACCGCAAGCATGGGAATTCGTCTTTAACCCCTGAACTTCTGCATCCTCAAAACTAGGAGGCAATTCCACACCGTCTACCACCGCTAGTAATTCCTGCAATTTCATCTTGTGAACCTCGTCACACGCTATCCTTGCGCCTATTCTGCATTATTTTTTTTATGCTTGGATATATACTTATACAGCATTTGCTCCAATTGTTGCACAGTAGCACGAGGAGAAGGACGCGGCAAAGATTCCAAAATCACCTCTGACTCTGGGCTTGTGTGATTCGATAAATAAAGTACTGGCACTTCATACTGATACGCCTGATACCAATCTTCACGAATTGTAATATCTCGAATTTCCAACTCGAAACTCAGATTTTGGATTTGTTCTAGTTTTTCCTGCAAACCCTCACACAAATGACATCCAGGTTTACTGTATAAAATTAATCGCATTTGCCTAAACCACTTTTGGCGATCGCATCTCTACAAGTCATCATAGGCGGAATTGACAACTGATAAATAGCTCAAACTAATTAAAGGTGAAATGTCATTACGTAGGCGGAAGCCTTCCCGTAAGGTACGCAACGCAGTCAAGCGAAGTAATCACAAAGGCTCTATTTTACGTTTTTTTAAGTTTACCTGACTTGAAAATACTTTGTGACTTTGTGTCTTAGTGGTTAAAGTTCCTAAACCACAAAAGACACCAAGACACAAAGAGTTTTCATTGGTTATAGTGCGCGTACTTTGTTATTGGTTGTGTGCGATCGCGCGGTTTCTCTTCTGCGGCTGGAGGAGTTTGTTAAAAAGAGCGATCGCTAATTAGACAAATTCAAATCTAAATTGGGAATACTGAGTGAAGCGTGGGTATTTGCTGCTTATACACAAAACAGCTAAACACCAGACATCAGGCTATTAAAGATTTAGCAATTAGGAGAACATTGTGAGTTTAGCAGTCACAGCAACCTTTGTACTAGCAGATTGGATTGTTAAAGGACTAGCAAATGGAACTTATGAACGAGTTGGAGGTGTAATTCGAGATGCAGCGTCAAAACAAATCGTTACTTGGTTACAAGAACTAGGGACAAATAACTCTCAAGCTTCAACAGCAACTACTTCCTCTAATAATTTACTCAATCTTGTTGTTTCTGGAGCAAATCTTCTTGCTTCAGGGACTAATACTGTTGTCACAAGACAAGGATTAGCTGATGTGAGTGGGCGGTTAAGTGGAGTTGAACAAGCAAGTTTAGGTAACATTGCGATGTCAGGCGCTAATCTAGTTGGAACAGTTGCTAACGCCGCTATTTCTGGGAAAGGATTCGCTGATGTCAATACACGTTTAGGTGGTATTGAAAATCAGATAGGCCAACTTGGGCAAAGTCTGCAATTAACTCAGGGAATTTTACAAGTAGCTACTGCTGCCAGTGTACTTAATCTTGGTGTTTCTGTGATGACTTTTGCGGTAATATCGCAACGTCTTAAAGAATTAGAACAACGCTTACAACAAGCTCAAGAATTGTTAAACAAGATTAATCGTAAAATCGACCTTAGTTTTTATGCTAACTTTCGTGCTGCGCTTGATTTAGCTATTAATGCCTTTACGATGACCAAACAAGAAAATCGTAGAAGCAGTGCCTTACAAGCTATTAATCGCTTTTTAGAAGCAGAACATGTTTATACTGAATTGACTGATATAGAAATTGAGCAACAAAGCCAAATTGCTGATGAGTATTTGCTAACTTTATCTTTAGCTTATCTAGCTGAAGCACGTTGCTATTTAGAATTACAGGAACATGAAACAGCACTCCGCCGCTTCCAAGAAGGGGCTAAAGTTATCCGTTCTCGTATTCAAAAATATGTTGACCTTTTGCTAACTTCTAACCCAGGAGTATATTTACAACCTGAATTAAAAGGTCAGATTGATTTACGAAGATTAACACGAATTTACCAATGGCTTGATCCTAATTTAGATGAAAATGCTGTGTTTGATTTGCAAAGAGAGAATTTGTTTACAATGGCACAAAATCCTAACAAATGGTTAGATACCCTACCAGCGGCAATTTTAACTCGTGTAGAGGTTCAAGGAGGTTGGTTTGGGCCGAGTCAGGATAATTTGAAGCAAGAAGCTTACAAACGCCTTCCCCAAGTATTTGAAGTAATGGAATCTATGATTGAAACCAATCATCGTTTTGAAGCATATCAAACAGAAGTACAAGCAATATCCCAATTAGGAATCAGTTTTCATGAATGGCTTCAATTAACTCCATCCACAGAAGTAAAACCTGAAGGTGCAGAATTGATGTATATCATTCCATCCAAACCTTTAGCTTTACAGCCTTCCATCTAAGTTCTCTTTCTTCCTTTGCAACAGCAGTCGCTACAAAAAACGAACCGCAAAGGACGCGAAGGACACAAACAAATAAGAGTTTCAGAGAGTTTATACTTAAGCCCTAAACTATTCTCAATTCTTCCTCTTGTTCTGCGTCCTCTGCGCCTCTGCGTGAAATAAAAAAGGCGAACACAAAAAGTTCGCCCTCAACATAATATTATAGTGTTGCTCTAAAACCCAAATTCTAAATCTTCGCTTCTTCCGATACTTTTCGCTAACTGCGATCGCTGTTTCTCTTCTTAGGTTAAGAATTATGTAGGTTGATTATGTAGGTTGGATTAAACCATAAAACCCAACACTATTGCAAATGTTGGGTTTAGCTTTGCTCAATTTAACTTACTTGCTTATATCAATTAAGCACTATGAGTAGCAGACTTTACTGACTTCAGAATACCATCTTCTAATTCATGAATTGACATCATAATACCATTTGCAGGGTTATCAAGTAGTGAATCTTTGACTTGATCTAAATAATCGTAAATTGCTGCTTGTAAAATTGGTCTATTTACGCTTACTGTGTGGTTATAATCCCACAAATCCCAGACAATTATACCTATACCAACAATTGGGTCTAAAAGTTCTGCTCCTATTTTTCCAGCGATAGCACCACCAGTTTTTGCAGCCATTTTTGCGCCAGCTTTACCCGCAAATTTTATAGCAACCGTACTTCCAATCTTTACCGCAGCAGGAATTGCTGCTTTAACGAATAAGTAACTACTACCACCTACTAATGCTTTAAGTGGTAGGCTAGAAGTAGCCCCTTCTTGATCATTAATTGTAATGGCAATCTCATCAAGATAACGTTGCCACTGACCTTGAGGTATATTATAATTTCCTTGAATACTAGAAATATTTTCTTCTAATTGAGAAATATACTGATTTACGGTATCGTTTGTTATTTTCTCCAGTTCAAATTGAGCAATTTTAGGTCTGAGAACCCGTTTTGCAAATTCTAGTTGAAAATCCTCAGTCATTTTCTCTGCTACTACTTGATCTGGAGATGGTTTGTCGCTATCTATCCAGTGAGATACAGCAGAAGATAAATATATAAAAGGAGCGCTAAATTCGAGTTTCTTTTGATTGAAATAATTAAAATACCAATCAAGAAAACTACCATCAACGCGAGTCTTTAATTCATCAAGCCAAGCATCTAATTTCGCTGATGCAAACTTATGAGCGGTAGTATCTGCATTTCTTATAGCAGTTACAATATCTTGATCAACCATGCTCCAGTCAGATTGTTTATTAATAGCTACTAATGAAGGCTTACTATTGCCTGAAGTGACTATATCTTGCTGTGAGGCATGTCCTATGAAGCCTCTGCCCACTAGTGGGATAATAACAACAACAATTACAATAGCCCACAAATAAGGACTCACTGATTTAATAAACTGGCTCGCTGAAGTAATAAACTGGCTCCAAGCTTCAATTCGCTCAGTCTTCTCGACATAGGTAACTTGTTCGTCTTGTATCTGTGGCTGTTGTTCGGTATTTTGTACTAACTTTGCTGGCTCATGAACAGATGTATGTTCTATATTCGGCGGTTGCTCGCATTCCATAAATTTTTGATGGCTAATTATATAGTTGTGGATAACTTAAAATAGCTTAAACTATATACAAATATCATTTGTGAATTTACTTAAGAAATTTTGTTTATTTCAATTCTTCCTCTGCGTTCTCTGCGCCTCTGCGGTTCGTAAAAAAAGGCGAACACAAAAGGTTCGCCCTAAACATAATGCTATAGTGTTGCTCTAAAACCCAAATACTAAATCTTCGCTTCTTCCCTCACCAACTTATCCCAACCCAAATCTTTCAAATTATTATTCCGACGTAGCGGACGAGTCACCAACTCTAGAATGTCACGCGCATTAGTAAAACCGTGAATTTGAGCAAAAGTGAACTCCACAGACCACTTAGTATTAATACCGCGTGCTTCCAATGGGTTAGCATGAGCCATACCAGTAATTACCAAATCTGGTTTTAGCTGATAAATTCGCTGAAGTTGATTGTAATTATCCGGCTTTTCTACAATCTTCGGCAATGGTACACCCATTTCTTGGCAAGTTTTCTCTAACAGCACCAACTCAGCAGCTTGATAGCGCTTATCCATGTAGGGAATGCCAATTTCGTGAACTATCATCCCACAACGCACCAAGAACCTTGCTTGAGAGATTTCTAGCAAGTTATCACCCATGAAAAATACAGACTTACCGCGAATCAGTTTCACGTAGTCTTCCAAACCTTCCCAGATTTGGGCTTCGCGTTCATCCAAACCTTTGGGAGTAATACCCAATACTGAACAGATTTTTTCAATCCAAGCGCGGGTACCATCAGGGCCAATGGGGAAAGGTGCGCCAATTAACTTGCATTTGCGGCGACGCATCAAGGTGGTAGCGGTGCGGCTGAGGAAGGGGTTGACACCAGCGACATAATACCCTTCTTCGATGACTGGCAATTCTGTGAAGCGCTTGGCGGGTAGCCAACCAGAAACTTTGATGCCTTGTTTCTTCAATTCCAAGGTTAACTGTGTAACTACGGGATCGGGAAGGGAACCGAAGAGAACTAAGGGAGGATGATCTACATACTCAGATTCATCTTGAGCTACTTCTTCTTTCTTCTTACCAAAGTTGAGCAGTTTTTGAATAGCGTTGCGTTCGTTTTTCTCTGTTTCCGCCACAGGGGACTTATCAGGACAACGATTAGCCATTGCTGCTAATACGGTGTCTTCCCCTTGGGTGAAGGCGTAATCTAAACCGTTAGCACGCGCAACAACGATGGGAATGCCAATTTCCGATTCTAACTTGGGTGCTAAGCCTTCCAAGTCAGTTTTGATGATTTCGGTGGTGCAGGTGCCAATCCAGACGATTACACTAGGATTGCGATCGCGTTTAATTTGCAAGCACAAACGCTTTAACTCTTCGTAATCATTCAGCTGTGCCGAAATATCCCCTTCTTCCAACTCTGCCATTGCATAGCGGGGTTCAGCAAAAATCATCACTCCCATCGCGTTTTGCAGGAAGTAGCCACAAGTCTTGGTGCCAATCACTAAAAAGAAGCTGTCTTCAATTTTTTGGTATAACCACGCCACACAGCTAATCGGGCAAAAGGTGTGGTAATTCCCAGTTTCGCACTCAAAGTTTAAAGCTTCTGGTTGTTGAGCAACAGTCATTTTGGTTATTTCTCCCCTTGATTTTTTAAGTTAGGAGTCATGAGTTAATAGTTATGAGTTAATAGTTATGAGTTAATAGTTATGAGTTAATAGTTAAATTTAATGTAAATTAAGTGTTGAAACCCTTGTGATTTTGTTAATAATTCCAAAAGTTTAATTTGGGACAATTTTCAAACCCCTTACAGGATAAGAGCATTTTTAATTCACATCAGCTGCAAGTTATGAGTTTTTATTACCAACTCCTAACTCCTAACTCCTAACTCCTAACTCCTAACTCTTGTACGGGCGCAATGCTTTGCGCCCCTACCAACGCTTCACTTTTCTTAACTCCTAACTTAGTAATTAACTGTTGGGGAAGAGACGAGCAATTTCCGATTCATCAAAAACGCCGGCTGGCAGTTCTTCCCCTAAAAAATCGTTATTATTTTCTTCTGCCTTTTGCAAAGATGTTTCATCACCCCAGACATCTGACAATACCTCACTAAAGGCATTCTCATCTGCTGTATTCAGCTCATCGACAATTTCCTCTTCCGGCTTTTCTTCGGTTGCGGCTGCTATTTCAAAGGAAATATCGCCAAAATCATCTGCTTCTGCTTCTGCTTCTACTTCTACTTCTGCTTCTGCTTCTACTTCTAAGCTGGATGCTGGCTCGGACTCTTCTTGTGGGTGGTGTCCGTTGGATGAGGAAATATCATCCAGCTCCTCATTTTGGCTTTCCTCAACTGCAAACTCTTGAACCTCCGGTGTTTCCTCCAAGTCGTTGTCATGAGAAACCGCTAAAGTTTCATCTTCTGAGCTGTCTTCCCCGACAACATCCACATCCGTATCCGTTTCTGCTGGGGGAATAAAACGGTTGCCGAGAGAGATGTCTGGGTCAAAATGCAATTCCAGCACTTCAATCAGGGTATCAGCGTCCGCATTCAATTTAGAAAAAGGCAGCATTAACTGCGCTAGCTTCGGTTCCAGCGCGTTGACAACGCCCAGGATGAGGTAAGAAGGTGGTCGCTTCCCGCCATCAGGGGTGTACACCGATTCTGTCTTCATGTGCAGGATAATCCAGTCACGATTGACTTGGAAAAATTGCAACCACTTTTGTCTTATTGAATCTGTAAAGCTATTAAAGAAAGCCATATGTCCCCTCATCCTGAGAACTAGATGATGTTATACAATCATCAAGTCTAGTTCCTCTTCTGATTTAGTAACCTGGGGTTTACCCGGATTTAGATAAAAATCGGACAACAAAGAGAACAATTCCCGATCTGGGGAGTCGTTCGGTACAACTCCTTCTGGACGCGCCAGAATTTGGTCGGCGATGTTGAGGTAATAATCGCAAACGTAGTTCAAAGATGGGTCAGATTCCGCCATTTCAAACAAAGTCTTACCTTTGACGCGGGAAACACGGATATCTTCAATTAACGGCAAGACTTCCAAAACTGGCATAGGTACAGCTTCTATGTATTTCTCGATCAAGTCACGCTTAGATGTACGGTTGCCAATTAAACCAGCTAGTCGTAGGGGGTGAGTCCGTGCTTTTTCACGTACTGAAGCTGCAATTCGATTGGCAGCAAACAAGGCATCAAAGCCATTATCTGTCACAATCAAGCAGTAATCTGCATAATTGAGTGGTGCAGCAAAACCACCACAAACAACGTCGCCTAGAACGTCAAATAAAATCACATCATATTCATCAAAGGCGTTGAGTTCTTTCAGTAATTTTACGGTTTCGCCAACTACGTAGCCGCCACAACCAGCACCCGCAGGCGGGCCACCCGCTTCTACGCAATCAACACCACCGTAGCCTTTGTAAATTACATCTTCCGGCCAGACATCTTCGTAATGATAATCTTTCTCTTGTAGGGTATCGATAATTGTAGGAATCAAAAACCCAGTCAGGGTGAAGGTGCTGTCGTGTTTCGGGTCACAACCAATTTGCAGGACTTTTTTGCCGCGTTTGGCTAGGGCGACAGATATGTTACAGCTAGTTGTGGATTTACCTATACCACCTTTTCCGTAAACTGCTAGTTTCACTTTTGTTTGCCTCTTATCGTTTTTTGTCAAACTCGTGGCTTCAACTTTTGCCTTCACCCTCGGGGTGACGCAAGTTTCGACTCGACGGAAAATGCCAAGACTCGAACTTGCTCACCTAGCCTCTGATGGCGATGTGTGAGGTATGTCAGTGTCATTATTGTCGAGATCAGATGGAAAATAAAGGGGGCTAAAATCTCAAAAATAAAGTTATCAGGGTTATTAGAGAATAATTTGATTATTTATCAAAATTTAATGTTTAATCATCCTTTTTATTGGCTG
This sequence comes from Nostoc sp. UHCC 0702, assembly GCA_017164015.1. GTDB lineage: Bacteria > Cyanobacteriota > Cyanobacteriia > Cyanobacteriales > Nostocaceae > Amazonocrinis. The sequence continues at coordinate 5,079,121 of CP071065.1, forward strand.
ATAACCCAGAAAATTATTTTTTAAATAACTTTTTTAATAAAAATAGTTACAATAGACAAATTAATTGATTAGCCGACTATATATGGTTTTCATCGGTTTAGCTGATTGTTATAGAAACTCAAATCCAGAAAGATAGGCTCAGTTTCAACTTGACACGAGATATGGGCAATCCTAGGCTGTGAATAGCCCTGCAAGTTTGCACAGTCGGCTGTTTTTGGTAGTTAAATCACATTTGCCAAGAATATCTAATAGTTTTTGTGATGCGATCGCTATTGATTATGTAAAAAATTATTAATGTTTGAGGGGACTGCAAGAAATTAATGATCACGGTTGAAGTTGTTGACTGATGACTGTTGACTGATGACCGTTTTGCTGATCAGGATAATTCAGCTGAGATTGCCTCGATTTCCTGTAATGTTTGCCAACCAGCTTGCCACTGGAAGCCGTCTTGTAATAATTTGGCGTTGAGCCAGAAGCGGACTTTGGGGTCGCAGGCGGCGACCATTTCGGCATACACCCACTTTCCCTGATTTTTGCGGTTGACGACTTGGAAGTGTCTCCAACCGTCTACTTTTTGCTGTGCTGTCCACTTAGAACCAACTAGGTAAGGAAATTTTTGTTTTTTAGTCATTTGTCAATGGTCAATGGTCAATGGTGAAGCAGTGCGTTGGGCGGGTTCCCCGACTTGAAGCAACTGCTGAACCCGTAAGGGTCAGTTGTCAGTTGTCAGTTGTCAGTTGTGATCGTGCTTGTCTCCTCATCCCCCCATCGCCCTTTGCCATTCGCTAATGCGCTCATGGGTCAATGTTTTCTGTATCCATTATGCGACAGTGGCGCGATCGCCTCCATCATTTGGCCCAATTGCGACCCAAGAGTATTTTGATGTTTTTTTAACAGGACTTACGCAAACAATAGCCGAAGCCCTTATTTCCACGTATTTTTGGAGAAAGTCTATAAATGTGTAAGTTGTTTCACGGGCAGTAATACTACTACTCTACAAAGATGTGAAGACCGATCTAGCTAATCGTACTGCTATCCTTACAATGTCCATATAAGAACAAACTTGACTCTTGTTCTGCCAACACATGTGCTATTAGAGTGATTCGTTCCTCATCAGCCTATGCAACCTACTAATCCTAATCAATTTACAGAAAAAGCCTGGGAAGCGATCGCCCATACCCCAGATATTGCTAAACAGTACCAACAACAGCAGATCGAAAGCGAACACTTGATGAAAGCATTGTTGGAACAAGAAGGTTTAGCTAACAGTATATTCACCAAAGCGGGCGTGAACTTGCAAAAAGTCAGCGATCGCACCGACCAGTTTCTCCAACGTCAGCCCAAAGTCTCAGGTAATAGCACTTCAGTATACCTAGGGCGCAGCTTAGATACACTTTTAGACCGAGCAGACAAATACCGTCAAGACTTTAAAGACGAATTTATTTCTATAGAACACTTATTGCTGGGTTACGCTAAAGATGACCGCTTTGGCAAAGGTTTATTCCAAGAATTTGGGTTAGACGAAGGCAAACTAAAAAATATCATTAAACAAATTCGGGGGAGCCAGAAAGTGACCGACCAAAATCCAGAAGGCAAATATGAAGCACTGGAAAAATACGGGCGTGATCTCACAGAAGCCGCCCGTAAAGGTCAATTAGATCCAGTCATCGGGCGAGATGATGAAATTCGTCGCACTGTACAAATTCTTTCTCGTCGCACCAAGAATAACCCAGTGCTAATTGGTGAACCAGGTGTGGGTAAAACTGCGATCGCTGAAGGACTAGCACAGCGCATCGTCGCCGGTGATGTACCCCAATCCCTCAAAGACCGCAAACTCATCGCTTTAGATATGGGTGCTTTGATTGCTGGGGCAAAATTCCGGGGCGAATTTGAAGAACGCCTGAAAGCAGTATTAAAAGAAGTTACTGAATCCGGCGGCAATATAGTTTTATTTATTGATGAAATTCATACTGTTGTCGGTGCTGGTGCGACTCAAGGCGCAATGGATGCCGGTAACTTGTTAAAACCGATGTTGGCGCGGGGCGAATTGCGTTGTATCGGGGCGACGACTTTAGATGAATACCGCAAGTATATCGAAAAAGATGCGGCTCTGGAAAGACGTTTCCAGCAAGTTTATGTAGATCAGCCCAGTGTCGAAGATACAATTTCGATTTTGCGCGGGTTGAGAGAACGCTATGAAAACCACCACGGGGTGAAGATTTCCGATAGTGCTTTAGTAGCAGCTGCTACATTGTCTAGTCGTTATATTAGCGATCGCTTCCTTCCTGATAAAGCCATCGACTTGGTGGATGAAGCCGCTGCGAGATTAAAAATGGAGATTACCTCCAAACCAGAAGAACTGGACGAAATCGACCGCAAAATTTTGCAGTTGGAAATGGAAAAACTTTCCCTGCAAAAAGAAAGTGATGCAGCTTCTCGCGAACGTTTAGAAAGACTAGAAAAAGAAATTGCCGATCTCAAAGAAGAACAAAGAACCTTGAGTGCCCAGTGGCAGTCTGAAAAAGATATTATTAACAAAATTCAGGCTGTTAAAAAAGATATCGAGCAAGTGAATCTAGAGATTCAGCAAGCAAAAAGAGATTACGACCTCAACCGGGCTGCTAAGTTGGAATACGGCGATTTAACAGATTTACATCGCAAATTAGAAATAGCCGAAAGCGAACTGGCAAACGCCCAGAAAACTGGTAAATCTTTATTACGTGAGGAAGTCACCGAAGCTGACATTGCAGAAGTGATTTCTAAATGGACGGGAATTCCGATTAGTAAATTGGTGGAATCTGAGAAAGAAAAACTGCTACATTTAGAAGATGAATTACACCGTCGCGTGGTGGGACAAGCTGAAGCAGTCACAGCTGTAGCCGATGCAATTCAGCGATCGCGTGCTGGACTTGCTGATCCGAATCGTCCCATTGCTAGCTTTATTTTCCTTGGCCCCACAGGTGTGGGTAAAACCGAGTTAGCCAAAGCCTTAGCGTCCTATATGTTCGACACCGAAGACGCCCTAGTGCGAATTGATATGTCTGAATATATGGAAAAACACGCTGTTTCTCGGTTAATTGGTGCGCCTCCGGGATACGTGGGTTACGAAGAAGGCGGACAACTCACAGAAGCCATTCGCCGTCGTCCTTATGCTGTGATTCTCTTCGACGAAATCGAGAAAGCACACCCTGACGTGTTTAACATTTTCCTGCAAATTCTCGATGATGGTCGCGTCACTGATGCCCAAGGTCATAAAGTGGACTTTAAGAACGCGATTATTATTATGACCAGTAACATCGGTTCGCAGTATATTCTTGATGTGGCAGGGGATAACGCGCATTACGACGAAATGCGCCGTCGGGTGATGGAGGCGATGCGGAATACTTTCCGTCCAGAATTCCTCAACCGCATTGATGAAATTATCATCTTCCACGGTTTGGATAAGCAGGAATTGCGCCAAATTGTGCTGTTGCAAGTCGATAGGCTGCGGCAAAGATTGGGCGATCGCAAGATATCTCTGAGATTATCTGATGCTGCTCTTGACTTTTTGGCAGAAGTAGGGTATGATCCTGTATTTGGGGCGCGTCCACTGAAGCGGGCAATTCAGCGGGAGTTGGAAACGCAGATTGCTAAAGCTATTTTGCGCGGCGAATTCAATGATGGCGACACCATTTTTGTTGATGTGCAGAATGAGCGTCTTTCTTTTAGTCGTTTACCTGTTGAGGTGTTTAGTAGTTAATTTAGAATTATCTCACCCAAAGACGCAGAGGAGGACACTTGCGTGGGCGGGTTTCCCGACTTGAGCAAAGTGTCCGTCGCGCAGAGAGTGGCTTTGCGTCTTTGCGTGTATGATGTTTGGCAGCACTAAAAGAACTAGCGATCGCATGATTAAAATATTTCACTTTATTATCTGTAAAGAGTAAACTAAAATACTTGCATCTTGCTATACGGGCGATCGCCTTTATGTTGGGTCAGTTACTTGATGGACGTTACAGAATTATCCAAACGTTGGGCGCAGGTGGCTTCGGTCAAACCTTCATCGCCGAAGATATCAAACTTTACAATACTCAGTGCGTGGTCAAGCAACTCAAGCCCCTAGCAATTGACCCGATGACTTTGCAGGTAGCCAGACGATTATTTGATTCAGAAGCACAACTTTTGCATCGTTTAGGTGAACACGACCAGATACCGCGACTGTTGGCGCATTTTGAAGAACAACAGGAATTTTTTTTAGTTCAGCAACTTATTGATGGTCATCCTTTAAGTCATGAACTGACACCTAGAAAAAGGTTGAGTGAAGGTTATGCGATCGCTCTACTACAAAATATCCTTCAACCCTTATCTTTTGTCCATCAAAATAATGTCATTCATCGGGATATTAAACCGCCTAACTTAATTCGACGTAAGCAAGATGGCAAAATTGTCCTAATTGACTTTGGCGCAGTCAAACAGATTGGTACTCAAGTGGTGAATGCTCAAGGGCAAACTCAAATAACTGTCAGCATTGGCACTCCGGGTTATATGCCCAGTGAACAAAGTCGGGGTAGTCCCAGATTCAGCAGTGATATTTATGCTGTAGGCATGATTGGCATTCAAGCCTTAACAGGATTAATGCCTGGCCAGTTGCAAGAAGATAGCCAGACGGCTGAAATTCTTTGGCGTCACTTAACAGCAATTGACCCAAAGTTAGCAGACATTTTAGATAAAATGGTACGCTATGACTTTCGGCAGCGATATCATTCAGCAGCAGATGCCTTATCTGCGGTGCAGCAATTAGTAACCCCTTATACACCGACGCAGCAATCACCTACTCCAAGTTACATACCGATACAGCAGCCAAGTAATCCCCAGCCACTACACTCCCCACCGCCACCAGTACAACCTCAGTATCGTCAAGAGATTCCTAATTCACCTCAGCCCTCATCCCCCACACCCGCACCAACACCCGCCCAACCTCCAAACATAGGATGGGGCTTTTATTTCCTGTGGATAGTAGCGAATGTTGTAGGTTTAACTGCGGGATTAATTATTGGATACGGTGTCTTCCGTCCAATTTTTGACCTCAAGCAAATAATTGCCATCAGACTGGGTATTGCTATTCCGGTAGGGTTAGGAGCAGGAGTCATGCAGTGGCTAGTGCTGCGCCAGCGAGTTTCCCTATCCGGTCAATGGTGGGTGTTAGGAACTACCTTGAGCTTTTGCATCGCCGTTCTTATCAGCGGGCCCGATCCTTATGCTGCTGCTTTTTTAATCGGCCCTTTGCTTGGTATCACTCAATGGTTGCTCCTCAAACCACTAGTCAATCAAGCTGGTTGGTGGATATTAGTAAATACTCTAGGCGGTTGGACAGATGGCGGGATTATTTCAGGTGCAGTGCTAGCTTGGTTATTACGCAAGCCGAAAAGTAGAAATTAAGATCAGCTAAAACACATTTAATTTGCACAATCATTTTATCTGGTCGTTCTCATACCATTTCATGAAAAGCCTGATATAAATTTTTTTACCCCTGCTACCTATTTGTATCAATATTAGACTTCTTGCATAAATAATTTTTTACCTCACGCAAAGGCGCAAAGACGCAAAGGAAAGAACGCCAAGAACGACTTTTGCAAGAGGTCTATTAAAGTAAAACGGTATTATATCAAGTTCGGCTAATTACTTACGATATAGCCGGTTTGCTTGGTAATAGGTAATAGGTAATAGGTAATAGGTAATACTCAAAACCAATTACCAATTCCCAATACTTCGGCTTACCTCGACTTCGCTCGGCACAAGTGCGAGAGTACAAGTTCCCAATTACCGACCTCCACAGATATCATAAGTGTTTAAACGGACATGATATTACCAGTTTCACCAATAAAGTTGCCATTCACCATTGCAATATATTCCATGCCCTTGTAAGGTAATTCTTTCATCATCTTCATAAGCTTGCTCAACAGGTGCAATTTGGTGGAGAGAATGGCCAGAATGTATGACAAGATTGCCCACTTTGTAGGAATGGAAAGTTTGCTTTCTGGAACTTTGCATTTCTTCCACTTTAACTACAAGACCTTTATTATAAGCATCGACAAATTCCTCATACTTTAAATGCCAAACATTCAACCCACCGCCACATTTAGGCAGTTGAATTGGCAAGGTAAATGAAATTGAACGGCTAAAATCAACTTTTTCAAAATCTTGCCATTTGAGGTTTTGATATTGCAAATCGAAATGAATCGATGCTGTTGGTTTAGTAAAGATGCCTGGAAATTGCCAAATATGAAATCCTGGAATTGCCAAATCTGTTGTATATTTGGTTTTTGCTTGTAAATTTCGCTCAATGGCAGCTTGTATCAGTTGATAAAGCCAACCAAAATTTTGCTGAAGAATTAAGTTGTATTTTCTAGCTTTACTATAGTAATCATCATGCAAATCAGATAATTCAGAAAAATCTAGGTAGCTAGCTACTCCCAAAGTGAAAAAATTAGACTTTCCTCTTTGAATCCAAAACTGCTTCAGGTGATGGATATCAGCATAAACTTTTTCACACTGTTCTTTTGTTAAAATTGACTCGACGAGAATTTCTTCTGCCAAAATTTCTTTTGCTTGGCTGGGATAAATATCTTTTGGTTGAACAGAAAATACTCTGGTATGATTTTCAGCCGCATCGCCATCCATTAGCAGTGCCAATAATGAATCGGTAATCCGTCCCTCGGCTCTTTTATCGTAGCCGTCATATCCTGGCATAGGATTAACTTCCAAACACCAAAATTGCTGATCATCAGTAACTTTGAAATCCCAACCTGCAAACTTTAACCCAAAGGCAGCAGTTGCATCAACAATTTGCTGACATAAGGCTTCAGGTAATTCAAAAGCTGCATAATCGGCATCTTCAAATGACTGTCGATAGTCAACTTCTAAGCAGCGAATTAATTCAGCATGAACACTATTACCAACTACATGCGCCCTGACATCTGCACCAGCAATATATCTTTGTAAATGTACAGGCCCTTGAGAGGGGTGAAAGTCAATAAATTCTTCTGGCTGTACTAGCCGACTATCAGCGCGAATACCTGATGTAGTCTTGACAATTGTTGGTGATTGGGCGGCAAAAGCAGCCAACTTTTCTGCATTGGAACTGGTAATACTAGCCGGGACTTGAAAGCCAGAAGATTGCAAACAATATTCATGCAATGGTTTAGAAAAGTTGTCAGAACGACCACCAGGACGATTAATAACTGTACCCGGAATATGTTCTAACCATGCAGTTAATGCTGTCATTAAACTGCGCCAACGCATCGCCAAAGCAAAGTCAGATTGCACTGATGAAAGGTCGATGATTCGGCAATAATAGGAGCCATGAGGATCTAATTTATATTTTTCTCCGGCAACGCTGAGATAACTAAATCCATCATCAGGGAGGGTTAAATGCCAGTCTCCTTCCATAACTACAGCTCGTAAGTTAATTGCTTGTACTTGGATACCACGCCGTGTAGTTTGAGAGACGAAATGCCGAAAAGTGCGGTCTGAATCGAGTCCAATTGCGTAAATCATGGGAATAAAATATCAATAAGTGCTGGTGCTAAAGAATGCCAAACAAACTGTACTTGTTGCATTGATGGAAATGGATTGACGCGAAATAAAGTAGAGTTATTTAAATTGGGGGAAATGCTCCAAATAACGACTCCAAATGTCATTTCCAACTGTTTAATCATGGCGATACTTTGATTTTCTAATTGCAAATGTTCTAAAGATGCTGTTGTACAACGCCAAGCTTGTTCACCCAGAACAACAACCATCTCATAAGCTGGGTCAAAATCTGAGTAGTAAGCGCGGTAAGGGCCTTCACCTTCAGGAATTTCTGGCCAGGGAGTATCTATAAATGTTGTCAGATCTTGCACATTCCATTGCTGGTTTACAAGTTCTTGAGGTGGAGTTGGGGGATGTAAGGAAAAGATTTCTGTACCCTCTGGAGTCAAACCAGCCCTGACTTGTGTGAGAACAGAGGAATTTGCTGCACGTCCCCAAGCACTGAATGGTGTGGGGCGATTGATTACGGTTGATTTCATCAGTGCAGCAGCAGCCCACAAAGTTGCGAGACATTCACCATACTGAAATGATGTATCAAAGTCTTGACGAATTGCAGATGGTGCCGACATTCGCAAAACAAGAGGAATATCAGGTGTGACAATTGCACATCCAGAATCAATGCTGACTGTAAACAACTGTGCTGCTTCGCATACATCGAGAATTTCGGCAACAAATCCTTTTTGTTTAGCTAAATTAACAACTTCAATAGCGAAACGATCGCCGCGATCGCCAACAATAATTAAATCCATATATAATTCCTGATTTAATGATTATAAAAATTAGAAATTCAGGAGTCAGAAGAACGCTTCCGACTTCTGACTCCTCATCACACCACTGCTACTTATCTAATCTGCGAACCTTTAAACAGCACATTTGATGGTACTGTTTGTATTGGCTGATTCAGAATAGGTTGGTTGTCGCGAATCAAAGGATCAGGATTACTCACTCTATTGAATAAACCTGCTTCTGGACAAGCATCACAAGCATCTTTGCCTTTGTCAGAAGCATCTTTACCTTTATCGGAAGCTTCCTTACCTGTACCACCGTCATCACTTTGTAGAATTAGAGGTGATAACTGTATTCTGTTCAAATTTTGCAGAGTATCACGTCTAGCATCTGCTGTGATAAATGGCTGAGCTTTTTGGCTAGAAGCAACTACATTGAGTTGTGTAGCAGGTTGTGCAAAAGCCACACCGACTGTTGATAAAAATGCAGTCGGAACAGTAAGACTCAGCATGAACAATAAACGACTAGATATAACTGATTTGAGATTCATAAGTAATGTATCCTGAGGTTGTTTTCAACTTGAGCAACAACGTTAGAAGATTGTCCCGTTGTCATAACTCTCTATAGGTTCGCTGGTTCTGTTTTATGCAGATGATCAAAATTCGACACTTCTGTGGGGATAGGAAAGACCCCAGCAATGGAGTGTCTGAGGGGTTCCGGGGCTGGGTAAGAAATTTTTTTAAGATTTGGTTTGGTGCTGCGCCATCTAAATCTTCTCCAGTACCTAGTTTTAGTACATACAAAGATGTAGCATTAGCGTTCAAACAGCTCACAGTCATAAGTCAACAGTCAACAGTCATAAGTCAACATTCATAAGTCAGAGATGATTTATAAAGTAAACCTTAAATTGTAGGGTGCGTTATAGCAACGCTTAACGCACCGAAAAAGATGGTGCCCTGCGGCTAATCTTCACTATCTCAAACTCCGAAATCCTTGCATAGCCGTAACACAACGGCAATAAAGCGGGAGGAACATCCACGCCGCTTTTTGCCTCCCCTACTTAATATTTACTTTATAAATAGGCTCTCAACAGTCATAAGTCAACAGTCAACAACTTCAACCAAGATAATTTATTTCTAGAGCATCGATTCAGTAATCAAAAACCTAAACCCCCAGCCCCCTCTCCTCGTAGAAGAGAGGTAGGGGGAGAGGTTCTTCCAGGATTACTGATATCATGTCCGGTTAATTAGTTATGTTTTCCACAGTCATTGCACCCCACCCCTAACCCCTCCCCGTGAACGGCTATCCATTACCCGGATCTTTCTTAACATTGCTATAAAGGAGGCTGGAGAAGAATTGTAGTAGTTGGCGTAGTTGGAGGAGTTGACAAATATAGCTAAATCTGGAGAGGGGTAATTTTTGCAGGCGATCGTTAACCAAAGGTATCAACTGGAGAATAACAGTCAAGGAGTTTCCAGGTAGCGGCGATATCATGTAATCGTCTCAGCCCTCGCCAAATTGTTTTCACTCCAGGTTCTCCATCTCTTTTTCTGCCTAAAAATCCACCAAGAGTAGCAATCATTCGCACCGCATCTCGTAAAGATGGCGGTGTTTTTGGTGGATGTGATGTTTTGTCAATGGTGGCACACAAAGACTGCCATTCATGGGTTTCTAAAACTGTGTCACAAGGGGAATCAGGATTAATCCTAGCTTCGTAGGTGAGCCACAACAACCGCCAAGCCACAATCGAATAGGTTGCCAAAGCCATTTCAATCCGACGGGCTGTTTCGAGTTGTAGTTTTTCAATACCACAGCCACTTTTAAGTGTGTAGTGATAGCGCTCAATTAACCAACGATAAGTGTACCAACGTACACAATGCAGCTTAATTCTTTCTATTGTGCTTGCTCTATGGGCAATACGGATATCTTCGCTCTTGAAAATAGGGTGAGTTCCAAAAATCATACGCTGCCGTTGTTGCTGCTACATCGCCTGATGCTTGCGGCACACTTTCTCCTGGTTGGGATGCTAAATCTTCCACTATTTTGACCAAGCGCTTTTTGCGCCGCGAGTCTCCAAGTTGCGCGTGTTGCAGTTCCACTGAAGCCCATCTTTCCATCATTCACCCCTTTTAACGATCGCCTGCTCCATCATTTCCTCAAAACTCTACCCCAAGCTTGGTTTGGCTTCTTTTTAAGTTATCTGTACTTCTGTTAAGAAAGATCCGGGTAATGCATAGCCTATCAGGGAAGGGGTTAGGGGTGGGGTGCAATGACTGTGGAAATCATAACTAATTAACCGGACTTGATATCATTGGTCATTAGTCAAAAGTATTTACAAAGGGCAAAGGACAAAGGACTAATGACTAATGACAGTTTTAACCAGATAATTGGCAATTTGGACGCACATTAGCTGATTCAACAGTCTCAAAATCCCATTGCCTTGGCTACTGCCCCTAATTCAGCCTCAATACCCTGTTTAAATTGACTTTGACTGTGCTTAATGGCTGTATCTGGGTCTTTTAAACCATTGCCGGTCAGTACACAAACCACTGTGGCCCCGGTGGGAACTTGGTCTTTGACTTGCAACAACCCTGCTACGGAAGCAGCACTAGCAGGTTCGCAGAAAATACCTTCGGATGAAGCTAAAAGTCGATACGCATCAATAATTTCCGCATCAGTCACAGCGTGGAAATTTCCCTGACTTGCTGATTGGGCTGCCATCGCTTTTTCCCAACTGGCAGGGTTGCCAATGCGAATTGCTGTGGCTAAGGTTTCGGGATGGGCTACTGGTTTACCCATGACTAAAGGCGCTGCACCTGCTGCTTGGAATCCCATCATCTTGGGTAAGCGATCGCATTTTCCCACTTGGTGATATTGACAAAAACCCATCCAATATGCTGTGATATTCCCCGCATTGCCCACAGGGATGCACAACCAATCAGGCGCATCACCCAGCACATCGACAATTTCAAAAGCTGCTGTTTTCTGCCCTTCTAAGCGGTAGGGATTGACAGAATTCACCAAAGTTATGGGATAGCTTTCTGCCATCTTGCGGACAATTTCCAGTGCTTGGTCAAAATTACCTTTAATTGCCAGTACTTCAGCCCCATACAGCAACGCCTGTGCCAACTTCCCTAACGCCACATAGCCATCGGGAATCAGTACAAAAGCACTCATACCCCCACGTTTGGCATAGGCCGCTGCGGCTGCGGAGGTATTACCCGTGCTAGCACAGATTACCGCCTTTGCCCCGCTTTCCTTGGCTTGAGAAATTGCCATCGTCATACCCCGGTCTTTGAAGCTACCAGTGGGGTTCAGACCATCGTATTTCACAAACACACGTACTTGTCTGCCAATTAGATCTGCGATCGCCGGCACCGGAATCAGCGGAGTGTTACCCTCTAACAAGGTGACAACAGGCGTTTTTTCACTAACAGGCAGGTACTCACGATAGGCTTCTATCAGTCCGGGCCAGGGTTGGCGATGAGATTTAGGAACAGACAAGCTCACAGTCACGGGATTTAAAACTTTTTAACTTATAGAATGTCACTTTATCATATAGGAGTTAGGAGTCAGTTGACAGTTGACAGTTGTCAGTTGTCAGTTGTCAGTTGACAGTTGACAGTTGTCAGTTGTCAGTTGTCAGTTGTCAGTTGTTATTTCTTCCCCATCTCCCCATCTCCCCATCCCCTCATCCCCCCATCTCCCCATCCCCCCATCTCCCCATCCCCTCATCCCCCCATCTCCCCATCCCCCCATCTCCCCTAAACCTGCGGAACACAACCTAGATCATCGCAGTCACTTATTAAAACACCAGTAATGTATTAGCGTAAGTGATTGAAAATATACAATCATTTAACAATACTTAAACTTGCATTATTATATTATTTACTAATGGTGTGAGTTAATTTGTGGATTTATTGAGCAATGCCTACCTATTCTTCATCTAGTGTTTCCGAACACCAATCCCAAACTCTTTGGTTAAAAGATTTGAGCAAGTCTTGTTACCAAGACGATCAGCAACTGAAGCTGAGATGTTTGCAAGCAGAAGTGGACTCATTATTGCAGCAATTGCAAAACCTGAAGGAGCAACGGCAAACTACTAGCGTACAAGAAGATTAGATTACTTTTTTGGCTAGCGATCGCCCAGGCGCGTTGGCTGCGCCATCGCTGTACTTCTATGGTCTGAATTTTAGGAAGCGGCTACTATTCAAAGCGCTGATTTTTAACTGACCAGCGCTTGAGACTATAGTTATTGCTATCTTCCACTAGTAAAGCTAGAGAGTTATCACCTAAAATTTTGGCGATCGCTGTTAGTGCTTGTTGTGAATTTTTTTGAAAATCAGTATAAATCACCTTACCATTATCAGACAAAATTAAGGTACGGGAAAAGTGCCCAGTTTTATCACTTTCCTGATTTGCCGATGTCAAATCTTTTAAAGAAGCTACCGCTTGTGCTGAGATAGTTAGCACCGTTTCCGGTTTATTATCATTTGTTAAATCAATTACCTGAACAGGCCAATCACTTACTTGGTTTTGAATTTGGGAGAACTGAGGAACTTCACCATTTGGTAGCTGACCTGATTGTTGTAGAGAACGCCACACAATGGGTAACATATTTTCTACTGTTCGTGGGTCTTTTTGATAAAGTTCTGCAAGAGTTATAGGAGATGGCTGCACCCATTGCAGTGCATTATTTGTCAAAGCTAGAGATTGACGGGAAGGGGAAGGGGAAATCGGTTCTCCCGCAGCTAATAGCCGCAGTACCCCATTTTGCAGTTGCACTCCTTTGATGGTGGCAGTAGTTGTTTGCTGTTCTCCATTTGCTAGCCAAACAGTTATATGAATGATCGGGTCGGAATTAATCCCCAAATTTTCCCATAAAAATTTGCCTGGGGCATTTTTGGCTACTGACAAATTTGTAAAAGGGTAACTCAGCCAGCGTTTACCGTCATGAAATGCACTGACTTGCACCTGATACCAAGCTTGATTATTTGTGAGTTTGATGTCTGCTTTGGGGTTTGCTGCTAGCCACTCGTTAGACTGAACTTGAGAGATGGGTTGCACACCACCGACAATCAGGCTGGGGTGCTGAGAAAAGTTTTGCGACTTGGCGACATCGCCCTTGAGGATTTTTAACAGACCTTGAATATAGACAAGGGTAGTGTTTGTAATTTTTGGTTGTTCCTTTAACCAAGAATTAGCACGTTCTTCTCCCTGCTTGCTTGCCAAAATCAAAGCAGCCCAAGCTTGCACCTCTGGTGTATCCGGCTTCACTTGTAACGCTGCTACTGTGCGATTCCACAAGCGTCCCGTATCCGCTTTCAATAGACTAGCAATTTCCTCTGTATTTTCAGGTGATGCTGCAAACACCTGTAAAGCTTTTTCCCAGCGACCATCAATCAAGTCTGCTAGGGCTTGTTGACCGGGACTAGCCCAAGTTTTCTCTGCTTGGGCTTTACTCAATTGGGCGTGCAAGCGAATCACATCAATTTGGGCTTGCGCTGCTGCTGGTAAAGTTTTTTTGTGCTGTTTCTGGATGAATTGTAACCATTCAAAAGCTGGTGTCCACAAGCCACTACGAGCAATTGACAGGGCATTTTGGTAAGCAGAATCCTTAAAGGCTGGAGGTTTGAGAGAAATTGCTTCTAGTTGAATTGGCTTGAGGTAGAGTTTAACCGATTTGACTTGGTAAACATTTAACTGCGGTTCCAAACCCACAGTTTGATCAATAACTAATTCTTTGGCACCACCGCCAGTCACTTGTTGCCATTTGGGTAATTGTCCGGTGGGACTTGTCCAAGACAACATTTGTTGTAGGTTAGTGCGTTCTGGATTGTAGTATACAATCTGACCGTAGGCGATCGCATAAATTCCTTGTTGGCGATGACCCCGCAAATCAAACCAAACCCCCGATGATACTCCATCACCTTCTACACGTTTGACTTCATTTAAAGGTAGGAGAACGTTGCTATCGTGATTTTCTGATGTTGCTGCATTCAACGCAGCGATCGCTTCATATTCTTCCGGCCCAGTTACAGGTAGATAATGCGCCAAGCGAAAGTATTTTTCTGAGTGCGATTGCACCTCTGAGTCTTTAGAACGCTGATAAACCCTCAATTCCACAACTTCTCGACAATCAGATTGACAATTGGCACGTTGCTGAAGAACTGGCAATAAAAACGAGTTTTCTGCATCATCCAGAGATAGGGTTGTGCCAGCTATTTGTTTTTGTTTACTCAGCTTGTCTTTAATTTGTTGCAGCGTTTGAGGAGGTTCGCTATAGCCTAAGGGAATTTGCGCCCATTCTGGTAAAAACTTATTCAACCAGCCTATTTTTTCTGGATTAAACATGAACAGAATACTAAACCAGGCAAAAGCCATAACTAAGCCAAGGCTGCTCAGTAAAATTACTAATACTAACGAAGAAGAGAGCCAGCCTCTCTTTTGCGGTTTTTGCTGTTTTTTTGGGGAGATGCGTTTGACTGCACCTGTACGAGGCTGATTGCGTCTAAAAAATTTTGGCGTCAGCTTGCGCGAGCGATGTGCCATGTGAGTTCTCAGTCAGTCAAATTATTGTTTCTTTTATACACGCGCTTGGAAATAATGTCTAAATTCTTTACAAGAGAAGGCGGGGGTGCAGGGGAGCAGGGGTGCAGGGGTGCAGGGGTGCAGGGGTGCAGGGGAGCAGGGGAGCAAGGATTTGTAATAGTAATTAAGTGAAATGGTATAAGTAACGATAAAAGCAAATCTGGGACTGAGAAAACATTCCAAAATTTGTCCGTGGATAAGAGCAAATTCCATAATTTTTAGGAGTAATATCAAGTCCTTTGCTTATTACTTATGATAAGTCCGCAGCGGGCGCAACGAAGTGGAGCGTACTCCTTCGGAGAACTCGTTCGCGTAGCGTCTCCCTTTGGGAGAAGAGTAGCAACCGCA
This sequence comes from Nostoc sp. UHCC 0702, assembly GCA_017164015.1. Taxonomy (GTDB): domain Bacteria; phylum Cyanobacteriota; class Cyanobacteriia; order Cyanobacteriales; family Nostocaceae; genus Amazonocrinis. Next base: position 5,094,355 of record CP071065.1, read on the forward strand.
AGGACTCTGGGATTGCTTCACTTCGTACCCTGCACTCAGGCGTTCCGCCAACGCAATTGACTTCTGTTTAACCGGACATGATATAAAAACTCAGTCCCCAGTCCCCAGTCCCCATTCCCCAGTCCCCAGTCCCCAGTCCCCAGTCCCCAGTCCCCAGTCCCCAGTCCCCAGTCCCCAGTCCCCTTTTACAAATCGGTAAATTCCTCACTCCATCTCTAAACCTCAGTAAAATTTCTCATGCCATTACTAGATGATTTTGAATACACTCAAGCTTAAGTGTGGGAGTAGAGTGTAGAAAGTTGAACGCTAAATTAATTGGCCGTATGAACGGCAAAGTCTGGATAGTTGCATGGCTAATATTTGCGGGATTTCACGCAGCCGCGCAAAAAGCCATTGCCCAAGATTACAGAGATACCATAGTAGACCAAAATATATATTTCAACTCACCATCTACGCCGACAGACTCTACCTCTGTTGAAGAACAGACTTTACAAGCAAATACCGAACCGATGGCACAAATCACATCGGTATCCCAGTTTTCTGATGTAGAACCCACAGATTGGGCATTCCAAGCATTGCAGTCTTTGGTAGAACGCTACGGGTGCATTGCCGGTTATCCAGATGAGAAATATCGAGGTAATCGAGCAGTGAGTCGCTATGAATTTGCTGCTGGTGTGAATGCTTGCTTAGATAGCATCAATCAAATCATATCAGCTGCTACATCAAGCAAAGAATTAGTGACCCGCCAAGATTTAGCAACTTTGCAAAGATTACAAACAGAATTTACTGCTGAATTAACAACTTTGCGGGGTCGAGTTGATAGTTTAGAAAGCCGCAACGCCGAAATTGCAGCCAATCAATTTTCTACCACAACTAAACTCTTTGGACTGCATGTAATTGGTATTCAAGGACGCACCAGTAATCGTGGTGATGTTAATCCTAGAGATGGTATTAGAGATACAGATGATGGCGGCACAAACACTAATGTTATATCCTTGAGCCAGCTGAGCTTAATAAGTCAATTTAGCCCTCGTAGTTACTTATTCACAAGTTTGTTATTTGGTCAGGGTGGGTCTGCACCGAGATTTGACAATAATGATGTTACACGCGATCGCGTTTCTCGCAATGACGTGATATTGGGCTATGAATTTCCTACCGATAACTTAATTATCAATGACCTGCATTATCATTGGCTAGTCACTGATAACTTCGCAGTCATGGTAGGAACAAACAACGTGAGTATGCCTACTGCTTTCCGAGGGCCAAATCGAGTGGAAAGCGCTGCTACAGGGCCATTATCTTTGTTTGCTCAAAGAAATCCAATTCTCAATATGGGGTTTGGCCACGGTGGAATAGCCGTAGATTGGCAATTTACTAAACGTGCTAGTTTGCAAGCAATTTATACTAGTTTTAATCCTGGTAATCCCGGTGAACGCAGTGGTTTGTTTGATGGCACCACGACTACAGGTGTGCAATTGTTGTTAACGCCCACTGATACCTTTGATGTTAGTTTGTATTATGTAAATAATTATTCTTCAGATGGTTGTTTACTCACCTTTGTCGGTGACGAATGCTTAACTACAGTTAGTAGCAGCACAGTCAAATCAGCGCCCTTACAAACTAATGCTGTTGGTGCTACCGTCAATTGGCAAATTTCGCCCAGCTTTAATTTAGGTGCGTGGGGAGGTTACACTAATTCCTATATTCCTGGGCGATCGGGAACTGTAGAAACGACGAATTATATGGTATTTGCCAATTTCCCTGATTTGTTTGGTAAGGGAAATTTGGGCGGCATTTATATCGGACAACCACCTAAAATTACCACTAGCACCTTACCTGTCGGTAACAATGTGCCTGACTTTATCAATACAGGTTTAGGACGTGCAGGGGGACAGCCAGGAACAACTACTCATATTGAGGCATTTTATCGTTTCCGAGTCACAGATAACCTCAGCATTACTCCAGGTATAATTCATATCTTGGAGCCGGGACATTCATCAGATAGTGACCCCGTTACCATCGGCATCCTACGGAGTACTTTTACTTTTTAGGGACTGATATCAAGTCCGTTTAAACACTTATGATATCTGTGGAGGTCGGTAATTGGGAATTGGGAATTGGTAATTGGTAATTGGTTTTCAGTATTACCTATTACCCATTACCTATTACCAAGCAAACCGACTAGATCGTAAGTAATTAGCCGAACTTGATATGATATCGTGTCCGGTTATACCCTTTCACCTGAAGATTGATACAGATGGCAAGCTGGGGAGGCTGGGGAACAATGCGGAACAGCTTAACTGGTGAAAGCTGTCATTTATCCTTTGTCATTAGTCTAGGGCGCGGGTTTCAAGGGTATTTACTTTTTGTAATATAGTTCTGTTTATTCGCACCGACTTACTTAGTGAAGTTTTTTATTGTTAATCAAAATCTCTAAAAGCATTTTTTCAAGTACGAATAAAAAAAAGGTTTGGCGGTGAGCCAAACCCCTCTATAAATCCAGTGCATAACAACATCCCGGATTAATTTACCTATTATTTATGGGCTAGGTCATCTTCCTATAGGATGTGTCCAAATCTCACAAAAACTGATATTACCTGAAATAAGTAATATTAAATACATCCAAGAACAATTTTCACATGTTCATGATTCTATAAGTTAAAAGTATTGATATAACTAGATTATTTTTATATCCAACACTGCATCACAGTCTTGCTTCGACTCAATAAGCAAAATAAAAGACGGGTTTTAACCCGCCTATATAGCTTGAAAGTGGCAATACACCTTGGATTTTTAAAAATAGAATAAATTAAATTTAATAGGTTGTAAGGAAAGCAGATGTGATCAACAAAAAGTACAGATATTTATTCAACACTAATTGTTGGAATCATAATTATTCCTTGCAATCCTAATCAATGTAGCAGATAAGGATTCTCATAAGTTGCCAAAATGGCACAAAGGTAAAAATAGAAAAGACGGGTTAATCCCGTCAAAAATATAACTAGTAAAATCATCTTGGTAATTTCTGTAATATACCAAAAATTATTTTTCACAAGTTGCCATTTTGGCAATTTGTTAAAAAACCAATAAATATTTTTATGCATCCAGCTTTAGAAGTATTTACTTGTTTCAAATTGTAAAGCTACTCGATGGGGAATTATCACTAATATCAAGTCTGGTTAATTAGTTATGATTCCCACAGCCATTGCACCCCACCCCTAACCCTCTGACAGGTGTAGGTTTTTTACAACTAGGAGGAGTTGTAGCAGTAAAATTGAACTTGTCACCAATACTTGTCGCGTCAAGTGCTAAGGCGATTTGCTCAATATTTCTTGGCAGTAAACTAATTACCCACCGCATGAATGGTGCAAAACAACTGTTGACATCTAGAGTACAGCGCTTTTTTCCTCTTTTAGCGTTGGCTTGTTGATACCATTGTTTTAGTCGCTGACGTACCGTATTTGGCTTTTCTGCGTTGACTTTGGCAATGAAGTTAGATACCTGGGTTAAACTTTTGAAAAACTCAGGGGCGATCAGGCGTAAGAGTCGATATTTGGGAAATATAAGGCAGGAGAAAATTCAATAACTTATAAAGAATGAAAAAACGGCTGAATAAGAATCCTTGTGTGATGAGGCGCTCATGAAACCAAAAGCGTTCAACTAAGTATTCTTGCTCATAAACAGTTCGGCTATTGATTATGATAACTGGCAAATTCTACCTGCATCTGACTGTACTTTCTTGCGCTCCAGACACTTCCACACTTACTGCCATTGCAATGGTTTTAGTCCTCATTTGGGGTTTAGCATTGCTTGTCTGTTTATTCAAACATCGCCAAAGTGAAGCCGTTAAGCAATTGCAAAGTAAAATAGCTGCGCTTAGTCAGGTAAAAACAGATTTACAAACAGAAAGAGAATTCCTAAATGCCTTGCTAGAGAATTTGACACAAGGAATTGTTGCTTGTGATGGTAATGGCATTTTGACGCTATTTAATCGGGCGACAAGAGAGTATCATGGATTACCAGAACAACCCCTCCCCACTGAAGAGTGGGCAGAATATTATGACTTATATCTACCTGATGGTAAGACGCAGATGACAATGGAAGATGTCCCCTTGTTTCGAGCATTTCAAGGAGAGAAGCTTCAGAACGTTGAAATAGTGGTAGCTCCAAAAGACGGATCAAAGCGCACACTATTAGCTAGTGGACAAGCATTTTTTAATGCACAAGGAAAGAAATTGGGTGCAGTCATAGTGATGCAGGATATCACTGAACGCAAGGCAGCTACTGAAGCACTCGCTCAAGGCAATGAAGAGCTGGAACTTCGAGTCAAGCAACGGACAGCTCAATTAGAACAAACCGCCGCAGAGTTAGCTTATTTTTCAGAGGAGGTGAAGCAGCAAACCGCCATCTTGCAATTAATCCTCAACAGTATGGGTGACGGTGTGATCGTTGCCGATGAAAAGGGAAAGTTTTTAATCTTTAATCCGGCGGCAGAGGATATGTTTGGCACAGGTTTCACAGATACGACCCCCGATGAATGGTCTGCAACCTACGGGTTGTTTTTGCCCGATGCGCTGACTCCATACTCTCCTGCTGATTTACCTTTGGCGCAGGCAATTAGAGGCTTTTCGGTTGATGGTTTAGAAATGTTTGTTCGTCATTCTCGCCATCCAGAAGGTATATGGACAAAAATCAACGGTAGACCGCTGTTTGATGAGACTGGAGTGCTGAAGGGCGGTGTGATTGTTTGTCGCAATGTTACAGGTGATAAACAAGCTGAGGAAACTTTACGGCGGTCTGAAGCGCAGTTGAAAGACCGAACCCTTCAGTTAGAACAAACTCTGCGTGAACTTCAGCAAACCCAAGCTCAACTTATTCAAACTGAAAAAATGTCTTCATTAGGGCAATTAGTTGCGGGTGTGGCTCACGAGATTAACAACCCCGTTAACTTTATTTATGGCAATCTTACTCATACTCATGAATATATAAAAGATTTGCTCAACTTGGTGCAACTTTACCAGGAGTACTATCCTGATCCTGCACCAGCCGTTCAAGAAGAGATTTTGGCAATTGATTTTGATTTCCTTTCTCAAGATTTGCCTAAGATGCTGTCATCGATGAAAGTAGGAGCCGAGCGCATTCGCGAAATTGTTCTATCATTGCGGAACTTCTCGCGACTAGATGAGGCTGAGATGAAAGCTGTCGATATTCATGAAGGATTAGACAACACCCTGCTCATTCTACAAAATCGTTTAAAAGCTAAACCAGAATACCCAGGTATACTACTTATCAAAGAGTATGGCAACCTACCTTTAGTAGAATGCTACGCGGGACAACTGAACCAGGTATTTATGAATATCTTGACCAATGCAATTGATGCGTTAGATGAGTTGAAGCTAAGGCAAGATATCAAAGACATCAAAAATTATCGTAGTACTATCCGGATTCGTACTGAACTTTTAAACAGCGAGCAAGTAGTGATTAGGATTGCTGACAATGGCGTTGGAATGACTGAGGCTGTATGTCACCGACTGTTCGATCCGTTCTTTACAACCAAACCAGTCGGTCAGGGTACAGGACTGGGTATGTCCATTAGCTACTCTATAGTAATTGAGAAACATGGCGGTCAATTGCAATGCTTTTCAGCACCAGGTCAGGGTGCAGAGTTTGTGATCCAGATCCCCATTCACAGAACAAAGGGCGTGGCGTATAAATGCGATCGCACCCCTGCTTTTAGAGTGAACTAAACCCCCAGCTACCCTCGCTTAAGAAAGCTCATTTTACCAGGATTTCACGCGATCGCTCATTGCTTGCGTTATGGGATGCGATCGCTTCCTTCCGCTCTCATAGGAGAGCGCATTAGCCAAGTCACTCTCAATTAACTTAGCACCTGTTAGGTTAGCCTCACTCAAATTGCAAAAGTGAAAATTTGCCCCTCTGAGGTCTGCTAGTGATAGATTAGCTCCTGTTAAATCTGCATTAGTGAGGTTAACTTCACTTAAGCAGGACTTACGCAACTGTCACAAGCAATGGTGCGGTGTAACCGCGCCGTGCGCCTAAACAACTACGCGATAAACATAGGAACAGCCGGACGTTTTAGTTGCTGAACTAAATAATTAGATAGTAGTCCATGCTTAATTTGATAAATTGTTTGACCAGTTATATAAGCTAAATTTTTGAGCCGAAGCCAGACTAAAATAGCGCAGGCGATATGATTTCTTTGAATACGACCCTTACGGCATTGACATGATTCAATGCCAGTCAATTGCTTTAATTCGCGGTGAAACTCTTCAATTTTCCATCGAACCTTACACACTTTTTGTACAACATCCGTAGAATCTTGAGATAAATCGTTTGTAGCGATAAAATCCGTTCTGTCGGTCGAGACAGTTACTCGGAATAGTTTCACTTTTTTAGCTTGAGGAAACTTTTTTATTTTTATTATTTTACCTGATATCAACTCCTCCTCATTCCAAGATAATGATTCAATCCTTTTATAATTTTCAAGACAATTAGTATCATCTACAAGTCGATTACGTTTCAAAGGACAATAATAATATTTTCCTAAGCCATCAATGTATAACATTAATTTATTTGTGGCATACCAACTGTCCATTAACACAGCTTGGAATGGTAAAACCTTATGATATACAAGGTTTTGCAGCATTTCTGTTACATGGTCTATTTTAGTTTTACCATCTGAGTCTGGGTCATAAATACGATAGTCAACCACCCAAAATTTTCCTTCTTCATGATTGACATATATACAATTTATTAAGCCGATACCCTGGATTACACCATGTTGGTTGCCACTATATTGTCGTTTACTTGTCTCTATTTCTGTGGCGTATCGTTTATCCAGCACCGTGTCATCAAAAACTAGATATGCAGTATCACTCACTTGGACGATATCTTTAACATTATCCCAAAGCAAACGAGGTGTTAACTTTTCATTTTTGAGATAACGGTTAATTTTATCATGACTGATCTGATCTAAATGCTCTGCCAAATTCGTGACTGTATAATTAATCTGACTGCTCAACAAGTATTGGCAATAGTTAAGTTTAGTAAATCTCATAAAATACAAGGTTTATTTTATGAATCCTTAACTCTATTTTCTCATAATTTGAACAAGGCTTCACACAGAGACACGACTTTAACTAATTTTCGCAAGCCCCTTGTTAGTAAGCTCATCTTTGCTAGTACATATGTCTTGTAGAAATGCGATCGCCTGTGCCAGTTGCGTCCATTATTCAATACATCTGTACTCAATTTTAGCGATCGCCTGTGCCAGTTGCGTAAGTCCTGTTCAAGACTGCCTGTTTTGCGCGCCAGTTAGTGACTGAGCGCTGCACAAAGACTTACAACACTGATGCAGCCCATTTACAGCGCCCAGTCACCACTGTGTTACAATCGGCTGAAGTACAGATGTCTGCAAGAACTAAGTTCTAAACAGCTGAATCTGAACGTTCTATTTGCTGCCGAATGGTATCAATAGAAGCATTAATGCCAGCTAGTTTGGACTCTAAATCATCTCGCATCCAAATCAAGAATTTTAATTTCCGCTCTAAGCTAGCTTTGTGCGAAATGGGTTCGCTTCCATAACATGAATTACCCCAAAAAGGAAACATAGTTAACCTCTGTATTTAGCTTTTGTAACAGTGCAATATATTGCACCACTATATTCTGACTAATAACAATCAGACTGGTGTGTGTAATAACCGACCAAAATTATACGTGCTTAACGAACAGGTCAAAATCGTGGAAAACGAGGTATTTTGCCAGACTACCATCAACTCTTTCCACTCCTCTTTTAAGAAAAAGTTCAAGTCACGACGCCATGTTCATATCAAGTCCCCCTAATTACTTATAATTCAGAGTATGTGTGCAGAAATCTTAAAACTCTCTCTCCTGCACCCCTTCTCCCTTGCAGTCTTAATGATAAGTCTTTAACCGGACACGATATCAAAGGTTATGGCAATTTGGCATGGCAACTCTGTGTTTTGCAGTTTAAATGAGATATCAACAGAACGCAACAGCCACAAATCGCCAGTTGTTGACCTAAGGCTGTAGAATAACAAGAGCAAGCAACCCACAGCGCTCGGTCATCGCTTCGTTACAACTGGCTAGTAATGTACTACAAAACATATAGTAAATGTGCGATCGCTCGTTCTGTCTCTGATATCATGTCCGTTTAAACACTTATGATATCTGTGGAGGTCAGTAATTGGGAACTTGTACTCTCGCACTTGTGCCGAGCGAAGTCGAGGTAAGCCGAAGTATTGGTAATTGGTAATTGGTTTTGAGTATTACCTATTACCCATTACCTATTACCTATTACCAAGCAAACCGACTATATCGTAAGTAATTAGCCGAACTTGATATGAAGCCGCACTGTTGTTACTGTGATCAATTTCAGCGATCGCGATTACAAACTTGTTTATAGTTGATAAAATGTGTGTTTGATTACTTCTTACTTCTGTATACCTAATTATCGGTCTTCCGAATAAGTTTTTTTACCTATATAATTAGTAATTAATCTTATGTCTTACTCATCATTTGTAGCTTCCAGCCAGAAAAATATTGCCACAAAACGGGATATTAAACAGGTTCCCTTTGTTGAGCTTTTCAATCATCGTTTGCAGGGAGTTGTTTCTAGCGGTTCCGATATTGAGCGGGTTTATGTTTCTTTTTTTGAAGCGGGGACGCTGGATTTTTATTGCAGTACAAATAATAACCGTCCTTGTGGGGGTTTGCGCGGCTATCCCTGCAAGCATTTGGAAGCGGTGATGAAAGAAGCGATCGCAGCTTACGGTATTGACCAAGTTAGCAATTATCTTAAGGTTTCCGGTGATGTGAGTCAAATTAATTCGCTGGTTGACATTCTCAATCGGCGAGGTACGGTAAAAAAGGAGCCTGCAAGTGAAGTTTTCAGCCGCTTTTTAAATTACTTGGGTTACCTAGAGTTAGAAACATCAAATTCTCCACTACCTGAAATGAGTTGGTTCATTTAGTAATCCACATACATCTTTTAATATCAGTAATTGCGTTGAATCTGTGAGGATATCGTGATTACTGTAGTCAGCGATTTCCAAGAAATAAATTATTCTCAATTGTCGGGCGTGCAGGATGCCATTGGTGTCAAGTTAAGCTAGAAATAGCTTAACTGTTAGCTTTGTTACCCGCCTGGGAATAAATTCCCAGGCTAATAGCTAAACTCTACTGAAGTAGACTAAATATTTTTGGGGATATTTAGTCATCTTCAGATGACTTTTGCTATAAGCCTTGAAGTTCAGTTCCTTGCGGGACATCATTTTTACGCGATTGTTGACACCAATGGCAGGATGCCCGCCCTGAATACAATAGACGGGTGGGGACACCCCGAAGTTTGCAAGGGCGGGGGGACGCTCCTTCTCTCAAGGGGAGACGCTACGCTTTCCGTCGCTAACGCCAGTCACCTGCGGGAGGGTTTCCCTCCCGCAGTGCTGGACTCACCGCACGCAACTTTTCTCCATCCCACAAGAAGATTTGGGATATTTTTTATAATTAAAGACCCTAATATCAAGTTCGGCTAATTACTTACGATATAGTCGGTTTGCTTGGTAATAGCTAATAGGTAATGGGTAATGGGTAATGGGTAATAGGTAATGGGTAATGGGTAATGGGTAATAGGTAATGGGTAATGGGTAATGGGTAATAGGTAATGGGTAATGGGTAATGGGTAATAGGTAATGGGTAATGGGTAATAGGTAATACTCAAAACCAATTACCAATTCCCAATTACCGACCTCCACAGATATCATAAGTGTTTAAACGAACATGATATAAGTCAATATTTAGAAAAATGTCCGCAATTGCGGACATAAATGAGGTTTTCTGTCACTTGAATCGGCTACAATCATGTTGTACATGATATTTTTATTTTCAATTTTTACCATTAAAAAATCAACGCTAAAAAACTAGATATTTAGACAAAAAATATGGAATTATTTCGTACCGCAATTAGCATCCTGATTAAAATTGCGTGTACTAGACTAACTTACAATCTGCTGTAGGTATCAAAGCAAGGAAGCAAGACTGTTTTACTGATCAGGTTTGAATTTTAAAATTTAAGTCAGGGTGTGATATTTTGAGACTAAATTCACATATTTACGTCTTGTAAAATTCACAATTTCACTGCTTTTTCAATTACAAATATAAAGGTGGTCAGGTTAACAACCCCAGAAATTCCCAGTTCTGGGGTTTTACTTTTTTCCCATCTGGAAAATAGTGCGATCGTTGTAGGGACAGATTTTGTAAGAGATTAAATTAGTAGCAAGATATGCGTGCCGTACTCGTCCATACAGGAGTTAGGAGCGCCCCACAAGGGCAAGTCAAAAGTCAAAAGCTAAAATTATTTATTCTTTTGAATTTTGACTTTAATATCATGTCCTTTGCTTATTACTTATAATATGTCCGCAGCGATCGCAACGAAGTGAAGCGAAGCAATCCCAGAGTCTTTGTGATTGCTTCGCTTCCCTCCCAATGACAACTAATCAACCGGACATGATATAACTTATTGAATTCCGCCTATCAGCCATCCCCCCATCCCCTGTTACATAAATTGCAACAATACAAGGTTTGAGATTTTGGTCGGCGATACTGAGATTAACTTCATCCATCTAGGGGTAGGTTATGGACGCTTTAACTCAATTACTGTATAAATCTCCTTTATTTGTGAGTGCGCTATTGGGAGGGGTCATTTTTACCAGTTGTGCTTCTTTGGAGAATTCTTCTCCTAGTTCATTACCTGGAAGTTCAGGCGATCGCATGGCCAAGGAAGCAGCACCTGTTGCAGAACTTGCTAGCGATGTCTCTCAAGATGCAAAAGCCCCACCAATACCTCGTTCTCGCCCCCAACTAATCAAAAAAGCCGCAATGACTGTGATTGTGAACTCTGTCGATCAAAGTATTGATGCTGTCTCGCAAATTATCACCAAGCAGCAAGGCGACTTGATCGGCTTGAAAGAACAACAACCTAGAGACGATAACTCGCGTCATACTGCATCAATACAGCTACGAGTCCCCCAGAACCAGCTAGAACCTACCTTGGAAGAATTAGCCAAACTGGGAACTGTAGAAAATCGCAATATCATGGCGGAAGATGTGGGCGATCGCTTGGTGGATTCCCAAGCTAGATTAACTAATCTGCGGAAAACTGAAGCCAATTTGCAAAAAATCATGGATCGGGCGGGTTCTGTAAAAGATGTCCTCAGTGTTGCCCAACAACTTAGTAATGTCCGAGAATCCATAGAGCAAATAGATGGTCAATTAAAAAACTTACAAAATCAAGTTGCATACTCCACTATCACACTTAACCTAGAAGCAGCAGTGTCTAGCAGCAGTCCGCAGCGTGCTTTAGGTTCGCAAATTCAAGAAACCTGGAACAACTCTACCAGTTCGGTTGGTGCATTTACAGTTGGTTTATTGAAGCTGGGTATTTGGTTAATCGCTTACACACCATATTTGTTGATTTTGGCTGCTGGTGCTTATAGCTTTATCCGTTGGCGGCGAACCCATTCACTGCGTTAGACATAAACATCACAATCAGCTGATTGTCACTAGTTAAGAAATTCAATTTTATAAATTGTTTTATAGCCTTTCCTAATCACCCATTACCTATTACCTATTACCAAGCAAACCGACTATATCGTAAGTAATTAGCCGAACTTGATATTAATACATCAACTCACCCTCTTAAATTGGCGAAGGTATTGTGATGGGGTTAGTAATTTCCAAAACCAAGGTTGGTAGATCAGCACTAGCTTGTATTTTCCTTGTTTTTCATATGCAGATTGTAATTCATGCCCAGAATCATATAAAAAGACATCACTGTAACCATTGGAAATAATTGGTATGTTTGGTGGAACTACCAATTGCAATTGCACTTTTGAATTCAGCAGGTAACTTAAAGCTAGTCCATTACCAGGTTTAGTGATTAAAAGTGGGTGGGCAGCTTGATTCACAATAGAAGCCACCGCGACGTTATCGTAGCTGTGATACTTAGTCCACCAAACTTTTGCTTGGGAACTAATTATGCACGAAACGACTCCAGCCGAGATTAAAGTTACCATCACAAGCTGCCATAACTGCCGTTGCCGAATACCAATAAAAGAAGAAGTAATTTTATTAACTAACAAGTAAGCGACTGCTAATTGAATAGCTAAATAACAAGGAATTAAAAATCGACTAATACCTGAACGCTGTCCCCCAAAAATTAAATCTGGCACTACCAAGGGAAGCGCCGTAGCTGCAATCATTGCCAAAATAAATAACCAAATGCGTTTTGGCGCATGACGACAAAGAATATAAATTGCATATCCGACTAGGATGGTAATTAAGTACGGAAATACATTCTTAAAACTATGGGAAAAGTTCAAATCAAAAAAAACAGTGCAAAGATTGAACAGCCACTGTTGCACTACATACCATCGTTCACCATGACTTAGCCAATCAGTTGTCAACTGAATATAGTAAAAGTTGGTAATCATAACCCACAGCCAGGGTACGAAAGCAACAAGCCCTATTAATGAGGCAAGCACAAAAGTAGCTACCGTCTTCGTCAAACGCCATCCTTGTGTTCCTAAGACATAAATTCCATGTCCAATGATCACAAATGCAGAAAAGCTGAAGGTATAAAGCGCCAAAACTACTGTTACTGCATATATTCCCCAACTGAACTTTGTTTTAACTCGCATAGCTTGTAGTAACACAGCGCTCAATAGTACGATTATCAATGTCCACAAACTATACTCCCGTGCTTCCTGGGCATATAAGACATGCAACGGTGAGACGGCAATCAAAGCCAGTGCCACCCATCCCACTAGCACCGACGTAAATAATTGCCAGCATAGCCAATACAAGCTAGGGAACACCAGCAAGCTACTGAACACAGATAAAATTCGCCTTGTAGCTATAGAATCACCAACCCACTGCAACCAAAACCGCATGAGTATGTAATACAGCGGTGGGTGTTGAGCATCTTCTAATGCTAAAGAATTGACTGTATCGATTAAGCCTTTTTCCTTATTTGGATGCTGATACTTCTGTAAATCCTCAATGCCAATAATTTGTTTATTAGTGGCTTCTTGAAGCAATTCTGTTTCTTTGTAGCCAGATACCCGTAGCGACGTAAAAGACTCATCGTACCAATAAATTTTTTGCTCTAGATTGATGAATCGAAAAAATATGCCGATTACCAATACTACAATCACTAAAAATCGTAACCAAGTTGGAGGAAGCACCGATTTATGCCTTACCTTGCTGCTCATATACTAGCTTGTTAGTCTGGCATCATCCTAAAAATCCCCATAGTGGCTTTATCACTACACTAAGAGATATATTTTCTCCTAATTAACTAAAGTTGATTTATTTATACCAATTTTCTGTGAGGCTGCACATTTTTTCCCTTTTCCCAGTCTCGACCTGTCAATATTTGCGTGGTTAACTAGTAGTCTGTGGGTAAGTCCTGACATCGAATTTACTACAAAAAGTCGAGGTAGAGGCAGCCTCTACCTCCCCCTCGTAATGATTATTATTGTTATTCAGTTGTATATTTTATTTTCTGAAGTCCCTTGCATGAGTGCTGGGAGGTGACAAAAATCGCTGAATCAATTTATGTCATGAACCCTCATCAAGTTGTTCAAAATTACTAATTGTAGTAAATATTCCAGCATCAGCAGCTAGACTACCAATATTAATTTTGGTTGGATAACCAAGTTGTGGGTCGTATGCTACAGTTAATTCCGATTCTCCACTGATGATCGCATCCCTAATTAAATTAAAAAGTTTGCGAATTGTACTGTATTCTTCAAATACCTCAGGATCTACCGATAAGCCAGTTTCAGCATTCGTGATCGAAGTTGTGATGCCTCTACGTACTTCAATAATTACTGGCCCTCTGAATTCGGCGAAACAAAAGCAATCATTGGTAAGTGTATAGCGGTAGTTGACAATTCTTTGTCGTCTCCATAATTGCTGATTAATTCTTAACTGTTTTAAGTTTGAGCTAGCAGTCTGCGATGTTTGTGCTACTTGTGTAGCAGGCACAGACATCACTGGAGTACTCAAACCTAAAGATGCTACTAAGATTACACCAATAGCGATAGGTAAGCGCATATCAATCCTTTGTTAACGTGAATTTTTTACTTGATCTGACTAAACAGGATTCCAGAACAGTTGCAATTACTTGTAACTCTTGAAAGATTTATACAAGCAAGCCCAAAGTAATCATAACACGGGCGCTCAAAGAGATAAAATGCACTTATTGCTCCTGCTAGGGAATTTTTAATAAATGTGTCCAATTGGTGTTCGTACTAGTCAGTCAACTCAAGCGCTGGAAACAGGTGCAGCAAAGCTATGGCTGCTACTAGTGGGAGTCAATCAATACCAGGATAAACAAATACCACCTTTGCGTTACTCTGCACAGGATTGTCAGGGATTAGCAGCAGCATTAAATGCCGCAACACAGGGTTTTCCGCAAAAGGAACTGCGAATTTACTGTGATTATGGCAAAATACCTGTATTAGAAAATATCCGCGCCAGTCTTCAAGAAATCGCCGCTGCAACTAAACCAATAGATACCGTTCTATTTTATTTTTCTGGTCATGGGATGCTAGAGCCACTGAATCAAAAGGTAGTTTTGTGCCTGCAAGATACTCAACAAAATAACTTAATTAATACTGGTCTTCAGTTAGAGGAATTGCTGGAACTACTAGAGAAATGTTCTGCTCAACAGCAACTGCTGTGGTTGGATGCTTGTCATAGCGGTGATTTGACTTTTTTAGGGGCAAAGGGAGAAAAAAGTTCTTTGCTCAACCCGACAAAAGAACTAGTAGAATTTTTGCGGCAACGTGCTGCGAAAATTAAGGGATTTTATGCTTTATTATCTTGCGATCGCGGGCAGCAATCTTGGGAATTTCCTCAACTAGGACATGGAGTTTTCACTTACTATTTAATCCGAGGATTACGGGGAGAAGCAGCAGACTCTCAAGGTATCATCGAAGCTGATGGATTGTACCGATATGTCTATCAAAAAACACTGGCATATATTGAGAAAGCCAATCAGCATTTGCGAGTAATTAATCAACTAAAGAAAAGTAGAGGAGATAGTCAAATTTATTCAGAATATCCCTCACAAATACCGAAGCGAATTGTGGAAGGAGTAGGAGAAGTAATTTTAGGACTCAAACCAAATAAACAACAGTCTACACGTCATCCACGACAAGCGTTGATTGTTGAAAGATTTTCCCAGAATAATAGTACTTCAGCTTTCATTAAAATCCTCAGTACTGCTGGTAATTTTGAAACCAATCATTGGACTGCTCGCAAACAGAGCGCCACTTTAGATGTACGTAAAGCTCTGCAAAAATGCTTGCTGACAGAATCTTTTTCGGAATCACCTAAGAACTCTCACATTGAAGAAACTGCAACTGTATTTTTATATCTGCGTGGACAGATTCAAAAAACAAAACAAGGTGAAGCCGTATTTATACTTGCTGATGATATCGTCATTCATCTTTCCTGGTTGCAAAAACAACTGCGTCTGTGTAAATCACAACAAATCATTATATTTGATAGTCTTTTGCCAGAAGTAAATATACGTGATTGGGTGGAAGAGCTACAACTAGGAATAGATACAGAACAATGTTTAATTGCTTGTGCTGCACCACCTGATGCCAGTGAAAAGTTTGCTGCTTCCTTATTAAAAATCTTCAGTGAATCTCAAACCTCTGGGCTGACTGCTGCAAGTTTGATTACACAATTACAAATTGACTTAGCATCTAGCGATATTCAACTATATTTTTGGTTGTCAGGCTCTCAGGGAATTATTGAAGTTGTACCAGAAAAAACTTTGTTTGTGAGTGAAAGTTTTGAGGAAAAAACTGAAGATTTTGATGATTTAAGTTCAGCTCTAGGAATAGATTACACTCAACTACGAGATCTACTCCAAGCCAGGAGATGGTTGGAGGCGGATCAGGAAACTACAAAACTCATGCTGAAGGTAGCTGGTAAAGAACAACAAAAATACCTTGACCTCAAGAGTTTAGAAAACTTTCCCTGTCCTGACTTGCATACTATTGATTGCCTTTGGGTTAAATACAGTCATAATCGCTTCGGTTTCAGTGTTCAGCAACGCATTTGGCAGAGTATTCAACGAACAGCTGCTGATCCGCTGTTGTCTTTAATGATTGGTAGTGACAAAGTTGCTGCTGCTGAAACCTGCATTGATTTTGGCAATCGCGTCGGCTGGCGGTTAAAAGATGCTTGGGTGAATTATGACAACCTCTTTTGGTATGAGGATGCACCTATGGGACATTTACCATTTTTTGGTTTTTTTGAGCCGGTTTGGCGAGTTCAAGTCTTGGGGGTTTGGGAATGGCATAGCGCGATCGCCACAGCTAGTTGGTGGCAATTGTGTATTAGTCTGTTCTCCCATTTAGTACATTGCCAAAGTATTTACAATACGCACAGAAGTTAGTGGGTAAGATTGCTCACTAACTATAGTACTAACAGCAAATTACTGAAAAATTTTGGTTAATATCTATCAGATAGCTGTATTGTTAAAAGTGTATTTCATATAAGTACTGACACAAGTTAAATATGTACAATTCTCAAGAAGATTTTAAAAGGGATGCCCAGTCCTGTGGTTCAACCTATTACTCAGATTCATCTCTACAACCAGAAAAAATGGATGTAGCTTATGCCATCTATCAAAAAGCAAAGGCAGGATCACTTTTAGGTATTACCATTGTTGGACGTTTACAACTCAAAACTCAAGGAGCAGATGGTCAATTTGTCTTAATTCCCTCAGATGAAAGCTTTCCTAGCATTGATGAGGATATGAAAAAAAATCTCTTAACTCTAGACGAAGATTTCAATCAACAAAGTGGAAGTATCTTGAGTTCACAAAACTGGTCGCTACTTGCTAATGATGCATGGTTGCTAGGAGGCCTTCACGCACTAACTGAATTTCACTTTGCATCCCCCTTAAGATGGAGCAACCTTTGGGATGAAAATAAAAATAGGATATCGGTGACTGCACGAGAGGTTATAGGCATTACATCTTTTGGTTATCAGTTGATTAGACCACAGCCTAAGCTTGAGGCAGTAGCAGTCTGTGTCAATGAACATGCTGCCACTAACGCATCGTTGTTGACATACAAAGAAAAAGTCTTGACCTATTTAGCAGAAGATGCGTTGCAACAGTTCTTTGCATCACTCCCCAGCGAGGTCACGAAATAAGCGCTGAACATAGCATTAAGGCTAGCCAAAATTTGCTCAGGGCAGGTACTAATTACGAAAAATTATACCAATTAAAAAAAAGAATGTAACAGATAGTAGGGGCGTACAGCTGTACGCCCCTACAGCTAATCCATGTGTCGCAAAGATTATTTAAATTGGTATTAGTTTAATGTATATACCTTCGCTTCCCAAGGATAAATAGGTTCACGACCCACAAAATTAGGATTGACAGTGCGCTCCTGTGTAATTTCTATCCACTTCCGTCCTGGTGGTGTTGCTGGCCAATTAGAAATCCTGTACTCTGCACCAGGATTTCTCGTATCAGTTCCAAAATCAGAAAAATTTGCCACTACTATCACAGGGTCGTCAATTCCCTCTCGTCCACGCTGCCAGACCAAAACTCTTTTCCCTGCACTAAAGTCAATATGAATAAATTTTGTTTCGTTTACAGAAAGAGCATCGGTTTTAGTACGGAACTTAATTAATCTGGAGACATACTTCACAAGCTCTCTTCTCCATTCATTATCAGGGTTTTCCAACCGTGAATAATTGACAGGATCAACCTGCTTTCCACCACTTTGAGTCACATTTCCATTATTGTCAAATCTATCATGTTCGTCGGCAAATTCATCTCCTGCAAGTATCATGGGAATGCCGACTGCGGTTAAAAGACATACAAATGCTAATTGTATCCGTTGCTTTTTCTCATAAATTGTTCCGAGAAAATTATAAAGACGTTCGTTGCCAAAACCTTCAACATCGTGAGAAGTTAAGTAAATGATTGCTTGAGAACCATCAGAGAAACCCACCTCACGGCTATCAATTGCTTTCCTAACCGTCCACTCAAAACTAGATTCATTTGCAGCATTTTGACCAATAATTGCAGATCGGATGTATTTTTTAAATTGATCATTCCACAACCCATCTAGTCTTCCCTGTCGTATGAGTTCTTGAGGAATGCTTAGTTCTTCCCCTACGACTAAAAATCTAGAATTCGCTTCAGAACTAACGCTAGATAGACCTTGGTTATTCCATCGCTGATTCCAAAGGGTTCTTGCAAAATCTTTAAAATCTCGAATAAAATCCCAATTAAAGACATTTTCAATACTATCCAGACGGATACCATCAATACGAAAGTCTATCATCCAACGCACTAAGGAAGCCATCATATATTGACGGGCAGGAAAGACAGATTTTTTAGTTCCTGAAATTGGGTCGTAAGCGTGATTGATTTCTTTTGCATAACGAAAAAGACTACTACCAAATCCATTCCTAACTTCTTTTTTGCCAAAGCTTCTTGTTGAAGTTAACGCATCAGGGTCATTTGGATTATCTTCTGGTTTATTAATGTGAAAGTCGTCAAAGTTAATGCATTGGAAAGAACCTTGTTTAGCAAATGCCATTACCATATCAACAAAGAAGCGAATCTGATTTTTATGGCAGGCGGCAATCAATGCAGCAAGCTGATAATTTGCTGTAGGAGAACTATTGCCTTCAGGAAAACCTAGTTCGTGATCTGGAGCTAAAAAATTAGTCGTTCCGTAACCCCATTCTCTGCGATAAAAACTATCAGCAGGAGGTAATAATTCTAGAGCGTTAATACCTAAATCAGTCAAATAAGATGATCCTGGTTGAACGACTAATAAATCTGAGAAATTTTGTCCATCAGCATTTCGCTCTATCAGAGCCAAGACATCGGCAAAAGTGCCAACACCACTCTCCAAACCAGAGCTTAAGTTCCCTTTTGACCAAGCAGTAGGAAGCTCGTATAAAACCATACGGTTATTTGGAGGTAAAACGTTGGAATTTGGCTCTCCAGAAAAATCTGGAATTTCACCACCAGGATCGCAAGGGACAAGTATTCCTCCTCGATATTTAATCACAGATGCTGCTCGTCGATCATCATCGTTGTAGGGGAAAGAAAGCCTCGGTGCTATTAAACGCCAGTCAACTGTATGAGCGAGCGGATCGTTGACATAAATCTGAGCAGAGGGATTTTTCTCTGGTTCTGTGTCTTGTACCTCAAACCAATAGTGGTAAACCTTTCCATCACTTAAATTACATTTTGCCGCAGGAACTTCCCAAAGATCTGAAAAACTAGAAACAAGTTTCAGCGGATAGTTTTTTTGATTTGTGAGTGTTGGCGGATTGCCTGCTAAAAATTCACCTATGACCAGTTGAGGTGTATAAGTTGTTGAAGATTTCAGACCCCACAAAACGAAATGTGTTTTTCTTCTCTGGAAAATATCTGCAAAATCTGATGATTCCATGAACTGAATATCCTTAAATTTTCAAAAACTAGACTGAACTTGTTTTCTCTTGAAACCAGACATTCCTCCAGTGGTAAACCAGTATTCCCAACTTCCACCCGAAGCGTTTGACCAATTATTGAGGTCAAAGTGTCCATTACCTTCTGGAGTTCCTGAAATTTTATAGACTTTCACAGCTTGTCCATTATTATTCCATATTAAAGGCAAATCCTGTTTGATTTGTTCTGGTGCTGCACCATTAGTTTGCAGAAAATATGCATCTTGTCCTTGAGTTGTGCCATTGCCAAACACCTGAGCAATTCCTTTTTCATCAATGGCAACAAATGCACCTTCTTCTAAGCCAATACCATAAACTGGAATTTCATGATTCTTTTCATAGAAAACTCTAGCTAAAAATCCAACATTTCTTCCATATCTTGGTTCAGGATGCTCTTTGTCAATCCGGTCTAAGTGCGTGTCTGTAATTACATTTTTGAGAATTGGCACTTTTATGAAGTCGCTGTAATAAATATCTTTTGTATTGTGGTGGAAGGGATTATTCAAAATTTCTGAACTTAGCACTCCTTGATGAGCTGGTGCATAATAATAGTCGCCGAGAATAGCCATACCAGCACTAGTGCCAGCAATCGGCACTTTTTTTTGATTAATTAAGTAGTTAATTGCTTGTTCTACACCTGTCCCCTCCCAATAATCTTCATAATCATTTTGATCTCCCCCCGCTATAAATAGAGCATCGGCATCACGGATGTATTGCAGAACTTTTGGATGATTAGCAGCTTCTCTACTGTTGATAGCAAGTTCAGCAGATGAACTGACAAAATCTCGATAATTATCACAAATCCAAGCAGCCTGTCTGCCAATCCTTGGTGAGCGCAAAACTAGATAATCTCCCCTATCTAATCGTTTGAGAAACCATCGTGTAGCTGAATCTTCTCCAGATGTTTCTCCTTCTGCACCACCAATCAGCAGAATGCAAGCAGTTGGTTTTGGCGAGTTGCTATTAACGCTTCCACATTCGCGAATATATTCAAATTCATCAATATCATCGCGAAGTCCAGGAAGTTTCAATTGTTTAATCATAAGTATTATCCTTATTTGTATGTATTACTAATTTTTTTTGGAAAATTATTAGCTCACAAAACCATACATACAGCTAGTAATTTAATATCCTTTTTTAGCTAGCAATACCTACTTGTTTATTTCCATAAATTTAAGCTTTTACGTTCAAAAGTTAAATAACTAATAATAAGTATTATTTTTCAAAAAGTCATAGACCTAAAGATAGAGCTTGCAACTACTAAAGAAGTTATACATACATGAGTTATTTTTTAATTAAATTAGAAGTAAATAGCCCTTGACAGTTGAAAAAACTTGATACAAAAAACTTTGGTTACTTTTCTTCAAGATATAAAATAAATCTCACCTATGACAGATGTTGGAAGTATGGATACAATATGAGAGAATGTACTGGCTAAGGCAAACGCATCTCCATAATGCAGATTGATGATTGAGGTCGAATTCCCTAGCGATCGCTCATACGGAACTTTCAGTAAATTAAGTGCTGAGTCAAGAAGAATCATAATCGTTGTAGAATAGAGGAGTTTGTGGCACCCGTAGGCTGCCCCCGCAATGTGGGTTAGTTGCCCCTGGTGGGCCTCATGCCTCTGTAGCTTACCAATCAAAGATTGATTTCACATTAAAACTGCGGCCATAGAGGGTAGTTTGGCAAGCCTGCTTAAACAATACAAAAATAAATTTCACCTTTTGACTAACTCGGTGGTGCAATGGCAAAAGTCGATGAATTGAGTCAATCTGTTTATAGATATGGTTAACCTAATTGAATTAACAATTTTGGTTAATGGTGTCTAACTATTTGGAAATAAAATGAAACTAAGCAAAGTCAATGATCTAAACTATTTGTTGCTTTTGCACGTTCCTAATTTCTTAATTGGATCACCAAATTTTTCGTAGAAATTTCAAGCATGACTTATTGATTTAGCTACTGATATGAAAAAATTGATTAAAGGTTTGCGCGAATTCAAAAGTAGTTACTTTTCTGCCAATGAAGAACTGTTTGAGCAACTTTCTCATGGTCAAAAGCCCAGGGTACTATTTATTACTTGTTCAGATTCGCGGATCGATCCAAACTTGATTACACAAGCCGGATTAGGTGAATTGTTTGTTATCCGCAATGCAGGCAACATTATTCCACCATTTGGTGCGACTAATGGCGGGGAAGGGGCAACAATTGAATATGCTATTCAAGCATTAGACATTCAACAAATTATTGTCTGTGGTCACTCGCATTGTGGGGCGATGAAAGGCTTAATGAAGTTAGACAGCTTGCGGGTAGAAATGCCGCTTGTACATGACTGGCTCAAGTATGCAGAGGCAACCCGACGATTGGTGAAAGACAATTATAGCGACTACGAAGGCGAAGAATTATTAGAAATAATTATTGCTGAGAATGTACTTACCCAAATTGAAAATTTACGGACTTATCCGGTGATTCGCTCTAAGCTGCATCAAGGGCAACTCAAAATTTATGCTTGGATTTATCAAATCGAGACAGGAGAAGTTTTAGCATACGACCCACAAAAGCACGCCTATGTCTTGTCCCTAAATCAGCTTCTCCCATCGGAGATAGATGAGACACGACTTAGCCCACCTTTAACTAAAACTCAACAACAGGCGTTTGAATCATCCCAGAAACCCCCTATTTCTACACATACAGGGTTTCCAATGACAGTGCTTTCTCCAAAGCAAATGGAGCGAATTTATCGAGGCTCGACAACAAAGTAAAAATGTAAATTTTCATGCTATATGCATGCATCTTGCCCTGCTCATTAGCTGTCTAATAAGCAAGATACTTTATTAAAAATGCGGTAATCTATTACCCAAAATCTTTGAACTTTAGGATTCACATATACACAACTTACTACACCAATTCCTTTGAGTACGCCATGTTCGTTACCACTATATTGTCTTCTGACTATTTCTATTTCTTCAGAATACCTTTTATCTAAAACGCTATCATCAAATATTATGTAACCATTGTCATCAAACTCAACTACCTCTTTTACGTTATCCCATAATAAACGAGGTGTTAACTTTTCGGTTTTCAAATAATAGTTAATTGCATCATGGCTAATACTCTCGCTGAGGCTCTGCCAAATTGGTAATTGTATAATTAATTTGACTACTTAATAAGTATTGGCAGTAATTAAGCTTGAGTTATCTCATTACCTTAAGCAACATTTATCTAATACAACCTCTACCTATTTTCTCATAAATATTTCAATAGTGTTTCCTTTTGCAGCGACTTCTTATGCGTTGACTAAGCTTTCGGAATCGGATTAAATTAATACTCATGTACTATCAACTAGCGATCGCCCTGTGCCTGTTGCGTCACTTGTATAGTACAAACGCACTATATTTTAACGATCGCCTGTGCCAGTTGCGTAAGTCCTGTCATCATTGGGTACATCGGGCAGAAAATTCAATAATCTCAAGGCTGAATTAAAAAAAGAGCCAGCATGTGATTTCATTTAATCAAGTTTTGGCTGCGTGAGTCTAGCTTTACACAAACACTGCGATCGCATCTTCTCCCCTTTCATTGCTAAACTAAAAAACAACCCTTATCCAGTGCAAAGGTAATCTTATGACCTCTGCAACCAACCCAACCACTGACCTCACTCCTTTCCCAGACCATACGCAGCTACCGGAGTCTGATGGTACTTTCGTGAAGAACTTCCAGGAACATCCCCAAAGCATTCTAATCACAGACTCAATTAAACCGATATTGCAAAAACTTCATCCTGATGGGCAATACTGTATTGGTCAAGATAGCGGTATCTACTGGCGCATGACTGACCCGCCAGAAAAAGGTGCAGCAGCACCAGACTGGTTTTATGTTGCAAATGTACCGCCCTTGCTCGATGGACAAACACGCAGGTCTTATGTATTGTGGCGAGAATTTATTGCCCCATTGATTGTATTGGAATTTGTCTCTGGAGATGGTAGTGAGGAGCGAGACATAACTCCGTGGAAAGGAAAATTTTGGATTTATGAGCAAGTGATACGTCCTCCCTTCTACGGAATTTATGAAGTGAAAAAAGCTAGTGTAGAAGTTTATCACTTAATTGAAGGAAAGTATCAATTATTAACAGCAAATGAACGCGGACATTATTCTATAGCTCCTTTAGAAGTTGAGTTAGGCATTTGGCAGGGAGAATATCAAAATATGGAATTACCTTGGTTGCGTTGGTGGGATTTGCAAGGTAATTTGTTGTTAACTGGCTCAGAAAGAGCTGAACAAGAACGCCAACGAGCTGAACAAGAACGCCAACGAGCTGAACGTTTAGCTGCACAATTGCGATCGCTTGGTGTTGAACCAGAAGCATAAGTCTTTAACTTCAAGCTGCCCAGACATTACCGGGTCTAAGCCTGCTAAACTAAAAAACAATCCTTATCTACTGCAAAGGTAGCCTTATGACCTCTGCAACCAACCCAACTACTGATCTGACTCCTTTCCCAGACCATACGCAGCTACCTGAGTCTGATGGTACTTTCGTGAAAAACTTTCAGGAACATCCCCAAAGCATCTTACTCACAGACTCCATTAAACCAGTGTTGCAAAAACGCCATCCTGATGGACAATACTGTATTGGACAAGATAGCGGTATCTATTGGCGCATGACTGACCCGCCAGAAAAAGGTGCAGAAGCACCAGACTGGTTTTATGTACCCAATGTACCGCCTATGCTCAATGGACAAACGCGACGTTCTTATGTGCTTTGGCAAGAGTTTATTGCCCCGTTAATTGTATTAGAATTTGTCTCTGGAAACGGTGCAGAAGAACGAGACAAAACTCCTTGGAAAGGTAAATTTTGGATTTATGAGCAGGTGATTCATCCAGCTTTTTATGGCATTTATGAAGTGAGTAAAGCCAGTGTAGAAGTTTATCACTTAATTGAAGGACAGTATCACTTATTAACAGTAAATGAGCGCGGACACTATCCCATAACTCCTTTGGGAGTCGAGTTAGGCATTTGGCAGGGAGAATACCAGAATATGGAATTACCCTGGTTGCGTTGGTGGGATTTGCAAGGTAATTTGTTGAGTACTGGTGAAGAAAGAGCAGAACAAGAACGTCAACGGGCTGAACAAGAACGTCAACGAGCAGAACAGGAAAGCCAACGGGCTGAACGTTTAGCTGCACAATTGCGATCGCTTGGTATTGAACCAGAAGCCTAAGTTTTTGGCTGATTGGTATGAGAAAAACCCCCGTTGATTTGTAACGTATGGGAAACGTGACTTCTTCCTTGAATAGATAATATTCGTTCCAAAGACATTGAAACTTACTCTGAAAATGGTGAGATTTGGGTTGTTGCAGGTTCAGGGGGAATTTCAACCTTTGCAGTTCAGGGGGGTGGAAAAAATTGGTGGAAGTTGGATAGAGGAACTGATATTCCCAACGAACTCCGCTTGGTGAATGATTATGGCAACCACTGGCTGTGGGAACCAAGCTACACTATGCGGATGGAAGACTATAAAACTGCTCTGCGGATAGTTGGTGAGGGATTTTACAAAGTCAATTAAGGGAGTTATTGAACGTGAATTTTTCTCCTAAAGCAATTAGATTTATTGTTGAGGCGCTAGAATACAGGATTTCAGCTTACCAAACGCAATTAGAGACAGAAAATTTAAATGAAGATCAAGTCTCAGATATCACTAATGATATGATGTTTCTAGAATCGTTGTTACAAGAATTAAAGAAAGCACTCTCAACAATTGCGCCACCCATTTTTTAATGTGCTGAATGGATGAAAGAGCGAACAATCGCGCTCGGTGTTGAGCCAGAAGCCTAATATTTTGGAATAGGTTAAAAGTGCGATCGCTTCCAATACTTACAACAGCTATAAAATAACGTGAGTTCGATGAACCTCTCCCCAACCCCTCTCCGAGGCGGAGAGGGGCTTTTAAATTCTGGATAAAGAACGAAAAATTAGGGTTTTTAAGCCTCTCTCCTTTCAGGGGAGAGGTTTGGAGAGGGGTCTTTTAAATCTGTCGAACTCACGTTAAAATATTTTTCTAGTTAGCTTTTGGAACTTGAGTAAGCTATGGTTTTGCGTTAAGGACAAAGTGTCCTAGCCATCCCAAACCCAATCCTAGACCAGAAGTACCAGCCAAAATCAAAAAAGTATGAAACTTGTTAAAGGATTCTAGTAATCTCTCGCCAGCCCCAGCCCCAGCCCAAGCCACAGCCCAAGCCCAAGCCCAAGCCCAAGCCCAAGCCCCAGCCCAAGCCCCAGCCCAAGCCTCAGCCCCAGCCCCAGCCACAGCCCCAGCCACAGCCCAAGCCTCAGCCCAAGCCCAAGCCCCAGCCCCAGCCCAAGCCACAGCCCCAGCCCAAGCCACAGCCCCAGCCCAAGCCCAGAACGGAGCGTTAGACGCAGCTAAAAAGTAACTTATGAATACCTGGCTCAATAATACACCAACCAACCAGCCCCAAGGAATAATTCTAGTAGCTGCTTTACCTAGAAGTGCGTTTGAGTTTGGCTCGGCTGGGAGACGAACAACTTCTTTTTTGTAAACTGGTTCAACAGTCGGTGGAGATGTGGCTTTTGGTGCTTCTAGCATTGCCAACCACGCCTGCATTGATTGAGGACGGTCTTTTGCCTCTAGCGCCATACCCTTGAGAATTGCCCGATTTAATTTGTCACTGATGCCTCGATTAATTTGTTTAGGTGGAGTCAGAGAAGCATTATCGAGCTTGCGAGCTAGAGAATTTGTAGGGGGTTGACCTGTCACCGCATAATAGAGTGTGGCAGCCAGACAGTAAATATCAACCGTTGGCTCTCGACTGCCTCTAGTCATCTGCTCATAGGGTGCAAATCCCCGATTACCTGCATTACTTGTTGAACTCAAAGTTTTAGGCACAAGTTCTTTAGCAATTCCAAAGTCAATCAAAACAGCTTTACCATTTCTTCGCAGCATGATGTTTCCAGGGTGAGCATCTCTGTGTACTAACCCTGCTTGATGCACTACGTTCAAAGCTTCCCCAATCTGGCGGATGCAGGGTAAAATCTCTGCTTCTGGTAAAGCCCCCCTACGCCTCACCGCCTCAAACAAATTTTCTCCCTCAACAAAGTTCATCACTAAACAGTGGGTAGCACCTTCTTGAAACAAGTCAATCACTCCCACAATATGAGGATGGGGGTCTTGAGATAAACGCGCCAGTATTCGCCCTTCTTGGATAAATCGCTTTATATAGTTCTCATATTCCGGGTCATGGCTAAGATATTCATTGGGTGTTTTGATGACAACTGTCTGGTTTAATTCAACATGCAACGCTTTGTAAGTAATCCCAAATCCACCCTGTCCCAGGACTTGCTCAATTACATATTTGCCACCTTGCAATTGTTGTCCTGCTATCCAGGGCATGAATACCTCTAAGTAAAGAAAAATACTTTAACGCCAGCATCCTAATGAGAGTGTACCTAAATCTACGGTGTTTTGCTAGATGACGGACTAGGAGACAATGACGGTGGGCTAGGAGACGGGGATGGTCTAAAAATCGGAATCAAACCAGCCATACCTGAAAAAAAGGTTCCAATAGCTGCAATTAAGGTTGCAATGGCAGTAACAGCAATCCAATTAATTTTTGATTTTGCTTCAGGAGGTACAGGTGTCTGGGTCTTGCTAGTTTCCCCAGTCAACCCCAATAAATCAAGCCATTCTCGCATTGACTGCGATCGCTGTTTGGGGTCTAGCTTCATACCTGTTAAAATTGCTCGGTTGACGCGATCGCTAATTTGAGGATTATATATTTTCGGTTCCACTAAAGGAGCGTTGTCCGCTTTACGTTTCAGCGCACTAACTGGCGTTCTTCCGGTCACAAGTTCATACAGAGTTGCTGCCAAAGAATAAATATCACTATACGCCCCAGTTGGTTTAGTATGTTGAGCGTAAAGCTCAGGTGGCGTAAATCCCTCGGAAGTTTCCTTAGTTCGAGATGTGGTTAATATATGGTCAAAATCTAGAGCTAGACCAAAATCAATCAGCACCGCTTCAGCTTGTCCCTCTCGCACCCGCAAAAAGATATTTCCCGGATGCACATCCCGATGAATCAACCGATTTTCATGTACAACTATTAGAGCTTCCCCAATTTGCTGAATATATTGTAGTGCCTCTGTTTCAGAAAGTATTGGTTGGCGACGGTCGGCTAAACTCACGCCATCAACATACTCCATAACCAAACACCAATGTTCTCCTTCCTTAAATGGTTCTGCAACCTGCACAATATGCTTATGTTTACACCGCGTCAGTTTTATCGCTTCCTGCCAAAACATTGTTTCCAACCGTCCGCGTTCCGGTTGGGTAAGGGAATTGAGCAGGTCATCATTTAAGGTTTTCACCACTAGGCGATCGCTATTTTTGTTTCTTACCAAATAGGTAATGCCAAAGCGTCCCCTTCCTAACTCTCTTTCAATGATGTATTTTCCACCTTGCAACGGATCGCCAGCTACCCAAGCCACGTTTGCAACTCCAAAATAGTTAGATTTATTTTCACACAATAGAACCTTGAGTTAGCTGTGCTGAAAAAGTGCGATCGCGATCAGGTTTGAGTAAGAATCGAACAGCCAATGCAAAAAGCGCCCCCCCTATTGGGAGAGCGCTTTTTAATTGATTAGACGTGGCTAAAATTAACCGTTGATAGCAGGTGCAGTTAAAGCAACTCTAGCTTCATCACCAGCAGCCAAATCGAGAGGGAAGTTGTGAGCATTGCGCTCGTGCATCACTTCCATACCCAAGTTAGCGCGGTTGATAATGTCAGCCCAGGTGTTAATCACACGACCCTGAGAATCAATCACAGACTGGTTGAAGTTGAAACCGTTCAAGTTGAACGCCATTGTGCTTACACCCAGTGCGGTGAACCAGATTCCGATTACAGGCCAAGCAGCGAGGAAGAAGTGCAACGAACGGCTGTTGTTGAAAGAAGCGTATTGGAATATCAAGCGACCGAAGTAACCGTGAGCAGCTACGATGTTGTAGGTTTCTTCTTCTTGACCGAATTTGTAACCGTAGTTCTGTGATTCGTTTTCGGTGGTTTCACGAACTAAGGAGGAAGTAACCAAAGAACCGTGCATTGCACTGAACAAGCTTCCACCGAATACACCAGCCACACCTAACATGTGGAAGGGGTGCATTAAGATGTTATGTTCTGCTTGGAACACAATCATGAAGTTGAAGGTTCCAGAGATTCCCAAGGGCATACCATCGGAGAAGGAACCTTGTCCAATTGGGTATACCAAGAAGACTGCGGTTGCTGCTGCAACTGGTGCGGAGAATGCTAGGCAAATCCAAGGACGCATACCCAAGCGGTAGGATAGTTCCCATTCACGACCTAAGTAGCAGAATACGCCTGTCAAGAAGTGGAAAATTACCAGTTGGTAAGGGCCACCGTTGTACAGCCACTCATCAAGAGATGCTGCTTCCCAAATTGGGTAGAAGTGTAAACCGATAGCGTTGGAAGAAGGAACAACTGCACCGGAGATGATGTTGTTTCCGTACAGTAAGGAACCTGCTACTGGTTCGCGGATTCCGTCGATATCTACTGGAGGTGCGGCGATGAAGGCGATGATGAAGCAGGTGGTTGCAGCTAGTAGGGTGGGAATCATCAGTACGCCGAACCAACCGATGTATAGACGGTTGTTGGTGCTGGTGATCCATTCGCAGAAGCGATCCCATACTTTGGCGCTACTGCGCTGTTGAATGGTTGCGGTCATGGTTTGATGATTGCGTTTGTGATGTATGTATCAGGCGTTTTTGTTTTTGCCTGTGATAGTAATTTACACTCATTTACAAAAGTTAATCAAGTACTTTAACTTTTGTAAAGCTGATGAGACATATTAGCTTTGCTTATTTAAGCGATCGCTTGATACTCTCCGGACTGTTGAGAAATTCCTCGACAAGAGCAAGCGATCGCCTTATGATTGGTTTATTAACTTGATGTTTGACAAATCGAAGCGGGGGCAAAAACCTTGGAGACTCGTCAAAATCGCCATAACCTTGACAATACAATATTTACAGCCTTTAAATAATGTGAATCCTAGCACTGTTAGACAAGGCCAAAAAATTTTCCTTTACCCTCTTGACTCTCCAGTAAGATGGAGACTTCACAATGGAATTAGTTGATCAAAGGAAAGTTAAACATGAAACTTCAGCTAACAGTTCCTAACATGGCTTGTTCTGCTTGTGGAGAAACCATTACAAAAGCCATCCAAGCAGTTGATCCTACGGCTGAGGTTGGGGCCGATCCAAAAACGAAGCTAGTCAGCGTTGAAACCCAGGCATCCGAAACAGCAGTGACAGAAGCAATTATAGCTGCTGGCTATTCGGTGGCATCTAATTAAAAGGGAAGGGAACAAAGAACAAGGAACGGGAAATAGTCCTGTTTTAGGCGGGGTCAAAATCCCTGCCTGAAACCGTCTGCACGTTAGTTGCTTTTGATTTCAACCCGTTGTTCACAGTAGGAGGGAATAATTATGCAATTCTATTCCCGATTCCCCATTCCTGATTCCCTACCTTGAAGAATTGTTGAATTTTCTCATCTTGTCAAAACAAATGAGTGTAAAGGAACCAAAAAGATGGAAAGTACCACACTCAAACTGCGCGGTATGAGTTGCGCTTCTTGTGCCAGAAGCGTTGAACAAGCAATCAGTTCTGTCCCAGGTGTGAATGAATGTAGTGTGAACTTTGGAACAGAACAAGCAACAGTTGAATATGACCCCAAAACAACTAGTATACAAGCCATCCAAGACGCAGTAGACGCAGCAGGTTACTCTGCCTATCCACTCCCAGAACAAAACCTGATGGTAGCAGAAGATGATGCCGAGAAAACAACTCGTTTGCGAGAATCCCGTTATCTACTGCGAAAAGTGATTGTGGCTGGGGTTATTGGTGCTGTGCTGGTGATTGGGTCATTACCCATGATGATCGGTTTGGATTTGCCTATCATTCCAGAATGGTTGCATAATTCTTGGGTACAGCTGGTGCTAACAACTCCAGTGTTGTTCTGGTCTGGTGCGGATTTCTTTAAAAACGCTTGGAAAACTTTAAAACGCCACGCAGCAACAATGGATACTTTAGTTGCTCTGGGTACGGGAGCAGCATATACCTATTCTTTATTTGCAACAGCTTTCCCCGGTTTTTTTGTAGCTCAAGGATTAAAGCCAGATGTATATTACGAAGCAGCGGTTGTGATTATTGCTTTAATTCTTTTGGGACGGTGGTTAGAAAACCGTGCCAAAAGACAAACTTCCCAAGCAATTCGTAAACTGATTGGTTTGAGCGCGAAAACAGCACGGCTAATTCGGAATGGGGAAGAAGTAGATGTGCCTATTGAGCAAGTGCAGATTGGCGATGTGATATTGGTTCGTCCTGGTGAGAAGATTCCCGTAGATGGGGAAGTGGTTGCAGGGAAATCCACAGTTGACGAAGCGATGGTGACAGGGGAAAGTCAGCCTGTGAAAAAGCAACCAAAAGATGAAGTAATCGGGGCTACCATCAACAAAACAGGGAGTTTCAAGTTCCGGGCGACACGAGTCGGTAAGGATACAGTACTAGCACAGATTGTCCAACTAGTGCAGCAAGCTCAAGGTTCTAAAGCTCCCATTCAAAGACTAGCAGACCAAGTGACCGGATGGTTTGTGCCTGCGGTGATTGCGATCGCTCTCCTCACTTTCATCATTTGGTACAACATCATGGGTAACGTGACTCTAGCACTAATCACCACAGTTGGAGTGTTAATTATTGCTTGTCCTTGTGCCTTGGGTTTAGCCACACCAACTTCTGTGATGGTAGGCACGGGTAAAGGTGCAGAAAATGGTATCCTAATTAAAGGAGCTGAAAGCTTAGAACTGGCACACAAAATCCAAACAATTGTCTTGGACAAAACTGGAACTATCACTGAGGGTAAACCAACAGTTACAGATTTTGTCACAAACAGTGGTACTCTCAATGGTAACGAAATCAAGCTCATACAACTGGCGGCATCTGTAGAACGCAACTCAGAACATCCATTAGCAGAAGCAGTTGTCAGATACGCCCAATTCCAAAAAGTAACCTTAGCAGAAGTCCGAGATTTTGCAGCAGTTGCAGGTAGTGGTGTTCAAGGCATCGCTGACAATCGTCTCGTACAAATTGGTACACAACGCTGGATGGAAGAATTGGGTATTGCCACTCAGGCTTTGCAAAACCATAAAGAGCGCTTAGAATACCTGGGTAAAACAGCTGTTTGGCTTGCAGTTGACGGGGAAATTAAAGGATTGATGGGTATTGCTGATGCCATCAAACCTACTTCTGTCCCAGCGGTAAGAGCATTGCATAAACTTGGTTTAGATGTTGTGATGCTCACAGGCGATAACCGTCGCACCGCAGAAAGCATCGCTCGTGAAGTTGGTATCCAGCGCGTTTTGGCAGAAGTCCGCCCAGACCAAAAAGCTGCGGTGATTAAGTCGCTGCAAGCAGAGGAGCAGGGGAGCAGGGGAGCAGGGGAGCAGGGGAGCGGGGGAGCAGGGGAGCAGGGGAGCGGGGGAGCAGGGGAGCAGGGGAGCAGAGGAGCAGGGGAGCAGGGGAGAATATTCTCTCCAAACTCCAAAATCCAAAATCCAAAATCCAAAATCTCAAATCCAAAATCCAAAATCCAAAATCCAAAATCTCAAATTGTGGCAATGGTGGGTGATGGGATCAACGATGCACCAGCTTTAGCTCAAGCCGATGTGGGGATAGCAATTGGTACTGGTACAGATGTAGCGATCGCAGCTAGTGACATCACCTTGATTTCTGGTGATTTGCAAGGCATCGTTACTGCCATCCAACTCAGCCGCGCTACGATTCGCAATATCCGCCAAAATCTATTCTTTGCCTTTATCTACAACGTTGTTGGTATTCCTATTGCTGCTGGAATCCTTTTCCCCATCTTTGGTTGGTTACTTAATCCCATCATCGCCGGTGCAGCAATGGCTCTTTCTTCAGTGTCCGTAGTCACCAATGCTTTACGTTTGCGTAAGTTTCAGCCTAAAACACTTGGCTAGAAGAAGATGAATAAAACAGCAATTATCGGTACTATTGCAAGTCTATCTGTTGTGTTAGGAATTGCTTGTGGTAAAGCAGTTGCACAAAAGTCTCAGCAGATGCACCCATCTCAAACACAACAAACCAGTCAATTTCAACCCATTGAACAGCCGTTAAGTAACAAAGTTGCAGTCACACTTGCTGGTTTAGGGTTGATTGGTTTAGAACTTTGGTGGTTTTTACTCAGTAAACCCAAGTTTCAGCAAGCAGTCGCAACCGATGGGGGTATCCAGGAAGTCACTGTAACTGTAGATGGTGGATACGAACCAAGTCAGATTGTAGTGCAGGTGGGGAAACCCGTGCGACTTTTGTTTGACCGCAAAGACCCCAGCAGTTGCTTAGAAAAAGTGCTGATTCCAGACTTTCACATTGCCGCCGATTTACCACTTAATCAAGTGACTGCTGTAGAATTTACACCGAAAAGAGTTGGAAATTATGTTTTTACCTGTGGTATGAATATGTTTCGCGGTGCGATCGCGGTACAAGCAGATGCTAGTCAACAAACAGCCTCCTCTCAACCTGTGTCAACAATGGACTCAACCAACAAGCTTGCATGATCTAGTGAATGCTTGACTCTCCAGTTAACTGGAGAGTCTAAAATTGAGATAGACAGTTACATATACCAGAGAAGTCAGTATGTTAACCCTAGAGGTAAATACATTAACCCAAAAACAGCCAAAACTGATTGGTACAGTTGCTAAGGAAAGCGGTGTACCGATTAAAACTATTCGCTATTATGAAGAGCTTGGTCTAGTCAAATCATCAGGGAGAACTGAAGGAGGATTTAGATTGTTTGATGCTGATGTTTTGACTCGTTTACACTTTATCAAACGCGCTCAAACTTTAGGGCTGTCTTTAGCAGAAATTAAAGAAATTTTGCATGTTCATGATCAGGGTGAATTACCCTGTAACCATATAAAATCTCAGCTAGAGAATAGGGTTAAATCTATTGATGAACAAATTCAGCAATTACTCATTCTGAAACAAGATTTAGAAGAAATACTTTCAGATTGGTCAGTAAAAAATGAAAATAATAATGCAATAATTTGTCCCATTATTGAATAAAAATCTCAAATTAACTTGCCATTGGAGATTGGTTAATCATTTGAATAGCACAACAACTTAGAAAACAAGTTGTTGTGCTATTTTTTATCAAAATGGTTTTATATCATGTCCTTTGCTTATTGCTTATGACACTCGAAGAACCCCACCCCACCAAAGCTATGCTTTGGTGGGGTGGGGTTTAACGACTGTGGGAAACATAACTAATAACCCGGACATGATATTATTCCTCTTCTGTAATATTATGTCTGATTGATTACTTATAGGACTTAGGCATCGTACATAAGTACTACACATAATTTAGGTGTTTCAGCCATGTTTAAGACTACCGCGATCGCTTCCTGTAAGAAGACCTCCAATAGCCCGGCCGAAAATTAAACCCAGCCCAATACCTGCTCCCAGCATCCCAATACCACGGGAGCGATTTTCTGGCGTAGTGATGTCTGCTATATACGCCATACCCATGATTCCTGCTAGACTCCGAGCTACAAACAACATCCACAACGAACTCGAAAGACCCAAGCCTATATATGCAATTACTGTACCTAATAAATGATGCGATGTACTAAGCTACTCTTTTTTTGAACTTCGACAACAGCAAACATACGAATCCCATGACTACCAGCGGCAGTGAAAAAGCAGGTTCTGGAACAGACTGAGGATTATACACAGGCGGGTAAGCCCCATTTCCTGAAATACTACTGAGTGACGCTAAAAACTGCTGAATATCAGTGTCTATATTACCCTCATTAGTAGCATCACCTCTAGAAAGAATGAGTCGGTTAAACGTCTCGGAGTCTGATAATCCAAAAGTTTTTGTTAATGGCAGAAATTCTTCACCGAATCTGCCTATGAGAGAGTCAATCAGGTTATCTACATCAGTTCTGATCCCTTGCGTCAAAGATTCTAAACTGTTGGTATTACTGTAAATACCAATGATTGTGTTGTCAGTATCTGTTAACAAGTTGCCATTACCAACGATTGTATTGCCGCTGGTGAATACCCAGTTGCCGTTTCCAATAATTGTGTTGTTAGTACCGAAATCCCAATTACCGTTTCCAATGGTTGCGTTGTCACCACCGAAGTGCCAATTACCATTACCAAGGGTTGCATTGTTACTTCCGTCGTCCCAATACCAGTTACCGTTTCCAATAGTTGTGTTGTCACCACCGAAGTGCCAATTACCATTGCCAATGG
Source organism: Nostoc sp. UHCC 0702 (assembly GCA_017164015.1). Taxonomy (GTDB): domain Bacteria; phylum Cyanobacteriota; class Cyanobacteriia; order Cyanobacteriales; family Nostocaceae; genus Amazonocrinis. The sequence goes on from CP071065.1 coordinate 5,129,307, forward strand.
TTGCATTGTGATTATTAAAGTTCCAATTGCCATTACCAATAATAGCGCTGTCATTCCCAGAGTTGGAATTGAAATTACCAAGAGTTGCGTTATTGCTACCAGAGTCTTTGTTGCCATTACCAATTGGTGCATTATCCTCGTTAATGGGTAGACTACCAGCACCAGGGTTATTACCGCTATAGGGTGTGTAGTCACCACCGATTATCTTTAACAGATCGAAAGGCGATTGCTGAAGTGAACTACCATCTGTAAACGGGTTCTTTCCGCCAGCAAACGGATTTTTCGCATCATTTGGAAAGTCTTCACCCAACACTAACTTCAAGCGATCAAAGATTAATTGCTGAAGTTCACTTCCAGCATCGCCTCTAAATGGGTTAATGCCACCACCTGGAATAGTACTACTAGTGCTACCTGTAAAGGGATTACCATCAATATTGCCAGCTAAGGAATTACCCGCACCGGAGGTATTCTCACCACTATAAATGGGATTGACAGCAGACGCTTCCATTAGTACCAATCTCCTATTTTGAGTTCAATTTTTTGTCTAAAAATGGGGCGTTAGCAAGATAATTTTAGTCTAATAAATAATTTATTTTTTAGTATTTATAACTCTAATTAATTGTTATTTATTAGCGTCTTTAGCTTGATAATTGTTAATATTATATAGTCAATATAGTACTTGTAATTAAAACAATCAAATTTTTATTAACCTGGCTTTTGCTATACATGCTATAAACATCATACTGCCATTACAATGACTAATCTTTTGATTGTTATGTCAATTTTTTTGCTTTTTATATCATGTCCGTTTAAACACTTATGATATCTGTGGAGGTCGGTAATTGGTAATTGGTAATTGGTTTTGAGTATTACCTATTACCTATTACCCATTACCTATTACCAAGCAAACCGACTAGATCGTAAGTAATTAGCCGAACTTGATATTATAGGAGTTTTCAGTTGAATCAAATACAATATCATACCTGCTCTACTCAGCAGCTTACCCTGACTCTACTTTCAGCAGAGATAACTTAAAACTATTGTTTTAATGTCTTTTCTCAAAAATACAATTTAAATGACAAAATCAGGATGCGATCGCTCAGCTCATGATGAGGGACAACTACGAATTGAACCACAGATAAACACAGATAGGACATCTGTGTTTATCGGCAGATTTGTGCCGTAATTTTAATGACTGCTACTAAGCGAACGTGTTACTGTCCGCCACCGAATGATGGGATACCGCCACCGAATGATGGGATACCACCACCAAATGATGGGATACCGCCACCAAATGATAGGATACCACCACCAAATGATGGGATACCGCCACCAAATGATGGAATACCGCCACCACCGAATGATGGAATCTCGCCACCACTTGGGATACTACCACCAGTAAATAAACCTTGAGTTGGGTCTTTACCTTCAGCGAAGTTCTTCCAGAAGTCTTCGCTATTGGTTGGGTCTTTACCTCCTCCGAACGTATCCCAGAAGTTTTCGCCGAAAGGATCGACGTTATTTGAGCTACCTGAGCTACCAGGAATACTGCCTCCACTGGGGATACTGCCGCCAGTTAAGAGATCGCCAGGGCCTTTAGTTGGATCTTGACCACCAGCGAAGATATTCCAGAAGTTTTCACCAGCAAAAGGATTTCCATTATAGGGAAGGTCATCTGTGCCAACTGAAGTTGGAAATGGATTTGGGACACCTCCATCACTAAAGGCTTTGGCAAAAGCTTCAAGTACTTCTTCTTTATCTACATTTGGGATCTTGAATACATCAGCAAAGGGTGATTGCTCAAGCTGTTGGAGAAGTACTTCACTTGAGGGAATGTTGCTGTTACCACCTTGAGTTGAATCTGTCATCAGAATTAATCCTCCTATTTTTCGGTTCAGAATTTTGTCAAGTTTGGAACATGATATAGACACAAATTAGCCAAATCCGTAGCTGAATATTGTGCTTTATATTGCTAGAGTTAGCTATTGCTCTATTGAGTTTCTCAGGTTGTGCTATTGACTATTTTTGTAATTTATGACAGTCGAATATCAACTATTTTTTTGCGTTTGCTACATATCTTAAACGAAGTTTATTAATATTTTAATGATAAATATTATGATTATTTAGGAAATATTTTATTAATTATTAATCATACTAATTAACACAACAATTTCAAGATTTAAAAAATATTTTTTTTATTTGTATTCCTATTATTTTTTAGCGCATGAAATAAATCAAATATTCATGCGCTAATTATTGATGAAGACCAAATTGCATTCAAATAGCAAATATCAAGTAGGCAACAGAAATAGGCGGCAAAAATACTTTTGAATGCAAGTGAGTACAACTACACAGAAGTTACTAATTCAGGTGTAGACCAGCGATTAACTACTTTGCCTATAATTGACATTTCCTGAACCAAACGGTCAAATTTCTCAGGAGTTAAAGATTGGGGGCCATCAGATAAAGCCTTAGCTGGATTGGGGTGAACCTCAATCATCAAGGCATCTGTACCAGCAGCTATAGCAGCCATTGCCATTGGTGCAACATACTCAGATTTACCAGTACCGTGACTCGGATCGATCATGATTGGTAAATGTGTGAGCGATCGCAATACTGGAATCACTGATAAATCTAAAGTATTGCGAGCATATTTTGTATCAAAGGTTCTAATTCCCCGCTCACAAAGAATCACATTGGGATTTCCTGATGCCAGAATATACTCTGCTGCCATCAACCACTCGTCAATTGTGGCTGACATCCCTCGCTTGAGCAGCACCGGTTTATCTTGTGCGCCTACCTTTTTGAGCAATGCAAAGTTTTGCATATTTCTAGCGCCCACCTGAATCACATCAGCCACTCTCGCCACTGCCGGTAAATCAGCAGTATCCATAATTTCTGTGATAATGCCCAAACCTGTAGCTTCCCGCGCCGTAGCTAACAAATCTAATGCACTCTCACCATGTCCTTGAAACGCATAAGGTGAAGTACGAGGTTTGTAAGCTCCACCACGCAGAAACTTTGCTCCTGCTGCCTTCACTCGCTTTGCTGTCTCTACAATCATCTGTTCATTTTCAACAGAGCAAGGGCCAGCTACTACCACTAGAGGATGATATTCTCCAAAATAGACGCGACCGTTAGGTGTGGGTACAACAACTTCGCTAGCTTCTCCATGTCGAAATTCTCGACTAACCCGTTTGAAAGGTTTTTGCACTCGCATCACTTGCTGAATCCAAGGGCTAATCTCTTGAATCTGCAATATATCGATGATAGAAGTATCGCCAATTATCCCAAGGACAACTTTATGCACACCGACACTTTTTTCTACGGTGACTCCCCAACCATCACTCACACTTTCGCTGATGCGAATGATTTCTTCAGCAGGCGTACCGCTCTTGAGTACTATAATCATCTTCTTTTTCCTTCTGTATAGTTAACAAAGCTTAGTTAGGAGTTAGGAGTTATAAGTTAGGAGTTAGGAGTTAGGAGTTATTATTCTGTTTCTCCCCATCTCCCCATCTCCCCTGCTCCCCTGCTCCCCATCTCCGCGCCAAGCAGGTAGCAATTAGCGTAAAAACTCAGCAAGTTGTTCTAATTTTGTCCAAGCCGCACCGCTTTGCAGAACTTTCTTAGCAAGGGCAATACCTTTAACACAACTTTCTAAAATATCTGTTGTGCCTTCAATGGTTTCACTTACTTGCAAAGCTAAAGCAGTATTCAATGCAACTACATCCTGCTGTGCTTGAGTGCCTTTACCTTGCAGAACTGCCTTCAAAATTTCCGCATTTTCTTGGACATCTCCACCCCGCAAGGCCTCAGTTGGTGCAGGACTTAAACCAAGTTCTTGAGGATTGAGGGTTAAAGAACGTACTTTTTGCTCTTGGAGTACGGCTAAGTAAGTGATGTCAGCTAAACCAGCCTCATCTAACCTTTCTTTGCCGTGGAGTGCGATCGCTCGCCGACATCCCAATTGTGATAACGCTTGAGCGATCGCTTCTAATAAAAGTGGGTCGTTCACACCAATAATTTGTCCTGTGGGCCGCATCGGATTTACTAGAGGCCCAAGCAGGTTAAAAATAGTACGCACTTTCAAAGTTTTCCGCAAAGCAGCAACTGCCTTGAGTGCCGGATGCCAGCCTGGAGCAAACAAAAAAGTGATACCAACCTCACCAACTGCTGCCTGTACTTTCTCTGGACTGGCGTTGAGATTTATACCCAAAGCTTCTAACACATCAGCGGAACCAGCTTTGCTAGATGCTGAACGATTGCCATGTTTGGCAACTTTTACCCCTGCGCCTGCGGCAACAAAGGCAACAGCAGTGGAAATATTAAAGGTTGAAGCGCCATCTCCACCAGTTCCACAAGTATCAATTAGGGGGATTGGGGATTGGGTACTAGGGATTGGGGATTGGGAAAATTCTTCCCTAGTCACCAGTCCCCAGTCACCAGTCCCCAGTCTTTGGGATTGCAGGACAGTGGCCATGCCAACTAATTCTGCTGCGGATACGCCTTTGGCTTGAATTGCGGCTAAAATCGCCCCTGTTAGTACAGGGGGAATGGCATCTGTTAGCCAAGCTTGCATCAGATCCGTAGCTTGGGCACTTGTTAGTGATTCTCGATTCAGCAACTGTTGCAATAAAGCCGGCCAGTCGTATGAGTCAAGATTAGAGGGAATGTTGTCTGGTGAGGCTTGAGTTACAGCTATCATATGGCTAATAGTTATTTGTCATTAATCATTAGCAAAGGATAAAGGACTAATAACTAAGGACTTTCGCCACTGTTTGCACATCCTTATCGCCTCTACCGGAGCAATTGATGACAATGCGGGGGCTGCCATTTAATTGAGGGCAGAGAGTTTCTAGATAAGCGATCGCATGAGCAGTTTCTAAGGCGGGTATAATTCCTTCTAGTTGTGAAAGCCTTTGAAATGCTTCTAATGCCTGTTTATCAGTCACACTATAATACTCAGCGCGACCAAGATCTTTTAAATAACTATGTTCAGGCCCAACGCCGGGATAATCCAATCCTGCACTAATTGAATGTGCTTCCACTACTTGACCATCATCATCTTGTAGTAAATAGCTCATCGCACCGTGCAAAACTCCAACTTTTCCTTTTGTGAGAGTGGCTGCATGTTTTTCTGTATCCACACCTTCACCTGCGGCTTCTACTCCAACTAGCCGCACAGAAGCTTCATCCACAAATTCATGGAATAATCCAATAGCATTGGAACCTCCACCTACACAAGCTAGAAGAATATCCGGTAAACCGCCCCATTTCTCTTGACACTGAACGCGAGTTTCTTTGCCAATGACTGCGTGAAAGTCACGCACCAACATTGGGTAGGGATGGGGGCCAGCAACAGAACCGAGGATGTAATGTGTTGTTTCTACGTTAGTCACCCAATCCCGAATTGCCTCGGAAGTTGCATCTTTGAGGGTGCCTGTACCCGCCTCCACCGGACGAACTTCTGCCCCCATCAATTTCATGCGAAACACATTCAGGGCTTGCCGTTCCATATCGTGGATGCCCATGTAAATCACACAGGACAAACCAAACCTCGCGCACACAGTCGCAGTAGCTACACCATGCTGACCTGCACCTGTCTCTGCAATAATGCGCTGCTTGCCCATACGTTTAGCTAGCAAGACCTGAGCTAAAGCGTTATTAATTTTGTGAGCGCCGGTATGGTTTAAATCTTCACGTTTTAAGTAAATTTGCGGCCCCGTGCCATCAGGTCTGGCATAGTGTGCCGTGAGGCGTTCAGCAAAATATAAAGGGCTTGGTCTTCCTACGTAATCCCGCAGTAAGTTTTGCAGTTCAGCTTGGAAACTTGCTTCGTTGCGATATTGATGAAACGCCGCTTCCAACTCGCTTAATGCAGGCATTAAGGTTTCAGGAACGTACTTTCCGCCGAATTTTCCAAACCTGCCTAAAGAGTCAGGCTGCACGGTTGCAGGCGAGATTTTAGAATTGATGTTTTGTATGCTTACCACTGGTTTAAATCCTTGTTGTATTTCAACTGGGGGGGATGGGGGGGATGGGGGAGATGAGGGGGATGAGGGGGATGAGGGAGATGGGGGGGATGAGGGAGATGAGGGGGATGAGGGAGATGGGGGGGATGAGGGGGATGAGGGGGATGAGGGAGATGGGGGGAACTAAGAGAATAATTCCTGCCCTATGCCCTATGCCCTATACCCACTTCTTGCAAAGATGGAGTTTCTGTAATTGCTGCTTTAAGTTCTCGACAAAGTTGTTCTATAGCTTGCAATCCTTGTGATGGAGTACCTTCGGCTAACCGTTTGACAAAGGCACTACCAACAATCACTGCATCTGCACCCCATTCTTTTATCTGATATGCCTGTTCTGGGCCTGAGATGCCAAAGCCAACGCCGATAGGTTTGTCGGTGACGCTTCGCAAATCTGTAAGTAAATACTTCACTCGGTCTTGGATTTGAGAACGTATTCCTGTAACACCTGTGACACTGACAAGGTAGATAAATCCCTGAGATTGACGAGCGATCGCTTCTATCCTATCTCTAGAACTAGTAGGAGCTACGAGCAAAATTACGTCAATGCCAAAGGTTGCAGCAGTTTGTATTAATTCTTCTGCTTCTTCTAAGGGTAAGTCTGGCACTACTAACCCCTGCACCCCAGCAGTAGCAATTTCTGCTAAAAATGGTTTAATACCACGGTGCAAAATGGGATTGTAGTAAGTAAATAAAATGATCGGGGCTTTCAGGCTGGGACTGACATCTTGCAACATCTCCAGCACTTGCTCTAATTTTGTTCCTCTTTGTAAAGCGCGGGTTGCTGCTGCTTGAATCACAGGCCCATCTGCGAGAGGGTCGGAGTAAGGAACGCCTAACTCTATGAAGTCAGCACCATTGCGATCTAAAATGCGTAAAGCCTCGGCAGTGGTTTCTAAGTTAGGATCGCCAGCTGTGATAAAGGGAATTAAGGCAGTTTGTTGGCGATCCCGTAAAGTTTGAAAGTACTCAGATATAGAAGCCATGCTAATATTTCACCTAATAATGGGTAATAATTAATGTTTTCTCACGCAGAGGCGCAAAGGCGCAGAGAGGAGTAAGAAGTCTAATGTTTTAAGAAAAGGGTTAAGGGAGAAGAATAAAGAAAGTTATTTATTTGAGTGCTTAATTTCTCCCTTCGCCCTGCCTTCTGCAAGAAGCATTTTTTGGTTGGCAAAGATTCCCCTAATATTAGTTCGTAATTAAGAAGTCTAATTTTATTAGGGATTGAAGGTTTAAATCTGTTGCCTTGTTTTAGAAAATTGGTATAACTAGCGTTGAAATGAAATAGGGAATAGGTTTTTTCTATACCTTTTCGAGAGCAGGGGTATCATCTTTTAGTAAATTCCGTACAGCTTGCTCTATGTCGTTTTGTTTAACTAAAGACTCTCCTACCAAAACTGCACGGGCACCAGCTTGAGCAACAAAAGATAAATCCGCAGGTGTATATAGTCCAGATTCACTAACGACGGTGATGCCCAAACTTTGTAATTGTTGTTGGCGCTGTGCCAAAAGTTGCTGTGTGATTGCTAAATCAACTGTGAAATCTTCTAGGTTACGGTTGTTAATTCCTACTAAACGTAGGTCGTTTAAATTTAGCACTCGATCCAGTTCAGCCAAGGTATGAACTTCTACTAATGCATTCATGCCCAATTGATGAATCAGTTGCAAAAATTCCTGGAGTTTTTGGTCTGATAAGATGGCAGCAATCAACAATACTGCATCAGCGCCTGCTGTTCGTGCTAAATAAATTTGGTAGGGGTCAATGATAAACTCTTTGCACAGTAGAGGTAATGTTAGGTGCGATCGCACTCTTCCCAGATTATCAAAACTGCCTTGAAAGAACTTATGATCAGTGAGGATTGAAAGACTTGCTGCACCTCCTCGATCATAAGCTTGGGCGATCGCTACTGGGTCAAAGTCAGCCCGGATAATCCCGCGACTGGGTGACGCTTTTTTTACTTCGGCAATTAAGCTTGGTTGGCTAGGATTTTGCTGCAAAGCTGTGAGAAAATTTCGCACAGGTGGAGCAGCAGTTAATTGATTTTGCAAAGCAGCTAGAGGCAGTTCTTGCTGCATTTGTGCAACTTCTTGCCATTTATACCAAACAATTTCTTCAAGAATGTGACGAGGAGCAACTTGCTGAGTCATAACCTGCTAGGGGCTAGGGGGATGGGGAGATAGGGAGCAGGGGAGCAGGGGAGCAGGGGAGCAGGGGAGCAGGGGAGATGAGGGAGAAATAACAACTAACAACTGACAACTGACAACTGACAACTGACAACTGACAACTAACTAATCACTATTGTCTGTTGAGTTTGTGTGTATGCACAGACGACGTTTTTAATCATTTCTAAACCGACTCCTCCTGCTAGAGTCATGATGGATTCGGGATGAAACTGAACCGCAGCGATGGGGAGTGTCTGATGCTCAATGGCCATAATTACGTCGTCATCAGAAATCGCTGTCACCTTCAGTTCGTTTGGCAAGCTTGGCGCTAGGGCAAATAATGAATGGTATCTACCGACTGTAAAGGATTCTGGTAAGTTTTTGAATAAAACAGAATCGGTATCGGTAACGAAAACCCGCGAAGATTTACCATGTTGGGGATAGTTGAGAACTCCTAATTCTCCGCCAAACGCCTCCACGATGCCTTGCAGTCCTAGACAAACTCCGAAAATGGGAATTTGACGACGGATACAAGCGGCTACAGTTTGGGGAACTTGAAAATCATTTGGTCTACCAGGCCCAGGAGATAAAACAACTAAGTCGGGGCGTTCTGTGTCAAATAGCGATTCTGGAAAGCCGTGACGTAGTGTTGTCACAGTGGCACCAGTTTGTCGTATGTAATTGGCTAGTGTATGCACAAATGAGTCTTCATGGTCTATCAGTAAGATGCGTTTGCTAGTTCCAACATCTGCAATAGATTTGCTTACTGTTAGGGAATCGGACTCTTGAATTTTTTCGCTAGTTTGTTTGGCGCGACGAATTGTCTCAAATAAAGCTGCGGCTTTGGTAATTGTCTCTTTTTCTTCTGCTTGTGGTATGGAGTCATAAAGGACTGTAGCACCAACTCGCACCTGAGCGATCGCATCTTTTAAGCGAATTGTCCGCAGGATTAACCCTGTATTCAAATTGCCATTAAAGTTTAAATAGCCCACTGCTCCACCATACCAACGTCGAGGGCTGCGTTCATGCTGTTCGAGAAACTCTATTGCTGCTCTTTTGGGTGCGCCGGTGACTGTAACGGCCCAAGTATGACTGAGAAATGCATCTAAGGCATCAAATTCTGTTCTGAGTAAGCCCTCGACATGATCCACTGTATGGATTAAGTGACTATACAATTCTATTTGCCGACGACCAATAACTCGTACTGAACCAGGTTCACAAATCCGCGATTTGTCATTGCGATCTACGTCAGTACACATCGTTAACTCAGCTTCGTCTTTATGTGAGTTGAGTAAATGACGAATTTGAGCGGCATCATCAATGGCATCTTGTCCCCGACTAATAGTACCACTAATGGGACAAGTTTCTACACGTCTGCCTTCAACTCGGACAAACATTTCTGGAGATGCACCAATCAAATATTCTCCACCAAGATTAAAAATGAATCCATAAGGACTAGGATTAATTTCTTTTAAGGTTTCAAATAGTTTGCTGGGTAGTTGTTCGCAGCTTTCAAAAAAGTTTTGACTGGGAACTACTTCAAATAAGTCGCCACGGCGGAAGTAATCGAGTACAGTCTCGACTTGTTTGGCATACTCACCTATGTTATGGTCAGCAGTTTGAGTTGGCAGAAGACGCTTTCCTAGATAATCAACAGATTCACCTGTGCGAGGCAGATTATTTGTACTGCCATGCACTGTTGCAAATTCATATTGAAAACAAAATGCACGTTGCTGATAGTAGTCTACAATAATCAATTCATCAGGTAGATAAAGTACCAAATCTCTTTGATCTGTGGGACGCTCTAAACGCTGTTGAATTGGCTCAAACTGAAAAACTAAATCATAACCAAATGCACCATACAATCCTAAATGCTCGTCTTCTTCACTAGAAAAAGTATGGAGAATTTCGCGGATAACTGTAAATGCTGAAGGTTGTTTACTGCGCTCTTCTTCGGCAAAGAATTGGTTTGTCGGTTTAACTAATCCTGTGATATAGTTATTGGTTTGATTGACTTGACCAAGTTGTTTTGAGTGTGATAGGCACTTCTTAAGCAATGGTAAAAGTACCTGACCGCGATCGTTGAGTGCTGTGAGCGTAAAGGTATTGTCCCGTGTACTCAATTCTAGCGGTGGATTGACAAAGCCAATGGCCCATCTCTTATATCTTCCTGGATATTCGTAGCTGCTATTTAACAAGCCTCCACGCTGAGAATTTAAGTGGAAAAGAATATCTTCGAGAGCAGTCTCTATCTTAACTTCTGTGATGGAGCGAGAAATATGAACACCACCAAGGGTTGTGTAGGAATAGGAATCAACAATCATGAGTCATCTCTATACAATAATTACTAGTTCTTAGTCTAGAGTCATTCGTTGTGAGCAACTAATTTTACACAAAAGGTAAATTAGAAAGGGATTTTATATTAAACTTGTGACAATTTTAATGTTTAATCTAAGTTAATGCCAATATTATTTCTTTGCCGATTCTTTATTTAGCGTACTCGATTTTCAACATTTGATAAATGAACATTTTTTAGATATGAGTATCATTTTATTCGTTTATAGTATTTTTATAAGTAAAAATACAGGAATTAATGCGATTGTATGCATCTATCTAAGGTAAGAAATATCGCGTCTAGTTGAGGTAAAGAATTTAACTTTGATGCTGCTGCTTCCTAGCTTGAAAATACTTTGTGTCTTAGTGTAAAAAAATTTTAACCCACAAAAGACACAAAGATAAAAAGTGTTTTCATTCGTTATGATGTTCGTAGTTGATTATGGCTACTTCTAACCACTGACTCAACTGGCTGTTAACAAGGTCTGGCTTTTTTCTACAAACTCACGCAACAGCAATATTGCTTGTCTGTACAAGGACAAATCTACCTCGTGAACCTCAATTTTGCTGCCAATGCTTTGCAGCAGAGTTAAAGTTAATTGTCCACCCAAGTGTTCTTGAAACTCTGTCAAACCTCGGAATAAACAACGGGGATGTTCTAATTTTGATAATTGTTCAGCTAGTTCTGGCACGTACAAAGAAAAACCTAGTGCTGAGAGTGTATTCAATATATTTTGCCACTGCGATCGCGAAAGCCATCCTATGAGGTAAGAATAGGTGCTATCTAAAGCGATGCCGATCGCTACTGCTTCTCCATGACGCAAGCTATAATCTGTCAAATGCTCTAGTTTATGAGCCGCCCAATGACCAAAATCTAAAGGACGAGATGAACCCATTTCAAAAGGATCGCCGCTGTTGGCAATGTGTTCTAGGTGTAGCTGGGCGCAACGATAAATCAGTTGTTGCATGGTGTCCATGTCTCGACGGACGAGTGCAGGGGTGTTTTTGTGGATAAAATCGAAGAAATCAGCATCTTTGATGAGTGACACCTTCACTGCTTCGGCAATTCCAGAACGCCAATCGCGATCGCTTAAAGTAGTCAAGAAGGCTGAGTCATTAATCACCGCGTAAGGTGGGGCAAATGTGCCGAGAAAGTTCTTTTTACCAAAGGCATTGATACCGTTTTTGACTCCGACACCCGAATCATTTTGTGCTAACACAGTCGTGGGAATCCTAACAAGACGAATACCTCGGTGAGCTGTTGCGGCTGCGTATCCTACCAAGTCTAACACTGCCCCACCCCCAACAGCCAAAATGTAGGAGTGGCGACACAATCGGGCGGTGTCAATCAACTGATGAATTTGATCTACCAATTTTGGATCGTTCTTGGCAGCTTCTCCCGCTGGAACTATCATTGGCTCAACTGCAAGTGTTAGTATTTCTGCATAAAACTTGGTATATGCTACTAATTCTTTGAGCAACCCAGGAAAAAACTCTAATAATTTTGCATCTACTACTGCTACTACTTTCTTTGGCTTTTTCTCTCCATCCTCTGTAATCACTTGCGCTAACGTCGGATTTTTCAAGTTAAACACATTGTTTGTGAACTGAATTTGATACTGGAAAGTAACAGAAATATTTTGGTGAATTGGTTTTATATTCAACATTTTTAATTCGTAATTTTAAGGTTTATTTATATCTTGCACCAGTTGCGTTATTGACATTTTTGTAGGGTGGGCACTGCATAATACTGTTTCACCTTCAGATTGATCTGACTTTTCACGGTATCTGAAAAACCCCGCTTCCAAACCTCTCTCCTTGTAGGGGAGAGGCTTTGATTTCTCCCCCTTCCCTCGTAGGGAAGGGGGCTGGGGGGTTAGGTCTGGCGTTAGCTTTTCCACATGACGTGAAAAGTCAGAAGATTGATACAGATGGCAAGCTGGGGAAGCTGGGGGAGAAAGAAAAGTAATTTGTATCAATAATTTCGTGAAATGGTATAAGTTCACTCAAACCATGATTTTTACATTATTGGTAGTGCCCACCACAGAATTAATTGAGAATGGTGCGAAAAATCAGTTTACAAGCTATCATACTTTATATATATTTATAACATAAATTCACTATACTAAAAATTTATTTTTACTCTTGAAAAATCCTTTGTGTAGTTTCAAATTCTTGAATTAACGCCACCCTATCTTTATTTTTTACTAGTCTTGCCAAGCGGCTGTAAGTATCAGCTAAAAAGCTAATTGCCTGACATCTTTCTTCTGAAGCTAACATAATTTCGACACATAGGTGAGGATTTTGAGAAAACAACCGTTTAACAATTTCAATTTCTTGACAATAGCTTGGAGTTGACATTGATAAACTGCGCTCTATATCAACATTTGCTTTTGCCAAAAAAACGCCAAGACTGAATCTACAAAAATGCTGCGTTGCTTGAATAATGACCATCATTTGGTCATGTTCTTCAGGCGTGCAAGTGATTATTTCTCCGCCTTGACTTTTAATCAAATCTAATAACCATTGAAATGAATCATCGTTTCGTCCTGGACATACTACCACTTTTTGTCCCAAGAACGATTTGATACTCGGCCCAAACATGGGATGTAAACCCATTACAGGGCCACAATGGTGTTCAAGCATTGCTTGAGTTGGCAAAGTCTTGATACTTGTGATGTCGCACAAAGCCGTAGTTGGAGAGAGATATTTGGCTGCACGTTTAATCACATCAACGGTATGTGCAATAGGAACGGATACTAAAACTAGTTCGGCCTGATTCAACAATTGGTCTGCATATTCCCAATCTTGTTGTTCAAGAACAGTAACGTTATGACCGACTGCGGCAAGTTGGTTTTGAAAGAATTTCCCCATCCTGCCATGTCCGCCGATTATAGTAACTCGTCGGGGTTTAAGATAATTCTCTGATGCAGACTCAGGAATACTAGCTTGAGCCAGTAAGGGAGTAACATCAGCCACTTGTTGTTCTAATTCTAATGTAGCTAATGGCGCTGGGCGATCGCTCAATAACGCAATTAAGCTTTGGTCAGTTTGTTTAAGCTGATCTGGCATCATAAACTTGGGGGGATGGGGAGCAGGGGAGCAGGGGAGCAGGGGAGCAGGGGAGCAGAGGAGATGAGGGGACAAGAGAAATAACTCTAAACTCCTAACTTCTAACTCCTAACTCCTCACTCCTAACTCCTAACTTTTATACACAGGTCTTTTCCAGTTGTTTCTCTAAACGACTGATGAGTGTCTTTCTCTGGTTCATTTTCCGCAGTTTGATACCAGCAGCTGTCATACCAAGTAATGTTAAACCTAATGCTGAACTGGGTTCAGGGACTTTGGCTCTGCCTTCTGCTTTCAACACCTGGATACGACCTTGGAAGAAATCGCCTACATAAAGTTTTCCGTCGTCGTAGTGTGCGCCAGCAGTCCAGTTAAATGTGCCTGGTGTGAGGTCGAGGGGGTCGCCAATGGGTAGCCCATCTTGACTTGGAGGTGGTGCAGCAGCAGGTTTACCAAAGGCTGTGAGGAAGTTACCGTTTTTATCGAATACCTGGACGCGGCTATTGATAGAATCAGCTACATAAATATTGTCGTATTCATCCACTTCAACACCGATTGGCTGATTAAATTGCCCAAGTCCAGTACCAGCACTGCCAAATGCCAACAGAGCGTTACCTTCGGGATCGAGTATTTGGATACGGTTGTTGTATTGGTCGGCAACAAAGATATTACCAGAGGTTGGAGATACTGATATGCCTGCTGGGCCGACAAATTGTCCAAGTCCACTACCGTTGCTACCAATTGTTTTGATCAGATTATCGTTCTGATCAAATACTTGGATGTAATCGTTACTAAAATCGGTTATATACAAATTGCCAGATTTATCAAAAGATAGACCTCCTGGGCCATAGAAAAACCTACCTTCTATTGGGCCGCCAAATTTGGCAAAGGATTTAATATAGTTACCTTCGCTATCAAACACATTAATGCGACTGTTAAAAACATCGCCTACATAAAGATTTCCATTCAAGGGATTGAATTTGAGGTCTGCCGGTTCGTCAAACTGTCCAGGGCCGCTGCCAGAGCTACCTATAGTTTTAATATAGTTACCTTCGCTATCGTATACTTGGAGGCGATCGTTACCACCATCACTTACATAAACATTTCCTGTTGTGTCATCTACAGTTATGCCCTGCGGTACAAGAAGTTGCCCAATTCCAGTACCAGGACTACCAATACTACGTTCATAGGTTAAGGTTACTGACTTGGCTTGAGCGCCTGTTGCTAAGATGATGAATCCTGCACTAGCAATGGTAATTGACAGTTTTTTTATTAATTCCATACTTTTAAATTCCTGTTTTGGTAGCTTATACAAGTTGGTAATTTGTAATTAAGATTCGTCAGATTTGATCTAGATCAGGACTTACGCAACTGGCACACATATTTTCTACGATGGCAGTCTTGAGTCAATAGTCAAGGGTAAAAAGTCAAGGTTTTTGGACTTTTGACTCTTGACTTTGGACGATTTTTGTCAAAAATATATGAGAATGCGCGTAAGTCCTATAGATTTGTAGATTTGAATCTGTCACCATATTTTTGAGAATTGGTATTAAATAGTCTAGTAGTAAGGGCTTAAAATCTTACTACTATCCAACATCTCAAATAATATTAGGCTATCTCTGCCTTAACTAATTCTTTGCTACGTTTGCGCTTAATCATTGAAGTTGCGCCTACAGCACCAATAGCTATCACACCGATTGCAGAACCAGATTCAGGAATTTTTCTGGCGTTAGGATCAATTTTAATAACTTGTCCTGTTCCTGCAAGTCTAGCTCGGTTTGAAATATATAAACCACCATCATAATAAGTGATGCCAGAAGCAGCTTCTAGTCCATCACCATTCCAAACAGTTGTGCGAGTACCATCAGCAGCTATTTTGATTAAAGAACCACTAATATCACCAGTGACAATACCACCCTGTTGAATTTCCTTCCATTCGGAATTATTGATGTGTTGCAAGACATACAAATTGCCCTCTGGGTCATATGCCACGCCAGTCAGCTGGGTAAAGCCATCAGCAATAGTTTGTATAGACAAATCATCGCCATTAACTTTGAAGACACGTGCTTCACCTTCTGGATAAGGGAAATAAGTGTATTCGGTTACTGTTAAACTGCCATCGGGGGCAACTGCTATACCTGTAGGTACTGATTGCTGTGTGACTGGAAGGGCAGATGGATCTACGTCTGGCCCCAAATCTGGGTATTCGAGTTTATCTCTATCTATAACTTTCAGCGGGAAGGCAGCTACATTCTTAATACCGCTACCATCAAGTCCTACAGAATATATTGTGTTTCCGCCTCCATCAACGACGTAACCAATATCACCTTTAATTGCTAACGCATAGGGGTTAGAAATCAAATCTGTGCCATCAGGATTATTGTAGGTTTCATAAGCTGAAAAATCGGCAAGACTTGTTAACGCACCAGTGTTTAAGTCTACTTTGTATAGTTGTCCGAGGTCAGGGCCTTTTAATATGGTGTCACGGTTGGTGGGGTCGCCTGCAAGACCGGTTAAAAGATAAGCGTTGCCTTTGTCATCAAATTTAATGTCCGCAGGCCCGGCTGCTTGTTCTCCAGAAGGAGATAATGCTAGAGATGTCAGGTTTGATATTATAGTTGTTTTTGTACCGTCTAGATTAATTTTGCTCAAGGAACCATTCTGAGCAGCACATAAAGGAATATATCCGGCGCTAGGTGATGGGATACATCTGCCGTCTGCACCATCGCCACCCCGACCACTTTCTGTGACATAAAGACTCCCATCAGGGCCAAAACCAATGTTGCGTGGGTTATCAAGACCATCAGCAATGATTGACAAGGTAGCAGCATCAGCTGCTTTTGGGCCGACAACAGCCGCAAGACAAACAGTCAAAAGAGTAAGGGTAAGTGACTTGAGTTTCATACCTTTGGAGATCAAGAGTTAGTAATTTGTGGAAATTTTTATGGTTTTAAAGACAACGAATTTTAGTTGTTGGGGAACGCAGGCTACTCCTTTCCCACCTGAACATTACCGTTTAGACAGCAGGGGAGCAGAGGAGCAGAGGAGCAGGGGAGAAGAATTTGCATCGGTAATCTGACAGCGGGAAGGGAGTAAATATTGCCTTTGTTGACAGGCAATGATGTTGGGTTGAAACTCTTTACCTGAGTGCTACTAATCGATCTAGGTTTAGTGTTTTTAGTTTTTAACAACCAACCAATGCTGAAAGCGCCGAATGTTAGTAGACTTAAAGCAGAATTAGGTTCAGGAATAGAAGTTATGTTCTCAATTCTGAGAACTTGTCCTTGACCTGGGCGATCGCCTCGATTGGTGATGTATACTGCATTATCAGGGCCAATTGTCAAGGCACTAGGTGATTCTAATCCGTTGCCACTAAGAATAGTAGTACGAGTACCATCAGCAGCTATTTTGATCAATGAACCTTCTAAATTACCCTTCCAGGCTGACTGATTGGCATATTGCAAAGCATATAAATTGCCAGCAGTATCAAACTCTAAGTCTGTTAGTTGGGTAAAGCCATCTGCATAGACGGTTGTTTTGCCATCAGCATCAACGCGATAGATTTTTGCACCACCTTCTGGAAACGGAAAACCTGTAAATTGGCTGACGTAATAAGCACCGTCAGGGCCTTTTGTGACATTTGAGGGTACTGGTTGAATAGAAACCTGTGATGTCTGCGGCTCATTTTGGGATGGTACTTGTGAGGGTTCATTTGATGGCGCACCAGAAGGCGGAAAGACTGGATTAGTCAAGATGTCTTGAGGCAATACAGTCAGTGCTTGCAAGTTACTACCATCAGTGTTGAGACTGAGTAAGTCGTTTGCACCTGCATCAGCCACAACCAGATTATTGCCATCTATTAAAAAACCCAAAGGATTGCTACCTAAGTTACTGCCATCAGGATTGTTAGCGAGTTCATAGTTAGCTAAATCTGCAATACTTGTCCAAGAATTGCTGTTAAAGTCGGCAGTGATCAGCTTTCCTAGATCAGTGTAACCTAAATTGCGATCGCGATATGTTGGATCAGCTGCATACCCAATTAGAACATAAGCTTTGCCTGTGGCATCAAATTTGATATCACGAGGGCCTGCACCACCAGTACCATCGCTTAAGGCTATGGAAGGAAGTCCTGTAAGTATACGCTGTTGTGTACCATTAGCAATCTTGGTGACAGCGCCATTAGTACTATAGCATAAAGAATCACCTTCACCACTTGCTGGTGGAACGCAACTACCATTACCTCCCGTCCCCGCCTCTGTAACATACAGACTACCATCAGGGCCAAAGCTTAGACCACCTGCGTTATCAAGATTGTCTGCAAGTATGGAAAAGGATGCAGCTTTCGCAGCTTTCATTCCAGAAAAAGCGACAACACAAAAAGTTAGAAAAGTAATGGTAAGTTGTTTGGGTTTCATTTTTTGTTAGTTGTCATTTGTCATTTGTCATTTGTCATTTGTCATTTGTCATTTGTCATTTGTCAGTTGTTAGTTGTCAGTTTTTCCACTGACCACTGACCACTGACCACTGACCACTGACTAGCGGCTATTAACTAGTTCTGGAGTTTTGGGTATATAACTCATTCCACGGTCAAAGGACTGAAGATTGCCGGCTTTGCCTTCAAGCAGACGTTTGATATTCATGCTTTCAGCGCCAAAGTCTTCAATTTGGAGTTTACCGTGAGTCAGAGATTTATCTGCTTTCCAGAATGTGATTCGATGCAGAATCAAACCAGAAGCATCAGGATCACCAAAAGCATAGGATGTTGGGATGAGCAATGCTACTGAGCGTTGATAATAGTCATAATCTGGGTAAAAGTGTTCTTGCTCAAGCAAGTAATATTTACTCAAATTATGCAGTCGCACAGCAACTTTTACCTTTTGGTCGTATTCATCTTTGAATTCACCAGAATCAGCAGTAATCTCACCATTTGGACGCAGTAAATGCGCCCAATCATCTATGTTCCGCAAGTCTTTTAAGTATTCAATTGCGACTTCAATAGGGGCATCGACATAAATAGTGTCGGTGTCAATAAAGTAGCGCCCTTTTGCTGCTTGAGTCAGACCAGCTTTACGTTCTAAAATGCCTTTGAGAGAACGACACTCGGAAGTATGTACGGTGTGAATTCCCTGCATAATCATCTGAGTCTGCCGTTTTGGATCGACAAAACTCAACCAGTGAAAGTATACACCCTTTTCATCAGTTCCAGGTTCAATATAGTCGGGAGGAAAAAGCAAAACAGGGTAAACCTGAAAATATTTCTGATACTCAAACCCGCAATGCCACTCAATACCATAGAAAAGTTTGCTATCTAATTTTTTGACGTGATAGTAGAGATTTTTATGGTATCCAGAGGCAGTTCCCAGCCAAGTATCTTCGTCAACTTGCTCTTTCATCCGGCTAAAAAGCGTCCAATCATCTAAGTTTTTTAAACTACAAAGATACTCGAAGGCACTTTCGGGTGAAGTAGCAATATAAGCTGATGTTGCAAAGGTATTTTTTTCCACTAGTCACTCCTGACATCAATAGTAGTTAATAAGTGAGTAAATTATGCAGCAATTTCTTTAGAATTGCTTTGTTTAACGCTCCTAATCCGGTCTTCTGCCAACCGTTTAGCAGCGTCGTTAGTAGTAACTTCTTGTTGTTTAGCAATATTGAAAATTGCTAGCAGTGTGTCATAAATATTATGCACTTGTTTGAAAGCTTTTTCTTCGTCATAACCAATCATTTCGTTATAAACGTTGATTAGACCTCCGGCATTAATGACATAATCGGGACAGTAAAGAATTCCTTTTCTGGTAAGCAATTGACTATGTAGTTGCTCATTACCCAATTGGTTATTAGCTGCACCTGCAATAATTGGAGCTTGCAAGAAAGGAATTGTGTGGCTATTAAGAATTCCACCCATCGCACAAGGAGCAAAGATATCTACATCTAGTGAGTAAATTTCATCGGGTGCTACAACAGTAGCATCAAAAAGCTGTCTTACTTCCTCTGCCTTGGCAGCATCTACATCAGTGACAAAAAGTTTGATGCCATGTTCATGTAAATGCCGACAGAGGTTTTTACCGACATTTCCTAGTCCTTGAACTGCAACTTTTAGCCCTTCTAGATTTTTGGTTCCCCAGCGGAATTCTACAGCTGCTTTAATTCCTAGAAAAACTCCCAAGGATGTTATAGGTGCAGGGCCACCAGATTTTTCTGATACGCCAACTACATACTTAGTTTCTTTGGCAATTGTCCGCACATCTTGAGGAGTAATATTGACATCTTGTCCTGTAATAAAACGTCCATTGAGACTGTCTACAAACCGTCCGTATGCTCTCAATAAGTCATCTGTTTTATTTTCAGGATTAGCAATAATAACTGCTTTTCCTCCTCCTGCTGGAATATTAGCACAGGCGGCTTTATAAGTCATACCACGACTCAGACGCAAAGCATCTTGTAAAGCTGCTTCTTCACTAATATAGGGGAAGAGTCTTGTAGCTCCCATTGCAGGGCCTAAAGTTGTATCATGGATAGCAATAATTGCTCTGATGTCTGGATTTTTACCATGACAGAAGAGAATTTGCTCGTGACCCATTTCTCTAACAGTTTCAAATAGCAGCATTTTGGTTTCTCTTGGTCATTGGTTGTTAGTCATTGGTCATTAGTTATTGGTCATTAATCATTGGTATTTAGAAAGGACAAAGGACAAATAACTAATGACAAACTTAATGTGAGGTTATGCAATTTCAAAACACATTAGCTGATATCATGTCCGTTTAAACACTTATGATATCTGTGGAGGTCGGTAATTGGGAATTGGTAATTGGTTTTGAGTATTACCTATTACCCATTACCCATTACCTATTACCAAGCAAACCGACTATATCGTAAGTAATTAGCCGAACTTGATATGATTGGTTTCAACTGGTCGGCGACAAGAGTGCTTTATCATTACGAGTTTTAACCCAGTCCCCAGTCCCTTTTAAATCAAACTAATGGGAATGAAACTGCTTTGGCTGGAGTTTTTACTGGGCTTGATTTGATTCCTTGTGCTGCTAAACTCTTGTTACGTCCACCAGAGGGTGCAGGTCTATCGGGGTCAATCACTACGTCGATTAAAAAGGGACTCTTTGAAGCGATCGCTTGTTCTAGTGCTGCTTCAATGTCTGACTCTCTGACGATACCAACTGCTTCTGCACCCATAGCACGAGCAATCATGGCAAAGTTGGTTACTGGCATGGTAGCGTCTGCACCTTTTAATCCCAATATTTGCATCCCTTGATGACACATGTTGTAACGTGCATCGTTGAGTACAATCCAGATGGCAGGAATTTTGTATTTGACGGCTGTGCTGATTTCGTTATTCATCAGCATTGCACCATCGCCGACAATGGCTACAGCTTTGCCCTCACGCCCTAATGCTGCACCCAAAACTCCGGTGACGGCGTGACCCATTGCACCAACTCCGGTGCTAACTCGGTAACGATTGGTTTGGGGAAATTGCAGCAGGTGAGTTGACCAAGTGAAGGAGTTACCGCACTCTGCCATGACTACTGCGTCGCTACCCTCAACAATGACTTTTTGAATTGCTGCCATCAACATTTCTGGTCGCACTGGATAGTCTATATCTAAATCTAGTGCTACGGTTTCGCGTTCTGGACGAGGTAACAACAAAGCTGTAGAATCTACACGAGTCTCTGGGAAGTGCTGCAACAGTTCTTGCATATAGGCTTTGGTGTCAGACCGAACCGAGAAGGTTTCAGCGTATGGATAAGCTACTCCTGGAACTTCTGGGTCAATGTCTACATGTATGAAGCCTCCTTTGGGAACCATTATCGGACTCCAGAAAGAGGTTGGTTCGCCTAGGCGGGTTCCAAGTACGAGTGTGCGTAGTGGCGGCTGTTGTTGCATGTAGTTAAAGACGGATGCATGACCACCTAAACCTGTGACACCTACAAATTGAGGATGATCTTCGGGAAAGATGCCTTTGCCACGGGGAGAACACATCACCGCAGCGCCAGTTTTCTCTGCCAATTGGCGGATTTCTTCTGCTGCATGACGCGCACCGAAACCTACCCAAATGGCAAAGGGGCCAGCTGATAGTAACTCTACTGATTTGGCGATCGCTTGTTTGTGAGGTGCAATCACAGAATAAGGAATATCTAGTTGTGGCCACGATACATCTTCAACTAAACTGGTCTGCACACCAGTAGGAATGCTCAAATGTGCAACAAATCCTCCTGGTTGCGCTAAGGCTAACGCAAGTTTGCGAAAAATTTGGGGAAGTTGTGCAGCAGATTCAACGGTGATTGCATAGTTGAATAATGCTCCTGGAGTAAAGATTCCCCCACTGGGTAATGTGTAGGTGCTGGTTTCCTGAATTGCCCAACGTCCACGCTGCGGTGCTGAGGTACAAGCCGACAATAAAATTATCTTTGCACCTTCACCACGGGCAGCAAATAAGCCTGTTAGCGCGTTGGTAATACCCGGCCCGGCTGTGGTGAACACGACGGTGGGACGGTTGCTGGCAAAGTAGGCTTCCACTGCGGCAAAAGCAGCCCCAGCCTCATGACGGAAGTTCAACACCTCGATGCTGCTATTTGACAGCGCACCCCAAAGGCTGGCCATTGCACCCCCTGCAACACCAAATGCATAGCCTACTCCCAAACTTACTAGCATCTGGGCTACAGCATCTGCAACTGAAAGTGCTGGGGCTGCTTCATTGTGCAAAAAAGCTTGGGTTGCTGCATTTTTTTCCAAGGTATCAAGCTGATGGGAATCATCTGACGCAGATTCCACATACTTACCGTTTGGTGAATATTCCTTGTAGACCTCAGTGGTCATGAGAGGAGACTTTGAACTTGTATAGTTTTTACTCATTGCTTTCACTTAATTCCAAATACTTGCACTAAGCTGGAGAACTTAGATTTACACTGCTGAAATATTTAATACAAACAATTTTGCGGATTTTTACGGGTATGGCCGAGACTAGTCGATAAAAAAGACTGTCAATTGTTGCTTCTAAGCCTGTCACCGGAAAACTTCTTCAGAAAAGTCAAATAATCAAGGCTGTGCTTCTAAAAATTAGAATATCGGAGATAACAACCTGTTTACAATGAAAAATCTTTTGATGAGGATGTCAATTCTTTCGTTCATGTTTGACTAAATACATTACTATATTAGCGAAATATTTAGGTTAAGGCTTGGTTATAATATTTCAGTCAGCTGTATCAGATTGAGTTGAACATTCATTGATTACTATTAAGTATGGAACTTACAATCCATACCCTATGACTAAGTATAAGGCAGGAAGCAGAAGGCAAAAGCTTGTCACTGAGCAAGTTTCTGTAGTTGGCATTTTATATTTAACATCTCGGCTTCGCTCGATGTTAAAGCTGAGCGAAGCCGAAGCTTTAATTATGTGCAGCTACTTAGTCCATACTAATTCGATATAAATCAAATCTGTGAAATTATTTCAAGGCAAATTATAAAATATTACCAGTCTTGATGTTATGACTAAACGCTCCCTGAATTATTTTTTTGTAGTTCGCAATACATGTATTTTTAACATTTTCTATTTCATATGGTAGAAAACCAAGTCATAAGAAAAAAATTAAAAATCTATTTCTTATGGTAGATGATTTATTTCTTTTTATATAAGTGTAAAATTTTTTAGGTATAAATAACTACTATAAAAATGATATTAGTTAAGAAATTGCCTAAGAAAAATGTATTTCTTATGACGGATGACTCAGCATATTCTGCTATAGTTAAATCTTGATGGAAAAGTTAAGAATAATTAAGAAAATGAGGAAAATTACAAAACAACACAAACTTTACCGAATCTTTATAACTGATGGTTATTAGACCCGCTACGCTATTGCCAGATGAGAGAATGTTAAGATTT
This sequence comes from Nostoc sp. UHCC 0702, assembly GCA_017164015.1. Lineage (GTDB taxonomy): Bacteria > Cyanobacteriota > Cyanobacteriia > Cyanobacteriales > Nostocaceae > Amazonocrinis. The sequence continues at coordinate 5,152,797 of CP071065.1, forward strand.
TCTCGATTTGTCACAAGGCGATCGCTTCCTTAAACCTCGAAAATCACAGGCTGTGCTTGGTATGTGATGGACAATTTGAGGAAGTTGTGATTATGAACTCATAAATACGGTTATAGTGCCGACTTAATTACGTAGGGGTATGAATTCTGACGACTATACGTTAATTCAATCCGGCTCTCAACGGCGACTAGAGCCACAACTAGAGTTGGAATTTGGTCATTTCCTGATTAATCAGTGTGTGGATGCTGCCTTTTGTCTGGGAGCAAACGCACAATTTCTCTACGTTAATGATGCAACTTGCCGCATGTTGGAGTATTCCCGTGAGGAATTACTAGCCATGACACTGCACGACATAGATATAGACTTTCCACTGCACAATTGGTCAGAACAATGGCGAACTCTTGCCAAATCTGGCTTACAGAAGCCTCTCACTTTTAAATCTCGCTATCAGACAAAAGCAGGTCGGTTATTTTTGGTGGAAATATCCCTTACCTATGTACAATCCCAAGGCAGAGAATTTGGCTGTGCCTTTGTGCATGAGAAGAGTGATGAAATCGTAGAGTTGAGCGTGCAAAAGTGGATTGATGAATTGAGAGAAGCCAAAAACCATCTTCAACAGGAAGTTTCTCAACTGAAGAAAAAGGAGGCAGAACTAGGAACATCTTTGTCCTTACTTTCCTCTACCCTTGAGTCTACTGCGATCGGTATAGTTGCAGTTAACTTTGATGGGGATATTCTGAGTTTGAATCAGAAATTTCTGGATATGTGGCAGATTCCAGAGTCACTGATGCTATCCAAAAAATGCCCTCGGTGCAAAGCCTTTTTTGAGAGCCAATTAAAAGACCCAGAAGCCTTTGCACGGCTGGTTTGGGAAGTTTCCAGCCAGTCTGATTTCGAGAGCTACGACATATTAGAGTTGAAGGATGGGAGAGTCTTTGCACACTATTCCAAACCTCACTGGTTAGGTGACCAAATTATTGGTAGGGTATGGAGCATTTGGGACATTACGGAGTCCAAACGCACTGAAGAAGCATTGCGGTTGAACGAATCGAGATTTCGGACTTTGGCAGAAACAACAGATGCTAGCACTTTTTTGATTCGAGGTACGCAGCTTTGCTACATAAATCCGGCGGTGGAGCAACTTACCGGCTACACAAAAGCCGAACTACTAAATAACTTTGATATTCGCCGACTAATTAAAAACAAAAAACGCAGACAGGTACGCAACCAAAGCCAAGCAGGTAACTTTGAATATCAAGAGATGAGAATTCTGACAAAAAACGGCACCGAGCGCTGGCTAGCTTGTGCGGTAGCAAAACTGGAAGGTGTGCTGGATTTTGGAGGACAACAAATCGAACTAATCACAGGGATTGATATTACTGATTATAAATATGCACAATCAGATCTGAACCAGGCTTTAGAACAAGCCAAACAACTCAGCGAACTCAGAGCCAGCTTTCTTTCTATGGTTTGCCATCAATTCCGTACTCCACTCAATATAGTTTCATTTTCTAATAGCTTAATAAAAGAACAAGTAGACAAACGGACAGAGAAGAAAATACAACCATTACTCGATCATGTTGAAACAGCCACCAAACAAATCAGCCAGATGTTGGATGATATATTGTTATTCTCTAAAGCAGAAGCAGCAAAACTACACTTTGAGCCACAACCGCTGGAAATAGTCCAGTTCTGTAATGATTTAGTGGCACAAATGCAGATGAGCATTAGCCAAAAACCAATTAATTTTGTCAGTAAACTGAACTCTTTAACAGCCTGGATAGATAAAAAATTGCTAGAGCCAATTTTGAAGAATTTGCTTGAAAATGCAAGTAAGTATTCTCCATCCCATAGTGTGGTTGATTTTGACCTCTCTTGCCAGGGTGAGAATTTAATTTTTCAGGTCAAAGATAGAGGAATAGGCATTCCGGTAGTAGATCAACAACGATTATTTGAGCCATTCTATAGAGGCAGTAACGTCGATAATATACCTGGTACTGGATTAGGGTTATCAATTCTCAAAACTCTTGTAGACTTACATGGCGGTCAAGTCACTGTGGAAAGTGAAATTGGTGTGGGTACTACATTTACTGTGATGCTGCCATTAGTCGAGTAACAGTCAATAGTCAATAGTCAATAGTCAATAGTCAATAGTCAATAGTCAATAGTCAATAGTCATCTAGAGAAAAAGTTATCGTTGTAGAAAAATGATATACGAATCAGCAAAAAAAATTCTTGTAATTGAAGATGATGCAGTTACCCGCAATCTTTTCTTAAGGGGACTCCAGACAAAAGGTTTTGATGTGATAACTGCTGAAAATGGTCTTCTTGGTATAGAGCAAGCACAACAGCATCTACCTGACTTAGTGATTTGCGATATTATAATGCCTAAAATGGATGGTTACAGCGTTTTAAGTGCGTTGCGTCAAAATCCTCTGACGGCGATTATTCCTTTTATTTTTCTGACTGGTAGTGACACTAGGGCGTCTGTTCGCAAAGGCATGGACTTAGGAGCAGATGACTATGTTACCAAACCCTCTACACTAGAAGAATTGGTCAGAGCGATCGCCAGCCGACTGCGAAAGCAAGCTAAATTCCAAGACTGGTGCGCCACTGACTTCAACAAACCTACAAAACCAGTATCCCTAGTTCAAACTTCAGCGATCGCACAAGACATTGACGAAGCTATTCCCTTTGATCAGTTTACCTTTCCCAGCGATCCCGAATTAAAAAAAGTTTTCAACTTTATCGAAGACTATTATCACCAAGGAATTACTCTGTCTGATGTCGCTGTTGCAGTTGGTTACTCACCAGCTTACTTAACTAACCGAGTAGCAAAGCAAACAGGAGAGACCGTAAACAACTGGATTGTCAAACGTCGCATGGCCGGAGCTCGTTTCTTACTCCAAAATAATAACCAGACAGTCGAGCAAATAGCTACAGCACTAGGCTATCAAAGTGTCTGTCATTTCTCTCGCCAGTTTCGTCAACATCACGGCTTACCACCCGATGCTTGGCGCAAACAGCATCAAGGCACTTTGGCAAAACAGGCATAACTTCATACAATTGATGACTGATAATTGATGACTGATAATTGATAACTGATAATTGATAACTGATAATTGATGACTGATGATTGATGACTGTTAGCATCGGCATTAATGATTCTTCCTCATCCCCCCTGCACCCCTTCTCCCCTGCACCCCTTCTCCCCTGCACCCCTGCTCCCCTGCACCCCTGCTCCCCCGCTCCCCCACTCCCCCGCTCCCCCACTTGCCAATATAGCAACTTGAAAGTAAACAGACCCGTTATTCAGATTCTTGAGCATCTTTAACAGGATTAGCTATTTTAAAAGAAATCGAGGGAGAAGATTGAGTTGGTAAATCTAACCGGGGTTGTTCGGATGATGTGTCGATAGTTGCATCAGTGAAGTAAGAGCCAATAATCTTGTCATAGTTAGAAGCAACTGCTAAAAAAGCCCCTCCTAAAATATAGATAGGCAATGGCAGAGAAAATTCTTGTAACCAGTCAAAAAATTCTGCCAAGGCGAACAGCACTAAAAAGCAGGCAAGCCAAACCCTCATTTTTCCATCCCCCGCGTGCAACTGACTCTACTTATAGCGTAGACAGTTTCCATAATACTTGATGTTGACTCTAGCTCATTCAGTGACAACTTTTAAAAAAGACTGACCTATGTAGGTGCGATCGCTTCAGAGAGTCAGGTACTATCAAGCAGTAAAATTCTAACCTTCATTTTTCATGCTTTATATCATGTCCTTTGCTTATTACTTATTAAAACCGAAGAACCCCAGCAAAAGCTACGCTTTCACTGCCCTCCTCGTCAACGGGGAGGGGTTGGGGGTGGGGTGCAATGACTGTGGTAATCATAACTAATTAACCGGACATGATATTATCAGTCTCCACGAACTAACCAATAAAAAGTATGCCGTCGCAATTCTTCCTTGCTGACAGTCATCAGCTATCAGCCAACAAATAATTTATTTATAGTCCCCCTACTTTTCACTAATGAGTGTTGGGGGAGTAATGGCTGCATATTCTTTAGGTGTTAGCAGTGCTTCTTGAACATCAATCTTTTTAGGCAATATTTTTTCATTATAGAATAAATCTGCAATGCGCTGTTGGTCTTTCATTAATTCTGGTGTAATTCCTTTCAATCGATTATTAGAACGTCCAGAAATTATCTCTTGAATGGGTAGATCAATTTTGAGTATAGGTGCTATTAACTTAGCCACTTCCTTACGGTTTGCTTCAGCCCACTGACCATTTTTATCAATCTCTTCCAAAATGATCCGGACTAATTCTGGATTGTCCTTAGCAAACTCGCGTGTTCCTATATAATATCCCCCTGGAGTACCGATATTTTTGCCATCTCTTAGCACACGCGCGCCGTGAAGTTTTTCTACCAAAGCTAAGTGAGGATCACCAGTAACCCAAACTGGAATAGTCCCTTGAATAAACGCACCACGGGCTTCAACATTAGGCATACTCAGGACTTGAATATCACTATATTTTAAGCCCACTTCTTTCAAAGCTTGAATGATAAAATAGTGAGAAGCAGAACCTTTTTGGAAGACAACTTTTTGACCTTTAATTTCAGCTAAAGTCTTAAGAGGAGAACCTTTAGGGACAACAATTGCACTTGCTGCACCTGAAGTTGGAGTAATTCTTCTACCAGCAAGATAAACAATTCTTGCACCAGCAGCTTGGGCAAAGATAGGAGGAGTTTCTCCTACTGAACCTACATCAATTTTGCCGACATTCATGGCTTCCATGAGTTGTGGCCCTTGAGCAAATTGTGCCCACTCTACTTTGACACCCAAAGGTTCCAAACGTTTTTCTAAAACTCCTCTTACCCTCACAATATCACCAGAACTTTGGTATCCCATTCGTAACACTTTTGTTTTAATGTTGATAGCTTTTTCCCCTACTGTATCTGCTTTAGGGCTGGTTGAAGTACAACTAATTAAGCTAGTAGATAAAGCTAAAAACCCAGGCATGATATATAATGCTACTCTACGGATTAATGTTGATTTAATATTTATGTAATTGGTAAGCATTTTTTAACCCTCAGACAATTTTAAATTAATACAATTTTATTGGTTAAATTCCAAATAAATTTAGTTAAAACATTAAAGCTACTCATAAAATTAATAGATATTTTATATCTCATCAATAAATTATTTATGCAATCATGATATTAATTTAATTGTGAAATTTAACATGATTGAGCTTGGAACAAAGTGTTTTTAAATACTTATTTTTATAATAAAATTGATTATTTAAATATAATTCTTATTCTAGTTTATATAGAAAATTGCACTTGACTAATTGCATCGTATAAACCATTTCTTAATTGCCTCGAAAATTTTCATTAATAAATATAATTCTAGTTAATACAAAAAGTGAGAATTTCAAATATCCTCTAAGATTTGAGAAAGTGGAGTGAGCATAACCCACTCCACAATAAAGCACGCGGTAGATAGAAAGCTAAAAATTTAGGCTTGAACCTAAAGCCTAAAAGGGGCGACTACCTGCAAGGCTAACTCGCCTCATCACCCGACGTTCATTCGGATCAAATGCTTGACGGTAGTGTAACGTAGCTTGATTATCCCAGTAGACAATATCACCTACAGACCATTTGTGTTGGTAATAAAACTGAGGTTGATTCAGATGTTCTCTCAACTGTTCAATCAATTCTGCTCCCTCTTGTGGTTCTAAGCCAACAACTTCAACTTCAGTTGCATAGTCTAGATAGAGGATTTTTTTACCACTTTCAGGATGTGTCCGCACCAGAGGATGGGAAAATACAGGACTAGTTAGAGGAATGTTGCGATCTAAACGATACTTTGAGCGAGGTGCATTCTGATCACGTAAAAATGGATTATAGGTAATCAACTGCAAATCTGCAATCCTTTGTTTGGTTGCTTCATCTAAAGTCTCATAAGCCAAATTGAGATTCAACCAATAAGTATCTCCACCCTGAGAAGGTACTTCCAAAGCATATAGCAGTGAACCGCTAGAAGGCTTAGGAGTCCAATGGTGGTCGGAATGAAAAGCTAATTCTCCAGTACCGGTGTAGCCGCCATCAACATTGGAGATGGGAATCACTACCGGAGTTACTCCCGGTTGAGAAGCTAACACTGGAATATCGTCTGGTGGTACATAGAGGTCGCCAAAGTAAAATGCAAAGTTCAACAACTGTTCATCAGTGAGTTTTTGCTCTTTAAATATTAAAATGTGGGAATCCCGCAGTGCTTGCTTTAGTTGCAAAATAACTTCAGGTGCAACCGGTTGGCTAGCATCAAGCCCAGTCACCACCGCCCCCAATGGCCCAGCAGTAGAAGTGATTTTAAATTCTGTTAAAGTCAAACTAGGCATTATATTCTCCTGACTTCATAAATTTCAATTTTTAATTCACTGAAAGGTAAAAAGCTATTTTTTCGCTAAAACATCCGAAGGGGTAATTTTTGCATACTCTTCAGGTGTCAAAAATCCGTCTCTAACATTCACCTTTTTAGGGATAAGTCCTAGACTGTACCATTTGTCTGCAACTTCTTGTTGCTTATTAATAACTTGCTCGGTAATCGGTCGCAAACCATATTCATATTTGTCGTGCATAATTTCCAGTGTAGGCGGATCTAGCTGAGTTACTGGAGCAAGCAATTGTGCCATTTCAGTACGATGGTTCTTAGACCAAGTTTCTGCTTTTTCTAGTTCTTCTAGAAATACTTTAATCACATCAGGGTGTGTCTGATAAAACTGGCGTGACGTTGAGTAAAAGTTGCCAGTATCCCGCAAATTATCCCCATCTATCAAAACGCGGCCTGTTTTCTTTTGTTCATTTCTGGTGACAAATGGATCCCAAATGAACCAAGCATCCACTTTACCTTGGCTGAACGCTACATTTGCATCTGGTGGTGGCAGAAAAACTGATTGCACATCGCTCAGTTTTAGTCCCGCTTTTTCTAATGCTTTAACTAAGAGATAGTGACCAATAGATGCTTTTTGAAAAGCAACTTTTTTACCCTTCAAATCGGTAACACTTTTGATAGGGGAGTTAATGGGAACTAAAAGCGAAGTTGCTTTGCCATTGGTAGGTGTAGTGGCTAGGTATACAAGAGGCGTTCCTGCTGCTTGTGCAAATACAGGAGGTGATTCTGCTGTCGATGCAATGTCGAGTGAACCTGCATTTAAGGCTTCTAGTTGTTGTGGCCCTGCTGCGAACTCAGGCCACTCTACCTTAAAACCCAGAGGTTCCAATCTTTTTTCTAAAGAGCCTTGTTTTTCTAAAACTGCTAAAGATGAAAGTTGTTTTGAGCGTACAATACGCACTAGTTGTTTCTCAGTACTACTTGGTGCAGATGCTTGTTGCTGATTATTATTTGATGGTGCATTACAACTCCACAAAGTAGTGGATAGCACTAGGCAGTAACCAATTGCAAACAAAAGAGAACGACGGGTAGTTTTAGCGCGTTTCCAGGATTCAAACTTTGTTTTTAAACCTTGCATAGATTTGATGCATTTGCTTCATGATCAACAATTTTTGTACTTGAACTAATCAAAAGTCTGTTTTGGCTTTTTTAGTAATATCTCTATTTAGGAAGTAGGGTGGATATGACCCACCCCGTGGCGACTCGATAAACTGAAATATTAATAGTTGAGAGGAGAAAATTTAGGAATTGGAGTGGGAATAAACCCACTCCAAGGTCGTGCTAGTGGGAGATTGAAATTTGTGTACTTACTGACATTTCATTGCAAGTATTCTTGACTTATTTCTTGAGCTTTTATACTTTAGCTTTCTTGCCTAGTGCTTCCAAGCGACTAAGATTGAAGCTTTGAGTTCTTCTGTAAAATGTCCAGATGGTTCAACTGCCAGCAAGGCTTCTTTTAAATCTGCTTCAAATGCTTCAGCTTTATCGCCATAGAAAATTTTGAGAGAGAAAGCTGTAGTGTATAAGTAACCAAGATAGCTATCGACTGTCCAAGATTTTTCAAATGTTATTTCATAAACTTCTTGGCGAGCAAAAGCTGAATTGGCAATTACGACTTCATGGGGAGGATCGACCGGCTTACGAGTGCCTTGTCCTCTTTGTCCAGTTCGTCGTTCCTCACCCAACCATTTTTTGACTACTCCAACAGCAGCTTGTTTCCAGGGTAAAGAACTTACCCAAGGGTTATCACCAGTGTTCAGCAGTGCTAGTCCACCATCATCATTAAGCAATTCATAAAGGCGTTCAAGCACTACTTCGCGTTCCATCCAATGGAAAGCTCTACCAATAGTGGCTAACTTAAATTTTCCTAAACTAGAGTCAATAAACTCTGCACCTTGTTCTAACCAAGTAATATTATTTGCTCCTACTGCTACTGCTTGCCGTTGAGCTTCTTTGACCATTTCAGGGTCAGGATCAATAGCAATAATTTCCTCAAATTGGTTTCGTAAAGGAATGGCAATTAATCCTGGGCCAGTGCCTAAATCAAGGAGTCTTCCTTGACCATTGAGATTAAATATTTCAGCTAACTTAGCAAATACAGCAGGTGGATATTTGGTTCTGTATTGGGCGTAAAATTCAGCTGCACCTTCAAATAATGTAGGGTCGTAGGTAGGAAGTGTTTTTAGTTGGGTCATGGGATGATTGATGATTGTTAGCTCAAATTAAAAAAGAGTTATTCAGTTTTTTGGGATTTAGGTAAGTAAGGTAGGCATTGAATAATGTCCACCTTACGGGATAGTGAGTAGACAGCTTGAAAATTTGGGAATTGGGTACTGGGTACTGGGTATTAGGTATTAGGAAGCAAAACTAATTTAGGAAATTAAATTTCTTCCCAGTCCCTAGTCCCTAGTCCCCAGTCCCTAGTCCCTAAGAATATTGAGTCACGACGGGTAACTGATTATTTAACACCCAGTCGCCTATGGCTCGTAGTTTGTAGTCCACAGGATCGTGGAGAGTAAAGGTACGCAAATCTCGCCAGTAACGGTCAAACCCATATTTGGTTGCTGTGGCGCGAGTACCAGTTACTTCAAAAATGCGGTTGGTAATATCTATACCTACACGCGTAGCTAATGTTTTAGCTGCGGAAACTGCGATCGCTACTTCTCCTCTTTCTTCATGGCTGAGGGCTGAATCTTTTTCCCATGCAGCTTGCACCTTCTGGGCAGCTTGGTCAGCTAGAGCGATCGCAGCCTGAATTTCTACCCAAAAGTCTCCGTAATTATGCAGTATATATGGGTCTTGAGTAGCACTTTCTACACCAGATGTAATCCAGGGTCGAGTAGTAGTTTGAGTGTACTCACGAGCTGCGGCGAAGGCTCCTTTAGTAATTCCCAGATAAACATTAGTTTTGGTTAGCTGGGCAATAATGCCAAGAAATGTTGAGAAGGCACTATCAGGTGGATCGGGCGGCCCTAAAATTTCATCTTTATACACTAGCACATTGTTAAATGTATAACTGCTACTATCGGTGCGGCGTTGTCCGAAATTATCCCAATCTTGATTGGAAGTTAACCCTTCGCGGTCTTTAGGAATTATAAATAAAAAAGGCAATTCTACCCCATCTTGTAAAGCAGAAAATACCCGCAAATCTGCAAGATAAATTCCTGTACCAAAGCTTTTCACACCATTAACACGAAAATTTTCACCTTCTGGGGCAATTTTTAATCTAGTATCAAGTGTATTAATGGCGTTTGCCCAAAATAAATTATTTTTAGCAGTTTCTCTATAATATTTTTCCTTTTGACTTGCTGTTCCAGAAACATGACCTAAAGCTGTTAAGTTGAGATGATTACCATATAATTGACCAATTGATCCATCAGCTTTTGATAGCTTCCTGACAATTTTTAAAGCATCAATCCAAGTTGCGCCAATCCCACCATATTGCTTAGGGACAATTAATGGTAGCAAGCCACTTTCACGCAATCGATTAATTTCTTCTTCTGGAACTCCAGCTTCAGCATCTCGTTTAACTGCGGATTCAGCAAGTTCTTTAGATAAAGAAGCTGCTATATCTATATAGTCTTTTGGTTTTGTAACATCTAAAACCATAAGTTTAGGGAGTAGGGAGTAGTGTAATATCGAGTTGTATTCAAAGCTAGTAGCTTCAGGTGCAGGGGTGCAGGGGAGCAGGGGAGCAGGGGAGCAGGGGAGCAGGGGAGCAGAGGGGAAGAAATCTTACTGCGGCTAATCGTAACTTAGTGTAAAAATGATTTGTAGTTGAAGAATTGAGTAGGTAGGTAGAGTGGGTATTACCCACCCTACAAATAAACAGAGGAAATGGAACGTTTTTCTAGGTATTGGGGATTGGGTACTGGGTACTGGGAAAACTCTTACCTAGTCCCCAGTCCCTAGTCCCTAATCCCCAGTCCTTAGATATTCATCAGCAGCTTTCTCGACAGCTGTACCTTTGAAGAAGTCACGGTTGAGGCTGGTGTACAACTCCAATGGATGAATAGATAGGAAATATTGCAGGTCTTCTTCGCTAATAATTTCACGTTCTACCATTGAGTAGGCGTTAGCAGTAACCGCAGTGATATCAGGCACATCCCAGTGTCCAGCATCAGAACCTAAGAAGGCTTTGACGCGATCGCCAAACGGATTAGCTGCACGATTGAAGGCATGAGCTACACGGGTATCATCTGATTCTGTACCGAAGTAAAAGTGCTTCCAGAAGCGATCGCGCACGTCTTCTGGCTTCTCAATTCCTGCTAGTTCAAATTCATCAAGTTGACCAGGATCTTGGGGAGCAAAATGCTTGCTGTGGAAGCCTAGACCATCGCCGATTTGATCTACACGACCTTGTACTAGTTCGCCACCATAACGGATATATAGTTCTGCTAAAGCCTCCTTATCCACAAGAGCAGGATTGTTATTTGTCAACAAATGCTCTTTATTACGGGTTTCCCAATGCCAAATAATATCAGCATACAAACTAGTACCCCAAGCAGAACCACCTTCTAAAAAGGCAAATCTTAAGGTGGGGAAGCGACGGGTGACACCACCAAAGAACAACGATTTACAGAATGCTTCCGCAGCAAAGGCAAAGTGATTAATGTGATTGTACTGAGCATTTGTCACCGATCGCTGAGTCGTCCAACCTTGACTAGAAGCATGGGTCGTGGGTATAACTTTCAGTTCTACGCACTTCGCCCAGAATGGATCATAATCATACTGGCTATCTAAACCAAAGTTATCAATCCAAACCACTTCATTAGCTACTTCTGGCCCATACTTTTCAAAAGCGGGAATGGGACGACGAACATAACCGGGGATTTGAATTGCTTTGAGTCCCAAAACATTCACCGCGTATTCTAACTCTTCAATCGCCTCTTCAGGAGTGTGCATGGGAATAGCAGCGATTGGTGTTAAGCGGTCAGAATAAGGGCGGAAAATATCAGCGTGGTAAGTATTAATTGCCCGACAAACTGGACGGCGCATTTCTTCTCTGCTGATGTTGGGGGCCAGAGTTGCCAAGTTGGGATACAACACAGCAAAATCTGTACCTGATTCTTGCAAACGCTCGTATAGCAACTTCGGCAAGCTAATGGTAGCTAAATTTAAAGTATTTTTAGTAGGACGACCCCACCAATTAGGGCGATTGCTGCGATAAGCAAAACGTTCTTCCCAAGTTTGCTTATACCACTTAAAGCGAGAAGATCCTGGTAAATGCTCCTTGAATTTTTCCGCGATCGCAGTTCCACCAATTTGCTCTAAATAATCTAAAACTGCTGGCTCAAATTCCTGGGTATGCACATCAGTATCAATGATGGGATAACCCAGTTTTTCCCGAATCTGAGCCGACTTGGATTTTTGCTGCGGTCGTTCTAGTGCGATCGTCATAATAATTTACCCTGTTTATTCAAATAATTTTTGGGCATTGGGAATTGGGAATTGGTAATTGGTAATTGGTAATTGGTAATTGGTAATTGGTAATTGGTAATGAATTTAGTTATTCTCCCCATCTCCCCATCTCCCTATCTCCCTCATCTCCCTCATCCCCCTCATCTCCCCCTACTCCCCACTCCCTACTCCCTACTCCCTAAAAATTCATCAGCCGCTTTCTCGACAACCGTACCTTTGAAGAAGTCACGGTTGAGGCTGGTGTACAACTCTAAGGGATGGATGGAGAGGAAATATTTCAAGTCTTCTTCGGTGATGATGTTGCGTTCTACCATTGAGTAGGCGTTGGCAGTCACCGCTGTGATATCAGGCACATCCCAGTGACCAGAATCAGAACCCAAAAAGGCTTTGACGCGATCGCCATACGGGTTGGCTTTGCGGTTAAATGCATGAGCTACACGGGTATCATCTGATTCCGTACCGAAGTAGAAATGCTTTAAGAAGCGTTCCCGGACATCTCCCGGCCCTTTAACCCCTGCGACTTCAAATTCGTCTAAATTGCCTGGGTTATCTGTAGATATTAATTCGTTGCTGCCGTGGAAGCCTAAACCACTACCCAGCTCTTCTACACGATCATGTACGAGTTCGCCACCATAGCGGACAAAGTACTCTAACAACTCTTCCCGATTAATATTATCAGGATTGTTATTCTCTAGCAAATGGTCTTTATTGCGAGTATCCCAATGCCAAATTAAATCAGCGTATAAACTAGCACCCCAAGCAGAACCACCTTCGAGGAAGGCAAACTTCAACGTGGGGAAGCGGTGAGTTACACCACCAAAGAATAGAGACTTACAGAGTGCTTCCCCAGCGGCAGCAAAATGACCGATGTGGTTGTATTGATAGTTAGAAATCGAACGTCGATTAATCCATCCCATACCGGATGAATGGGTGGTGGGTACAACTTTTAGTTCTACACACTTTGACCAGAATGGATCGTAATCATATTTACTATCTAAACCAAAAGTATCAATCCAGATGGCTTCATTTGCGACTTCTTCGCCATACTTCTCAAAAGCCGGAATTGGACGACGGATATGTCCGGGGATTTGAATAGCTTTTAATCCCAGAACATTCACTGCATATTCCAATTCTTCAATGGCTTCTTGGGGAGTATGCATAGGGATTGTAGCAATCGGAGTTAAGCGATCGCTATAAGGACGGAAAATTTCCGCATGGTAGGTATTAGCAGCCCGACATACAGCACGCCGCATTTCTTCATGACCAATGTGCGGCCCCATTGTTGCCAAGTTAGGATACACCACAGCAAAGTCTGTACCTGCTTCTTGCAAGCGTTCGTGTAACAACTTCGGCAAGCTGATTGTGGCTAAATTTAAGACATCGTTGGTAGGACGAGTCCAGAAGGGAGGACGTGTTGTACGGTAGGTGCGGCGTTCTTCCCAAGATTGTTGGAACCATTTAGAACGAGAAGAACCAGGTAAATGTTCTTGGAAACGTTCAGCAATGGCAGTACCGGCAACTTGTTCTAAATAATCCAAGAATGCTGGTTGAAATTCTTGGGTATGCACATCAGTATCAATGATGGGATAACCCAATTTCTCCCGAATTTCAGCAGACTTAGTTTTATGCGGACGTTCTAGTGCGATCGTCATAATAATTCACCCTAATAATTCCAAAACTTCTTTTCTTCTTTGTGTATTTGTGGATTTTAAACACAAAGACACAAAGGAGTAGAATTAACGTTGTTCTTTCACTACCCAATCTGTTAATTGAAAGTCTGATTTTGCTAAACCCTGCAATACCAGAAATTTCTTGGTTCCCTCTAAAAGTTTCAAACCTTCGGCTGGATATGGTTCTTCTGATACCTGTGTCATTGGGTATGAAGCTTTAACAATCTCAATGGGGTATTTAGTAATCTGGGCGTGGTATTGATAATACTCTTGGGAATTAGCTTTTAAATCCTTGGTTGCTTCTGTTAGCACCGCATTTAACTTCTGTGGAAAATCAGGCTGTTTAGCTAAAAATTCCTCAGTTCCTACTACTAATGATGTGCCTGACAAACCTTGATGGTCTGCGGATGAATCAATTATTGGGAAACCTTGTGATTTCAGAAAAACTCCCAACTCGCTAGAAGTCGCATAAGCCGCAACATCACCACGTTCTAAAGCAGACTTGGCTTCAGTACTCATCAAGTGAACGACTTTTACATCCTTAGCCATTTTAGTCTGATCCAATAGACCCAGTAGGTATCGATGCATATAAGATCCTTTTTGGGTTGCTATTTTCTGACCTTTAAGTTCAGCAAGGGTGCGAGGGCCATTCTTTTTCGCCACTAGCCAAGCAGTTGTATTATATTGAGTAATCCGAAGTAGTCGAGTATTAATACCCCTAGCTCTGAGAACTATAGCTGGTGTATCGCCCAGAAAACCAACATCTATTTGACCTGCTACCAATGACTCATTCAGGTCTGGGCCGTTAGGGAATCGTGCAAAAGTAATATTTTTGAATCCTAATTTTTGCACTTCACTCTCTAAAATGCCCTTTTGTTTTGCCCAACCAAGCGGCCCTGTGGGTTGGCTAGTACCTACATAACCTACACGTAGGGTAGTAGAACTGTTGTTAGTTGCAGCCACAGGGCTAGCAGTGTTGGCATTACTAGCATTAGCAGACTTAGTTTCACCTTGGCTACATGCTGTAGTTAATAGCAGCAGAAAGCAAACAACTAAAGTTGATAATTTCGCACCCGATACTTTAGGAGGGTGGGGAATGGGGAATTGGGAACTTGTACTGAGCGACTTGTGCCGAGCGCAGTCGAGGTAAGCCGAAGTATTGGGAATGGATTTAGCTATTCTCCCCCTCATCCCCCTCATCTCCCTCATCTCCCTCATCCCCCTCATCCCCCTCATCCCCCTCATCCCCCTCATCCCCCTCATCCCCCTCATCCCCCTCATCCCCCTCATCCCCCTCATCTCCCTCATCCCCCTCATCCCCCCTGCACCCCCGCACCCCTGCACCCCTGCTTTCTTCAACAACAGCATGTCTATATTTCTCCGCTGTCCTATCTCAACTGCTTCAGAATTACGAAGGTTTGATCCTCTTTGGCTTTTGGTGTCCGTTTAGATCCCCAACCAACGTTTTCGCGGTAACTTCCTAGTAATCCTTTATCTGCCAATTCTGCCTCGTTGACTGAGGTCTGTAGATCGCTTTCTGGCGCTACATAAAGAGCGTCAACTGGGCAGTACAATTCGCACATATAACAGGTTTGGCAATCACTTTGTCGGGCGATCGCTGGCGGTGCATCTGGTACGCTGTCAAATACGTTGGTTGGGCAAACGTTGACGCAGATATTACACTTGATACACCGCGATTCGCTGACCAACTCTATCACACCGCTGCTCCTATTTTGGATTTGGGATTTTCTGCTGTAGAGTTTAATGGCTGTACTTTTACCCAGACTTGATCTAAACCGCCGCTAATCAGATGATGTTGCTGGTTAGCATCTTGTTCTGGATAATCTTGGTGTTTGTGCATCCCACGAGTTTCTTTGCGTTCTAAGGCACTGTTGTACATCCACCTAGCTGTGGCTACCATGGCCGCAGCTTCCCTGGCCCGGACAAGCTGGTTATTTTCTACTTGACTATCACGAACTTCTTGCCAGAGGTAATCTAGTCTAGTTAAAGACTCTAATAAGCCTTTATCTGTACGGAATAAGTTGCGATCGTAAGGGAAAACTTCGGCTTGTACTGCTTGAATGACTTCATCAGTTGCCAAGGTTTGGGGCTTTTCTATTCTAGAGTTGATTACTGCCTCTCCCACACCTCTAACTCTGCGTTGAGTTGCTTTTTCCCCTAAACTCTGGGCATATGCTGTGGCAGATTGTCCTGACCAATAACCTGATGAAATCGCCCAAGCTGCATTATGACTACCACCACCGGTAAATCCGCCACAAATCAGTTCGCGTGTGGCTGCATCTCCAGCGGCGTAGAGTCCGCGTACAGAGGTGGCACAGGTTTCGTCTACAATCCTGATGCCGCCTGTACCCCGCACTGTTCCCTCTAAACGCAAGGTGACAGGAAAGCGTTGGGTAAATGGATCTATGCCTGCACGGTCAAAGGGTAAAAAGAAGTTAGGCTGCGCTAAACGCATAGATGGGCGCATTTGTTCAGCTGCTTTGTCTAAAATGGCGTAAACTGGCTGTTTTAGCAATGTCTGGGCAATTACTGAACGTCCTCTTTGGGAACCTGCACCCGGAATGGGAGTGCCATCTTCGTAGGTAAAGGTTGCCCAATTGTAGAAAAGGGTTTTGGTGACTGAAGAAAAAGCAGGAGAGATGCCGTAAGCATTAGAGAATTCCATCCCCGACATTTCGGCACCTGCTTCTGCGGCCATTAAATAACCATCCCCTGTTAGGACGTTGCACCCTAACGCTTTGCTGAGGAATGCACAACCACCGGTGGCAATAACTGTGGCTAGCGATCGCACTACCCACTTACCACCAGTCTGTCTGTTTACTCCTGTCGCACCTCCCACAGCACCATCAGCATCAACTAACAGTTCTAAAGCTGGGCTGTGGTCTAAAATCTTGACTCCTATCCGTTTGATTTGCCGCCGCATCAACCGCATGTATTCCGGCCCTTGCAGCGATCGCCGATACGGTTTACCTTCATCGTCAGTAGGAAAAGGATAACCCCACTGTGCTAATAGGTTAACGTTGGCATAGGTTTGATCCAATACCCGATGCATCCAACTACGGTCTGCTAAATATCCACCCAATGACTCCCGACTAGCGATCGCTGTTTCACGAGCCTCAGCATCGGGTGGTACATACCAAACACCATTACCAGATGCAGCAGCACATCCTGTTGTACCACAGTAACCTTTATCCACAAGGACAACCTTAGCACCGCCAGATGCAGCACTCCAAGCTGCCCAAGTCCCGGCTGGCCCACCTCCAATCACAAGCACATCTGCTTCTAAGTCGAGTTCAAAATCGGTTGTCACATTCTTAGGCATTAACGCTTTCCCCCATCGATAAAGTCCTCAAGGGTCAACTGTCCACCCCATCGGTATTTTTCTATCTCTACTAGACTCGGCAGCTTACCAGCAAATCAAAATACTGTAATCTTCGCTACTAAACTACTGCAACTTGACCAGCTTACCGTAGTTTGTTTCACAACAAAGTCTTTCACACTTACCAGAAAAAAGCAAGCACCTGATCATACAAGTTTACATCTGAGATCATATAAAAAATATTTCTAAAGGAACTTGCTTTTTACAGAGTTTTGTGCAAATATCCAAAGTTGTAAGATAAACAACTATAACTCTATCGACTTACAGGTGTTTATTGGCAGATACTATCTATAGTTATGGAATACGACTAACCAGTGTTGAGTGCTGAGTTAGGAGTGGTGATTTAGGAGTCAGGTTGTTATTCTACTTGTTCCCCACTGTTCGACGGCAGTTGCTCCTGGAGAGCTACTCCGCTATTGCGCTTTGCCGTACCTCACCGCACTGCCTCCCCTGCTTTTTAAGAAAGAGTGCAAGTTTTAACAAAAGTTGAAGCTTTGGTTACAAAAAGAAAACTTTATCTTGCTTTCCTGACTTTGCTAATGTCAATTTTGACTACTATCAAGCTAATTATAGCATAGATGCAAAAGTTTAGATAACTGAATCACAAAACTCGAATTACTTGCCTAAACGGGGTCTACTTTGAAAACCATAGTTTTTATTGAGGAAAATTTTGCTTTCAATCCTATGCACTTCCCCGTTCCCTGTTAAAAGTTTCCCTTCGGGTGACGCTCGCAGGCTCGCTAACGCCAGTCCCCGATCTCGGCATCAGCCAAGACCGAGGCTGGTCTCACCTGTTTCCTTTGGAAAAACTTCATATCATGTCCGTTTAAACACTTATGATATCTGTGGAAGTCGGTAATTGGTAATTGGTAATTGGTAATTGGGAAAAAGAGAATTGGACTCTACTATTAGTCATCACATCTCACCCACTACCCATTACCCATTACCCATTACCAGGCAAACCGACTATATCGTAAGTAATTAGCCGGACATGATATCATTTCTCAATTTAGACCAGGTTTAACTATAATATTTCCTCATTTTCAACCTAAGTTGACCACTTAGGAAAACTTCGTGTGCTGCGGTTCCTGCGGGGTGCTAGCAGTTAGTGCTTGTGTTGATTTTTTGTGCATAACTAAAAAACCAATGTCTAAAGTTTCGTGGAATTTTTTGCTAGTAATCTCAGCCTTTTTGAGTGGATTTTTAACTTTGTCTCAGGCAGTAAGTGCATCTGAAATTCCAAGTCTGCCTGATGCAAAACCGCAGGCAACACCAAAAATTCCAGATATCACCCCAAGTGCTGTTATTGAACCGAATCAGGCAAACTTGAGTCAAACAATAGCAGATGCAGAAATCACAAAAATCGGCAAACAAGAACCTTCCCAAGCTGATTTTAGGAATGGGCAATGGCAAATGGATACCTCTATCCAATTCCAAGTTCCCAATTCCCAACTTCCGCAAAATTCCCCGACTGAAGTAGAGGGAACAAGTTTAAAGACGCTTGCCAATCAAACAGTTCTTCCTGAAAAAAAAGTCCTAATTTCTCAGCAGCCTTTAGCAGATGAAACTAACCCAATGGGACAAGTTACGTCTGTTTCAGAACTATCTGATGTCCAACCTACAGATTGGGCATTCCAGGCTTTACAATCTCTGGTTGAGCGTTACGCTTGTATTGCTGGATACCCAAGTCGTGATTTTCGTGGTAATCAAGCATTGACACGCTATGAATTTGCCGCAGGATTGAGTGCTTGTCTAGACCGAGTTAACGAACTGATTACTAGTAGCACAGAGAGTTTGGCAAGAAAAGAAGATTTGGCTACTTTAGAAAAGCTGCGAGAACAATTTGCCCCTGAACTGACAGCGTTAAGAGGGAAAGTAGACTCTTTAGAAGTACGTACTGCTGAGGTGGAAGCCAATCAGTTTTCTACAACTACTAAATTAATTGGTGACGTGATATTCGTGGTGGCTGATACATTTGGCGATCGCGCCAATAATACTGCTGCTAATGATACTAAAGATAGTACTCAAACTTTTTTTGGCTCCCGTGCTAGACTAAACCTGCAAACAAGCTTTAGTGGTAGAGACCAACTAACCACTCTCATCACAGCTGGCAACAGCATTGCTAACTTGGCAAGTACCACGGGAACCCATATGACCCGTTTTACCTTTGATAGTGATGGCAGAAGTGATGTATATCTGAGCCAAATAACATATCGTTTTCCATTAAGCTCAAAAGCTAATGTTTGGGTAGGTGCAAGGGCACTGCAACCAGCCGTTTTTACTCCCACTTTAAATGGCGGCGTTGGTGGGATAAACGGTGCTGTCTCCCGATTTGCAGCATTCAACCATACTGTTTATCGACCGGGCTTTGATGGCGCTGGTTTAGCTTTGGCGTATAGGTTTAATACTCAATTGCAATTAAACTTAGGTTACATAGCAGATAACAATCAAGCTCCTAACCCTGCCAGTCGTAATGGACTTTTCAATGGTACCCATTTAGCAATTGGTCAGCTAACCATATCGCCCAGTCGCAAACTAGATATTGGTCTGACCTACACCCGCAAATACTATATTGGTAACTCTGGTTTTAACCTCACAGGTGGTACAGGCAGCGCTTTCGCCAGAAATCCTTTTGAACAAAACTCTACCATCAGCAATAATTTTGGACTGGAATTTAACTGGAGAACTAGTAGTAGCTTGACTTTAGGCGGTTGGTTTGGTTATACACTTGCCAATCGCAACGGCACAGATGAAGATGCAACCATAATTCATGGCGCACTCACCTTTGGTTTTCCAGATTTGTTTAAAAAAGGTAATCAGGGTGGGTTTATCATTGGCATACCACCTAAAGTTACTAGTACTGATTATCGGTCTAGATCTGGGGGATCGCTTCGAGAAGATCCAGATACTTCTTTACACATCGAGGCTTTTTATACCCATCGGTTGAATGACAATATCACTATTACTCCAGATTTTTATGTTATTACTAAGCCAGAACATAATGGTAATAACGATCCGATATGGGTAGGTGCCCTTCGCACTACGTTTACTTTCTAAGTGAGTTAGGAGTTTGAAGTTAGGAGTTAGGAGTTAGGAGTTAGGAGTTATTATAGATGCAAGGCTTTGCGCCCGTAAATCGGTGCTGAGTGCCTAAAGCAGATTATCAGTTAGTCGAAAATGTGGGTTAGTGGGGCAAAACTTGTGTTTGACACTACAGCTATCCATGTGACAAATATGTCAGAATTTTGGCAAAGAAGTTTATTTGAAGTCACAGGCATTACATACAGCTATAAATCAATCTCACCTTCTCCCCAATCCCCAGTCCCCAGTCCCCAGTCCCCAGTCCCCAGTCCCTAGTCCCCAGTCCCCAGTCCCCAGTCCCCAGTCCCTAGTCCCCAGTCCCCAGTCCCCAGTCCCCAGTCCCCAATCCCCAGTCCCCAGTCCCCAATCGCCAGTCCCCAATCATTACTAATCATCAAGCTGAAGTTGATTTTTACATAATATCGAGTAAAATTTTGTCTATAAACTACGGTAATTCGGTCAATTAACTGTAGTTTGCACCCTAAAACACCCAGATAACAATGCAAATTCTTTGGTTTATTCCCACTGGTGGTGACGGACGTTATTTAGGAACAGAGAATGGCAGACGCACTGCTACTCCTGATTATTTACAGCAAATTGCCCAAGCTGTGGATAATCTGGGCTACACAGGTGCATTACTTCCCACAGGGCCTTTTTGTGAAGATGCTTGGATTACTGCTGCCTCTTTAATATCTGTGACTAAGCGGATGAAGTTTTTGGTGGCAATTCGCCCAGGAATTTCTTCCCCAGGTGTGGCTGCACGCATGGTAGCAACATTTGACCGGATGTCGAATGGCCGATTGTTGATCAATGTGGTGACAGGTGGTGATCCGATACAACTTGCTGGGGATGGCTTGCATCTTAGCCATGATGAGCGTTATGAGTTAACTGACGAATTTCTCACAGTTTGGCGAGGAATTATTAGCGGCGAAACCGTGGATTTTAAAGGACGCTACCTAGATATCAAAGGCGGTAAACTGTTGTTTCCACCAGTACAAAAACCTTATCCGCCGTTGTGGTTTGGTGGTTCATCTGCGGCTGCAAAGCGGGTTGCTGCCAAACATATTGATGCTTACCTAACTTGGGGAGAACCCCCAGAACAAGTAGCACAAAAAATTGCCGAAGTGCGTCAACTAGCAGCCGAACAAGGCAGAACAGTGAGTTTTGGTATTCGCCTGCATGTGATTGTGCGAGAAACAGAGTCAGCTGCTTGGGATGCTGCTAATGAGTTAATTGAGTATGTGGATGATGCAGCGATCGCTAAAGCTAGTGAAGCCTTAGCCAAGTCTGATTCTGAAGGACAACGGCGCATGAGTCAACTGCATAACGGCTCACGAGAAGCATTAGAGATTAGCCCTAATTTGTGGGCAGGAATTGGATTGGTACGGGGCGGTGCTGGTACTGCCTTGGTTGGCGATGCTGACACAGTTGCCGCCAGAATGCTGGAATATCGGCAACTGGGCATAGAAAGTTTCATCTTTTCTGGATATCCCCATTTAGAAGAAGCCTATCGCACTGCTGAATTGTTGTTTCCACGCCTACCTTTGCAGAATGAGCCTGCACCTTTCACACAACAATTAAGTACTTTTGGTGAAATTGCCAGCAAAGAAAAATTTGCTAAACAACTCACAAGTGCGTCATAAGATTTTGAATTTTAAATTTTGGATTTTGGATGAAGTAAAAATACCAAATTTCAAAACTAATATCATGTCCGTTTAAACACTTATGATATCTGTGGAGGTCGGTAATTGGGAATTGGGAATTGGTAATTGGTTTTGAGTATTACCTATTACCCATTACCTATTACCTATTACCAAGCAAACCGACTATATCGTAAGTAATTAGCCGAACTTGATATAAAATTTCAAGTTTTATTTATCCTCAAAAATAAATCTGAGCTTTGAGGAAAATCTAAAAATTTGATGTTTCCAATCAAAAATACGATGGCTATTACCCTAAGAAGTACCAAAAATAAGGGCTACAATATATCTCTAAACGAGTTGCTGGATCACCCCCGAATCCAGAAAATAGTTCCTTGGATTGTGCCACTTTCAGTATTAATACTTTGGGAAATTTCTTCAAGAACAGGACTACTTTCAACTAGAATTTTACCAGCACCGAGTGGTGTCATTGCCACAGCATATAGATTAGCATCGACTGGAGAATTATTCCAACATATAGCAATTAGTGCTGGACGTGCCATATCTGGTTTTATCGTCGGTGGCAGTATTGGCTTCGGCTTGGGATTGCTCAATGGCTTTTCTCGTGTTGCTGAAAAGTTGTTGGATAGTTCTTTGCAAATGCTCCGCACCATTCCCAACTTGGCATTAATTCCGCTAGTGATTCTCTGGTTTGGTATTGGCGACCAAGCAAGATTATTTCTAGTATCTATAGGGGTTTTCTTTCCATTATATCTTAATACATTTCATGGAATTCGTAGTGTTGACCCTGGATTGATTGAGATGGGCAGAGTCTATGGATTAAAAACACCACAACTGTTGTGGCAAATCATTTTTCCAGGAGCATTGTCTTCGATTTTGGTGGGAGTCCGTTTTTCCTTGGGGATTATGTGGCTAACATTGATTGTCGCAGAAACTATCGCCGCAGATTCTGGTCTTGGTTATATGGCGATGAATGCCCGTGAGTTTATGCAAACTGATGTGGTAGTTTTGAGTATCGTAATCTACGCTTTGCTCGGTAAATTAGCAGATGCGATCGCTAGAGGTTTGGAAGCCAAATTCTTGGCATGGAATCCCAACTATCAATAGCGTCAATAGATAGCAATGAAATCTGTTCATTGTTGATTACAAATTGGTACAAGTTTCAATTGTTCTAAAAATGGAGGTTTTTCAAGTGAGTGCAAGTATACAAGGTACACAGCTAAGTATTTTGGATTTGACAAAGGTTTTTGGCAATCAAACTGTTTTAAACACATTAAATTTAGAAGTGGCGGCTGGTGAATTTGTTGCCATTGTGGGACGCAGTGGTTGTGGTAAAAGTACCTTGTTGCGTCTTGTATCTGGATTAGACAAAGCGACTTCAGGTGGGATATTACTAGATGGAGAGCCACTACGTAAACTAAGTCGCTCTGTAACAGTGATGTTTCAAGACCCCCGCTTACTGCCTTGGAAGCGAGTAATTGAAAATGTGGGGTTGGGCTTACAAGGCAATTGGCGTGAAAGAGCGCTGTGGGCACTAGAGAAAGTGGGACTTAAAGATAGAGCTTCTGAGTGGCCATCTGTACTATCTGGAGGACAACGACAACGGGTGTCATTAGCTAGAGCATTAGTAAGTCAGCCACGTTTATTGTTGCTAGATGAGCCTTTGGGGGCATTAGATGCTCTAACTCGCTTAGAAATGCAGCATTTAATTGAATCTTTGTGGCAAGAGCGCAAGTTTACTGCTTTTTTAGTCACTCATGATGTAGAAGAGGCTGTAGCCTTGGCAGACCGAGTGATACTGATTGAAGATGGACATATTGCTATGGATGTAGCTGTGAATCTGCCACGCCCAAGAGACAGAGCTAGTGAAGTATTTATCAACATCAGAGAAACAGTTCTAGACCGAGTGATGAGTGGTGAAAAAAGTCAAGCAAATCAACAATTAGTACACTCAGGTGTTTGAGATTTAGCTGTATAGAGTACTAGGACGATTATCAAGTCGTAGGCTGAGTAATTTTCTTTCTCCAAAAGCGCACTGTTACCTGAGCAAGAGGTAGCCCTAGTAAAAACGGGCTAGACCTCTGGTATTATCGCAGGGGACTGGGGACTGGAGACTGGGGACTGGGGACTGGGTGAAAAGTCTTTTTGTGTCTAGGTTTTATCATCTGTTGATGTCCTAACCACCAAGGCTTTTGCTATATCAAAAAAAATTGTAATTCGTAATTGTAGAGTAGAGACGATTCGGCATAGAGACGATTCGGCGAATCGTCTCTACTGTTGGCGGATTGGAAAAAATTTGTATAAATTGCACAATTAATTATTATATTTGTTGACTGCTGACTGTCAGCAGTCAACAGTCAGCACTCACCACGATTAAAAATGAAACTCATTTTGCCTATCGAAGTCGCTGCCGAAATTGAGCCTCATCTGCCATCAGATACAAAAATTGTACTCGTTGATAGTGATGGCAATCTCGACAACGATGCCCATGATGCGGAAGTTTATTTAAGTTGGTTTTTTCTTAAACTTACTAGCCTGCATCAAGTTTTAGCAGCAGCACCGGCGCTGCGTTGGCATCATGCACCGAATGCAGGGGTAAATCATTTTCTCACACCAGCTTATTTAGAACGTCACCTCATTCTGACTAATGGGGCTGGCGTGCATGGAATTCCCATTGCAGAATTTGTCATCGCCTACATACTCTCCCATGCTAAACATCTGCCTGAGTTGCACAGCCTACAAGCTGAACGTCACTGGAAAAGACACTTTCCCATCCAAGAATTGACCGATGCTACTTTGTTAATTATCGGTGCTGGTGGTATCGGTCAAGAAATTGCCGCCCGCGCCAAAGCTTTCAATATGAGAATTTTCGGCAGTCGCCGCCATCCCCAAGAACTGCCGAATTTCGACAAAGTTGTGGGTGCAGATGAATGGCGATCGCTCCTTGGAGAAGTTGACTATGTAGTCATTGCTACGCCGTTAACTAGTGAAACCAAGGGATTAATTGATGAAACTGTATTGCGATCGCTGCCTCCTCATGCTTATCTAATTAATATTGCTCGCGGTGCCGTGGTCGATGAACCAGCATTGATTAAAGCTCTCACTGAAGGTTGGATTGCCGGTGCAGCATTAGATACAGTGATTGGAGAACCGCTATCATCAGATAGTCCATTGTGGTCAGTTCCTAATCTATTTATTACACCTCACTGTTCAGGTCATTCCCCAAAAGTGAAACAGCGCTCAATAGAATTGTTTCTCGACAATTTCCAACGCTACCAAGCTGGCCAGCCCTTACGAAATGTGGTGGACAAGCAAGCGGGATACTAAAAAATGAAAAGGGTGTAGGGGCGAGGGAATCACCCTTTTTCTTCCGTACTTCCGGCTTCTCTTTTACACCCTGTATCCTGTTTTTGGTCATCAACCTAAATCCTTCTAAGTAGGTGGGTGAAAATAAACATGACTATGTTACGAAACGTAAATATGCCTGATATCATGTCCGCTTGATTGCTTATGACACTCGAAGAACCCCACCCCACCAAAGCTATGCTTTGCATCCCCTCCCCGTCAACGGGGAGGGGTTGGGGGTGGGGTTTAACGACTGTGGGAAACATAACTAATTACCCGGACATGATATGAAACCCTTACTACTGACAACTGACAACTGACGACCCTCACTAGTTAACATCTCGGCTTCGCTCGATGTTAAAGCTGAGCGAAGTCGAAGCTTTAACTTTATTCGCACCGACCTACTTACATCGCTTGTTCAAGCTATTTCTATAACTTCATGCAGAAAACCTCAAAATCACACTTGCCTACACTAATACTTACAAGCACGAAAAACTTAACTTTTAATTTGTCACTGCCGTTAAATAATTTGTCGCTCTACAAGTGTGTAGGTAGTAAAATATTCATTCATGAAATTATCCCCTATTAACGCGGTGGTGAGGTAATTGAAGGACTAGGCGAATTGTCTTCAAAAGGACTTGTAAGTACTGCAACGAACAGAGCAATGGAAGCAATAGCAAAGTACAGCATAACAAAAGTACCGATCACCTTCATAATACCTCCAGCTACACCTGCTGCTATGTCGCCACTTGTAATCTGTTGTTTATTCTTAATTTCTTCTTTTAATTCGCGTAATTCACTCCGTAAAGCTTCCAATTCTGTAACTTCAGAATTAGCTCCTTGAGATTCTTGTTGTTTAAGATCCCTGTCATTTGGCTCGTTGTTCATATTACTATCTCCACCAATTTGAAAAATTATCCTGTTAGCGACGTTTATTGTGCTACTACAAAAATGCCTATATTCTCTTTCAAGCGATCGCACAAGTTTCTCGGCTCTAAATCAATGGTACAAAATGCACATAAAAAGTTCCGACTTCCTACTTCTCCTCTACCCTCTGACTCTTGACTATCTATCCAAGAGGTTATTCTAGGCAGTAGAGAAACGCTGTGCTGTAACTTGAAATATTCGCAAGTGCTTTGAGACTTTCCACACAGGTTTGTAAATGAGCTATCTAGGGAGTAGCGAGTTGTGAAAATAATTCTACCTGTAAATCTTGCTCCTGACATTGAGCCACATTTACCATCTGACATCCAGGTAGTGCAGGTGGATGGTGAAGGCAATCTCAATGGTGATGTCAGTGATGTAGAAGTTTACGTTAATGGCTTCTACTCAAATTTCAGTATATATGACAAAGTATTAGCGCTGTCACCTGCATTGCGTTGGCAACAGTCACCGAGTGCTGGCGTAAATCACCTCCTCACACCTGCTTTTCTGCAACGGGACATTATCCTGACTAACGGTGCAGGGATTCATGCCATACCGATTGCAGAATTTGTCTTGACTTTCATGCTTTATCATGCTAAAAATCTGCGAAAGTTGCAAATCTTCCAAGATCAACATACTTGGGTCAGAGGAGTGTTTCTAGAAGAGTTGGCAAACGCAACTTTGTTAATTATTGGTACAGGAAATATTGGTCAAGCGATCGCTTCTCGCGCTAAAGCATTTGGAATGCGAGTTTGGGGTAGTCGCCGCCGTGCCGAACCGTTACCGAATTTTGACAAAATTGTGGGTGCAGATGAATGGCGATCGCTTCTGTCGGCAGCAGACTATGTAGTGATTGCTACTCCTTTAACCCCAGAAACTCAAGGCATGATTGATGCTACGGCATTGCGGTTGATGCGGCAGTCTGCTTACCTAATTAATATTGCTCGTGGTGCGATCGTTGATGAAGCTGCATTGCTGACTGCTTTAAGTGAGGGTTGGATAGCTGGTGCCGGACTAGATACCGTTATCACTGAACCGCTACCTCCAGAAAATCCTTTGTGGTCGCTGCCGAATGTGTTTATTACACCCCACTGTTCAGCCCTCTCACCATATCTCAAAGAGCGCATCACCGAACTATTTATTGATAATCTCAGACGTTACCAAGCTGGGCAACCCTTGCGGAATTTAGTAAACAAGCAAGCGGGATATTGAAATTGGGAATTGGGCATTGGGCGTGGGGCATTGGGCATAGGGCAGTAAATTTTTCCCCCTCATCCCCCTCATCCCCCTCATCTCCCTCATCCCCCTCATCCCCCTCATCTCCACTCACCAAAATCCAAAATTCAATGGTTACTTATTATAAACGCCGTCAAGTACTGCGCTGGTTTGGTGCTATGGCAGGAAGTACTACAGCTGTGGTTGCAACAGCGACAAGCTGTACTAATTCCACTCAAATAGCCAGCCAATCAGCAGTTGATTTGTCAGGGGTGACACTGCGAATTGCTAAATATAAAGGTGGTTGGGATCTCCAGTTAAAGTTAGCTGGACTAGATAATTTTCCCTACAAGACTCAATTCACCGAGTTTACCGGGGGTAACTTGATGGTACAAGCAATCAATGCCAATGCCATTGATATTGCTTCTTGTAGTGAGACTCCACCGATTTTCGCCATTGGTTCTCAAGATGCGGTGAAAATTATTGCTGCCACTAAAGGCCCGACTATCGGGCAAACTGTACTTATACCTAAAAATTCTACAGCCAAGTCTATTGCAGACCTCAAAGGCAAGAAAGTAGCTTACATCAAAGCAACTACAGCCCATTACTTTTTGATCAAGATGTTGAAAGAAGTGGGTTTGACTTTGAAGGATGTGAATGCAGTCGCCCTTTCTATACCTGACGGTCTTTCTGCTTTTAGAAAAGGTGATTTGGATGCTTGGGCTACTTATGGTTACTCGATTCCGCAAGCTAAAAAGGATGGGGCGAGAGAATTGAAGTCTGCCAAAAATATCCTCAGCGGTAACTTTATGATTGTAGCTGCCCCCACTGCGATCGCTGACCGAGGGAAAAATGCTGCGATCGCAGATTTCCTCTGTAGGATTAAAAAATCGCAAGTTTGGCGGGAATCAAATTTAGAAACTTGGTCTAAGAGTTATGCTGCGGCCATTGGTGTTGATGAAGCGATCGTACTAGAACAAGCAAAGCTAGAACAACAACAACGCCCTTCTCAAATATTTCCTACTTCCGATGAAGCAATTACTTCACAGCAAGAAGTCGCTGATACATTTGCCGAAGCTGGTGTTCTTCCCGCTAAGGTGAGTGTAAAATCTTTGTGGGATAGCACTTTTAATGATGCACTTAGTAAGTGCAGTACTTGAAAATCTCACGTAATGCCTCAAACTGTTGTCAGCTAGTTTGTAACTAGGCAATTTCATCGCATTTCCGAGTGAACATCCACAGTTATGAGCTTTTTATCAAACTACACCCTGCTTCCTACACTCCTTTCACTTCACTTGAGTTTAAGTATCGACTTTCCCAAAGACTGGCAAATAACATCATTTTGTGGTGTGTGAATACGGCTGCACAGCACATCC
Source organism: Nostoc sp. UHCC 0702 (assembly GCA_017164015.1). Taxonomy (GTDB): domain Bacteria; phylum Cyanobacteriota; class Cyanobacteriia; order Cyanobacteriales; family Nostocaceae; genus Amazonocrinis. The sequence continues at coordinate 5,181,342 of CP071065.1, forward strand.
CGGTAGTGTCGTTCTAAAGGATTCTTTTTCAACAGACCAGGATTACCAGTCAATTCTAAACCAATTTCCACAGCACGAATTGAGTTAGTTGTGGTCAGGTATTTAACAGTTTGCGCTTGTAATCCCACGTTAGGTTCATACTCGCCCTTGTCAATGTCTTGCGCTAAGCCGTAAATAAGTCTGCGGTTAGCAAATAGCAATGCTTCCATCTCACCCACAGCTGTTTGGAAGCGGGGCAAAGTAGCCAATGATTCCCCCAAATTAGCAGGTGTACGTTCATTCAAATAGTTAACTAGCCAATTTCGCGCCGCAGTGGCAACTCCTAGATACAAAGCACTGATTGTCAAACTACCCCAAGTAGAAATCAGTGGGTCAAAGGATGGCACAGCAGATATGGGGCGAATATCAAGAGCATATTCTTGAGGAATTAATACTTTCTCTAAAATTAAATCATGACTACCCGTGGCTCGCATTCCCAAGTGATCCCAGGTTTCGACAATTCGCAAGCCAGGAAGGTCACGGGGTACAAGAAAACTGCCAACTTGGGGTTCATCTTCAGTTGTCCGCGCCCAGACAACAAAGTAGCTGAGGATGGGACTGCCAGTGGTGTATTGCTTATGACCTGTTAACAGCCAGCCTTCTGCTGTTTTCTCAGCAAATGTTGCGGGTAATCCTCCTCTGGCTGGTGTACCCAATTCTGGTTCAACACGGGCAGCATTCAATAAAGCAATACCTTCAATGGACTCCCGACACAACCGCTTATAAAGTTCTGGATGCCAGCGACGGCTACGGGCAGCATGGGCATGTTGGAGATAGTGCATCGTCAGTACTAATGCTGTGGAAGCATCGCCTTGCGCTATTCCCTCAATTACCTGGCAGATACTCGCCAGATGCAAACCCTGACCACCAAATTCACGCGGAATGCTCAAACTCAGCAGTCCAGCCTCATACAGGGCTGTAAAGTTCTCGAAAGGAAATGAACCTTCTTTGTCATGTGCCGCTGCACGGGTTGCAAAGTCCTTGGCAAGAGTCTCTACTCGGTTAAAAAGATTAGGGATTTCTAAACCTGTGTTTATAAAGGTTTCTGGCACTGCTTGCTCTAACTGTGACATATATACTCCTTTAAAACTCACTTTACTACTTTTGAATTAGAGATGTTTTTTAATACAGATGCGTTTTGCATATTTATCTTCTGCTCTGAGTTCAAACTAAACTTGTCAAAATTGGGTGTATGCCAATGGATTTAAACAATCTTCAGCTTTTTGAGAACAAAACTTTGTAGCGTCATGCTTTTGAGCAAAATTAAGTAAGACAGCCATCGCACAATATATTGATACTTTTGCCAACTTGAGGTGTTTTTATGGGAATGCTCGCGATCGCCCCTAACCCTTACCTGAATCGCTTCTAACCTCGAACTCAGGTTAACTGTTAACTTTAAATACTACCCAAAATTGATCAAATTTACGTATTTAGTAATTATACCCAATTCTAACCTACTTGTCCCACGCATTTGGGATTTTTGCAAGAGGTCTATTCTCAATAGAACCTAAAATAATATCATTAAGGTTTGTTTATTGACAAAGATTTAAGCGATCGCTGTTCGTGGATATTCAGAGCGATCGCAACTTTTCGACATCCCACAGTCCACCCAACCCAGGACAAACCCCAAGCAACAGAGCGCGATCGCTGCTCCATGATCAACTGTCCACTGGACAAACTAGACACGCCCGCTCTCACGTTATATATAGTAGAGACGCTTTTCGTGACACCACCAAGGGAAATTACACTTTCAAAATTTTTCGCTGTTTTGCATAAAGCACAAAATTTGAGATGAATAGTACCATATACCAAACGCTTTATGTCAAGTTCGGCTAATTACTTACGATATAGTCGGTTTGCTTGGTAATAGCTAATGGGTAATGGGTAATAGGTAATACTCAAAACCAATTACCAATTACCAATTCCCAATTACCGACCTCTACAGATATCATAAGTGTTTAAACGAACATGATATTATGTGTAAACCAGGGACAACAGCCTGAAAGTCCCTTATATAAACTCTATGAATCAAAACTGCTCCAGACTTGCTTTAGGGCAGTTTTGATTGTACAGGTGGGTAAGAAAAGTTTATACCCGTTGCCAGCAATTAAACTTTAAAACTAAGTAATTGTACGGCTAATTAAGCAAGATTACTGATATTTCAATTGATTGTCCCAGGTTGTCAAAATAGTTTCGTAATTCTACTATGTTTTTCTCTGGGCATAGTTGTATCTTAAAGGGGCAAAGATTTATTGAAAGAGATTTGATTTATGAACTTATCAAATAAAGCTTGTTTGAATAACTCTTTATTAAACCAGCTAAGATATCAGCTTGAGATATTGGAAATACATGATTATAAACTTGCTAAACTTTTGTGCAAAATAATTCCTTCTAATTGCCCTTTTGCAAGAACTGTGAAAATTTTAGGCCATACTCTTTTTCAGATTCCACCTTTGTGTAAATTAAACCCCCTCTATGAACAAATAATGACTCTGAGATATAAGTGTTTATTATATTTAGTAGATGAATGTGGTGAGGATGCGACCAAGTACTGTTAAATATCAAATAAATTCGTTAGATCTTTTCCTGAATGCCACTCATCTAAAAAGCGTCTAAACACCAATAGCAACCTTCTTGCTGACATCCTGGCAAACTGGAATACGGATTTGAAACTCCGCTCCCTCGCCGGGTTCTGAGAAGCCGTTTCAGTACCCAACCGTTAGAAGCAATGGTGTACTGTGGGTACGTCACTGGGTACGAAGATTGCCAAGGAGCTTTCATCAGTTTTGCAAATTAAAACTAGATTTTATTTGATTTCAGCAACTCAGGCAAACCAATGTATCGTATGTTTAATATTTCGATGCAAATCTAGATGGGGAATTGGTAATTGGTAATTGGGAATTGGTAATTGGTAATTGGTAATTGGTAATTGGTAATTAGGAATTGGTAATTGGGAATGGGGAATTGGGAATGGGGAATTGGGAATGGGGAATTGGGCATTAGGCATTGGGCATTGGGCATTGGTTATTCTCCCTCATCCCCCTCATCTCCCCCGCCCCCCGCCCCCCCGCTCCCCAGCACTAATTACCAAACTTAGACCGTAATTTTCGTACCATCAAATTTAGTAAAGGTGAAGCCGTTGAAGTCTTCATTAAACGTCAGTCTTTCATCTTTGAGGATGCTAATGGCAACTGCTTCGCCCAGAGCTAATGCGGCTGAACCATCGGTGCGCCAATGGATACCGCCGTTTCCACGACCAATAGCATAGTTAGTAGCCAGCTTGTTTAATTCGCCGCCTACCGTCAGTGATGAACCACTGTAGGGAATTAACTTTGTAGGGTCATTAGGGTCAGGTACTACCGGATTGGGAATTACGAAGTCTTCGTCAAAGAAGGCTTTTAACAATGTAACATTGACACCAGCAGTAGCAGCAGCACCACCAGTATAAGAAGAGTGTATCGGTGCGCCTTCTGGGTAGGCTTGGGGTAATAGATAAGTACCTTTGGTACTAAAGGTATCAGCTAAGGCTTTGGAATTCAATAGTTCGGAATTAATCGGATATTCCGTATTGTTGACTAGCTTGTTGTAAACTAGCCCACCATATGCTTCTGGGCGGAGAATGCGATGCACATAAAACTTCTGCCAGTATGAAGCTCTGATTGCACGCGAAGTAGCCAGGTTTAGCAAGCCTTGTAAATATCCCACTGCAAAGGTTGCAGCAGACCCAGTTTGAGTCTTGGAGTTGACGTAAGGATTGCCTGGATTTAAAGGTGTACCAATGGTATTGAGAATGAAAGAGGCTCCGAGATAGGTAGGGCCACCAATATGGGCGTACTCGCCTAAGTCACGAACTGTCACTATGTAACGATTAGTAGGGTCGTAACTAATAGACTTGCCTGAACTGCCTCCATTCTGGACAGTCAACCATTCATCAAAATTCGTGAGAAAGTCTTTGCCAGCAACAGCAGTACGAATCAGCGGCGAAACAGACTGAGTTCCCCAAGTAATATTACGCAGCAGCAATTGTGAGATGTAAGGCCCGTCTAGCACCCCTGGCGGAATAACATGTTTTGCTGTTTTACCTGAACGGTCGGACTCATCAACGTAAGTGACGCTACCGCGAAACAAGGTTTGAGGGGTGACACGGCCATTTTGTTTTGGGCCATAAAACGCCGAAACTTTGTTGAGGTCTTCAACAGCTGCCAGAACTTTGGCATTGCTGGTGTTGTCCTCAAACTCAGAATAAGCTATGTCACGTAGTAAGGCTTGCCAGTAGAGTTCTACTGCTTCAGCAGCTCGTTCTACACTAGCTAAAGCCGGTGGTGGTGGAACTGCTATTTGTGCAGCATTGATTCCTTCTAAACTAATTGCCAAAGGGCCTTGAGGATTGACCAGTTTCCTAGTACCACCCAGGATGATATTTTCAAAATCATTGGGGTTTTGGCTTGTTAGTGCTTTGGTCAAAGAGTCGTAAGCTTCTAGGTTAACTTCGCCCCGCTGGTCATGGGGAAGTCCCCTACTGTCACTGCCAATTTTATTAGAATACCGCTCCTCATCACCGTTAGTCGGATGCGGTGGAATAGGAATACTCTGTTGCCGTCTGGCTGCTTCAACACGTACTCGATAGGCTTTATCAACAAATCTGTCATAGTTGAAGCGAATTTTTTTCGAGAACCGTCCTGGAATGTCCTGGGCTTGGACAATATCCCCTCCCTTGTGATGAAAAAGAGGTGAACCCAAAACTCCAGCAACAACGCTAGAAACAGTAAATAAACCAGCGCGACCTAGAAATAAGCGTCTGCTGCTGTTACTACCAAAGAAGCGTTTACTGGCTCCTTTTGCGTTGGCTATTTGACCTGACTCATGCTTTTTGGAGCTTTGATTTGAACTGGGATCTGCTTGCATTAGATGTTCTCCACTGAACAAAAAACAATACAAAAATCCAGTCATGAGTAAATAGATGAGTAGCTTAAACCTAAAAAGACTTTGAGCCAAACACCTTTGGTATACCCATTACCAGAAAAAAGGCGCGCTCTAAATGGCTGTGATGCTTTTGGTAGTTTTCATCGGTCTGATTGCACATTGCTGTGGCTCAAGCATCGCAGACTTGGCTAGCAAATTGCAATTGCTATCCTCAAATGCTGAAAATGTCATAGTAGAGTACAGGAGCAAGGGCAGTTTACATGAATTCGCCAACAAAGTTATTGCAGCGATCGCACAGCTTAAATCACCTCTTTATAATACTACGGTAAGTTTATCGACTTATTGTATTTTAAGCGTTAGTCAGACTTTCTCATAAACAGCTATGAAAATCAAGAGGTTGCCAACAATTTACATTTTGGGCTTAGGCAAAAACTGGCGTAGAGATGTAGAAATTATGCAACGGCAAACAAATCGATTATTCGATCAAATGCTGTTACCTCAACAGAGCGATCGCCTTCGGGGGGACGTAGTCCATCGCGCCGACAGTATAGTATTTACACCTGCGGCTGAAATCCACGAGACTATCGATGCCTTTAAACTACGCATCGAATTGCCTGGGTTAGAAGCAGATGACTTGGATGTGATATCAAGTTCGGCTAATTACTTACGATCTAGTCGGTTTGCTTGGTAATAGGTAATACTCAAAACCAATTACCAATTACCAATTTCCAATTACCGACCTCCACAGATATCATAAGTGTTTAAACGGACATGATATGAAAGTGTCCCCAGAAGCAGTTGAAATCAGTGGGGAACGCAGATTTGAAGTCAATACTGAAGAAAAAGGCATTCGTCGCTCTGAGTTTCGCTATGGTAGCTTTGCGCGGATAATCCCTTTGTCTACACGTATTCAGAACGCAAATCGAAGATTTGGGGAGAGGGTTTTCTTCAAAAAACCCTCTGGCTCTTTACGGACGATCGCCCCCCGATTGGGTTGAGTAGATAGGGTGATGTTGGGGGAGTGATCGCCTTGGGCAACGTCTTCTCCTTCAAAGACGAAGGACGCGAACGATGAACGCACTTGTGTTGCTGATTGATCCCTGTTGATATACGGGTTAATTGCTATCTTAACGGTGCTTTTCAACTAAAAATCTTTTGCTAGATGGTATGGCAAGTAGGGCAATTAAGCTTGCAACAACTAAATCTGGTTCTGGTACAGATTGAGTATTTGATGGTGTAAACACCGGGGCTAGTTGGGTTGTATCACTGATTGTCCCAGCAAAGCCGCCTATGCCAACCGAACCGATTCTACCGTCATAAGACCAAAAGCTTGTTGCTTGACTAGTAAAACCAGAAATTAACTGTCCAAGACTTGTAGAAAATTCCCAAGTATCTACGTCTGTAAAATTAAACGCTGGAACTGTGCTATTTCCTGACCACGATAATGAAAAATCAGTTACTTCGGTTTGTGAGATTATACCATCTGCATCTAAATCTTCTCCTTCAAAGCTACCGGTTACTAATCCCCCTTGCAACCAACCAGCTTGAGTAAAAGTGACGTACCTACACTTCCTGAGTACAGGTAAGTGTAGGCTTCTCAAAGACTCCTCTAAGAGGACATTGATTGAGCTTTAAGACCGTGCGCCCCACGGTTTTTTATGTTTATTGCCGCATTCAGATCCCTACACAAACTCACCTTACAATTAGGGCAATTGTGGGTTCTTTCTGATAGAGACTTTATTACCTTAGTGCCACAATTAGAACATTCCTGACTAGTGCCGTTTGGATTTACAGAGATCACTTTCAAACCAGCATTTTCGGCTTTGTTTGAAAGTATCGAAATAAATTGACCCCACCCAGCATCATTGACACTTTTAGACAGTCTGGATTTAGCTAGTCCTTTGATATTTAGTTTTTCGACTGCAACAACGTCATACTTTTTGAGTAAGTCATTAGCCGTTTTGAAATGAAAGTCTTTTCGAGTATCGGCTACTTTTTTGTGTTGAATGCCTAACTTTCTAATAGCTTTTTTCCGTCGGTTAGAACCTTTTTTTCTCCTAGAAACACGACGTTGCGCTGATTTTAATTTACGTTCAGCTTTACGTAAAAACTTTGGTGCAGCAATTCTTTCATCATCAGAAGTAACAATAAAATCTATTAGTCCTACGTCAATACCAACAATATTAATAATATCAAAATTAGGTTTAACAGTTGGAACTGTCTTATCCTCTAAACTCAAAGTCACATAGTAGCCATCGGCTTTTTTGGTGACAGATACAGTTTTGATATCAAAGCCGTCTGGTATTGGACGATGAATAATTACCTTGACAGATCCTATTTTGGACAGTGTTATTTGGTCGTTATTAATATACTCCTTTTTGAATTGTGGATAGGTAAATGTTTTATATTGTCCTTTGCCTTTGAATCTAGGTTTACCACTACGCTTTCCATTAGTATCTCCTTTTAGCCAACGGTCAAAAGCAATCTCAACTTTTTTAGGGACTTCCTGCAAAACCTGAGAGTGAATGTCTTTGTACCAAGGGCGGTCTTTTTTTAGTTGGGTTAGCGTTGCTTGTTGACTAAATCTATTAGGCTTATTTTTTAGTTCTGGAATGTGGCAAACAACTAGAGAACATCTATCAATAGAACAGCGATTTTGCTCATACCAGTCAAACCTTTGAGCAAGCTGATAATTGTACTGATGACGTAGCATATCTAACGTTTTGTCAATCTTTTCTGCTTGCCATGCAGTTGGTTTTAATCGGTACTGATAGGATGTTCTCACTTGTTCGACCAAATTAGTGTTACATTTTTAGTATACAGTGATTGAGATATAGTTGCAAAAAATTATGAAAAATGATTTTGTTTCTAATGTTGGTCTGTTAGCGACCTGAAAGTACATTTAGTATTAGTTACTAAATATCGGCGTAAAGCATTTACATCTGAGATGCTAAGTAGACTCAATGTTGTAATGCAAGAATTACTAGAAAAGTGGGATTGTAAGCTGGTAGAGTTTAATGGAGAGGAGGATCATGTACATTTGCTTTTCCAATATCATCCAGACGTTGAACTTAGCAAGTTAGTCAATAATCTCAAGTCTGTATCATCTAGAAAACTCCGCCAAGAATTTGCAGAACATCTAGAAAGTTTTTATTGGAAAGACGTATTTTGGAGTGGTTCTTATTTTGTTGCTAGTTGTGGTGGAGTAACAGTCTCTACACTCAGAAAATATATTGAAGCGCAAGAATCCCCTACTGAATAATTTGCTCGTTTTCTCCATGTTCTCCGACTAATGCCGACAGGCATTAGTCGGAGAACTGTCGTCAACTCACTCGCATTCATCCCACACTCCTAAGAGTGAGATGTGGGACTTCTGCTGTAAAAGTTAAAACTAACAGCCAAAGCGCTATGTTGACCAAGAACATTGAATGCACCAATGATACTGGCGACTGCTAGGATTTTTTTCAATTGGTAAGCCATAAAATTTCTAAGTAAGGTTTGTGTTTGTTTAGCTAAATTTGAGCTTTAGTCTCACCAGCTTTTTTAGAGACAGCGATCCCACCGACTGCAAACAATAAACCTAGTAGGGAAGTGGGTTCGGGTATCGATGTAGATGAAGAACTTACGATAATATTGGCAGCAGAATCTTGATAGGTGTATGTTCCTGCCCGTCCCACTTCACCCGTCAAGGTAATTTCCGAGCCGGAAATTCTTTCTAGAGTATATCTAGGAGCATCAAAAGCAATGCCAAAATCAACTACTAAATTCCAATTCGACTCAGAATCAAGCTCAAAATTGACATTTCGGGTTAAGCCACCACCTAAAATAGAGCCTGGATTCAAATTCAGGTCTAGATTGTTGACGGATAGCTCCCAATCGCTCAAAGTCCCGTCCTCTGAGTAAACGACAAATCCCGAATATTCGCTCTCTTCTGGCAAAAAGTTCGTAAGCAAAGGGTTAGCCTCGACTAAGGTAAAATCACCCGAAAAATCTTGTCTGGTTAGAATTGCTCCCAGCACGGGAGTAGCATGAAGTATGCTTGCAACTACCAAACCAATCAGGGCGACGTGAAGTTTGGGGAGTCGAACTTGATTCATGGAAAGGGAATGCTATCTAAAATTTCTGAAGAGATATTATCATATCAGTGGCAACTTAAAATACTGTCGCTATACGAGCGCACTCGCCCAAAGCAACGGCATTTTTCAGCGCTCCCCTAAACTGTTGAGGTTGAAATGGTTTTTGGGGGAGCGATCGCTGCTGGAGAAAGTTTAATATTGATGAGGGCAGTAATACGCGCATAGTTCCAGTGGTGCGATCGCTCGTTCTGTGAAATGCCGTTGCATTAGTCAGCTTGCGTACAGGCAGTAGTCGCTAAGAGTGCGATCGCACGCTTTGGCAGGTGAGTATGCCATTCGTATTGCATCTGTAAGCCATTCCAACAATCTTTGTGAGTTCACAGTCAATTTCACAATCTTGAAAAATGCGATCGCACTCTTAGTGAGTCTGCTTCTCGCTGCCAATAGTCAGCTTGTGTATTAGCAGTTGTCCTGCAAGTGTGGCTACAGTAACCTAGTACCCTAGTACAGGTCGGCGGAAATAAACAGACCATATTGGTGGGAGAATAAGTAATCATGCTGTGACAATAGTCAAGGTCTTACTCATTTTAGTAACTGGGACAAACATCCCAGTTTTTAACTTATGAGGCGCTCTTTTGATAGCAGTAAATCCTATACGCAAATAAAATCCTTCAGCATAAAGGCTAGCAGTAGTAAATACTTTATCTATACCTTGAGCGGTAGCTTCATCGCAAAAATGTTGAACCAAGGCTCGCCCAATTCCTTTACCTTGATAACGAGGATGGACATAAAGCCCAATAAGTTCATCAACAGTGAAACTAGCAAATCCTGTGATCACATCACCCTCGACAGCAACGCAGAAAGTTTCGGCTTTCATACTCTTCAAGATATTAGAACCATCAGGCTTTTCACGAAAGTTGCGCCAAGCTAACAGTTCTTTGTGTGTATAAAAAGTTGCCGGAAGAGCTTTGATGGCAGCAATATGAATTGCACTCAGCACCCACGCATCCGTCTCTACAGCAGGTCGAAGAGATATTTCTTTAGCGTTCATAGTTTCAGGGCTGGCATTCAAATTACTGGCTTACTTGATTTTCTGATACCAGCATATCAATTTAGGCTATCACAGATTGTGCTTGCGATCGCAACAGCTAAACAAGCCCTTGGTTGGGACTGGGAAACAAAAAGCAGCGCAGCAGATCTTTTACTGCTAACTGCTGAAATATAAACTACGGTAATCCTATCTCTAAATGTTATATTATCCCTTAATCACTCGTAACTCTATCGGCAAACCGTATATTATGGAATAAGCAATAGAATAACCAACCTCAAAAGGCAAAAACAGAAAGAATCAAGCCATAGCTTTTGGTGTTTGTGGAATTTTGCTGTGCTTATTTGAATAGCTTGTCGAAGCTTGCTTATCAGCCAATTTACGAAGTTAGAAGTGCTTAGAAAGTGTAAGGAGTAAAAGTGATTAACACTATACGGATTAATGAAAACTTGACAACGACAGGACAAGTAATACCCCAACAGATTAAGCAAGCTATCCAAGAGGGTTTTAAGTCAGTTGTGAATTTGCGATCGCCTGATGAACTAGGATTTTTTAAGGATGAGCAAGAGGTAGTTGAAGCGTTGGGCTTATATTATGTAAATGTTCCACTGAAGCTGGAAGCCCTGAATGAAGAGCTAATTACCAAAATCTTAACGACACTAGAACAAATTCCTAAACCAGCCGTAGTGCATTGTGCAGCAGGTATGCGCTCAACTGGAATTGCACTATTGAGTATCGCTATCCAAGAGGGATTAACACCAGAGCAAACCTTAGCAAGAGCTAAAAATCTCGGCTTTGGTTTCTTGGAACACACTCATGTTAGTCCCAGGTTGAAGCAATTATTTGTGGATTACGTTAACAAACATGCCAAGCTAGCTGTAGCTACTCGCTGATTCAAGTGACGTACTCCACACACTCCCCAATCGCGGGTGAGTGTGGGCTTCTCAACGACTCTTCTATGAAGACATTAATTGAGCTTTAAGACCGTGCGCCCCACGGTTCTTGATGTTTATAGCCGCCTTCAGCCCCAAGCGATGACGCATACTCCACGCGGTATAATGGTTACTCCAGTCAGTACAAATAGCAAGGCGATCGCACTGGTTCTAGAAGAGGAAAATGCCAATGCCAGAAAAATCAGGACTGTTCACGCCAGTAAGGCTGGGTTCCCTTGACCTTCCCAACCGCATTATCATGTCTCCGATGTCCCGTCTGCGGGCTACTACTGACTGTGTACCTACCCCCCTAATGGTCGAATACTACACTCAGCGAGTTTCTGCGGGACTGATCATTACGGAAGGAACGCATCCGAGTCCGATGGGGCGGGGTTACACAACCTGTCCTGGCCTGCACAACGAGGAGCAGGTTGGAGGCTGGCGAAAAGTGACAGATGCAGTTCATGCTGCTGGAGGTCGGATATTTGTGCAACTGATGCACGCAGGACGGGTGTCGCACTCCTCCCTATTACCTAACCATGCCCGACCGATCGCACCTTCGGCTGTCCCGGTGGTGTCCGAAGAAGTTCACGTTTGGGACGGCAAAGTCCCTTTCGAGACACCCCGTCAGTTAAAGTTGGACGAAATACCCGAAATAGTAGAGGAGTACCGCAGATCTGCGGTACTCTCTATTGAAGCAGGTTTCGATGGCGTGGAACTTCATGCAGCAACTGGATACCTGCCGAACCAGTTCCAAGTCAGCAGCTCCAACCAACGCACGGATGCCTATGGTGGCACATTGGAAAATCGAACTCGGTTCACGCTCGAAGTGGTCAATGCTCTGTGTAGTGTCCGGGGAGCGGAGCGGATTGGGGTAAAGATCGCCCCCGGCTTTACAGTCAACGACACATTCGATGACAATCCTGTCGAAACTTATACCTATGTTGCAAAAGCACTCAGCCCACTGGGTTTGGCATACTTGCACGTCGGGTATGACCGAGGTTACGCCAGAGGAACTGCACCGAACTTCAACCCTATTGATCTCCTACGTCCCGTTTACCAAGGAACACTGCTGGCTGTAGGTGGATTCGATCAACAACGGGGTGATGAAGCAATTACAAGCGGGCGGGCTGATGCCATAGTTTTCGGGCGACTGTTCATCTCTAACCCTGACTTAGTGGATCGGCTACGGCTCAATGCCCTCCTGACCGAAGGTGATGTCAGGGGGTTCTATGGTGGTAGTGAACATGGTTACACAGACTATCCAACCCTGTCGCAACTCCATTGAGCGGCATCACAACGCCTCAATATCCTTGTTACTGCCAACTTTGCGATAGTGTTCCTCAACTATAGGACTCATATTTGATTTTTGAACAAAACTCAGTACACCTTTATTCCTTCTTCCCAGTCCCCAGTCCCCAGTCCCCAGTCCCTTACCTCTACGAGTGATTCAGAAATCAAATCGGATTGCTATATAGCAATAACAGCGGCCTTCATCCACCGCTTTGTCCCCTCATCAGCGCCCTCACCCACGGAAATAATCGTGTTGCCCATCTCCGTAAAAATCGAACCCAAGAGTAATCGGCAACACGAATAACTCAATAACTACTAAAACTTTACCAAACTATACGATCACCAACTAATCGCACACCAGAGACTTACACCCCACCTTCCGCACCCTAATTGTCACACATGAATAATCAATAGATACAGTCATTGACTGGTACAAAAGCGATCGCAATTTACCAGACGCTATTCAAAGGTAATGCTAGGGGTGTTCACTCCTAGCATCCATAAGTCAAAAGTAAAAACTTCAGAGACTTCTAAAAAAATATTCCATTGTAGTTTGATCAAGCACAGCCACAAACAGATTGAGTACAGGCTTCACCGTTTGTATGACCATTAGCACAAGCTTCACAGCAGTAGGCTTTGTCATCCTTCATCACTGCGTCTTCAATAGAAATCACACATAAGCAAGTACCACAGGCGCATTTAACTTGGTTTACTGTTCCTGCCATAGCAATACATTCTCCTTTTTTGATCAAGTTGTCTACTCACTATTAGGGAAGCGCGATCGCTACCCGTTCACGAAAAAAATAAATTCAGCTTTCACTGAATATTGCCATCATAATAGAGCTTTTTGGAAAATTGTAATGCTTGCTCAAGCAGTCAATTGGTTGTAGCTTTTTATTTATAAGTTACAATTTTTCTTGCGGCATAATCTATAGTTACGAAAATGCCCAAATGCCAAAGAAGTTGCTCCTAAAACTGTAGCAACACGTTCAACCTCTTCTGTTAAGAATTCGTGACCGACAATTGCAGATCCTATCAGCAGCGCCAACCCCAAAATACCAAATGTGAGAACTTTTCGGTCTTTATGGTGACGACAACCCTGCGTTAAAGCCAACGCACTTATGGGAAAGACGAACCACAAAAGCAGATGGTGAAAGCTTTCGTTAGCAAGAGAAGTTGTCGCCAATGCGGGAAGCACGACTATGACAACTGGTAGGAACAGACAATGGATTGCACACATGGTAGAAAGTGCGATCGCACTTCTGTCCATCAACATCTGCATTCTTGGGCTATGCACAAGCAGTACTCCTGATTTTGTCTTTGGAATATACCTTTAGGAGGATGTCCCAATCAAATTTAACATTTTATATCATGTCCGTTTAAACACTTATGATATCTGTGGAGGTCGGTAATTGGGAATTGGGAATTGGGAATTGGTAATTGGTAATTGGTTTTGAGTATTACCTATTACCCATTACCCATTACCTATTACCAAGCAAACCGACTAGATCGTAAGTAATTAGCCGAACTTGATATAAAAAGTCCAAAAACCTTGACTTTTTACCCTTGACTATTGACTTTTTACGAATTAGGCTCTCCCAGCAACACAATTGAACACTTCAATTCTTGAATTACCCGTGTTGTCACTTGACTGACGGCTAACCCACCAGCTGTGCGATAACGGACAGAACGCAAAACTGCTAAATCAAATGCTTCAGCTTCCCGAATAATGACTCTAGCGATATCATCATCCTTAATTGTTTGAATGTTTGTCGTCACTTGCAATAGGCTTTTAGCTGCGATATCAGACCATTGAGATGTAAATTTTTCTGTCAAATTTGGGGGGGTTTTGCGGTTAGAGACGTGTAACAGTACCACCTCTGCTTGATTCACATCAGCTAAAATTTGAGCGAACCGTACAGCACCTATTGTTTGTCGCGTTAAGTCTCCAACTGGTACAAGAATTCTTTTGATGGTTGTAGGACTGTTCAACAGACGTGTTACTGCTACCTGACAGTGAGAAGACCAGAAAACGCTATCAATTACACTACCAAACAAGCGGGCACGTAAACCTGTTGTCCGCGACCAACCCATCACCACCAAATTAGCGTTTTGTTCTCGACTGGTGCGGCTAATTCCTAAAGCTGCATCATCATCAATGCGAATTGCAGGTGACACTTGCACGTCAAATTCTTGACTGATTTCTCTAGCCAAATTCAATCTTTGCTGACTTTGATTCAGTGCTATTGATAATTGGGGATCGTCCATCTGTATATGTGCTTTGGTAATAGCTAATGGCACAATTCGTCCAGATTCATGACGAGCTAAAAGTGCTGCCATTTCTATCAAATAGCGCTGGGTTTGAGGGTTGTATACTGGTACTATGACAGTGAATAGTTCATCGGTTTTATCTGCCAATTCTTCCTCAGAATTTCCCCACCAAGTTGTGAGTTTATCTGTTTCCAAATCTGCTGGAGAAAGCTGTAATGAAGTTGCAACTCTTGCTGTGATAACTGGGCCGAGAATCGCAGTCACTAGCATCAAGACAATTACACTGTTTAAGACACCTTCATTAATTAATCGTTCACCAGCAGGATTGACTGTTTGATAGGCAACCAATGTTGCAGCTAATGTAGCAGCTACCTGTGGCAGTGACAATGACCACATTGTTAGTAATTCCGCCGTGTTGTAACGGTAAAATAATTTGGCGAAGAATGCCGCTAGAAATTTGCTGCCAATCAAAGCCACTACAATTGCTAAGGTTAGCCAAATTGAACTCAGAGTTTTGATAAATGCAGGAATATCAATCAATAATCCCATGTCTACAAAGAAACAAGGGATAAATAAAACACTGCCAATAAACTCGACTTTTTCTTTAACTGGACTGCGACCTAGCACATCATTGACTGCTAAACCTGCTAAAAATGCACCAACAATTTTTTCAACTCCAATCACCTGCGCTCCCACAGATGCTAAAAATAATGCCAGTAAGATAAACAAAAACTGGTTACTTTGTTCATCCCCAGAACGGCGAAAAAACTGTTTTCCGGCCCAGTCAAAGCCAAATAAAACAACTAGAGAATAAATTGCTAGTCCACCCAACAAAGTTACTAAACTCAGGGCTGAGAATTCTCCTGCGTGGATGCCAACACAAATTGCTAGCACTAGCAAAGCACCTGTGTCAGTAAAAATCGTCGCACCTATAGTGACGGTTACAGCTTCATTGGTAACAACTCCCAGCCGACTCACAATTGGATATGCCAAGAGAGTATGAGAAGCAAGTAAAGAACCAATCAGAACAGAAGCATTCCAACTAAAATTGAATAAACGCCCTGTAATAATACCAGCAATCATTGGTACTATAAATGTCAGAAAACCAAAACCTATTGAGCGATTTTTAGTTTTACGGAACTGTTCTAAATCAATTTCCAAACCTGCTACGAACATCAAATAGATTTTGCCAATATCCGAGAGCAGTTTTACAGTATCAGACTCTGAGTCTAAAAGTTTTAATCCATTTTGCCCTAATACTACACCTGCCACGAGCAAACCCACTAATCCAGGAAGTCGCAGTTTTTCAAATATCGGGGGTATAGTAAAAATGACGGTCAGGAGAATGGTAAATGCAATGATAGGACTGTCTGTTAATGAGTTCAGTGCCATGTTTAATTAATAGAACTAAATGGTAAAAATAATCATCTGTAAATTGATTTTACTAATTATAGAGTATATTGCTTAATTATTGATATATTCTTTTAATTTTATTGTTGATTACAAATTCAAGCCTTAACAGGATAAATGTGACGATGGTATTGTTAATTCTATCTAAAGAAATGATTGCTGAAATCTTTGGTCATAAATAGTAATGTATTTTTCCGTGACTCAAATAATTTATGTCTCAAAAGTAATAAATAATATTTAGAGGTTGTTTGAAAAGTGTTTCGCTGTGACTTTAGGCACTTTTAGATCCCCCCTAACCCCCCTTAAAAAGGGGGGAGCCTGAATCAAAGTCTCCCTTTTTAAGGGAGATTTAGAGGGATCTAAAACTTTTGATACCAACAAAAGGACTTTTCAAACATCCTCTGAGGTTCCAAAAATCTTTCAATTGGTAAATAATCAGAGTTTTGCGTGAAAAACAATCAATTTTAACCATAGTCAAGCTTGAATCAAAAGTAACCATAATAATTTTTCGATGGACAAAATTACTGTGTCAATCTACATTTGGTTCCAAGCTTAAAATCAGCTAGCCGTAGTTGTGCAAAGTTAAAATCACCAGTAGCTGACAAACTGGCTTCTGTTTGCACGCCAGTATCTTCGCATATGTGCGAGACATTAATCTAGAAAAATTTGGAAGAGCGTTCTGAAAGGTTGCTATTGGTGATAATTTTAAGCATTGGGAACCCTTAAAAATCGAAGTTTATGAACGCAGCCGACGATAAAACCATTGTTCGCGAGTATTTCAATTCCACAGGGTTTGACCGCTGGAGGCGGATTTATGGCGATGGCGAAGTCAATAAAGTGCAGCTAGACATTCGCAATGGCCACCAGCAAACTGTGGATACGGTCATCGGCTGGCTAAAAGCTGATCAAAATTTAGCAGAGTTATCGATCTGCGATGCTGGGTGTGGTGTGGGAAGTCTTAGCATCCCCCTAGCGGCGGATGGTGCTAAAGTCTATGCCAGCGATATTTCTGAAAAAATGGTGTCAGAAGGCAAGGATAGAGCCTTACAAACCTTGGAAAATGCCGAAAACCCTACTTTTGCCGTGCAGGATTTAGAATCTTTAAGCGGTAATTACCACACCGTGATTTGCTTGGATGTTCTCATCCATTATCCTCAAGAAAAAGCCGATGAGATGATTTCTCACCTATGTTCTTTGGCACAGTCACGGATTATTCTCAGTTTTGCGCCCAAAACCTGCGCTTTGAGTATACTTAAGAAAATTGGCAGTTTCTTTCCTGGAGCAAGTAAGACAACTCGCGCTTATCTGCATCGTGAGGTTGATGTGGTGAAAATCCTCGAAAGTAATGGTTTTGCTGTGCAACGTCAGGCGTTCACAAAGACGCGCTTCTATTTCTCCCGCTTGCTGGAAGCGACACGTAAGTAAGGTTAAAATCGCAGCAAATTGAAGAACCCCACCCCACCAAAGCTACGCTTTGTTTCCCCTCCCCGTTCACGGGGAGGGGTTGGAGGTGGGGTAAAATGACCGTGGAAATCATAACTAATTAACCGGACATGATATTAGAGAAGTAGTTATAGGCGTTGCGATCGCATTTGTTATTTCGGCGAACGCATTTGTTATTTCGGCGAACTCATTTGTTATTTCGGCGAACTCATTTGTTATTTCGGCGAACTCATTTGTTATTTCGGCGAACTCATTTGTTATTTCGGCGAACTCATTTGTTATTTCGGCGAACTCATTTGTTATTTCGGCGAACTCATTTGTTATTTCGGCGAACTCATTTGTTATTTCGGCGAACTCATTTGTTATTTCGGCGAACTCATTTGTTATTTCATGTCCGCCTGATGAGTTATTATTCGGTGTGTCTGTGCAGAAAGCTGAAAACCCTCTTTTCTGCACCCCTGCACCCCTGCACTCCTGCACCCCTGCACCCCTGCTGTGTTAATGATAAATCTTTAAACGGACATGATACTTTATTTCAAGGCTGACGATTCCGCCGCAAGTATTCCAAATTTTCACGAATGGTTATTGTATTGGGATGATTTACCCCCAACTGTTTTTCAGCGATCTTCAAAGCTTCGATATACAAAGCCTCGGCTTCGCTGTACCTTCCCTGGGAATCGTAGAGGAGTGCCAAATTGTTCAGGCTAGTTGCCACCGAGGGGTGTTCATCCCCCAGCAGGCGTTTTGTCATGGATAAAGCATCGATATACAAAGCTTCGGCTTCGCTGTACCTTCCCTGGGAACGGTAGAGTGCTGCCAAATTGTTCAGGCTAGCTGCCACATCAGGGTGTTCATCCCCAAAACGTTTTCTAGCAGCTGATAAACTTTGTTCATACCAAGGTAAAGCTTGCTCATAGGCTCCTTGACCTTGGTAAAATCTAGCCAAGCCGACAAAAGGCCAGATTAAATCATCATCGCTTAACCAATCTTGGTAAACTGTAGCAGTTCCGGCAAGGTGAGGGATGGCAAGAGTTACTTGAGCAATTTCTATCAATGTGGGTGTTTGAGGAATATCCTGTGCTATGCCTACCATTGCTTGACAATAGCCGCGCTTAAGTTCATCTGCTTCAGCCAAATCTTCTAACTTCTGCTGCAATAATTCCCGAATAAGATCATGTATTTGGTAGGTGTCCTCTGCCAATTCTTGCAGCAAATAACGCTCAACTAAAATAGTACAGTTAGCTTTGAGGTCAAATTCCCAATCGCTATAACTTGCTGCTGATTCTACCAAAGACCAGGGGATAGGAGCCAAAGCAAACAAACTCAACAGACAAGCCAATTTTTGCGCTTCTGGTTCCAAGCTTTGCCAATTCAACTCAAAAGCTGCTGCTACACCAGACTCACCTGCTGATGCTTGCTTTTGTAGCTGTGCGAGGATGTCTGCTAACATAATTCTCTCCTTGGCTTACGGCAGATACCCGCTATTTGGTAAATTCCAAGGGGTATATAATCCACATGTTCACAAAGTATTTTTGCTTTGTCTGGCTCCTGCTTAACTAAATCTTCTTCCAATAGCTTTGCTAATAATTCTAAAGCTGCATCTGGTGACAATTTACCTAACGGAAGTCGGGTATATGCTAACCCTGTATTTAGACGAGTGGTAATCAACACCTTAAACCGAGAACCTTTAGGTGGTAGGTATGGTTTAATTTGCATCCAGTCTTTGACATCATCAAATACTAATAAAACTTTGCCAGCTTGCCAGTTCTTCCAGCAATAAGCAACTTGACCTGCTAGGCTTAATCCATCAGGAAGATTAAAGTTAGGTAAATTCACAACTCCAAACTCTATTAACTGGGTTCCCAAATCAATACCTTGGGGATTTAACCAACAACACCCGCCAGAATAATCTGCCAAATATTTCTCTGAGTATTGAATAGCTAACTCTGTTTTACCCACGCCACCTTGTCCAGTGACATCGGTAATAGCCACAACATCATTTACTTGCAATAACTGACGCAATTGTTCTATTTGCTCATCCCTCCCGACAAACTTACGAGCTTGACCCTGTGGGATATTATGCGGGATATCAAACGGGTTAAAATGAGATTTTTCAATATCTCCATCCCAACTGCGGGAATAAAAATAAGTCGGCAGTTGTTTTTTATCTAAACTAATAAATCGCTGCTTAACTGCCTCAGTAACTTCTTTCATATTCGGGGGAAAAGTTCCATTAGCTGCGGCAAAAGCCTCTCTCACAGCTTGAGAAAAATATCCTGTTTGATTTTCAGAATTTACATTAGCTTTTTCTCCTTCTCGCGTAGCCACTAACACAAATTGTTGACTATCTTTATGTGGCTGTCCGCTCGAAAAAGTATTGCCACCTAAGTTAGTTGGTCTTCCGTCTGACTCTAAAAGATAATTGGCACAGGCATCAATAATACAAATATGATTGCGAATCTGAAATTTATCGGAACCCAACAAAATTAACAAAGAATTCAAATCTAAATTCTGCCAATTCTGTTGATTAGCATCAGCACAAAGCAACCGACGCTCTCGTTCTGAGGTCATCAAACCATGTCCCGCCCAAAAAATATAGAGTAAATCCCCGGACTTTGGGGATAAAAAGTTAGTCACAATATTAGAGATATTTTGCTCTGTTGCTAACTCTACAGTTAACCCACATTCCCCAATTAACTGATGATTTTCTTCCAGTGCTGATAAACATAAGCGGATGTTCTCCTTCGGTACACCGCGCCGATGCAGCCAATGAGCAAATTGCAGCGCATCATTGGCTGGCCCCCCTCCAGTTACATTCCAAGCAGATTCGTGGTACTTTTCAATACCCACAATTAGCCCAAATGTCTGCTCAGGTTTAGCCATCAACTGCATGATAGCCTCTGACGTGATGGGGAAAATGACCTAATATCATGTCCGCTTGATTACTTATTAAACCCGAAGAACCCCACCCCGCCAAAGCTATGCTTTGTCTCCCCTCCCCGTGAACGGGGAGGGGTTGGGGGTGGGGTGCAATGACTGTGGGAATCATAACTAATTATGTGCCTTGTAGGGGAGAGGTTGGGAGAGGGGTTTTCTAAATTCCGTAAACAGTTAGACATTATGGCAACCTGGGAATAATCGCTTTCCATGTATCAGCATTTGTCCAATAAGCACCGTGAGAACGGGGAAATGGTTGTTTACTATCCACTCGCACATCGTCTACTTGATCAGGGAAAGTGTTTTTGCCAACATAACTAAGAAAATCCCGTAAATCGTAGATATTCAACCATTTAGCACGGAAATGTTCTGGCAATAACTGACCATATTCTAAACTGTAGAGAGCGTTAATCTCATATAAAAATGGTGCTTGAGAACCAACTGTTACTAATAATTCCACCTGAGACAACTCTTGCTGCACCAGCAAATCTACACAAGCGATACCTCCTAAGCTATGGGCGAGTAAAACCACTGGCGGTTCTGCTTGGGTAATTTGTTGCTTGATAAACTCCCTGATTTTTTCACCCCGCGTCTGATATAACAAAATATCACCAGGCATAGGCGAAATTTTATCAGTTAACTCAAGGCGGCTTTTTCTGATATAATTTGTTCCCATTGGTAACGCTAATTCAACAAGTGGCTTTAATAACCAGCTACCCAAGCCTAAGTCTGCTTCTCCCAAAGCCAGAGTCAGCAATTCCACAACTTTATCGCGCAACTGGGCATCGGTGAGTATGGGGGAAAATTTTTCTTGCTGTTCGCTAATAAACATTGCTTGAGCTGCGATCGCTCTAGCTATTGGTGCATAATATTCACTCAAATCAGATTCACTCACTCTCCGCAATGCCTGATGATATGGTTGACTGCCAATCACAGCCTCTCGTGCTTGTGCAAATATCTCTGCAATTCCCGCTTCTTGCAACTTAGCTTGCAGTTCTAATGTTAAAGTAAAACTCGCTACACGAGATTGTAAAATATCCCCTGGTTTTTGCCCAAAGGGATTTCCTGACTTAATAGGTTTCAAAGACAACAGCCGCAATTCATACAAAGGATCGCGGTATAATTGCCCCCACAATATAATATCTGCATCTTCTTCTGGCTGAGATAAAGTTAATGTTGCATCTTCCAAGGGTACTGATGCCCGATTATTGTTGAACTTTGCACCAAATTCCACACCCCAAAGGCAGGAAGCAACGGTAATCTCAGGGCGTTGGGCGTGAATTTTTGACTCAATAATCTTCAAGGTTTCCTGATATTCAGGTTCCCTAATCCCAGTGCCATGTACAAATATTACAGTGGTCATTTTTATTTAGCGATCGCCAAGTTTACCCCTGTATTATTCACGACCACGTTCTTTCATACAAGTTCAGTTTATTAAAGTGCGTAACCCTCTTGTGTTACTCTCCGAAAACTTTTGCCATTGCCGACGCATCAAGGAAAATTCCAACTGGAAAGCAATTCCCATTATTATTGTGACAGCTTTGGATTCTCAAGAAGACTTAGCGCGATCGCTGCTGCTGCTGATGATTTTTTGACCAAACCTGTACCTTTAGAACCTTGGCAGCGTGGAGGAACTGTTGTGATTAACTTTAATAATAATCAGAAAGCTTATGAACGTTTCCAGCAAGAAAAGATATCAATAGATGTGAGGCCAGGCTTTGGTTTGCGTTTTTCACCTCACATATATAATGACGAAGAAGAAATAGAGAAAGTAATTGCTCTCATCCAACGGGGAGATTAGTGATTGTTAATACATAAGTAGGTGGGCGTTAAAAAACACAACTAGATTAATAAATGTAAATCGCTTAAAAGCTTATTTTTTAAAGCGTTTATGGTGCTTTACATAACTTTATATAGTTCGGTTTAATCGTGCCTACCTACTTAAATGTATATTTGAGTATAGCGATCGCACAGTGTCTATCCATAAGTTTCCAATTTACTAAAGAGGCAAAATGATCAAACCATTACAAAATAAAATTGCATTGATTACTGGGGCTAGTCGTGGTCTTGGTCGCGCGATCGCATTACGATTTGCCAAAGAGGGTATTGGTGTAATTGTCAACTACAGCAGTAACAAAAATGCAGCCGATGAAGTAGTGCAGGAAATCACTGATAATGGCGGTGTTGGCTTTGCTGTTCAGGCAGATTTAGGTTCTCTAACAGGGGTAGAGAAACTTTTTCAAAGTGTAGACACTAAGCTACAAGAAACGAACGGTAATACAAAATTTGACATTTTAGTTAACAATGCAGGTATCGCACCTACTGCTACTACTCAAGAGACATCAGAAGAACTATTCGACCAAGTTTTTAACCTGAACGTTAAAAGTTTATTCTTCATCACCCAGCAAGCCATCCCTCGTCTCAACGATGGCGGACGCATTATCAATATAAGTACAGGTTTAAGCCGTGTAGCTAATGTTTCTTACCCTGTCTATTCTGCCAGTAAAGGATCTGTGGATGTTTTGACTCGCGTATGGGCAGCCGAGTTAGGGCCACGGGGTATAACAGTCAACAACATAGCCCCCGGTGCGATCGATACTGATATCAATGCTCACTGGTTGCGTAGTGATGAAGGTCGTAAAATGGTGACGGAACAAGCTGCCTTGGGTCGAGTTGGTTATGCAGAAGACATTGGTGATGTTGCTGCCTTCCTAATATCTGATGATAGTCGTTGGATTACAGGGCAGCGCATTGAAGCTAGTGGTGGATGGATGCTATAAAGTCAGGTTGATAATTCAGGCGTTACTAATTGTAAGTATGATTCTTCTAGGGGCAATTCATCAAATTGCCCCTACAAAAAGGGTGATGAATTGCAGAATGAGTAAATTAATACGGTTCTTCAGCAACACTATAATTCAACTATTGCTGTATTTTTATGATTACTGCAACCTTGGCAAAAGTCAGGTTAAAATTGCAAGCAATGTGTAAACCTGAAGTGAAACTATGAAGACTGCTGAAAAATTAGCTGCGGGTTGGCTGTTAACACTCGGATTCATGTTTTTAACACTATCAGTCTCAGCGGTACTTGAGAAAAATAGTATGCTGAAGCCAATCCCAAAAGGTGATGCAGAGTCAGTACAGGAATTTGTCAATAATGACGCGCGTTATTACCTGGAAACTACTGCTAGGCAAGGTCTAATTTTTGGCGTTCCTACTATAGTGCTGGGCGGATGGTTAAGCTTAGCAATGTACCGTCAAAGTAAGTATGAACAAAAAGCACTTCAGCAACAAGTAAGCGATCGCTTGCAATCTGTTTTTTATCATATGTTACAAGAAAATCGCGGGCGCGTAACTGTTTTAGGTTTTGCGATGCATTCACAACTACCAGCAGCAGCCGCCAAGCAATATTTAGATGAAAAAGCTAAAGAATTCAATGCGAATTTTCAAGTCAATGAACAAGGGGGCGTATCATATCATTTTGATATCTAAAGGGTACTTGAAGAAATAAATTATGATGACTGATGACTGTTGACTGCTGACTGCTGACTGTCAGCTAGAACAATGTTTGGGATTTATGGCTTTATTCTGTTAAATTACACAGTTATTCACGGCTAGGTTTCATGACGCAGATTTTTTTAAGCGTAGCTGCTATTTTAGGCGGCTTGTCGGTTGCTACTGGTGCTTTCGCTTCCCATGCTTTACGAGAAAAAATTAGTGAGCGATCGCTCGAAATTTTTGAAACCGGCGCTCGTTACCAAATGTACCACGCTCTCGCACTTTTATTGGTAGCACTACTAATTAGTCGCACTCAATCGCCTCAACCTACTCTCATAGCTAGTGGGTGGCTGTTTATCATTGGTATTGCTCTTTTTTCAGGGAGTTTGTACGCTTTGAGCTTAACTGGTATTAAATCCTTGGGTGCCATTACACCACTAGGGGGTGCAGCCTTTCTTGCCGGTTGGGGTGCTTTAGCTTTTAGCGCTTGGAGTTTGAAATTTTAGACAGTTAGAGTTAGAAGTTAAAATCTCTTAACTTCTAATTCTCAACTTTACCAGCAAATTATGTAAACTTACCTTCCCTACAGGTGCTTCAGGTAGTGTACTTGCTTCATATGCTTCTTGCAAGCGATCGCGCAACCGTTCATATTCTCTTTGATGAAAAGCCACATCAACATTTGACAAAGTAGACTTTTCTGCATCTGCCAACTTTTGGGCTATTAAATCAGCAATGTATGGTAAATCAAAAATCTCATTTAGCTTGATTAAATTAGCTTCAATTACCCCTGTTTGCATGAGGTAAATCCCCGTCAATAGCACTCGATAAATATAAAGTAGTGGCTTGACTCGATGTGGCTGTTCTTTTTCAAATAGTTTCCATTGCGTTGCCGCAAAACCAAAATAATGATAGCTGTGGTGACGGGTAATACAGTCTTGAACAATAATTTTTAACTCTTCATATTCTGGTGTACTTTTTAATATTAAAGGTGAATACAGTTGCTCTAACACATAGCCATTCTTTCTCAGGAGTAGCAAAAAGAATTTTTTGATCTCATGAGTTACCAAATCAATTTGCAAAGATTCACGAATTTCTGATATTTCAATAGTTTCAGCACCAATATTTAATCCTACTACTTCTTGCACTGGTAAAATATGCACACCACGCAAATCATAGTCAGAATCTAGAGAAGGGAAACCATATAAATGAGAACCGCTAATGGTGGCAAATAAAAGCGGGTAAGGTTGTTGCTCAACTATTATTTTGATATCAGCTGGAATATTCATAATCAAACTTCATATCAATCAGACACCAAAATTTTCTAAAAAATCTCATAAAGACTTTCAGCCTTGCAATATATTTTCTTTGGCGGTTCGCTAAAGTATTTAAATAATGCTGGACATAGCCATCCATCTAGATTTTTTGCACTCCAGGAATACCAATGACCGTTATACTCTTCTTTTAACCAAATCAATTCAGCTTGGTAACCGGGAAAAGGATTGGCAGAAAACAAAAGTTTAAAACCTTCCTCAACATTAACAATGTCTTTAATTAGAATGTCGATCATTTCAGGTATGCCGCTAACGAATGGTTCTTGGACTAGTCCCATTCGCTCATCATCAAATACCCATGTTTGATTATGTCTATATGGGAAAATCACCATTATGGAGTTAGTCATTGATTATTACTCCTTCATCCAAATTATTTCACCGTCAGATTTTATAATTATGCGAAAATCAGAGAAAACAAGATAAATTTATCTAAAATCTGGCGAAAAGGGCACAAAGACTACTTGAGGCAACTTTCACTAAGACGAGGATAGCGCCAATTTCAGCAATTAGGAGGAGATATCACTATTCAAAAGTTTACACTTTTATACCTAATTGGGGTTTAAAAAAGGAGCAAACATCCTTTAGGCTGGGTTAATATGTTTATTTTTGAGAGAGTGCCAAATGAGCAATCCACAGAAAAACCAGATTAAAATTGAGCCAGCAACCCTGGTTTTAATTGTGTCTGTTCTGATACTCCTGCCGTTGCTAATAACTGGTTTTTTGTTTCAATAAGCATTAAAAAACTTTAGAATTCACTGTTTTAGGTTGTTTCATATTTAACTTGCAGATGTAATCATGTTGACTGATGACTGATAACGATCCTCACAATTAGGGGCGCAAAGCCTCGCGCCCCTACTTACTACTTCGGTAAAACCTGCCGCAGTGCTGCTAAAAGTTGGTCAACACTTTCTTTGCGGCTATTGAAGCCCATCAGTCCGACGCGCCAAACTTGACCAGCGAGTTCGCCAAGACCACCACCAATTTCAATGCCGTGTTCATTAAGTAACTGGCGTGCAATTGCTTTGCCATCTACTCCAGTGGGAATGCGGACAGTGGTAAGGGTTGGCAGTCGATACTCTTTTTCGACGTGCATACTCAATCCTAAATCTTCCAGTCCTTCCCACAGATACTCTACATTCTTTTGATGACGCTGCCAGCAGTTTGCTAGTCCCTCTTCTGCAACCAAACGTAGTGCTTCCCGTAATGCATAGTACAAGTTAATGGGCGCTGTGTGATGATAGATGCGTTCGCGAAGCGTCTTTGAAGGAGATTCGCTACCCCAATACTTGCCTAGCAACGACATATCTAAATACCAGTTTGCAACCTTTGTGCGGCGTTGTTGCAATTTCTCAACAGCACGCGGACTCATTGTAAAGGGAGAAGCCCCAGGCGGACAACCCAAACCTTTTTGACTACAACTGTAAGCTAGGTCAACTCCCCAAGCATCCAAAAATATGGGGACACCACCCAGACTAGTTACTGTATCTACTAACAGTAGTGTGCCAAACTCGCGGCACAATTCACCGACACCTTCCAAAGGTTGACGCGCACCTGTGGAAGTCTCGGCGTGAACCAGAGCTAGAATAGCTGGACGATGAGTTTCTATGGCAGTTCTGAGTTCATCTAACGTGAAAACTTGTCCCCAAGATTTTGTAATGGTTCGCACATCAGCACCATATCGCCCAGCCATATCCACAAGGCGATTACCGAAGTAACCAGCTACACCAATCAAAACTACATCACCTGGTTCTGTGACATTAGCAATGGTTGCCTCCATTGCGGCTGTTCCTGTACCGCTGACAGCAATGGTGAGGGAGTTTTCTGTCTGCCATACGTAGCGTAAAAGAGACTGAATTTCATCCATCAGCCCTAGAAAAGCTGGGTCAAGATGCCCAACTGGTGAGGTATTCATCGCTTGCAGCACTGCGGGATGGGCATTTGAAGGCCCCGGCCCCAACAGCAGACGGGATGGAATTTCTAAAGGTTTGAGTTGTAAACGCTGACTGTCGTTGATTGAGATTGTTGAGGTCATAATTTATCTTCGCCTAGACGATAGGAAAAGGTGTGAGGGTATGAAGGGGTAAGGGTATAATATCGTGTTCGGTTGAAGACTGATCGCTGTTGAGCAGGGGGATGAGGGGATGGGGGGATGAGGGGATGAGGGGATGGGGAGATAACTGCTAACTCTTAACTTTCAATTAACGGCTATAAACTAAATGTGTGAGAGTACATTTGTTCAATTATCAAAATAAAAAATCATGGTTTTTGCAGGTAAACCACCAAATAATTTAGGTGTTCGTAATGGCAAATTAGCACCTTGCCCTAATTCCCCTAATTGTGTTTCTAGCCAGAGTTCAGATGCAGCCCACCAAATTGCACCATTGACTTTTACATCTAGTCCAGAAAATGCGATCGCTGCTCTTAAAAGTGTCATTGAATCCTTACCCAGATCCAAAATTATTACGGAAAGTAAAGATTATTTATATGCAGAATTTAAGAGTGCTTTGCTGGGATTTGTAGATGATGTCGAGTTTTATCTAGACCGTAATGCAAATGTTATACAGGTTCGCTCAGCCTCGCGCTTAGGTCAAAGCGATTTGGGTGTCAATCGTCAAAGGATAGAAACCATTAGAGCCAAGCTCAAATAACTACACTAGTCAGTGGTCAGAAGGTAAGAGGCAGGGCAGGGGGGCAGGGGAGCAGGGGGAGCAGGGGAGCAGGGGGAGCAGGGGAGCAGGGGAGCAGGGGAGCAGGGGAGCAGGGGAGCAGGGGGAGTTACAACAGCAATTCTCCCTCATCTCCCTCATCTCCCTCATCTCCCTCATCTCCCTCATCTCCCTCATCTCCCTCATCTCCCTCATCTCCCTCATCTTCCTCATCTCCCTCATCTTCCTCATCTCCCTCATCTCCCTCATCTCCCTCATCTCCCTCATCTCCCTCATCTCCCTCATCTCCCTCATCTCCCTCATCTCCCTCATCTCCCTCATCTCCCTCATCTCCCTCATCTCCCTCATCTCCCTCATCTCCCTCATCTCCCTCATCTCCCTCATCTCCCTCATCTCCCTCATCTCCCTCATCTCCCTCATCTCCCTCATCTCCCTCATCTCCCCATCCCCCCATCCCCCCAGGCTTGACTTTTAAGATAAAATATGATATAAAGGCTAATCATATGAATTCAGTAATAAGTGTGAATATTTCTTCCTCTAGAAAAAAACCGCGTGTCGCATGGCAGGCGGTTTTCTCAGTAATCGTATTTGTATTCATGTACCTGCCCATACTGGTACTTGGCTTTTATAGCTTCAATCAATCACCTTACAGTGCAACTTGGCAAGGATTCACTCTTGATTGGTATGGCAAATTGTTCAGTGATGAGCGAATATTATCAGCTTTAAAAAACAGTTTGATAGTTGCCTTTTGTGCAGTGGGAATTTCAGCAGTGCTGGGAACCTTAATGGCGGTCGGCTTAGCGCGTTATCAATTTTTCGGTAAGAAGTTGTATCGCGGTATTTCTTACCTACCATTGATTATTCCTGATATTGCGATCGCAGTTGCCACTCTAGTTTTTTTAGCAGCGTTTGCCATCCCCTTGAGTTTATGGACAATTGTTGCGGCTCATATAGTATTTTGTCTGGCTTACATCGGGCTTGTAGTTTCCTCACGACTGACTAATTTAGATCCTCACCTAGAAGAAGCAGCACTAGATTTAGGAGCCACACCAGTGCAGGCTTTCATTCAAGTGTTGCTGCCGCAGTTAATGCCTGGTATTATAGCTGGCTGTCTGCTAGCCTTTGTTCTGAGCTTAGACGACTTTCTCATCGCCAGTTTTACCGCAGGTAGCGGTTATAACACCTTGCCAATGGAAATTTTTAGTCGCATCAGAACAGGAGTCAAGCCTGATATTAATGCTCTGAGTGTGTTGCTAATTTCAGTATCTGCAATTGTCGCTTCTGTAGGGGAATTAATTCGCGTTTTCGGAGAAAAAAAAGTGAATGAATAAAAAACAAAGATTGGTAATTGGTAATTGGTAATTGGTAATTGGTAATTGGTTTTTACTATTACCCATTACCCATTACCAGGCAAACCGACTATATCGTAAGTAATTAGCCGAACTTGATATGATGCCATCCGTCAAGGTGTAGAGGAATTGTCGAATAACTAATTATTTGTCGTATTAACAGATTATTGTCGTTAAAGATAAAATATTTAAAAACGTTGCTAAATAAGGATTACAACGTTTTTAAGTATGTAAACAATCAAACAATTATTTAACATTTTATATCATGTCCGTTTAAACACTTATGATATCTGTGGAGGTCGGTAATTGGGAACTTGTACTGAGCGAAGCCGAAGTATTGGGAATTGGTAATTGGTTTTGAGTATTACCTATTACCCATTAACTATTACCTATTATTTATTACCAAGCAAACCGACTATATCGTAAGTAATTAGCCGAACTTGATATTAATTATCTTAGCGATATGCCCAATTAAGCTGCTATGTCCTGTAAATACAAATACTGCTGAAACCCGATAAAGACTTCACTGATATTCGCAACGCTTCCCAGTTCTTCAACAGCATCACGAACAGTATGATATTTTAACTCTAACAGTTGAGGTAATTTAGTGCGATCAAGTTCCCCCACTCCAGCTTTGATGTATTGTTCCAGTACGAAGTCGAGAAATTCCTGCTGTTTGCCGATATAGCGCGAAAAAATTAACGACTTGTGAGCAAGGACGCGCTCTCGGCGGCTAATGGGTGGAGAGGCATAGGCAATATAAGCCAGCACATCATATAAATCGCTTTTATCGGCATCAATCAGGCGGCTAATTTCTGTGAGTTGTTCCTCTCCGTAGCCCTTCTCAGCCAGTCCTTCTAATAGTGCTTTACGAGTATCAGGGCGACTCCAGATGGCTCTTAATTCGTCTTCATCTGTGAATAGTTCAGGAATTTCACCAAAGAGACGTTGCACAAATTCTGCGGCGCTCATGGGTTTACCGTCTGGACTCCAGAAGGTGGTAGACATCTGATGCTGGAAGAAACGTTCTTTGCCATCAGCGAGTTTGATTTTGATTTTTTGAGGGCGGCGTTCCTCTGGAGTTTCCACGCTACCTTTGTTAGTGTCTTTTATGAAACCTTTGGTTGTATCTGTACCTTCAGGCTTTTTGACTACTACAGGTTCTTGAGGTTCGCCGTCCCATTCAGGATCGTTGAAGTGTTCGTAAGCTTTGACAAAATCATAAATGGTGAAGTAGTCTTTCCCCTCAAATAGGCGAGTACCGCGACCAATAATTTGCTTAAATTCAATCATCGAGTTGATGGGGCGCATTAGCACAATGTTACGAACGTTTCGGGCATCAACCCCAGTGGAAAGCTTGTGGGAAGTGGTGAGAATGGTAGGGATAGTTTTCTCATTGTCTTGAAAGTTGCTGAGGTGTTGTTCGCCGAGTTTCCCATCATCGGCGGTGACGCGGACACAGTAATTAGGGTTACTGCTAATCTTCATTTGGTTGATTAAATCTCGCACAGCTAGGGCGTGGGGTTGGTTGGCGCAAAACACCAGAGTTTTTTGATTCTGGTCGATTTCTTCCATGAACAGTTGCACGCGGTAACGTTCGCGCTCGGCAATTTCGATGATCTCGTTGAAGTCTGCTTCAGTGTAGGTTCTGGCTTCGTCTACTGCACCTTCGAGCAGTTCATCTTCACTGCTGTAAATATATTCATCTAGAGTAGTTTCGATTTGTCTGACTTTAAAGGGAGTAAGAAACCCGTCGTTAATGCCGTCTTTGAGGGCGTACTTATAGACTGGCTCTCCGAAGTAGGCGTAGGTATCTGCGTTGTTTTCCCGCTTAGGAGTAGCAGTGAGTCCAAGTTGTACTGCTGGTGAGAAGTATTCTAAAATGCCCCGCCATGTGCTTTCGTCACTGGCTCCGCCTCGGTGACATTCATCAATGATGATGAAGTCAAAGAAATCAGGGGGATAGTCGCTGAATTTGGGCGTAGGATTGCCAGTGTCGTCCCGTCCAATCATAAAAGTCTGGAAAATGGTAAAAAAGATACTGCCATTTTTGGGGACTCGACCGCGTTTTTTGATAACTTCGGGGTCGATGCGGACTAGGGCATCGTCGGGGAAGGCAGAGAAAGAGTTATAGGCTTGGTTGGCTAAGATATTGCGATCGCTTAAAAACAAAATTCGCGGACGACGGGCGGGTTGTCGGCTGAGGTTCCAACGACTTTGAAAGAGTTTCCAGGCGAGTTGGAAGGCGATGAAGGTTTTACCTGTGCCTGTTGCCATTGTTAACAAAATCCGGTTTTGTCCTTGGCAGATGGCTTCTAGGACGTGCTTAATGGCATTGTGTTGATAATAACGGGCTTCCCATGTGCCGCTTTTGTCTTCAAACGGGATGGCAGCAAAGCGATCGCGCCACTGGTTATCTTCGCTAAAGGTGGCTGACCACAGTTGTTCAGGGGTAGGATATTGGTTGATGTAGCCTTCTGCCCCTGTGTGCATATCTACTTGGTAGATGCCGATGCCATTTGTGGAGTAGGCGAATCGAGTCTGCAATTTTTCGGCGTATTTTTTGGCTTGTCCTAAACCTGCGGTATCTCGTAAGTCGCGTTTTTTCGCTTCGATGACGGCGAGTTTCTCACCACGATAAACCAGTACATAATCGGCAATGTCTGATTGAGCGCGTTTACCGTTGCCAATTAAGCCGCCAGGCGCAATAACTTCGCGGCGGATGCGACTACCTTCGATAACTCCCCAGCCTGCGGCTTTGAGTGCGGGGTCAATTAGTTCGGCACGGGTTTCGGCTTCGTTCATTATGGCTCGTCTTTGAAATATGGCAGTCGGCTGCGGGCAGTGGCGATCGCTTCTTGCAGTTTAGCCTGTAACAACTCTTTGAGTGGTAATACGGTCAGGACTTCGACAATAAAGATACCGCTTTTATAATGATACTCGTTAAAAACGCTTCAAGGTGTGCCCGACTCAGGAGGATGCATCTGTACTAAAGATGCAGGATGAAAGCAGCAAAAAGCCTTTAGTCTTAAGTCGTGTCAATTTGTGGAGCGAGGGGAGTATATCCCTTTATCCATCTGAATTCTCGGCTATTTGAATTTCTTGCTCGTATTGCGCGATCGCGGATTCAATTGTTTCATTATTAACATCTGAAATATCAGATTTGGAATAAATTGTAGTGAGTATAATTCCTTGATCAGTTTTCAGATAATAAATGACTCGATAGCCTCCACTTTTTCCTTTTTGGATGTTGCTATTTATTTTTGAGACGAACTTTGAAAACCTGATATTTATAGCCATTTTCAATTCGGTGAGGTACAGGTATGCAAATAGACCTAACCCCCTAACCCCCTTCCCGCTTCGGGAAGGGGGAACAATTCAAAGCCTCTCTCCTAAAAGGAGAGAGGTTTGGAGAGAGGTCAAAATTGTACCTCACTAGTTTGAGAACCGCTATAACTCCAGCAATTCTATCGCCAAGGATTTCACCTGCTTGAAGTTGCTCGATTAAGGGTTGGAGATCGGTACGAATTGAACGATAGCGTTTGGCAAGTTCTCGAAGATCCCTTTTAAAACGAGGTGTAAGAGCGATCTGAATTGGCGATGGTTCACTCTGCATCGATGCCTGACCACATTTCTGAGAGGGGAATAGTTTGTCCAGTTAAAGCTTCGCGTAAACCTTGGCGAATACCTTCTATAACAACTTCTGTAGGTGTTTCATCTGGATCTGTTTCGTCATCTTCGGAAAGTAAGACGATAACACGAACGCGCTGTGGTTTGATGAATCCCAGCGATTTATCGAGCGTAAGTTGTCCACTCTCATTAATTGTCGCTGTGGTTTCAATTGCTTTCATAGATGGTGATAGTGTTGTTAAATATCGAGTCAATTCAACCTACTTCTAGTCTAGTGCAGCTATCCCGCCTTCATGCGGCAATTCCCTCCTTAGCGGCTTTCGTCAGTTGGTTGGCGGTGTCTGCGGTGAGTTCGCCAGTGAATGCTTTTTGCAGGATGGATTGTTTGAGTTCGTTGAGTGCGGCGATTTTTTGGCGGTAGATGGCTTCGAGGCGTTGGGTTTTGGTTGCTATCTCGTCAATTTTTTGTGCAATATTTATTTGTTCTGAAAGACTAGGAATCCATGTGCTATATCGAAAAAGATGATCTCGATTGACTTTCGGCATTCCTGCTCGATCTGAACCTGAGATTGCATAGTCTGTGAAATTTCGACTCATTAGAAGATAGAATAGGAAATCTCGGTTCAGTTGTCCATTATTAGGTAGTAATGGATAAACATCTACACTACAAAGCCCACTAAATTCTGGTCTACAAGCTTTCATCAAGTAAGGGCGAATCTTACTATAAAGAACCATAGTTTCATCAAAAAGAAATTTTCCAGATTTCAGTTCTTCTTCCCTTGCAGTTTTAACTTCTATTAGTTCGCCCGTCATGGAAACCATATTACCTGCACCAAGGTGTGGCAGATCAATGTACTCTGGTAGGCGAGGATCAACAAGTTTAGATGTGATGCTGCAAATATCCGCTAACTTCTTTTCTACCCATCTATCGCCTTTCTGGGTAAAGATGGCATTTAGATAGCTTTCAAACAGTTCGCGGGCGTTGGCGAGGTTCTTTTCGGTGTTTGCGATCGCTCTATCAATCCCCTCAAACGCCTCATCCAAAATCGCCACAATCCGCTTTTGTTCTGGAAGTGGTGGAAATGCAAACTCAATTTGGTAAACATCATTACGGTTAATACCTGGCTTTACGCCTTTTGCTAACTTTGTAAGGCGAAGATATTTTAAGCAATGATAAAGAAAAGTTAGATCGTATTGTGTATCGTCATAAGTAACAAAGTAGGTAACATCGAGAGGCCAAAACTTTTCATCTGTTAGGTTAACTTCGCCTGCTGAACCCTTTCTGCCGACGATAATACTTTGCCTGTCTAGATAATATTGGTTGCTCCAACACTTCACGCCGTTGGCTCCATAAGCAGGGTATTTTCCGCCTTCCTCTCTACTTTCCTTTGGTAATGGTTTACCATATTCAAGCTTTATGACCTCACCGAGCTTTTTTATCTCCCATACACTCATAGCATTCCCCCAATCCCAGCCAAAATCTCTCCACTCTCCGCATCCACAGCCACTATTTTTCTACTCTTGTTCATAAGCAGTAATAAAATCATCCCGTGAAATACCAGATTGGGTGCAGATACTTCTGAGGGTAGAACCTTTAATAAGTTTATGATTTGGCAAAGTTAAAGGAGTATTTGTGCCATCAGGATTTTGTCTAATCATAGAAATATGCTCTTTTTCTCTAACTATTGAAAATCCAAAACTCTCAAGCACCTTAATTACTTTTGATTTAGGGGCATCAACAGGAAACTTTGGCATTATAGATTTGCCTCTGCCACAAAAGCTTCTAGTATTGAGGAATCAGATTCTAACACCGATTCTCCAAAAGTTTCGACATGAAATAAAATAGCCGATCGCACATCATTTAAAGCTTCTTCATAGGTGTCGCCCTCACCAACTACAACCCCTTGAATACCTAAAGGATAGGCAACATAACCATCAGTGTGCTTTTCCACAATGATTTTGATATTTTTCATAGTTACTTCTCCTAAATTAATTTGACATCTAACAAAAACTAAGAGTAACTCTGTAGCTCATCCTCGACTTGCCTCATATTCATCAATAGTTAAATAATCGCCTTGTTGATAAGCAAGTTTGGAAGAAATCATATTAGCTTTTTCCTCTTCAGTTATATCCTCTTCGATATGTCGCTCTTTAATAAACAATAAAAAATCCAATAATTCAGATAGGAGAGTATCAGGAATTTGTTCAATTTCTCGAATAAGTTGTTCTTTGAGAGTCATGGCTTGTATGTTCGTGCAGTATTTATCGTGTGAACTGAGGAGCATTAACTGGAATTGGATTCTGTTGCATTCGCTCAACTAGCGATTTGAGAAACTCTCGCTTAGTTTCTGCATTAGAAGTTGATGGCGATATAACTTGAAGGGGCTGAATTATCAATTCAACCTCAGTCCCTTCGGGCAATTCAAACGCTGTTTGCAGGAAGAATGCACCGTTATGATAAATTGCTTTTAGAGCTTGGGGCATTGTGAAACTCCATGCAGGTTAACATACATTCAAGCATAAGCGATCGCTTCATTCTTAACTATCAGCTGCATAGCATTCCCTCAATACCAGCCAAAATCTCTGCACTCTCCGCATCTAACGCAGCAATTTCATCCAGAATCTCCTGCGGTTCTCTTAACGCCGATTCCTCAGCCTTATTCGGATTCTTCACCGACAAATCGAACGTCACCTGATCCACATCAGTAATATCCACCAACCAAGACTTTTCTGTTTCCGCAAACCTAGCCTGTAACTCCACAAACTCGCGCAAATCCTCATCATTCAGGGAATTAGTTTTACCCATATTCCGCCCCGGATCGAGTTGGTAAGTAGGTAGGCATAATTAAATGTAATATGTCCGAAGCGAGGAACGAAGCAATCGCTGCGGACTGGGATTGCTTCGTCGTTCCTCCTCGCTTCGGACAGTCCATATTATATTTATTTGTACCCATCTACTTAATACCAAATTTTCTGAGTAGCCATTCCCTCAGTTAAAGGTTTTCCCTGAGAAAATAAAGGCGTTCCCTGAACGGAGTCAAAGGGCTTTCCTTTCTCAAAAAACAGCACCACCGTCTTCACCCCCGCCCCGATAAAAGTCCCACTCGGACAATCCAAAATGGTGTGCAGATTGCAACTACTCAAAAGCTCTTGACGCAACGCCCGCGAAGCATTGTCCGAATTTGACAGGAATGTATTTTTGATTACCACCGCCGCCCTACCGCCCATCTTCAACATTTTGATGAAATGCTGCAAAAACAGAAACGCCGTTTCCCCAGTCTTTATCGGGAAATTCTGCTGTACTTCCTTGCGTTCTTTCCCCCCAAATGGCGGATTAGCCAAGATGATATCAAAACGATTCTTATCCTGAATATCACTGAGATTTTCCGTCAGCGTGTTGGTGTGGATAATATTCGGCGCATCAATGCCATGCAAAATCATATTCATGATGGCAATCACATACGCCAAACTTTTCTTTTCTTTACCCGTAAACGTATGTTTTTGAAGTATCTCAAGCTCTTTTGTGGTCAGCTTACCCCCACGTAAATAGTCGTAACTCTCACACAAAAACCCCGCCGAACCACAAGCACCATCATAAATGCGATCGCCAATCTTCGGCTTTACCACTTGAATCATCGCCCGAATCAATCAGATCATCGCCAATTAGAGCATTATCATGATCCAATGTACCATCCGCTTTTTTCGGTGCTGCCCAAGATGACCAGCGATGCGCCTCATCAATAATAAATTCGTATGACTTGCCAACTAGCTCTGCCTCTAACGCCCTTTCCTGCTCCAAATCATCCAAATACTTCAAAAACAGCAACCAAGACGTTTGCTCAGTGTAATCTAACTCTGTAGTACAACCCGCCTCTTTCCAGAGAACATCATCAATATTTTTAAAAGTTTGCTCGAACATTTAGCTTTACTGTGGGATTTTTAATATTAATAGCTTGGCTCATAATTTTGCACCTACAAGGTGAAATGAGCGTGCAATTCATTGAGTACTATGTCACAGTTAAAAAAAATTACATAAATATAGGACTTACGCGCATTGTCATATATTTTTGACAAAAATCGTCCAAAGTCAAGAGTCAAAAGTCCAAAAACCTTGACTTTTTACCCTTGACTATTGACTCAGTACTGCCATCGCAGAAAATATGTGTGCCAGTTGCGTAAGTCTAAAACCTATCAAGCTGGCAGCATCGTTAAAATTTTTTTGAGAGGGTTGAAAGGCGCGCTTCATTCGGGAATATTCCAACATTTGTGAGTATATTAAAGATGTGCTGGAGTCAACTCCACCTAAAATATCGGCGACATTAATTTGTTAAGACGACATTTAAATCGTTAATAACGACAATAATCTGTTAACGACGACAAATAATTAGTTAATCAACAAAACTAAATCGGGATGACTGGATTCGAACCAGCGGCCCCTTCGTCCCGAACGAAGTGCGCTACCAAGCTGCGCTACATCCCGCCACAAAAATGGCATTATCTTACCAGGATATCATAAATAATGGGAAATCAAACAACTATATCTATATATATAGAATATATAGATGACTAACTGACTTCAGCAAGAGCTTTGCTTGCTAGGATAAGATTTGTATAACTTCAGTGGTAAAAGCGGATTGTGACTGTTAAACCAGACTGGTTGCGGGTAAAAGCGCCTCAGTGGCAGCGTGTTGGTAACGTTAAAGAAGTTTTGCGGGATTTAGCGCTCAATACGGTTTGTGAGGAAGCGTCCTGTCCGAATATTGGTGAGTGCTTCCAAGCTGGTACTGCCACATTTTTGATTATGGGGCCAGCTTGCACGCGTGCCTGTCCTTACTGTGATATTGACTTTGAGAAAAAACCATTACCTTTAGACCCCACCGAACCAGAACGACTAGCCGAAGCTGTTCGCCGCATGAGACTTAATCATGTGGTGATCACTTCTGTAAACCGAGATGATTTGCCAGATGGTGGTGCATCCCAGTTTGTTAAATGTATTGCAGCGGTTCGCAGCATCTCACCCAATACCACAATTGAGGTGCTAATCCCTGATTTGTGCGGTAACTGGAATGCATTAGAGATAATTCTAATAGCTGCACCAGAAGTCCTAAACCACAACACAGAAACCGTACCCCGCCTATATCGTCGGGTGCGTCCCCAAGGAAATTACGATCGCACACTGGAATTATTGCAGCGCTCGCACCAAATTGCTCCTTGGGCATACACCAAATCTGGAATCATGGTTGGACTTGGTGAAACTGATGCAGAAATCCGCCAAGTTATGGAAGATTTGCGAAAAGTAGATTGTGATATCTTGACAATTGGGCAATACCTGCAACCCAGCCAAAAACATTTGAAAGTAGACGAATTTATCCACCCAGAACAATTTGCCGCTTGGCAGGCATTCGGTGAACAACTGGGATTTTTACAAGTTGTATCCTCACCATTGACTAGAAGCTCATACCATGCAGAACAAGTGAGAGAATTAATGGAACGCTATCCCCGGAAATTTAAGAGTTAGGAGTTAGGAGTTAGGAGTTAGGAGTTAGAAGTTAAAATTTATTTCTTCCTCATCCCCCTCATCCCCCCTGCTCCCCATCTCCCCTGCTCCCCATCTCCCCATCCCCCCATCTCCCCTGCCTAACTACTGAGTGGTTTTAAACAAATGCTAAGTTCACAGTGGTATTGATATTGGTGCAAGAAACTACCATAGCAATTCTGGGTGCAGGTGCTTGGGGTGCATCTTTGGCAAATCTAGCAGCGGCAAATGGTCATGCTGTGCGTGTGTGGTCACGTCGGGGGCCCTCCACTCTCAAAGCAGTTTTACAAGATGCCCAAATAGTCGTCTCTGCAATATCAATGAAAGGTGTCAGCGATGTAGCCTCCCAAGTACAGTCCTTACCTTTATCTCCAGAGACAATTTTTGTCACAGCCACCAAAGGCTTAGATCCTCAAACCATCAGCACGCCTTCGCAAATTTGGCAAACAGCATTTCCTAACCATCCTGTAGTTGTGCTGTCAGGCCCTAATTTATCTGAAGAAATTCAAAAATCCTTGCCAGCGGCGACAGTAGTAGCCAGTAGTGTAGCCATTGCTGCTGAACTAACGCAGCTGGTATTTTCTTCCCATAGTTTTCGGGTATATACCAATCCCGATCCCGTGGGTGTAGAACTGGGAGGAACACTGAAGAATGTAATTGCGATCGCAGCTGGTGTATGCGATGGTTTACAACTAGGAACTAATGCCAAAGCTGCTTTAGTCACCCGTGGACTTACAGAAATAATTCGCATCGGCAACTTTTGGGGCGCAAAGACGGAAACATTTTACGGTTTATCGGGTCTAGGAGATTTGTTAGCAACCTGCAATAGTCCCCTAAGTCGCAATTACCAAGTCGGCTACCAGATGGCAGGTGGTAAAACACTTACAGAAACTTTGGCAAATTTGCCAGGAACCGCTGAGGGAGTCAACACTTGCCAGGTTTTAATGCGACTAGCCAAGCAACAAAATATTACTATGCCCATTACCGAGCAAGTTTACCGATTACTTCAGGGTGAAGTGACACCGCGACAAGCACTTGATGAACTGATGCTGCGAGACATCAAGCCAGAATACAACTAGTGAACTACTCAGACCTGGCTACGGCTGAAGTTGATCGCTCCCAATTCATAGGCAACAGCCTCAAAAACTCCGCAGTTTTTTTGGTCTTACATTCCCTCCAAGGGCAGGAGTCCTGGTTCCCAAGACCCAAATCTTTTTCTTGCAACATGTACCTAATTAGCTTGGTTTTCGCTGATGGCATTGATGGTCAAGACATTGAGTATTTTACCAGAAAATCCTGGGGATTAGTCATCCCCACCCTACTTACGAGTTGAGGGTGGGGACTTCCACGTACCGTTAACAGTCATCCGTCATCCCTGATCAGTCACTACTTTGTGGGTGACTACTAACTTCTCCCTTCAAACCTATCACCTCTGACTACTCCCTAATATTCCTGAGAAAAAAATTAGTAAATCGTCAGGATATTACTTCTACCCACATGTAGATATGACTATAGCAACGATAAACATTATTTTACTTAAAGATGTTTATACAACTTACAAACTTAATAATTAATCACTACAAAGTTGAAATCCTGACTAGGTAGTTCGCAATTTAAAACCTATCTATAGATTTGAATGGCTATTGGTTCAATCAGACGCTCAGCAGCCGAATTAGTTCGGTATTAATGTTGGGAAAATAACCAGTACAGTTTTTTTGTAAAAAACTGTATTGAAATCTTCTACCGTGTTAGTTCATCTAGAATCACGGGAACAATAGCAACAGTTGATTAGCTAATTCTTCGGTTGACGCTTTTTAAGCGCAGCGGCGACCACAGGAGAAGACTCACTACCGCTGCGAAGTTCGCAGTCGCCTAGGTCGGGAAACCCTCCTACAGCGCTGACTCACCGTAATCTATTGTTACCTGGAGCCATTGAGACGATTTTATGCCAGCAACATCTTTTTATGCAGATGCCGCCTTCAATACCCAAAAATCTCGCCAGGTTTTGGAACCGGATCTCACGGTTGATGACAGTGAATTGTCGGTAGATGATCTACAGGAGCTTGAGATAGCTGCTGCTGATCCTGCTAACTTTGCTGCTAGTACTAACCGTCGCAGTACAGATTTGGTACGTCTGTATCTTCAGGAAATTGGTCGAGTTCGGTTGTTGGGGCGTGATGAAGAAGTTTCAGAAGCGCAAAAAGTCCAGCGGTATTTACGGATGCGGATAGTACTTGCCAATGCTGCAAAACAAGGCGATGAAGTAGTTTCACCTTATCTGCGCTTAATTGAAGTTCAAGAGCGTTTAGCATCAGAATTGGGACATCGCCCTTCTTTGGAAAGATGGGCTGCGACTGCTGGTGTCAACCTCTGCGATCTCAAACCGACTTTGTCAGAAGGCAAACGCCGCTGGGCAGAAATTGCCAAGATGACAGTGGAAGAACTTGAGCAAATTCAAGTTCAAGGACTGCAAGCAAAAGAACACATGATTAAGGCTAATTTGCGCCTGGTAGTGTCTGTTGCGAAGAAGTATCAAAATCGCGGTTTGGAGTTGCTAGATTTAGTTCAAGAAGGCACATTAGGTTTAGAGCGAGCTGTAGAGAAATTTGACCCTACTAAGGGATATCGCTTTAGCACCTACGCTTACTGGTGGATTCGTCAGGGAATTACACGAGCGATCGCAACTTCTAGTCGCACGATTCGCCTACCTGTCCATATTACAGAAAAATTAAACAAAATTAAAAAGGCTCAACGCAAGATTGCTCAAGAAAAAGGTCGCACCCCCACTCTCGAAGACCTAGCCATTGAGTTAGACATGACTCCTATTCAAGTAAGAGAAGTTTTGTTAAGAGTGCCTCGTTCTGTTTCACTCGAAACTAAGGTAGGGAAGGATAAAGACACTGAGTTAGGCGAATTACTCGAAACCGATAGTGTAACTCCTGAAGAAATGTTAATGCGAGAATCTTTACAAAGAGACTTGCAAAATTTGTTGGCTGATTTAACTAGCCGCGAACGGGATGTAATTCTGATGCGGTTTGGCTTAGCAGATGGTCATCCTTACTCACTAGCAGAAATTGGGCGCGCCCTCGACTTATCACGGGAACGAGTACGTCAAATTGAATCTAAAGCTTTGCAAAAGCTACGTCAACCCAAGCGACGCAACCTCATCCGTGACTATTTGGAATCCCTAAGTTAGTTTATGGTCAACAGTCAACAGTGAGCCAGTGCGGTCTTGGGGAGCCAGTGCGGTCTTGGGGAGCCAGTGCGGTCTTGGGGTTTCCCCAAGTGGAGTATCTGGCGTGGTTTCCCCAAGTGGAGCATCTGGCGTGGTTCCCCCCATGAGCGACTGGCGATCTCAAGAGCGAGCTTCGACGCAGGAGCGTCACCCCGAAGGGGTCAAAAGTCAAGGGTCAAAATTAATTACTCTGGACTTTTGACTTTAGACTCTGCAAACTAATTTGATACCCATGTTCACAGCTTCTTTACAGCTTATAGGCAATAATTTGCATTTAGCTGAACTGAAATTTTCCCTACTTGTTTCTGAATCCCTTGAGAGCGGGGATCGCTATTACCTGATTGCCAATCAATATTTTCTCAATTAGTCTTGAGCATTCTATAATGATTGTCAATAAGCAATGATTGTTGCAAGTAGCTCCAAATATTTGTTATATTCTCAACTAATGGGCTTTGTTGAGAAAAATTAGTATGACTGTCTACACCACTACTTCACTCAAAGCAGAATTAAATGAAAGAGGCTGGCGTTTAACACCCCAGCGTGAAACAATTCTACACATTTTTCAAGAACTTCCGCAAGGGGAACATCTCAGTGCTGAGGATCTTTATCACCGACTAGAGGGCGATGGCGAAGGAATTAGTCTCTCAACTATCTATCGGACTTTAAAATTGATGGCGCGGATGGGTATTTTGCGGGAATTAGAACTCGGAGAAGGCCATAAGCATTACGAGATCAACCAGCCATACCCGCATCATCACCATCACCTGATTTGTGTAAAATGCAACGCCACCATCGAGTTCAAAAATGACTCTATTTTGAAAATTGGTGGAAAAACTGCTCAAAA
Source organism: Nostoc sp. UHCC 0702 (assembly GCA_017164015.1). Taxonomy (GTDB): domain Bacteria; phylum Cyanobacteriota; class Cyanobacteriia; order Cyanobacteriales; family Nostocaceae; genus Amazonocrinis. The sequence continues at coordinate 5,223,800 of CP071065.1, forward strand.
AGAAGGATACCACTTGCTTGACTGTCAAATGACAATTCATGCGGTATGCCCCAAGTGCCAACGGGCACTGATGCCACTGTAGCACTTGGGTCGACCAATTTGGGATTTTAGATTTGCGATAGCGTAGCGTTAGCGAGTCATCGAGCGTCTTTTAGATTGACTGCAAGCACCAAAGGATGCAGCCTAGGGATTTTAGATTTGTTCTTCCCCAAGGGGAAGCCACTGCTACAGTCAGAGGACTAGCGTTGAGGCATGAACCAAAAAACAATCCAAAATCCAAAATCCAAAATCTAAAATTGGCAAGGTCGATTAATAATTTGAGCAATTTCCTATTTGTTGTGATCGGAGGCAAGCAATTAGCTGGTGATTATTACTGACCAAGCCGAAGCGGATGCTAAAAGCGTCCGCTTCTAATATCGCTAAGACTGATCCCGTAGTATTGTTGGGCTTGCTTAATAGCTTTTTTCGTGTCATCTGCCATCAATCCGGTCAGCTGACCTTTATAAAAGCCTTTTTCTTGTAGTCGCCTTTGGATTTCCAGGACACTAAACTCACTCTTGGAAGCAGTCTTAACTAAGTTATATAACTTACCTCTGGTAGTAGGGCCAGCAACGCCACTTGCTGACAAGTAATTAGCTGCCTGAAATCGGCGTACAGCATCTGCCGTGTAGGGGCCAAAATAGCCGTTTGGTTCTCCCTCTAAATACCCAGCTTTAATTAAGTGTTCTTGCAGAACTCTGACTGCTTCGCCGCGATCGCCCAGGCGGAGTTTATCTCGCTCAACTACTGGTTTGCTGGCAGAATCTTCTCCATAACCAACTCCCTGTTGTGGTAATTTTGCCCTTGTTGCTGGGCCGACAATACCATCAGCGTCTAATTTGTAAGCGTCTTGGAACCGCTTAACAGCTTCTTCGGTAATTGGGCCAAATATCCCCGTGGCATTACCGTAATAAAAACCCGCGACTCGTAACTGTTCTTGCAGAACCCTAACATCTTCACCTTCATCGCCTTTGCCAAGGTAGTTGGGATTACGGCGCTTGGTGGTTGCTGAACTAGCGGTACTGGTTGTTTTGACTGTTGTACTGGTAGTACTAACTTTTTTGACTTGTGTACTCGCAGTGGCAGGTTTTTGATTCTGTGTACTCGCAGTGCTAACTGGGGTAGGACGCCAGTTTTCTAATTTTTGCAGGGTGCTTGCTCCAACAATACCGTCAACTGGTAAACCAGCGGCTTGTTGGAAGCGGCGCACAGCATCTTCTGTGGGGAAGTCATATATTTGGCTGATGTTAGCTTGATAAAAACCTGTTTGTTGCAGCTTTTGTTGCAAGCTTCTGACAGAAGGCCCTTGATCGCCCCTTTCTAGTGCGATGGCGCTACTCACAGCGCTGAGAATAGATAAGGTGAGAGCAAGGGGCAACATATGCTTCCAAGCTCTACTAGAAAGGCGTTTCCAGTCTGGTGCAGCTGCTTTGTTTAGCAAAGTGCCCAGGGATACTAATTCACTGGATTCGCTGTTTTCGTAGGCGAAAGCTAGGTGCAAATACGCAAGATTGTCCATATTCTCTTACATCACTCTTTTATTCAACGGCTGCTTCAGCTTGATGTACTAAGTTTCGTAAAGTATCTATTGTCTGTATGTTTACATCCTGCCATAAACCGCGCTGAGATGCTTCTAATAATTTTTCAGCAATATCACGCAGAGCATATGGATTATTGTACAGAATAAATTCCGACACAAGCGGATCAAGCAAATAAGTTTTCACGATTCCTTGATACATGTAGTCTTCCACACATTTGGTTGTAGCATCGTAGGCGAATAAATAATCCACTGTTGCTGCCATTTCAAATGCACCTTTATACCCGTGACGCATCATTCCTGCAATCCACTTGGGATTAACTACGCGAGAACGATACACCCGTGCGATTTCTGCTTGTAGTTGGCGGACGCGTGGCTGGGCAGGAATAGAATTATCACCAAAATAAGTTTGAGGATTTTTTCCTTGGATAGAACGGACTGCGGCTGTTAAACCACCCTGAAATTGGTAATAATCATCTGAATCGAGCAAATCGTGTTCGCGGTTATCTTGGTTATGTAAAACAATTTGCATCTGTGCTAGGCGTTGCTTAAAGGCTTCGGGGTTGGGGGATGGGGATGAGGAAGATGTTGCTTCCCCTGCTTCCCCTGCTTCTCCGGTTCTTGAAGAGTAGGCAAAGCAACTCCAGTTGATGTAGGCACGAGCTAAATCTTGGTCATCTGTCCAATTTTGCGATTCAATTAAACCTTGGAGACCTGCACCGTAAGCACCTGGTTGAGAACCAAAAATGCGATAGCGCGATCGCATCTTAGCTGCTTGTTTTGTTAAACCTTGTTGCGTCCAAAAATCTGTATCTTGCTGAACTTGGGCTGCTAGGGGGTTCTGTTCTGGTGGTTCATCTAAGGCTGCTACTGCTTGTACGGCGGAGTCGAACAAGTCAATCAGGTTAGGAAAAGCATCCCGGAAAAAGCCGGAAATTCGTAAGGTGACATCTACACGCGGACGCCCCAAGATGGCTAATGGCAAAATTTCAAAATCGACTACACGGCGTGCTGCACCATCCCATATAGGGCGCACACCCAAAAAAGCCAAAGCTTCGGCGATGTCATCACCACCAGTCCGCATGGTAGCAGTACCCCATAAGGATAATCCTAGTGTTTTTGGATACTCTCCATTCTCTTGGGTATAGCATTCAATCAGGTTTTCAGCTGCTCTCCTGCCGACATCCCAAGCTGTCTCTGTGGGGATAGCACGGATATCAACTGAGTAAAAGTTTCTGCCAGTTGGCAGGACTTCCGGACGCCCGCGCGTAGGTGCGCCAGCCGGTGCGCTTTGGACATACCTACCAGCAAGTCCCCGCAATAAATTGGTAATTTCATCTTGGGTTTGTTGGATAGCGGGAAGGAGGCGATCGCGTATCCAGTCTGTAACAGTGATGACTGATGACTGTTGACTGTTGACTGATGACTGTTGACTGTTGACTGATGACTGATGACTGATGAGTTGTTCTACTAGTGAGGCGGCGTGTTCTTCTAGGACTTCAACGATATCACCAATAATGTGACATTGTTTGCCATTGACTACTGACCACTGACCACTGACACCTGACAAATCTGCTGTCAGGGGATCAAAGTCTAGACCCCAATCTTGAGCTATGGCGCGGGTGATTCCTGGGGAATGGCGATTGGGGATACGGGCGATCGCTACTATTAAATCCCGTAGTTGCCGTCCTTGGGGGCATTGCCCAAAAATATGCAAGCCATCACGAATTTGGGCTTCTTTCAATTCACAAAGATAGCCATCTAAAAAATTTAAAATCAGTGATTCAAACTTCAAAATGTCCTTTTTATTTTCAATTCCTAAATCTTTGTGAAGATTTTCTTGGATGACTAATTCTCGGATGCGATCGCGAATTGCTGGTAAACGTGATGGGTCTAAACTTTCAGCTTCATAATACTCATCAATTAAATTTTCTAACTGCTGCAAACCACCATAAAGCTCGGCACGAGTCATGGGGGGTGTTAAATGGTCTATAACCACTGCTTGAGCGCGGCGCTTGGCTTGTGAACCTTCACCAGGGTCATTCACAATAAACGGGTACAGGTGAGGAAGTGGCCCCAACGCTACTTCTGGATAACAATTACTAGATAAAGCCAAACTTTTACCAGGTAGCCATTCTAAATTTCCATGTTTCCCTACATGCACAACAGCATCAGCACCAAAACATTCTCTTACCCAATAATAAAAAGCTAAATAAGCATGGGTTGGAGCTAAATCTGGGGCGTGATAATTCAAACTAGGGTCAAGATCATAACCCCGTGCTGGCTGAATTCCCACGAAGATGTTACCAAGTTGAATGCCGGGAATAGGTATTTGGGACTGGGAATTAGGGATTGGGGATTGGGAACAATCTTCCCCAGTCGCCAGTCGCCAGTCCCCAGTTCCCAGTCCCCACTGTTCACTAATGCCTTGCTGCACGGCTTTCGGTAAAGAAGCAAAATACTCTTGATATTCTGTACTAGACAAACTTTGCAGCACTGGGCGTAATTCTCTGCCTTCTGGATCGTTGGTGACGCCAGCAGTGAGACGTTGAATCAATTCTTCTACTTGGGTGGGTGGATTTTCCACCAGATAACCAGCAATTTGCAATGCTTTAAGAATTTCTACACAACTGGCTGGCGTATCCAGTCCCACACCATTAGCTAGGCGACCATTGCGGTTGGGGTAATTTGCTAAAATTAGGGCTATTCGCCGTTCTTGTGGTGGCTTGGAGCGCAGTAGCACCCAATTGGCTGCTAATTGGGCTACAAACTCAATGCGATCGCTGACTGGTTCATAAACTACCACATCTGTTTCTAAGTTGGAATTCCGCGTTTGCACCGCTTTAAAAGACACGGCGCGAGTAATAATTCGTCCATCCACCTCTGGTAGCGCCACATTCATGGCAATATCACGGCAAGAAAGTCCTTGTGACTCTAATTCCCACTGTTCAACATTTCCACCGCTGAGAATCACCTGCAACACTGGCACATCTAATTTTTCCCACAGGTCAATTTGGGGTGTTTCTGTTTCTAACCTGGCGAGCGAAAAACTAGTGGTATTCAGTAGCAGTCCAATTTGCTCTGAGTCTTTGGGCTGAAAATACTCGGTTAACTCTGCTTGAACATTAGGGTCACGCAATGAAGAGACAAACACTGGCACAGGTTGTAAATTTTTCTGTACCAAAGCAGCACACAAAGCATCAATTACTTTGGTGTTTCCCCCCAGGTAATGGGCGCGGTAGAAGAGAACGCCGACTTTAGGGATTGGGGATTGGGTATCGGGGATCGGGGATTGGGTATCGGGGATCGGGCATTGGGTATTAGGAAAACCTTTCCCCAGTCCCCAGTCCCCAGTCCCCAGTCCCCAGTCCCCAGTCCCCAGTCCCCAGTCCCCAGTTCCCAGTCCCCAGTCCCCAGTCCCCAGTCCCCAGTCCCCAGTCCCCAGTCCCCAGTCCCCAGTCCCCAGTCCCCAGTCCCCAGTCCCCAGTCCCCAGTCCCCTCGATACAAACCTACACGAGGAACCAACTGGGGGGGTGAGGGATTAAACGAAGTCAACAAGCAAGTATCGGCGATAAATTTGAGAGCGTTAACAATATTTTCCACTCCCCCTTCGTTGAAATACTGCCATAGATGGTTCACAATACCCAAAGGCACGGTAGACTGGGAAATTAATAGGGGATCAAGAGCATCGTCTCCTGGCATTACAATTAAGGTTGTACCATTACGTTGCACAATTTCCTGCACTACTTCTAAACCGTAAGCCCAATAGGAACGTCCTCCTAACAGGCGCAGTATAATTACCTGAGCCTGTTCTAAAACTTGTTCTGCGTAAGCATCTATACTTATTTGTTGCTGCAACTGCAACAGATTAGCGACTCTTAATGCAGGAAATGTTGCGGGTAATTTGGGGACGGCAGCTGCTAAGGTTTGAATGTCGGTATCAGCAGCCGTAATAAATACAAAGGGAGCTGGAGTTTGTTCTAAAAAAACTAAATTTTCTGACTGATTCCATCCGACCGATGTGGCGTTTATACGATGCATAATCCTGTATTACCGTTTTAAACTGTTGATTAGAATACAATCACAAAATATTTCAGCCTAGCAATGCCAGTTGCTACAAGTCGGCAAAGCCGACAGCAGTTGGTATCTTGCAATCAACCGCCATTCAGGCGTTTATAGCTTTGAAAACCAAAGCAACGCACTGGCTCCTCTGCTCCTCTCACCAGACCATTGAAAATGCTTAGTTCCTCTGATTTGAGCTTTTCTAAAAACTTGCCTTTAGTTGTATTTAATCAGCTTGAGGAATTGTTACGGCAAATGGCTCAAGTGGCAGGAAATAATACTCTGGTATTGACAGAAGCCGTACTGGCTCGGATTCGTATACCTGAGGAGTGGCAGATACAAAGGTTTACGTTAGTGGTTTCTGGCGGGTTTAGTGCGCTTTTGGTAGGAACCTGGGAGCAGGGGAGCAGGGAAGCAGGGGAGCAGGGGCGCAGGGGCGCAGGGGCGCAGGGAATTTACTCAGCTATCAGCAATGTCGGTGACTACAACGGGGGAATGGCCCCCTTGAGTGAGGCTGCGCTCACACAATCGCCTGCTACGCTGCACCCCAACGCAGAAGCTTCTCAGCAGTCAATACTGACTGCTAGTTTGACATTTAATTCAGAGGCGATCGCCTCCTTTGTCGCCAAATTGAGAGACTTGTTTGAAGGTGATTCTGATACTCATCAAAATCTGGAACACTATCGGCAAATTCTTCGTCCTAACGATGCCACACTCCAAGCTAGATTTACGCTGTTGTTATTAGAATGTCTCTTGCCTCAGCAAAACGAGGAAGTGACAGAACCTGTAAGCACAAATGAGCCTGAGGTTTATGTCTGTCAAGCAGTGGAAGATGCCCTGAAAAAACAGATTTATCAAGAGCGACTGTTGAATCAGGTAACAAGCCAGATACGCAAAAGCTTAGATTTGCCGGTAATTATGGCAACAGCAATTGCACAAGTACGTGAATTTTTAGAATTAGACAGAATAGTAATATATAAATTTGAGGGTTCAAGAGTCAACAACTCAACGCTCTTAACTCAAACTTCATCCCAACCTCCAATACAAGACTGTGGGGGTTGTATTGTCTATGAAGCCCGTGCTACAGATACGATTCCGTCGGTATTGCAGTACAAGGAAAAAAATTGCTTTGTACGAACTTCCCAATGTTGGGAGAAGTATCGCCAAGGATTTACCCTAGCGGTAGATGACATTGAAAAAGCTTATGCTCTGGAAGTGTGTTTGTTGAATTTTTTAAGGGAAAGCCAAGTTAGGGCAAAGTTGGCTGCACCGATTATGTTTGAAGAAAAACTTTGGGGGTTGCTAATTGCTCATCAATGTGATATACCCCGTCAGTGGAATGAAACTGAAAAAAACTTACTGACTTCCATCGCCGAACAATTAGCGATCGCGATTCATCAAGCTGAGTTAATGCGATCGCTCACTCAAGAAAAACAAACTCTCGAACAACGAGTTATTGAGCGGACGATGGCACTACGCGATGCTTTACTCGCTGCCGAAGCCGCTAGCCGTCTGAGAAGTGAGTTTTTAGCTACCATCAGCCACGAATTACTTACGCCTTTGACTTACGTCATTGGTATGTCTTCAACTTTATTACGCTGGCCTTTAGGAGATTTAAGTCAACGACAAAGGGATTATCTGCAAACAATCCACGATAGTGGAGAACATTTATTAGAAATGATTAATGACATCCTCGATTTATCCCAGATAGAGGCTGGCAAGGCAGTTTTAAATATTACAGAATTTTCCTTAATAAATATAGCAGAAAGTACTTTAGAATCTTTATCAGAAAAAGCAACAAGCGAACAAGTAAATCTGAAACTTGATTTGCAAATCGATCCTCGACGCGATCGCTTTAGTGCCGATGCAGCGCGAGTCGAACAAATTCTCTGGAATCTGTTAACTAATGCGATTAAATTCACCCCTGAAGGTGGTAGTGTGACTTTGCGTCTTTGGGTAGAAGATGACACAGCTATCTTTCAAGTAGAAGATACTGGAATTGGTATTCCTGAAGAACAATTACCACTACTGTTTGAAAAATTTCAGCAACTAGATACACCCTATCGCCGTCGCTACGAAGGCACCGGACTCGGTTTAGCTTTAACTAAACAACTTGTAGAACTCCATCGGGGGCGAATTGAAGTAGAATCAACCGTGGGTATTGGCTCACTGTTTACTGTGTGGATACCAGCCCAGCCGATGAGAGTGCTGAGTGGTAAGTGAAGAGTTAATAGTTAAGAGTTAGGAGTTAGGAGTTAAGTGAAGAGTTAATAGTTAAGAGTTAGGAGTTAGGAGTTTGGAGTTAATAGTTAGTAGAAAATAAAAAACAACTGACAACTGACTAATGACAACTGACCAATGACAAATTCCATTAAACCACTGCATCGCGGACTGATTGTATCTTGTCAAGCGCCTGTTGATTCCCCACTGCATGAACCAATAGTGATTGCGGCAATGGCACAAGCTGCTGTTAATAATGGTGCAGTTGGTGTGAGAATTGACACTCCAAATCATATCATTGCTGTGCGTGAAAAAGTTAAAGTGCCGATTATTGGTCTGTGGAAACAAGTAATAGCTGGATATGATGTATACATTACGCCCAAGTTTCACCATGCTGCTGCTGTGGCTGAAGCAGGAGCAGATATTATTGCCATAGATGCGACGACTAGAAACCGCCCTGATGATGAAACTGTGGTAGATATCATTGCTCGCATTCATCAGCATTTGGGTAAACTAGTGATGGCAGATGTGGATACAATTGCAGCTGCAAAAGCTGCCGCAGATGCCGGTGCTGATCTTGTCGGGACAACTCTTTACGGCTACACTGATGCAACTAAGCATCTTTCTCCACCAGGCTGGGAACTCCTTAACCAGATGGTAGAACAGTTAGATATTCCAGTGATTTGTGAAGGGGGGATTTCTTCACCCGAAATGGCTCGAAAAGCTTTAGATTTACAGGCTTACGCTGTTGTAGTTGGCACTGCTATTACTGGTATTGATTTGCAGGTGAAAACTTATACATCTGTGCTAACTAAATAAAACAGGGGCTAGAAGCACGGCAGTACTGACTGATGTCAACTTCAACTCAAAGCACCTCGCAAACTACATTCTGGTATGATATCAAGTCCGCTACGTATCAGGCTTAAATAACACTGCTCTGGGCTGACTCCAGAGCAGTGTGTAAAAAAAACAGGTAAGCTAGAAATCTCTAAGAACTCTCCCTGTTTTTTGGCTGTCTGTCAGGTTTACAAACTGTCGGTAATTACTCAAACAATAATGAAATTGCTAACACTAGGGGAGTCTCCAGCTATAAACTGTGCTAATAGTTGTTGAGTAAATTCACTGCCACTACCATCAAGGTCAAAGTACAGTGCGCTTACGGCAATACTATAGTCGTAGATAAATCGTTGAGCGCTGGTGGTTGCAGCTGTGCCAATCACAAACTGAGTTTCTAATAATGAACCTGCTATTAACCCACCACCAAAGCCTGAAGCTGATACCTGAATCAAGTCTTTACTGGAATTGAAGGTGTAAATGGTATCAACACCTTCAGAATAATTACTGAAAGCAAAAGTATTAACACCAGAACCAGAACCACCAATCAGGACATCATTGCCATCCCCACCATCTAGCAGACTGTTACCGGAACTATAGTAGTCCACAAGTAGAGTATCGTCGCCACTGCCGCCTTTAATCGTATCATCACCAAAGCCGCCATTGAGGTAATCGTTGCCACTGCCGCCTTCAATCGTATCATCACCAAGGCCGCCATCGAGGTAATCGTTGCCATTTCCCCCCAGCAAACTATCATTGTAGGCTGTACCATAAATACTTAAACGCTCGATACTCTGGAAGCTAACCACAGAGTTGCCACTTGTAATTGTGCCATTGGTGGTGCTTGAGTCTAGAGTTGTGACGATTCCCACCTCCGCAGAAGAGAAATTGGCGGATAAATAATCGTTACCTGTTCCGCCATCTACTGTTTGTGTTACTAGGGAAGACGGATCAAGATCAGCATTAATTAAATCAAAGGAATCATCACCATCTCCGCCATTGAGAGTATTGTTACCACTGTAGATATTAGCGCTTAAGTAATCATTGCCATCGCCGCCAAAAAGCAGATTGTTACCGACACCATAGGAGCCAAATAGAGAATCATCACCTGCGCCGCCTTGAATCGTATCATCACCACCGCTGCTGCCAAAGAAGTCATCGTTGCCATTTCCTCCCAGTAAACTATCACTGTAGGCTGTACCATAGATTGAGAAATTCTCGATATTTTGGAAGCTAATCTGAAAATTGCCAGCCCTAATCGTGCCTTTGTCGGCTGTATCTAAAGTTGTGACGATTCCTTCCACAGCATAGTCGAAAGCAGCGGTTAGATAATCGTTACCTGTCCCGCCATCTACTGTCTGTGTTACTAAGGAAGTCGGATCAACCTCAAGAGCGTAGATTGTAAACCTATCATCGCCATTTCCGCCATTGAGGGTATTGTTGCCACTAGACTGAAAAATAGTTAAATAATCATTTCCGGCATCACCAATCAAAGCATTATTACCTGTAGAATACGCCACGCTTAACTCATCGTCCCCAGTTCCAGCTTTGAGGGTATTGTTGCCACTCGAATAGCTAATAGAAAGATTATCGTTACCTGAGTCGCCATCGAGAAGATTATTTCCAGAGGAATTAACAGCAATTAAGTAGTCTCTGCCTGCACCACCGCACAGACTATTACTTCCTTCGTTACCTATCAGATAATCATTGCCATTGCCCCCTGATAGCTTGTCGTCTCCTGCACCTCCATAGATTGTGTCATCTCCAGCTTCACCTAGTATGCTGTCATTACCATCTCCACCATTCAGGGTATTACTGTTAGCATTACCTGTAATCCAGTTATTCAGTGTATTGCCGTTGCCGTTAATGGCTGTTGTGCCTGTAAGGGTGAGGTTTTCTATGTAATCTCCCAACGTCCAGCTAACGGATGATTTGACTGTATCAACTCCGCCTGCATTGCCTCCATTCCCATTATCTTCACTGACAATATCTCCGGTGCTATCAACAATGTAAGTATCGTTACCTGACCCACCAGATAAGCTATCGTTGCCAGTGCCACCATCTAAGGTGTCGTTGCCACTATCTGCATACAGTGTGTCATTACCATCATTACCTTTGATTTGGTCATCATAAATTGTGCCAATCAAGTTTTCGGAATTATTAGTACCAATGATATTAGCCATATTTTGCTCCAATTCAATTTTAGTAAAATTTGATTAAACAAGTTTATTATTCATTTTAATAATGCTTGCTATCAAAAAAAAATTGCAAATAAATTAGACAATATTTTCCAAGAAATAAAGGTTTGTGCCAGAATTTAGGTATCCAAAATTAGCTACATAGCTGCTTAATTTGATTTTTTCTGATTACTGGGATATCCAAGCCTGATCAAATTGAAATTCTAGATTCGGAATTTTTACGGTGCAATTTCGCCAGATTTTAAGAAATATTATCTGATCTGCAAGTATTGTATAAATAAACGAGTTGAAACCCTCACTATTTTTTCAATATAGTGGTGAATAATTTGTTGTGAGTCCTACGTGAATGCTATTGTTCTGACTTTTCAACAATAGTTTTTTAATTACCAAATTTTACCAAATTATTATATAGGAACGCTACGCACATAACAAGTGGATGGTTGCAAGTTTTGCATTGTTGCTATGTATTTTTCAGAAAAACCAGAATATTGGCTTTTTGATGAATCCGAAAGCTTGTCTTAGAGGTTTTGTAGCTAAGTCCACTTATTTTACTTTCCACACCTCAAACCAATGCCGACAACAGCAGCAACAGTAATCTCACGCCGCCTCTCGTAACAAGGACAGCTTCTTGTAGAGTTGCGTAAAAATTGTGTCAGTGCGATCGCACAAAGTTGCGCGGTTGAGCCTGATAGTAATAACACACAAAGTCTGATGTCGCAAACTGACCATCAGACTTTCTGCAAAATCCAAAATGGTATTAGATTGTCACCTGGTTATCACATCTGTGATTTAAGCTAGAAATAAGACAGCCAAAGCATTTATGATGGGAGAATTTCTACAGAGGTGGCAACTCAAAGACACAAGCGCCAATGTCAATTACCGCAAATAATTTGGGTGGGATGGGTGGCGATCGCTTTGATCTCAACTGGGTGTGAGCAACTTATTGAGTATTTACCGCCCTTGCCGAGTATCGAACTACCATCAAGTAAGCCACCACAACCCCCTGTTCCTAGCCAAACCTTGCAAACTACCCAAATGGAGGCAGCAGTTCGTCAAGGCATCAACCAAGTGCGGCAAAAAAACGGACTACAATCCCTACAAAACAACGAAAAACTAGCGCAGGTTGCCCGCAATTACAGCCGACAAATGGCGCAAAAAAACTTCTTTAGCCATACTGGTGCTGATGGTAGCACCTTGAAAGATAGAGTCCAGGCTGGTGGTATATCCTATTGGATGGTTGGTGAGAACTTATTCAAAAGTCAGAACGTTCCTCAACCTGTGCCGGCTGCTGTTAAAGGTTGGATGGAAAGTCCTGGACACCGAGAAAATATTCTTCGTCCTGTGTTTAGAGAAACGGGTGTGGGGGTGTGGCGAGTAGGAAATACATATTACATCACCCAGTTGTTTTTAAGGCGTTAGAAAGCTAATATAGCTGGGGACTGGGGACTGGGGACTGGGGACTGGGTGAAAAGCCTTTTTGTGTCTAGGTTTTATCATCTGTTGAGGGACTAACCACCTTGGCTATTGCTATAAAAAGGATTTACTATAGACACTTACACAAGTCAGTTACCGCTTCGTTACAACTGCCTTAAAGAAGAATAAATCAAAATTTTGACCAAAAATGGGTAAAATAGGTTTGAATAGTCTGCAAGTAGTGAGGCGAAAAATGATCTCCTCCGAACCCAGTGAGTTAGATAAAAAAATCCAATATGTAGCAGAACTGAGTCAAAAAATTACTAATGCATTAAAAGAAACAACAGAGATACATATTTAATAAAAATTAATTATTTTCACATTCTTTCAGTCTGGTTTATAATACTTATTTCGACATTAAATACGAACTATTCCAACATTTTATGGATGTCTTTTAACATTAAAAATAAATGTAAAGGATCAGTAGGACTAGGTTCAAAATCAAAATTTTCATACCATTTCCGTGCTTGCTCATCTTTAGCATGAACTAGCAAAGCACGAATACCTAAAATATCTGCTGCTGCATTTACACGTTTTAAACAGTCCTTTAATAAACCACTTCCTATTCTCTTACCTTGAAAATCTTTGCTAACTGCTAGACGAGCTAAAAGGGCTACAGGTACAGGATATTTTGGCAGTCCCTTAATTATGCGAGAAGGAGCATCTTTATGAGTAACAGAAGCTACAGTTAGAGTGTAGTAACCAATAACAGTATTATCTAAACAGGCTACATAAGTTTTGGAACTATCGGACTGTTGATTTTGTAAAGCATAATTAATTAAAAAGTTATTTAAACCAGACTGCCCACAATCAAAGTCTTGAATATTGTGGGAAGCTGATAATTTTTCAATATACAGATTGTTTAATGGCGACGAACTACTCAAATACACTTGCTTCCGTTAATAGACGACGCAAACGAGGTTTTTCTGTTGAGGGAGAGTCAAGAGCGTTTTGAAATGCTTGCCATTGCTCGTCATCTAACACAAAAAGTTTACGATTTGTCAAAGCATCTTGAGCAGCAATTAGGCCATGTTCTAACAAGAATTCACTAACATTTTTATGACTTGCAGCAGCAGCTTGCTGCAAAATCTTTTTGACACTAGAACTTGTACGAATGTCGATCCGTTCAGTTTTAGACTCACCTACGTGACTCATAATTTAAATTGAATTTATTTTACTTTCAATCCTTAAGCTATCATACACACGTTGTCCTGACAAGAAATTAATGATAGAGAAGACAGACTTAGGATAGGTGCAGCGATCGCAGTCCCGGCCTAAACTGCAAGTTAGCTCCATGATTACAGGAAGCTCTTGTGAGAGCTTCTGATAAAGGCGATCGCAATGGCACATGAAACAACTTTTTCAGCAACCTACGCTTTATCTGGCTTTGTTGGTGACTGGATGCATCTCCACTAGAGATGGCACGAATGCTCAAAAACTGGCTGTACCCAACTTAATACCGCCAACAAGTACAAATATTGACGTAAATTATGTCACTAAAGTTGTGCAGCAGACAGGCCCGGCAGTAGTGCGAATTGACTCGTCTCGCACTGTTGCAGTATCCCCTAAAAACTCTGTTTTACAACGTTTTTTCGGTGAACAGTTGCCCAGTACAGAACGAGTAGAACGGGGGATAGGCTCCGGATTTATTACTAATGCTGATGGATTAATTTTAACTAATGCTCATGTGGTGGCAGAAGCGGATAATGTCACAGTGATATTGAAAGATGGTCGCCGTTTTCAGGGCACCGTGGTAGGTAGTGACCCTGTTACTGATGTTGCTGTGGTCAGAATTAAAGCTACGGGGCTACCAACAGTCAAGATAGGCAACTCAGATAATCTATTACCAGGTCAGTGGGCGATCGCGATTGGCAATCCCCTAGGACTGGATAACACTGTTACTCAAGGAGTTGTCAGCGCTACTCAGCGTTCTATTGCAGATCTTGGTGTGCCTACAGAACGAGTTGACTTTATCCAAACCGATGCAGCAATTAATCCGGGGAACTCTGGCGGCCCTTTGCTGAACTCAGAAAGCGAAGTGATTGGTATGAATACCGCCGTGATTCGGGGAGCGCAGGGATTAGGTTTCGCCATTCCGATCAATACTGCTCAACGGATTGCAGCCCAATTGGTAGCCAAAGGACGAGTAGATCACCCCTACATCGGTGTGCAAATGGCTCAGTTGAATGCAGAGTTGCGAGCCAAAATCAATCAGAGCAATATTGGTTTAAGAGTTAACCAAGATACAGGCGTGATCGTTGTGGGAATTGCCCGCAATTCACCTGCGGCTAGTGCAGGTTTGCGTCCCGGTGACATTATTGAAAGTATCAACGGTGTTGCTATTAAAGATACACAGCAAGTGCAACAACAAGTGGAAGCCGTGAAAATTGGCGATCGCCTGCAAATTACTATCAATCGTAACGGCAACAGACAGGCGATCGTAGTCAGACCCCAGGCTTTACCAGCAAAAGAGCCTGGTTGAGGAACGAAACAGTCCAAATGCTCCCCTGCTTATTTGTATCAACATAAAAAAACGGGTTCAGCCCTCGTTTTCAGTCTTTTAAAGGATTGTTCGGAGGAAATTTACCCTTTATAGGTGAGTATTCCGAGCAATTTTTAGCTTCTTCAGTGAGAACCATAGAAGGCTGTACTGCACACTTGAGATAATTGTTGTTTGAATAAAATTGACATTTTTTACAAGGTACTTTGTGTAAAGGGTCAATTCTAAAAACTATCTTATTGTCTAATGTTGTTCTGACTTTTCCCAAAATCAGAAAAAAAATTATCCAACTACAAAGCAAGCCGACAGGAGTCAAAGATACGACTATATCGGGAACATTTAAACTATGAATTTGTCCTTGATCTTGTTTGACTTCGCTTTGAATTATCTGATGAATTTTTTCATCCGCTGCTAATTTTTTTTGCAGTATTATCTTCATAGACATATGATTTTTCCTTGGTTATGTATCTTGATCACCTTGATTTGTCAGACAAAGATATTTTGTTATTATGGAACAGCAATTATCTATTAGCAGACCTGATAAAGGCGAAAGTAGGTATAAACCTAATTATTCACTACTTGCCATTGGCTAGAATGAAAAATGATAATGCTACTGGAGATATAAAATATTTCATACTTCGGATGATTGATTACTGATTTTTTTGTCAGTATATTGCTGGCAAAGTTTTACAGTTTACATCATTAGTCAACTGAAGTAATACAATATCTCAGTATCTTGTTGAGAATAGAGTATCAGCAATGTTCCAATTATATGTTTAACAAAAGATAATTTATCCTATCTCTGTCGAGAGTTTTGCTTAGTATTGAAGCTTGTATATCTAAAGGAGGAAATTAAAATTATTCTGAAAAAAAAATATATTTTTCTTACCGCATATCCTATAATAGGAATTATGTAAAAGGTTGCCTTGCTTGCGATTCCTTGATAATTATTGATTGATATTGGTAATAGATGCGATCGCTGGTGAAATAAAGCAGACTTTTGCCAGTTTTGAGGCGTTTAAAAAACAGTTCAATACCCTTGGTGGCGATTCCTTTGGTAGTGGTTGGGTTTGGCTAGTGCTTAATCCCCAAGGTCAACTGTAAATTGTAACTACAGCGAATCAGAATAACCCAATTTTGGGAGGTTTAGATCCGATTACAGGTAATGTATTATCTGAAATATCGTAATCGCCGCCCTGAATATTTAAATAATTGGTGAAATCTACTGAATTGGGCTGAAATCAACAGGCGAAATCAAGTTTTTTCAAAGCAGCCTGGGAACGCAAATAGCAAGAGCAAAATTTGCTACACCAGTGTTTTCTCATAGCAAAAGCCTTAGTGGTTAGGACATCAACAGATGATAAAACCTAGACACAAAAAGACTTTTCACCCAGCGATGCAATGAGTTTCGACTGCGCTCAACTACCGCGTGGTCGTTGTGTCCCCATTGCCCCTAATCTCCACTCACGAGCGGTGAGGTAGCCCCCTCAGGAGCGGTTCCCGTCGTTAGCGCAGCGGTAGCGTTAGCGAAGCGTTAGCGACGCTCGTAGCGTCGGTACGAGCGTCTGGGGGACTACCGAACCCGGAGGGTCGTGGGGTATCGAGTTCCCCAGTCCCCTGCTATACCTATTCATTGGCGAAATTCTCCACTTACCTAATCTTAAGTTAACCTTTTTTATCTAGAATTATGGTATCAAGTAGGTGGACATAATTAAATATAAATGCTAACCATAGAAACCTGCCCATTGACAGACTTTTCTCCTTTCCCTTCTGCCTTCTAGTTAATTTCACTATTTATACAATTCTTAACAAGATGAATCTGGAATTATTTAACAGGATTCCTGTAATGTCCCTACTATTGCTCTGGTTGACTTATGCTCTTCTGGGGTGGTATCTTGCGGCTCATGAGATTATTTGGTTAGTAGGAGCTTTTGTAGCTGTTGTAGCTATAGCTGTAGTCCGTAAGAGTGTGTTTTGGTTGCAGCAATTGCTTGCTTTCGGTTCTAAAACTTTAGTTGTCATCTTAGTTGTAAGTGCATCAATTGCTTTGATAGCAAGTTGGTCACTATTGTTTAGTCTGTTTCTCATACCAGTAGCGACTACATATTTAGCTGATTTAGAGATGCGTTTTACTGGTTTCAAGAGGCTGGAGACATTTTGGATTTTAACAAGCCTAGCAGCATCGGGTTTAATAGTGGGTGAAATCATAGATATTCTATTGGTTCCCAGTGGTGGATACTATTAGATTGTTTAGTTATAGATATGTAAACTATAAATTAAGAGACTATTTATCAAGTCAATCTACTGCTGGCAAAATCTTCCCTTTATTCAAGTCGGGCTTCCAAAAGAATAAACAGGATGAAGGCGAGGAATTAATCTGATGATAGCTGATATGATAAAATAATGTGAGATATGTAATACTAAATGGTAGCTAATGGAAACGGCAAAAAATAACCCACTAGATATACGCCACATTAGCCCTGAAGTAAGAGAGCTAATTAAGCAATATGCTGGTATAAATAACTGTACGCAGGCTGAAATGTTAGAGCGTATTGTTTTGGAGTGGAACGCCCAACAAAGCGAGAGCGAACGGCCACCGGGAGACGAAGATGAATAGGTTTTTTGTACAAGCCCTTGGCGTAGATAGAATTGAGTTAAACTAAGCCGCCCCTTCACCAAGGCAACTGATCTGAACTAATTATAAAAATTTAAATTACAGTGACATAAAAGTATTGAATTATAGTCGAGATTCATGCAAAAATAGTGAGATTACGGCAAAATGTCATACTAAACACTAAGGAAATCAGACATGAGTATTGGTAGCACTAAGTTGTATCCAACAAGGTTACTTGTGTGTCTGGGTTTGGTGTGTGGGGTGTTGGGTGTGGTGAATTCTGACACCGCGTTATCTCAAACTAATACTAATCAGCAGGACGATTTAGAAGTTTTGGCAACTAGAGGTACTTACTTCAAGCGCCAAATAGACTGGTTTAAACAATCACCTGAGATCATTGATGCTAATCAAAGGTGTTATGCTAGACGAGGCGATCGCTTTGCCATCTCCTCTTATAGACGACCAGTAAATGAGTCACAAGTCAGAGAAGACAATCGCAATAGCCGCTACTTTGGTAATATTGAAGACCCAAATGATTATTGGGAAGTGACGTTCCGGGACGTACCCGATGGGTGCAGCACTCAGCAAAATCAAGGAGGGCTAACCTGGTTTGTTTATAGACGACATGTCAGGATAACTCCTAGACAAGTAAGATAAAGAAGTAGACTAGTGGTTGAGTTGACAGACTTATACTTCAATTGAAAGTGCTGAGTGCTGAGGAACCAGCTGCGTCGTGATGCAGTGCGAGAGAGGGGGTTTTTTCCAAGAGAAACGAACACGCTCTCAACGGCATTTTTGAGCAAGAAGGCAGTCTTTGCATCCCTTTGCCTCTCATATCAATAGATGGCATTGAGTTATCCATAGAAGAAATTGAAAACGACAGTGAAAATTTCAGCATCGCCCAAGGGAATAATTGCAGCAATTACAATCAAAATAAAAGCTTCATAAAATCTCAGAAAGCTTGGCTAATAAACTTTCTGCTAAATCTAATAAATCATCATCTATTTCACTACCGAATTCATTTGCTAACAAATTTATCACAGCAGATAACCTATTATTTGCTTCAGAAATTCTCCACGATCTTTCTATGTTCACTGCTAAATCAAACAGGGAGCGTTCTTTTAAAAGCTGCCGTACCCTCACAGCTACATGATCATCACTTACTAGAAATTCTTTGATAGTATCTAATAGTGAATTACCTATGATCTCATCATTCCCCCAGGTTTCTAGCCAATCTCCATCCACATCTTCAACGTAAATATGCACAAAATTTAGCCCATAAGTCAGCCAGTCTTGCTGCATTTTTCGGGCTGTTGCTAAAGCTTCAGTAAATGTATCCACTTGATTTTCGTAGCTGTGAGTTTCTCTTTGATTAGCCATAAAAGCTGTGACAAGCAAGTAAGGATGTAAACTAGAACACAAATGTTGAATAACGAATCCCTGAAAGTGTCATGAAAATTTTAAATACTTGCCTCCAGGAAGATAATCACTGTTATACAAAGCAACATTGACTAATTGATTAATAAAATTAGTGCCGTGAGGGCTGTAGCTAACAAACAGTCCTCTCTCTATTTCCCATAAATGCAGTGTGGTTTTCCAAAAATGATACTTGTGGTGATTAAATTCTTCAGATACACTGGTAACTTGAATGCATAGTGGTTTTCCTTGGCGATTACTAACAATTAAATCTGTTGCCATGGAAAGGTCGGCGATATAACGCTGCCAAAAACTACCTTCACGACTGACAATATCTTGGGCTATAGATTTAATGATATCATCATCAACCTGATTAAACTCTCCTGCCATTAATTTTTGTTTCCAAATATAAAACTTGGAATCAGTTGCGTTGATCCACTTAGGAAAAAGATAACCATACCAATATCTCTCATTGGGCGTCATTTGCTCGAACTTGGCTTTTTGTTCTTCTTCGCAAGGTAGGGATTTAATGGCCAGCCAAATTGTAGAATCGGTAATCACCTCTAGGAGGAAGGCAAGCACAAATGGTTTAGCAGTCAGGGAACCTGGCTTGATATCCTTGACCCAACGATTAATTTCATCTAATCTCCGCGCTAAATTAGGATCTATCGAGGAGGCTTGCTCGATAAGGGACTTTAGCTGATCCTTAATTTCTTTTGCTTGCAAACTATGCCCTACTTTACACAACTAACGCTTTTTTCAATTTATACCTAATTTAACTAGCTAATATCTCTGTTAAGAAAAATGTTAATGTTAGGTTTTCTATGATTCCTCGGTTAACTGGTACCCTGTGATTTGGCAATTGCACTCTTGACTCGCTTAATCAGATTATATTGCATAATTTTTAATTATATTGTATGGGCTACTCTAAATTAAGACTGACGCAGCTACCACACTAAATAAAGGTTAGGGTTGTCAACTGTCCATAGTCAATGGTCAATGGTCAATGGTCAATGGTCAACAGCTAAAAATTCTAAACTATTGACTCTTGACAGCCTCAACTAGAAATTTATGACAATGGGCGTAAGTCCTGTTGCTTTTGGTTGGTGTAAACTGATTAACTTGGCAATTTCCACCTTGCTTAATGAAAAGCTAAACACCACCTGCCACAACTTTGCTCATAATACTTTTCAGTAACAACAGCGATCGCTATCATAACTATGTCTCAACCAACTATAGAATCAATCCTCCAAGAGAAACGCCTTTTTCATCCCGCTACTGATTTTTCACAAAACGCTCATATCAAGAGTTTACAAGATTATCAGCGTCTTTATGACCAAGCTAAAGCTGATCCTGAGCAATTTTGGGCGGAATTGGCCGAAAAGGAGTTGCACTGGTTCCAAAAATGGGACACCATACTAGACTGGCAACCGCCGTTTGCTAAGTGGTTTGTCGGCGGTAAGATTAATATTTCCTACAACTGTCTTGACAGACACCTCACCACTTGGCGCAAAAATAAAGCGGCGCTGATTTGGGAAGGAGAACCAGGAGACACGCGGACTCTCACCTATGCTCAACTACACCGCGAGGTTTGTCAATTCGCCAATGTGCTGAAGCAATTGGGAATCCAAAAAGGCGATCGCGTCGGTATCTACATGCCCATGATACCCGAAGCTGCCATCGCTATGTTAGCCTGTGCCAGAATTGGCGCACCTCACAGTGTGGTATTTGGTGGTTTCAGTGCCGAAGCTTTGCGCGATCGCTTGATCGATACCCAAGCTAAACTAGTAATTACTGCTGATGGTGGTTGGCGCAAAGATGCGATCGTTCCACTCAAAGAACAGGTAGACAAAGCTTTAGCTGATGGCGCTGTTCCCAGTGTACAAAATGTCTTAGTTGTCAAGCGCACTGGACAAGAAACTTATATGCAGTTGGGAGGGCGCGATCATTGGTGGCATGATTTGCAAAAAGGTGCGTCAGCCGATTGTCCCGCCGAACCGATGGACAGCGAAGACATGCTGTTTATTCTCTACACCTCTGGCAGTACCGGCAAACCGAAGGGCGTTGTCCACACAACAGCTGGTTATAACTTATACACCCACATGACCACCAAATGGATCTTCGACTTGCAAGACACAGATGTCTACTGGTGTACCGCAGATGTGGGCTGGATTACTGGGCATAGCTACATTGTATATGGGCCTCTGTCCAACGGTGCCACAACCTTGATGTATGAAGGTGCGCCCCGTGCTTCTAATCCTGGCTGTTTCTGGGATGTGATTGAAAAATACGGTGTGAATATTTTTTATACTGCACCTACAGCAATTCGCGCATTTATTAAGATGGGTGAACACCATCCCAACAAACGCAACTTATCATCGTTGCGTTTGTTGGGAACCTTCGGCGAACCGATTAACCCAGAAGCTTGGATGTGGTATCACAAAGTCATCGGTGGCGAACGTTGCCCAATTGTGGATACCTGGTGGCAAACGGAAACCGGCGGTATCATGATTACGCCCCTACCTGGGGCAATTGCAACTAAACCTGGTTCGGCAACTCTGCCGTTTCCGGGAATTATCGCAGATATTGTAGATTTAGAAGGCAACACCGTACCCAACAACGAAGGCGGTTATCTGGCGGTGCGTCATCCTTGGCCGGGGATGATGCGGACAGTCTATGGCGATCCAGAAAGATTCCGCCGCACCTACTGGGAACATATACCTCCCAAAGATAGTAAATATACTTACTTTGCTGGTGATGGTGCAAGACAAGATGAAGATGGTTACTTCTGGGTAATGGGTCGGGTGGATGACGTATTGAATGTGTCAGGTCACAGACTTGGTACAATGGAAGTAGAATCAGCCTTAGTTTCTCATCCTGCGGTGGCAGAAGCGGCGGTGGTGGGTAAGCCGGATGAACTCAAAGGCGAAGAAGTTGTAGCTTTTGTGACTTTAGAAGGCACTTATCAGGGAAGTGAGGAATTGAGTAAAGAACTCAAGCAGCACGTTGTTAAAGAAATTGGTGCGATCGCGAGGCCTGGAGAAATTCGTTTTACCGATGCTTTGCCGAAAACGCGATCGGGTAAAATTATGCGGCGATTGCTGCGAAATTTAGCAGCGGGACAAGAAGTTTCTGGTGATACTTCGACGCTAGAAGATAGAAGTGTCCTGGATAAATTGCGAGAAGGTGCGTAAGCATTTTTAAACTTGAGAAAGGCATTTCTTTATTAGAGGTTGTTTTAAAAGTAGTGTATGAAATATTAAAAGCCTCAGAACCTAACCCCTCTAGCCCTTTTTCCCTATAAAGGAATGGGGGTTTCAAAGCCTCTCTCCTACAAGGAGAGAGGTTTGGAGAGAGGTTTGGAGTATACATTTTGAATTTTTAAACATCCTCTAAGAGATGCCTTTCTATTAATTCATTAATGAACCAATTGGTGAACTAGTAATCACAGGAATTCCCCTGAAATTAATTATCATCAACTTAGAAACAGTAGAGGTAAAACAATGGATACCAGCACGACCTATCGAGAAATAATCAAACAGGTAATTCTACAATATGCTAAACTTCGTCCTTCGCATGGAAATATTAGACTTGACCCAATTTTTGATGATACCCATAATAGGTATGCTCTGATGCAAGTTGGTTGGGATAGGGGGCGGCGAGTGCGAGGAAATCTAATTTATGTGACGCTACAAAACAGTAAAGTTTATATCGAATATGATGGAATGGAACAGGGTATAACTAAAGATTTAATAGCGATGGAAATTTCTGAAGCGGATATAGTTTTAGCTTTTCTACCTGAATCTGAACTAGCTACTAGTGTATGAAAATTTAACAGTTTTTGATATCAGAAAAGACGTATTTATTAATACCTTGTCGCTGAATATGATTTACTTAACATATTTCTAAGTGTCCTTACACAGTGACTAACGTATCCTTTATGATGAAAAGCAGGACATTATTAGGGCATTGAGGACATGAAGCTGAAGAACCAAGCCAAATCAGTACTTGTTCAACCTCTGAGCTACATGATGCTGGGTATCATCACTACAATTGCTATATCACCATCAGCCTTAGCAGTTAGTGGAAAAGTTTCTTTGTTGTCTGAACAGCCTGCACACAAGCAACCGCAAACAATAGCGCAGTTTTCCGGCACAGATTCACCAGAGCGATCGCAGCTGATCCAACAAGTAAATGCATTATACAATCAAAGAGACTTCAAAGGTGCAGAAGAAAATCTCCGTAAATTCATTAAAAAGTTCCCAGAAGATGCTTTTGGACACTTTCAGTTAGGAAATGTGCTGTTTCGGCAAAACCAACCAGAAGCAGCAATTAGTGCCTACCGAGAAGCTATTCGCCTCAGACCAAAATATGCTCTAGCTTATAATGCGATCGGTGTTGTTTACGCTAGTCAAGACCGTTGGCAAGAAGCTATTACTGAATACCGCAAAGCCTTAGAAATTAATCCCAATTATGGCGATGCACTCACTAATTTGGGACAAGCATTGTGGCAAACAAATAAACGAGATGAAGCGAAAGCTACTTTAGAAAAAGCTTTAACTATCTTCAAAGCAGAAAGTAGAAATGAAAAAGCTTACCAAGTCGAACAGATTTTGCGGCAGATAAAAACTTTAGATGATCCTAGCCTTTCTTAATACTCCCCGAACTGAACAAGTAATGCTTGGTTCACTTGTTCGGAAAGTTCGGGGATTCTTGGTTCACAGATTCGCCATTAGACAACAGGTTTGCACCGTTCGGCTTCGCCGTGAGCGGCTCAGCCAACCGCCCAAGAGGGCAAATCTCCCCAAGCTTATGTTCCCGTTTCAGAGTGCCACACCCCTACATAATATATTTCGCTTTCCTCACCAAATGATTTTCCGCATATTATCAACCTTTCTTTTAAAATCTGACTGCTCTTTGAGTTTGTGCAGTGGCCCTTTGTAATTTTCAATTTCATTTATTAGTTCTTTGACTGCTGGAGCCGCAACTTTGATTTTCATCATTCGCAAAAGATCAAGATACTGCTTCTGGCATCTATCATGCTGAAGTCTACTAGCAATTACAGTATTATTGAAAGACAAAATTGCTATAACTGCTTGAGTGGCGTTAAATCGTTCAATCAGAGAACGATAGATAATTTCAGCGTTGTGCGAAGCTCCATGTCCATTTGTCAAAAAAACTTCGACTAGTGCCAAAACATACTTTTCACGTATCTGAAGAGGAACTTGTCCTCTGTCATTAATAAGTCTCTCTAGTGCTTTTGCAAATGCTGGCTCATTGGCAAAGTTATCCCATCCTCGATGAGCATTAAGTAAGTTATCAATAGCAGTATCTATTTCTGCGGACAGAAGAGTTTCAGGAATATATGATTTGCCTGAAACTATTTCCAAAAATTCGAGGGCAAGCCTTGCTTCTGCTTTATCATTATTTGCAACAAACCTGCCATATTTAATCCCAAACTGTTGACGCGCTTGCTCATCAACTCTATCCCATAGATAAGGTATTAACCTATGAAGGTTTTGCCTTGTCTGCGGTGTTGTCTCTGAGCGGGTATATATGCCAAATAATCCTGATGCTAAATTATTGGTCTGTTCTTGGGTAAGCTCTACAAAAAAAGCTGCTATTTGTCTAGCATCTGAGTCAGAAATATTATTTTTCTTAAGGTTTTTGAGAAATTTTTGTATTTCTATTGTTCCATTAGATAATGGTAAAGATATAACTTCTCTAATACATGTTTCTAACCAAGAAATAAGTTGTAAGCCTGTAATTTCGTTTTGATTTGGATGTGCAGCGCTTACCCAATTTCTCATATATCTGATAGTATCTAAGTGCTTATATCCAATCTCTGAAATCAACCCTATTTTTTTTGCCCCCTCTATTAATTCACTATCAGTGACTTTAAAAATGTCATCTTCTGAGTACAGATTCTTACGTTTTTCTGGGCTATTTACGGCATTATCATAAAAATATGAAATATCGTATTGAGACACTCGCTTTCTTAACTCTAAAATTGTTTCGTCCCATAAGTAATTCAATGCTGCATCAAATAAACCTGATGCTACAGCAGCAATATATTTAGATATGTATATAGATCGGGGCTTTTGTTCATCATTAATGTTTGATAATACATCGGCAATATTTTTAAAAACTGTTACACGCTCTTTTACTGAAACCAATACAGAGTCAGTCGGCAAACCCTGTTCTGTTAAGAAACTTAACACACTTATTTCAAAATTATTTAACTGTAAACTATAGCTTTGCTGTGTAACTATGTCAGATGAGTTCATTATCTTTTATCCTGGTTACTTTTATATTTTGTATTATACATGTAATACAAAATATAGTTGCCAAACAAGATAGCATAAAAACTGATAATCTACAATAAAAATCAGATATACTCCTGGTTAAAGCCTATGACTTCCCTATCGGCATTAACTTTACCCGACCACACCCAACTACCAGAGTCAGATGGTAAATTTGTGAAGAATTGGCAAGAACATCCCCAAAGTATCTTACTGACTGACTCAATTAAACCTGTTTTAGAGCAACTTCATCCTGATAGTCAATATTGTATTGGACAGGATTTAGGCATTTACTGGCGATTGACTGATCCTCCAGAGAAAGGTGCTACAGCACCAGATTGGTTTTATGTACCCAATGTCCCGCCGACTCTGAATGGTAAAACGCGGCGTTCCTATGTTTTATGGAAGGAGTATGTCGCGCCATTAATTGTGCTGGAATTTGTCTCTGGAGATGGTACTGAAGAACGAGATAAAACATCACCTTCACAAGGAGATGTTGGTAAATTTTGGATTTACGAACAGGCAATTAGAGTACCTTATTATGGGATTTATGAAGTAACAAAAGCCCAGGTAGAGGTGTATCACTTAATCGATAATGCCTATCAACTGATGACACCCAATGAACGGGGACATTACCCAATTGCCCCTTTGGGGGTGGAATTAGGAATCTGGCAGGGGCTGTATCAAAATGCAGAGTTACCTTGGTTGCGGTGGTGGGATGCAACAGGAAATCTATTACTCACAGGTGAGGAACGCGCTGTGATTGAACGACAAAAGCGAGAGAGAATTGTAGAGAAATTACGATCGCTCTCTGATGAACAACTTAACGCTTTGGGAATTGACTTAGAAATGCTGGAATAAAATAATCTAGCTTTCACATTCTTAACTTAACCTCTTGCATAAACTATTTACTGTTAAATGTCAATTTGACAACAAAATTGTTCACAATAGTTTTGAATGATTCTTTCAGCGGAGAATTAATCGCAGCTTGGTTAGATACGGCTAAATATAAACCGATTAAAACTCCAGTAAAACCTAACAAATTCGAGAAACTTAACCTTTCTGAAAAAATTACCAGCGCGAAAATTCCACTAAATACAGGCTCTAACAAATGCACCAAAGAGACAACCACAGAGGAAAATCTGGCAAGGCTATATGTCAAAATTCCATGACCTAAAACTTGACAGACGAGGGCTAGGGAAATGACGAAAAGCCAACTATTCACTGAAGAAGGGAAAATCTGCTCTTGAGTATACAAAAGTATGGGGAAGATAACTAAAGCAGCGATCGCACAAATCCACAACTGAATTGTGGTAGGGGTAAATTTAGTCCGCAATTTTTCTACTATCAACAAATATGCAGCTAAGAAAACCGCAGAAATGATTGCAGCAATGCCTCCTTGCACTTTACCATGAGCGACTTGCAATTCTTGAATTTCAATTGCGATCGCTCCTCCAACGGCGATGACCATCCCTACGAGAAATTGCCGATCAAAACCCTGACGAAACAACAACCAAGCCCCTAAGCTGGTAAATATGGGGGCGAGATTATGTAAGACACTACAAATTGCTACACTCGTTTGAGTCAGTGACCAAGCCAAAGTCACTAAGGTAGCAGCCCACAAAATACCAGCACTTAGTAATAAAAATATATCCTGACGGGTGTAAACCTGCTTTTCTACAGGTTGGTCAGAGGAAAATCGCTGACGTATCGCCTTGTATCCATACCATAGCCAGAAGACCACACTTGCAAGCCAAAAGCGATTAAATACAGTAGCATGGGGACTGAGTTCAGCTTCGCTTAATCTCATGAAGATAGAGCCAAAAGATATGGCACTTACACCTACAAATAATAAAGCAAGCGCCATGATCGTTTGATTGAAAATATTCATTATTTCGCTTGTGCTTTCCCAGCCTCGATATTGTCAGCCACTACTAGATATCCTCTCAACAACGCGCGATCGCTACACTTTTCCTGTAGTACATTATCACATTTTCAGAAAATGCTTTTACTTCTGTCCCACACATAAAATGTTTTCACAAGGCTATGCTATAATCATCGCCCATATTTACTACGCCGCTGTTTACCACAACAACATCATAAACCGTTCTCTGGTTAATACAATGCAACTGTCATGAATTGCGTACATCAATGACGGATGAAAAAGGCATTAGGCATGGGATTTATATCGATGAAATATTTTCTAATGAGCAACAGCACCACCAGTCGCTTTTACTTTTTTGAAAAATAATATGGCAATGCCGCTGAGCAATAAAGCAATACCAATAAAGTAAAAACAATCGTTAAAAGCCATTACAAAAGCTTCCCGGCGTACAATATTATCGATAGCTTTAATCGCTTGATCTCTAGCTGTACTTAAATCTGCTCCGCGACTGACAAAATATTGTGTCATTTGGTCAATTCGCTGTTGAGTTTCTGGGTTGTATAGAGATATCCTTTCACCTAAAACATTTGAGTGAAATTGCTCTCTATTAGTTAATAAAGTCGCTAATGATGCAATTCCGATAGAACCACCCATATTCCGCATCATATTAAATAAACCACTTGCCGATCCTGCTTCTTTCGGACTCAAACCGGCAGTAGCGATTGATGTCAATGGTACCATAATTAATGGTTGTCCCATTGCTCTGACAAGTTGCGACCAACGTAATTGATCTAAACCCGTTTCGTAAGTCATTCTTGAGTTCATAAAGGCACTTACGGCAAACAAAACCACACCGATCGCCACCATAAAACGCACATCAATGCGTTGCATTATTTTGGGAATCAAAGGAATAATAAATAGTTGTGGTAAGCCAGCCCAAATCAGTACTTCACCAATTTGCAGTGCATTATATCTTTGAATTTGAGCAAGATATAGCGGTAGAATATAAATTGATCCATACAATCCTACCCCTAGTGAAATATTCACAATACTGGCTAAACCAAAATTCCGCTTACTCAAAAGGCGCAAATTAATAAATGGTTGTTTGCGAGTTAATTCTATAACGAAAAAGAGTGTGATAAAAATCGCTGCTAACACACTTAACCGCACAATGAAAGCTGAACCAAACCAATCTTTGCGGCTACCTTCTTCTAAAACAACTTGTAAGGAACCTAAGCCAATAGCCATTGAAATAATGCCCCACCAATCGCCTTGTTTTAGCAAATTAATTTGGGGACTTTCTTGCTTAATACCATACCAAACACCAGAAAGCATCAACGCCCCTGGAATTACATTTATATAAAAGCTGTAGTGCCAACTAAAATTTTCTGTTAACCAACCTCCTAATGTCGGGCCGATTGAAGGTGCAAAAACTGCACTAATAGCAAAGGCGGCTAATCCAACTGATTGTTTAGCTGGCGGCAAAGTTGTTAGTACTATTGTCATAGCAGCGGGAATTAAAACCCCTCCACTAAAGCCTTGCAAAGCACGAAAAACAATCATAGAATTGAGATTCCATGCCCAGGCACAGCATATAGAAAAGAAAATAAATAATGCTGTGTTAACTAACAGATAAAGTCGTAAAGAAAATACCCGCGATAACCATCCAGTTAAGGGAATGACGACAATTTCCGCCACGAGATAAGCAGTAGAAATCCAAGAACCTTCTTCTAAAGTTGCCCCTAAACTTGCTTGAATATCTTGTAATGAAGAATTGGTTATTTGTATATCTAGTACCGCCATAAATGCGCCAAGCATACTAGCTAATACACCAATCCAAGTTCTGAGGGGTACATGATTTGGTGGTACAGCAGGATTTTTTCCTTGCTGATGAATTGCATCTGTATCAGCCATTATATTACTCCAGCTTCAAGATTATAGTATTTTGGATTTCAGATTTTAGATTTTGGAGCCACTGCCATACACAACTATGGGACTTACGCGCATTGTCATATATTTTTGACAAAAATCGTCCAAAGTCAAGAGTCAAAAGTCCAAAAACCTTGACTTTTTACCCTTGACTATTGACTATTGACTATTGACTGCCATCGCAGAAAATATGTGTGCCAGTTGCGTAAGTCCTGAACTAATACGAGGATTCCTACTTGATAGGAATGTATCATTAAAAGTTGCGATCGCTGAACGACTGATATCATGTCCGCCTGATTACTTCTAAAAACCGAAGAACCCCACGAAAGCTACGCTTTCCCTCCCCTCCCCGTGAACGGGGAGGGGTTAGGGGTGGGGTGCAATGACTGTGGGAATCATAACTAATTAACCGGACTTGATATGATAGGATGAATTAAGCATTGCCAACAATTGTCAATATTTGTAAATTTTCTTGTAGGGGCGTACAGCTGTAAACCCCTACTAAATTGATATAATTTATTCTCAATGTTTCAATATTCCCTTTTGTTCATAAATAGGAATAACCATTTTTCTTAAAGCAGGTAACTGCTGGGAAAAAATGATAGAACCAATAATACAAACTATACCATCAATAATTAATGTATTGGCAGCACCAATATGGGTTGCTAATGCACCACCCAATAAATTACCTAACGGTATCATCCCCAAAAAGGACATTGTGTATAAACTCATCAATCGTCCTCGTTTATCTTCTTCAACAATTGTTTGTAAAAAGGTGTTGCTAGAAGCAATTTGTAGAATTGTTCCTAAACCTACAAATAACATTGTGAATAAAGAAAGTGGTAAAAACCGGGATAAAGAAAAGCCAATTAGACCAATTCCTAATATTGCTGGTGCTAAGGCAATCAATTTACCAATTCCTAATATTGTTTGCCGCGTCGCTAAATAAATTCCACCTGATAAAGCTCCTACTCCCGATGCTGCCATTAAAAACCCTAAAGTTTCTGCACCACCCTTGAGAATATCTTCTGCAAATATTGGTACAAGAATAGTATTTTGCAACCCCATTAAACTAACTAAAGCTGATAGAATTAAAAGGGATCGAATTGGTGGAAAGCTAAAAGCATAGACAAATCCCTCTCGAACTTGTTGTAGAGGATTTCCTGGAATTACTGGAGTTTGCCAAGGTTTAATTTTCATCGCTAATAAACCAGCAATCACAGCAATGTAGCTTAAACCATCTATTAGAAAACAGTAAGCAACTCCCACTCTGGCAATTAGTAAACCTCCAATTGCTGGGCCTATTAATCGCGCACCGTTAATCATCGTTGAATTAATAGCGATCGCATTGGCTAAATCTTCTCTGCGTTCAACTAATTCTGGCACAAATGCTTGCCGTGCTGGTGCATCTAAAGCGTTAATAAATCCTTGCAATAAACTTAAAACTATAATGTGCCATACTTGAATCACACCAGTCAGCGCCAGTACCGCCAATGCTAACGACTGAATCATCGCCATAATTTGTGTAGCGATTAAGGTATGATAGCGAGAAAAGCGATCCACAAACACTCCACCAAAAGGAGCTAAAAAGAAGCTAGGAATTTGACTAGTAAATCCCACAACTCCAAGCATTAATGGCGAATTTGTTAAGCTATAAACTAGCCAAATTGTTGCTAGTTGTGTCATCCATGTCCCAATTAAGGAAACACCTTGTCCAGCAAAAAACAGGCGGTAGTTTTTTGATTTTAATGCGGGTAGTGCTGGTATTTTCATGTAAGGTTTAGTTTATACCAATATTCTTTCATAAATACCA
The DNA here is from genome assembly GCA_017164015.1 of Nostoc sp. UHCC 0702. Classification (GTDB taxonomy): domain Bacteria; phylum Cyanobacteriota; class Cyanobacteriia; order Cyanobacteriales; family Nostocaceae; genus Amazonocrinis. The sequence continues at coordinate 5,254,623 of CP071065.1, forward strand.
TGTGACCTCGCCACCAACCCCTCTCCGCAGGTGGAGAAAGATATCACAAGCCAGACAGAGATTTTTGATGGTTGTAAAGTTAATTTTCTCAGCTAACTAATAAAAAACTTATTCTCTTTGTGTCTTTGTGATTTAAGATTTTTACCACTAAGACACCAAGACACAAAGTACTTTCAAGTTAGGGCTTATTACTTAACTTCTACCGCAACTTCCGCAGACATCCCAGGATTAATCCGTGATTCATATCCTTGAATACTGTTTTGGTCAAAAACTATTTTCACAGGAATACGCTGTACAATTTTGGTAAAGTTACCTGTAGCATTATCTGGTGGCAATAGTGCAAACTCAGCACCGGAAGCTGGCGAAATACTGTCAACACGTCCGCTAAAGGTGTGATGGGGAAACGCATCCAACTTGATTTCTACTGGTTCGCCTGGTTTCATGTTTTCTAACTGGGTTTCTTTGAAGTTGGCAACTATCCATTTTTGGTCATTGACAATTGCCATCAATGGTGTTCCTGCTTGTACGCGGTTGCCAACTTCCACATTTTTATTACCCACCCGTCCGGCACTGGGGGCGGTGATCTGAGTGTAGGATAGTTGCAATTGTGCATCTTTGAGTGATGCTTCTGCTTGAGCGATCGCAGCTTTTGCCGCTTCGTACTGGCTGCGTTTAACTGTGGTATCCTGTCCACCAGCGGTAGCTTGTTGCAATCCTCCCCTAGATGCTGCTAATTTAGCTTGGGCGCTGACTACTCCTTCTTGGGCTTGTGCTAATACAGACTGCGCTTTGGCTACGCCAACGTTAGCGGAGGCTAACTTAGCTTGTGCTTGTTCGACTCCTTGAGTAGCAGCATTCTTTTGTGCTACAGCCACATCATAAGCTGCCTTGGCTGTGTCTAGCTGCTGACGAGCAATTGCACCTTGTTGATAAAGCTGGGTGTAACGATTATAATCTGCTTGTGCCTTCTCTAAATTAGCGTTTGTTTGGGCTACCTGCGCTTGGGCTGCGGGAATACCAGCTTGGGCTAACTTGACTTCAGCTTGTGCCGCTGGAATACCTGCTTGGGCTTCTTTGACTGCTGCTTGGGCTGTGGAAATGGCGGCTACGGCACCGCTAACATCTCCTTGGGCCTGATTTGTTTTGCCACTGGTAGTTTCCGAAGTTAAGGCAATATTTGCTTGTGCTGCTTGCGCTTGACCACGAGCATTTTCTAGGGCAGCAGTTGCCTGTTGTACCTTACTTTGATAGTCCCGTGGATCTAATTCTACTAAAACCTGTCCTGGTTGCACTAGTTGGTTATCATTGACTAGCACCTGGGCGATAGTTCCCGGAATGCGGCTACTAACTTGGTGAATGTTTCCTGTAACTGTGGCGTTGTCTGTTTCCTGATGAGTAGAAGCATATTGCCAGTAGTGATAACCAAAGCCACCAGCTGCGATCGCACCCACTCCCAATGCTGCCATAATCAAAGCAATGGGTTTTTTCTTCTTCGGTGCAATCTCTTTGTCTTTTTCTTGCTGGGGAACTACATCAGCTAATGGTGCTTCTATCTTTGCAGATGTCTCTGTGGTTACAGCTTCTAAAGTCTCTGCATCTGTAATCAGTTCTTTTTCTAAAATTGCAGTTTGATGTTTGCGTCCGTTATTATAGCTCATACTTGTTAACTCCCTCGCCCCATGAATTAATTACTAGTTTTTTATTTAGAGTACGTAATATTTGAATACTTCTATTTATTCAGTTTATATTTCGTATGCGTATTATCTTCGCAAAAAATACTTAATAACACTTCACCCAGTCGGGTGATTCTTAAGACTGCCTACAGAAAGACACTAAAGCACTAAAGCACAAAAACCTCTTCCCAATCCCCAGTACCCAGTACCCAGTACCCAGTCCCTTTTACGACAAATTAGCGATCGCCCGATTTAAAATTTGGGAAAAGAGTTCACGGTCGGCAAAAGGAATACCATGCATTGCTTCATCACGCATTTGGGCGGCGATGGGGGGTAATACTGATTGTAATTCCTTGCCTGCATCCGTTAGCCATATCCGCCAGATACGGCGATCGTGTACGTCGCGTTCTCGACGCACCAAGCCGCGTTCTTCCATCCGGTCTAATACCCCTGTTAAAGTTCCCCCCACTTGCTGGAGTTTTTCGCCAATACTGGAAGTAGGTAAACCATCTTCTTGCCACAGACAGCATAACACTAACCAGTGAAATGGCGTCAAGCCAAACGGTTCTAGTTTTTCAGTAAACTTGCGACTAAGCAGTTGTGATAGCAATTTAATTCGGTAGCCCAAATTGTGTGGTGCTAAATTTTGCTGCCACGTATCTAAAGTTGGGGAATAATCGGATTTCACAACCATTTGTTTAATTGCTTAGCGTGCGTAATATTTATTATATGCTAAATGTAGCTATCTGGCAATAGCTTTTGTCTATCTATCTTTGGGAATAACTTGAATCAATTGGTAGTTTTGCACAGCACCAACAATGCGATGAGGTGTAGATACTTGAGGGGTCTGATTTGTATTGATCCAAGCATAGCTAAAAGCTGGCAGTTGGGAAACCGTATCAACTTGTTTACCGTGAATAGGAGTGTAGAAATTGAGCAGTACAGAGTTTTTGCCTCCAACTTGCACAAAGTAGATAGGATGAGTTTGGAGAATAGAGGCGATCGCGCTTTGTTGAAAAAAAGCTCTATATCGAGGATTATAATCGCTTAACAAACCCAAGCTTCCAGCCACAGCCAAAGCCAACCAACAGGGAATTAACCAGCCAGCCATCCAGTAACGCGCTGTGAGAAACTTTTGATTAAAGCGGTAACGAGCAATCCATATCAAAGGTAAAATTAACCAACCCAACCCGACAATCCAACCAAAGATTGCATACTTGCGGATGTCTGCATTATCCCAAGCAAAAACCACTATACCCGCTAGCAGAAATAAAATACCTAATACACCAGAAGCATAACTGAGATTACGGGGAATATTTTTCTTTGTTAATCCTATCTGATAAATTCTCCCTAGCCAGTCTAAACCGATTGCAGCAAGCATTGCAATAAAGGGAAACAAACAAAGACTGTAGTGAGACAGACGAGTAGAGAAAATACTCAGTTCAACAAATAATACAACTGGAAAACCCACTAATAACAAATGATAGCGAGGAATAGGGCGACGCAATACTAAAAATAAACCGAATAAACTGAAAAATCCCCAAGGAAACGATTTCAAAGGAACATTCCAGACATAGAAAAATATACTACTTGGATAACGAGGCTGGGAATTTTGCTGTACAACAAACTTAAATAATTCCTCAAAACTACCGTTTCCGTAACGCAGCCAATTGAACCACAGCCAACTCAAGGTAGGAATTAAGCCGACTACAAACCCTAAATATAAAATTGGGTTAGCAAGATGACGATGACGGCGATGTTCACCAATTAAATAAGGTAGTAAAGCAATGATTGGTACAAAAATCATAAAGCTTCTGAGTAGGAAGCCCAAACCCAGACTTACACCAGCAATCAAACTCCACAAATAGCGATATTGAGGATGTAATTCAGCTTTTAGTAAAGACCAAATAGCTAAAAGTACCAAGCAAATCATTGGTACATCAGGTGTGCCTAAGCGACAATATTGCAGCCAGAGAAATTCAACACTTAAAATGGCAGCCGCTAGCCAAGCTAATTTTTTATCTAAGATGATTTTGCCGATTTCATATATTAGTAATATAGCCAAAATTCCCGCAATCATGCTAGGAATTCGTACACTCAATTCACTAACACCAAATAGCTGATAGGCAACAGCAATTAACCAATAAGGCCCAGGCGTTTTATGATGGACATTTCCCCAAGGTGCGATCCAGTCGCCAGAGTCAAACATCCGACGCGATCGCCAAGCATAAAGCCCTTCATCATGTGCCATCAAGCTATTCTGCCCAGAACTGAATAGCAATAATGGGAGTATCAAAACTAACAAACTAATATAAGGAAACACTGCCATTTGGCAGATTCGCCGCCACATAGGCTGTAATAAATGTATTTTATACAACATTGAATTGATAGTAATTGAATACTGCTATGTCAGATGGTTTATTGCATTTCTCAATGTAGTGAAGTACATCTTTTAACCTCACCCCCAACCCCTCTCCTTACTAAGGAGAGGGGAGATAAAGCACAGCTTTATCGGGGTGAGGTAATCGGGGTACCTCAGTTGAAGTGGAAACAACATATATATTTTTTTATTAAAATATATTACAAAGTAATTGTGCAAAATAATACCTGAAATTACCTCACCTTTGCGAAAAAGTTCACCAAAATAGAAATTTATGCTGCTCAGACCGAATCAACGTCAAAAATTAGATGATACAGACGACAAGCTATTTTATGCCTATCCTCGTTTCGTCACCCATGTCGATGAAGGATTTATTCAACAGCTAACGGATTTATATAGAGAGCGACTTCAGCCCAACACCCGTATATTAGATATGATGAGCAGTTGGGTTTCCCATTTGCCAGAAGAGATACAGTTTGCCCATGTTGAGGGACATGGACTGAATGCAGAAGAACTAGCACGCAATCCCCAGTTAAATCATTACGTGGTGCAAAATCTCAATGAAAATCCGCAGCTACCATTTCCCGATGAAGATTTCGATGCCGTTCTCAATTGCGTTTCAGTGCAATACATGCAATATCCAGAGGCAGTTTTTTCCGAAATTCACCGCATCCTTAAACCTGGTGGTGTCGCCATTATCAGCTTTTCTAACCGCATGTTTTTTCAAAAAGCGATTCAAGCTTGGCGGGATGCTTCAGAACCAACAAGAGTCGAATTAGTGAAAAACTACTTCGCCTCAGTACCAGGATTCACCACCCCAGAAGTTATAGCCCACAAGTCCACAGTACCGAATTTCTTACAATGGTTGGGTGCGCCTGGGGGAGATCCATTCTATGCTGCGATCGCTTACAAAAAAGCTGAAGGTAAAAGTTAAGAGTTAGGAGTTAGGAGTTAGGAGTTAGAAGTTAGTGGTAATTCTCCCCATCCCCCCATCTCCCCCGCTCCCCTGCTCCCCATCTCCCCCGCTCCCCTGCTCCCCATCCCCCCATCCCCTGCTCTCACGACATCCCACAATAATGATCAAATAGTAAATTTTATTGGTTAAATCACAAACAAGCGCCGATAATTGCCTCAAAGCTCAAGCTTATGGAGAAACTAAACATGATGTTCTACCGTGGACGTAGAATTTTAGCTGGTTTATTGCTGTCAGTATTACTACTGACCACAGCTTGTACTCCAAAAGAACCGGGACGTTTTGACCAGGTACAAAAGGAAAGTACCCAACAAAAAAGCGGTCAAGCGGTTGCCAAAAATGCTACCCAAGGTGGCGAATTTAATAAATTCTTCCCATCTGCTGATGGTGGTTTTCAGCGCGTCTATACCCAAGAGAAAAAAGGTTTTGCAGAAGCAAAGTTGAAAAAAGCCGGCAAAGATGTAGCTTTACTGTCTATTTCTGACACCACCAGCACACCGACAGCAGCAGCAAAGTTCTCGAACAGCACTAAAAAAATTGGTGGTTATCCAGCAGTGGAAGTAGGTAATACCCAAACAGCGATTTTAGTGGGTAAATACCAAGTAAAAGCGCTTTCCCGCGATCCGTCATTTACCGCAAGCGATCGCGCAGCTTGGATAGAAAAATTTAATCTTGCTGATCTGGCTAAACTCAAATAAGCCGCACTGCTGAAATTTACATAACAAAACTTAGAATCAGGAGATTTTTGTGAGTAAACCGATTTTTGAGTTGGTTGATCAACTCCCCACCGGCGGCTTGACAATTTCTGTGTTAAATGCACTCGATTTTGTTGCTCCTGGTCAGTGGCAAAATACTGTTGGCTTTGTCAACACGATTAAAACTGTTACTGGCGAAACTGACGAAGCTTTAATTCAGCAAATTGGCGAACGAGCGATTTATCTTTACAACGATCGCTCCCAAGGCTACCAAACAGCTTTGTGGCTCTATCAAACCGTTGATGGTACAGATAAAGTCCTTGGTGCAGCAGCTTTGGCTAACAAAGTTGGTGAAAAAATACCTTTGTTGGGTTTTCTAAATAAAGTCACTCCCAAACCTGACAAAGCCCAAACCATTGATTTGACATTGAAATTAGTCGCTGAATTAGTAGCTTTCTGCCAAATTAATGGTATTCCTGGAGATAGCATCGGAGATTTTGTTGCATCTTTGGGTGAGTATAGTGGCGAATCACTCATTCGCATGGTGGCATTAATTTGTGTTGATGGTTTGATACCCCTAGGCCCTGATTTCATTGGCAAAGCCATATCTGGCTTGAACCAAACAAGCCCACAGGAGTTAGAACAAAACTCAACTTTTCAAGGCATCAAAGATGTGATTCCTGGCAGTAATGCAGGTAGTAAACTCAACTTCATCGGTGAAAGCTTTGACTCAGTTAAAGGTTGGATGAGTGGAATAGTCGCCTCCAACAATTTAACGCCACAAAAAGTTGTGAACAACTTGCAAAATTTTGTGGAAATTGCAGATGACAAATTAGACTATTTGGCGGCGTTCTTAGATGTGTCCACAAATTACTACGAACACACAGGTACACAAACTTTGGCACGTCGCTTGATTGAACGAGCAGTAGCTGAGATTTAGAGGATTGGGGCATTGGGGCATGGGGCATGACGTATGTCTTCCTTGTCCCCCAATCCCTAGTCGCGCTAGCACCTTTTCATTCGTTAATGCCCTACGTAGTTGATCATAGCTAGCTTGCAAATACTACTTCAACAAATACCGATGTAGATTTACAATGCCTTATTCCCCATTTTCTATTTTTTAAGACGAAATTTTAGCCAAAAAACTTTAAGTCTTTAGTATCTTTTTGCTCAAAAACTTAATTTTATGTAACATCATTTGCTACTTAAAACACGTATTAGGGAATACTAAGTCAGAAGAACAATTAGTGTGAGTTCCTTGGTATGTTAGTATCATCTGATACATTATTTGCCATCCCCGGATATAGCATTACCGAGCAAATCTACTCGGGCAGCAAAACCCTAGTTTATCGAGGGACGAGAAAACAAGACCAAAAAAGTGTAATAGTAAAACTGTTAAGGAATGAATATCCCACATTCAATGAAATTGCCCAGTTCCGCAATCAGTACACGATAACCAAAAATCTAGACCATCCGGGGATAGTCAAACCCTTGAGTTTAGAAAACTACCGTAATGGTTACGCTTTAGTGATGGAGGACTTTGGCGGCATCTCACTCAAAGATTGGGGAATTGAGAACAGAGGCAAACAAGGCAATGGTATAGCCCTGAAAGATTTTTTCCACATAGCCATCAAAATCGCATCCAGCCTAGAGAGATTGCATCGCGATCGCATCATCCACAAAGATATCAAACCCGCCAATATATTAATTAACCCCAGCACGCTAGAAGTCAGACTCATCGACTTCAGCATTGCCACACTATTGCCCAGAGAAATTCAATTTCTGACCAATCCCAACGTCTTAGAAGGGACACTAGCTTATATTTCCCCGGAACAAACCGGACGGATGAATCGAGGAATCGACTACCGCAGCGACTTTTATTCATTGGGTGTCACCTTTTTTGAACTCCTGACCTGGCAGTTACCCTTCAGCACCACAGACCCGATGGAGTTAGTATACTGTCACATTGCCAAACAACCACCAACAGTCAGCCAGATTAACGCCAGCATACCGCCAATGCTGTCTTTAATCATCCACAAGTTGATGGCAAAAAATGCCGAAGACCGGTATCAGAGTGCCCACGGACTCAGACATGACCTAGAAGAATGTCGCAAACAGTGGCAACAGACAGCAAACATTGTACCCTTCGAGTTGGGAGTACGGGACATCTCAGACCGTTTCCTCATACCCGAAAAACTCTATGGTCGCCAAGCAGAAGTCGAAAAGTTGCTTGCAGCTTTTGAGCGAGTTAGTTCAGAACAAGTAGCGAAAGATTCTTCACCCCTTGGGGGTTCGCCAGTCGCTCATGGGGAGCCACTGCGTTGCGGGGGTTCCCCCCGTTGTAGCAAGTGGCGTGGAGACCCCCAAGACCCCGCTGGCTCACTATTCACCACTACCCACTCCCTACACCCCTCACGTAGTGAACTGATCCTAGTGGCAGGTTTTTCCGGCATTGGTAAAACAGCAGTAGTCAACGAAGTCCACAAACCTATCGTTAGGCAGCGTGGTTACTTTATCAAAGGGAAATTTGACCAATTTCAACGCGATATTCCCTTATCAGGATTGGTGCAAGCCTTTCGAGATTTGCTCGGACAAATACTATTAGAAACAGATGCTCAAATTCAAAATTGGAAAACCAAAGTTATTGCCGCATTGGGTGAGCAAAGTCAAGTAATTATTGATGTGATTCCCGAACTCGAACTGATTGTTGACAAGCAACCAGAAGTGGCAGAACTTTCTGGAGGTGCTGCCGAAAATCGGTTTAATTTATTGTTGCAGAGATTTATTCACGTCTTCACTACTAAAGAACATCCCTTAGTGATATTCTTAGATGACTTGCAATGGGCAGATGCAGCTTCTTTAAAATTAATTCAATTATTAATCAATCCAACCCAACCTGATGGGGCAGTAGGTGAAACCGATAAATCAAACACTACTCAAGGAGGTCTTTTGCTGATTGGGGCCTATCGAGATAACGAAGTCACAAAAGCACATCCACTAGATTTGACACTCCAGGAGATTAAAAAAACCGGAGCCACCGTTAATACTATCACCCTCACACCATTAACACAGGGAGATTTAAATCGTTTAATTGCTGATACCTTAAAGTGTGAAGAAAAAGTCGCAATACCGCTCACACAAATGGTGTATGCCAAAACCAAAGGCAATCCCTTCTTTTCTCACGAATTCCTCAAGGCTTTGCATAAAGATGGATTAATTGAATTTAACTTTAATCTGGGTTATTGGCAGTTCGATTTGGGCAAAATACAGTCTTTAGCTTTGACAGATGACGTAGTTGAATTTATGACAATTCAACTGATGAAGTTGCCCAAACAAACTCAAAAAGTATTGAAATTAGCCGCCTGCATCGGCAACCAATTTGATTTAAATACTCTTGCCATTGTACATGAAAAATCTGCCTTAGATACAGCCAATGACCTATGGTCAGCGTTACTCGAAGGACTAGTGATCCCGCAAGCTGAAGTCTACAATATTGTTGAACAAGATGGTCATGAGCAAATCAAAATTACAGAAGAGGGAGAATTTAATTATAGCAACTGCCAATCAATTCAATATAGATTCATCCATGACCGGGTACAACAAGCAGCTTATTGTTTAATTCCAGAACATCAAAAGCAATCAATTCACCTGAAGATTGGGCAGTTGCTGTTGAATAATATCCCAGTTGTGCAAAGGGAAGAAAGAATTTTTGAACTGGTAAATCAGTTCAACATCGCAATACCATTAATTGATGTGCCAAGCGACAAAGAACAGTTATCACAGATGAATCTGACTGCTGGACGTAAAGCTTTGGCATCAACTGCTTATCCCGCAGCGCTCAAGTATTTAACAACTGGAATTCAACTACTAAAAGATGATACTTGGCAGACAAAATATGAATTCACCCTAGCTTTGTATGAAACAGCAGCAGAGGCTGCATACCTAGCTGGCGACTTTGAGCAAATGGAGCAATTAGCAGAAGTAGTACTGCAACAAGCTCAAACACTGCTGGACAAAGTGAAAGTTTATGAAGTTAAAATTCAAGCTTATGGAGCGCAGAACCAAGCACTAGAAGCTGTCCATACTGCATTATCATTTTTAAAGTTGTTGGGTGTGGAGTTTCCTGAAAATCCCAGCGAGTCAGATGTTGAGCTAGCAATGGCACAAACAACATCAAAGCTCATTGGCAGACGCATTGAGGATTTAATTCACCTGCCTGAGATGACAGATACTCGAACAATAGCGATTATGCGTATTCTATCGAGTGCAACTTCTGTTAGCAGTCGAACCAATCCTAACTTGTTCCTGCTAATTAATTTTAAACAAATCAACTTATCGCTTGAATATGGCAATGTATTCTTGTCTGCCTTTGCCTATGTTGCTTACGGGATAATACTCTGCGGTACAGTGGGAGACATCGAGTCTGGTTATCAATTTGGCAAGCTGGCTTTAAGTCTGTTGACTAAGTTTAATGCTGAAAAAGTTACTACTAAGACCGGATTGGTGTTTAATTCAGCTATCCGACATTGGAAGGAACATTCTAAAGAAATATTAAAGCCTCTATTGGAGGTTTACTCTACTGGACTGGAAGCGGGAGATTTAGAATTTGCAGCCTATTCTCTGAACAATTATTCCTACACTGCATATTTCATTGGTAGAGAACTAACAGCGCTGGAACGGGAGATAGCAAATTATCGTAACATTATCAGCCAACTCAAGCAAGAAACAGTATCTACTTGGAATGAAATCTATCGACAGATAGTCTTGAACTTGTTAGGGACTGTGGAAAATCCTTGTCGTTTAATCGGTGAAGCCTACGATGAAGAAAAAATGCTACCGATTCACATTGAAACCAACGATTTCATAGGAATGTCATATTTCCATGTCGGCAAACTATATCTGTGTTACCTGTTTAACGAGTTCCCTCAAGCAGTTGAAAACAGCATTTTGGCAGAAAAGTATGTCAGTTCTACTACAGGGCAAATAATTATTCCTTTTTTCCATTTTTATGATTCTCTAGCACAGTTGGCAACTTATGCTGAGGCTGCTGATTCTGAGCAACATGGCATTCTTGATCGAGTACAAGCCAATCAAGAAAAGATGCAACACTGGGCGGATCACGCCCCGATGAATTATCTGCATAAATATTATCTTGTAGAAGCAGAACGCTATCGAATTCTGGGCGAATATTTCCCAGCAATGGATTATTACGATCGCGCCATCACCCTAGCCAAAGAAAACGAATACATCAACGAAGAAGCCCTAGCCCACGAACTAGCCGCCAAGTTTTATCTAGCATGGGGTAAACAGAAAATTGCCCAAACCTACCTCACAGATGCCTACTATTGCTACGTTCGCTGGGGAGCAAAAGCCAAAGTTGACGACTTACAAAAACGCTATCCGCAATTACTTACCCCGATCATCCAGCAAGAAAAACTACTAGTCCAACCCAGAACTCACACCACTACTGAACCAAGCATATCCCTATCTAGCCCCATTACTAACGAAACATTCATCAGTTCTAACACCAGCATTTCCCAAATGCTAGATTTAGCATCTGTGATCAAAGCTTCCCAAGCACTATCTGGAGAAATCGAGCTAGAGCAACTACTTTCTACTTTAATGGCAGTGGTGATGGAGAATGCCGGCGCTTCTAAAGCCGCACTGATGTTGAGTGAAGCTGATGGCTTGGGCTTAACTGTCAGTGCTGTCAGTTCCAATGCAACTATGGCCTGCATTTCTACAGAGTTTCCAGTAATTGATTTAGAGTCTAGTAATGATGTCCCCATTACTTTAATTAACTACGTCAAACGTACTAGGGAAATCTTCGTGATTGATGATGTCAAAGCTGTTGCTTTTCTGGCTAGCGATCGCTACATTATTAGTGACCAACCCAAGAGCCTATTGTGTATCCCAATTCTCAATCAAGGTAAACTGCTGGGTATTCTTTACCTAGAAAATAATCTTACAACCGTCGCATTTACACGCGATCGCCTCGAAGTCCTCAAACTCCTCACCACCCAAACCGCTATTTCCCTAGAAAATGCCATCCTCTATAAAAATTTAGCACTGGCCAATACTGAATTGGAAGAATATAACCATACACTAGAGGAGAAAGTTGCCGAAAGAACTACCGAACTTCACGACAAAAATCAACGCTTACAACAAGCACTTTTGGAATTGCAAAATACCCAAAGCCAATTGATTCAAAGCGAAAAAATGTCTTCTTTGGGGGAAATGGTGGCGGGAATTGCCCATGAAATTAATAATCCGATCAATTTTATTCATGGCAACATTGCTCATGCTAGTGAATATGTGCAAGATTTACTCGAATTGATTGCGATTTATCAACAGGAATACCCCAATCCTTCACAGCGAGTTGAAGATAAAGCCTTGGAGATTGATGCAGATTTCCTTGCCCAAGACTTGCCGAAAATTCTCGATTCCATGAAGGTTGGCAGTTCACGCATCCGCAATATTGTTCTGGGTTTACGCAATTTCTCCCGCCTGGATGAAGCTGAAATGAAACCAGTAGATATTCATGAAGGCATTGATAACACTTTGATGATTTTGCAGCATCGACTCAAAGGAAAGAGCGATCGCCAGGAAATTGAGGTGATTAAAAAATATGGGCAATTACCACAAGTCAGTTGTTACGCTGGTCAACTTAATCAAGTGTTTATGAATATCCTGACTAATGCCATTGATGCACTTGAAGAGTCATTGGTCAATGGTCAGTTGTCAACTAAAACTAAAACGACTCATAAACCACAGATTCACATTTGCACTGAACTGGCAGACTCAAATACATTGCTTATTCGCATTGCAGATAATGGTGGTGGTATGTCTGCTAAGGTTTGCCAGAAAATTTTTGACCCCTTTTTCACCACTAAGCCCATTGGTAGTGGTACTGGATTGGGGTTGTCTATTAGCTATCAAGTTGTTGTCGATAAACACAAGGGTAAGTTATCCTGTAATTCTGCCATCGGCAAGGGTACTGAATTTATCATTGAGATACCTGTCCGCCAATGAGATACCTTCTGGATTTACGCCCTTTGTCATCAATTTTTAGTTGAGGTTGTCAATAGTCAATAGTCAATAGTCCAAAAAAGCTTGATTCAAGACTATTGACTGTGGACTGTTGACAACCCTAACCTTTATTTACTGTACCAGTTGCGTAATACCATTTCACTCAATTACTGATACAAATCCTTGCATCCTTGCTCCCCTGCACCCCTGCACCCCTTGTCATCAGTTTTAGTGTTTTCATTATGTCATGATTTCGTAAAAAATCCGAAATTGTCAATTGATGGCACATTTCAGTCAATGTGAGAAAAATATTTACCCCCACACTTGATCTACGTAATGTTATGTAAGTAGAGACATCGGGAATAATATCCTGTAGGCGAATACTTGCCTCCTGCTCATATCCGTGGAACCATTCCTCAAAGCCATTAACAAAGTGGAGGAACCAGTCTTTACTCATTTTTTTCAGCATTCGCTCTCGTAAGTCACTGAGAGCATAACTAAGGGGTATATCGTTATTCGTCAGTTCCGCTCCATTCAAGATTTCTAGAAATCTATGATGGAAACCCTTGAGTACTTCTGGTTGTTTTCCTAAATCTGATAGATCGCATTGATCATCCCAAATAAATCATTTGCAATTTTCAGTTCTTCAAGCTGACTGTAAGGGTAAGCACCGGCGGCTAGCAAAAAAAATTTTGACTTGGAAAGACGCTGATAAGTAGATTCATTTTTCAATAAATTGAAGCGCATTACCCATTCAAGAGCATAGTCTTCTAGAACATCAACATGCTGATTAATCTGCGATGGAAATGGACAGTATAAATTGGGCAAAACAAATTTGCTCATAAAAACTCCATTATTTACAGAGAAACAGAATCAATTTTCTTGCTACGAATTGTTACAGATACTAGTGTCACTCTCTAATCTGCCAATCCTTAGTCATGGAATTATTGAGGATTTTAATTAAGTTTTAAAATCCTGGCGATTCCATATCTAGGCTTTAGCCAAGACAGAAGTTTACAAGAACTGAACTCTAACTAAAACTGAGGTTAGTGAACTACTGAGGGGATGGATGTATTTGCCGTAGTCACCGAAGACTGTTGACGCTGACGCCGCCCTGTAATTACCATTTTGGCTCCATTGCTAGGTGCAAGGGTAAGAGCTCGACGTTGAGGTTGTTCTGGTCGCGGATCAGTGAGTGCAAATTGATAATTAGACAAAATTGTTGCTAATATTAGTTTGATTTCAAACATAGCGAAAGCCTCACCAATACAGCGACGAATACCACCAAAGGGCATAAACTCATAGGGAGAAAATTGGCGTTCTAGAAAGCGCTCTGGCCGAAACTCCTGAGGTTGGGGATATAAATCCTCACGCTGATGAATCAGATACATGCAAGCAGCTACTACTGTACCTGGCTCTAACGAATGTCCTAGTATTTCAACTCTTTCTTGCACTTCTGTAGGAAAGGTGAGCATTACAGTGGAGTAAGTCCGCAAGGATTCATTGCAGACAGCGCTGAGATAAGGTAGCCGGAAAATGGTCATGGGGTCAGGGGAATCGCCGAGGCTATCCAATTCTTGGAGTAGTTTTTCTAGAACTTCAGGCTTGTGGTGAATCCAATACAATGCCCAAGACATTACCGTTGCTGTAGTGTCATATCCACCAAACATCAGAGTTTTGATTTCATCACGTAACTCTTCATCAGTCATCGGTTGTCCAGCTTCATCTGTTGCTGACATCAGCAATGAGACAATATCGATGCGATCTTGATTCGCTTGTTGGCGGCGTTCAGCAATTTCAGCACAGAGCAATTCATCTATTCGCTGCTGTTGACGCAAAAACTTTCCCCAAGGACTCCAAGCTCCTAAATCTTGTTGGAGAAAGGGTAACAAGAGGAAACTAGATCTGAGCGGGGAGCGAAAGATATCCAACATCGACAACAGTGAATGCTTGATTTGTTGATAACGTTCTCCCTCATACAAGCCAAAGACAACCTTTAACATGACTTGTGCAGAAATCTCCTGCGTCCCATGACGAGCCAAGAAGGGTTGGTTTATTGGTAATTCACTAAAAACTTTTTCAGCAAGATCAGAAATTAGCTGACCGTAGACTCGCATCCGTTCTCCATGAAACGAGGGCATCAACAGTTGTCGCCGCCGTTTGTGGCGATCGCCACTTAACATCACGAGTGAATAGTTCCCTAGTAAGGGTTGTAAAAATTGGTTGAGCCTACCATCGGCTGCAAACTTACTTTTTTGGCTAGTTAAAATTTCCTGGATTGCCTGAGGATGGTTCACAAAGACCAGAGTGCCACCAAAACCAACTATCTCACCAGTGAAAATATCAGGATATTCCTGGGCTGCGCTTTCCATATATGCCACAGGGTCAGTTATCCATTGGAACTTTTGAATCAAAGAGGGGGATTTCAGACGATTGGGTAGTTGCATGAAAATTTATCCTTGGGAAATTGCGGAAGTGTTACACTGTGATTGCTGAAGCCATACCAACAACTAAATCCAGCTTTTCTGTAGATTGATAGCGACCAGAGTGAGAAGACCAATCGAGATTGCCACGTATCCAGGCATGACATGCTGATATATATCTTGCAAGTTCAGCATCTACCTCTTCTCCAAAAGATGGAATAGTTGCTTCTAAATTCATCATTTTTTGTCTCCAGCATCCTCTGCCGTATATCACTAAGGGCATAAGTAAGCGGTATATTACACCAACACGATTTAGGGTTAGTGAACTACTAGGGGGATGGATGTATTTGCCGTAGTCACCAGAGAGTTTTGACGCTGACGCCGCC
Organism: Nostoc sp. UHCC 0702; assembly: GCA_017164015.1. Taxonomy (GTDB): domain Bacteria; phylum Cyanobacteriota; class Cyanobacteriia; order Cyanobacteriales; family Nostocaceae; genus Amazonocrinis. The sequence goes on from CP071065.1 coordinate 5,270,182, forward strand.
CTGTGATTGCTAATTTGATGCCACTGGTCGGTGCAAGGGTAACACCTCGACGTTGAGGCCGTACTGGCCGCTGCTCAACTAGTGCGAGTTCATAAGTAGATAGAATTTTTGCCAAAACTACCTTCATTTCAAAGATGGCCATAGCTTCACCAATACAACGACGCACACCACCAAAGGGCATAAATTCATAGGGAGTAAATTGGCGTTCTAGAAAGCGCTCTGGCCGAAACTCCTTAGGCTGGGGATATAAATCCTCACGCTGATGCATAAGATAGATGGAGCCAACTGCTACCGTACCTGGCTCTAATGAATATCCTAGGATTTCAACTCTTTCTTGCACTAATGTGGGCAACGTCAACATCACAATCGGGTAAATCCGTAAGGTTTCATTACAGATAGCGGTGAGATAAGGTAGCCGAAAAATGGTCATGGGGTCAGGGGAATCACCAAGGGTATCCAATTCTTGGAGCAGTTTTTCTTTAACTTCTGGTTTGCGGTGAATCCAATATAATGCCCAAGCCATCGCTGTTGCTGCGGTTTCATATCCACCAAACATCAAGGTTTTGATTTCATCGCGCAACTCTTCATCAGTCATTGGTTGTCCGGCTTCATCTGTTGCATCCATTAGCAACGAAAGAATGTCAATGCGATCTGGATTGGGTTTTTGGCGACGTTCAACAATTTCAGCGTGGAGTAATTCATTTACTTGCTGCCGTTGGCGCACAAACCCCCCCCAAGGACTTTTAGCTCCTAAATCTTGTTGGAGAAAGGGTAACAACAAGAAGCTAGAAGTCAGCGGCGAGTCAAAAACATCTAACATCGACACCATTAACTGCATGAGTTGTTCGCAACGTTCTCCTTGATGCAAGCCAAGGAGAACCTGTGAGATAACTTGCAGGGAAATCTCCTGTGTCGCATCACGAGCCTGGAAGGTCTGGTCTATTGGTAACTGATTAAAGACTTTTGCAGCGATATCATAAAATAGCTGACCGTAGGCTCGCATCCGGTCTCCATGAAACGAGGGCATCAACAATTGTCGCCGCCGTTTGTGGGGAGCGCCCCCTAACATGATCAGTGAATACTCTCCTAGTATGGGCTGTAAAATTTGGTTGAGCTGACCATCGGCTGCAAACTTGCTTTTTTGGCTGGTTAAAATTTGCTGCATTGCCTGAGGATGGCTCACAAATACCAGGGTGTTACCAAAACCAACTACTTCACCAGTGAAAAGGTCAGGATATTGCTGTGCTGAGCTTTCCATATATCCCATAGGATCAAAAATCCATTGGATCTTCTGGAGCAAAGAAGGGGTTTTAATACGATTGGGTAGTTGCATGAAAATTGTTCCTTGCGAAATTGCCGAAGTGCTAGGCTATGATTGCTGGAGCTATACCAACAGCTAAATCCAGCTTTTCTGTAGATTGATAGCGACCAGAGTGAGAATACCAATCGAGGTTGCCACGTATCCAGGTATGACATCCTGATATATATCTTGCAAGTTGAGTATCTATTTCTTCTCCAAAAGATGGAATAGTTGCTTCTAAATTCATCAGCTTTCGTACTTCTTGATCGTGCATTTGGGCAGCACGCTTAATTGCTTGTTCCAAAGGAAGGTGCTGTTGATAATGCAGTACCAATACTAGGTTATGAACATCTCCACTTGCCATTTCTCTGTGTGCAGAAAAGATATCGTTGCACCAGGCAAGAATGTTAATTGTCATCTCTTGCAGTTTTTTAACGATGTCGTGCTTTCGTAAAAGATCGGGAATCATAAATGGATTGAACAATTCAATCCACAAGAGGATTAAATCACCTGCCACGCTTAATCTTCGTAGCTGAGTATAGCTTTCAACGTTGGGTATAATTCCCTGAGCGCGGTTGGTTGCTTCCAAAACACATCCATCAAAAAAGTCTTCAAAGCTGCAAACGACACGATGCAATAATTTTGCACTCCCTGTTTTCAGCATCCTCTCCCGTATATCTTTTAAGGCATAAGTAAGGGGTATATCCTCGCTCGTTAGTTCTGCTCCATTGAAGATTTCCAAAAACCTTTTGTAATAACTCTTGAGCAATTCAGGTTTTTTTCCTAAATCTGACATGTCCCACTGGTCATCCCAAATGAACAACCAACTCAACCAGTCATTGGCAATTTTCAATTGTTCTAGTTTGCAGTCAGGGTAGGTACTTGCAGCAAGCCAAGAAAATTTTGCTTTACTGAAACGTTGATAAACTGATTCATCGCGTAAGAGGTTGAAGCGTAGCACCCATTCAAAGGCATAATCTTCTAGAACATCAGCATACTTATTAATCTGAGGTGAAAATGGACAGTATAATTCCGGCGACGCGAATTCGTTCATGACAACTCCATTATTTACATAAAAATAGAATCAATTTGATGGATGCAAATTGTTAGCAGATATTAGTATGACTTTCTCAGATGCAATTCTTGAAAGTTTGCATTGTTGAAGATTTGAATTGATGATTAAAACCCTAGCCACACTAAATCTACGCTTGAGTAAAAACAGAAGTTTACAATCACTGAACTCTATTTGAAGATATTTGTTTAAATCCACAAAACCCATTACCAAAGAGTAATGTAGATAAAAAAATCTCAGATTGCCGAGGATCTATACTTGTTGATGTCCGAACTTTTATGAATGCCCCTTGGGGGAAACTCTTACTTTTTTCAACGTTTTAGCATTTTGTAATTGAGTGCTTCAAATTTCAAACAAATTAACTGTTGCACTACACCTCGTAAGGTATGAAACTCACACTTTCTGCCACTATACTCAAATAAATTTGTTATATGTGGAGTATGTTATTCAATCGCATCTAGTTAAGTTCCTATGGGTCAATTAACTTGATTACTTAATATTTAGCATTTCCATAAAATAAATATAACCGTAATTTTCTCTAACTTTAAACTTCAATTAAATTTGTTATTCAGTATTTTAAATATTAAGTGTTTTGAATAATATACATATAAAACTACGTATTTATACTAGGTAATTTTTTAGAAAAAGCTTTTGTCCGAAGCGCTAAGCGAAGCCATGCCTGAAGGGCTTGACGCAGCGATCGCCATTAGTCAAGCAATCTCAAAACTAAGCGATTACTACCCTGCGGGAAGCCGCAAGGAAAGCGGCAACGCTTCGCGAACGCGTCTACGTTACACTTGGCGATACTCGCTTTGGACATAACACAAGTGATTTACTGGACATGATATGATGCATTATCCTCCCGGTATTGGCTGTGCTTTGCTATAAACCACTCTAAGGCGATCGCCACAAACAGCCTGATGCGATGACATAGCATATTAGTTAGCAACCAAAAACCTGAATACTGCCAGTACTCAAGAATATCGGCTATCTGGGCAAGTTCAATTTTGCAGCTAGAGTATCCAAATAAGGCTGAAAAATTGCCAAATTTTCCAGTTTCTCGAACTTTCCAGTTACAGAGCTTGGGTCAAAAGCTGTACTAATTACGTAAAGCGTTGTACCATCAAAGGCAACATAACTGATATGTTGCTCTTGTACTCCACCTTCAAGTTTGAGTCCTATAAACCCGTAGCGTATTCCCTGAAGCTTACCAACTGATGCCTGTTGCGGGGGATATGCTGAGAACACTATTTTGTTTGCGTAGCTACTTTGACGGTCTTTCGCTAAAGTAGCATAGAAGTCAGCAACCCAAGCTTTCAGTGCTTGTAATAACTGGGTTTGGTACTTGGGACTTTGGTAGTCCACCTGAGAATTGAGTGGAATACCCGCTTGTGTAAGATTTTTTTGGAAATCTGGATTGCTTTTGACTGGGTAAAGCCCTAGTTCCACTGTACCTAAAATTTCTCCTTTTGAAGAAATACACAACAAAGGTGCATTTCCCTGACAAGCAGCAACTTGCCATCTGTTGGGGGTGGGAATCTCGCTACCTAAGATTCTCTTCCAGATATTTTCCTCAACTGATTCGGGAGTTTTTGGAGGAGAGGTTTGAGGGGAATTACTTTGAGTCGGTGTGACTACGGGATTAGTTTTTTCCACTCTGGTGCCAGAAAAGTAGGGGAGAAAAAATTTTACTCCCAATGGCATTAAAACCAGTAAAATAGCACCAAGCAAAAGATGATAAACGCGCAACATTTTCTAGTAAAATTCCGAGCCAGAGCTTTTAGATAAAGGTTATCCACAATACTTTGTGAGTATAGCGGAAGATACATCTACATTGCTTTGAATTCTCAAAAGGAAACTTCATAAATTACTCGCATTTACAAATATATTCGTAGTACCGCTGTCTTTTAACAAGAGCGTTACTACGAATATTGAGTTGATTTATGTTTACCTAATTATTTAGAGACTGTCATACAAAGTCGAAGAGGAAATTACCTTTGATGTCTTATCTGTAGCGAGAACGGTTTCTACGACTTTGTTTATGCCTAGCAACTGCTTTACGTTTCTCTTTTTCTAATGGCGTCTCGAAGTGACGCTTTTTCCTCATATCCTGGAAAATCCCAGCTTTAGACACTTCCCGTTTAAATCTTCGTAAAGCTGACTCAATACCTTCATTCTCCCCCAAAACTACTTGTGTCATTCTCATTCCTCCCCATATGGATGAATAGTTGAAGACTAGAGACAAAATAAAATATTCCAGCAGCGTCGAGCCTTAGGCTTTACCTGCTGGAGACTCTAGATGTTAAATTATTAAATTAAATTTTAGTAGCGGCGACTATTATTGCGTGGATTATTATTCCCCCAGCTACCACGAGAAGAAGGACTTCTTTCTTCACGCGGCTTAGCTTTGTTAACTTTCAAATCACGCCCCATCCACTCAGCGCCATCAAGTGCTTCAATGGCAGATACTTCTTGAGCGTCTGTTTCCATTTCTACAAAGGCAAAGCCCCGAGGACGACCCGTCTCCCGATCTGTAGGTAGCTGAACGCGTGTAACTGTTCCATACTCTGCAAAAGCTAGCTTCAGGTCTTCTGCTGTTACCTGATAGGATAAATTACCAACATAAATTGACATAGAATGTCTCCGAATTCAGAGAGTGTAGAGAGTTAAATTCGGAGAGACGCTTTTAAAAATCAAAACGAATAACTCAACCGAAAATAATCCTTATATCCTAAACTATAGCATAGCCTTCGGCTATTGTCTCACACGAAATAGCTAGCAAATATAAGACTTTTAAAGCAGGTTTTAAAATCCGCAAACAAATGGCTTATATTACCTTACTTTAGGTATTGCACTGTTAAATGCAATTTGGTAGTAGCTAGGATCGCTTCAGAGTTTTGACCTTAAAAATCAGGCTGATAGCTGAAGGATTTCTAGTATAAGGATTCTCATGAAACTCAATCATACCATAATAGACTGCGACAAAAGCGCATTTCTACATAATTTTTCTTGTGTTTAACCATGAGGCAGCTGTGATAATATTTTTTCTGCTTCTTGACACAGCAATTGGTGATGTTGTCCGTTACTAGCAAGCAAACCGCCCCATTGATTGATATCACCTGTGTTGTATTGTAACAAAGTGCCGTCAAAGTGGGTAAACTTGCCACCAGCTTCTGTCAAAATCAGTTCTGGGGCAGCTATATCCCAGTCTTTGGGGGCAGATTTGCCGGAAAGGGAAATATAAACATCCGCCTGTTGTTCGAGAATGGTGGCAATTTTGCAACCTACGCTACCAACAGCTTTTTGTTTTTTACAGGGCAAGTTTTCTAGTAAGTAATTTAACCTTTCATTGCGGTGAGAGCGACTCACAACTATGGTTAAATCCTCAATTGGTTTACTTGAGGACAGACGTAAAGGAATAGAACCGTCACGGGTTTCGACAAATGTACCTGCTCCTTTGGTAGCATAATAAAGTTTTTCTGCTTCCGGCACTGCCACGACTGCTAAGACTGGACGTGTTTCCTTGACTAAAGCGATGTGAACTGCATATTCACCGGTTTTGTCGATAAAGTCTCGCGTGCCATCTAAAGGATCGATAATCCACACCCAGCTGGGGTTATGAGGCTGTGCGTCACTACGCGATTTATAGGTTTCTTCGCTGATGTAGCCAAAATCTTCATTACCCAAAGCTGTTTGTAGCTGATCGAGAATGTATTGACTCACAGCTACATCTGCAACGGTGACAGGCTCATTTTGTTGATATTGGACATTGAGGCTAGGGTCTTTTGCAGTCCCGTAGTAGTATGACCTGAGTATATCCGCTGCCCCCCAACTTACTTGTCGCGCGATCGCTAATATTTCTTGCAGGTCTTTCATTCATTCAGCCTTGTTCTAATTTAAATGACATGGCGCGTCAATACTATGATCCCATCCAACGGCGTGTGCCAAAAAATTGACAGGAATCAGCGGCAATCTTAGCGGCCTGTGCCAGTGCATCAGTAAAACTTTCCTGTAAAATATAGTTGCAGAAAGCACCGTGAAAAATATCTCCAGCCCCCAGTGTATCAGCTGCCTGGATACTTGGTACATCAATAGCGCCAATTTGAGTGCAACTCAAGTATTCAATTGGTTTTTCGCCGTGGGTAATAGCAATGTGGGGAATGTTAAATCCACTCAGATAAGCAAAAACCTCTTGTTCTGTGTGGCAGTTGGGGGGATAAAAATTAGCAGAACAAACAGCATAATCTACAAATGGTATTACTTGCTCAAAACCAGTTTTCCAACTGCCACCATCAATAACTACTGGAATATTTTTAGATTTAGCCATTTGAGCGATCGCACACCCAACGGCCATTTGGTGTCCATCAATTAATACAATATCAACATCCTGCAAAATATCCGGCGGGATACATGCATTACTGGCTTGAGTTTTGACAGCATTAATAGAAACCACAGCCCGTTCACCAGTAGCTTGGGTAACAATTATAGAGGAGACAGGGGGCGCTGCACTAGTACCGGGTTCCAAGTCAGCGATCGCAACTTGATAATTAGCCAAATCGCTTTGAATTAGTTGCGTCATTGGGTGAGAACCCAACACGCCCAAGATATTGGCTTGATTACCTAAATAGCTGAAAGTCACAGCCGCATTTGTTGCTGGGCCACCTGCTGCAACAGTATGGTCAGTGGCAACAATTTTCTGATTATTTCTAGGGGCAGAATCAGCAAGATAAATTAAATCTAAGGTTAGTAAACCGACAAATAGACCTTTGGAATTGGGCATGGGGGCAGGGGGGCAGGGGTGCAGGGAGGCAGGGGGGCAGGATAAAACTACTAATATCATGTCCGTTTAAACACTTATGATATCTGTGGAGGTCGGTAATAGGTAATAGGTAATTGGTTTTGAGTATTACCTATTACCCATTACCCATTACCTATTACCAAGCAAACCGACTATATCGTAAGTAATTAGCCGAACTTGATATAACTCCTAACTACTAACTCCTAACTCAGCACTTCGCACTGCGATAATATTCATCTATGGATATAAAACCAGGAATACTTTACGTTGTCGGTACACCAATTGGCAACCTGGAAGATATGACCTTTCGGGCGGTGCGAATTTTGCAAACTGTGGATCTGATTGCTGCGGAAGATACGCGCCACACTGGGAAACTGTTACAGCATTTTCAAATTCAAACGCCCCAGGTGAGTTACCACGAACATAATCGTAGCAGCCGTATCCCAGAATTATTAGAACATTTGGGCAATGGTAAAGCGATCGCTGTTGTCAGTGATGCGGGAATGCCAGGTATTTCTGATCCTGGATATGAACTGGTGAAAGCTTGTATTGCAGCTGGGATAACAGTAGTTCCTATTCCTGGTGCTAGTGCAGCAATTACGGCTTTGAGTGCAGCGGGTCTACCAACGGATCGGTTTGTCTTTGAAGGCTTTTTACCAGCTAAAGGACAACAGCGGCGAGAACATTTAGAGTCTTTACAAACAGAATCTCGCACTCTAATTTTCTATGAATCACCGCACCGTTTGCGAGAAACTTTACAAGATTTAGCACAAGTTTGGGGAAGCGATCGCCAAATTGTGCTGGCACGGGAATTAACTAAATTTTATGAGGAATTTTGGCGGGGGACAATTGCTGAAGCGATCGCCCACTACAATCAACGCGACCCCCAAGGCGAATATACCCTATTAGTGGCGGGAACTCCACCCAGCCAAACCCAATTTACCGAAGAGGAATTAAAAGCTGAACTACAACATTTAATTAGTCAGGGTATATCGCGATCGCAAGCTAGCCGTCAATTAGCAAAATTTACTTCTCTTCCCCGTCGCCAAATCTATCAATTAGCTCTTTCTCTAGTTATTGAATAGTTTAAATAATACTGTATTTACGTATTTTTACTCAAACTTGTTGTTTGTATATACACTAAAATTTAAAAACAAAAGTATGATTTTGTGAAAATTCTCAGTGGCTAAAAATACAAAAATATTATGGGTAATCTACTAATCAAAGTTATAGGTTTAATTTTACTGATTACAGGCATCTACTTTTTGGGACAGAATATCATATTTGCTAGTGGTTATTATTCATATTTTTACCGTAGCTTACCAGCTACTGGCTCAGTTCTGGCAATCATGGCTGGCGTTTTTGCGTTAGTCTTTTTTCGCAGAGAAACTGGTAATTTGGGATGGATTTTATTAAGTATTGGTATAGTGTTAGTTTTCTTAAGTGGCGGAGTGATTTTAAGACCAACAAGTTTATGGAATTTTTTGATTGCTTTCACCGGATTAGCAGTTGGATATAAATTATTAAATCAAGGTAGGATTAGGTTTTAAAGCTGGTGTAAATGCTATTATTTGCTCATTGTTGGTAGTAGTCAAGTTTACCTTTATTTACTGCTTGTAGTGCAGTTAAGTAGATTTAGTATTATGATTTTTCTATATTTTCTACTGTTGCTGCGAGTGCATTATGACACTGGCAATAGTTTGTAGCCTAGTGCTAACTTGACAAACAAGAAGCACCATAAGCCGCCTCAACTCGGTGACATGACTCCGGGCTGAAGCCTCGGAGCTTCTAAGAATTACTTCTTAGTCTTCCTAGTTATTCCCTTGCGGGTTTTCGACTTTGACCTAGATTGAGATATCTCAACCCCTGGCAAACCGTCTGCATAGGCTTTTTGGATTCCCGACTGCCCATCGGTACTAATCAGAGATATTCCTCTATTCCTGATGACTTGACCACTAGCTACATCACGATCAGTCGTATATCCGCAACTAACACAAAGATGTACTCTCATACTCAAGTCTTTTCTCACTTGTGCACCACATTCAGGACACTGCTGCGAGGTTCCCCTTGCACTAACTTCACCAAAGAATTTACCCCGTTTCCAACAGACATATTTGGTAATAGTTCGGAACTGTCCGAACCCTGCATCAAGCATCTGTAGCCCATGCATTCCTTTAGCCAGAGTGCAGTAATCCAAGTCTTCCATGAAGACCATATCACCAGCATCACAAAGGGCATGAGCTTGTTTGAAGTGGAAGTCCTTGCGGGTGTTGTCAATCGTGTGGTGAAGTCTAGCAACTTTGATGCGTTGTCTGTGGTAATTCTGAGATCGCTTCTTTTTTCTAGAAAGTCTACGTTGCAGCAATTTCAGCTTGCTTTGCATAACTTTCAAAAACTTGGGCGACTTTACAACAACTCCGTCACTAGTTGCCAAAAACTTTTCAAGCCCCACGTCTACCCCAATTGGGTGTCCGTATGGCATTGGCCAAGGAATATTAACATCACATTGAATATTAATGGAAGCGTACCAAATATCCGCTTTGTTGATTATCCGAACTTGCTTAACCACAAACCCACTAGGGATTGGGCGATGTAAGTTAATTGGAATCAAGCCAAGTTTAGGAAGCTTGAGATTTAATTCAGCTACAGGATTTTCTTTAAACTGCGGGAACAACAAAGATTTGAATTGCCCAAACTTTTTAAATCTGGGGAATCCATGCCCAACTTTCTCAAATCCCTCCCATGCTCGGTGCAATTGTTTAAGTGCTTGCTGCAAAACTTGACTTGGTACTTCACCCAGTCGGGGAAATATCTTTTTTGCACTTGGCAGGGCATTAAGCTGCAAAACTTCGCTAGGGAAAGGAGCATCAGCAGTCATGATGTATTCATGACTAATCGAACATCTGTCAACCAAGCATTTGCGGCTATTGCACCAATCCTTAATTTCTCGCAGCCCATAGTTATAGGCAACGCGACAAACATCCATCCACTCAAAGAGTGACTGTTCTTGAGTGATGTTTGGATAGATTCGGTAGCGGTAATTCATGGTTAGCATTCCACTATTTTAACACATTTAGTGGAGAGCATGACTCTAGTAAATTAAAGCCGTGCTTGAAGCACGGGGTTTTAAACCCATTTTTCTGATAAATTGCCTTTTATCCTGGCGTTTGCATAGGGTAATTTGGCTAAGTTTGAGGCTACTATTACAATGGAAACTATTGATTTATGAGGACAAAGCCAGAATGACCCAGGTGGTTCTAGGAGAAAACGAAGGAATAGATTCAGCTCTGCGTCGGTTTAAACGCCAGGTCTCGAAAGCTGGTATATTGGCTGATGTGAAGTATCATCGTCACTTTGAAACACCGTTGGAAAAGCGTAAACGTAAGGCAGTGGCAGCTAGACGCAAACGACGTTTTAAATAAACCTATTCGGTTTGGTACTGGTGTTGCTTAAGGACATGACCTTCAAGAAGCAATACCACATTGCCGTTATTCTTACAAAAAATTAAGCAAGATGCGCCGCACCCCTTAGCGGGGTGTGGGTGTATTGCTTTACATTTAAAAGCTGATTGTCAAAAATTTTACTTCAGTTGGTTGAAGCTAGCTAAAATTGCTGCCTATCAACCAACTTAAAAACTCCCTTTGTAGTATCTACAAAGGTTCAACAGTGCGACTATTACAACGATTCATCGCCTTTTCTACTCCTTGTTTGAGGCTAAATTCTACACATTCAACTACAAACTGGAGTACAAGAGACATTAGTTGAGTTTCGGCGGGAGAAAATTTTCCTAGCACATGGGAGATAGACTCAGAGTTATCAGCATTAGCGGTATCTTTGGGTTTACCAATGCCGATTCGCAGCCGTGGGAAGTTTTGGGTGCTAAGATGGGCGATCGCACTCTTCATGCCATTGTGTCCCCCAGCAGAACCAGACAAGCGTAGGCGAGTCTTTCCCAAAGGTAAGTCCATATCGTCATAAATCACTAGCACAGATTCTGGCGGCAATTTATACCAACTTGTCACCGCTTGTATTGACTGTCCCGAACGATTCATATAAGTCAAAGGCTTCAGCAAGCGGATTTTACCTCCACCTGGTGCCATACCTTCGCCATACTCTCCTTGAAACTTGCGATTTTCCGCTAAGGGAATTTGCCAAAAACGAGAAATAGCATCTACAGCAGCAAAGCCAATATTGTGGCGTGTTTGGTTATACTTGGGTTCAGGATTCCCCAACCCGACAATTAGTTGGGGAATCACCACAGCTGGTTGCGTAACAGCTTCTGTCATTTTGTCTACAATCAATCGATTCCCAGCATCTTAACTAGCTTGGGAAGAACCGGCTGTATCTTGTTCAGATTTAGCTGCTGGGATTTGCTTGGGTTCAATTTCAGCGGTAGTTTTCACAGCTTGTTCTATTTGTTCAGCTTCGCGTTTAAACTCATTTTGAAATTCATTAGAAGCTTCTTGAAAACCGCGAATTGCTTTCCCCATACTACGTCCAATCTCTGGCAGTTTTTTCGGCCCAAAGATTAACAGTGCCACTACCATAATTAGACCCATTTCCGGCAGACCGATACCAAATATATTCATGATTGTGTCTCCTGTCAACTCTCAAATCGTGGCATATATTCACATCTGTAGTCTAGACAATAGTTAGCGGTCATTGGTCAAGGTACAGTAGTAAAAAAACAACTGACAACTGACAACTAACAACTAACAACTAACAACTGACAACTAACAACTGACAACTAACAACTAACAACTAACTCCAATAAAAAAACCCGGACAAGCCGGGTGCAGGTTCGCCGATCACACAAGCTTATTCGCTGTGTATCAGTTAGCGTCCTAAACTGCGCCAATCGACAAGAACATCCTGAACCAAGATTGTCTTATTGTAAAGTTGCAGAATAATTAGCAGAAACACGAAAAATAGCAGTATAAAAACAGCCATTACAGGAGTCGTACCCCAACCAGGGGCGACTTTACCATACTCAGAATTCAGAGGTTTGAGGATGTCTCCCAACCTAGTCCGTTGTGCCATAGTTCACCTAAGATTAGTTGCCAAAGCTTTTTTTAATCTTCTGTAATATTCTATAAGAATAGCACTGATAATTTATCTCTAATTTATGGAACCCGCAATAGTTCTTAGCATTTCTGTCGGCGTGATCTTGGTTGGTATCACTGGCTTTGGGATTTATACCGCTTTTGGGCCTCCCAGCAAGCAATTGGCAGATCCTTTTGAAGACCACGAAGACTAGATATAGTCAAGAGTCAATAGTCAAGAGTCAATGGTGAAAACATCGGGACTTAAGACTACTGACTCACTCATATCAAGGTTTAGCTGCTGGTGTGACTTTGAAACTAGCGATTTTCCAAGGCTGTATCGTCAAGTTTTGTTGCTTAGATGAGAATTCAGTGATGGAGGAACGTTCCAATAAATCTACTGGATCTCCCAGATTTAATCCCAAATCACTTTGTAAAGATAACTCTGCTGTTTCTCCATGTGATTCATAACACCGGAGAATTAATTGCTGTGGATCATCTTCAGATGGCTTCAAAGCCATCAAAATGAGATTTTCAGCGGATAAATCTAAGAAACTCAACTTTTCAGCAGTATTGATTGCTGATTGCTGAGTAGTATCTGAGTTTACTATCACTTGTAACGGTATATTCAATTCATAGCCACGTTGTACAGTATGGGCTGATTCCCAGCTATGTGCATGGGGATACAAGGCATAGGTAAATTCGTGAAAGCCTCGGTCTGCTTCTGGGTCTGGCCAATTGGGACTCCGTAGTAGTGTGAGGCGTAATTGATTGGGTTGACTATCGTAACCATATTTACAATCATTCAGCAAACTGACACCGTAAATACCCTGTTGTGTCTCTGCTGTCAAATCAGCCCAACGTAAGGCTGGAACTTCCCATTTTGCTTGTTCTGCGGGGGTTTGTCGTTGAGTTGGTCGGCGAATTGCACCACAGGGAATTTCATAGGTTGCAAAGTCTGCTTCAATGTTGAGAGGAAAGGCAGCTTTCACTAAAACCTGATTTTCTTGCCAATTAACTGTAGAGGCAATTTTTAACACAGGTGAACCAGCTTGCAAAATATAATCTTGACTAAATTCCGATTCACCCAATTGACGCACCACGCGAATACGACTTTGCACTGACCCTTGTTCTAGCCACTGAATAGATTTCAGGTGCGTTGGAGGTAAGGGATGCTGGGCATAATTAGGGTCAATATTCCAAGCATCCCAATATTGACCGCTGTCTTTGAAGGCTTGTAGTTGATTCCCTGCACCATTCAAAACTTGCCGTTGATAAGTTTTGTCAAAAACACTAGATAAATCTCCCGTTTCATGGTTAACGACAACCTGTAGGAATTCATTTTCTAGAATCCAGTTTGGGGATGAGGGGGATGAGGGGGATGGGGGGGATGAGGGGGATGAGGGGGATGAGGGGGATGGGGGGATGAGGGGGATGAGGGGGATGAGGGGGATGAGGGGGATGGGGGGGATGAGGGGGATGAGGGGGAAAGCCAAAATAGGCGATAGCCTACGGGTGGAATGTCGGTTGCAAGAAATAGCAGTGTTGCAGGTTCAGACAATTGAGATGTTAGCTGGTTTCCTGAAGCATCATAAATCTGCCATTCTTGGTTAGCTGTTGCTGGTGTGGGTAAGGTGACAGATACTACCTCAGAACGCTGCCAATTGAGAGAATTGAAGACGAAAACAGGTTGGGCTTGAGGATGCGGTGGTTGTGGTATGGTGGTGTGGGATGCGATCGCAACCAATGATTGCTGTAATATTTTAGTTCCTAGTTGTTCGACTTTCTGCCACTGGGGCAAGGCATCTACATATACTTGGGTAATGGAAGAACCGGGTAGGATATCATGAAACTGGTTAAATAATATTTGTTTCCAAGCAGTTTCGATTTCTGTTTTGGGATATGTCACACCACAGCTTACCGTTGCCAAAGTAGCAAATAGTTCAGCTTGGTACAACAAATTTTCACAAAGACGATTCCAACGCTTTTGATCTGCGTGGGTAGTATAGCATCCGCGATGGAATTCTAAATATAGTTCATCGTTCCAGGTGGGGAAGGTGGAGGATGACTGATGACTGTTGACTGTTGACTGTTGACTGTTGACTGTTGACTGTTGACTGTTGACTGTTGACTGTTGACTGTTGACTGTTGACTGTTGACTGTTGACTGTTGACTGTTGACTGTTGACTGATGACTGGATTTGTTGGAGATATTTTTCGGCTGTTGTAAATTCTATGTCTGGGAAGAAAGCCGATTTTTGCCAGCGTCGGGCGATTTCTAACATATCACGGGTGGGGCCGCCGCCGTGGTCGCCGACACCGGGAAGCCAAAGGGATGCTGGTAAATCGGTTTGGGCTTGCCATTCTAAAGAGTAGGATGCCATTTTAACCGGGTCGATACCTTCACCGATGGGTGCAGACATCAAACTTAAGACTTCGCTGCCGTCAGGCGATCGCCACCAAAAAACGCCATAATCAAACTTAGTAGTATCATTCCACCGCAATTTCTGGGTGACAAAATACTCAATACCTGCATTGGCGAAAAACTGCGGTAAAGTTGCACAGAAACCGAAAGTATCAGGAACCCAAACGATCGTAGAAAGCTTACCGAATTTTTCTTGGATATAACGTTGACCATACAATAACTGACGAGCGATCGATTCACCAGCAATCAAATTTAGTTCCGGTTCCACCCACAAACCACCGAGAACTTCCCAACGTCCAGCAGTTACCGCTGCTTGAATAGCCTCAAATAAATCTGGGCGATGTTCCTCAATCCAAGCATAAAGTGCTGGTGTGGAATGACAGAAAATTAACTCCGGAAAATCTGTTTGTAACTTCAGAACCGATGCAAAAGTGTTTTGCGCTGCATTCCAAGTTTCACTCACAGGCCACAACCATGCTAAATCTAAATGAGCATGACCCAACAAATAAATTTTAGATTTTAGATTTGGGATTTTGGATTGAGAGAGTTGCTGGCGAATGGTAGAAAGTGTTTTTTCCCCTTCCTCCTGTGCGCCTTCGCGGTTTGTTATTTCCCTTACCGCCTCAGCCAAAACATCCAACCTTTGGGGTGCAAACCTTTGCAAATAAAGTTGCACCACTGCCAACTCATCAGCCACAAAACCCGGATCAGGTTTATGATCATCTATAGACTCATAGACAAGGAGCGATCGCACTAAAGCACCATCACAATGTCCCGGACTCACTAACCGCAAAGCCACAATAAATTCTTCACCAGGTGTTACCCCAGGGCTGAGAAGCACTCTTGGTGAACAATCAAATAAATCTCCTTCCAGTACCAACTTACCATTGACATAAATCTCAGCTGCATCTGCCCACCAAACTAGCAAAAGCCGCAAAGACAACCCCGCTAAAGAATAACCCTGTAAATCCTGGGGAACTACTAATCTTTGTACCAGCCATAGCACTTTTTTCCCGCCAGTCCAAGCAATGTGACTTTTGGCGTTTAGCTGGGCGCTTTGCCAATCAGACAAATCTGATGCAATAACTTCAGTAATTTCTCGGTCAGATTCTTGGTACAGCCAGGTAGATTGAATATCAACTTGAGAACAAGAGCGTAATTGCTCAATTGCTTGTGAAATCAAAGTAGTATGAGATTGAGATTCTATAGTGGTCATATTTTCGCTAAGATGATGGCACTGACGATAATTAACAGATTGTAGTTTTATTGTTTGGCGGGAGTCTCACAACTAAACAAGACTCAAACTAGCAAATCATTACCATGTCTTCTGGTTCCTCTAGTCGTTATCAAAGCAGACTATTTAACTTTGTCCACCAGCAATCTCGGCGGTTGACACAACAATGGGAATACACCTTCCGGCATTTACAAGTTGCCACTAAAAAAGGTGTGGACGTACTATTTTATTCTGTGTCTCAACTGTTTCAGTCGGTTGGATCATCTGGGAAAACACTCTACACAAAAGAATCACAACCAAGGCTGAAGTTACAACCAAGCGATCGCGATTTTCAACCTGAAACTCCCCCAAATGCTGATATCCCGATTCAGCATGTATTGGAGTCAGTCCAGAATTTTGCATCTGAAGTAGCCATTGTTACTCCCCCAACAACCCAGGAATTAGGGGAAAAAAAAGATGTAAGTTTTTCACCCCAGCCCCTAGTCCCCCTAAAGTCTTGGTGGCAGAAATTTTTTCATCGTCCCACAACCAACGCTAGTCTTCCTCAATCTTTAACTATTAAGGATAACTCAGCACAAAGCCTTACCCTTTCAACAAAAGAGGATAGTCTCAAGCGTCATCTCCCAGTGGTGCGGGGAATTGCTACAAATTTGGTGAATCGTAATTTAGTACTTGTCTGTACCAACAATGAAATTCTGGATATTTTGACACCCCAACAACAAGCCAAATTACAAGACCGAATTATTAGTGAAGTTGCTGAATATTGGCATTCTTGGCAGTTGGTTGAAGCTCAAAAAGAAACAAATTTATTGCCGGAAATTAATCAATTATTAGCAAAGCTGACGGGGGAAAATACAGCCAACATGCTAGCCCTAAGTGAGGGAACATCAAAAGTCTTACTTAATACTGGCATCATAGAGTTCTTAGATGCAGTTGTCGCCAACTTGGAAGCAAATGCTATCATACCCGTGCAACAGCGCAGCCAGGAAATTGTTAGAGTTACCCAGAATCAGTTTAACATATTTATTTATGGTAAAGAGCAGCTAACCGCAAGAGGAAATATTGCAGTTAGTGATGATTTGGAAACTCATAAGTTAAATCTTCAAGCTTTAATTGCAGCGGCAATCAATTATTTTTTTGGTGTTAGCCAAGACAAACAATTAGAGATGGGCAACTTTGATGGGCAGTCACAAAATAAACTGCGCGATCGTCGTACTATGATTCTGCCCAAAAATAGTAAGTTGCAGAATGAAGGATTAGTAGCAGATCCTTGGCTGAATTGGGATGATTTGTTTGGTAACTCTCAGACAATTGCTCAAATGCCAATTACATCATCCTCAAGCAAAAAATCTGCTTTAGCTTCCAGCCCATCAACAAAGCTGTCTCCAAAAAACAAATTACCTGTACAACCACCCAAAGCCGGATCTGGTTTGGTGCAAAGAAAAAAAACCAGCCAGAATATTACCCCAACTCAAAACACATCAAAAAAAGTAACCTCTGCAAATAGTGAAAGTCGTGAAGGAGAAGTTTCCCAACAGCAGTTTAGCCAAAACAGTAAAGTTGAAGCAAAGCCAGATTGGATAGAAATCAAAGCAACTTCAATGGGCTATGTAAAACACCCTTTAGAGCAAGTTTTAGAATGGCTTGATAGTGCTATGCTCTGGCTAGAAAAGATGTTTGTCAACATTTTTCATTTCTTACAGGGGTTATTAGGAGTCAAGAAGGCTAGTAGAGATTAAGCTTGCCAATATTTTGCTGGTATAGTTACTATAATTTAATTTTAACTTCTCAAATTTGGAAGTTTGAATTAATTAACTTTATTGGTGGTCTTCTGCGTGAAAATTCTTGTTTACTGTAAATACTTTAATTTCAAAAATCCACTGGAGAAACCGAAAATTGAAACGTTTGTGGTGAATTTACCTCAAATTCCCCAGGTGAGTGAAACCATTGTGGTCGAGAGAATTTCACCGCAAAAACAGTTTGTAATTATTTTTGAATATATTGTAACAGCAGTACAGTTTAATGCTTCTAAGGAATTGCCTGATTCAGCAGATGCTCAAGTCAGTGCATTTTTGAACCATTGTTGGGAGGGAACGTCAAATTTCAAAGTTATGAACTTTTTAGAAAAATAATTTGTTTAATTTCAAATAAGACACGACTGTATATAGCAATCCGAAAATTTTTCATGAATGATTTAGGATTGCTATAGGGATTGTTAGCGGAATTAATTATGACTGCTGTAACTTTACAATTACCTCCTAATCTCAAATTTACGGATGAGCAATTTGAACTTCTTGTTGCTGTTAATCAAGAGTTGCGTTTGGAATTAACTGCTGAAGGAGAATTGGTAATCATGTCACCCACTGGAGGAGAAACAGGAAACCGTAATTTTGATTTATTGGGTCAATTATGGTTTTGGAATAGTCAAAATAATTTAGGAAAAGCTTTTGATTCTTCCACTGGTTTTAAACTTCCCAATGGCGCAACTCGTTCTCCTGATACTTCTTGGATAAGGATGGAACGGTGGGATGCACTTACACCAGAACAAAGAAAAAAATATCTGCCCTTGTGTCCAGATTTTGCAGTGGAATTGGTTTCGGAAACTGATGATGTGGAGGACACAATAGCCAAGATGCGGGAATATTTAGCAAACGGCTTACTGCTTGGTTGGTTAATTAATCCCAAAGAGCAACAAGTAATAATTTATCGTTCTCATCAAGCACTGGAAGTTTTACAATCTCCGACAAATTTATCTGGTGAAGATGTTCTATAGGACTCATATTTGATTTTTGAACAAAACTCAGTACACCTTTATTCCTTCTTCCCAGTCCCCAGTCCCCAGTCCCCAGTCCCTTACCTCTACGAGTGATTCAGAAATCAAATCGGATTGCTATACCTGGTTTTCTTTTAAATTTACAGCCAATTTTCAGTTAGTTTATGCACAAGCAGCTACCACAACATATGATTGAGGAAATAACGCAACAGTTTTATTCCTGTTGGCTCGTGATAGTTTGTAGGTAATAGATCTAGCATTGCGTTTTGTAAGGCTTCGGTTGCTACGTCTACTTCTTGTCGCTTCGGTCTGGTAGTTTGGGGAAAATGCAACGGTTCACCCACCCGAATAGTTAACTCCTTACGCAGATAGAGGTCATGAGTGCCAATGAGGATGACTGGTACTATGGGTACCCCAGCGCGTAAGGCGTAAATTACAGTCCCTCGCTTTAGGGGGAGATGCAACTTACCTTCAGTGTTTCCTAGTCTCCCTTCGGGAAAAAGAATCATCCCATCCCCACTAGCCAAAATTTCTAAAACAATGCGGTCTATTTGTCGCAATGTGTGTATATCTGCGCCTGTAGGTACAGTCTGTGTAATTGCTGTAGCTAATTCAATGAGGTCTTCTCGTCCTGCTTTGGCGGCTTCGATGACAGCAACTTCTTCTTTCCATATCCGTTCTAAAGGAATCACACCTCCTGCAAAACGCAGGATGAAGCGCTTCCACCACTTGTTATAAAGGGTGCGAGCATCACCCAAGATGTAGTAGTGTGGGTGGGTGGGGAGTTCGGCTAGTAGGAGTAATGGATCGATATGGTGCAGATGGTTGGCTGCTAGAATTGCTGGTTGTTGAGGTATCCTTTCAAGGTGTTCTACACGTACTTGAAAAAGAGTATGAATGAGCGATCGCAATACGAACCGCCGCACGCTAGCATTAACTCTAGGTTCTGGATGCTCCTGATTAATGGCTTCCAGGCGATGGAGAATTTCTTCTATTGTATGACGAACAGCGCGATCGCCTGCCGCCGCCACACCCTCTTGCACGCGCTTGATGGTTGCAGCAGTCAAAACTGGCAATGTTTCTAATTGTGTAGAATTTTCCTGCTGATGGCTGGATGTCAAGTCGGCTGTTTTTTCATCAGTATCAACCCCATCAGCTAGGTTTTCCTGCACAGACTCGCTTTTATAACTTTTGATAACTACCTCCTTGAATTCATGAATCAATAATAATTCTTGAGTACAAAATATCAATGAACCTACGGTTATAAGCTATGGTCTTCTTCTTGAAATATGTAACGCTCAGCCATGTATCTTGATAAGCTAATAACTTGCTGGTAAAAAATATAAAAATTAACTTTATGATCAACCACACAGAAGGTACATTTAAAGGTGTCGGGGGACTGCAACTGTATTATCAAAGCTGGCAACCACAGGGTAAGGTGAGGGCAGTATTAGCCATTGTGCATGGATTGGGAGCGCACAGCAGCAGGTATGATAATGTAGTTCAGCATCTTATACCCAAGCAATATGCTGTGTACAGCTTTGACTTGCGTGGTCATGGACGTTCGCCAGGTCAGCGAGGCTATATCAAAGCTTGGGCTGAGTTTCGTGAAGATTTGCAAGCTTTTCTCAAGTTAATTAAAAGCCAGCAACCAGAAAGCCCGATTTTTCTTTTGGGTCACAGTTTAGGTTCAATAATTGTTTTAGACTACGTTTTGCGCTGTCCCCAAGAAGCATCGGCATTGCAAGGTGTGATTACTTTAGCCCCAGCTTTGGGGAAAGTTGGGGTGTCAAAAACTCGGTTACTCATAGGACATTTGTTGTCACGAGTTTGGCCGCGTTTCACCTTAGATACTGGTATGAATTTATCGGCTGGTTCACGGGATGAAAAAGTGTTAGCCGCCTACGCCCAAGATCAACTACGCCATACTCTAGGTAGTGCGCGTCTGGCTACGGAATTTTTTGCTACAGTCGCCTGGGTTAATGCCCACGCTGGTGATTGGCAATTACCACTGTTGATTCTCCAAGGTGGCGCTGACCGGGTGACGCTACCGGAAGGAGGTGAAATTTTTTACCAGCAAGTACGTTGCACAGATAAGCAGCGAGTGGTTTATCCAGAAGCCTATCACGAGCTGCAAAATGACCTGAATTATCAACAGGTGATGGCTGATTTGGCAGATTGGTTAGAGCGCCATTTCCCACTGGAAACAGTGCAGTTAACATCAGGAAGTGCTGAGTTGGAGTTTCCTAGTTCATAACACTATTTAACGTTTTAGTCAGATAGCTAGAGAGCGATCGCGCTTTATGTATAGAATCTTTATTGATGACTATGTACATTTTCATAAAAGTACAAAACAATGCAACCGAACAATGAACAAGAAATCAAAAAATTATTGAATAAAATTTTTGAGAATTCTAAAAATAGAAAACTAACTTTTCTTCTAGTTGGGCTTTCAGGTGTAGGTAAATCGAGTACTATCAATTCACTTATGGGGGTGGATATAGCTA
This sequence comes from Nostoc sp. UHCC 0702, assembly GCA_017164015.1. GTDB lineage: Bacteria > Cyanobacteriota > Cyanobacteriia > Cyanobacteriales > Nostocaceae > Amazonocrinis. The sequence goes on from CP071065.1 coordinate 5,291,332, forward strand.
AGGTAGGAGATTTTGTCCCAACGACAGACAACGTAGACAAGTATGATACTGATATTAATGGCATTCCTTGTACTTTCATTGATACTCCTGGTTTTGCAGATGGAAAAAATAAGGAATATGAATACATTGAAATAATTAGAAAACTTATTCCATCTATTGATTGTATGTTGTATGTGACTCCTTTAATTAACTCTCGAATTCTAGATGATGAACAAAAAGCTATTTCCACTATTTCAAACGCATTTTGTAATGAATGTTGGGAAAAATCTGTTATAGTTTTTACTAAGGCTGACTTATGTCAAAATAATCGGATTTACTGGTATTATGTCGAGAATAGACGAAAGTTATTTAGAAAAGAAATCGCAAAACATACTAGTCCTGAAATTGCTAATAAAATACCGTCTGTTGCAGTAGTTAATTCACAAATAGATGGTAAACCATTACCTACGCCAGATGGAAACCCTTGGCTCGGTGTACTTTATTATCTTGTTATTAAGCGGATTTCTAAGGCTGGTTTGACAAATTTTTTTATTGCAACTGCACCACGATTAGATACAGGAGAGACTGGCTTGAAATCTTTCCCACATGAGCTATCTTTTAGATCAGAAAAAGAATTTGTCAAAAATAATAATCAACTAATAAATCCCATTAAATTGAATCCAGAACAAAATCTAACTATAGAAAGAACAATAAAAGAACGTGGTAGTGTTGATCTTGTAGGACTAGCAACACTAGCTGGTACTCTGAGTGCTGCTGGTGGTGCTATTGCTGGGCCTGCTGGTGTTGTTGCAGGTACTGTTTTAGGGTTAATAGGAGGTTTGGTTATTCAGTTTTGGAGTTCTCGCAGTTAGTCTTGAAAATTTTTTGTTCCAAGGTTTTAAATCCACCTGTATACAAAATAATATTGCTACGAAATACATCAAAAAGCTTTAAGGATCTATATTGTTCATCTTCATCCACAGCCAGAGGTTGATATATGACAAAAAGCGAAATTCCCAATAATACAAGAGTATGTAGTTTTAGGTTCTTCTCAGTTTAATATCAATTCTTCAGTTCTGCTTTTAAGGATAGAAAAGTCAGTAAATAAATTTAGATTTTACTTAATAGCCTAAAAAAAGTAAAGCGTAAAATAGTCTCAATGGGGGAAACCCCAAAACTATCAACCATTTTGGCAAGTTCAAGTTTATTAGTACGATCGCTACTTTATCAAACAAGCGATCGCGCCATGTATTTAGATTTACCCCACTGCAAACTCAGTAAACTTCCGCTTGTAGGGAGCATGAAAACCCAAAACAATATCTTGTTTGGGAACTCCAGCAGCAACTAACTCATTAGCTACTCCCACCTCAGTCCCATCTCGTTGAATCCAAATCTTGCCATCTTTAATATCAACATGGATGATACAACCATAAACTCGCCTTAGTTCTTCCCATCCCAGATGGACAACTTGATAATGGTCATGTTCGTAATCAAAAATCAGCTGTACTTCCGTATTATCATTTGAGTGGTGAATTGAGTGTCCCTCCAGGATTTTCTTTACTAATTCACGGTAGTTTATTCTTTCCATAGCAAAACCTCTTTTGTAATTGGTGCAAAAATGAGAAGCTTCAGTTTATGTTCAGCGATTATCTCTTGAATAAACGGTCGAATAAAAAAGTCTTGATAAATATCCTCAGAAATAGCTAAATATAAAACTCTATCAGGATATTTTCTACGCAATGCTGAACGATAAGTGAGCGTCTGACCAAGAGCTATATAAAGATTATAAATATATTCATCGCTAGTTTTTGTTGACAGCAACTAGAAAAGCCTGACCAAAATTAGCACTTTTATAGTACTAAAATACTATAATATCCCTTACCAAGGCAACCTACTCCCATCCCAAGAGAAAAACTGACCACTATCACCTTCTTGAAGTTGTTCAATAACAGTTAACAACTGGGTGACAGTGCGTTCTACTGAAAATAATTTTTCCGCAGGAACATTTGCCTGAAATGGACGGGAAAGGCGTGTATCAGTTGTACCTGGATGTAATGTCACTACCAAACTTTTGGGACAGCTTCTACTATATTCAATTGCCGCTGTTCGTATCAACATATTCAGTGCAGCTTTAGAGGCGCGGTAGCCATACCAGCCACCGAGTTGGTTATCGCCAATGCTACCAAGCTTGGCAGAAATAGTTGCAAATACGCTGCGTTCTCCATGACGAAATAAAGGCAATAAATGTTTAGCTAGCAGCACAGCGCCAATACTGTTAATTTGAAAGTAGCGGAGCAAATTTTCAGAATTGATCTGTCTTAAACCTTTTTCAGGTTGCAAAGTATCATCATGCAGTAATCCAACACAATTGATGACTAAATGCAGTTTGTTGATTTGGCTACGTATCTGTTGAATACATTCACTAATTTGCAATTCATCTGTGATATCCATCGACAGACAAATTAATCGTTCAGGATATTCGCTTGCAAGAGCAATTAAATCAGAAGCAGATTCTGGTTGACGATAGGTTGCATAAACTTTAGTAATTCTGTCATCTTGCAGCAATCTTTTCACAAAACCTAAACCAATGCCTCGGTTTGCTCCTACAATCAATGCATTGGTATGATGAATTTTATCAATAAAAGACATACAAAGTTTAGTTAAGTAGGTCGGCGCGAATAAAGTTAGCTAGTAAGGGTCGTCAGTTGTCAGTTGTCAGTTTTCATTAGTAAGGGTTTAAGGCATCTTTACGTTTTGCAACCTAGTCATGGTTATTTTGACTAACCTACTCATATAATTTTGCATTTTGGATTATCAAAGAGTTATTAAATAAGCTTTTGCATGGTTCATTTGTGACAATTATTATTTAAATTTGTATTATTTATGAAAGTATTTCATATTCGTAGCGAGAAACAAAATAAGCACCAACTTGTCTATCACTGTGATGACGAAAACCAAAGCGTTCATATACAGCTTTGAGACGGGGACGCGCAGCATCACAATCTAAACGTAAATAACGTTTATCAAGGGTTTGTGCATATTTTACTGCCCAAGTTAGCAGTGCTGAAGAAACTTTACCACCAGAATAACGCCGTTTAACTGCGAGGCGATGTACAAATGCTGACTCCTCCTGAGAAATATCGGGCCAGAAAAGTAAATCCTCAAGTTGAAATTTGATTGTCCCAGCTGGTTCTCCAGCGCACTCAGCAATGAAAAACAAGCCCTTAGCGACATCTTCAAAGATACTATTTGGCGAAACTTCACTATGGCGCCACAGAGGTATACCACGCTGCTGGAGCCACAAAGCTGCTTCTAGCAGCACATCTGAAACTATCACGGTATCTTGTGCGGTTGCTTGACGAATTGAAATGTACATTGGTTGAACAACAGTGAAATCCAACAAAAATTTATGAATCAATCATCCGTGATTTGCCCTCTGTTCAACTTAACTTGTCCGTGCTTATTTTTGTGGTCAAGACGCTTTTTTTGAGAACTGCGAGTCGGTTTGGTGGGTCTGCGTTTTCTTCTGAGTACAGTTACACTTTGAATAATTTCTTGAAGTCGTCTTAAAGCTTCCTCCCGATTTTGTTCTTGGCTTCGGTGTTCTTGAGCTTTGATGACGACAACTCCTTGGTCTGTGATGCGTCGGTCGTTCAGTTTCAACAGCTCTTGTTTATAGTAATCAGGCAATGATGAAGCTTCAATGTCAAAGCGTAAATGGATAGCTGTAGAAACCTTGTTGACATTTTGCCCCCCCGCACCTTGAGAGCGAATAGCGCTAATTTCGATGTCGCTATCGGGAATAATGACTGTCTTAGAAATTTGTAACATAACTTAAATATATCATTATTAGGGAACTCCAAAAAACAATTTATCCCGGTTGAAGTTGTTGACTGATGAACGCCAGTTGCACTCAACGAGGTTCCCTCCCTTCGGGTTCGGGGGGTCGCAGTCTTGGCGGTTTCCGCCGATTGCGACCCCCGACGCTTCTACGTCGCTAACGCTACGCTAACACCGCAACGCACTGGCTCCTGATGACTGATGACCCCTTCGGGGTGAGGATCTGTCTTGTCCTGGTCTTTTTGCATCAGTATTCATTATTGATTAATTTTTTGAACATTTTTAGTTTGGGTCGATGAAACCCGTCCAAGTCTCTATGGCACTAGAATTAGAATTGATGTGACATTCTCTAATAGCTAACGTGTCAGAATCTTTGCCATTGCGCGATCGCTATCTCGCCCTCATCGACGAAATCATACAACTGACTCTCCAGGGCAAAATTAGCTCTGGAGAAATGGTGTATCAAATGTTGCTTAAAGGGTTGACTTCCGGCACGGGGGAAGTATTTGAACTGGCTTTGAGCGATCGCTTCAGTACTATCACTAGCCTAGTGGACAGTGAAAAAGATGAACTCAAAAAAGCCAAGGCTACCCGCAGTTTAAGGGCTATTAAGACGATCCAAAGTCAATGGCAACGTTATGGAGAGCAAAACAAAGCTACAGAAGCGATCGCCACGGCTGCTAGAGAAATTACCATAGCCGAGGCCAATGAGCGTCTGGCTACATTCTTACGTTTTACTGACCCCAATCAGAAGCAGCTATTGAATGTGCAACAACTACAGCAGTTGTCAAAAGCTTTACAACAATTCGCGCTCATCAATTCTGATTTACAGCAAATATCACAAGGAATTACCCGTGGAATAGCCGCTTGGCAGCGATTACAAGACCATTTGCTTGATTGGATGTATGAGCAAAATCGGCAACTGGGATTTGGCGGTGTAGCTGGAGAAAGTGGCCCTTGGGCAATTTGGGCTAAGGAAGTTAAAAGTGACTTACCCCAGGCGCTGTTTCGCACCTTGGCAATGGAGCAATCTGCAATCGAATTTACCCAGCAGCAAAGCAATATTACTCTAGGTGACTGGGTAGAACTGGCATTGATTTTACAGTATGTGCAACGGGGGTTAGTCAACTGGTTTGACCAACAAGCTTACAATATCCAAGCAGGGTCGAAACTGTCGATTTCGACTTTTTTAACCTTTGCTGTAATTTGGAGCCAGTTGGCAAATGGTTTTCATAGCATAGCGGCAGTGTATGGTAATGGAGCTTCGCAAATCATGCTGCAAATTCTGCGAACCTTTGCTCTACGCCCCTACTTTCCCCTCTACGGCGGGATTTTCGCTTCTTTTTCTGGTACTTATTTACGGGATGCCCTAGATTATCTAGATGAACCGCTGCGGCAGGTGGAGAAAACCCAGGAAAAAGCGCGAATTATGACACTTTTAGGTTATTCTCAGCGTGCTTTGGGGCAATATCAACGTTCCATTGAATTTCATCAACAAGCATTGGAGATAGCCAGAAATGCAGGCGATCGCCCTTGTGAAATCGCCAATTTCAACCACCTCAGCCGTACTTACGTCCAAGAACAAAATTATACTGAGGCAATTAATTATAGTCAACGGGCGTTGATTTTGAGTAGGCAAGCAGGCGATCGTACAGGAGAGGCCAATGCACTGGTGAATTTAGGTTACAGCGAAGTTATGCAGGCACAAAAGCTGGAGCAAGTAGAACCAGAAATCTATGAATCAGCGATTAATTATTTGGAACAAGGTTTAAAGTTATCAGAACAATTAGGTGATATTCAAAGTAAAGCCTTATGTTGCAGTAGCTTAGGCATTGCCTATTTAGTTACTGGAGAACCGCAATCAGCAATTCCATATTTAGAAAATGGTTTTAAAACAGCACAAATTTCTGGTGATTTATACCTCCAAGGACGGAATTTAGCTTACTTAGCAGAAGCTTATTATCATTTACAAAACTTAGAAAAAGCTATTTACACTGGTAGTTTAGGAATGTATTTTTTGGAGCAAATTGCTTCTAGCGAATGGCGACAACCAGCAGGTTTATTGACAATTTTGCAAGGGAAAATAGGGACAGAAGCTTTTGAAAATTTATTACAGCAAAATCAACCTAAAATCAAAGCAATTATTGGTGTAGATGGGTACGATCACATTCCGCAATTGTTAGAAATCTACAAGCAAGATATGTAACGCTAAATTTGTACCAGTCAACTAATAACTACCTCCGCGTGTGTGACTGAAGTGATGTATTTTCTTCGTTCTAATTGGCAGGTACAAAACGCGATCGCTTATTATACAAAAGCTCTAGAATTCAGAAATGGTAAAAGTTTTCGGAGAGTGATAGAAGAGGGATAAGCAGCTAAACCGACCATCAACTTGAAAAAATACGTAATGTTAAGGTATTATTTCATGCATCTGATTCAGTAGACTGCATTAGACCTCTTGCAAAAGTCTGGATTTTTAAGTGTTTGCCTACGCGACGCATACTTTCCTCAACTGAGGGAACTCCACACGTAAATGTTTTCCTCTGAGTAAGGTAAAAAATATTTATGTAGGAAGTGTATTGATATCACTTTCTATGGTCTAATGATTATTATAGTTAGTATATATGTAGTTGTGGGAGGGACAGTGATAGGCAGTCTCTAGCATCAAATACTTAAGAAATTTTGCTGAAATTAGCTTTCAGTGAACTGTGAACAATGTAAAAAAGCTAACCCGAGAATCATTTTGTAGCTTCAAATGATTTGTTAAATTTTTACGTTTTTGATTATAAAAATACATTTTTGTGAAAATTAACTTCAGTTGTTAATCAAACATACAACGTAATTTAGGAACAATAATGTGATGAATAACTTAACAAGCTCTGAGTCCAGCTTAAATAATTTTTTTATAAAAGATGGTATATATTTTCCTCATAATTATGAACAGTTAAAAAAGACTAAAGACAAACAAGTATGGGATAAAATTGGCGAGACATACTATAGTTCTAACCAAATTCTAGATACAATTGTAGAATCATCATCAAAACAAGATTATAAGCTTTTAACTGGTACGCCTGGAGGAAGCTGGAATAAATTTCCTATTGATCAATCTGTTAATTCTATCTTAGAGATTGGTTGTGGTTATGGTCGTATTCCTTTGTATCTCTCGAAAGCTAAAAATCTGAAATGTAAAAAATATTATGGTATTGATATTTCGGAAAGTTTGCTGAAAAGGTTAATTAAAATTAAAGAAATATATGATTTTTTTCCCAATTCTGAATTTAACCTAATTTGTAATTCTGCTGAAATGTTACCTATAGAAGAGAATTCTATAGATTTGGTAATTTCTAATTGTGTTTTCATGCATATGCCTTATGAAAAGGTAATCACATTATTACATCAAATAGGGCGTGTTCTTAAACCTGGTGGTTTGTTCTTTTTCAATCATTCTTTTCACAATAGCTACTGTCCTTCTCATATCATCCATAATTGGGTGAGAAAGTTAAATATAAGTGATAAAAACCAAACTTATCTAAAGCAATATACTGCTACTGAAATCCAGGAGTTATTAATTACTTCTGGTATTGCTGCAAAGTGTCAGCAATATACTGTGGAACCAACAACAGAATATGCAATATTGCCGGGAATGATCAAAGGAGTCCAAATACCGTTTACGAGGATAATTAACCGAAGTATCAAACCACGAGGTTGGATGAAACAAATTTTGGCTTACGGTTATAGTGCTTACACTACTTGATGCGCGATCGCTACTTATTCCAATTATGTAGCACTTGATCCGCGACCACAAATCCTGAAATTATAGTTTATGCAATCATTCAATTTCCTCACAGCGGATTAACAGCTTTTCCATAGCTTCTGCTAAAGAAATCAATTCTATCCATGAAGAACCACTAACTAAATTTTGGGCGTGAGCTAAGCGATTCCGCAACTGTTCGGCAGATTTCAGGAAACGTTCACCAGAGCGCTTTGATTTGAGTTCAAGTTTTTCCAGAAGTTCTGGTTGATTTAACACTAACTCTCGTTTATCGCAAAACTGGAGGTAGTCTAACAAATCAGTTGCTTCGTTTCTTTGCTGACTCTCTCGCCATAAGCGTTGTGCAACCCCTAAGCGTTCAGGTTTGAGGACTTTTTGCCAGGAATCTTGAGGATAATAAAGTCGCACCAACCGCAACAAATTCATTTCTAAAAGTGTTACCAAACCAAATAGCAGCATTCGTGCGGGTGCTTTTTGCAAGTCACCACAAGTAACAATGCCACTTACTTGATTGCAGTCTAAGACAAACAATCGCGGAGTTTGTTGCAAAATAGGCAACAACTTGATCAAAGGGGTAGAAATGGCAATGAGTTCTTTGGGATGAAACACCCGTTGAAAATCAATGCACTTACCAGATTTTGCTTGCATCAAACTAGAGCGTTCGATGTAGCCTGTGATGGTATCTCCCGTTTCAATGCCAACAACATCAAAATCCTGTGTCTGCATCCAATGCAGCACCTTTGTTACCTCTGCCTCAGCTGGCACAGCTTTGAGTGATTCAGCCACATATTCGATGGTGATGTTGTTCTCAAACAAACTCCGTAGGTCTTGGGAACGGGATTTTAGCTGTTTCATCTGCCTTTAGCCATAAGACATCCCAAGATTAGTATTTCATGCCAGCCTGCATGGTGTCAGTGCAAGCTATGAACTTCTGTAGATGCCATCTGTGCAAAAGTTTAACGAAAAACTGCAAGTTAATGCTTGATTAGCTGTTGTGGACAAGTCGCTTATAAAAAATTTATGTTTCCCTTAATGGGCCATCTGGAAGAGAAGCATATCCTGGAATTCTACCGGCAAGAACATAGCCAACAGAGCGGGGGAGATGGGGAGATGGGGGGCATTGGGGCCCCCTCTGGGGTTGGGGAAAAATAACTAATGCCCAATACTTCGGCTTCGCTCAGTACAAGTGCCCAATACTTCGGCTTACCTCGACTTCGCTGCTTCGGCTGCGCTCAGCACAAGTCGGCACAAGTGCGAGAGTACAAGTGCCCCATTTCTAATTCCCTTTTTATATTTGCATCGAAATATTAAACATACGATACATTGGTTTGCCTGAGTTGCTGAAATCAAATAAAATCTAGTTTTAATTTGCAAAACTGATGAAAGCTCCTTGGCAATCTTCGTACCCAGTTACGTACCCGCAGTACACCATTGCTTCTAACGGTTGGGTACTGAAACGGCTTTTGAGACTCCTGACTGAACCGTTGAAAAAACTCAGCCGTTGGAAGTTGATTGCGCCTGGTAAGATTTCCACTTCTGTACCCAGTCAAAGTTTTAAATTGGGAGAATTTACGATTGATTGGCAAGGTAGCGAGGCAAAACAGCCGAGTTTGCAGATTATTCATCAAAGTAATTCAGCAAAAATCATATGGCAGACATCTCCTGGTTGTAGTTTTGTCAGTGGCGGCGATGTGAGTCTAACTATTATTGAGGAACGAGGTTCTATCGAAGTTGATGAACAAAAACATGCAAGTTTTTCTGATCAAATTGTTGAGGGCATCAAACAACAAGACGATACCCTGGAAATTTCTGGTCGTCTTGTAGGTCGCCAAAGTGCTGGTAAGGAACCCCAATATGTTTTGAAATTGCGAACTGTAGGGTCAAAAGAACTCGATTTCCAACTGCAAATTATTGATGGGAATGTCAATGAAATACAGTTGCAATTTACAACTTCTCCAGACGAACATTTTTATGGTTTTGGAGAGCAATTTTCTGATATCGACTGTAAAGGACAATGGATACCAATCGTTTGTGAGGAAGGGGGAATTGGTCGTGGCGATCGCGGCCCACGAACCCTCAATTTGCTGGGTGTAGCTGGCAATAGATTTTCCAGTTATGCCCCTGTCCCCTATTTTTTCACTAGCAAGGGACGAGGAATATTTCTCACGAACACTGAACCCTCAATTTTCAACTTGCGCGATCCGCAGATTGCAACAATCCGAGTTTCATCAAGTTGTATGCAGGGGCGAATTTTTTGCGGTGAGACACCCCTAGATATTATTGAACTTTATACCAACTATGTAGGAAGAATGCCACCACTTCCCGATTGGGTGCATCAAGGTGCGATCGTGGGTATGCAAGGCGGTACAGCCTTAGTCCGGAAAGTTTGGTCGCAACTGCGCTCACTCGACACCCCCATTGCCGGATTCTGGCTTCAGGATTGGGTCGGTCAACGCCGCACGATCGCCGGAAAACAGTTATGGTGGAACTGGCAGCTTGATGAAACCGCTTATCCAGGTTGGCAGCAGTTGGTAAGCGACTTGGCAGAGGCAAAAATTGCAGTTGGGGTATATGTCAATCCCTTTCTGGTCGATCGCCCACTCAAATCAAACCCACAACAGCGTAATCTGTATACAGAAGCTTTGCAACAAGGCTTTGTAGTCAAAAAAAATCAAGCCAACGAACCATACCTCATTGAAAGTACTGATTTCTCTGCGGCTTTGCTCGATTTGACTAACCCAGATGCTTGCAAATGGTTCAAAAATGTGCTTAAAGAAGAAGTGTTAGGCAAAGGTGCTAAATTCTGGATGGCTGACTTTGCAGAAGCAGCACCCTTTGAAGGGTTGTATGCTGGCGATGAATCTGGGTTAGTTTATCACAACCAATACCCAGTTGATTGGGTAGGACTCAACCGCGAAGCTATTCAAGAAGCTGGTAAAGCAGGCGACGCTTGGTTTTTCAATCGAGCCGGATTTTTGCAAACACCATCTCACAGCACATGTATGTGGTTAGGAGATCAAAACACGACTTGGGGTATAAATGATGGCATAGTTAGTGCTGTCAAAGGCGCGATTAGTGGTGGTTTGTCTGGGTTCAGCATCAACCACAGTGACATTGGTGGGTATACAAGTATTGCCAACCCGATTCTGGAAGCCATCGGTATCGGATTTAGGCGATCGCGCGAACTACTTTATCGCTGGATGGAAATGAACGCTTTCACTCCAGTCTTCCGCACCCACGAAGGCAATCAACCTGATAAAAATGTTCAATTTTATACTGATCAACATAGCCTCGCAACTTTCAGTTATTGGGCGAAAGTCTATGCAGCTTTGGCTGGATATCGCCAGCAATTGATGACAGAAGCCGCAACTAAAGGATATCCTATCATTCGGCATTTGATTCTTCACTACCCTGACGACCCAAATGTTTACAAACTTGAAGAGCAATTTCTCTTAGGTAGTGAGTTTTTAGTAGCACCAGTGTTAAAGCCAGGTAAAAAGACCGCCAATGTATATTTTCCAGCTGGCGAGTGGGTTCACTTGTGGAGTGGTAATATTTACGGCAGTGTGACAACAGGT